>NZ_DASYHI010000020.1:0-1122185 GCF_035998675.1 Telluribacter sp.
ATTTGGATGGCTCAATTTCAGACGCCGACTGGCTAAGGATTATGAGAAAACCGTAGAATCTTCTGAGGCCATGATACAAATCGCTTTTGCAACCATATTCCTAAATAGAATGCCAAATTAGTTTCCAAAACATAATCTTAGTGTTAGTTTTCTAAGGTCGCTACTGGTAAGAGGTTCAATAACAACCTTAACATATGCCGGTGGGTTTACACCTGTGTAGAGCAAATACATGTTCTAGATATTTCACGAATTTACGTAAATTATAAATAGTTTACAAAAAACGTAAACTATTTATATGCAATATTCTAGGGTAAGCAGACCAAGTCAAGGTATAACAAAGTCAGGACGAGGCAGGTTAAAAGAGCCCGCAGAAGAAGCGTTTTGTTACAATGACTACCCAATCACCAGGCTGGCTCACCGTGGTGAATGGGTAGGCGTGGGATGTATTAAAAATTGATACCTTATTTGCTGGCTGAACTGGCTTCCTCAAAAAGACGCATCGCCATCAGACCGGTTCCTACCGCCCCTCCCGCCCGGAGCGCAGCCGCAATGAAAACCGTTTCGGCAATTTCTTCCCGCGTAGCACCAGCCTGTACAGCATTGTTAATATGGGATTCGATACAATAGGCGCACTGAGTAGTCAGGGCTACAGCTACCGACATTAACTCCCGATACTTAATGGGAATCACTCCATCGGTTCGTTCGGCTGTATGCTTAAGGTTCATGAAGGCAGAGGCCTCTTTGGGAGCCGCATTCAGTAGGGCGTTGGTATACGCACGATCTTTGGGTGTTTGATATTCGGACATAAGGGTTAATAAAAACGGGTTAACAATCAGTAGCACCATGAACAAGAGGAATTAAGCCTTTTGTTGCCAGGCAAACGCGGGTACGAAAGTACGAAATTTGCTTGTATAGCAGCCAAAGAGTTGCTTTGGGAAAGTCCTATACTATCAATATTTTTTGTCAGTAAATGTATGCCAATCTATTTCAAAATCACTTTCAGAGACTCCAAGTACTTTGTCAAAATCCCCATACGATTTAATGAAATCGCCTAATTTATCCTTGCCATATGTACTAACAAAATAGTCAATAATTGTGTATCCAATCGTATAAATTTGATTACTGTTGTTAAGTTCCTGCAAAGTCGGCCTGTTTTTCATACCATACTTTACACTAACTTTATTTACCATACCAGCCTCATAATCACTAAGTGCTTCCCAGAGCCATTGTGGGTATTTTTTCTGAAATTTTTCTTCAAAAGCTTTGTCAAAGTCACCCAGTCTCTCCTGTGCAGTTTTAGAAAGTGCATCTTGAATTAAAATATTTAATTGTACACAATGAGTAAATTCGTGGACTGCCACCTTGCTCATGTCTTGCGGAAAAACACTATTATACCAAGTGTCGTATTTCAAATGGAATGTCAAAGGTCCACGACTAGTTCCGTTTGCTTTGCTATTAATTAACCCAGTCGCCTTATTAAAATCTTCTTGTGAAGAATGGATGTAAACAGATATTCTATCGTGTTTAGGGTCCTGCAATTCCTCCCTGATCCTGTCGTAGTTTGCTTCTAATGCTTCTGAAATGTCCTTTCCCTCGCTTTCAAGAATACCACTATATCGTACAACAAAATTTTGTGTTGTTATTTCTTGATTGTCAGCCACAACCCTTATTTCTCTAATTATCATTGATGAAAAATAAATTAGCGCTAAACTCCCGACGGCAACCAGAGACCATTTAAAAACATTTCTTATTTTTTTCATTATTTATCCAAAAGTTTATGTTATAGTTTTATGTATGGTCCTGTTTTGCCAGTTAGTGACTTTGTGCATATAGGGCATTCTAGTACCGAAGCTGATTAGAATATTCTAATATTTGTTTTTGCACAAATGCTTCATAGAGTTCCCATCAGCCCCGCTTGCATAAAACCCTTGTTAGCGGATCGTCGCTTTTCTCGTGTCCCAGTTGTTCTTTGGTAATTAAATTTGAAATCCACTTCCTGCGATTATTTCCACGAATTATTAAATAATTTCCATACTCTTAAGTATTTAAATTTGCCATCGATAATTTGTCCGTCATATTTTGCTTTCAAATTAACTGTGACAGCAACAGCAGATATATCTTCAATTGTACTTATCGTCCGGTCGGTTGTAGAAATATCGTAAATGGTCATAATGCCTGAACGATAATTCTCAATGTCCATTGCTTTGGTAATTGTTTGTCCTGTTGGAATATTAAAAATTATACTGTCGTGTAAAAGTTCGTCCAGAACCTTGATGTCACCAATTTTTATTGCTTCTAAAAGTCTGTTTTCACAATCCACTATCTGCTCTTCCTGTGTCATAATTTGTTGAGTCAATAAGTTTTTATTGTCCAATTAAATGTCGCTTTAAAATGACCGCTAATATCCATCGGTATGCCGCTGTACCGGGATTGGTGGTTCGTCAGCTTAAATTTAGTGCTAAAGTTCAATAGAATTAAAAAGTCCAGCACTTATTCGTCAGCCGGTATAGTGGCAAACCCCTGTCGAACTAAACCTTCGGCAGCTTTTCATACGTTGAAAGTAATTACCCTGAGAAGTAAAATCAAACTAACGATAGCTATGGTGACGAAAAAAATCTTTGGAAGGAGTAAGGTGGAACAAGTACCTGAACCGGGCCTGCTGTGAGGTGGCCGGTTTTGAAGGTGTATTACGCTGAAACAGCCTTACACTTATTTCGTCGTAATTGTACCATTATAATACGCAAGGACGGTAGAGATCAGGCACTTACAATAACCTTTAGAATGTGTTTGGAAATTTTGTTTTGCCTCTTGGGTTGATTCGTTGCAGCATAATCTGAATATTTGCTAAAAGTAGCCATCCAACCGAACCAGGCGCCCGGAGGCGGCAAGAACAAAATGTTAGTGCTCAATAATGTCCGGAACAAGTCGCACCGGTGCCCCGGTTGTACATCGTGTTTTTGCCTGCGTACGTCAGGATAGAAATTATGATGAAATTTATAGCGTTTCATTTGCATAGATCAAAGAAGTCGGTCCGATTTTGTCTTGATTTGGGAAGTATCCGCTAATGTTGGCTAACAGGTGCGTAACATACAGTAGTTCGACTTTGGTCGACCACTGAGGCAGGTATTCTGCGCCCCTCTTTTTAGAATGTCCAGCAGGGTGGAGGCTAGCCTCCTCAACCTGGTATTTGCTGTGATATTCTTGAAGACAGTAAATCAATTTGAAAAACAACTTTAAACAACTTCCAATAAAGTAAAATGAATTTATCGAAAGCCTATTTTTTTGAACTGATATGCATTTTCATAGCGAGTGCCTTCCTCTACGGCTCTGTTCAAAAATCAAACCTCCCGGCAGGCAATGTTGACGATGGCGGTCTTTTCCTGCCCGACGGCTTCGAAGCGTTGGTTGTGGCAGACCATATTGGCCGTGCCAGACATCTGGCCGTGAATGAAAATGGGGACATTTATGTGAAACTTACTTACGCGAAGCAAGACTCCGGAAATGTTGCTATCCGTGACAGCAACAACGACGGTAAGGCTGACATTATAGCCTATTTTGGAGATTACAAAGCGGAGAGCGGTTATGGCCCAACGGGCATGAAAATTTACAATGGCCATATTTATTTTAGTACCAAAGGCGCTGTATACAGGCAGAAATTAACGCCGGGAAAACTAGTACCCGAAAGCAAGATAGAACTTGTACTTACAGACAATTATAAAACGGAACATATTGGCAAATCGCTTGCTTTTGACGACGATGGACACATGTATGTCAATTTTGGGTCAATAAGTAATAATTGTCAGATAGATAACAGAATTCCCGAAAGCCCAGGTCAATATCCGTGCGCTGAACTTACTGAACATGCCGGCATATGGAGATTTGCTGCTAATAAACTAGATCAAACACAAAAAGACGGAGTTCGGTATGCCACCGGACTTCGAGACGGGATAGCCATGGACTGGAATCATGCAACCAATACTCTATTCGCCGTAGAACACGGCAGAGACGGACTGCACCAAACATGGCCATCACTGTATTCAGAATGGGAAAGTGCCATGCTGCCTTCTGAGGAATTTTTTGAAGTGAAAGAGGGAATGAATGGTGGGTGGCCTTACTATTATTACGACCAACTGCAGAATAAAAAAGTGGTGTCTCCTGAATACCGTGGTGTCGATTTAACAAAAGAAGTGGATAAGCCCGCCAATCCTATTATGGGCTTTCCGGGACATTGGGCCCCGAATGATCTTTTCTTTTATACCGGCAACCAATTTCCTGACCATTATAAAAATGGCGCTTTTATAGCTTTTATTGGATCAAGTAATCGAGCCCCGTACCCACAATCAGGTTTTTTTGTTGGTTTTGTTCCTTTCAAAAATGGGGCGCCGTCAGGCTCCTGGGAAGTATTTGCTGATGGATTTGCTGAGAAAGAAACGATTGTGAGTTCATCCGAAGCGGCTCATCGCCCAATGGGAATAGCCATGGGTCCTGATGGCTCCTTATACATAAGTGATGCTGTCACAGGAAAGGTATGGCGAATCATGTACAAGGGAAGTAAAGAAAGTTTTGGAACGAATCAGTTGACAAAAATGGAAGAGCGTAAAATGCTAACCCACCTCAGGACTCCTGATAAAATCAAAGATAACCTTACCAAAGGTGTGGCGGACGAAGGGCAGAAAATTTATAATGTTTATTGCATTTCATGCCATCAGAAAGATGGCATGGGAGACGGGAGTCGTTATCCCCCACTGGGGCAATCGGAATGGGTAACCGGAGATAAAAATAGGCTAATAACCGTATTATTAAATGGTTTGAAAGAGCCAATTACCGTAAATGGGAAGCACTTCAATGGCGAGATGCCCAAATATGATTTTTTGAGTGATGCTGATATTTCAAAAGTAACCTCCTACATCAGAATGAATTTCAAAAATAACGCAAGCGCCATCCACGAAAAGGAAGTAGCTTCTGTAAGGGGTAAAATAAAGGGCAAAAAATAGGGACAGAAATCATTTAAACACAAGGACAATCATGTTTAAATTTTCAAATGAAATGAAAAATATAATCGGAGGGTTCTTTATCATACTCGTTCTTCTGCCACAGCTTCTACAAGCCCAGAATAGGGTTCAGGGACAAAAATTTATCGTTGAACCACCAACCCTTGAAAATTTGGGGTTCGAATGGTATATCGCTGGTGACGACAACCGGAATGCTACGGTAAAAGTTGAATATCGAATCGCAGGAACGGGCAACGCATGGAAAAAGGGGATGCCTCTCCTTAGGCTTGGGGGGGAACATATTGAAAGAGCGGGAATCGATTATACCGTTCCCCACATGTTCGCTGGAAGTATTCTGGACGTCAATCCCGATACCAGGTATGAGGCCCGCTTTACCCTGGAAGATCCCGATGGGGTCGAAGGGGAGGCGGTTAAAGTAGTCAGTGTTTCCACACGGGCCGAGCCTGTGGCTGCCCGTGGAGGAAGGGTGAGACACGTTTATTCCCAATATTATACGGGTGTGAAAGAAGAGCCGAATTATCCGGGGCTGGTTTCTGCTTATGGCGGTTCTGATAACACAAAGGGAGACTGGAATGTGGTGGCCGAAGATGTAGTGCAACCTGGTGATATTATTAAAATACACGGAGGACTGTATCAGGGGGTACTTCTCAACTACCCTGATTGGCACAACATACCCTTCGATGGAACGTATTTTTTCACGGCAAAAGGTACGGCGGAACGCCCCATTGTGATCGAGGCAGCGGGGGATGGTGAAGTCATCTTTGATGGAGCTGGCGCCGCTATTCTATTCAATGTCATGGCCACCGAACATCATATTTTTCAGGGGCTTACCTTTAGAAATGCCGGCCGGGTTTTCGATGCCGGCCGGAAACGTTTGGCGGGAGCAAGTGATTTGACTATTCGGAACTGTCGTTTTGAGAGTGTTGGAGAGGGGGTCGTGACGGAATTCGCCGGTTCAAAAAACTTCCTTATCCAGGATAACGTCCTCCTTGGTCGCGATGATCGAAACAGATTGTACGGTTGGAACGCTCACCGCGAGGGCCTGATCCCCTACGGGACGCACCTATTGGATTCTTACTATGGTATCAAAGTGTATGGTTCCGGCCACGTAATCGCTCACAATTCCATTGCATTCTTCCACGATGCCATTGGTGTATCGACTTACGGGACTCCGGAAAAGGAACAGGAATTGAAAGCGGTGTCGATCGATATTTACAACAACGACCTGCACCTCCTGGTCGATGATTTTATCGAAGCAGACGGGAGTGTACACAATGTACGCGTCATGCGGAATAGGGGTGTAAATGCGGCCGAGAATGGAATAAGCGCCCAACCCGTATTTGGTGGCCCCGCCTACTATATCAGGAACATCCTCTATAATGTACCACAGGGAGGAGCGCTCAAAATTCACGGGGGAGTTCCGGGTCTTACCGCTTATCATAACACGTTCATTTCGGAAAGCAATGCTGGTTCCAAATACCCAAATTCCAACTACCGGAATAATTTGATTCTTGGTACGGATGGGCCGGTAAACGTGGCGGCTTTCCCCTTTACCACTGCCTATTCGGTAGCTGACTACAACGGATATCGGCCCAATAGAGGGCCTGAAAGTCCGGAAAATCAATTTAGCTGGTTAGCACCTGATGGGAAGGTAGCTGGCTTTAAGACATTAAAGAGTTTTAACGAAGCGAGTGGTCTTGAAGCACACGGTATAACGGTAGATTACGATATTTTTGAGAATCTTCAAAAACCGATCGTACCATCGGTAGGAAGTATTCCTGGTCCCGTTTACCACGCCGTAGATCTTAATTTCAAACTTAATCCCAGGGGGAAAGCGGTAGATACTGGCGTTATCATTCCGAACGTGAATGATGGCTATAGCGGAAAAGCACCGGATTTGGGGGCACTCGAAGTAGGGAGTCCGGCTGTGATTTACGGAGCGCGCGGCCTTGATCCAGCTCATGAGTTCTACCGCTGATCAGGTATTGCCCTACCGTATCATCACTTCCCAATATCGGGTACGTTTGGAACTGCCTTGGGGCCCTTCGACCTTTAGGGTAATGACTGTTCGCACCCCTTTATTCTTAAATCGATAAATCGGATTTTGTTCCGTCGAGCTATCGCCATTGCCGAAATCCCAGGTCCATTTATCGACCGTTCCAATGGATTCATCTTTGAAGGCCACTATTCCCTTTTCCTCGTCCACCACCCTGAACGTCCACGCTGCTTTAATGGGCTCCAAAAATTCTTTTTCTAACGGCATCAGTTGAAAGGCACATAGATACGAGGCGTTATTGACCATTTTGGTGTTGTGGGCGAGATTGATGTGGCCTTCCCTTTTTCCCCCGTCAAAATCTAATATCGACCAGGCGAGGCCGATGACTTTATTTTCCCTTAGTTGCGATTCCACGGCCTTTTGCGGTCCTTCGTAAGGAGCGTAGTCAAAGGGGGTGATCCAACCTTCCAACCTCAAAGTACCGCTTTCCCCGTGTTTAAAATGATAATCATAGGCATAGTTTGCGTGGGGAAACTCAGAAATCCATGATTGGCTCCCCCACACCAATACCCAGGCATTGTTTACGGGCGGCGTATAAATATGGTAGTTCTGGGCATGCACGCCACTAAAATTAAAGTGGTTTTCGATATAGGAAGCGGTCTGAGGTTGCCACTTTATCTGCTCAGGATCATATAAGGGGTTTTGAATAAAAGGGCCGCCCGAAAGATCGCCATCGACTACGAGCTCAAATATATCGTTCAGATATCCCTCGGGATTGAAGCGTTCGAAATCCCAAAAATCGTCGTAGGCCTCGTACATAAAATAAATACGGTTCAGGCCTTTGACCCAGCCGATCGTCACTTTTACATCGAGGTCTTTAGGGTCGATGTCGCTGCCCATCCCGTCTTCGGTATCGCTTAATTGATCCGTACCATAGGTATATTTTTCGGGCACGATGGCCCAATCGCTTTTGTCTCCGTCGATGCGTGGCATTTGATTTCTGGGGAATTGAAAAATCTGAAAGACTTTCCCATTTCTTGCCGTTTTATAGGTCGGGGTGGACTGGCCGTTTGCCATCGATATATTGAACAACAAATAGCCAAGGAAAAACAGCCAGGCCCTATTACCTTCCCGAAAATTTAAGTCGCTTTTGTTTTTCATAGCCTGTAAATACGATCAGCATTTTTGTGGTATATTTTGTGGAGTTCTTCGTCGGAAAATTGTCCCGTAATTTTTTCAAAAGCCCTAGACCAGCTTTGGTAGGACCCAGCCTTCAGTACCACGGGCCAATCCCCGGCGAAGACCAAACGATCCATCCCGAACTTTTCAATGACATATAGGATGTAGGGTTTGATTTTCTCGACTGACCAATCCTGCCCGAAACGGGTGATGATGCCCGAAATTTTACAATTTACGTTGGGCAGTTCCGCCAATTTCGCTATACCGTTCTGCCATAGCGTGGTATCTGCCTCGCCTACGTTCGGATTGCCCAGGTGATCCAGGATAAAAGTTGTATCAGGAAATTTTTTGGCCAGCTCAACCGCTTCGTCCATCAAGGGTGGAGAGAGCAATAGGTCGAAACTCAGCCTATGGTTGGCCAGGGCCTTGAAGCCTGCCAGGAAATCGCTGGAAGTTGCCGCATTTTTCGGGAAACCGGCCCGTATACCCTTCACCAAAGGGAGCTCACAGAGCTGTTCCAGGGCTTCTTCCGTATCAGGCCCTTGCGAAAGATCCGCCCTGGCCACTATTCCCTTGATTTTTGGTTCGGATAGGGCCAACTGGCTGACGAGGGTAGCTTCCTTAAGACCCAAACCGGCGTCCGTTCCGCTTTCCATAAACACCATTTTTCCGATGTTCGAACTTTTCGTGGCCTCTTTGTAATCCTGTAAATCGAAATTACGGTTGATTGTGGGCGAATTTTTTAACCAACCGTAGGATAGATTATGTAAATCGAATAAATGTACGTGTGTGTCAGTTTTAGGCATTTTCTCTGGTCGGCCATCCCTATTTTCGTAGAACCACATTGCACTGGGAGTACATAGCGCACTTGTTGAAAAACTAAGGAGGTTGTTGGAGAATGTTCTTCTGTTCATGAGTCAATTTAAATTATAAGGGCTTAACTACTCAAATGTGCAATTTTCCCCGCGGATTGCTAAAATGGTTTTATTGAGGCAAGAGTACGGCCACAATCGATTCTGAGTGCTCAGGTTTTCTATTTTTTTTGGTGTAAGCACTACTGGAACGCCACGCAGGCGCAAATATTTATAAAGTGTCATTTTTGAAACGCCAATGGTTTCGGCAATTTCGTCCACGCCTATCTTTTCTTCTTTGTAATACATCTCGGCCAGCATGGATTTCTTCTGTGCTTCGGTGGAAAGCCCGCTCCTTCGACCTCCTTTTCTGGCTCTGGCTGCTTCCAAACCTGCCTTAGTCCTTTCCCGGATCAAGTCCCGCCGGTTCGCCGACGGTCAGCCGCTGCTGTGCGATCAAACTCGGCAATTGATCCAAACATATTCACTATCAGCCGACCCTGGGGTGTGGTCGTGTCAATGGATTCCTTTTTTCAAAATCAACAGCCAGGTTCAACAGGTTTTTCACCGATCGGCCCAAACGATCAAGCTTGTAAATACAAACTACATCTCCCTTCCGAAGTTGGTTAACCATTTTTTCCAGCTCCGAATGATCCGCCTTTAGGCCAGAAACCTTTTCCTGAAAAATGATCTCACATCCAGCTTTTTTGAGTGCGTCCAGTTGGAGTTCCAAATTTTGGTCCCAGGTTGATACCCGTGCGTAGCCAACTAACATTTGTATATCTTTAATCAAGTTTTATGTAAAGAAATTATACTTGATAAGTATACAAGTTTGGTTTACTAAATCGGGTACTTCTCGTCCCTTTTCCTTGCTTTTAATGTAGGTAAGCCCATTGGCTGTGGTCAGGAAAGCTTGCGGGATGGATACTTTTCGCTGGAGGATAGGATCACCCTCTTCGTTCTTTGAAACAAACTTGAAGCCGATCAAGAGTATTTAAGAATATGTTTTGGATTGAATAAAACCAATAAAAGGAGTCAGTCGTTAGCTTGTTGAATCTCACCTCAAACAAGCTAAATGAAAGAGAATTTCTCTGAAATGACTGACTCCTGCTGGCAATTTGTCGAAAAAATAATTGATAACAAAAGAGATCGCCAACATTCCTTGCGCACGATAGTCAATGCCATATTTTGGATCAATAATACTGGCTCCCAGTGGCGGAACATGGAAAGCAAGTACCCTCCCTGGCAGACCGTGTACTACCATTTCCGACAATTCAAGCTGCGCGGAATCTGGGAGGAATTGCTTGACTGCCTTGCCATTGAAGAACGTAAGAGACAGGAACGAGAAGCCACGCCCAGCTTAATGGCTATTGATAGTCAAAGCGTTAAGTCGGTTCAGTTTATTAGTTCAGAAACAGGGATTGATGGCAATAAAAGAATAAACGGACGCAAAAGGACGATTCTGGTTGACACACTTGGTATCCCATGGGCCGTCAAAGTAACCTCTGCTGGAAGCTCCGACAACCAGGCGGGTATCCGGGCTCTTGAAAGCTTGAAAGGCAAGGTGCCTCGCTTACAGAAAATCATTGGCGACCATGGTTATAAGACAACTTTCATCCAACATGCCGACGAGGAGTATGGCTGGAAGATAGAAATTGCACAAAAACCAGAATCGATCCAAGGGTTTGTGCCACAGAAAAACCGCTGGCAGGTCGAAAGATCATTTGGATGGCTCAATTTCAGACGCCGACTGGCTAAGGATTATGAGAAAACCGTAGAATCTTCTGAGGCCATGATACAAATCGCTTTTGCAACCATATTCCTAAATAGAATGCCAAATTAGTTTCCAAAACATAATCTTATATCAGGTAATAAAGGGTAGTAGCCCGTTAATTTATTTTTTCGGGCCAATTCTCCTCCAGAATCTCCGTGCTTTGACAATAAAATCGTATTCTTCAGAACTTAGAATTAATAAGTCAGGTAAAGGGAAAGATTAACCAGGTCCTATACAGGCCGTGCAAGGGGAGGGGTATCAAAGAGGGGAAAACAGGTAATAAAAAGTAGGGCAAATAGTGTGATAGTCAAATAAATACCTTATATTTGATTGCATTTTGCGTCGTACCTTTCAAGGTAACCGGGTCGTCCGCCCGTTTTACTTTTCGAATGCCGATCAGAATCTGGTTCATCAAACTCATCCCAACCACTACCATGTCTGATCTTATCAAACACCCCCTCCTGGAAAAATACATTGATCTTAACACCGTCAATGCCATATTTCCGGATACTGATGCTAACGGGCAGCCCCGTGTCGTGTTTCTGTTATTGAAAAAACGACCGAAAAAAGAGATTCAATGGGAATTTGACAACGAAGAAATACGGAACCATTTCCTGATTCAGATTCAAAAGTAGGGAAACCTTCCTCCCCAACCCATAGGCAGCGGTACCAGTTACCCGTACTGCTTTAAATTGAAATAAATATCGTAAATATCAAAGCCGCTCCTGTGATTAGGAGCGGCTTTTTGCAGAGTTTATCGTTTTGCATTTTGTCCCGCACTTGTCCCGAAAATTAAAAATGCCGTTTCCTGAGCAGGAAACGGCAAAAGCAGAGAGGAAGAGATTCGAACTCTCGATACCGTTACCGGTATACACGCTTTCCAGGCGTGCCCCTTCAACCACTCGGGCACCTCTCTGTGTGGGGTAAGAGGCTGCAAATATAGTGCAAATAGCTATACCTGCAAATCAAATGCTCATTTCGCCCCGAAGGGGAGAAGCGAGCAAATCGCGATGGTGCTGGCTACCAAGGTCTGTACCAAATACATACATCATTTTGGTGATGGCCGCTTCGGCCGTAATATCCGACCCACTTACCACGCCAATCTGCTTAAGGTACTTGCTGGTCTGGTATTGACCCTGCGTAACCCTGCCACCTTCACACTGGGAAACATTGTACAGAATTATGCCCCGATCTATCGCCATCCGGAGCTCTTCCAGAAACCAGTAGTCGGTGGAAGCATTGCCTGCCCCAAAGGTTTCCAGCACAACTCCCTTCAGACCTTCAATATGAAGTATTGAGCTTACCACCTTACGACAAATACCCGGAAACAGCTTCAGAAAGGTAACATTGGCATTAAGTGAGGTATGCAGTTGCAGCTCTTTATCCGGTTCATAGGGTTTAATGTAAGGAAGGTTGTATTCAATCCTTACGCCGGCGGTAGCCAGGGTGGGGTAGTTTTGGGAATGAAAAGCGTTAAAGTCGGAGCTTTCCTGCTTTCGGGCCCGGTTGCCTCTTAGTAGTACTGAATTAAAATAAATACAAACCTCCGAAATTACCGGCTGGCCCGCTTCATCAGTAGCCGCGGCTATTTCCAAAGCCGTAATGAAATTTTCCCGGGCGTCGGAACGGGCCACCCCAATGGGTAACTGAGCACCGGTCAAAATTACGGGTTTGTTCAGGTTTTCCAGAAGAAAGCTCAGGGCGGAGGCTGTATAAGCCATGGTATCGGTACCGTGCAGAATTACAAAGCTGTCGTACTGCGCATAGTGGTTAGAAATTATGCCGGCTATTTCTATCCATATCTGCGGTTTCATGTTAGACGAATCCAAAGGCTCCGAAAGGGTCAGGAAGGTAATCTCAAAATCGAGCCGTCGTATTTCAGGTACCTTATCAATGACTTGTTCGAAGTCAAAAGGTACCAGCTGACGGCCTTTGGTCTCGTACATCATTCCTAAGGTACCTCCGGTATAGATTACCAGCACGGAAGCCCGCGGAGGCTCGGGCGAAATAGGATTTATGTATACTTTCTTATATTCCATTTTCAGGTAAAATCACTTCAAAGGGAGAAATGGCCAATGACTACCGGGCCAGGCTGGAGGTAGTGAGTAAACTGGCGTTGCGGGTAGTTGCCTCTAGTACTACCGCTTTCGGGAGCTGCATAAGGTCTGCCACCCGCTGGGCCACCAGATCCAGGTAGGATGGTTCGTTGCGTTTGCCCCGGTAGGGAACGGGTGCCAGATAAGGGCTATCGGTTTCAAGGACCAGGTGTTCCAGGTCCACGAATGGAAGTACCTTGTCCAGCCCACCGTTTTTGAAGGTACTTACGCCACCAATGCCCAGTTTAAAACCCAGTTCGATGGCCTTGTTGGCTTCTTCGAGGGTGCCCACAAAGCAGTGGAAAATACCGGTTAGTTCCGGGTCGGCAAATTTTTCCAGAAGGGCCACCGTTTCCCAGAATGCATTACGACTGTGAATGTCTATCCAGAGGTTATGGGAGCGCGCCAGACCGCACTGTACCAGAAAGGCTTCTTCCTGTTGCTCACGAAATGAAGTGTCCCAGTATAGGTCAAGGCCAATTTCACCAACCGCCAGAAAGGGGTACCTGGACAGCCAGTCTTCCACAATCTGCAATTCTTTCTCAAAATCTTTCCCGACATAGCACGGGTGAAGCCCCATCATGGGCAGGCAACGCTGCGGGTACTCCCGGGCCAGTTTCATCATACCGTCGATGGTATGCTGGTCACAATTGGGCATCCAGATTTGTTCAATCCCCGCCTTCCACGCCCTTTCCAGCATTTCGGGGCGGTCGTCGGCAAATTGGTCATCATATAGGTGGGCGTGCGTTTCAATCATGGGTAAAATTAGGTAGTAGTCCGGGTAACATTGGCTTGCTGTAAGACTTACGGAGTCAATTCTATTTTTTTGAAATAAACGGTAAATCTTATTTTTTAGAAGAGTTGAAAACGCCCAATTGCATTCGGCTACAACTCTTTTAAGTACTTCTTTGCCGTTACTTTTTAGCTAGTACTTCCTTCCTTTCCAGACCGTAGGGTTGGGCAGGTAGTAGTTTACCAGCATGCAGGTATAGTTAATCATGGTATAAAACCAGAACAACGGTACTGCTTTCCACAGATCCCGCTGCTGGATAATGGCTACGGTAACAGCGGCACCCAGCGTAACGTGTCCATAATGAAACAGCGCGATTCCTGCACTCAGACCGGGATTCCAAAAGGCTAGTACTAACAGAAACGGCAGAAAGAGGGCAGTAACAAACGAAACGCTTTTGAGCAGCCACGGTAGCTTCATCGCCCCAACCATCCAACGTTTCCTTTGAATCATCAGTTCTTGGTAGCTCTGCAAAGGTTCGGAACGGGCCAGTACGCCCTTGTCAAAGGCCTGAACGAAGCCAAAATCCGCTTTGATAATGGCCATAAAAAGGCTGAAATCTTCCACAATGGAAAAGCCAATTTTTTCATAGCCCCCTACCTTTTGGTACGCTTCCCTCGTTACAGCCATGTTATTGCCCATACCCGTAATTGGAATTTTAAACAGGGAAAGCATACGGACGCCCCCCATGGTAAAAAGCCACTCGAGCGATTGGAGGTCGGCGAAAATGCCTTCCGGACGCATGCGGGTTACGCCCACCACTATGCCGGTATTGGGCTTGAAGTGCTGGAGAAGGTTCGTAACCCAGTGGTTGGGTACGGTAATATCCGCATCACAAAATAAAAGGTATTGGCCCCGGGCGTGGCGGGCCAGCTGGGCCAGTACATTAGCCTTGGCCTTAAGACCGGCGACTTCCTGTTCAATGAGAAAATAACGAAAATGAGGTTTGTCAGCAATAAAGGTTTTAATAATTCGGGCCGTTTCGTCCGTAGACTGGTCATCTCCCACCAGAACTTCCAGCCGATGGGCTGGAAAATCCAGGTCAGACAAAGCCTGTAAGCAACGTTCAATGTTTGCTTCTTCGTTTCGGGCTGCAACCAGAATACTTACTTTACTATTTTCTTCCAAAGCCTTTACGTAATCTTTTTCCCAAGCTACAGTAAAAATTATTCCAAAACTCAGTCCATGGGAAGTGGTTCAAAACTAAAACCGGCTTCTGAAAAATGCTGCAATACCCGCGGGAGGGCAAATTGCATGTTGGTTCGGGCTTTCAGGCTATCGTGAAAAAGTACCACCGAACCAGCCCGACCATGTCTGATAGTTTGGCGGAGGCAGGTGTCAGGGCTTATATTCCTGGAAAAATCACCACTGAGTACGTCCCACATCACCACCTGCTTAGTAAAGGTCACTACCCGCGCCTGGCTCCTTTTTATCCGGCCGTAGGGAGGGCGGAAAAGGTTGGTAGGTTGCCCAAGCTGTGCCGTGCATTGCTCAATATTAGCCAGGTAGTCTGCGTCGGGCGTTTGCCAACCATTCAAATGATTAAACGTGTGATTTCCCACCGAATGACCCGCCGAAAGTAGTTTTTGGTAAATGGCGGGATGTTTTTTTACATTATCACCAATACAAAAAAACGTGGCCCCGGCACTATATTCCGCCAGTGTCTCCATTACAAACTCGGTCACGTCCGGGATGGGGCCATCATCAAAAGTCAGAAAGAGTTTTTTTTCCTGCGTAGGTACCCGCCAGAGAAATCTGGGATAAAGCGCCCGGAGCCAAAACGGCGAATAATGTAAGAACATCAGCAAGAACAATTGAATGTACAACTTGTCAAACAAGCTTCCGGCCTTTCCACTCGTACTCCGGGTGCTGTACCACCAGGCCAAAAAAAGTGACGTAGAAGGGGTAAACTACCTGTACCAGGGGTATATACGGAATGGATTTCTTCTTTTTCAGGAAGCTTAGTATACTTCCTATAAAAAACCACTCGGGTACCCATTTGAGGAGCAATATAGTCAGAAGGGTCGAAAAGGACATGAAACCGGAAACCGCCAGGGCAATTGCCAGAATCAGAGCGGCGTTGCAACTAAAAATATAGAGGGCCAGGGCCTGCGGTACCAAACTTTTGTAGTGTTTCCACTTACTGGCCCAGCGCTTTCTTTGCCGGTAAAATTGCCGCCATTCCTTATGGGCCGTAGTCTGGACCACGGATTCATCCTGTTTCAGAAAATAAATGTCCCGGGGGTACTTGGAAGCTATTTTGTGCATCAGAAATTCATCATCGCCGGAGGCGATATGCCTGACTCCCTCAAAACCGCCTACCTCCATAAAGACCGCTTTGGGGTAGGTCAGGTTGGCACCGTTACACATGGTAGGTTTGCCGGCCGCAATGGCGCAGGCCCCACTACCAATCAGGCTCGAAAACTCCACCGTCTGCAAATGGTCCATCAGGCCTTGCTCGGCCGTAAACGTAACGGGTCCACTGATAAGCCGGGCCTGCGTTTGTTCGTAACAGTTGGCAATGGCTTCCAGCCAGCCGCTACCCACCCGGCAGTCCCCGTCGGTGGTGACGATAAGGGTACCTTTGGCCGTGTGAATAGCCGACTCAATAGCCCTTTTTTTGGGTGATTCCGTAAAAACATCGCTCAGTTCCAGCAAGTAAATAGGGCAGGTTGAGGTAGCCTGAAATTGCCGCACCAGTTCTACGGTCTGGTCGGTAGAAGCGTCGTCCACTATGATCACCTCAAACTGTTGGTTGGGTAAAGACTGCTGTTCCAGGTCGCGCAACAGCTGTAGTATATTCTGGGCCTCGTTCCGTACGGGTACAATGACCGAAAGGGTAATAGTGGTAGAAGCTTTCGGGCATGTTTTCTTTGGAATGGAAAACCAAAGTACTACCAGCCCGGTAGTAAAGACGGCATAACTCCCAATCAAAACCAGCAGAATTATATTAATTGTTTCAATCATCGCGGGAAAGCCATTTGTGTTGCCACACCAGTACTATACCTACCAGCAGTGGCCCCAGAATGTTTATGGCCCACACCAGAAGGGTAGCCGAAATTACCTGTTCAGAAGGTAAGCCGTAGTGGCTGAACAGGTACAGCGCCGTAAATTCCCGCAGTCCCAGGTCACCAAAAAGATTGACGGCCGGGATCAGGGTTTTGGCCAGCAGGATCAATCCCACGCAGGCCGAGAGCTCCAACAGACTTAGCCGGAAGTCGAAGAGCGAAAGGGCCAGGACAAACTGAACCATGAACACGCCGTACCGCAGCATACCGTACAGGAGAGCAGTCAGCAAATCGCGCGTTTCGTACTGACTGATCACCTGAAAGTAGGGGGATATTTTTTTTAGGAAGGAATTGGTACTGTTCCACTGGGTTAAGGAGGCCCGGTAACAGGCAACCACCGGACCCAGCATAACCAGAAACAACAGCCCTCCCGTAATGGTACCTCTTATCGTCGAGGAAACCGAAACGGTACTTCCTACTAAAAGCCAACTCACCAGCCCAACCGCCAGCGAAACATAAAACTGAATTCCGTTGGAAACCAGGGCTGCCCCAATGGTCAGGAGCCGATTGCCGGACTTAAGGGAGGCCACCCGGCCCAGGGTATCGCCCAGTTGGGCCGGCACGGCCACTCCCACCGCCAGACCCGTCAGGGTACTTCGAAAGGCTTCCCCAAAAGTAATGGGCACCACTTTCTGCGCCAGGCGTTGCCATTTCAGACTTTCCAAAGCCCAGTTGAGAGGGACCATCAATAGCATGAGCAGGAGTAAAGTGCCATTCTGGGCCACAAACACCCCCGCCAATACCGTTCCGATGGCCTGAAAACCTTTTTGCTCCTGTTGCAGCGTAGAAATAATATAACTGATAATAAGCCCGGTCACTAAAATTTTGAGTAACCACCAAAGCTTTCGGCGTACCGTAGTTTCGTTTGAAAGGGGGAGTTGTTTATCTTGCACCATGATGAGTAAACAGCGAGAGGAAGTACCCGGTGTGGCGACACCCGGTGTGGTAGCACCCGAAAAAGTAATTATCGGCGTGGATCCGGGTACCCAGGTGACCGGTTATGGAGTTATTATGGTCAGGAGCCAACAAATTAGCCTGGTTCAGTACGGTGTAATCCACCTCAGCAAATATAGTACGCATGAATTGAAGTTAAAGAAAATTTTTGAGCGGATCAGCCAGCTTATTGACGAATACCTGCCCGACGAAATGGCCATTGAAGATCCATTTTACGGAAAAAATGCTCAGTCCATGTTAAAACTGGGCCGGGCCCAGGGAGTAGCCATGGCCGCTGCCCTTTCCCGCAGTATTCCCATTGTTGAGTATTCACCCAAAAAAGTAAAGCAGTCGGTAACCGGTAATGGAAACGCGTCCAAAGAACAGGTAGCCTACATGCTCGAAAATATCCTCAAAATGGAGCTTAGCCGGGAGTTTATGGACGCTACCGACGGGATTGCCATCGCTATTTGCCATCACTACCATGCCAATGCTCCCGCCTCCATTGGCGCAGGTACCAATAAGAAATCCAAAAAAGGCGGGTGGGGCGCTTTTGTAAACGAAAATCCGGATCGCCTCAAGTAGAAATCAAGTTTTGAATTTAACGTTTATGAGCTTGTGGTACGGTACAAGTACTCATTTGCACCCTTGGATTCCATCCATTCTCCCTAATAACTTCTTGCCACTTTCAATTGCTGTAAGGCTTCCTCCACGCTGGTAACGGGTAGTTGACAGGTCCTGTTGAAGCAAACATAAATAGCGGTTTGGCCCTGTATAGTAGTGCGGTCGGTCAGCAGGGGGAGGGAGGAAGTGGTGGTAGTAGTACCGGCTACAACTTTATTAGGAATGAAGTACTTATCCAGCTCTTTCCGGCATTGGTCTGCCTCCGGCCCTACAATAGCGATTTCGGCCGTGGGAGCAGCCCGTAGGCAGAATAAAGCCGCCCAGTTGGTCACCCATTGCACATCCGCCAGCAGGATTTTTCGCATTTTGGAAAGCATTTTATCCGATACTTCGAGGTAGTCCGGCCTTTCTAGGAGCAAACCCAGCTTGTATAGCGTGTGCGCCATCATGGAATTGGAAGCAGGAATTACATTATCAAGTATTTCTTTTTTTCGGGCAATGAGGGACTCACCTTTGGCATCAGTAAAATAAAAAAATTCATCCTGCGGGTCGAAAAAATGATCCAGCGCATAGTCGCAAAGGGTTTGCGCTTCCCGGAGCCATTGCTCCTCAAACGTAATCTGGTACAAACCCAGGTACCCATCAGTCACGGCGGCGTAGTCCTCCAGAAAGGCAATAATGGTGGCCTTTCCCTCCTTATAGCTGTGGAACAACCTGCCTTCCTGCGACATTCGGGTCCGGATAAAATCTCCAATCCCGATGGCCGCCCGACGGATATTTTCATCCCCCAGAGCGCGGTACGCATCGGTGAGGCCTTTCAGGAGCAGCCCATTCCAGGAAGCCAGTATTTTATCATCAAGTCCCGGCCTTACCCGGCCCGACCGGACCTCGGCCAGCTTTTCCAGGGCGCTGTGGTACTTTTGGTCAAAATCCGGAATAGTTATTCCCAGTTTTTGCGCGGTCTCTTCGGGTGGGGCTGTCAGGTGAAGGTGGTTGTACCCATCCTCCCAGTTGCCGTGCTCACTTATACCGTAGAGGCGGGCAAACCAGTCAAAATCCGGCCCTAGTACCTCCTGCAATTCCGCCTGTTTCCAGATATAGTACTTGCCTTCCATGCCTTCGCTATCCGCGTCGAGTGCTGAGTAAAATCCGCCTTCGGGGCCTTGCATTTCCCGTTGGAGCCAGTCAAAAGTCTGTCGTATCCTTTGGGCGTACAGGGGCTTCCGGAACAAGGAATAGCCTTCGGCGTAGGTACTCAGGAGTTGGGCGTTGTCGTAAAGCATTTTTTCAAAATGCGGAATAAACCATTCGTCATCCACCGAGTAGCGGGCCCAGCCACCGCCAACATGGTCATAGATTCCCCCCAGGGCAATCCGGTCGAGGGTGAGTTCCAGTTGGGCCGCGGCTTCCGGGTGCTGGGTAAGGTCGTAGTACCGCAGCAGAAAGGCATAAATGGACGGCATGGGAAATTTGGGCGACCGGTTCATGCCCCCTTTTTGCGGGTCGAAATTGCGCCTGAGTACTTCAAACATAGTATCAGCTTCGTCTTCAGAATAGGTGCCCGAAGTACTACTCAGACCGTATTTTTCCGATTCGCTTAACAGCATGTTCTTTACAAAGCCTTCGGCCGACTCGGCCAGTTCCTGGTAATGTTGCCCAAAGGCGTTGTTTATGCTGAGTAAAAGATTGACCCAGTTTTGGGGTGGGAGGTAGGTTACCCCGTAAAAAGGCCTGGCGTCGGGCAGCAGAAATACGTTCAGGGGCCAGCCGCCCCGGGTACCCATGGCCTGCAGGGCATCCATATAAACGGCATCTACGTCGGGTCTTTCCTCCCGATCCACCTTTATACATACAAAATGCTTGTTCATAACCTCTGCTACCTGCTCCTGCTCAAAACTTTCCCGCTCCATAACGTGGCACCAGTGGCAGGCCGAGTACCCAATACTCACCAGTATTGGCTTGTTCTCCTGCCTTGCCTTCCGGAGTGCATCTTCTCCCCAGGGGAACCAGTCCACCGGATTATGGGCGTGCTGGAGCAGGTAGGGGCTGGTTTGGTTGGCTAATCTGTTCACGAAGTACTAGTTTAAATTTCCTGGCGTTACCGCTACTTTATCACTACCAGCCGCCGGGTAAGTACCTTGTCATTACCCGAAAACCGGGCAATGTACACCCCCGGCGAAACATCCGGCGGCAGGTTGATTTCGTAGCGCGAGTCTCCCGGATAAACCCGGTACTTGCTTTCCAAAATAATTATACCTCTCTGGTCCGACAAAGTAAAATGTACTTCACCGCCACCAACTCCCGTCAGAACCATTGAAGCCTGCTCGCGGGCCGGGTTGGGGTAGAGGTGGGCGTCAACCAGGTAAGTTTCCTCCGATACTACCACGTCATTCAGGTCAAAGCTGCAAAGAAATACTTCTCTTCCTTTCAGGCGAATGGTTTTGTACCAGTTGCGATAGGCTACCGTCAGTTCAGTTTCCTGGTTGTCGTTGGCGTAGGTATTTTGTGCCGCCACGAGTATCCGGTCGCCCTTTACCACGCCCCGCCAGATCGGGTTGCGAAGTTCCATGTGGTCGCGGGCCGACTGCGGTATAACCAGCTCATAGTTGCCCTGAAACATATCGCTGTATTGGGAAAGCCGGTACAAGCCGTAAATAAAATGTTCGTAGGTGGCGTAATTCTCCTGTCGGGTCCGTTCGTACTGGTTGCTGTCCCACAGCCATAATCCTTTAGCGCCGGAAAAAAACGGGAATATGGCCGAAGCTTCGGCCATGAAGGAAGATATCTGGAGCGCTTCCGGCGAAAAGCTGGTGTGGTACCGCATCCAGACAAAGGGCACAATGGGCTTGTTAGACCAGGCGCGGTTGACCTCCACCTGAAATAGGAGGTAAGACAGGTAATCTTTCCCTAAAGGATTGGTGTACGGATAAAAGTAGTAAGCCGACGGAGTCAGAATGTCCATCTGCTCATAAAAGCTGCCGCCAATTTTGCCGGTGTTGTCCTGCATCAGGTAGTGGGTACGCTGCGGATTGGTTGTCCAGTCGGACCAGCTATTGGCCGTAATATTCAGCCAGGTACCCCGCACGGGTACATCGCTGTAACTGGTGATTTTGGTAGATGGATCCAGTCCTTTGCTTTTCAGGTGGCGCACAGCCTCGGTATACCACCACCTGATATCCTGCTTGTACCTGCGTAAAAACTCACTGTCGGGCAGGGAGAGGTACTCATCGGGTACCCGGCGTTCCGTTTTGAGCCGAAGTATATCCCGGTCTTCCTCCTGCATGCGTTCAACATCCAGGCAGATAATATCGGCCCGGGGTACGCCGGTGCCCCTCGAGTTATCAAAATTGTTAGCCAGTCGGCCCAGGTAGTTATCCCAGTAGTTCCGGTACAGCGTGGTGTCGTTGCGCCAGGGACTTTCCAGGCCCAATACTGACCAGGGTTGTTTGTTGTCAACCGTTGCTACGGAATTCCAAAGCAGGGCACGGTTTTTGGTAGGCAACGTACTACCTTCAGGGCCACTAAAATTAGCCAGGTGACTGAACCCGTGCCGAAGCGGCTGGGACTGGGAATCGTTAAAACGCGGGCCTTCGTAAACAATGGTAAACGGCAGGGAAAACTCGGGAAACTTGCCCCACTCAATGGCGTTGGACTGGCTAACTGGCACCAGTTTATAAGCCGGTTCGCAGTCTTGTCCCACGGATACGTGTAACTTAAAAATGAAAATTATAAATAATAGGATGAAGTATTTCATACTTTTTTATTGAACAGGTACTGATAAGAATAGACGCGACTAATTCGTTACCTTTGCAAAAATCTTTAACATAGTTCGGAATCCCTAATAATAACGCTTTGATATATGAATCGTTTACTGACTTATTTATCGGTTCTTGCTTTTTTCTTTGTTATGGCTGGCTGTAACGAAGGTTCAAATCCCGGACCGACTCAATCCAAAGATAAAATTCTGGTTTCTTCTCCCTGGCGTCTGAAATCAGTCACTGATCCCAGCGGTAAGGCGATTCCCCAAAACCAGCTTTCGTTTGAAACGCAGGCTATTTACATGTTTGATATTCAGTTTTTTGATAATAACGTTACCAAGGCACTCGACCGGGTTTCGCGGCAGGTAGTAAACGGAGGTACCTGGTACCTCAAAGACAACTCCCAAACCCTGGATATTGAAGTGAGTCAGTTCAAAGGGCTGTTTGGGGTGGTTGAGTTGTCCAGGACAAAAATGACCCTGAAACAAAGATTTTCGATTGGTGGCGTGGAGCAGGAAGCCTACCTGGTTTTTGAGCCGGTAGTGTAAACTCAGCCAACAAAGAATTGAAAGAAAGCGACAGGTTAACCTGCCGCTTTTTTTATATTGCACCAAATTTAGACCCTCATGCAGAAAAACAATCCCCGCACGGTCAATGCCTGGTGCATGTACGACTGGGCCAATTCAGTTCATTCGCTGGTTATTGTGTCCAGTATTTTTCCGGTTTATTTCAGTGCTACCGCACTCAACGAACAAGGAGGTAATATCATTCAGTTTCTGGGCTTTTCTATCCGAAACACGGTCTTGTTTTCCTATTCGGTTTCCTTTTCCTTTCTGGTCGTAGCCCTACTGATTCCTTTCTGTACCGCCATTGCCGACTATGCCGGCCGAAAAAAGCTTTTCATGAAGCTTTTCTGTTATACCGGAGCCGGCAGCTGTGCCTTTCTGTACTTTTTTACCCGCGACACCCTTACCATTTCGGTTTTTGCCTTTATGCTCAGCCTAATCGGGTGGAGTGGGAGCATCGTTTTTTATAATTCATTTTTGCCCGAAATAGCCACCGAAGAAAACTTTGACCGCTACAGCGCCCGCGGCTATTCCCTGGGGTACCTGGGCAGCGTGCTTTTGATGGTTTTCAACCTCACCATGATTTTGTTCCCGCAGCTATACGGAATTACTGACCCATCGCTGCCGGCCCGGATTTCGTTTTTAACGGTGGGCATATGGTGGATACTTTTTGCCCAGATACCCTTCAAGTACCTACCCAGCAATACCCACAACAAAAAATCAGAAGGAAACTGGCTGTTTAACGGTTTCCGTGAACTCAGGAAAATATTTGGGCAGGTACGTACCCAGACCAATCTGCCCAGGTACCTGCTGGCCTATTTTGTTTTCAATATGGGGGTACAAACGGTCATGTACGTGGCTACTATTTTTGGAGCAAACGAACTTCGACTACCCGACCAGAGCCTCATCATTACCATCCTGCTGATTCAGTTGGTAGCCATCGCGGGCTCGTACCTGTTTGCCTATCTGTCGGGCCGTTTCGGTAATATCCACGCGCTGATGATGGGGGTAGTAGTCTGGATTGGGATATGTACCGCGGCCTATTTTATCACCACCGAAATGCAGTTTTATATCCTGGCCTGCGTGGTAGGTATGGTGATGGGGGGTATTCAGTCGCTGTCCCGCGCTACCTATTCCAAACTAATCCCGGACGATACCCAGGACACCGCCTCCTATTTCAGCTTTTATGACGTGACCGAAAAAACGTCCATCGTACTGGGTACTTTGGTTTATGGACTGGTAGAACAGCTTACCGGCAGTATGCGCAACAGTGTGCTGGCTCTGCTCTTCCTGTTCGTGATTGGGTTTATCCTGTTATCCCGTATTCCTTCGCAAAAAGTATATCGTTATCGCTTGGGCGGTTCGGGAAATTAGTATATTTGCTGCATTGAAAGCAGGATGTTAGCTCAGTTGGTTCAGAGCGCCGCCTTGACAGGGCGGAGGTCAGCGGTTCGAGCCCGCTACGTCCTACCAAAAAGGGAAAGTGATTTTGAGATCACTTTCCCTTTTTTATTTTGACAATCGGGTAAAAACATTTTCTTGAATTACAGGTACAATGGTAGAGAGGAGTAGTGCCTGGTAATCCTGAAAATACTATGAAAAAAAGTGAAGTAAGTTTAGCTACCATTTCCTGGGCCCGTGATGAGCCGGAAGAGTTACTTTTAAGGGAAGCCCTCAAGTACCTGGCCGAATTGGACCGACCCGTGTTTATTACCGATGGTGGTTCGGGGGAGGAGTTTCTGCAATTTCTGGCTGGATTCCCTCATTTTTCGGTTTTTAAACCCGAAGTACCTGGTTTATGGAATCAGGTTAAGCAGAGTATGGCGGCCGCCAGGGGAACCGATTCCAGATTTATTCTTTATACGGAGCCGGACAAAGCCGATTTTTTTAAATCGTCGCTTCCCCGATTTATTGACCAGGCGCCTGACCAGGAAATGGTAGGGGTGGTACTGGCTTCCCGTTCACCCCAAAGTTTCCGGACTTTCCCCGAATTCCAGCAAAAAACGGAAACTACTATCAATAACTGCTGCGCCGAGGTCATTGGTACCTCAACAGATTATACCTATGGACCTTTTTTGTTCAATCGGGACTTGCTCCCCGGGCTGGACAGGTTAGACGGGAGCATAGGCTGGGGCTGGCGTCCCTACCTGTTTGGTCTGGCTCATCGGCTGGGGTACCGGGTGGAGCCGCTGGAAATGGAGTTGCCCTGCCCCCCCGACCAGCGGGAGGATACCAGTCAGGAGCGCCTATACCGGATGCGCCAGTTGCAGCAGAATATTCAGGGAATAGTACTTTCCACCACGGTACCCGTCCCCTAGTCCATGTTTGGTAAAGTACCAGGCTATTGGTTAGTAGTCTCTTTGCTTATCTCGTTTAAAAGGAGCCGGTTGGTTTTATCCAGCCAGAGGTACTGCCCTTGGCACGTCCAGTGCGAGTCTCCGACCAGATACGACTTTTCTTTCATCTTCCGGAAATCTTCCAGTACATCCACGTAGGGTATAGTCAAATCGGGATGGTTATAGACCCTTTCGATCAGGTGATTGTAATTGTAGAAGTAGGGTAAAAGTACCGAGGTTTTGTTGGGAATAATGGACAGCAGCACGTGGTCAAAACCCATGGCTTTAAACTGTCGGGTACTTTCGTTCAGGTGCAAAACCAGGGTATCAACCTGACTATCCCTGATATGGGCGAAAGAGGAGGTAACCTGGGTGGTGTCGGTGTCGAGGTAATACACGATGTTTCGGCCGTCTTCGGAAACAGTCACTTTGTCGTTGGCACGGTCAAAGAAAAAGTGGTTAAAGCTGGCTTTTAATTCTTTCAGCAACAGGACGGGGTCGTATTGGAAAAGTAGCAGTTCCAGTCGCTCTTCGGTATGGTTAGAGGCAAACTGGTTATCCAGTTGCACCATAAATCGTGGTTCCTCGTAAGTGACCTTGAACGTAGCACTATCGGGTACCAGGCTGGCAATAGGGGCGACCAAATGTTGCCGGAAGTGCCGCTCCACCGATTCCAGCAACAGTACATTAGTGGCCGTGGTATCGATCTTAACGTGCAGCACATCGGCCCAGTGTACGTACTGGTAGCTGTCCACGGGGAAATCCTGCTGGCCTACCCGCTGCGCCTCGGTAAAGCTATCGCCAATAATGTACAGGTGTATCTTCTTATCGGCCGGTTTGGTTGGTGGGGTATAGTCGGGACAGGGTTGGCGCTGGTCCCTGAATTGGGGCAGGTTTGACAATCGGTACAAATCACCGTAGCGGTAATCGTCGGGAAGTACTTCCATTTTGCCCAATTGCTGCATAATGGTGCGGCTACAACCCGCGAGCCACAGCATACCAAACAGGAACAGGAAAAAATACCGGAGAAATTTCATATCCTTTACCTAAGCTTTATGGTCCACGCCTGAATTTTTGGTCCTGACCGGCTAAATACAAATACCTTGTAAAATGCCGGTTGGTAGGTTACCCTGACCGGCTGATCGGATGGGATGGGCTTGTCGCCCAGACGGCGGCCCGTCAGGTCAAATATAGAGGTAAATGCACCGGACCTTACCGTAATAAAACGATTATCTACCCCAAAAAAGTGGTACTGTATGTCGGAGCCGGGCTGCAGGTTCTTTATTTCAAACTGCTCGGTGCCTTCTTTGTTAAGGATAGCCAAACGGCTATCCGAAGACCGGATAATTAACCAGTCCAGCGAGTTCGAATCAAACAGTACCTTAAATCGATTGGACGGTTCGGGCCGTAGCAGTTGTCGTCGCGAACTGATCTTGCCCGATAAATCAATGGTAATCAATTCGCCCAGGTAACTTATCCCCACCAGCTCCGGTTGATTTGTGGCTGGATTCTGCGTCCAGGCAAAGGGGCTTTCCGTGCGGGTTAGTATATCGGCCGGAAAACCCTGTTTAACCATACCATCTTCCTTCAGCAGGAAAATCTTACCGTTTCGCTGCGTGACAATGAAGTACTTGTTGCCCAACTGATTCAAAGCTACCACCGGACTCTGGATATCTTCCAGATTGACAAAACGATTTAATTTTTTAGGTGTTTTGGTTACCTGGTCCCAGGCGTATAAGTCAGAAGTGGTTGTCTTCAGCACAAAACGACTACTTCCTTCGGTACCACCATCAACCCTGTATAAAGCTTCCAGCGTCTGCCCGGCGGGAAGTGAAACCGATAGAGGAGTTACGAGTCCCTGCTCGTCTTCATCAATGGCATACACCGTCCTGGGAGTGCCCAGGATGCTCTGCTGCCGCCCGATATTCAGGAAATCAACTTTATAGGAAGCGCCAACCAATGGCCCGTCGAGCCGGGCCAGAGTCTGAATTTTACCCGTTTTAACGTCTTTTATGTTGAGCAGATTGTTGCTTTTGTCAGTAAGCAGTAGCTCGGGTGTGCCGTCCGCGGCATTCTGAAGGGCCGTAAGTCCCGAGTCGTACAGGGTAGGCCACTGAATATCCGTATTAAGAAAGGTGCGGTTAAGTACCTTACTGGAGGTGCGTTGTTTTTTGGGCAGCAGGGTCAGCTTCGGATAGGCCTTGTTGCCCTCAAACCGGCATTCATAGACCAGGCTTTCCATTTTTAAGGTTAGGTCGCTGCGAAGTCCGGGAGCTGCCGCCGATATGGCTGATTCGGCCTTTCTCAAATTTACAATCATGGAAAGCTGCGCCTGGTCGGTCTTTGATATCAGCAGGCTGTCATAATCCGGCGACTGCTTCCAGGTAAGCTGGTTTTCGTAGTCCACAATGTAGTTTCTCAGGGCCTGGGAGTTATTGCTGAAAACCAGATAAGGCGCTACGTAGGTAATATAACTCCGGGGAAAACCAGTGAAAAGCGGACCGTACAGTCCGGCGGGTAACTCCGAAATCGCGACGGAATACAGGTCATATCCCTGAAACTGATCAATGGATACGTTGGTTTCGGGGGTGGAAAGTCGGGCCAGTCGGGAAAGGACAGGACGGAGCTTATCGTAGTTGGAAAACTCAACCAGCAAAATTTTGCCATCGTTAATACTATTGCTTTCTTCTAACTGGCAAAGTATCATTTCAGAGCCGGTATTCCTGACCAGAGAATCACCCTGGCCGCCAATGTAGTAGTTTAGCCGTTCGCGGGCGGGGGAGGGGTTACGCTGGCTCCAGCTCAGGTACTTCTCCTTAAAAGCCGCCTTATCCTGACTGGCCACCCGGAACAGGTAGGACGACTGCTGGGAAATGTGGCCGTGGCTCCGGAACGGCGTGCCTTCCTGATTGGTAACCCAGGAGGTCAGATAGTTTTCTTCGGGTTCGCAACCCAAAGATTGGAAGCTGAGTACATTGTTTTTGCCAGTTACCAGATGGTAATCCTGTACGGCAGGGAAAAGGCGGGCAAATTCAATCAGGTTAGGAGGGTAGGAAGATTGTAGGAGCAGGTTTTTCCACCCGATTTTCCGGATGTACAGGCTTAGGCCGTAGTCTTCGTCGTCAGCGTATTCAAATTGGGACTGCAACAGGAACGACTGCAGACGGGAGGAAATCTTACGTACCACATCTTCAATCAGGTCTCCCTGCCGACTTATAATGAGGTAGTCGTCTTTGATCAGGTACGAAAACAGCGCCTTTGACTTAGTGTCATTGACATCGGTTATCCGCTGGTCCTGAAACGTGTGGTGCAGGACCCTGATATCACTGCGTCGGGGCGAATCCAGCCATTGCCTTTCGGTTTCGTTGGCAATGGGTATGTACATGATTATACCGGCCCGGGCTCCCGAAATAGGGTGAAAAGAATACGTAATGGCCTTGTCTTTTAGGAAGGCCGCAATCTGGCTGGCATCGCTGGTAAACCAGTTGAGAACACCAAGGTTCTCGCTGGCAACGTCCAGGATGGGGAGATTCTTTACATTAATAGAAGCATCGGTTGCCACAAAGGCCGAATCCTGTAACCGGTCACTGGTCATAACGGCCAGGGTATTGGAAGGAATCAACGTCCAGGCGGCCTCAGAGCGCCCTCCCCCTTTGTACCAAAAGTACCCCGCCGCGCCAAGCAGCAGTATTGCCAGTAGGGCCAGCGTATAACTCCTTCGCACAATAACTCAGTTCGTTGATCGAATCGCCTTCACTTTATCGTTCAAATCCATACGGAAACGCAGCAGCTCATTAAATGACCGGATACACACTTTCCACAAGTTCCATTTTACAATGGACACCGTACCGGTTTGACGGTCCTTGTGGGTAATAGGAATGTTGTATACTTCCTGACCGGACTTTTTGGCCATAACCGCCAGGAAAATATTGGGAGCAAAAGGCTCCGGGTCGGGAAGCTGAGCCATCAGCTTGCGCAGAAAGCTGCCCTTAATGAGCCGGAACGGAATATTACTGTCCAAGATATACGTACCGTAAACCGCCGAAATGGTACCGCGAAGTACCTTGGTAATAAACAAACGGACCGAGGCGTCGTGACGTACCTCGCGGTAACCCAGAATAAAGTCGGACATGTGACGCTTTTCCCAGAGTTTATCAAAGTCCTCAGTTACGAACTGGTCGTCACTATCGGTCTGGAAAACATAGTCAGAACCCAGGTTTACGGCCGTGCGGTACCCATTCACTACGGCGTTGCCATGTCCCCCGTTTTTCTGGTGTACAACGGTCAGATGCGTATTATTGACCTTCAATTGGTCAAGAAGTTCTCCGGTTTTATCCTTGGAGCCATCATTGATTACAATGAGGGTAGTTTTATCGTTGGGGAATTTGCTTTTAAGGAAATCGGTCCAGTTAGCCACCACTTTTTCGATACAATCCTGTTCGTTGTAGGCGGGCATTACAATGCTTAGTAAAAAAGCCATTAAGAGTGAAGTTTGTTTGAGTGTTTCAAAATTACATAAATAGCGTGTATAAGCAGCTACTACCACCTACTATTTAGTAGGCATAGCGGTCCTTTAAGTTATTTATGGGTTTTTCAATAAAGTGCCACGAAAAGGCAGCAACCAAAGTTGTAAGCATAAAGAAAAAAACAATTTCAAAAGCAGTAACTCCTTTCAGGACAGGGATATACTGGTATATTTTGTTAAGCATGCGTATGGTTGGGTGCGTAGCTGTAATGTGAAAATGGTTATACACGAAATTGTGGTATACATACAGTCCATAACTGATTTTGCCCAGGTAGTTGCTGACCGAATTCTCAAGAAACCATTTCATACCACCTTCAAAGCCAAGTACTGCTTTTCCAATCAGGAAGGAGCAGAAGATAGAAGCAAAAAAGCGCTCCCACACATCATTGGCTACGTTATGAATGGTCCGCGGGTCCATAGCATCCACGTTGGTTTTTGACCAGCTTACAACGAGTATCCAAGATGCCAAACCCAACCAAATCCAGATTGTTTTACTAAATACCTTTTTAAACAGCTCAAACCGCTTCAGTTGCAGCCAGGCCATGAAGCCCCCCATGGCAAAGGAGTCCAGACAGGTTGGCATAGAAACGTAGTTTACAACCCACTCGTAGCCCTGGTAATAAAAATACATCCTGAGTAGTAAACTACAGACTGCCATCACCGCCAGGGAAGGTACCAGCCAGCGCCTCGGCAGGAAAAATATGAAAAACGGGAAGAATAGATAAAACTGTTCCTCCACGGCCAGAGACCAAAAATGGTCTATAACGCCCAGCCACTTTTGGTTCACGGCAATGTAGATGTTGGTGGCGTACAGAACACACCACCAGATCGTGTCGCGTACCGGCGGGACATCCAGTACATACAGGACAAAGATGGAGAGGTAGTATACCGGAAAAATGCGGAGCGTCCGGCGAATATAAAACTTCCGGAGGTACTTACCCAGGCCACCCGGCTGGCCTTCGGTTTTCTCCTTACTCACCATCAGAATCCGGGTAATCAGAAATCCACTAAGGACAAAGAAAAGAGTTACACCCAGCGGCCCCAGCGGGATTTTGTTTATTTCAGCGAGCCAGTGGTCTACCAGTACCAGGGCTACCGCTACGAATCGAAGTCCGTCAAGTTGAATTAAATAACCATTTGAAACTGTACGCATAGCTGGACTTACCAATTCTTCTGGATTATATCTTGTTTGACTGCCTTTGTGGTGATTGAATCCTTCCCGAAATAAATTCCAAGCTGCTCACCCTGCTTCCATACCAGGCCCACCGCGTATTTGTCCGCATCCAGCTCCGCAAAAGGTATATCTACCCCAAAGCCGGGGGCAAAGTACTGCTGATTTAGAAAAAGCTGTTTGCGGTTGGTGTTACGGGTCCGGTAGGTTGGGTACAGGTAGTATCGCTTCCGGGAGCTTAGTACCACATATACGCCGCTATCCTGCAACAGCTGACTGGAGTAATGGTCATTCCGTACCTGAATTGCATCGCTTTGAGTTTTAATATCGGTTTGCTTCCACAGTGGTACCAACCCCATGGTATTGCCGGCAAAGGATTGCCGGGAAGCCACGTTTAGCAGCGGAACCCAGCGGTCGTAAAAGACAGGGGTTTGAGCGACCAGATTAGCGACCCTGGAAGTATCCCGGTCGGGACTTAGGTCCCGGGTTAGGTAGGTCCAGTTGAACTTACTGGTGGTAAGGGAACGGCGCAGATTATAGGCATCCACCAGGTGGTAGTGGTAGCTGAAAATATTATACATCACCGTCAGAAACACAATCCCTGAAACATAGGGCGACAGAAAGCTACCCCTAATCGGTATAACGACGTACAGGTACCCGATAATCAGCAGCAGGAAAGAGTAAATTTTATACCGGCTGGTAATTAACGGGCCAATACCCAGGTCGGCGCGGGCATAGACAACGATGGCCGCAGTACCCATAATAAAAAGTAAAGTACCTAAACAGAATAAATCCGTAGCGCGCGCGCCCGGGTATTCATAATTATTAAGGATAAGCCGGATTACATTGGTAGAAATAATGGAAACCGCCACTAGAAACAGCACCGCTCCCATAATAATGCAAACCTGCAGGTGGTCCTGAACCGGGAATGCTTCCGCGAAGGAACCCAGAAAAGCCATATAGCCTTTCAGCATGTCCAACAGCCCCGCCCTGGAGGTATGGTTGGTAGGCGGCGAGGTGTAGCTGAAAAAGTAGAGGAAAGCATACAGCCCGCTCATGAACAGCCAAATCCCGAACCGGCTGCCTTTTTTGGATAAAAAAAGTACCAGTGCCCCAATGGGGAGTAAAAGCAGGCCGTTGCCGCTGGTAACTACCGTGAGCCCAGCCAAAAACAGCGAAACTATAAAGTACCCGAATTGCCGGGCAACACTCAGATATAAAACCCAAAGTACCAGTACCACTACTCCGAAGTTCTGGATGGAAGCCATGCCCCAATACATGTTTTCCCAGTTGGCCAGCGTAAGCCAGATAAACGGAATGGGAATCAGGGTATAAAAAGGCTTCCGGTTGCCCCTCAGAATAAGCCAGAATAATAAAATGGCGGCCAGTAACAGCAGGTTTCCGAGCAGCATCAGGTGCACGTAGTTGAGCGCGCCAAACAGTTGAAAGTCCAGGAGACCAACGAGCCGGGTTAGTAATATCCGGTGTTCATTGTGTTGCCTGGCCAAGGCTTCCCAGCGTTCGGTCCAGGTGGTAGCCTGGGAATAATCCAGCAGAAAAGCTTTTAGAATATGGTCATCCCATTTTGGAATATTGATGGCATAAAAATCGAATACCCAGAAATAAATAAAGATAGGTATCAGTATGGTTAGGCCAATCAGAATATGTAAAGCCTTACGAGGCATACGAAATGGGAAGATTCGTTAGGATAGAGGCAAAAAAGCGTTTAGACGGTTTTGAATGTAAAAAATTGCCGTAGGTACTGAAGAATGGACGGCAAGGTACTGTATGTGACATAGCTATTACTAAAGGAAGTACTTTACTTTTAAATTAGGCAGATATACAAACAGGACCTGAGAATTTTGCGGATTATTTTCATTTGGTAAGATTCTCCCCATCCAATTCTGCAACTAATCATCCTTTCAAATAAGAAGCCAAACCAAATCTGTTTCCGTATTGCTCAACCCGAAAAAAGGGTAAGTTGTTATTAAAACTCGAAATAAGGTGAAAAACAGCCCTTTTTTCAATACTGGATTTCCACAAAGGAAACAAGATTTTATTAAAATACCTTAGTACCGGTAAGTCAGGCCTTCAAAATCAAAAATCAGGGTCCGCCTGCCGTCTTGATGTTTAATAAAAACGCGGTCGGGTTCATCCATATCAATGCGCTGAATAATGGGCGCGTCCTTGGGCAGGTACAGGTTTATGTACTGCGCGTCAGTTATACCTTTGGTTCGCTCTTCTCCCACAACACCCGAGTACAGGCTGCTGTTTTGGGAAGGAATCAGGACGGTATCACCGGGGGTATAGAATTGGGTAATCCGGCTCGCCACCAGAGAGTACGGATTGGCTATACGTGGTTTGCCAAAGTAGGTGTACTTGGGCGATTTATCCTGGACGATATTCCGGTTGGTGCGGTACAAATTATACCCCTGCAGCAGCAGGAAAAGCACCGTAAGGAGCCTGATGGTAAAGCCCCGGCGAAAGGCTTCCCGCAACCCAATGGCGTAAATGATGATTACAAATGGGATACTGATTCCTATGTACCGTTGCGACAGGCTGGTTGTATGACCCGATTTGAAAGCATCGAAGATAATATAGGCCATAGGAATCAGGTACATCAGTACGGCCACCATCACCATTTTTAGGGCGCTGCTGTCCAGCAGGTAGTACTTTTCCCGCAGCCACCGGATAAAAAGCAGCAGGAAATAAAAGGAGAAAACCACCAGAAACAGGCCCACCTTGGAGCCGGTATAGAGGAAAACGAGAACTACTGTTAGCAAGAACGCCCCCAGGGCGTGCAGCAACCTGGCGTTGCGAATCCGGTCGGCCAGTAGAATCAGGAGCCCGAAAATCAGCAAGGCCAGGATAAAATTACGGATTCCCATGACCGAGTTGTACAGACCATTGGAGAGGGAATTCATATCAAAAAATATATCCACGACCTTGGTCGACACACTTTTGAAGTTGATGGGGTCTACTATACCCCGGAGCGGATTCTGGTCCTGGGGCAGGTGGGCAATTTTGTAATGCAAATCATTTTTATCCTTTAAGAATTTCAGGGAATACTGGCCTCCGCCGGCGGTTAGCCACCATACCAGCACCCCTATACTTGCCAGCCCGGCCAGGCTCATCATGACCCAGTTGCGGGCGCGACGCTCGTACAACAGGCAAATAACCGCGTGGGTAACCAGTACCAGGAAGTTGAGGTAATGGTTGAGTAAAGACAGCGAAGCCAGCAGGGTATAAAGTACTGCGTACAGAATTTTGCGGTTGGTACGCTGCTCCCTAAGGATCAGGAGAAAAACAAAGGAAGCCGCCACCACCAGAAAAAAGGAGAGGGTGTAGCTGCGGGCCATGTGGCTTTGGGCAACGTTGAGCGGCTCAACGGCCAGCAGCAGGGCCGCAAACAAGGCCGTAGTAGTGGACCGCAGGAAGTACCTGACCATGCCAAACAGCAGTACTATGGACAGGGTGTTGATCAGGGCACCAAACAAGCGTACATAAAAGTCAGAAAAGCCAAATATCTTGATCCACTGGTGTAGCAGCAGGTTGTAAACAATATGGGTACCAAAGTCGGAGCGGGCCACGGCGCCAAAAAAGTCTTCCAGTTTTTTTGGTTTCCAGAAATCCTGGGGGGTGAAGTAGGTATTGTAAAGAATTTCGGGTTGATTGGCTCCACCTACGCTTACTCCCTGAACATTCAGTAAAGTAAACTTTTCATCAACGTAAGGAGCAAACTTTCCCAGATTATAGGTTCTCAACAGCAGACCCAGGGCCACTATCAGGCACAAGGCAAGGTAACTTTTCATCAAGTTAGGTTTCTTTGTAAAATAGGTACACCTGTGAACGCAAAGGTAGCAGGCTATTCTTGATTCCCCCGTTTACGCCCGGGATTCTGCCTATATTTTCAATATGGTAAATTCAACGCGCCGGTTCCACTGACGGGTTTGCTCGGTCAGGTTGCTGGCGATGGGTTTGGCCGGGCCCCAGGCTTTGGTCTGGATTCGGGAATGCACTATTCCTTTTTTTATCAGGTACTTCTTCACTTCTATGACCCGGTCCTCCGACAGTTTAACGTTTTTCTGCCAGTCGCCCTGGTTGTCGGTATGGCCTTCCAGCAGGATTTCCATGGTAGGGTACTGGTTCATCATGGTCACGATCCGGTCCAGTTCCGGGTAGGAAGAATTGACCACATCAGCGCTACTTTGAGAAAACATGATCTGGTTCAGCCGGATACGCTGTCCTTCCTTGATGGGGATGAGCGAAATATTCTTTCTTATATTCCGGAAATTGGACTCGCGTGACAAATCTATCTCTTCCGTAACCGGAAAAAAGCCCTCCCGGCTGGCTGTAATCCGGTAAATTTCCTTGAGGGGTAAAATCAATTTAAAATCTCCGGTTTCGGGTTCAAACGAAATTTTATTCACCTCTTCGTTGGTACTTTTAATATCCGTTACAATCTGGGAACTGACCAGCGTATTGGTTTCAGAATCAGTTACATTGCCGGAGACAATCGCCACCGGTTCGGGCTTTATTTCAGGATATAACCTAATCCGGAAAATATCTTCTTGGCCCAGCGAATTTTCTACCGAACTGAAGTAAGCATAGTCACCTGCGGCGGGTATGGTAAAGTACCCGTCCCACTGGGAGGTATTGATGTTAGGTCCCAGGTTTTCGGGCTCCGACCAGTTAGTCCAGGTGTCGTCGAGGCGGCGCGAAATAAAAATATCACCATTGCCAAAGCCGCTGTGGCCGGCCGAGGTAAAGTACAGCGTTTTGTTGTCGGCAGCAATAATAGGTGAGCTTTCGGAGTCGGCGGTGTTAAGTACTGTGCCCATATTTTTCGGTTCCGACCAGGTGTCGTCCGAACGCAGAAACGACACGTACAGGTCTTTGCCCCCCTGGGTATCGCGGCGCTGCACGGATAGTAATAATACATTGCCCTTGGGCGAAAGCGCGTACTCCGTAATATTGGGCTTATGGTCATTGTAGTTGTTAATAATTCGCCATGCCTTGGGTAAACTCCATCCACCCTTGGTACGAAATGACTTGGACAAGCCATTCTCCAGCCGGCCATCGGGTAGGTAAACGTTCAGCAAATAAATTGTTTTTCCATCCGGAGAAATACCGCTAACAGCGTTATCACCGGGAGTATTTATGGGGGTATTGAGGTTTACGGCTTCCGTCCAGTTATTGTTATTATCCAGCGTCGACATCCACACATCCTGCGTTTCGGCGGTACCTACGTTGCCCGGATGCTTTCCTCGAGTAAAAAAAAGGGTTTTACCATCGGGCGAAATAACCGGTGCCATCTCCTGCCCTTTGCTGTTAATAGTTTTTCCTAAATTCTCCTTTACCAGGTCCTTGGGCGCATCAGGTGACACCCGAATGCTGGCTTTGATGGGAATAGTACCATCGGATATACCAATGGCGTCGATTTGGTTGTAACCCTGAACACGGCCGGGCTGAAGAACAACCTTAATGGCATTGGCAATCAGGCTGCTGTCTTTAGGAAAAATGGTGAAAAGCCGACCTGTTTCTTTGGTAGGAGGGGTGGGAGCAAATTCATATATAAGTACTTCCTTACCGGAAGGGTCAAATGCGAACACCTTATTGATAGCTCCCGGATTAAAATTTTCGGCAATTGCTACCTGGCGAAGCGGAATGGCTTTTTCAAAGCCCACCTTAATCCATTCTTCGGCGGCTCCGTTGGGTAAAGAAGGCGCCCAGGCGCAGGGGCTGTCTCCCACATCGGGCATTTTGTTGGGTTTATTAAGGACCTGCGTGGCCCGGTATTCCTGTCCGTAGGCTCCCGGTCGGTACTCGGAAGAATAACCCAGTATTTTGCTGGCCCATAGTACCTGCTGCCCTACCGCCTTTCCCTGAAGCGCCACTACTACGATGATAAGCTTTGTATACCTCTGTACTAGTCCGGTCATTCGCATAAATCTTGATTACAAAACAGCGGTATTTATAGATACCAATTTTTAGTTACAACGAAAGTAAAGATACACATACTATCGGGCAGGTACTTCGCCTTTTCCCGCCTACTACCTGAGTTTTTATTCCGGCGAATACCCGATAATCAGCACCCAGTCCCAGTCAGGATTCTCCGCCGGCGGTGCTATTTTCTGGTTGGGGCTGGCCGGAAAATGGGCTCCTGACCACCGCCTCCCCGTTCGGGGACTGTACCATACGGTTTTAAAATGGTCACCTTCCAGCTGGGTCAAATCTACCTCAATTTCTTTATTGGCAGGAATATACAAGGCGGCCATCCGTCGGTTGGGCAGGAAGCTGCTCGTAATGTAACCCTCGTTATTCCAATCTGTTTGTCCGCTCACCAAAAACGACAGACTGGTATCCGGCTGCATCAGGTTCCAGGGAATCCCCTTCACTATGGTCGAAAGTTTCTCCATGTTCTGAATACCTTCCTCCTTCATCTTCTGTTTCCAGCCTGCTGGAAAGTGAGCGACATTACTCCGGTAACAGTACCCCAATCCGCCTCCCAACAGGCTCCGGTAGGCCAGGTGCCGGGCCAGTAAAGCCGGACGAACCGGAGGCTCTTCCCCTGCCAGTTCTGCCAGCAAAAAGGGCCTTTTCGGGTACCGGCTAATTTCGGGAAAAGGTACCGGCCTACCAACTTCTGGTTGTTCAGTAGCTTCCGGGCCTGCTTTCTCAGCGAAATAAACCTTTATTAAATTAAAATCAAGGCCGGATGTACCAACGGTATCCCCGGCAGCCCCAACGGTAGGCGGGCTAATCAGGGAAATCAGTTGCCGGGGGGCGACTTTCCTCAGGGACTGAGCAAATTCTGTGGGTTGCAGTCCCTGCTGTTGCCAATCAGGCTGGGGGCCAACTATCCAGAAAATGTTGGGATGCGCTTTGAAACGCTGGCCCAGGTACTCGCTCATTTTTTTGAAATCCACTTTGTTTTTAGCGAGTTCCAACGAATCAGTTCCGGGAGGGGCAGGCCAGTTGACCACCAAACCAACCAACTGATTCTGGCTGGCGGCTACCTCCACTACTTTTTCAACATAGTCAAAGTAGGCGGGGTTGGGTTTGGAGAGGTCGCTACCCGCCAGAAAAGGTACCTTTCCTACCTTATTTTTTCCATCGGGCTGGGACGGGAACAGGTGAAAAAGGACGGTATTGAATGTTTGGCTCTTTCGCGTCTGCAGGTAAAAGCGGGTTTCTTCCAGAGTAAGTTTACTTAACAGGGGTAGGCAAACATCTGCCATCACCAGGAATGGCCGATTGGTCTTATCAAGCAGGTGGGTTTGGCTGGGTGCTACTGTTACGGGGAATGGCCCGGGTACCGGGGAAGTTTGTTTTGTACTCTGGGTTGTTCCGTTAAGTACTACTCCCAAAAAAAGTCCGCCAAGTATAAAAAGAGTTTTTTTCATACCTAATGCTGGGCTTGTTCAGAAGTACCGGTAACCGAAATTTTATTTCCCAGAAATACCGCGTTGAAAAACAGTTTGGAAGTACCAAACCAGGTACCCCGGAAATTCGGATTGTCAGCGAACAGGATAACCCGTCCGTTGCCCTGTTCCGAAACCAGCAAACCGGCCGAACCGGCTATGTTTTTCAGGTTTCGGGGGTGCACATAACCATTTTGCAGGGGTGATTTATCGTATTGAATGACCGTTGTGTAGGGACTTTTGGAAGGTTCGAGTAGGGTTTTGCTGTTGCGATAAAGCGCAATACTGCGGTTGGTGTAGCCAAACCCCAGGGGATGGGTGATGTCCAGGTCGGCTAAAAATATGGCTCCTCCCGTTAGGGTGGCTCCCTCGGCGGCTACCGCGTCTTCGTAGTTGAGGCGGGTTTTCTCCTGGGTATTTTCCTTGGGGTTCTCCCGGATTTTTTCGTCACTCAACTCGTTTTTTATGGCCCAGTCCGAAGCCGATTTAAAGGTAATTAAAGTACCACCCCGACTTACCCAGTCTTTGATTTTTTGGACCAGATTCCGGTCCGATGGGTACTGCCCGGTAACCATCACCAACACCGTGTAATGGTTCAAATCGACCCGGTGCAACTGGGACAGCTCAACTTTGGTGACGGGCATTCCCACGTAGGTATCCATCATGTACCATACTTCTCCCGCTTCGTAGGGGCTGGTACCTTGCCCTACGGGCATGAGTACTTTGGGTAAGGTAACGGTTTCAAAATTGTTACTGCCCAGGTCTACCCCGCTGTTGCTGTACCCGGTCCGGACGGCCTGGATTTTTACTCCGGTGTTCTTTACTATTTCGGTGAGTAGCCCGTGGAGCGAATCGGGGGAAATTTTCTGTGACGCCACCGGTACCAGGTAGGTGCCGTGGCTGAATGACTGCAGCCCTTCGGAGGTCTGAATACCAAACGGTTTAAATCCTACCTTGACCAGGACATTCTTTCTGAGGAGCTGATAAAGTACTTTGTGCGATAAAAAATCGGTGGCGGGTACCAGGTAAGCGTAGGTACTTTTTGGTACGACCGGGGGGACCGAAGTCGGCTCCGTGGGTCCGTAGGGTTTACCCGGTTTTACAGACGACGATTTTACTTCGACGAAGGGCAGGCCGTAGGCAAGGGGCATATTCCAGGCTGATGTATCATAGAAAAGACTATCAGGAAAGGTGGTTGGACGCTCAAAAATGGATTGTACCAGGCGGTACTGGGGCTGCGCCGTAGGTACAAACATGGTTTTCCCAGGCTGGAAAGTCTTCCCATCCTGCCGAATATCTGTCGTTATATCATAACACTGTATACGATGGGTAAGCAGGAATTCCTTAAAAAGGCGGGTACGGGTGTCGTCCCCGGAGGCTCCTACCAAGTACCCTTTGATGGCGCTTTTCTGTCCGGCGGTGACTGCAGAACTAAAAAACTCCCGCTGAAATTTTAATAGATTTTCGCGTTGGGCCAGGGAAGCTTTTAGGGTCGCAATGGCGTTGAGCAGCTGGTTACGGACCGCAAAAGAAAATGTCAACTCGCCATGCTGGCTAGTTTGAACGTGGCCGCGGGAGCTACCCTGCTCAAACAGGAAACCGATACCACCCATAATATCCGGGTAGGTTGAACCGTAACCCGGATACAGGTTGTCGAATGATTCTTTGGAATAGTATAAAGAACCTACCTCATTCATGGCCTCTTCAAAGTAGCGGGCAAAGGTATCGTTCAGATTCCGGTACAGGTAAACGGGTACCAGCGGGTTCTCGGCCGTTTGTTTGGTAGGTTCAAAAAAGTGGGTGGCCTGGGTTCCCATTTCATGATGGTCCGTCACTACGTTGGGGTACCACTGGTGGTAAAACTTCAACCGGTTTTTGCTTTCGGGATGTACCGCCAGGAGCCAGTCGCGATTCAGGTCAAACCAGTAGTGGTTCACGCGGCCACTGGGCCACACCTCGTGGTGTTCGCGGTCGTTAGGGTCGGCAACCAGTGGCGTTCCCTTGTGCATATTTACCCAGTTCACAAAGCGGTCACGGCCATCCGGATTTATCACCGGCTCCACAAATGTAACGGCGTTCTTCATCAGGTCAAGTACTTCGGGGTCTTCCCCGGCCGCCAGGTAGTAAGCAGTAAGCAGGGCTGCTTCTCCGCCGGAGGCTTCATTTCCATGAACATTATAGCCCAGCTGCATCACCACCGGCATGGAACCCGTACCGGGCATAGGCCGGGTTGGGTCAGCAAGCTCCAGGTGGCGAGTTCGGATTTCCTCCAGCCGGGACAGATTTTCCGGACTACTAAATACCACCATCAACTGCGGCCGGTACTCGTAGGTGCGGCCAATGGTCTGGTACCGGACCCGGTCAGACGTTTTACCCAGGTACTCAAAGTAGGCGACCAGCTGGTCGTATCGGGTATGGTGCGAACCAATAGGGTACCCCAGAAAAGCCTCGGGGGAAAGAATACCGGGGTTAAATTTCTTTTTGGGGAAGAAGTAGGCATTCTGGGCCGGCGCTGACAGCTGGCTAAACAGGAGGCAAAGCAGTACTATGTACTTTTTATTCATGGCAAGGTGAGGTAGGGGTTAGCGGATTTGCTACGCGGACAATTGCTTTATGCCATCGTAGTAGCTTTCTTTAATTCGGCAATAGTAGCCAGAGGATCATCGGCTTTAAACACAAAGCTACCCGCTACCAGCACATCCGCGCCCGCCCGGGTTAGTAAGGCCGCATTTTGGGTATTGACGCCACCGTCTACTTCAATAAGAAAGTCAAGGTCTCGTTCCTGGCGCATCCGGGCCAGTTTCTCAATTTTCCGGTAGGTGTTTTCAATGAATTTCTGACCTCCAAAGCCCGGGTTGACCGACATAATCAGGACTAGCGAAACGTCCGGCAAAATGTCCGACAGCAACTCCACGGGGGTGTGGGGGTTGAGGGCAATGCCCGGTAAGGCACCCAGTTCCCGGATGTGCTGCACGGTCCGGTGCAGGTGGGGACACGCTTCATAATGTACGGTAAGTATATGAGCGCCGGCCTTCCGGAAAGCTTCCAGGTACTGGTCCGGTTCCACGATCATCAGGTGTACATCCAGCGGTTTCCGGGCGTGCTTATGGGCGGCTTCGCACACGGGAAGGCCAAAGGAAATATTCGGAACAAACCGGCCATCCATGATATCAACGTGGATAAATTCCGCTTCGCTGCGGTTAATCATTTCAATATCGCGCTGGAGGTTGGCAAAGTCAGCGGCCAGAATAGATGGAGCAATGAAAGACATTGGTTGATGAATAAGTATCAGTATTTTTGAACGAAAATAGTCATTTCTTGGACGAATAGGACATTTATGTTAAGTATTTGCATCTTTCTTCCGGCCTAATGCCTTAAAATTCAAACCTCTATCCTTTTATGACTCCTGAGCAGCGAATTGTTGAATTAGTCGAAAAACTGAATTACTATAATTACCGGTACTACCAGGACAGTGTCTCAGAAATATCCGACCAGGCGTTTGATGGGTTGCTCAGGGAGCTTATTGAGCTGGAAAAACAGCATCCCGAACTCAAGCAGAACGACTCGCCCACGCAGCGGGTGGGAGGTACCATCAGCAAGGTATTCCCAACAGTTTACCACCGTTTTCCGATGCAGTCGCTGGATAATACCTACAATGAGCAGGAAATGCGGGACTTTGATGACCGGGTGCGGCGGGGGCTGAACGGCGAAACCTTTGAGTACATTTGTGAGCTGAAATTTGATGGAATTTCGCTGAGTTTTACCTACGAGAACGGAGTACTTCAGCGGGGTGTAACCCGGGGAGACGGTACCCGAGGCGACGACATTACCCATAATATAAAAACCATCCGTACCCTGCCGCTTCGGGTCCGGTCGGAGCAGCTGCCGCCGCTTTTTGAGGTACGGGGAGAAGGCTTTATGCCGTACAGTTCTTTTGAAAAGCTTAACGCGGACTTAGAGGCAACCGGCGAGCAACCCTTTGCCAATCCCCGGAATGCCGCCTCCGGCTCTTTTAAATTACAGGACTCCACCGAAACGGCGCGCCGCTGTCTGGATTGTTACATTTATTCCTTTCTGAGCGAGGAAGGCCAATTCGAAACCCACGAAGACAGCCTGCTGGCCCTGAAAAAGTGGGGTTTTAACGTGTCGCCGGGTTGGAAAAAATGCCAGGATATTGAAGAAGTACTTCACTATATTCATGAATGGGAAGAAAAGCGTTTTCAGCTACCTTTGGCCACGGATGGCATTGTGGTGAAAGTAAATTCTTACCCGCAGCAACAGGAACTGGGAAGTACGGCCAAGAGCCCGCGCTGGGCCATTTCATTCAAATACAAAGCCGAAAATAAACCGGCGGTACTGCGGTCGGTGGTGTTTCAGGTGGGGCGCACCGGAGCGGTCACGCCGGTAGCCAATCTGTCGGCGGAGGCCGAGCGTTCCAAACCTTACGATAAAGTACGGGGGGTACATCTGTCGGGTACTTACGTCAAAAGAGCAACCCTCCACAACGCCAACGAACTGGAACGGCTGGACCTGCACATTGGGGATACGGTGTTCGTGGAAAAAAGCGGTGAAATCATTCCAAAAATAACCGGCGTGGATACCAGCCAACGGGGTTTATTTACAACGGAACCTATACAATTCCCCACTTCCTGCCCCGAATGCGGGACCGGGCTTATCCGGAGAGAAGGCGAAGCCGCACATTATTGTCCCAATGATAGGGCTTGCCCGCCGCAGCTAAAAGGGAAAATTGAGCATTTTATTCACCGTAAGGCCATGAATATTGAGAGCCTGGGGGAAGGAAAAATAGAGCTGCTGTTTGATAAAAACCTGCTCCGCTCACCCGCCGACCTTTACGACCTTACCTACGATACCCTACTTGGTCTGGAAAAGGTCATTGAAAACGAAGAAACCGGAAAAACCAAAAAAATAAGTTTCCGGGAAAAGACCGTAGAAAATATCCTGAAAGGGATTGAAAGCTCCAAATCAGTACCTTTCAAAAATCTGGTGTTTGCCCTGGGTATCAGGTACGTAGGAGCCACGGTGGCCGAAAAGCTGGCCACTTACTTCCGTACTATGGAAGCGCTGCAACAGGCCAGTTATGAGCAATTACTGGCAGTCCCGGAAATCGGGGACCGCATAGCCCGGACCGTGGTAGAATATTTTGGCGAGTCCGAAAACCAGGAGTTTGTGGAACGGCTCCGCCAGGCCGGCCTGACCTTCCGGACCGACGACCAGCCGGTGGAGGTGGAAAGTACCGTACTGGAAGGCAAAAGCTTTGTCATTTCGGGGGTATTCGAGCATTTTGAGCGTGACGAACTAAAAGATAAAATAGAAGCGAACGGCGGCAAGGTACTTAGCGGTGTTTCAGGAAAATTGAACTACCTGCTGGCCGGAGATAATATGGGACCATCTAAGCTGGACAAAGCCCGAAAACTGGGCGTCACTATCCTTTCGGAAGAAGAATTCCTGCGAATGTTGGAAATCTGAAACAGAAAGTTCGGCAAGGTCTTTACCTTTGCACTTTCAATTCAACCTTTTACCAAATTAATTACAATCTGACATGGCGTTGGACGAGCGTTTTAAAGGAGTTGGAGTGGCCCTGGTTACTCCGCTTGACTCAAGCTTCAATATAGATTTCGACGGGTTAAAAAAACTAATAGATTTTGTGTCGGAAGGGGGAGTGGATTACCTGGTGGTACAGGGTACTACCGGCGAAACCGCTACCACCACCACCGACGAGAAAAAAGCATTGCTGGATTTTGTGAAAAAGAATAATCTAAAGGGATTACCGATCATTTACGGTTGCGGGGGAAATAACACGCAAACAGTACTTGATACTATTAAGAATTTGGATTTCGAGGGTATTGACGCCATCCTGTCGGTGTGTCCGTACTACAACAAGCCTTCGCAGGCGGGGATAATTGCCCACTTTAAGGCGATTGCCGATGCCTCACCGGTACCCGTAATTTTATACAACGTACCCGGACGTACGGTAGTGAACATGAAGGCGGAAACGGTACTTGAGCTGGCCGGTCACCCCAACATTATTGGACTTAAGGACGCCTGCTCTTCCATGGAGCAGTACATGGAGATTGCCTGGAAGGCCCCGAAGGATTTTCTCCTGTTGTCGGGTGATGATAACCTGGTTACGCCCATGATTAGTATTGGCTGGCACGGGGTTATTTCGGTGGTGGCCAACGCGTTTCCCCGCGAGTTTGGGGCGATGACCTGGCACGCCCTCGAAGGACGTTTTGCCGAGGCGGCAGCCTTACAATTCTCGTTTCTGGATTTCGACCATTTGCTGTACGTAGAAGCCAATCCGGTAGGAATCAAGAAATGTCTGGAAATAAAAGAGATTTGTAGTTCGGAGGTGCGTCTGCCCCTGGTAAAGGCCTCTGATGAACTGGGAAATGCGTTGGAATCAGCCATGAAAAGAGAAGGATTCCTGTAAAAAAACAGGAATTTATTTCCGGCCAGTTCCTGAAATCGTTAATTTACTCGTCCGTTTTTAACCCATAATCATTCCTACTATGAAAAAACTACTACCCTTGTTTTGTCTTTTCCTGAGTACTGCTTCTTTTGGTCAGGCTTTTCTGGAGGTACCCGAAGACAAGCCAACGAATGACAACGGCATTGAATATTCCTACGCTATTACCAACGAGCGCGAGGAAAGCGATTACGCCCGCTATGAGGTGAGTATATTCGCCCGGAACAACAGTGGCTGCCAGCTCATATACCTCCAGCGCAACGATTTGTCCACGCTATTTGAGGGAGACCCTTCGGCTATTGCCCGGTTTGAATGCCTCAACGCCTCCGGCAAAAGACTTACCTCCAAAGGCGCTAACCTAAAAGCGCGTCAATTTTATGTACCCTACCGTCAGCCCGAAAAAAATGCCGAAGGCAAAACCGTATACCGGAATGTGAACGTACCCGCCGGCTACCTGTTGCGCAATGGGGAGAGCGTTACCAATACCCTGATTGTGATAGTACCTAAGGGCGAGCGCCCCCGGTTCAAATGCCGGATTCAGCGCTTCTCCGAATTAACCGCGGACTAAGCAGATATTCTATTGTATAAGAAAATTAATCAAAAAGGAGGGTACGCCGGTGGTGTATCCTCCTTTTGTTTAAAGGCAAAAATTCAATCTTCTTTTGACATATATACGAAAGAGTAGTAGTTTCACAGCGCTTCCCGCTTAGTTGGGATTTTCCTCCTCGTCTATATAAACTGAAATTGTATTTAGTCTTAACAACACAACAATTCAACTTATTTAAACGAGCTTCTATTTATGAAAACAATGGTTCAGGATCTTACCCTTTACCTGGGGGTACTTCGCCGGGTGGGTTATACCATGACGGTAGGTATGATGAAGGGAAATGAACGTGAAAAGCTCCATCAGCTTTACCAGTTTTATTCCAAAAAAACTAATGGAGAGGATATTACCCCCGAAGATCCGTACATACTTCCCAAAACCGACGTTTTTGAACTTCTTCATAACGATATAGCCAAATACGAAGGGGTCTATGAGTGCGGATTTGGACATACCACCGAGTTTGAACTGAAGGTGATCAGTAATCTGGTAAAGGAACTTCAGCCCAAAACTATATTTGAGATAGGTACTTTTCAGGGGCGAACAACCCTGAACCTGGCGCTCAATTCGGGTGAAGATACTAAAATAGTGACGCTTGATTTGCCCGAGGATAATCTGGATGAAGCCAAATATAAGGTGGAGGAGGGAGAGGTACGGTATATAAAGAAGAGCCGTTCCGGTGAGCGTTTTCTGGAACATCCGCTCCGCTCAAAAATCACGCAGGTATTCGGCGATTCGGCCACCTTTGACTTTTCGCCCTACCGCAAGTCCATGGATTTGATTTTTATTGACGGTTCTCATGCTTATGACTACGTAGTAAATGATACCCTCAAGGCACTGGAAATGGTGCGGCCCGGCGGGGTTATTCTTTGGCATGACTACACCAACTGGGAAGGAGTGCGAAGAGCTTTGAATGAATTTTTCCAGGGTGACGCCCGCTTTAAGAAACTCAAACACATTGGGGGGACCAGTATTGCCTTACTGGAAACCAAATAGGCGACCTTTGTAACTTAAATATCCTTTGTAAACCCTCCCTATTTTTTACTACTGTTTAATTTAATTAAACCATAACCTTTCGCATTTACCTTTAATATCTTTCTTCTTTCGTGCCAATGTAATAAGTTTGGTTAAAGTGGAGTTACTTCCTTGATCTAACCTAAAAACCCTAAGAAATTTTTCTTGCATGAACAGAAGAGAGTTTATCCACCTATCCGGCTTCGGAATGGGTGCCTTCCTTATTCCTTCTGCTTTACAGGCTGGCGTTCCCGTGCTGGGGGCGTCAGTGGCTGCTGAGCAGTTGCTGGAACCGGGAGTGGATGTGGCCACGAAGAAAAAAATGGCTGACATTGCGCTGAATGCCGCTAAATCAAAAGGAGCCAGCTATACTGATGTCCGGATTGGCCGGTACCTGCAACAGTACCTCTTTACCCGCGAAACCCAGGTTCAGAACGTTGTCAACGCCGAATCGTACGGTGTTGGAATCCGGGTGATAGCCAATGGTACCTGGGGGTTTTCAGCTACCAGCGACGTTACCCCCGAAGGTATTGCCAAATGCGCCGAAACCGCCGTCGCCATCGCCAAAGCTAATTCCAAAATTCAACAGGAGCCGGTCCAGCTGGCTCCCCAGAAAGGGGTAGGAGAGGTAAGCTGGAAAACCCCGCTGACTAAGAATGCCTTCGAAATTCCGGTAAAGGAAAAGATTGACCTCCTGATGAAGGTAAACAGCGAGGCCCTGAAAAACGGCGCAGGCTTCGTTACTTCCAACCTGTTTTTTATAAACGAGCAAAAGTACTTCGCCTCTACCGACGGCTCCTACATTGATCAGGATGTACACCGAATCTGGCCAACCTTTACCGTAACGGCCATCGACAAAGCGGCCGGGAAGTTCAAAACCCGCGACGCCCTCAGCTCACCCATGGGCATGGGTTACGAGTACCTGGATGGCGTGGCTTCTGAAAAAATACCCGGCCCCAACGGACTGGTAGGCTACCGCTACTCATACGATATGGTCGAAGATGCTGGGCTGGCCGCCCGTCAGGCCAAAGAAAAGCTTACGGCCAAATCGGTTCAGGCCGGCAAGTATGACCTGGTACTTGACCCGAACCACCTGGGTCTAACCATTCACGAGTCGGTGGGGCACCCCCTGGAACTGGACCGGGTACTGGGCTACGAGGCCAACTATGCGGGTACCAGTTTTGCGACCCTGGACAAATGGAAATCCAAAAACTTCAACTACGGCAGTAAACTGGTAAACATTGTCGCCGACAAAACCCAGCCCCATACCCTTGGTGCCGTGGGCTACGACGACGAAGGAGTACCTACCAAAGAGTGGAACCTGATAAAAGATGGAATACTGGTTAACTATCAGGCTATCCGGGACCAGGCGGTTATTATTGGTGAAAAAGAATCGCACGGGTGCTGCTACGCCGACGACTGGAGTACTATTCAGTTTCAGCGGATGCCCAACGTGTCCCTGCGGCCCGGTACCGAAAAGCGTAGCGTGCAGGACATGATTAAAGGCGTCGAGAAAGGTATTTACATCATTGGCCGCGGCTCTTACTCCATTGACCAGCAGCGATACAATTTTCAGTTTGGCGGACAGCTATTCTACGAAATCAAAAACGGAGAAATAGTAGGAATGCTCGATGATGTGGCTTACCAGTCCAATACTCAGGAATTCTGGAACTCCTGTACGCAACTCTGTGACCAGGACGACTACCGTACCTTCGGCTCCTTCTTTGACGGAAAGGGGCAACCCTCGCAGGTCAGTGCCGTGTCGCACGGAAGTTCCACCACCCGCTTCAACGGCGTGAATGTGATCAATACCGGAAGAAAAATATAACCATCCTTAAAAGCGACCATCAACATGGCCATATTGACCCAAGAAGAAGCAAAAAAAATAATTGACAAGGTATTGAGCTACGCCAAAGCCGACGAGACCTCGGTAAGCCTGACGGGCGGACGTACCGGTAATATCCGTTATGCGCGTAACTCGGTTTCCACGAGCGGGGAAAGCAATAACCTGGCGCTGGCGGTAACCTCGGTTTTCGGAAAGCGTTCGGGTACGGCGACCATCAATGAACTGGACGATGCCTCCCTGGAAAAAACCGTAAGACGGTCCGAAGAAATTGCCCGTCTGGCACCCGAAAACCCCGAATATATGCCCATGCTAGGGCCTCAGAAGTACCTGACTACCAATCCTTACTCCGAAAACACCGCCCGCATCGACCCGGACTACCGGGCGCAGGCGGCCTTCAACAGCCTTGACCCCTGCCGGAAAAAGAACCTCACCGCTGCAGGGTACCTGGAAGACACCACGGGGTTTTCGGCCCTTGGCAACAGCAAAGGCCTGGTAGCCTATAACCGGGCTACCTCGGTAGATTTCACGATTACCGTTCGTACCGCCGATGGCCTGGGCTCAGGCTATGCCATTCGGGATGTAACGGATGTTTCAAAATTGAATACCAAAGAAGCCACCGAGATTGCCATGCAAAAAGCGCTGGCCTCGGTCAACGCCAGGGCGCTGGAACCGGGTAAATACACCGTGATTCTGGAACCCGCCGCTTCGGTAGACTTACTTCAGAATATGATGGGTAGCATGGACGGACGTAATGCGGACGAGGGACGGAGCTTCCTGAGTAAGCGGGGAGGCGGTACCCGGCTTGGTGAAAAACTGTTCGACGAGCGCGTGACAATTTATTCAGACCCTACGAATCCCGAAATTCCAACCTCGGCCTACGGCGGAGGCGGCGGTGGCCGTTTTGGGGGCGGAGCCGATGGTCGTCCGCAGGAAAAAGTAACCTGGGTGGAGAATGGAGTGGTCAAAAACATGTACTACTCGCGCTACTGGGCCGATAAGATAGGAGTGGCGGCTACCCCACCCCCGGCGGCGGTGATTATGTCGGGTGGTACCCAGTCCCTGGCGGAAATGATTAAAGGTACTGAAAAGGGCATTCTGGTCACGCGCCTGTGGTACATCCGGGCGGTGGACCCCCAGACGCTCCTGTACACCGGCCTTACCCGCGACGGTACTTTCTACATCGAGAACGGGCAGATTAAATTTCCGGTAAAGAATTTCCGCTTCAACGAAAGTCCGGTGATTATGCTTAATAATCTTGAAGCTATGGGTAAGCCCGTCCGGATTGGCGGTAACCTCATTCCTCCCCTGAAGATTCGGGACTTTACCTTCTCAAGCCTTTCCGACGCGGTATAGGTACCAGATTTTCTAATCGACAATTCGTCAACCCAAAACTAAAAAGAATTTGAACCGCCGAGAATTTAATCAACTAATGGGCCTGAGCGCAGCTGGTCTGATGATGCCCTCCCTGCCCGCCTTTTCCCACGCCGTTTCTCCGGAAGCCCTGCTGGATAACTACGTTGGTGTAGCCACCAAAAAACGTCTGGCCGATGCCGGACTCAATGCAGCAAAGGCTAAAGGAGCCACCTATTCCGACGTACGGATTGGCCGTTACCTGAACCAGTTTGTATTGACCCGTGAGAACAAAGTATTAGGCATTGTGAATACAGTGTCGTACGGCGTAGGAATCCGGGTGCTGGTAAATGGTTGCTGGGGCTTTGCGGCCGTGGCTGATCCCAAAGATGAAACTATCGTGGCCCGATGCGCCGAAACCGCCGTATCCATTGCGAAGGCCAACGCCCGCCTTCAAACGGAGCCGGTACAGTTAGCTCCCCAGAAAGGCTACGGCGAGGTGAGTTGGAAAGCGCCCATCAAACAGAACGCCTTTGAAGTACCCATTAAAGACAAGGTAGATTTGCTACTTTCGGCCAATGCGCTGGCTATGCAAAACGGGGCCAATTTTGTTAATTCGGTTCTCTTCATGGTCAACGAGCAGAAGTACTTTGCTTCTACGGATGGTACCTACGCCGACCAGGATATTCACCGCATCGGACCAAATTTTACAGTTACCGCCGTTGACTCCAAAAACGGTAAGTTTTCTACCCGAAACTCCCTAAGCTCACCGATGGGTATGGGCTATGACTACCTGCAGACCAACCCGGCTGATAAAGTGGGGGGGATTACGACCCGCTATAAAATGGGGTATGACATGCTGGAAGACATTACCGCTGCCGCCCGACAAGCCAAAGAAAAAGTCTCGGCCAAGTCGGTGGAGGCGGGTAAGTACGACCTCGTGCTGGACCCTTCGCACCTGTGGCTTACTATTCACGAGTCGGTGGGGCACCCGCTGGAACTGGATCGGGTACTGGGCTACGAAGCCAATTATGCCGGTACCTCCTTTGTTACCCTCGATAAGCTACAGTCCAAAAACTTTGCGTATGGCAGCAAGGAGGTAAATTTGGTAGCGGATAAAACGCAGGTTGGTTCACTGGGTGCGGTGGGTTACGACGACGAGGGAGTTGGAACCAAGAAATGGGATCTGGTGCGGGATGGGGTTCTGGTCAACTACCAGGCTATCCGGGACCAGGTACATATTCTGGGCGAAAAAGAATCGCACGGCTGCTGTTACGCTGATAACTGGAGTTCGGTGCAGTTTCAACGGATGCCCAACGTTTCACTGGAAGCCGGAAAAACGCCCCTTTCGGTTCAGGAAATGATTAAAGACGTCAAGAAGGGTATCTATATCATTGGCGACGGTTCCTTCTCCATTGATCAGCAGCGCTACAACTTCCAGTTTGGCGGGCAGCTTTTCTACGAAATCAGGAACGGGGAAATAGTTGGTATGCTCAAAGATGTAGCGTATCAGGCCAACACCCGGGAATTCTGGAATTCCTGTGCTGCGGTATGTGACCAAAGCGATTACCGCCTGGGAGGTGCCTTCAACGACGGCAAAGGCCAACCTTCGCAGTCAAGCGCGGTGTCACACGGTAGCGCTACGACTCGTTTTAACGGCGTTAACGTCATCAATACGGCCCGCAATATCTGATTTTTTAACTCTATAAGTATTTACTATTGCTTTCCCTCAAAAGGAGAATGAAAGCAATAGTAAATATCCGAAAACAGTTGCAGCGGGTAAACTCGTAGCTCCCTGCCTTTTATCCCTGAAAACGGCTACATATCCAATCGGGAGTAGGGCATCTGTAAGTTTTTTCTTAGTATAGCTATTTATAATGCCAACTAATAGACTGAGAGATAGTACTTTGCTGTCTTTTTGTTGATCTTATTCATGCCATGCTATATCATACAAATTCAACCGTTTAAACCTACTCTAACACCTTGAACCGCCGAGACTTTATCCAATTTGCCGGAATGGGAGCCGGAGCTATGATGCTTCCCACTATCCCGGTTTCGGGCCGACCCATTGCGCCGGAAGCCCTGCTGGCCCCGGGCCTGGACGTAGCCCTGAAGAAGCGCCTGGCCGATGCCGCCCTGAACGCCGCCAAATCGAAGGGGGCTACCTACACTGATATTCGCATTGGAAGGTACCTCAACCAGTACGTCATTACCCGCGAAGACAAAGTACAGAACATTGTCAATACCGAATCTTACGGGGTAGGTGTTCGGGTAATTGCCGATGGTTGCTGGGGCTTTGCGGCCGTGGTGGATGCCAAGAGCGAGGCCCAGACCGCCCTGGCCGCCGAGGAGGCAGTAGCTATCGCCAAAGCCAACGCCAAGCTAATGAAAGAACCCGTGAAACTGGCACCGCAGAAGGGGTACGGTGAGGTAAGCTGGAAAGCACCCATTCAGAAAAATGCCTTTGAAGTACCTATCCAGGAAAAAGTGGATTTGCTCCTCGGAGTAAACAGTGCCGCCATGAAAAACGGCGCGAACTTTGTGAATTCGGTCCTGTTCATGGTCAATGAGCAGAAGTACTTTGCCTCTTCCGACGGCTCTTATATCGACCAGGATATTCACCGCATCTGGCCGGTTTTTAACGTTACTTCCATTGACCCGAAATCCGGCAAATTTGAAACCCGCCAGTCGCTGAGCGCCCCGATGGGCATGGGGTATGAGTACCTACAGGTCAATCCCAAGGATAAAGTTGCGGGGGTAACTTCGCGGTACAGCAAAGGGTACGATATGCTCGAAGACGTGACCGCCGCTGCCCAGCAAACCCGGCAGAAATTAACGGCCAAGTCCGTTGAGGCCGGAAAGTACGATTTGATATTGGACCCCTCGCACCTATGGCTTACCATTCATGAGTCGGTGGGGCACCCGCTGGAACTGGATCGGGTACTGGGCTATGAAGCCAACTTTGCCGGTACTTCCTTTGCCACCCTGGATAAATGGCAATCCAAAAACTTCAACTACGGCAGCAAACTGGTCAACTTGTTCGCGGACAAAACCCAGGCGGGTTCTCTGGGCGCAGTAGGCTGGGACGATGAGGGAGTCAGGACGAAGCGCTGGGACTTAGTGAAGGATGGTACCCTGGTTAACTACCAGGCTATTCGGGACCAGGTACATATCATCGGTGAAAACGAATCGCAGGGCTGCTGCTACGCGGACAGCTGGGGCTCGGTACAGTTTCAGCGGATGGCCAACGTGTCGCTGGCGCCGGGCAAAGAACCGCTTTCGGTGGACGACATGATTAAAGATGTAGAGAAGGGTATCTATATTATTGGCGACGGCTCCTTCTCCATTGACCAGCAACGCTACAACTTCCAGTTTGGCGGGCAGCTGTACTACGAAATCAAAGACGGAAAGATTGCCGGTATGCTCAAAGACGTAGCCTACCAGTCCAACACGCAGGAGTTTTGGAATTCGTGCGTGAAGGTGTGCGATGAGCGGGATTACCGGCTGGGCGGGTCGTTTTTTGACGGAAAAGGGCAGCCTTCGCAGTCAAGCGCCGTGTCACACGGTAGCTCTACGTCCCGGTTTAACGGTGTTAATGTAATTAATACTGCCAGAAAAATTTAACTCACGACCCTCAAACTCAGAAAGATATGTCAATCATACTATCCGAATCGGAAGCTAAGGCACTTTTGCAAAAGGTACTTAGCTATTCCAAAGCTGATGAATGCGAGGTGAACCTGCTGGGAGAGCAGCGGGGAAATCTTCGCTACGCCCGCAACGAAGTTTCGACCAGTGGCTCCCTAATCAACCAGAATCTGGCGGTACAGTCAGCATTTGGAAAAAAAGTGGGCGTGGCCACCGTGGACGAATTTGACGAGGCCTCGCTTGAGAAAGTAGTACGTCGGTCCGAAGAACTGGCCCGGCTGGCCCCCGAAAATCCCGAGTACGTAGGGGTACTTGAACCACAGCAGTACCTTAAATCGAACGGATTTTTTGAGTCTACGGCCAAAGCTACCCCGGCCACCCGGGCGGATGCCGTCGCCAAAAGTCTTCAGCTTTCCAGAGAGGCCAAACTCATGGCGGCGGGATTTTTGGAAGACCGTCGTGGCTATTCGGCCATGATGAATTCCAAAGGATTATTTGCTTACTACCCCAATACCAACGTTAATTTTTCCCTGACCGTCAGGACCGAGGATGGTACCGGGTCGGGCTACGTAGCCCGCGGCTACAGCGATTTTTCCAAGCTCGATACCGCGGCGGCTACCCGTATTGCCATCCAAAAATCCAGAGGGTCGGTTGGGGCCAAAGCCCTAGAGCCGGGTAAGTATACGGTCATTCTGGAACCTACGGCCGCCGCGGTACTGCTGGAGAATATTTTTTATGATATGGATGCCCGGAGTGCCGACGAAGGCCGGTCCTTCCTGAGTAAAACGGGAGGGAAAACAAAACTGGGTGAGAAGATAGTTGATGAGCGGGTAACCATTTATTCTGACCCTACCCATCCGGAACTTCCCGCTTCTCCCTGGTCGGGCGATGGCCGGGCGCAGGAAAAGGTAAACTGGATTGAAAAGGGAGTGGTAAAAAACCTGGCGTATTCTCGTTTCTGGGCCCAGAAGCAAGGGGTAAAGGCCGTACCAAATCCGACGAATGTAATCATGGCCGGAGGTACTCAGTCTTTGGAGGACATGATAAAATCCACGCAGCGGGGCATTCTGGTAACCAAACTCTGGTACATCCGTTCCGTTGACCCACAAACACTGTTGCTAACCGGTCTGACCCGCGACGGTACTTTCTACATCGAAAATGGTCAGATCAAGCATCCGGTCAAAAACTTCCGTTTTAACGAAAGCCCCATTATCATGCTGAATAACCTGGAAGCGCTGGGGCGTCCGGAAAGGGTAGTAAGTACCGAATCAAATAATAACTACCTGATTCCGCCCATGAAGATCAGGGAGTTTACCTTTACCTCCCTTTCGGATGCGGTGTAATTACCCGCAATACTTTTAGGAGAATTTTAGTTACTTAAGTAAGTACTGACTTATTACTAATGCGGAGACTTTTGTAAATTCAGGTCTAAAAAGTTGACAAACATGATTGAGAACCGCGTAGCCGATTTACTGGAAGCACCCGATGCGAGGCTTGTGATTGAACGCGCACAAGCTATACTGGAAGGCGAAGCCATACGGCGTAAAGCATTTCGGGAGTGGCTTACCGACGAAGTTAAAGCGGAGTTTATCAATGGTGAGGTGATCATGCACTCGCCGGTAAAGCGTCGTCACCTGGAGGCCTCTTCCAATCTTTTTACATTGCTAAGAATATATGTAAACCTTCATAAACTAGGCGAAGTAGATTCAGAAAAGGCTCTGGTTGGTCTTACCCGTAACGACTACGAACCGGATATCTGTTTCTGGAACAAAGAAATAGCCAGCTCATTTGAAGATGATCAGATGGAACATCCGGCGCCGGACCTGATCGTGGAGATTCTTTCAAAAAGCACCGTCGGGCGCGACCGGGGCGTTAAATTTGAGGACTATGCCGCCCACGGGGTACTTGAGTACTGGATAATCGACCCGGTCAGGAAAGGAGTAGAACAGTATATACTGGATGAAGGTACCATGGCTTTTGCTACTGCCGCCGTACTTTACGTGGGGGATAGCGTGGAAGCCCGTTCCATTCCCGGTTTTTCCATACCGGTATTGGCTATTTTTGATAAGGAAGAGAACCTGAAGGTACTTCAGCACTTTTTATCGGGAAAATAAAGTAGGAGTTCTTCAGGTAATGTACTGCGTAGGTAGAATGACACAATTTTGAAGCCTTTTTTTTTTACCCGTATTCAATATACCTCCGGAAACTGGGATACAGACCAGCGGATGCCGTCTAACCTGATGCATTCGCTGGTGCAGTATACTACCCTTCCGGTCGACCAGAAGGAGCGGGTTGTGCAACTCAACAGTAACGAAATCTTCCGGAGCCCCTTTTGCTACCTGAGCGGCCATAAGCTGGTTGAGTTTTCAAGCCAGGAAAGGGACCACTTCCGTCGCTACGTACAGAATGGCGGCTTTGTTTTTGTGGACGACTGCAATCACGATATTGATGGTCTTTTTGCCAAGTCGTTTGAGCAGGAAATGGCTCGTACCTTTGGCCTGAAAGCTTTGCAAAAGATTCCCAACAATCATCCCCTGTATACCTGCTTTTTTAAGTTTGAAGATGGGCCGCCTACCACTTCTTTTGAACTCAATGGCTGGGGCGACGACCTGGTCCATGACTACCTGAAAGCCATCATCGTGGGGGGGCGAATTGGGGTCCTGTACAGTAACAAAGACTATGGCTGTGAATGGGACTACGACTTTCGCAATAAACGCTTTCTGGCCGAAGACAATACTAAATTTGGTGTCAATATTGTCACCTATGCACTAACCGTATAAGCGTGGAAACACAGGAATTATCACATTATAAAGCTCTGGTAGGAAAATTACCGCTGTTAGGAAAAGAGATTGGGAAAGTCATAATTGGGCAGCAGGAGGCTATTAATCAGGTACTTATTTCGCTTTTGGCGGGTGGTCATTGTTTGCTGGAAGGTGTGCCCGGCTTAGCAAAGACCCTGATGGTACGTACCATGGCCGATGCCCTGGATATGAGCTTCAAAAGGGTGCAGTTTACTCCCGACCTGATGCCCGGCGACATCATTGGGACCGAGATCCTGGAAGAAGATCACGAAACGGGGAAGAAGTTTTTCAAGTTTAACAAGGGGCCCGTATTTGCCAATGTGGTCCTGGCCGATGAGATAAACCGTACGCCTCCTAAAACCCAGGCGGCTCTGCTGGAGGCCATGCAGGAGTACAAGGTTACCTACGGCGGCAATGACTACCCGCTGCCCCGGCCGTTCCTGATTATTGCCACCCAAAACCCCATTGAGCAGGCAGGTACTTACCCCTTACCCGAAGCCCAGCTGGACCGGTTTCTGCTGTACATCAGGCTTAATTATCCCACCGAACAGGAGGAGCTGGATGTCCTCAGAAGTACTACGGGAACAGCCCAGTCAAACCTTCGGACCATTCTGACCGACCAGGAAATACTAGAACTTCAGCTCCTGACGCGACAAGTACATATCAGTGATGAACTGCTCACCTCCATTAACCGGCTGGTTCGGGCTACCCGCCCCGATGGCACCTCATCGGCCTTTGTAAAACAGTGGTGCAGCTGGGGCGCGGGGCCCCGCGCCGGGCAGGCGCTGGTACTTTGCGCCAAAGCCCGGGCGGTGTTGATGGGGCGGTACTCGGTACTACCCGAAGATATCCGGACGCTGGCCTTCCCCGTGTTGCGGCACCGGATCGCAATGAACTTCAAGGCCGAAGCCGAAGGGATCACATCGGACGAGGTAGTCAGGGAATTATTAAAAAGTAGTTAAAGTACTTTAACGACCTACTAACGGGAAATGGCCTTACTGGCAGCTGAACTCGTCAAACTCAATAACCTGCAACTGGCCGGCAAACTGGTCAGTGATGAGCTGTTGTTGGGTATACATGGCAGTAAGCGTTCGGGAACCGGGACTGAGTTTGAACAATACCGCCACTACGAGCCCGGCGATGACCCCAAGCGCATTGACTGGAAACTCTATGCCCGCACCAGCAAGCATCTGGTACGGGAGTCGGCTACGGAAAGTAACCTGCACATTCGTTTCCTGCTGGATCTTTCCGGTTCCATGAATTATGCCGAAAATGAAATAAAGCGCCTGGATTACGCCAAAATTATCCTGGCCTCGCTGGCCTACCTTGGGTACCGCCAAAGCGACCAAATGAGCCTGTACAGCCTGCACCAGGGAGGTTTGCAGACCCTGGTACCCGCTGGAAAACAGGCGTTTCAAAAAATACTGTACGCTTTGCAGAATGCCGAAGCGTCCGGACCCTGGCAAAATGCAGCCCCCGTCTTTCCGGAGTTTCAGCAAAAGCAGAAGGAGCTGCTTATTATGGTGTCAGATTTTTTTCAGGTGAAGGACGAGTGGCTGAAGCTTATTGCATCGGTGGCCAATCCCCGGCGGGAGATAGTCATTTTTCAATTGCTGGGTGAGCAGGAGCTGGAGTTAAACCTCAGTGGGTTTTACCGTTTCAAAGACCTGGAAACGGGACGAGAGGTGGAGTTGCAGGCCGAAGCCGTGAAGGAGACGTACCAGAAGGCCGCCCGGGAGTACCTGCACCAGCTGGAAGAAGCCTTGCGCTTGCCCCATGTGCATCTGCTACGGGCCAGGCTTTCGGAGCCGGTGGCTTTGGTCCTAAAGGATTTTCTGACCAAGCGTTCGTTCTGATGGAGTTCCTTAAACCAATCATGTTGTGGGGGGCGTTGGCCGTCATCATTCCCATCCTGATTCATTTCTGGCACCAGAAAAAGGGTAAAGTTATTGCCTGGGCAACCACCCAGTGGCTGCTTGATAAAAATCAGCAGCAACACCGGGGACTGCGACTGGATAATCTTCTGCTCCTGGCTCTGCGTTGCCTGCTCCTGCTGGTACTTTCCATGCTGCTTAGTCGGCCGGTGATGGACTTCTTCCAATCTGATGCTACCCGACAAAACGTACACCTGGTGCAGGCGGATGACTACCTGACCCGCAACTTTCGATTTGAACTGGAAGAAGCGGCCCGGCAGGGGGAGAAGATTTACTGGATAAGCGCCGCACCGGAAGAAGCCTCCGATATTTTGCAACCACCCGGCTCAGGTACCTTTACTCCGATTCAGCTCCAGTCTTCAATCAACCAGTTAGAGCGGAGAGGGGTACTTGGTCCCGAGTCAGAATTGCACTTGTACCTGCTTAATCAGCAACAGCTGGCCGACGTGCCGTTTGTTCAGGTACCCACCCCTTTTCAGCTCCACGCGGTAGCCGACAGCACCCGAAGGCCAGTCCAACGGTACATGGTCCTGCCCAACAACCAGAAGTTGTACGTAAATGCAACCAATGAACTGACGCGGACCGACAAGTTACCGGCCGGACAGCGGTTTCATCCTGAACCCATACTCCCGGAGAAAATAACCGTTTTGGTGGCCTATCAGGACAAGACCCAGCAGCAAACCGTGGCGGCGGCCCTGGCCGCTCTTATGGAAGTGTACGGCCTGAAACTAGTCCTTGAAAAGGAGGATGAACCGGGAAAAGCTTTTGATTTGGTATTTACGGACAAAGTACCTGAAAAGCCCATAAGCAGCACGTATTACGTAGTTTCTAACGGTGGTAAGCAATTTGACAACGAAAATTCAGCCCAAAGTGCCTACTTTAACGTCCACGTTTGGGATGAAGTACTTACTCCCCGTTCGTCGGAAATGGTAGCCAGCGGACAGCTTCCCGAACGCCTGGGCGAGTTACTAGTAAAGCATTTTGGGTTAAAGGAAAACGCGCGGTCTCTGAGTCGCCAGGAGCTAAATTCACTTTTTATACAGGAAGATTCAACCGGCAACTCACCTGAAAGCGGCCCGGATACGTTAAAAAAAGGTCTGCTTCTCCTGTTTATCCTTTTAATTGGAACGGAACGGTACCTGGCTTTACAAAAAAACGCATGAAAGAGCTAAAACGGGTCATCCTTACGGTACAGTACCAACTTTACGCGAAAGCGTTGGTAATCTGTATTGTCCTGGCTTTTTCACTGGCTGTTATTACCTCTGTATTTACCGAACTGGTCATTCCACAAGCCCTGGCGGCCGCAATCGGATTTTTAGTGGGAGGGTACTGGGGTAAAATTTTTCAGAATAAAAAGTCCATTGCCGTCGGAATCCTGCACCAGCAGGTCGGCGACACGGAGTTTAGTCTGGATTTACTGGATAAGCGGGAGCTTAACGTAGCCGAGCAACTGCAACTGGAAAGGTTGGCGGAAACCGCCCGGGGAGTACGCGTACCTACTGTCCTGTTTTCTGGAATGGGACCGCTGCTGTTGGTACTTATGGTTGCCCTGGCTTTTCGCTTTCTTTTTCCCCTGTTAAAAATCCAGAATTCAGCCACTACTACTCAAGTACTTAAAAGGGAAAGTTTGGCGGAACAGAAGGTACTTGTCCCCAGGTTTCAGTCAGCAACAGTCCGGATTCAACCTCCTGCCTATACCGGCCTGCCTGCTACCGAAACTCAGGAGCTCAACGTGTCGGCCCTCAGCGGTTCCGCCCTAAGCTGGCAGGTAAAATTTGATCGGCCCAACGACCTTAAGGTAAAGCTGGCTAACAGCCGGGGCGAGGAAGCGGGTTTTGTTAAGGAAGGTGAGGGGTTCAGCTACCGGGATAAATTGAGCGGTTCGGGTTTGTATTCCATTAAAGCCTACTGGTCTGCCGGGGGCGCCAAGGATTCATTGGTGTACCAGTCAGCGTTTTACCGGCTGGAAGCCCAGCCAGATCTGAGTCCACGCATTGAGCCGGAATCCAAGGAGCTTTATACGTACCATTATCTTAAAGATAAAAAAACGCTCACCGTTACTGCCCGTATTTCGGATGATTTTAAGGTGAAGCAATCCTTTATTGTCGCTACGGTGGCCAGGGGGTCGGGAGAAAACGTTAAGTTCAGGGAGGTGAAGTTTCCGTTGAGTCCGTCCAACTTTAAACAGGCCCGGCTGAGCAAAACCATTGACCTGAAAGCGCTGGATTTTGCGCCAGGCGACGAACTATATTACTACTGGGCGGCCATTGATAACAAAGAGCCCGAAGGGAATTTCTCCAAGTCGGACACCTACTTTCTGGTGTATAAAGACACCACCAAACTGGATGAAGCCGAGCTGGCCACGATGGCGGTGAACGTGATGCCTGAGTACTTCCGGAGCCAGCGGCAAATAATCATTGATACTGAAAAACTGATTGCCAAACGGAAAACGCTGAGCAAGCAGCAATTTAACAGTACTTCCAACGAAATTGGTTTTGACCAGAAAGTACTTCGCCTGCGCTACGGACAGTACCTGGGCGAAGAGTTTGAAACCTCCATCGGAGGGGGAACCGGGGTACCTGACTATAACGAAGAGGACCCGCTGGAAGGCTTCCGCCATGCCCATGACTCGGGCGAAGGAGATCACAGCGCCGCCCCTCCCGAACCGCACGGCCACGAGCATAACGACGCGGCCTCCCATTCCCAGCAAGACCCAGTGGCCGCCCTGATGGAACAATACGTACACAGCCATGACAACGGCGAACTGAATACCTACTACGAGCAGTCCACCCGGAGTTTGCTCAAGATGGCCCTGGAACAAATGTGGCAGTCGGAGCTGCATCTGCGTTTGTACGAGCCGGAAAAGGCCCTGCCTTTTGAAAACAAGGCGCTTGAGTACCTCAAGTCGGCGCAGCAAATAGCCCGTTCGTATGTAAAAAAGAGCGGATTTGACCCGCCTCCCATCAAGGAAAAAGAAGTGCGGCTAACGGGAGAATTTAAAAAAGTAAATCCGCACTTCAAACAGGAGCGGGAGTACGACCGGGAGCGGATGGCTATGGTAGCGGGAGAAGTGGTAGGGTACTTAAATTTTGCCCAGAGAAAAATGGGGTTGAATCAGGCCCAAAAGCAAAGGGTACTTTTGTTGGGTTCCCTGCTCTCGGAACAGATTGAACAAGGTGACATGAAAGGATGGGGAGTGCTGGCTCATGTGCAAAGGCTGGCGGCCGGGAAACCCTTTTCAGACAAAGAGCTGGAGGATTTTAAATCCCGGCTTTTCGCCCTTATCGGACCAGGTACCCCCGTAACCCAACCGCTGGCCAGTGAAAAGGAACTTCAAAAATCTTTCTGGAAAAATCTGAAATGATCAGGTTTAACTTCGTCCAAAACTTTAACCAGACCGATTTCCTTGATTGGATTATCGTCGCGCTTTTAGTACTTCTACCTGTATTTCTGCTGGTTAGGCTGGCTCGAAAAAAGAATATTATTGGTAGCAGAAGGTGGCTTAGATTAGGGCTGAACCTGACGCTGTGGCTAGTACTGCTGGGCTATATACTTGAACCAACCTGGACCACCCGGATGGATAGCAATCAGATACTCCTGGTCGGCGCGGAGGTATCCTCTGCACTGGTGCGACAACTGAAAGATAGTCTGCGGATATCCCATAGCCAGCGTGTTGAGGATTTCTTACGGGCGGAAGAGAATAGTGCGGGGAATAGGCCCGATTCAATAACCCTGGTCGGGCAATCTTTTCCGGGGGATATTCTTCGCCGCCTGACCGACCGCACCGTTCGCTGGGTACCTTATTGGGGTCCTGACCAGGTACAAAGTCTCCATTGGAAGGGAATACTCCGCCGGGGTGAAAAACAAAAGGTTGTAGGGGATATAAATTCGGGCAGGGAGCAATACATCAGGCTAAGGTTTGCGAACCAGACTCTGGACAGTGTTAAGCTACAGGCGGGCCTAAACCATTTTAAGCTGGAATTTCCGGCCTTTTCGGTAGGCCGGACCGAAACCCTGCTTACCTTGGGAGAACAGGTACTTGATACGGTTCGGTATTTTGCCCGTCCAACGAAGCCCCTCAACATTCTGTTTATTCTGGACAGTCCCGACTTTGAAAGCAAATCCCTGGCCAACTGGCTGGGAAAACAGGGACATTCGGTTCAGGTTTCGGCCAACCTCTCCCGGGACATAGCCAGCACCCTTACCATTAATCCAACAAGAAATAAAGAAGTTGACCTGATTATTTCAGACCCGGAACATGTCACTCACCCTCAAGTTAAAAAAGCAGTGGCAGAGGGGAAAAGCGTCCTGTTTATGAATATGGTTGAACCAAGTCGGCAGATACCTTTCCTCAACCGTTCCCTGGGTACTATATGGAAAGTCAGGAAGGTAGGGAACGAACCTACAGTACCCGTTGGGAACAGCCTTTCGGCTTTGCCCTATTCGTTTACCGAGGCCATCAACCAGGTGGAGGTACCCGGCCTTCCGGTAGCCGTTCAGCGAACTACAGGAAAGGTTGGGGTAAGTCTCCTGATGGAAACTTTTCCTTTGCAGCTAAGTGGTGATAGTGTGGCCTACCAAAAGGTCTGGACCGCCGTACTGGCGGAGTTGCAACCTGTTTCTCCGGATAATATTCAGGCAGAAGCACCACTGTTTACGAGGAATAAAGAACTGCTTCGATTCAATAATTTCTCCTCTACCTTATCCTCCGTAAGGCTGGGGACCGATACCCTTTTTCCCGACTATTCCCCCCTGAACCCGCTTAGCGCCGAGCTAAACTACCGGCCGGGTCGTTCGGGTTGGGTTAAGATTCAGGATTCCCTGGAGCTATTCGTAGAAAACGAAGCCGGTTTAGGTACCCTTCGGCAAGCAGAAATGATACGGGAGTATTTGCGGGCCCAGTCCGGGTACCAAGTGCAGAGGGCTTCCGGTGTACCTGCAAATAACCGCGTACAGGAAGTACAGGTACCGGACTGGGTTTGGCTACTGCTTTTTATCCTTTGCTTTACCGCTTTATGGGTAGAGCCCCGCTGGAAACCCGCCTAATCCGTGGGCGTCCAATCGTTATTCCCCGAGCCAATTTTTAAATTCGGCCGCTTTGTCACGGCTTATTACTACTTCCTCTTTCGGGGTTGGCGTAAGAGCTACTTTTAGTTTTCCATTAAAGTAGTGGTTTAGCCGGTTTACCGAGTTGTACTCTACAATAAACTGACGGTTGGCCCGGAAGAAACTCCGTGGCTCGAGTGACTTCTCCAGCTCATCCAGGGTATAATCCACAAGGTAGTGGCGATTTTCCCGGGTACAGGCGTACGCCAGTCTTTCACTGGTAAAAAAGTAGGCAACATCACTGGTGGTAATCGGAAACATGCGTTGCCCCTGTTTGACCAGAATCCGGTCCCGATAAGTACCCGCCGGGGGCGAATTCTGGACCTTCAATTCCTACAAAAGGGCTTCAAAGTTGACCTGAACGGGTTGCTTGTCAGCAAAAACCTTTTTCAGATTCCTGAATTTCTGCAGACTTTGGGCAAGTTCCTTTTCCTGAATCGGCTTAAGCAGGTAGTCAATACTGTTGATTTTGAAGGCTTTGATGGCATATTCATCGTAGGCGGTTGTAAATATCACCGGACACTGTACTTCTACCTGACTAAAAATTTCAAAACTCTGACCGTCTACCAGCTCAATATCCAGCAGAATCAGGTCCGGGCCTGGATTGTCCTGCAACCACTTTACACTTTTTTCAATGCTGTCGAGTAGGGCAATCACGTTAAAAGCCGGGTCAAGTTCCTGCACCATTTTCTTTAAACGGCGCGCCGCAATGGATTCATCTTCTATTATGATTAAGTTCATGGCGTTGGTTCGTAATTAGGGGGACAATTACCTGAAAATGCGAATTGGATTCGTTCACTACAATGGGGGGCTGGTTCAACAGGCTATACTTTGCCGATATATTCATCAATCCGGTTTTGGAGGAAGGTACATAGGTTTTTCTTTTCTGGAGATTGTTAACTACTATCAGATTATTGGCTTCGTCTGAATAAATCCGAATGTGCAACGGCTTTGATTCGGAGACCATATTGTGTTTGATGGCGTTTTCCACCAGTATCTGCAGGGTAAGGGGGGGAATCAGGTATTCATAATGAACCGATTCAATTTCCTTGGTGATACTAAAACCTTCCTCAAACCTGGTTTTCAGCAGGTACGAATAAGCATCCATAAATTCCAACTCTCGCGCCAGGGTAGTGAGTTCCTGCTCGTTACTCTGCAGAAGGTACCTGTAGATGGCTGACAATTCTTCAATGAATCGGACCGCCCGTTTGGGGTCTTCTTCGACCAAAGCGGTGAGAGAATTTAAGCTATTGAATAAAAAATGCGGACTTACCTGATTTTTTAGGGAATCCAGCTGACTCTGTAGCGTTCTTTTTTCCAGTTCATCGGTTCTCAATACTGATTTTTTCCACTGGTCCAGGTAGTATGTAGCCTCGTATATCCCCGCAATGAGCTGACTAAAGAAAAGTGTCATGCCTATACTGTACAGATAGTTGTAAATATCATGTTGTTCTTCGAGCCAGAATCCCAGCCAAAGTTCCATCCATACGTGCCAGCTTCCAACCACCACTGCCAACAGGGTAAGGAGGAGGGCAAGATAAATAATGCGGGGACGAATGAGCCCAAGACCAGGGTACCGGTGGCGGCTTATGCGGATAACGAACCGAACACATTCCCAGATAACGGCCACAAAAAGTACCTGCCACGCTACCACCTTCCATAGCGGTTCACCCCGCACCACGACCTGTTTCAGGTAGAAAAACAGGAAGAAAATCAGGTTCTGAATCAGCATTCCGATGATTCGGAACCTGGTATCGTTTAATTTTTTCATCCGAATTTTCCCGGGGGTGAAGCTTCTGGGGTACAAGGCTATTTCAGTTCGAAAATACAACGATTCAGACTGTTTCAACAAGTGAGCTGGAATAATTCGGGGTACTTACCTTTTCTTTTTCTCGACTCCTTTTAGCAACTACCAATCGGAAGATAATCAAGAGAGAGGCTATCGATGGGAGCAAGGCTATCGGATTTAGTACAAAGGAGGGTGAAATGAGGATAATCTGCAGGAGATTGATACGGATAAGCGGGGTGTAATGGCTTTGGTTGCCCCGGCTCAGGTGTTTGATACAATACAGGGAGTACCCGTTTATCAGCAGGAATACCACCCCATACAGTATCAGGGAATAAAAGCGGAAGTCATAGAAAAAGGTACCATCCTGGTAGCTGAAGTAGCTAATAATACTAATGGCAATGATATGGCCCACCATGTTCAACAGTGGGTACATAGCCAGGAAGGACAAAAAGAGGATGAATCCTTTTTTCTGCGAAAAGTCCGGATGACGAAACAGGGATAAACAAAACAGTGGGGTTGCTACTAATGTAATAAGTAAAACGGACAGGTCTGCTAATTCTTTGTTAACCATGGCTTTTAGCGATTTTGGGTGAATTTTTATTTGTTTTTATGCAAATGTGGAGCAGTACCCGGAAAGTTGAAACAACTCCGTGTTTAAACCGCAGGATAAAAGGTCCGAAGGGTAGGAAAATAGTTTTAAAACGTAGCGGAAAGGCGCAAAAAAAATCCCCCGCCAGGTACCTGGCGGGGGATTGGTAAATAGTCAGTCTGAATTTAGCCTAGCGGAATATGGCGTTGCCAAACATGAGCTTGCCGTTGTACCAGAAGCCCCGGAAAAGCGGGTTGTCGGTCATGTAAATGATTTGTCCGCGGCCGAGGTCTTGAGCGCCCAGAATGAGGGTGTTTTTCAACTTTTCGCGGGCATTGCGACCGGCAAAACCAGCCAGGTAAGAGTTATCAGTAAGGTACCCCACGTTCCAGCCGTCGGTGAGGTAGTCGAGGCTGTAGGTGTTCCGAACCAGACCGTAGTAGCTATCCCCGTAGCCAAACGAAAGAGGATGCGTGGGGTCCAGCTTTACCCGAAAAATACTGCCGGGGGTTTCATCGCTTACCGCTTCCCGTTCCCGGTTGGCATACTGCCGTAACTGGTTTTCCTGGTCCTTTTTGTCGTTAGACTTTTTACGCTTGAGGTTAAAATCGGGTTTGTCGGCAAAAGCATTGACGGCCCCTTCCATGGCAATCAGCCTGCCACCGTTGTTAACCCACTCTTTCAGGTTAGAAAGCAATTTATCGTTCAGAATACGGCCGTAATTCCCGGTTGGCAATATCAGAACGTCAATTTCGCTCCAGGGCAACCGGGCCAGGTCTTCTCCCTGCACAACAGTGAGCGGGTAGTGAATCTGCTGCTCAAAAAAGTGCCAGACTTCCCCAAAAGCCATGGCCGAAACGGCCTCGCCGGCCACGGCTACTACCTTCGGGGCCCGCATGGCGGGTACATCATAAGAACCAAAGTCAGCGCCCTGACCCACAAAACCGGTGGCCGCTGGTGTAAGTGCTACCTGGTACTTGTTGGCGGTTTCGGTCAGGATACGGTCAAAATTGGTGCCCAGGCTTTCGTTACCCTTTCGGGTTATTACCAGGGTACCTGCCGCATACTGCGCGCCATTTATTTCAAAGGGTACATTGGACGTTCGGAGCCGGATATTCTGCTTTAATAAATCAGACAGGAACTGTAAATCCGAAAGAGATTTCCAACGGGCCAGATAGGCATAGGGGGGCACCGCAGGTACCGCGTTGGTTATTTTTTCAGCTGAGTATGCCGCTGGGGTCAGCCGGTCCTTAAGTCCGTAGGCTTTGAGGCCGTAGGCGTAAGCAAGACCCCAGCTGGTAATATCATAAGTGACAGAATCTTCCAGTTCGGGCCGCGCTTCAAACAGGATTTTCAACAGGGTAGACTTGGGCTGGAAAGCACTGATCAGGAGGTCCTTGCTTTCCATTTTTATATTTTCGTCCGACAACGAGGCCAAATCAGTACCCTTTACCGTCTGATTTTTCCCGGCCATCCCATACTGGATTCCCTGCTTGTCGAGCAGCTCCCGCAACGCGTTTACCCGGCCTTCCTCTCCCTGGGTCTTCACCACGTACGTTTTAAAAGTACCAATGGGGTTGGTGCGGGCGGTTTCGTGGTACTTTACAAATTCGTTAACGGTTTTTTCGGCGCGGGACGATATGGCTTCCAGCGTTGACATACTGGTGGCGAAGTGGTGGGAAATGCGGGCTTTCAGCGTCAGGGTATCGGTTTCATTTTCGCGCGCGAGGGCTACTCCCGCCCGGCCACCACCTCCCTGTTCGTAGGTCATCCCAATGGCACCGTTGTAAGTTGGCCAGGTATCGCCGTAGCTGGGGTAAAACAGGTCGTAGTTATTACGGGTAAAGTACAGCCAGCTGTTTTTGTCAAAGTACCGGCGGCTGTATTCGCCAAGGGTATTGTTAAACTCGCGCTGCCAGGGGGTAATATCCTTGTGGAAAGGCCGGGCTGCGGGGGGGAAGTAGTAAGAGCTAGCCGAGCCCATTTCGTGGAAGTCGGCGTGCAGGTGGGGCATCCACTGGTTATAAAGCTTGATGCGCTCCTGCGACTCCTTCTGCATTTGCCAGGCCCAGTCGCGGTTCAGGTCAAAGTAGTAGTGGTTATACCGGCCACCGGGCCAGGGTTCATTATGTTCCCAGGAAAAGGCGGTGGCATCCCCGTTGACCGCCATTACCCGGTTGTACCATTGGGCATAGCGATCGCGGCCGTCGGGGTTTATGCAGGGGTCCAGAATCACGACCGTGTTTTTCAGAATACCCTGGGTAGTCGGATTGCTCTTGTTCAGGAGTTCGTACATAACCTGCATGACCGCCTCAGACGACACGGCCTCGTTGCCATGGACGTTGTAGCTCATCCAGGCAATAGCCGGCACCGGACCGGTTGACTTACCTTCCAGCAGGCCAATGCTCTTTAGGTTATCGGTCCGGATGGTTTCCAGACGGGCCAGATTTTCGGGTGTAGCAATAACTGACACCAGCAGGGGACGGCCTTCGTAGGAAGTACCATACGGTATCAATTTTACGCGATCCGGATTTTTCTCCGCCAGGGTACGTACATAATCTAGGATGCGGTAGTGAAAGGTAAATTTGCTCCCCAGCGGGTACCCCAGGTACTCCTCGGGAGTTTGAAACTGGGCCAGAGCCTGGTTACAGATGGCCCCCAGCAAGGATAATAATAGGAAAAAGCTAAGAAGGGGTTGTTTCATGGGTTGATGATAAGTCGTAAATGGTTTAATTTTCAAAAATACAAAAAAAGTAGGTCTGGGCGTGGCAGGTGCCAATTACAACGGCTGAAAAAAACTTTGTACAACAAATTGTTGAAAATGAGTAGCTAATAAAATAGTAGTACTTTTTTTTAGTTGAGGACTTGCAAAATAAAATTCAACCCCCCATATTTGCACCACGTTTTCAGGAAAAGAAAACGAAACCAACTAAGGAGTGCCCTTTAAGGCAACGAAGTAGGAGACCAGTCGGCCCATTCGTCTAGCGGTTAGGACACGACCCTTTCACGGTTGAAACAGGGGTTCGATTCCCCTATGGGTCACGAAACAGCCCCGCAGCAATGCGGGGCTTTCGTGTTTTTCGGGGTATTCAGGATGTATTCCTCCTACGCTGCCGTAAATTTTGAGTTGCTGAACTATTGCTATACAGTACTAAACTTGTATACGGTTTATCAATAGTCAGCACCCTCTGTACTTTATTGCGACCGCCTGTCAAAAGATTCCACCTAAAGGGGTAGAATGCGGGTCATTATTGCATTAATCTGAGAAGTACCCCAGGATATTTCGAACGGTACGTACTCCGATTGGAAATACCAGTAGCCCACAGGGCTTCTACAAATGATAGCCATGAAAAATACTGAAAGAGTAAACATTGCCAGATTCGCGGATTTGGCGGCGGGGGTGTCGCGTTTTCGTGAGGCACCCCGTACTATGCTTCTTACCAAAGCCAGCTGCTTTCTGGAAATAGAGCCTACCGTTTTTCCGGAAACGTTACGTCCCCAATGGGAGGTAATAATGGCGCAGGTTACCGAACGCGAAGCCGCATTTTGTGCTTTTGGTGATGCCGAGCTTGATAAAATTGTGCACACCATTTTTTCCTTGTCTGAGGCGCAGTGCCGGTTCGTGGTCCGGCAGATACTGGCCCTGCACGGTCAATTGCTGGAAAGAAACGCAGTACCAACTTTTATATCCATCCGGCGGCAACGGATGACCGCCCTGACCCCGGAGTGGGAGTAATACAACATGGAAAAGGGCCTGATCATTGACCAGGCCCTTATAGCGTGTGCAGTATGTATGATGGTGTGAATATATATAAATTTCATAGAGTAACTCAAAACTATTGTACCAGCCGATTCCCAAACAAAACGTCCTCCCGGTAGAACCGGGAGGACGTTTTGTTTACATATAAAAACAATAGTGTGTCTAAAAAAAGAAATAAGGTTTTGTTTTACAGCTACTAATAGCCAATGAGGGGTATATAAAAAATCACCCGTACAGTAAATCCGTACGGGTGAAGTACATTATTTACACCATAATAAACTTTAAATCGGAACAAATATTAAATCTTTTTTATACATACACAATTTTATTGTAGAATATTTTCCGCAGAATCCCCAAATAATTTTTGTAGATTCTCATCTACAATCTCTTACCGGATAGGAAGTACGAAAACAAAAAAGGGCCAAGCAATGCTGTGGCCCAATAGGTACTTCAATCTAATAAGTCAAGGGTTTAAATAAATGTCAGAAGGAATAGGCAATTATTAAAATTCTGTGCCAATGATAGACCAGGACGTTTTTTTAGGTTGCATGATTATTTAAACCGGTAATGGGGGCTAAATAGTACTACACACGTCAACTAAAAACTACCTATGCAGATGTTCCTGAAGTTTGGTGAAAGGTGGAAAATCCCTTTCGGAATTTTACTTGTGATTTTCTTATACCACCTGGTTACCCATTTTGTTGTTGTCTTTCTGCTTAATCCAACTGGCAATTAGACGTTACCGGAACAAGGAGTTGAACTTAACAACAATGCATTCAAATCTAAACGAACAAATGGCACAACACTTTACTTAGGTACTGGAGGCGGTGAGGAAATTTCACACTTTGTCCTTGAATCCACTGATTAACAATTCACCAAACTCATCCTATGACTCAAAATCCTGAAAATATTAAGATAGGCGACCTGGTAACGGTAAAAACCGGCGGACCCACGCTGCGGGTACTGGAAATTAACGAAGACGGTCGGGCTACCTGCGAACCAATGACCGTTAACCAGGAAAAGCGGGTAGGGAGTTACGAAGGAACTACCACCGAAACCTATGACTTGTCAGCGCTCCAGAAGACGGATCAGGACACTTCCGACGAGGGTTTTGTGGATATGACAGGAATCTGAAACCAGTAAGTAATATCCCTTACATTTCACCACGGTACAACGAGGGCCAGTTCCCATACAGTTGAATCGTGGTTTCTTTTCCATTGGGTAGTCTGACCAGTACTGCCCGGTTTTGGGTGGGGCTTTGGAAGCTATCCAGCGCAAGTACTACAATTTTATTTCCCTTAACTACCGAAGTTACAAACGGAGCTTTGTTCATAGCCGCGAGCACGGCCTGCCCGGTTTGGGGCTGGTTCCACTTACCATTCAGCTGAAAGGCCAAATCCTGAATTTTTCCCCCTACTATTATATCTTCCACCTGTTTGGCCATCCAGTTTCCCAATACAAAGTATTCTGACGGATAATCCCAATAGCGGGGTGATTCGGGTGCATTGGCGCGCTTTCTAAATTGTTCCGTTCCGGTGCGACCATCGGTGGGGTACCATTCCCAGGGCCAATAGGAGTCTTTACTGAGGTTATAGTTGTTACTGCCCCGGCCAAAGGGCTGGTCATCGTGCCAGAGGTAGTATCCATCGCCGGTGATCAATGAGAACATGGACAACCCCAGAGCCTGACTGGCGGGCAGAGTAACCATTTGATTGACAATCAAATCGCCCTTGGGGTTGCTGGTCTCTACGTGCCAGGGGTTAATAGGGTCTTTATATTGAGGTTGGTAGCGGTTCCAGCAAAACCAGATAACCTTATTATTTTTCTGAAAAGGAATTAGTTTATTCATCCGGGCTGTATGCAAGCCCGAAAGTATCAGGTAGTTGTTGTGGGTATTACTGTTTTCGCCAAAAAAGGACCTTGGATAAACTTCGGCGATGGATAGGTTGAAATAATTGCCCAGAAAATCACCGTCGGGGAGTTTGGTAAAATTAGGGTGATTAGGAGAGGGATTTTTGTATTCTGGCAAAAAATGGCCCGGGTCAACCTTGGATGAATGGTAAAGAAAGCGATTACGGTAGGCAGATCCTCCCCAATAATCAAACAGGAGCATGGAAGGGTTACGTTCCTTGAGTCGTTGGGCAAACCATAGTAACCGTTGTTTTACGGCCGGGGTGTAATCATTATTCCAGTATTCAAAGTCCAGCCCATAAACGCCCAGGGGAGTAATTCGGTCGGCGTAGGCTTCTACCTCTTTTTTGGAGAGTGTTGAAAACCACTCCTGATCCCGGTCACCAAAAAAGCTAGGCCCTTCAGTCCAGTGTTGCCTGGCGTTAGGAATTGATTTTTCTTCCCAGCGGGGTAAATGGGTAATGCCTCGATTTAAATAATTTTGAACGGGTACATCAGCGTTTAGCCGGTACTGCATCACCAACTTGCCAGGAATGGGGGCGAACTCAGGAAATTTTGTGTCAAACTGAACATTGAAGGTTCTGGAAGGGCTGAACCAATCAGGAATTTCAATTTTTTGCAGGGTGGTTGGGGTAGTGGGGGAGGTGGCAATGGCTTTTTCGTCAATCCATACGTTTTGCTGTCGAATGGTACGGTACCGGAGGTGGTTCCACCATTCCGAATAAGGAGCATCTATCCAACAGGCAATGACGGAGTAAAGGTACCCTGGCTTTATTTCAATTCCCTGTTCAAGATTTTCAACCCGGATGTTATCAATCAGGTAGACCCTGGTCCGGCCATCGTTATAATTGGCAAAATCCTTCAGGAATAATTTGCCCCCCCGAATTTCAGGACGTACATCCAGCCAATTATCCTCACTACCCTGACGTATCCAGCGTGACTCATTCAGAATAGTACCGGCCAGTGCTCCTTTGTATTCGATGGCTGCCGTGGTAGTACAACCCTTTCGGCTCTCACTCCTAATAGACACCGTAGCCGGGCCATCAGCGAGTTGTACATTGCGAATAGTTAGCCAGGTACCTGCCCGGTGGGGTACCGTCGGAAAACGCTGGGTTTTTCCTTTCTGGATGATTTCAACCGAATAAGGTGCCAGACCGCCCGCACTGGCGTATAGCTCAAACTGCAGCTCCCTGCCGATTTGACGGTAGTGCTGGACGGTTAGGTCGCAACCTTCCTGACTGGTGGCAAGGGTTTGGGCAACGGGTAGTTCTGGAGCAGTGTATTGGTACTGGCTCGCATCGGAAGGACCGTAGCGATACCAGGCCCAGGAACCACCCGCCACGCCAAAAGCCAGCAGTATGGTTATCCAAAGTAGGTTTGTTCTGGACAATTTTATAGTACCTGCCAAAATGATAGAAACCGTTTTGTCGGGTCTGATTTATTAATTAATAGGTCGAAAATACAAAATCTAAGTACTACCACCAACGGTAGAACAATCCAACCGAAGCATTAATGGCCGATACCCCATTGGTTACGTAGTCGTAGTTGAGAGGGGTATGGTTGTATTTGACCCGCAAGTCGGCTCCGAAGGAACCATCTCTTTTAAAGAGTATTTTCGAACCTGCTCCCAGGCCGTAGGAAAAGGCAAACTTTTGCTGCTGGTCCGACAGATTTCCCCAGTAAAGGGTGTAATCTACCAGACTGGCACCTGCACTTACCTGGACGTAAGGACGAAACATAGCACCTGAACGAGCAAAGTGGTAGTTCACAAATCCTAAAAACGGGTACTGGGTCAGCGTACGGGTTTGCACCGCAGAAATCTCCTGATCGCCCATTTGGTAGGTTTGTCGGGGGAGTCGTTGCTGAAAATAATTCTGACCAACCTCGCCCCCAATCGATAGGTTATTACGAAGTACCCACTCCAATGACAGGGAGTAGTTTTGGGCAGAAACCTTATCAATGTAGCCTTCGGCAAAAGCTCCAATTGGCACCCCGGCCGAAACCCGGGCTGTAGCCAGGTAGTGAGTATATCTTTCGTAGGGCGAAGGCAAACTATATAAATTAGGCCCTTGTTGTGCATGTACCTCGACTACCGTCAGCAAGAACAGCACGAGAATTAAACTATATCTTTTCATTTTTAAAATCTTAATAAGGTTAAATCAATTGAGTCGCAGGTAGTTTGACTGCTGAAATACTTTATCAACAACCTCACTTACATACTGCTTGTCGAACAGACCGGCTCCCCGGATTTCAGCATTCCATACTACATTAAGTTGTTTATTGGCCGTATCCGGATTCTTGAAGTCTACCATCTCTAGGTACCAGTAGTTTTCATTGACCTGGTAGTAGCTATAATAGTTGGGATATCCGTAGCCTCCCAAACCGCCTCCGTAAAAGCCTCCGCCCCAATAACTACCCAGGTAGGGTGACATTGGTTGAGATACTACATTAAGATAGCTGTTCCTTATCTGGGCTACGTTAATACCTAAATCAGGTTTCTCCCTTGGATTGACATAACGATACCCTAGCTGTTGCATATTCGCGATGACTCGGTTTAGTACCTGAATATCGACATCACTCAGGGAGGTGCCCGTTCCCCGGTTACCCATTACAATTACCGAGTCAACTATACTGAAGGTTTGGTATTGATTAAAACTAACGGACTTATCCCGGTTGGTAATAAATACCTGAGAATCTTCTACTGACAAATCACTCAGGGGATCATTGGCGCAACCCATCAGAAGAAAGCCGAGCACCAAAGCAAAAATTGAAGTTTTATAGGTCATGACTATGTTTTTATAAAGTTGTCTTACTAATTTAACGAATTTCAGGCGTAAATCATTTTACGGGTCATTCCCCCGTCAATGATAAAGTTCTGTCCGGTAATGAAACTATTGCGGGCATCCAGCAGGAAAACGATCAGATTGGCAATGTCTTCCGGTCGTCCCACGCGGCCGACCGGATGCTGCTTATGGTCTTCTTCGGTTAGGCGAATCTGATTGGCTTCGGTACTTTTCCGGACAGCCGACACATCAATCCAGCCGGGGCTGATGGCGTTTACTTTTACATCTGGTCCCAGACTGATGGCCAGGGCGTGGGTAAGCGCAAAAATACCGCCCTTGGTGGCTGAATAAGCTTCTGTGTCCGCCTCGGACATAAAGGCCCGGGTCGAGCAAAGATTAATAATACTTCCGGAATGGCGCTGAAGAAAGGGAGAAGCATACTTGGAACAAAGGAAAGTACCGGTCAGGTTGGTGTCAAGTACCGCCTTCCACTCGCTTAGCTTTAATTTTTGAATGGGTTTATTGGCCGAAATAGCTGCGTTGTTGATTAGGTGGTAGGGGGTACCTACCTCAGAAACCGTTTTGGCAATCCAGGCCTTTACTTCTTTTTCGCTACCAACGTTTCCGGTATAGAGGTGAATGCCTTCGGGCAGAATACCCTTTTCCCATTCGGCCACCGCTTCCCGGTCCTGTTCTAACACCGACACCCGGTAGCCCTCGTGATGCAGGCGTTCGGTTACGACCCGGCCAATCCCCTGGGCTCCCCCGGTAATAAGTACTACCTGACCTTGGTGTTCATTAGTTAACATTGCACTTCCTAATCCGTTAAGTACCTACTAGTGTGTATAAGATAACTTCAAAGCCAAAAAGGTTGTGCCACTGGCGGTATTATTCTCCTGGTATGCTCAAAATTGCTTATTGCCCTCTGTATTGTCACCCTCTGCCCGAAGGCCACCGTTTCCCGATGCTCAAGTACGAACTCATTCCGGAGCAGCTGCTTTACGAAGGTACCTGTACCCCGGAAAACTTTTTCTGTCCGCAGGAGCCGGATGAAAAATGGATAACAGCCGTTCACGATTCGGGTTACTGGAATAGTTTAAAGAGTCTTCAGCTCGACCCCAAAATGATTTGACGGATTGGGTTTCCGCTTTCGGAGCCACTGGTGCGGCGGGAAGTAGTCATAGCGCAGGGTACTATGGATTGCTGTCACTACGCCCGGCAGTATGGCGTGGCTATGAATGTGGCCGGTGGTACGCACCATGCCTTTGCTGACAAAGGGGAGGGGTTCTGCCTTTTGAATGACGTCGCCATTGCCGCGAATTATTTACTGGAGCAAAAGATGGCCCATCGAATTATAGTCATTGACCTGGACGTCCACCAGGGTAACGGTACTGCGGCTATTTTCCGGTCGGAGCCGCGGGTATTTACGTTTTCTATGCACGGGAAAGACAACTACCCGCTGCACAAGGAAACCTCGGACCTGGACCTGCCGCTGCTAACCGGTACCCGCGACCCGGAGTACCTCCGGTTGCTCAGGGAAACACTACCGGCTCTGTTTACAATGCACCGGCCGGACTTTGCTTTTTTTATTGCGGGCGTTGATATACTGGAAACGGATAAGCTCGGCCATCTCAAAGTTAGTCCGGAGGGGTGCCGCCAACGCGATGAATTTGTGTTTGAAACCTGTCTCAAAAATAAAGTACCCTTGGTAGTTTCCATGGGTGGGGGCTACTCCCCCCGTATTGCCAGCATAGTGGAAGCCCATTGTGCTACCTTCCGGATGGCCCAAAAAATGTATTTTTAACCTTTTTATTGCTTGTTTTTTAAGAATATTCATTAAATTTTGCGTGGATAACCCTCCTTTCCATGCAACTTTCATTGGTTGAACAGTTACCGGAATTAGATAAACGTATTTTTCTGGATGTATTTGCCAAAATGCACCTTGACCCCCGGACCCGGCTCCCGGTTTTAAAAACAATTGAGGGCCAGCACGTTCCGCGTGAGTTGAGGGTGAAGTGCGATCGCCGGTCCATCTTGTTATTTCCGGAAGGTACTATCTATAAGCTGGATGCGCGCCTGGTACATACGAAGGGGAAGAGGCCTTATTTTACCGCCATTCAGAGTAAAAAAATTCAGCGGGCCATTGAATTTTTTGAATACAATCTTCAATTACAAAAGGGAGGATTTTCCCACCGGAAAAAGACCAGTTCCAAAGCCATTTTTGTTCCGCACTAAACTCGGAGGGCAATCTGCTGCCAGCTATTTTTTTCTTCTGTTTCTTTCTTTGTATCAAGTGGACGCTACTGTCCAGTCTTCCGTTGCCAGCAAAAGTCTGGTTGTGCTTTCGTTACGTCTGTATCCCCGGCGATGATGTAGAAAAGCACCGGAGCCTTTCCCGAAAATTAGCTACCATGAATTGATGGTCAACAAAAAAGAGGAGTAAAACCGTTTTGGTTTTACTCCTCTTTGAAATTTGCTTTGTTTTTTATCAGACCTTGGCCGTTTCCAGTACCGGCGCTTTGCTTTTCAGCCACTCAAAACCACCAATGAGGAGAGTGGTAAAAAACAGGTCACCCATAACGGTATTAAGGAACAGATTGCCAAACAACTCCTGCTGATAAAACTGTAAACCTGCCACGTAGCAGGCGAGCAAACCGGCGGGGGTTTGGGGGTACATGCTCCCGGCATGGTACCAAACGGCAAAGTTTGTAATGAGGAAAAACAAAATGGACGAAAGGGTAGAAGCGGCTAGTACCCGACCTACTGTGATTTTACGCAACAGCCCCATTCCAATAAGTACTATAAGAATAAATGAGCCGTAAACGGCCCACATGGAACCGTGAAAACCTAACAACAAATCGCTGATAAGCATCGCCGAAAGCGGTACCAGAAAAGCCAGGTACTTCCGGCCAAAGTAAGCACCGCCAAAGAGCGCCATGGCACCAATCGGAGTAAAATTAAAGGGGTGGGGGAGCAGTCGGCTTAGGGCCGCCGCCAGCACTATCACCGCCAGCGTAACCAAACGTATATTCGTATCTTTCATATTTTTATTTTTCGTATTGACGGGGTAAATATACAATAGCTTAGTCAAGGCTGCAATTTTCTTTCCTATTACCTCGTCAAAACTCTCCTAATGCTACCGGTAGGTCGGCACCGGATAAAGTACCAACCTGCCCTACCTTTTCAATTAACCATAATGGCCTTGACCTCACCCTGGCGGGCGGCCTGGTTGAAGGCCGCCACCTCCCGCTCCACCAACTGCTTCAGTTTGCCGAGGTGGGCATCAATGCGTTTTGAAATATCCTCAAATGCCGCGTAAGAAGATGTGGTTGGTTTATGGTCCGAGGCCATCACCACGGTTTTTACGCCCGCCAGCTTGTCATTGAGTTGTATCGGGAAGTTCAGGGCGTCCTGCAAGGCTTTTGACTTAGGCTGCATCAGCGCGTTTTCTATTGTCTCAAACTCCTCCAGCATAGGCTTGGCCATTTCTTTTAGTCGCCGGGAGTGGGTCGAATCTTTCACCGTACCGAGGTACTCATTAACCTGCTTCCGGATACTTCGTAGCTGATTAATGGCTTTATGCGTTTCGGAGAGTTTTTGATTTATTTTTTGAATCAGGGCTATTTGTTCCTGGAAGTCAGCGTCACTGGTGGTAAGGCGGGGATCTTTCAGGATTTGAAATTCCTGCTTTCCCAGTAGCCGGGTACCGGCGTACAGGTGGGCCTGGTAGGTACCTGGTACTGCTTTGGGTCCCACCGCCGAGCCCGACCACATAATGTTGGTTCCCTCGACCTGTACGGCATCCGGATATCGCATGTCCCAGACAAAGGTATTTGTACCTGCCTGCGCCGACAGGGAACCCGGCCGCGTCATTTGTTCGTCGGTATAGAAGTTGCCGGAAGGTTTAAAGGGTTCGCCTTTCTTATTTTTTTTGCTGGAATACGTCAGGATGGAATCACCCCGGGCAGTCAAAAAGTGCATTTTTAATTCCTCACTGGGTGCTTCTTTTAAGTAATATCGAAGTACTACGCCGTTTGCCCGGTTTTCTCCTTCCGAAGGTACCTCTACCAACTGGCTACCGCCACTCGTGCGGTAGGTATGGTTAGGCTGAAAAAAGTAAGAGTCAGCCCGTGCCACTTCGGCGTTGAGCTGGTACAGCGGAGTCAAATCATCAAGTACCCAGAAGGAACGGCCGTGGGTAGCTACCACCAAATCTTTTTCCCTTTTCTGAATTTTCAGGTCATGAATGGGAGTAACGGGTAAATTTAGTTGTAAGGATTGCCAACTATCCCCTCCGTCAAACGATAGCCAGATTCCCTGTTCGGTGCCGGCATACAACAAGCCTTTGCGGTTGGGGTCTTCGCGCACGACCCGTGTAAACTGGTCCGAGGGGATACCTTTGGTAATCAGTGCCCAGGTTTTTCCGTAATCGGTAGATTTCAGGAGGTAGGGTTTCAGGTCATTGAGCTTATAGCGGGTAGCAGCCAGGTAAACCGTAGCCGGGTCCGCGGGCGACACTTCCAGGGTACTTATTAGGGCAAATTCCGGTAGTAGGGAGGCAGGTGGCGTAATATTGTTCCAGTTCTGGCCTCCGTCTTTACTTATATGGACCAGCCCATCATCAGAACCCGCATAGTACACCCCTTTCTCGTGGGGCGATTCTTCAAAGGCAAATACGGTCGCGTAGGTTTCCACCCCGGTGTTATCCTTACTGATAGGCCCCCCACTGGACCCCATAGTGGCCGGGTCATGGCGGGATAAATCAGGGCTGATTATGGTCCAGCTTTGCCCGTGGTCCACCGACTTGTGCACGTACTGGGACGTTACAAAAAGGGTTTGGGGGTCATGGGGGGAGAACATGATAGGATAGGTCCACTGGAAGCGGTACGTCCGGCTGTCGGAACCGTGGCCCATGAAGAATTCCGGGTACACATTGATCAATCTCCTCTCCTTGGTACGATGGTTGTAGGTACTTAAAAAACCGTCATAACTACCTCCCACGCTGATATCGGCGTTGCTGGGGTCCTGAACCACGTATCCTGACTCCCCGCCGGCCACCGGAAACCAATCCTTATCCGTGATTGAGTAGCCATCGGTCCGGCTGGCAATGCGGACGGTACTATTGTCCTGCTGGGCTCCGTAAATATTGTAGGGAAACTCATTGTCGAGGTGTACGTGGTAAAACTGGGCGGTGGGTACATCTTCCTGGGTAAACGTTTTTCCCCCGTTAAAAGTGACCTCGGCCCCGCCATCGTCGCCGATAATAAAGTTGTCTGAATTGTCCGGATTAAACCAGATGTCGTGCGTATCGGAGTGCAGTACTTTTATTTCTTCGAAGGTTTTTCCTCCGTCAAATGATTTCCAGGCGTCAACATTCAATACGATTAGTCCATTTTCATTTTTTGGATCCGCCGCCAGCATCATGTAGTACCAGGGGCGTTGTTTCAGAAAAGCGCCGCCATTGATCAGTTGCCAGGTAGCGCCGGCGTCATCCGACCGGTACAATCCGCCATTTTCCTTGTTTTCAACCATGGCGTACAGCCGGTTGGAGTTGACGGGAGATACCGTAATTCCGATTTTGCCCAGTAGCCCTTTGGGCATGCCGGGGTTAGTGGAAAGCTGTTTCCAGGTTTCACCTCCATCCGTAGATTTGTACAGGCCACTTCCCGGCCCGCCACTACTCATGGAATGGTGGTTACGGTAAGCCTGCCACATGGAAGCATAAATAACCTGCGAATTGGAAGGGTCAATTTTTAAATCAACGGCACCGGTACTGTCGTTTTTAGCCAGGATTTGTTTCCAGGTAGTACCTCCGTCGAGGGAACGGTACACGCCCCGCTCCTTATTGGGGCCAAAAATGTTACCCATTGCGGCTGCATACACAATGTCCGGATTTTTGGGATGCACCTGAATTGTGCCAATGGCGTTGGCCGCTTTAAGGCCGATGTGTTTCCAGGTTTTTCCCGCATCGCTCGATTTGTACATGCCGTCACCCACCGAAATATTACCCCGGATGTCAGTTTCTCCCGTACCGGCGTACACAACATTGGGGTCAGACGGAGCCACGGCCAGGGCCCCGATGGAGCTGGCCCTAAAGGTACTATCGGAGGTGGAAAACCAATTGTTGCCGCCGTCAATTGTTTTCCAGATTCCCCCACCCACGGCACCAAAATAGTAGATATAGGGCTGGCCCACAACTCCACTTACAGCCAGGGATCGGCCGCCCCGGTAGGGTCCAATACTCCGCCAGCGCAGTCCTTTCAGGAGGGCGTTATCATACTTCTCACTTTTTGAACCGGCGGCCGGTGGGGCGGCTTTCCGGGACTTGCTGGTCTGCGCCGCGACAGGACGGGTGTCCAACGTCAGCAAGGCCAGGATAAATAAATAGTACAAGAAGGTACCAGGAATAAATCTTTTCATACAGCTTTGTTTAGGTTAAGAATTTTCGGCAAGAAAAGTACCACTATTTTAAAAACCTTTTGCAACGCCGGTGCAGAAAACAATAGGGGGCAGCCCAGGGGTTTATTTTAAAATAGGGAGGTATATGCCTATATTTGCCGGAAATTCATGGAGAGAATATTAATACTATGGAAACCAGGGAAGAGACTTTGCGTATCATAGACCTGATAAACGATACTTACGAGAGCGAACAAGCCTGGCACGGACCTTCCGTAGTGGAAGTACTCAGGGGGGTGTCGCCCCGGATGGCCGAGTCCAAACTCACCTCCAACACGCATTCGATCGCTGAAATTATTTTCCACATGACTACCTGGCGCATTTTTGCGGTCAGGAAGTTACAGGGAGACGCGGCTTTTGATATTACAACCAAAGAAAAAAATTGGAAGACTTTCCCCATCGTAGATGAGTTAGAATGGGAAACCTTGCAGATGGAGCTGAGCCTTTCGCAGGAAGAACTGGTAAGTGAAATTGAAAAGAAGAAAGACGATTCGTACCTGGAAGAAATAGTGCCGGGCCGTGACTATACCTACTATACCATGATCCACGGCCTGATTCAGCACGACCTGTACCATGCCGGTCAGATTTCATTGCTCAAGAAAGCCCTGACGCTCAGTGTTCCGGATGACGATGATTTTGACGATTTTCGGAGTGAAAGTCAGTTTAATGAAGATTATGATGATTTTTAATCAAAAATTAACCCATTGTATTATTTTTGTTAAAAAAAATTCTTCTACTTTGCATTCAAGATAAGTTCAGCCGTCCTAGGCTGTTCTTTTAATGGTGTGGATATATGTCGGAAAGCCACTCGAAATCTCGGGTGGCTTTTTTGTGTCCTTACTTTTTTGTCTTTCTGTCCTTCACCCACTAATTCCTAGAGGCGTTTTGTTAAGAAGTAGTAACCAATAGGTAAATGATTGGTTATATCTAATAAGAGTTACAAAAAACCAATCAGACCTGGTTTCAACCTGGTTTTTGTCTATTGACAGGGGTAAATTCTATCCTTTTTCTTCTTTGCATTCCTTTCAATCAAGCAGACATGAAAGTACTTATCGTTGAAGATGAACCCAAACTGGCCAGCTTTATTAAAAGGGGGCTTGAGGAGCAATCCTGGGAAGTAGAAAACGCTTATGACGGTCGTGTAGGCAAAAGTCTGGCTACCTCCAATACCTACGACATTATAGTACTGGACGTGAATTTGCCGGTTATTAACGGATTTGATTTAGCCCAGCAACTCCGGCAGGAAGGAATAACTACCCCCATCCTGATGCTAACCGCCCTGGGTACCGTGGAGGATAAACTGCAGGGCTTTGATTCGGGGGCTGATGACTATCTGGTAAAACCTTTTGAATTCAGGGAGTTTATTGCCCGTCTGAAGGTACTTGCCCGCCGGGGGGGGAGAATTGAAGAAAAGGTACAGACGCTGAAAGTGGCTGACCTTGAACTTAATCTGGACGAAAGGATAGCCCGCCGGGGAGGAAAACAGATTGACCTGACTTCCAAAGAATTTGCCCTCCTGGAGTACCTCATGCGGAACCGGAACCGGGTCGTGTCGCGGGTGGATATTGCCGAAAAGGTATGGGACATACATTTTGATACCGGTACCAATGTCATTGATGTTTACATAAATTTCCTTAGAAAAAAAGTAGACAAAGATTTTCCCAAAAAGCTGATTCACACCGTAGTGGGCATGGGATATATATTTAAGGAAGAATGAATATCAAGGCCCGCCTGACGCTACGGTTTACGCTCCTGGTAGCCTCCATCATGTTGATTTCCCGCCTGGGGAGTTACTACTATTATGACCAGTACCGGGAGCAGCAGTTTTTTGCTTACCTCAAAGAAAGGGCTACCACCATCGTTCCCAGTATTGCAAAAATAAATAATGGTTCAAATCCGGAAAAAGCCCGGCAGGAACAGGAAATTGATAATCTTCTGCTTACCGAATACGTCACCGTTTACAATAACGCCAATAAAGTTGTCTATAACAGCGGCAAGGAACCGTTTATGGTACCGCCGGTGCGACTGGCGCAGGCGAGACAAGGGCAGGAGGTAAAGTACCGCCAAGGAGCCAAGGAGATTTTTCTTATTCGTTTTTTCCTGGGTCCCCAGCAAGAGCCCTGGGTAGTTGCCTATGCCACCGACCTCAATGAACTGAACGAACACGATACATTATGGGATATTCTGGCCATTGGCTGGCTTATCAGTCTTTTTCTTATTAGCTGGGCCGGCTGGATTTTTGCCAAAGATGCTCTTAGACCCGTTTCCGTGATTATCGGGGAAGTCAATAACATTTCGGCGGGTAACCTGCACGAGCGGCTGCAGGTTGGGTCGGAAAAAGACGAACTCACCAAACTGGCCGCTACTTTTAACCTGATGCTTAACCGGCTTGAGCAGGCCTTTTCCGCCCAGAAAAGCTTTGTTTCCAATGCTTCGCATGAATTACGCACTCCCCTGGCGGTCATAATGGGGGAGGTAGAGGTTACCCTCTTGAATGAACGCTCCAATGAAGTATACCGTGAATCTCTCAAACGCATACTCAATGAAGTTAAAAGTTTGAACGGGGTAGTGAATGGTCTGCTCGAACTGGCGCGCGCCGATACGGGAGTTTCGGCCTCGTTCAAAAAAATCCGGATTGATGAAATACTATGGCTTGCCCAAAGCCACGTAATGCAGAAAGATCAAAACTATAGCGTCGAAATTAAATTTGAACATTTTCCGGAAACCGAAGAAGAACTCCTGCTAAGGGGGGACCAGACCCTGCTGGAAATGGCCTTTGCCAACCTGATGGAAAATGCCTGCAAGTACTCTGAAAATAAACGGGTGGAGGTGCTCCTGGAGGTACAGCCTAAAATGGTTAAAGTACACTTCAAAGACCAGGGTATAGGGATCGGAAAAGAGCATTTGCCCCAACTATTCGACACTTTTTACCGCATCAATTCTACCCAGAGCCCCCAGGGATATGGAATCGGGCTGGCCCTGGTAAAAAGAATCATTGACCTTCACCACGGCCAGATTGATCTTACGTCGGAGCCGGGCGTTGGTAGTACCTTTGTCATCAGCTTCCCATTAATTTAATTGGATTTTAACTTGATCTTAATCTGGTTTTAACGGCACCGCCGGTAATTTGTATCTGTAAATTAACCACCTGACAGGTACTACTTTCGACATTCAATTTTGATATAGTTTCAACGAGCCTAAGGTACTTCAAGTTGGGAAGTACAGGTACCTGGTTGTGGCTACCGGTAAGGCGTTTCTCCTTACCTTGCCGTTCTTCCTTCTTCGTCTGTAGCAAAGACGGAGGCTCCTATCTCCTGAAAAACATACTTTTTGATTCAAATCAGGTATTTCAGGATTGGTAGCATTTAACCAGATTTTGATTTCGACCGGCTTTTCCGAAAGAAGCCTGTTCTTATCCACATTAACAATCCCCTCCGTATTCAAATGGAATTTTTGAAAATAAATAAATTTAATAAAATAGGCATGGCTTACATACCTGAGCTCCCTTATGAGCTTTTTTATGAGCGGGCCCGGGAGTACCTGAATGATCCGGCTACCAAAATTCTCAGCTATTATGGTATAAAAAAAGATGACAAGTTGACCATGTTTTGTGCGCTTGCCAATGATCAGACCGAAAATATTTATATAGCAAGTTATACGTTACCGGACGACCCTAGCCTAATACTGACGTCACTAAGCCTTTTTTACCTGGATGCCTACTACTTCGAATTTGAAATTTCCCAAAAGCTCGGGATTCAGTTTAGTTTCCTGACCGGACAAAACCAGCCTTAAACCTTTAAGGGTAGGTACCTGGGGCGAGTTGAAAGTTTTGGTAAATATAGATTCCTGACTAAGTCTTAGAATGCTGCCCGTAAGAATAATAAAAAGTTAGTTGAGTTATGTGATTAGTCAAAAAGCGCCTTTCGATTTGAAAAGGCGCTTTTTTTGAATGCTTATTTTTCAAACCCTAATAAACAAAAAAGGTACCTGCCTAAGAATTACCAGGAATTTATTCAGACATGCGAGCTACAATTATGCCTGAGTGCTTCTTGATGGAGGCCACGTACTCTGCCAGAGGCTGCGGACTCAGTACCACCTTTTGGGCAGTTGTAGAAGCGTGTAACAAGTAGGCCCGGTTGCCCATTTTGGTAATTATTCCCTGGTGGTTGCAATCCAGACCGTCGACAGTAGAAGTAATTCCGATAATATCGCCATCCTGCAACAAGGGCTCGACCTGCCGGATTGAGTACTTGGGGATATAGGTATAGGTGCGGCTGTTAATCTCCTTTTCAATTTCCTTTACCTTTTCCCACTGGGCCTCGGCCTCCAGGCTGGGGTACAGGTTTGGGTGGCTGGACATAAAGTGAATATCCTTGGAAAAAGGTACTCCTCCTAGCTTTGCCGTTATGTCAGTCAGGAGCCCGCGCTTCTGGTTTTCGTGGAGCCAATCCACAAAATAATGGAGGCGGGAAGTATAGCCGTCAATGACGCCGTTGCGGTACCTGAGTTGGGTCAGCTCCTGCTGGAAACCACCGTAATCAAGGTTCTTTTGTTTGGCTACGGCCAGGGCCACGGCGTTTTCTACCAGGGTGGTACAGTCCAGTCCGTCAAATCGGCAAACGAGCATTTCTTTGGGATTGCCTTCCAGCGTCTGGGCTAGGTAGGGAGTTCCCAGAAAAGTACGGGCCATACTTTGGACCAGTACGGGCATGGTACCGCCTCCGGGCTGCTCCATCCGCTTCCGGAACATCTTCTGCATATCATCATCCTGCGCAGTGGTATAGCCTATGCCTACCAGCATCACTATCAGCAATAAAACCGGGCGATACATAGCATTTGTAAACTTGGTAATTTAAAAACTGGGAACATGACAGGTTACTAACGAATCTGCTTAGTTTTCTGCCTGACTATCCCGGAAAATTTTCAGCAAATCTACCACCTCATTCTGATTTCTGACGTGGTTTCGGGCCACCGACAAGGCATCACCTACTTTAATGGTATAGGTATTTTTGGGTAAAGCCTCAAACATATCCTCATCGGTCGTGTCGTCTCCCATGGCCATTACAAATCCATACTCACCTTTTTCCAGAAACGACCGGGCGGCAGTTCCCTTGTTAAAGGCCGTCTTTTTTACTTCAATCACCATGTTCCCCTCGATGATCTGAAGGTGCATTTCGGGCTGAATAAAGCTTTTTAACTGCCAGGCCAGTTCCTGCGCCCTGCGTTGTGCGTAAAGCTGATCATCAGCAGTTCGGAAATGCCAGGCCAGGGAAGTTTCCTTTTCTTCGACAAAAGCGCCCGGACAACGTTTAACGTACAGGTCAAGGATAGAACGGATGCTTTCTTTCCAGCCGTCCTCGTAGTTTTCATTGAGCTGCCAGGTTCCGGTTTCTCTGGTTTTGACCAGGGCACCGTGTTCGGCAACAATGTCTACTGGCAGGTCGCCCAGGACATTTTCCAGAAACTCCCGGTCACGTCCACTGATTATAACCACGGTATCTTTCTGTGCCAGTTCTCCGACCAGTTTTTTCATTTCCTCTCCAATCACCGCTTCCGCCGGATCCCGTACAATGGAAACCAGGGTACCATCGTAATCGAAGAAAAAAATGCGTTTAGAAGCCTGGTGGTAGTCGCTCTGGATTTGTTTCCGGTCTTCCTGTGTGAGGTAACGCTGCCGGAGTCTTTGTTGTTCTTGTTCAATCATAGTCATTTGGGTAAAGAAGTCATTGGTCCAGGTAAAAACATCGTAATCTCTAAGCCGGATCTGCATGGCCTGTATCCGTTTGGCCTGGTCTTCGGGCGGGAGTTCCAGGGACAGTTTTATGGCGTTGGCAATTTCGCGGTTATCGGTAGGGTTAATAATAAAGGCCTCCCCCAACTCCGCGGCGGCACCGGCCATTTCACTCAGGATCAGGACACCCCGCAGGTCCTTTCGACTGGCTACGTACTCTTTACATACCAGATTCATGCCATCCCGAACGGGTGTAATAAGGGCCACATCACTTACCGAGTACATTCCTGCCAGTTCTTCGAAGGGCATAGACCGGTACTGGTATATAATGGGTTGCCAGGTTATATCGCCGTACGTAGCATTAATCCGGCCAACGGTCTGGTCAATATCTGACTTCATCTGCTGGTATTGTTCAATGGTATCCCGCGAGGGTACTACAACCATGACAAAGGTTACCTTGGCGTGCCAGTCGGGATAAACTTCCAGAAAACGTTCAAAACCATGCAATCGATGCAACAAACCTTTTGAGTAGTCGAGGCGGTCGACCGAGAAAATGATTTTTTCTTTCAAAGACTGCCGGGCGTCGGCCCGGACGGCCGCTACCTGGGGGTCATCAAAAGCATCATTGAATTTTTTATAATCAATGCTGATGGGGAAAGAGTCAACTTTTACAATGCGGTTGCCCAGGTTTACATAGTGTAATTTATTTCTGAAGCCCAGGACCAGCCTGACCACCTTCAGGAAGTATTCTACGTAATCGTTGGTGTGGAAACCTACCACGTCTGCTCCCAATAGCCCCTCCACCAGACTCTCCCGCCAGCGGCGGGGCAGTAGTCGAAACAATTCGAAAGTGGGGAAAGGGATGTGGAAGAAAAATCCGATTTTGTTATCCGGAAAGCGTTGCCGGACCAAATCGGGTAACAGCATGAGCTGATAATCATGAATCCAGATGGTATCTTCGGGCTGAATGATAGTACTCAGTTTTTCGAAAAATAGCATATTGGCTTCCTGATAACTTTCCCAGTAGCGGTCTTCAAACCGGGCCAGGGAAGGGAAATAGTGGCAAAGCGGCCAAAGAAGGTCATTGCAAAATCCTTCGTAATAGTGGTCGTTTAGCTCCTCCGAAATAAATACCGGATGCGCCTTGAAATTTTCGTTTTCAAGATTTTGCCCCTCCAGTTCTTCGGGTGAATTGTCGGTATAGCCTACCCACTGAATTTTATCCTTAAAAGTGAAGTTGGTGTTCTCTTGCCCCTGGGCCAGTGATAATACCGCCGAAACCAGGCCACCCGAATTCTGGAAGAGGTGAAGTTGATCTTCCTCTTTTACTATCTTAAAGGGTAAACGGTAGGCAACTAAAATGAGCCTTCCTTTTTGTGCTGAATCTATATGTTTCATACGCTGTGTTACGTCCCGATAATTTACCTGTACCCTATAAAAATAGGATTCCAGGAACCTTAAATGCAGTAAAGGAGGGGACCTAAGGCGGAATTTTATTTGGTGTACTATCTACTAAGGTAGCTTATAAAAGCCGGTAAAACCAAAAAAATGCAAACTTTGCCGAATATTGTCTTAATAAATTACTAGGTTCAGGTACTTCTGTTTTATTCTTTTCAATCCGAATATTTACTACCTGATTTATAGGTAACTTAATGGCTATCAATCTTTTTATTCTGAAAAAAGGTTTGCCACGAAATTTGAGACAAGGCCCTGCTTCCGGGCTTTAACTCTTCCACTGTTCCGGGTACATTTTCCCATAGTACTTTATTGTTTCTACCATTTTCACTATAAAACAAATGAGCCAGTAGTGCTTACAAAGCTACTACTGGCTCAAGTCTGAAATTGTTTCCGTTTCCGGCTGGTACCTTGACTGGTTAACCTACTCCAATGTCGCTTATTTTAATATCATCACGGTCATTGACGCGCAGGCAAAGCAGACCCGCCAAAATCATGGAAACTCCTCCCAGCATCAGGGCATAAATGGGTTCTCCGTCAAAAAGTACCTTTACCAGAAAGCCCAGTAGTGCCGCCGCTACGATTTGGGGAATAACAATAAAGAAATTAAAAACACCCATGTAGTAGCCCATTTTGTCGGCGGGAAGCGAGCCGGCCAGCATGGCGTAAGGTACCGAAAGAATAGAAGCCCAGGCAATACCTACCCCAATCATGGATACCATGAGGTAGTTAGGGTTAGTGAGGAAGTAGATAGATAATAATCCCAGTCCACCAGCTACCAGGCAAATAAGGTGAGTAACCCTACGGCTGGTTTTTCGGGCCAGTACTGGTATGGCAAAAGCGACCAGTGCCGCTACCCCGTTGTAAATACCCATACATAGTCCCACCCAGTCGGCTCCGTCGTTGTACAGTTTGCTAGTAGGATCGGTGGTGCCATACACCCAGCTGGTTACGGCCGGGGTAGTGTAAATCCACATGGCGAACAGCGCAAACCAGGAAAAAAACTGCACGACGGCCAGTTGCTTCATGGTAACGGGCATGTTCTCAAAGTCATTCATAATGGTAACAAAGCCATTCTCGTAGCGGCTTATCTTCTGAAGGTACCCCGACGCAATGAAAAGGAGTCCCACAATGGCAGTACCTACCGAAAAAACATAAAGCTCTTTATTAAGCCCCTGGGTAGAAAACCAGACCGTCAACGCCAATCCTACCAGGGAAACAATACTGCCCTTTCTGATTTGCTTTTGTCCGTTTAGCCCGTGTACTTCACCCACTGCTACGCTTGTAGCCTGGCTGGCGGCCGGTACTTTGGCATTATCCTCAAAAGAACTTAGCTCTTCGGGACTATACTCTTTCGAGTTTAGGACGGTCCAGAGTACCGCCAGCAGGAATACCGCTCCACCCAGGTAAAACGACCACTTCACTGAATTGGGAATTACACCCGCCCCCGCCTGATTAGGTACCCCAAACCAGTTGGTGAAAATGTAAGGCAGGGAAGACGCCACAATGGCCCCGATACCAATAAAGAAACTTTGCGTGGCAAAGCCCGTAGTACGTTGCCCGGAGGGAAGGTTATCCCCCACAAAAGCCCGGAACGGTTCCATGGTAACATTTATGGATGCATCCATGATCCAGAGCATACCTGCCGCAAACCAGAGGGTAGGGGAATTAGGCATTATAAACAGGGCCAGCGACGCCAGTATGGCACCAGCCAGGAAGTAAGGACGACGACGGCCCAGGCGGGTCCAGGTGCGGTCACTGAAGTACCCTATTATCGGCTGAATTATCAGTCCGGTTAGCGGAGCGGCGACCCAAAGAATGGGAATGTCGTCCACGCTGGCCCCTAAAGTTTCAAATATGCGGCTTACGTTGGCATTTTGCAGGGCAAAGCCAAACTGGATTCCCAGGAAACCAAAACTCATGTTCCAGATTTCCAGAAAACTGAGGCGGGGCTTTTGCCGCAGGGAAACTTTGACGGCGGAAGTACTTGAAACGGCCATAGGGATAGAGGGTTATTTTTTTGAAATCTCAAAGATGCGGACCGACATGGGGGAGAGGCTGACAGGTACGCCTTCGGTTGTCATAGTTTTACCGGAAACCTCAAGGCGATTTTCTCCGGCCGGGAACACCTGTTTAAGCGCGTAGTCGGCCGTAAGGTCCAGCCCTAAGGTGTCGGTTACGACAGGTTCCGGCAGGCGGACAGTAGTGTTGACCGTTTTGCTTTTGTCGAAGTTGTAAACGCAAAGCAGTTGTTGGCCGGTAGTGTAGCGGAGGTAACTGTAGACCATTGCCTTGTCGTAGTCAGGGTTTTTTTCGTCGACGTTCATAAACTGGAGGTCGTAGAAACCACCTTTATAAATGGCACTATTCTGTAAAACAAAATGGTTGAGCTGCCGGTAAAACTCTCGCAGACTTTTTTGTTTGGGGCTTAACTTACCTCCGTCAAATTTACCTCCGTTCACCCATTGCTGAAACTCGGGTACTCCCCAGTAATCAAAAATAGTAGTACGGCCATCCTCGCCCTGGAAACCTTCGGCCTGGGTTGGATTCACCCCAACCTCCTGTCCGAAGTATATCATCAACGGTCCGGTATGGAGGGTGGCACTGAGGGTCATAGCCGGAACGGCCGCTAACGGGTCACCCGCAAAGTACCTGGAGGCAATCCGTTGTTCATCGTGGTTTTCAAGAAATCTGAGCATGTGTTGGGATATATCTCCGGACTCTTTTTGCCATACCGCAGTAATATCCTCTACGGTCCCCTTGCCTTCCATTAACCTGCGCAGCGCGTCGTATAGACCTACTTTATCGTAGAGGTACGAAAATTGTCCCCGTTTTATGTAGTTGTGGTACTCCGCCGGATTGTATATTTCAGCAATAAAAATAATGTCAGGATTGACCTTCCGGATTTCCGGGATGACCCAGGCCCAGAACTCTACGGGTACCATTTCGGCCATATCACAGCGGAAACCATCTACCCCTTTTTGGGTCCAGTAGGTAAGGATATCCCGCATTTTCAGCCAGGTAGTTGGGATCGGGTCAAAGTGTTGGGACCTGCCGTTCTGGTAGTCCAGCCCGTAGTTAAGTTTAATTGTTTCAAACCAGTCGTTTATACCGGGCTGAGCCTGAAATACATCATTTCCGGTTGCCCGGGCCGGACTTTCCTGGTAGGGCGCTGTGAAGGCTACGGGTGGGTTTACTCCATCGGGTACTTTAAAGTCCTGGCCGGGAATGTAGTAAAAGTTATTTGTTGGGGAAAAAACCACGTTGGTGGCATCCTCCTCGCCAAAGTCCTTAACTCCGGCGGGGCGGGCATCCGAAAAGTACTGGCGGGCTACGTGGTTTGGTATAAAGTCAATCAGTACTTTAAGACCGTTACTATGGGTACGTTCCACCAGGGCTTCAAACTCTTCTATTCGGTCCTTTACTTTGACCGCCAGGTCCGGATTAACGTCGTAATAGTCTTTAACGGCGTAAGGTGAGCCCGCTATTCCCTTGACAACCAGCGGATGGTCCTGCCGGATGCCAAATTCTGAATAATCGGTCATGGTAGCGTGTTCAATAACGCCGGTATACCAAACATGGGTAATACCAAATGATTTCAGCTCCTTTAGAGCCGTATCAGTGATGTCGTTAAATTTACCTACTCCGTTTTCATCACGTGTTCCGTAGAATTTATTCGTTGTATTCTGGTTACCAAACAGCCTCGTAAAAATCTGGTAAATTACTAATTTATCGTGTTCTTGTACTCGGGAAGTCATACTTTGATTCGACTGGTTATCATTACTACTGGTACTGCAGGCCCAAATTAGGAGAAACAGTAACGAAAGCGCCAATATCGAAAGCTTTTTTAACATTTTTAGAATAGGTTAAGAATTCAAATGTATAGAGGATTTATTTATGATAAAATAGGGTATTTGCTTTAATTTGGCAATCTAAATTGGTATAAACTAAACGTATATGCATAACCTGCCTCGCATTAGACCTTCTATTTACCTTTTTTTATCTATTTTTTTATTTTCCTGCCCAATTTTCGCCCAGAAGATTCAGGTCCAGCGGGTCGAGCCTACCAATTGGTGGGTAGGGATGAAGGAACCCCGGCTTCAGCTCATTTTGCACGGCAAAGACCTGGGAGGTAGCAACGTTGAAATTAGCCATCCGGGCGTACGACTGGAACAGGTACATACGGTTGAAAACCCCAACTACCTGTTTGTTGACCTGACCGTGGGGCCGGATGCCAGACCCGGTACTTTTAACCTGGTACTTACCAAAGAAGTAGCCGTACGCCGCGGGCGACGCACTACCCAGCAACGGGTAAGTACCAGCTTCCCCTACGAGCTCAAGGCCCGGACCAATGAATTAAAAGCCCAGGGGGTAGACCAGTCGGACCTGATATATCTGCTCCTGCCGGACCGCTTCGCCAACGGAGACCCTTCCAATGACCGCTTTGCCGACATGGCCGACACCAAGGCCGACCGGAACGATCCGTTTCTGCGTCACGGGGGTGACCTTCAGGGGGTTATTAACCACATGGATTACTTTAAGGAAATGGGGGTAACTGCCTTATGGTTAAACCCTATCATAGAAAACAACCAGCCCCTGACCAACGAGGGAGGCGTGCAACGCAGTGCCTACCACGGCTATGGTTTTACAGACCATTATCAGGTAGATAAACGCCTGGGCGGCAACACGGCCTACAAGAAGCTGGTGGAAGTAGCCCACGCCAGCGGGATAAAAATAGTGCAGGATGCCGTGTACAACCACGTGGGAATAAACCACTGGTTTATCAAGGACCTCCCCATGAAGGATTGGCTGCACCAGTGGCCCACCTATACCAATACCTCCTACAAAGACCAACCCCTGGTGGACCCCTACGCCTCGGCCATTGACCGGAAGGTAACCTCCGACGGGTGGTTTGTGCCTTTCCTGCCCGACCTCAACCAAAACAATCCCTTTGTAGCCAACTACCTGTTGCAGCACGCGATCTGGACGGTTGAGAAGTTTGGCATTGATGCCTGGCGGGTAGATACCTATATGTACAATGACCTCGAGTTTATGAACCGCTGCAACGCGGCCTTGCTGGAGGAGTACCCACGGCTGCATATATTCGGCGAAAACTGGGTGAATAGCGTAGTAAACCAGGCGTACTTTCAGCGGAACAACTTACAGGTACCTTTCAAAAGCAATCTGCCGGGCTGCACCGACTTTCAGCTACAGTTTGCTATCAATGACGCCCTTAATCAGAATATTGGCTGGAACGAAGGCGTACAGCGACTATACCAGGTACTTGGGCAGGACTATGTTTACGAAGACCCCTCTAAAAACGTAATCTTTCTTGACAACCACGACATGGACCGTTTCCTATCGGTTGTAGGGGAAGATATGCAGAAATACCGGATGGGAATGAGTTGGTTATTGACTTCCCGCGGTATTCCCCAAATCTACTACGGTACCGAAATCCTGATGAAAAACTTCAAGAATCCGTCCGACGCGGAGGTACGTAAGGATTTTCCGGGGGGCTTTCCGGGTGATAAGGAAAATAAATTTCTGACCTCGGGGCGTACCAACGCCGAAAACGAAGCCTTCAACTTTGTAAAGAAACTCGCTACCTATCGCAAAAATACCCCCGCGCTCCATTCGGGAAAACTAATGCAGTACCTGCCTCAGGACGGTGTGTACGTTTATTTTCGCTACGACGATACCAAAACGGTCATGGTGGTTATGAACTCCAATGAAAAGGAGGTTAGTCTCTCTACCGCCCGGTTCTCGGAGCGTATAAAAAGTGCAACCAAAGCTAAAAATGTAGTCACTGACGAAACAATTCCGGTGGTCGAAACGATGAAACTCGCCGCCCGAACGGCCTATGTTTTGGAACTGATTCCGTAAGTTTTACTATCTTTCTTAACCAAAAGAGTGGTTTTGTCACCCTTTTATTATTTTTACCAAATACCAATACCTATAAAGTATGTCTTTTTTACAAGCTTGCCTTTTTGATCTGGATGGAGTAATTGTGGATACCGCCAAGTACCATTACCTGGCCTGGCGGCGAATGGCCAACCAACTTGGGTTTGACCTGACGGTGGAAGAAAACGAGCTGTTGAAGGGAATCAGTCGGATGGAAAGCCTGGAAAAGATTCTGGCAATTGGTGGTGTAAAACTTGATGAAGCAACAAAACTAAGTCTGGCCGCTGAAAAAAATAGTTGGTACCTGGAACTCTGCCAGCAGATGTCGCCCGATGATGTACTGCCGGGAGTACGGGAATTTGTGGAAGAGTTAAAGACCAATCAAATCAGGGTTGGTCTGGGGTCAGCTTCCAGAAATGCTGTACTGATTCTTGACCGTATTGCCATGTTGACCTATTTTGAAACGATTGTGGACGGCAATCGCGTTACCAGGGGCAAGCCTGACCCGGAAATTTTCCTTACCGGAGCGGCCGATTTAGACGTTCTTCCGGCATCCTGCGTTGTTTTTGAAGATGCTATGGCCGGTGTGCAGGCTGCCAAAGCCGGCGGCATGAAGGCCGTTGGGGTGGGCGACCCGGTTGTATTGACGGAGGCCGACGTAGTAATTAAGGGCTTTGAAGGATTGCATGTACAAGATATAAAGCAACTTTTTGTGGTATGAAGACCGACTATGCCGTTTCAGATTTAATAGAGGAAGTGACCCGGGCTCATGTTAATATCCTGGCCAGGGTTAACGATGAACTGGAACGGCTGACGGAAGTCCAGAAAAGTTGGAAACCCGCGGCTGATCAGTGGAGTATTGTGGAATGCCTGGCGCATCTTAACCTTTCCAATACCTACTACATTCGTCAAATTCAAAAAAAGACCGACGACGCCCGGAGAGTTGAAGTTAACCCCGGCGATAAACGCTTCAGCATGAGTGCCAATGGCAAGTTAATGCTGAAGGTTTTGGATCCTGCTTCCAAAATGAAAATACCAGCGCCGCTTTCTGCCCGACCGCGGTCCAATCCTGACCCCAACGCGGTGTTTGAACGCTTTAATGAATTGGAAAACCTGTTTCTGGAACTCGTGCCCCAGACGGCCAAACTGGATTTGGAACAGGAGAAGGTTATTTCACCCTTTGTTAGCTGGCTGAAGTTCCGGGTAGGGGATGTACTCCTGTTTTTAACGGCCCATACCCAGCGCCATGTCAACCAGGCTTTTCGGGTCATGCAGGCTCCCAATTTCCCATTGACCTAAATTAATCCCTATCTCTATACAATTGATGAAAAATTATATTACGCATGACGAATGGTGCATCATTGAGGATGGTTTTCACGCTGAACACAACGAGATAACTGAAAGCCTGATGAGCCTCGGTAATGGCCGTATGGGCCAGCGCGGCAACTTTGAAGAAAAATATACGGGTAAAACTCTGCTGGGTAATTATGTGGCCGGGGTTTACTACCCGGATAAAACCCGGGTTGGCTGGTGGAAGAATGGCTACCCCAACTACTTCGCCAAGGTACTTAACGCCTGTAACTGGATTGGGATCGACATAAAAGTGGGCAAGGAAACCCTGGATCTGAACCAATGCCAGGTTGAAGAGTTTCGGCGGGTACTTAATATGCAGCAGGGAGTTCTTGAACGTACCGCTACGGTTATCCTGCCGGGCGGTCGTCGGCTACGACTTGAGTCCCTTCGCTTCTGTAGCATGGTCGACGACGAAGCCGGCGCTATCCGCTACGCCATTACTCCGCTTGATTTTGACGATACAATTACCATAACTCCCTACCTGGACGGGGATGTTCGGAACCGGGACGCCAACTACGAGGAAAAGTTCTGGAATGAGGTCAGAAAGGAAACCAGCTTTGCCGAAGGGTACCTGACCCTGGAAACCAAAGCCAATCCGTACGGAATTGATCAGTTTCAGGTAACCAGCGGAATGCGCTTTGATATTACCGTAGATGGCGAGTCCATTGCTTTTCATTCACAACCCATCCGGACCGAGAAGTACGTGGGCGGGGAGGTTCAGCTACCGGTAAAACAGGGGCAGGAAGTAGTGGTCTACAAGTACGCCGTGAACCTGTCATCCATGAATTATCCGAAAGATACCCTGGTGGAAGAAGCAAAGGCGTACGTAAACAGGGTCGTTCAAAAAGGATTTGACACCTTACTGGCTGAACACCAGCAGGCCTGGGCCGACAACTGGAGCAAAAACGATATCGTTATCAACGGGGACGTAGCGGCCCAGCAGGGAATCCGGTTTAATATTTTCCACCTGGAACAGACCTACACGGGGGAAGATGAACGGCTGAACATTGGGCCCAAAGGATTTACCGGAGAAAAATACGGCGGAAGTACCTACTGGGATACCGAGGCGTATTGTATTCCTTTTTATCTGTCTACTGCCAAGCAAAAGGTAGCCCGTAACCTGCTTGTTTACCGCCACAAACACCTGCCCAAAGCCATTGAAAACGCCCAGAAGCTTGGCTTTACCGGGGGAGCGGCGCTGTACCCCATGGTGACCATGAACGGCGAGGAGTGCCACAATGAATGGGAAATTACCTTTGAGGAAATTCACCGCAATGGCACCATTGCCTACGCTATCCATGATTACATCCGGTATACCGGCGACCAGGCTTACCTGGCCGAATACGGGCTGGAAGTACTGATTGGTATTTCGAGGTTCTGGAAACAGCGTGTTAACTGGTCGGAGGCGCAGGGGCAGTACGTTATGCTGGGCGTAACCGGCCCTAACGAATACGAAAACAACGTAAACAATAACTGGTACACCAACTACCTGGCCTGTTGGACCCTGCGCTATACTCTGGAATCCCTCGAGAAAGTAAAAGGGATTGATGAAGAACGACTGAAGGAGATAGTTGCCCATACCAATCTGGATGTGGCCGCCGAAACCGAAGCCTGGCGGCACATAATTGAAAATATGTATTTCCCATATGATCCCGAGCGGCAGGTATACCTTCAGCAGCAGGGGTTTCTGGATAAAGAAATTTTAACGGTGGAAGATATTAGGAGTCAACGCCCTATTAATCAGCGCTGGTCCTGGGATCGCATCCTTCGTTCCTGTTTTATCAAGCAGGCTGACGTACTACAGGGACTTTATTTCTTCGAAGAAGATTTTACGGAAGAAGACCTTCGCCGCAACTTTGATTTTTACGAACCAATGACTGTGCACGAGTCGTCGCTGTCGCCCTGTGTGCACGCTATTCTGGCGGCGCGTCTGGGTCGGCCGGAAAAGGCCTATGAAATGTACCTGCGCACCGCCCGCCTGGATCTGGACGACTACAATAACGATACGGAGGACGGCCTTCATATTACTTCTATGGCAGGTACCTGGATGAGCGTGGTGAAAGGCTTTGCCGGACAACGGGTACGGGACGGTCAACTGGTACTGAACCCGTACATTCCTGAGCAATGGAACTCTTACTCCTTCCGGTTGGGATTCCGGGGCGCCTGGCTCCAGGTAGATGTAGCGAAGGACGGTATAAAAGTTGAAAACAGTTCGTCGGAGGATTTGACCCTACTTTTGCACGGAGAGCTTTTGGAGGTAAAAGCCAACGCCGTTACCGAAAAAGTACTGGCGATGTAGTTGTCAATTCATCCTGTCCGGCAGCGACCGGCTCTGCCATTTGCAGAGCCGGTCGCTGTTTTTGTATACTTACTACTTTGAATTGTGGTACAAAAAAATTACATTTACGTTCAGTTGACAGTTTTAAAATAATCATTTGCGAGTATGCAGGTTTCCGTGAGTCAGGTAGTTGCCATACTGGGAGGTAAAAAATCGCTGCAGATAGGGGTGGACAATGCCCTCGATTTTATCCGGGCGGCCGAAAAGGGATTCTCTATTTCGGTGGCGCAGCGCGTTCAGCAACGTCTTGAACTATCAAACAAGCAGTTCAGCCGGTTGCTTAACCTGTCGGAAAGTACCTTTCAGCGCCGGATTAAAAACAAGGCAGCCCTTTCAACCGAAGAAAGCGAGAAAGTAATTGAACTCTCTACCATCATTGCCAAAGGACTGGAAGTGTTTGAGGAAGAGGATGCCCTGAAATTATGGCTGAATACGCCCGTGCTGGCGTTGGGCAACAAAAAACCTGTCGACATCCTTAATTCCTCTCTGGGCCGCGAAGAGGTCATGGACATCCTTTTCCGGATTGAGCACGGCCTTTACTCCTAGGCATGCAGCTGTACCGCATTACTAAGAGTACCTACGCCCACGACCTTATGGCAACAGGTTGTCTTTTCGGGAATGGCCGCTGGCACCGGCGGGGAACCCGGGTACTTTATACTTCTGAGCATGTATCACTGGCCAAGCTTGAAGTACTGGCCAATTCCGTTATACTTCCCAAAAATCAGGTACTTGTTACCATTGAGATACCCGACAACGCTACTAGGAAGGAGCTGAAAGCAGAAAAACTCCCCAAAGGCTGGTGGAGCTTTCCTTATCCTGACTTCCTGGCTAATTTTACCGAACAATGGATCAGGGAAGGTACCAATTGGGTCCTGAAAGTACCTTCTGCTCAATCGGTCAATGAATTTAATTACCTCCTTAACCCGCTGCATCCCGAACATCATTTTGCCAAAGTCCTAAAGGTAGAAGCAATACAATTTGACCAACGTTTGAAATAAAGCGTCAATACCCTTTCTATTGACCTGAACCGGTGACAACGGCTTAGAATTAGCTGTAATAGATGAGATAGATTCAAGAAATTTTTGTAAGAAATAACTAAAGAACATCAGTTTTTGGGTGAGTAATTGCAATATTTTACATTTTGTAGTAGGTTTAAAGGGACTGGAAGTCACTTTGAAACATGGTGGGTGAAAAAGCTTGGTTAAGGGTAGTTTGGTTTTCACTGATGTTCGTAGTGGGTATTTGCTACCGAACCTCAGCGCAGGATTTTCGTGAATGCCAACAGATTTTTGAGCGCTTACTCCCTATTTTCAATCAATCCTTCGAAGACAATAATCCGGCTCTGCTGCATACCAAGGAGTACCGCCGGGAGCTGCTGGAGCTGCAGAAAGCCTATCAGGCCTACCACCGGATATCCTACGCTTATACTGATTCTCTACAACGTACCAACAACGAAGCCGTCCTCCTGGCTTTGTCTGGAAATCATTCTAAATCATTGCGGCTTATGGAATCCCTGGATTCGGTGGGAGGGGACAGCCGGTATAGGTACAACCGCGGCCTGGTGAAGTTACTGAACAAGCAGTACGCCGGAGCGCGGGAGGATTTTTTCTCCAATACGGCAAGTAAGTACTCCAGCCTTAATACCCTGGTAGCCTACGGTCAGGACGGAATGGTGCCGGAAGGAATCAACTACGCCGTGCAGACTGCCCACGGCAATACGGCCGGCAAATGGAACTATACCACCGCCTTACTCTATAAGTTCAATAACCAGCTGGAATTAGCGGTGGATGAGTTAACGGCGGCTATTCGCCAAAAAGACAAGCTTATGGCTTACCGGCTGCAAAGAGGGGATATCCTGATGCGGCTGCATAAAGACAAAAGAGCCGTTGGTGATTTTGAGAAGGTAGCCCGCCAGCATCCCAAGGCCCAAATCAGGTACGCCAACGCCCTGTTGTCCTTAAATCGGTTTCACGAAGCTAAACGGGTTTTTGAGCAGTACCTTGAAGCCGACGAACGTGACTTTCGGGGCAACGCCTACCTGGGATTGGGACATGCCAACTATGGACTTCAGCAGCTAACTGAGGCCCAGCGGTACTACCAACTGGCTGCCTCGGTACTTCATGAAGATAAAGTGGCTCTTTGCGGCCAGGGCAATGTCCTGATTAGTAAACACGAATACGCAAAAGCCAGAAATATTTTTGAACGAATAATTCAGGCCGACAGTACCTACCTTTCGGCCTTCCTGGGCCGGGCGCTGGTCCATTACGGGCTCAAAGAATACAAAGAGGCGCTGAATGATTTCGAAAGGGCCGCTCCGTTACTAGATGAAAATAACCGGGCGCTGGCTGATGTTTTTGTGAGCCGGGGGTACAGCTACTACTACACCCGCCAACCTGCCGCCGCTCAGCTTGACTTTCAACGCGCCATCCGGCTCGATGGCGCCAGCTACGAAGCCCTGGCCGGCATGAGCAATATATTGATTGATCAGAGGAGGTATCCGGAGGCGGGGCAGTACCTGAGTCGTGCGCTGAATTACGAAAAGAATTACGACCGCATGTGGAGTAACTACGGTAATCTGCTGCTGCACTTTGACATGTATAGCAAGAGTTACGACGTATTCAAAAAGGCAGTAGCTTTAAATCCGGCCAATTTGAAGGCCCAGAATGGCTGGGGCGTGGTGTTGTTGGAAAGTGATAAGCTGGATAAATCAATTGCCCTTTTTGATAGTCTGATTAAGGAAAACCCGACCGTACCGTACCTGCTGAATAATCGCGGAATCGTGCAGGCGTACCTGGGTAACCGTCATGAACAGCGCCTACAGAGAATAGATGCAGATTTACGGTATCAGAATGCCGGTCAGGATTTTGAAGAAGCCATGCGAATGGCACCCAGTCGCAAATTTTATAACGTCAACCAAGGCAATGTTTACAAGTACTGGGAGAAGTATGACGAAGCGAGGCTAAGCTACAAAGTTTATCAGGATAAAAGTGCTATAAATAACACGGGAATATTGTACGCGGGGATGGAAAAACTGAAAGATGCCAAATACTACCTCGGCGTAGCCATTGGTTTGGATTCTACCCACCGGGTATTTCAGTTCAATATGTCCTTGCTGGTAAAAGGCAAGTACAAAGACTTAGCCCGGGCGGTAGCCTCAGCCAAAGACGATGGTCCCTATTCGGATATTGGGATCAAGTACAGTCGGGATGGATTCGTTACTATTTATCTGTATGACTATGAATACGATACCCTGTATTTCCCGGGCCGTCATTACCTGCCTTTACCCGTTGATACCTACAACGAAGACTATTTTATTCCTGAATATGATTTTCAATTGATGCCCTACGAGGAAAAGAAGTTTGGAAAAAAGGTTACTAAGAAAGGGAAATATAAATCTCAGAAAGTAAACATGCCCGGACGTTCGCGCAGGTCAGGTACCAAGTGCCCTATTTTCTTCTGATTGCTTATCTGTCAGGTACTTACAGGTGGGTAGGGTGTGGTTGTGAGTGAAGACGATGACTAAAGAAGAGCGAATAAAGTACATACATAAACAGCACCAGTGCCCCAATGCCCGCCAACACCATCAGAGAATAATATTCCGGCTCGCTTTCATGGCGCTTGATAATAATACCCACCATCGCCCAGGCTACCCCCAAAGCTACATAGCCGTTGGAAAGGGCATTTGCCGTATAAAGTCCGATAAAAATCCCGCCCAAAATCATTATAAACGCCCAGGTAACTTCGCTTAACCCGGAGCCATCCCAATTTATGGCGACTAACCAGGCTGTAACATTGGCAATGGTCGCCACGCAAATCCAGCCCAGGTACAAACCAAAAGCAGCTTTGGTAAGGAAGTGACCGGTTTTTCCCAGGTACGGCTGAATATTGTAAAGTCCAAAATTGATACGGAGCAAACAAACCAACAGCAGCAGCATAATGGCCAGCGAAACCGGAAAAAGCTCATAGTGCCAGGCTACAATCCAACTGGCGTTAAGCAGGGAGGAGAACAGGTACCAGCCACTAACATTGGCCACTACCAGATCCACTTCTTCGCGTTTTGGACCGGCGGGTTTCCTCAGTTGGTATCCGGTATAAAGGGCCAGCAATGCATAAATAACCCCCCAGATTGAGAAGGTCAGTCCGGCTGGTACAAACAGGTTAGGGTACTTATCGGATAACTCACCCGTAGTATGGCCATTTAGCGGAAGCCAGTTAGCAAGAAAATTCATTCCAACCATAAGGATAAAACCCAACAGACCGGCTATTCGCCAAAGTCTTGTTGGTGTTTGTGACCGTTCCTGCAAAACCCCCATGTTCTGGTTAGTTGGCATCTCTGTTTTTAGTTAGTTGTGTGTACAGGATTAAAAGTAGCAAATATGTACCAGGTTATAAAATCAAGTACTAGACTAAATATGAGTATTTATTTCCCCTTGTTTTTCATTTATTCCACTACCCGTTTAAACTACGAACCTAAAAAAAATGCAAGGTTTATATTGGCGAGTAGCAGGTAAAACTACTTTCAATCAGGCCAAAATACGGTATAAACTGGCCTCTTTTCTCTTAAAGACGCTTTCTCAATGCGTAGGACGTGTAAAACTGAGCGGGTGGAATAGATATTTATTATCTACGAATAACACTAATTCTTTACATGATATGAAAGCAAAAATATTTTATTTAGTAGCATTGGCAGTCCTATTATCGGCGAGTGCTTCGATGGCGCAGCGCTCTTTTAAACTGGGTCTGAAAGGAGGGGCGAATTTATCAACCCTCCGGGGACAGGATGTATTTAACACCAGTGATCCCTCCATTCGTATAGGAGATAACCAAACCCGATTGACTGGTTTTGTGGGTGGGATGTACGCCCGCTTTGGGTCATCCTTATTTATTCAACCCGAATTTCTCTTCTCCCAAAAAGGGGGTACCTTCAATATTTACCGCGATGGTATCACAAATGACCAGAACCAGGTGGATGTTCGCTTTACCAATATTGATGTTCCGGTTTTGTTAGGTATCCGGATTGGACAGGTACTACGTCTGAACGCCGGGCCCATTGCCTCGCTGCAGGTGGCTCAGAACCAGGGACTGCGGGATGCCTTAAATGATATTGGTGCCCGTTCGGCCCGGGAAAATTTGAATCGGGCTGCACTTGGGTACCAGGCCGGGGTGGGTTTCGATATTGGTAATCTGAGCCTGGACCTTCGTTATGAAGGTGGGCTAAGTAATGTTATTAACACCAACGATTCAAACCTGAATTCTCAGTTGATGCGGAAAGGAAACCTGTGGCAGGCTACCTTAGGCTTTGCTATATTTTAATCATAACTCTATATCATGAGTATTAAAATTGAATTGCTATGAAAAAAATAACGATAGTACTAACGGCGGCTGTTTTGGTAGTCTCTTCCCTGTCAGGTTGTAAAAACAGCAAACTTTCCCGCCAGGAAAAAGGCGCGATAATTGGAGCCGGAGCCGGTGGAGCGGCCGGGGCTGTAATAGGACGAAGGTCGGGCAATACCGCCGTGGGGGCCATTATTGGTGCTGCGGTAGGTGGCTCGGCGGGCGCCCTTATCGGGATTTATATGGATAAGCAGGCCCGTGAACTTGAACAAAAAGTAGAGGGTGCCAAAGTAGAGCGAGTTGGAGAAGGGATAAAAATGACCTTCGATTCCGGACTCCTCTTCGCCTTTGATTCGGAAAAAGTTAACAATGAAACAAGGGGCAATCTGGACAAAATGGCGGAGGTACTCCGGAAATACGAGGATACGGAAATCCTGATTGAAGGCCATACCGATGGTCAGGGGACCGATGCTTACAATAAGCGGTTGTCTAACCGCCGGGCTGAGGCCGTGGCCAATTATTTACGATCGGCTAATGTGTCCAAAAATCGACTGGAAACAGTGGGCTACGGTGAGAATCAGCCGGTTTCCACAAACGATACCGAAGCCGGGCGACAACAAAACCGTCGGGTGGAAGTAGTAATTGTGGCCAATGAAAAGTTGAAGAAGGAGGCCGCTCAGGGCAAAACTCCGATGTCCCTGCGGTAATTGATAGGAATTTAATTCCTTGTTAAAAAAGCCTGGAAGCCCGCTCCACTAATGGAAAGCGGGCTTCTGCGCGTTTAAAAGAATGTGCAATAGAGTATTTAAGCTTGAAGCAGTGGTCGACTAATCATGCATGATTACTTGCGAGAAAGTATAGTACCTGCATTTTTGCGGACACCGCCAGAAGGTAAGTAGTTAGTGCAATAGTACTTGCTGTAAAGGCTGAGAATAGGCACAAAAAAAAGCCTTGACAAAAAATAGTCAAGGCTTTAAAACGACTGGTTGTTCACTCATAATCACTCATACACTCATCCTCAGTGTCCAGCCGTTAGCCATTATCCGAAAACTCTGGATATAATGTCATTCCCCCGTCGATATACAAAGTCTCTCCGTTAACGTAATCTGACTCATCCGACGCCATCCAGGCCACTGCCTTGGCGACATCTTCCGGAGTACCTATCCGACGATAGGGTATTAGTTCAAGTAATTCCTTGTACTTACTTTCATCCGACCACACCTCCTTGTTTATAGGGGTCTTTATAGCACCCGGACTTACTGCATTGACCCGTACTTTATACGGTGCCAGTTCCTGGGCTATTGATTTCATCAGCATTAGTACTCCTCCCTTAGAGGCAGCATAATTAACATGCCCCGCCCAGGGGATAATATCGTGTACCGAACTCATTAATACTATTTTTCCAATAGCTCGGTTCGTTTTGTCCTCTTCGTTACTATTTTTTTGTTGGATGAATTGTCTGGCGGCTTCCCGACAACAAAGAAACTGCCCGGTCAAATTCACATCTATTACTTTTTGCCATTGTTCCAGGGTCATGTCCAGAAACGGTGCATCAACCTGTAAACCAGCATTACTTACCAGTACATCGAGTTTTCCAAATTCGGTGATAGTCCGCTGAAAGATGCCTTTGACATCTTCTTCCTTACTCACATCACCCTGGACCGTAAAACCGCTCCCTCCTCGTTTTTTAATTTCCTGTAGGGTTTCTTCGGCTTCCTCATCACCACTTCTATAGTTAACAACTACCTGGGCTCCCAGACTCCCGAGGTGTATAGCGCAGGCTTGTCCCAGTCCACTGCTTGCACCCGTTACAATGACTACCTGACCTTGAAATTTTTTAAGCCCGTTAGTCGTCATCTTTCTTTCTCGACCGATTTCAGACGTTTCCAGACGCGACGATTAACATTTTTTACTGCCCAGTTCTTAGCCATAGAAATTGCCATAGATACAGCCTCCTTTGGTGATAAGCGATGACTCGATACCAGCTGCTGAGCTATAATAATCGCTCGTTCCCGCGTAGTAGGAGACAAGTACGATAGTTCCGGAGAATTGATTGTTGGTTTCATAAGCTATTTATTTATTGATAGTTACTTCAAAAAATGATACCATTCCAGATTTAGCACGCTGGCGGGGACGGATGTAACCAAAATTTCTCAAATGGCTGGGGTTAGGTAAAAAAAAATCCCCACCACCAACGTGGTAGGGATTCTACACTTAAGGGGGATGGCTTACTTCACCTCTTCAAAATTCACATCAGTAACGTTATCGTCGCTGGTGGTACCTTCGTTGCCCGCCCCGTTTCCATTTTCAGGAGCACCTTCCTGCGGACCGGCGGCATAAATCTCCTGTGAGGCAGCCTGCCAGGCCGTATTCAGCTTTTCCATGGCCGAATCAATACCCGTCAGATCCTGGCTTTGGTGGGCGGTACGTAGTTCGCCAAGTGCGCTTTCAATGCTTGACTTACTTCCAGCTGACAATTTATCTCCGTATTCTTTCAACTGTTTTTCAGTAGAGAAGATAAGCGTATCAGCCGCGTTGATTTTCTCAATTTTTTCCCGCTCAGCTTTATCAGCGGCTTCGTTGGCCTTAGCCTCCTCACGCATCCGGGCTATTTCAGCGTCTGTCAAACCGCTGGAAGCTTCGATTCGGATTTTCTGTTCTTTACCGGTACCCTTATCACGAGCCGATACATTCAGGATACCGTTGGCGTCCACGTCAAAGGTTACTTCAATCTGTGGTATGCCGCGGGGAGCCGGTGGAATATCCGACAGGTGGAAACGTCCCAGGGTACGGTTCTGGTTAGCCAGCGGACGCTCACCCTGCAATACATGGATTTCTACGGAAGGCTGGTTATCAGCGGCCGTCGAGAACGTTTCGGTCTTCTTGGACGGAATGGTTGTATTTGACTCAATAAGCTTAGTGAACACGCTACCCAGGGTTTCAATACCCAAAGACAGCGGAATAACGTCCAGAAGCAGTACGTCTTTTACTTCCCCGGTTAGTACACCCCCCTGAATGGCTGCCCCGATGGCTACCGCTTCGTCAGGGTTAACGCTCTTGGATGGTTTCTTGCCAAAGAATTTTTCTACTTCTTCCTGTACCCTTGGAATTCGGGTTGAACCACCCACCAGAATCACCTCGCTGATTTCGCCGTTGCTGAGGCCGGAGTTCTTCATGGCGCGACGCACGGGTTCCATCATTCGCTGGAAGAGCTTGTCGGCCAGCTGCTCAAACTTGGCCCGGCTCAACGTACGCACCAGGTGCTTGGGGATACCATTTACCGGGAAAATGTAGGGTAGGTTAATTTCGGTTTGGGTCGAGCTCGAAAGTTCAACTTTGGCTTTTTCGGCGGCTTCTTTCAGACGTTGCAGAGCCATTGGGTCCTGCGTCAGGTCTACACCTTCGTCCTTCTTAAATTCATCGGCCAGCCAGTTAATGATTACCTGGTCAAAGTCATCACCTCCCAGGTGCGTATCACCATCCGTAGACTTTACTTCAAATACACCGTCGCCCAGTTCAAGTACTGAAATATCAAACGTACCACCTCCCAGGTCAAATACCGCAATGCGCATATCCTGGTTTTGCTTGTCCAGGCCGTACGCGAGGGCCGCTGCCGTAGGCTCGTTGATAATACGTTTTACATCAAGGCCGGCAATTTGACCGGCTTCTTTGGTAGCCTGGCGCTCGGCGTCGTTGAAGTAGGCAGGTACTGTAATAACTGCTTCTTTTACTTCCTGGCCCAGGTAATCCTCGGCCGTTTGCTTCATCTTTACCAGAATAAAAGCAGAAATTTCCTGGGGAGTGTACTGACGGTCGCCAATACGAACCCGGGGTGTATTGTTAGGGCCTTTTTCTACATCGTAGGCCACGGTTTTCATTTCGCTGCTGACATCATCGTAGCGCTTTCCCATGAAGCGTTTAATGGAGCTGATGGTATGCTTGGGGTTGGTGATTGCCTGCCGTTTGGCCGGTGCACCTACCTTACGTTCACCATTTCCATTGTCCATGAACGCTACCACTGATGGAGTTGTACGTGCCCCCTCGCTGTTAGCTATCACTACGGGTTCGTTCCCTTCCATGACAGCTACGCAGGAGTTGGTAGTTCCTAAGTCAATGCCAATAATTTTTCCCATTGTATATACGTGTTTATGCAGTTCTTTAATGTACTATTTTGTTACAAAAAGCCTGTACCAATCGCGTATACATAGTTTTTATCCTGACAAATTGGCACAAATCAGGCTAAAAGAAGGAATTTTACACCTGGAATGCTGAATGGCGGTTTTTCTCCGATGGGAACAGTACTTTACCGCCGCCCTAAGAAGCAGGGGAAATAGAAACCGGATAGTAAAGCAGTTGAGAAAATGGAAAAGCAGCCAAAGTACCTTACATACAACCTGGTAGGAGTGGGAAGCGCAGGTCGGTACTTTGATTGATAACTCAGGTAAGAAAAAAGTACTCCTACATCCTGCCTCATCCAATAGACAAGATGACAGAGTACTTTATCAATATCAGGGGAAAGTCTGCCAATAATAGGCCTGCGTACTATTTCTGGCCAAACAATCCGCCCAGCAAACCACCTAATCCAGGGGCGTCTCCTTTGTTTCCGGAAGTACCTGAGGTATTCCCCAACAGGCCGCCACCCAGGCGCTGGAGGTCATTCATGTCCAGTTTGCCGTCGGCGAGCGCATACCCTATTTCATTGAAGTTTATACCATTGCCTTTTTGAGCGGGGGAAGCAGTACTGGCACTACCACCCAACAAACTACCAAGGATGCTGTTAAAATCCATACTTGAGTCATTAGGGTTACTCGTCTTATTTATGAAACGACTCAATACGGCGGGTAGTACCGCTGCCACAATACCACTGGCAATGGCGGGAGAGAGACCAAAACGTTCGACAAGTTTGGAGGTGGCCGTTTGGGAAATTGACGAGACAATCGGGTTCGCCAGCATAGAAGCAATGCCACCACCCCCAACGGTACGACCCGACAACAGGCCCATGACCCCATCCAGGTTTCCCTGCTGTACCTCCTGCTGCATGCCGCCCGTTATGGAGCCCATCAAGGTTTGCATAACATCCCGATTATATTGGTCAGGTACGGCCGGATTTTTTACCACGGCCTCCTGTGACTGGTCTTTGATAAGGTTAAAAAGCTGATCTAACATAGTATTGCTGGTTTAAAGATATTTATCCTACTGAGGCAGACGCTCAGGTACCTAAGGTTTTCAGGATAAACTACCAGCCGGTACTACTTTGTTATGAAGAAAAGGGGAAGAGCAAAAAAAATCCCCACCGAAGTGGGGATGGGCTGTTTTATTTAACTTTATCGACGATTGCTTTGAAAGCATCCGGATGATTCATTGCCAAATCAGCGAGTACTTTGCGGTTCAGCGAAATGCCTGCTGCATTTAATTTACCGATAAAAGCGGAGTAAGATAATCCGTTTTGACGGGTTCCGGCGTTGATACGCTGAATCCACAAAGCCCGGAAGTTACGCTTCTTTTGCTTACGACCGATGTAAGCATACTGCAATCCACGCTCAACGGCGTTTTTTGCTACGGTCCATACATTCTTGCGACGACCAAAGTACCCTTTGGCCATTTTCAAAATTTTCTTGCGTCTTGCACGTGACGCTACGTGATTTACTGAACGTGGCATAATTTACCTGTTTTTTGACGGTCGGTGCTCTAATCTTTCGGGAGACTTTTTAAACCGACAATCGGGTTGAACAAAAAACCAATTATTAAAACTAATAAAAGGGGGGCCTTATTTAACGGCCAAAAGAGCCAGCACGCGGCGTTCGTTAGTCTCATCCACAAGGCCGGTTTTTACCAGATTGCGCTTGCGTTTGGTAGACTTCTTAGTCAGAATGTGGCTGTGAAAAGCGTGCTTACGCTTAATTTTACCAGTTCCAGTCAGCTTGAACCGCTTCTTGGCGCCGGAATTTGTTTTCATTTTAGGCATGATAAAAAACGTCTGAACGGTTAAAAAATATAAAACAGCGTGCAAAAGTACATATATAATCATAAAAATAAAAATCGTGCGGTAAGAGCTTTTGCTCTACCGCACGATTTGATATATCAAAAGCGGGGGGCTGCTATTTACCTTTAGGAGGTAGCGGAGCCAGGATCACCGTCATGCGTTTTCCTTCCAGTTTAGGTTCCATTTCCACTTTGCCGTAATCACCCAAAGCTTCCGAAAAACGATTCAACAAATGTTCTCCCCGTTCCTTGAACACAATGGTCCGGCCCACGAAGTGTACATACGCTTTTACTTTTGAACCTTCCTTAAGGAAGTTGATGGCATGTTTTAGTTTAAATTCAAAGTCGTGGTCATCCGTATTAGGGCCGAAACGTATCTCTTTGATAACTACCTTCTGCGCCTTGGCTTTAATCTCCTTCTGCTTTTTCTTCTGCTCATACTTGAACTTGGAGTAGTCAACTACTTTGCAAACCGGCGGTGCGGCGGTAGGAGCAATCTCAACCAGGTCAAGATTTTGGGATTCAGCAATGGCTCTTGCCTTATTAATATCAAATACGCCCTGTTCAACATTGTCTCCAACCAGACGGACCTGCTTGGCGGTGATACGTTCATTAATACGGTAAGGTTCTTCAACGACTCGAACTCGACGTGGGGGTCTTAATGCCATACTTGGGTCTTTGGTGTATAATTTATTTTAAGTGGAAAAATCAAAATTAATGGTTGATGCGCACAAAAATAATGCCTGTACGCCGGAATAATAACTAAAAATCAAAAAGTTGACAAATTATTTTTGATTTCTTTTTGAAAATAGTCGGCAAAGTCGGCGATAAGCATGGTACCTAAATCTCCTTCGTTCTTGCGACGAACGGAAACCATTCCCTCGGCGGCTTCTTTTTCACCTACAATAAGCATAAAAGGCACCTTGGTTACCTCCGCATCCCGGATTTTCCGGCCAATTTTTTCATCCCGGTGATCCACAAAACCCCGAATGTCGTGGTCCTGTAGATTAAAAAACACTTCCTCCGCGTAGTCGGCGTATTTTTCGGAAATAGGGAGTATAGCTATCTGATCGGGTGATAACCACAGAGGAAACTGCCCGGCGCTGTTTTCAATTAAAATAGCGATAAAGCGCTCCATTGACCCAAAAGGTGCCCGGTGAATCATGACCGGCCGGTACTTTTGGTTATCGGAGCCGACGTATTCCAGATTGAACCGCTGCGGTAGCTGATAGTCTACCTGAATAGTACCTAACTGCCATTTGCGCCCCAGCGCGTCGCGTACCATGAAGTCCAGTTTGGGACCGTAGAAAGCCGCTTCACCCAGTTCGGTAACGGTAGAGAGGCCACGTTCGGCCGACGCTTCAATAATGGCCTGCTCGGCTTTGTCCCAGTCTTCGTCCTTTCCAATGTACTTTTGTTTATTTTCCGGGTCACGCAGGGAAATCTGAGCGCTGTAGTCGTTAAAGCCGAGGCTGCGAAACACGTATAACACCAGGTCAATAACCCGGATAAACTCTTCTTTTACCTGATCGGGCCGACAGAAAATGTGGGCATCATCCTGAGTAAAGCCACGTACCCTGGTTAAGCCGTGCAGTTCTCCGCTTTGCTCATACCGGTATACCGTTCCAAACTCAGCCAGACGAAGCGGCAAATCGCGGTAGGAGCGGGGCTTGGTTTTATAAATTTCGCAATGGTGGGGACAGTTCATTGGCTTGAGCATGTACTCCTCGTCCGAGTCAGGGGTCCTGATGGGCTGAAAGGAGTCCTTTCCGTACTTTTCCCAGTGGCCGGAGGTTTCGTACAAGGCTTTACTTCCAATGTGCGGGGTAACTACGGGCAGGTACCCGGCTCTGAGTTGCGCCTTGCGCAGAAAACCCTCCAGACGCTCACGTAGCATGGCACCTTTGGGTAGCCATAAAGGCAGACCCTGACCAACTTTTTCCGAAAAGGCAAAAAGCTCAAGTTCCTTACCGAGTTTTCGGTGGTCGCGTTTTTTGGCCTCCTCAATCAGGGTCAGGTACTCATCCAGTTCTTTCTGTTTTGGAAACGTAATACCATATATACGCGTCAGCATTTTGTTTTCCTGGTTGTTGCGCCAGTAGGCTCCAGCCACGTTGGTCAATTTGGCGGCCTTAATAATGCTGGTGCCCGGAATATGCGGACCACGACAAAGGTCCGTAAAGTTTCCCTGGGTATAGAGGGTGATAGAACCGTCTTCCAGCCCTTCAATTAATTCAAGTTTGTACTGGTCGCCTTTTTCTGTAAAAAAGGAAACCGCATCGGCTTTACTGATTGGCTGGCGGGTATAGGTACTCTTCAGGCGGGCCAGTTCCATCATTTTGGCTTCTATTTTTGGGAAATCCTCCTGAGAAATAGTGTGCTCACCCAGATCCACGTCATAGTAAAAACCTTTTTCCAGAGAAGGGCCCGTGCCAAACTTTACGCCCGGATACAGCGCCTCAAGCGCCTCGGCGAGCAGGTGAGCCGAAGAATGCCAGAAGGCCGCTTTTCCTTCGTCGTCGTTCCAGGTAAGTAGTTTAACAGAAGCATCCAACTCAATGGGGCGGGTAGCATCCCAAACCTCGCCATTTACTTTAGTAGCCAGTACATTACGAGCCAGGCCTTCACTAATGCTCAGGGCTATTTCCAGGCCGGTAACGCCCTGTGGGTAATTACGCTCACTACCATCGGGTAGTGTTATTTTGATTTCAGATGAATCAGTCATTCAGAAGGTACTGTTTATCAAATTTACTGTTATCTAATTATTACTTTTCGGGTGGTGTCGGTACCCATATCAATTGACCTGCGCGGTTGAATAGTTCTAATCTGAACCCGGTTTGTATCCAGTATGCGGGTAGGCGCGGAAGGCTGAGCAGGTTCGCGAGCCGACGGGGTGCTGTACTGGCCCATTTCCCTTCTTTGCAAACGTACTACGCCCGCGTAGGCCAGTTGATTTTCCGGCGACTTTTCCAATTCCATTTTATAGAATTCACTAGCCCTATCGTCGTATCCCATACGCTCCAGGGTTACCCCAATGAGGTAATTTATCTGGGGGTATTCAGCCTGGTTATTCTTTACTTTCTCAAAGGCTTTCAGGGCGGCATCGTGCATTTTCCATTTCAGGTAAATCGACCCGCTCTGAAAGTACGCTTCGGTTAATTTGGGATCAAGGGCGGCGGCTTTGTTATAACTCAGCAGGGCACTGTCGGACTTATTAAGGGCATTGTAAAACTGGCCCCGCTCAAAGTGTAAAATGGCATCCTTAGGGTACCTTTTCAGGGCCAGGTTATTATAGTACAAGGCATTGTTTAAATTGCCCAGGCGGTTGTTGATAATAATATTTTGCTGGTACGCCCTGAGCAGCCGGGGGTTTAGGTCAATGGCTTGTTTAAAGCTGCCCAGGCTGGCGGTAGTATCACCAATCCGACTTTGGAGCATTCCTTTTACATAGTAGGCGGACCCATCGTAGGGGGCCATCTGCAGGGAACGGTTGAGGTAGTTCTGGGCTTCCCGAAAACGTTTTTTCTCCTGAAGAATATCCGCCATCAGAATGTATAATTCGGGACTAACCTGTTGCAGCGCTTCGGCGCGCTGGGCGTCTTGCAGGGCCGCGTCCAGGTTATTCAGTTCCCGGTTGACCTGCCCGCGTAGCAGGTAGTAATCGCCAACGTTATCTTTGTTTTCAATGGCATCATTAATATCATTGATGGCCAGATCGTACTGCTCATTTTCAAAATAAATACGCGCACGCTTGAAGTAGCTGTTATCCAGGTCAATCTTGCGCCTGATGTTATTGGTAAGGGCGTCGATGGCATCTTTCTGCCAGTTTGACTTTAATTTTTCGGATGGGGTAGGCGGTATGCGCGTAGCATTGCGGGCATCACTCTGACAGGACACCAGAAAGCCTGCCATCGAACAAACGGCAAGCAATAGGAGTGAGCTGAAAACAGACCTTCTTCCCTTCATACCCAAATAAAAACCACTGAATTAAAATAGATTACTTTGTTTCTCCTGCAAAGTTGGGGAATAAGTACGTATTTTACACGGATAGGTCCGAAAAACGGGAAAAAACTCCCAGCGGAAGCTTTTTGTCAAAAGAATCTTTTAAATAAAGCTCGCCAAACTCGTGGTTAGGTACCTGACCAAAATGCGCCCGGACAAGATTCTCAATAATCAGGGCGGAGAAACCTAGAGAATACAGATTAATAATAAAGAAGTAGTTTTCCTTTTCCAGAAGCTGAGCGCAAAGGCCCAGCATTTCGTTGATTTGCTCCTCCAGCAGCCATTTTTCACCGTCAGGTCCCCGGCCGTAGGCGGGCGGGTCCAGAATGAGACCATGGTAGCGTTTGCCCCGGCGTACTTCCCGTTTTACAAACTTCATGGCGTCTTCTACCACCCAGCGAATGTTATCCTGACCACTTAGCTCCATGTTTTCCCTTGACCAGCTGATTACCTGCTTGACGGCATCCACGTGGGTGACATCCGCTCCGGAAGCCCGGGCCGCCAGGGAAGCTCCACCGGTATAAGCAAAAAGATTAAGTACCGCTGGTTTAGGCTCACGCAGGAGCGACAGCTTTTCGGCGATGTAGTCCCAGTTGGTAGCCTGCTCGGGAAACAGACCCACGTGTTTGAAAGACGAAAGCGCCAGTTTGGTACGAAGGTGCAGCTTATGGGTACGGTACTGAAAAACCCAGCGGTCGGGCATATCGCCTTTTACTAACCACTGCCCCTTTTCCTGAGACCCTTTATCCTTTTTAAAAATAGCATTGGAACGGGTTTCCCACTCCTGCTCAGACAAAGATTTGTCCCAAACCGCCTGGGGTTCGGGACGTGTCAGTATATACGGGCCAAAGCGTTCGAGTTTTTCAAAACCGCCCGTATCCAGCAGTTCGTAGTCGGTATGTTGGGTAGGGGTAAGTAACAGCACTGGTACTAAAAGGATATTTTGCTAAGATAAAAGACATTCCGGCGACCGCGGCTCTGGGCATCCCCCGCGCTGGCGTTCACAATACGCTGTTCTCCCCAGGCCAGGTAGTAGTTGTCGTACCAGTGGTCAATATCATCGGTACTGGTGCGGCGTACTTTATCACCTTCCTGGCTGGTGGCTACCGCTACCTGCCGGTCTCCGTCTACGACGGCATCTCCTTTAATTTGCTTGCTGCGAATAGCTCCGTTGTGCGAGTAAACCAGCTGGGTACTTCCGGCCTTGGTCATCTGTACATTTATTTTTTTGCGGAGTTCCATGCTCTTTACATTATCAAAGTTGATGCTGTTGTCCCACATCAGATTCCCGTCTTTATTGATACCGGCCACAATAGCGTGGGTATACACAAAACCGTCAAAAACCTGCTGATTATAACCACCGCGCGTACCGTACAGCGGATTCCACAGCCAGGGATTGTAAAGGCCGTAACCGAAGGGAGAGCCAATCATCATGGGATTTCCCCAAAAAGAATTCATTCCGTACAGGTTGGGGCTTTGGGAGCGGTACTCCGGGTAAAATACTTCCGAAACCAGCAGGTACTGATTTTCCTTTTGGACAATGTCGTGGACAAGCAGGCGGTAGTTTAGCCGCAAATCAGAACCACTTTCTTTTTTCTTACGAATGCGGCGCTCCATTTTCTCCTGCTGCCTTTCATTCATAAAATTGAAGAAATTATCAAAATCGGTAAAGCTGTGGTACTGGGTGTACTGGACCTGTTCATCCACTATTTTGCTGATAAACAAGCCCTGAGAGGCGGCGTTATTGGCGCTCTGCATGTTCCGGTAGCCGTAGGTACCTATCAGGAGTTTTACTGAGTCGTTCAGTACCTGTAGGCGGCCGTTGAGCAGGGAGTAATCTTCTTTTGGCTCCACCATGACCTGCGAGTGCAACTGACCGGACTCATCAAAGGAGCGGGCAACAATCCTGGTTTGTTTGCCTTTTTTTACCGCAAAACTGACATTGACCAGCCTATGCGTGGTGTCTACCTCAATGGACTGAATGGCACTGGAACCCCGGATAGCCGAAGGTACTACCTTGGTTTGCAGATTAGTCAGGTTGGTATGGATAAGAACCGGTTCTTCCCGGACCATGCCGGCCATGAAAATAGAATACCCCAGCGTTTTGAAATCGGTAATCTGAAAACGGTCGAGGGTATTGATGGTAAAGGTTTCTACAAAACCAGGACCGATATTTACCTTGACAATCTGGTAAATGTTGCTTCTGAACCGGCTGAAAAGTAAAAAGACCGATTGACCGTCGTAGGTAGAGGAAACCAGGTCGAGGTTAGCTTCAATGGCCCCGTCAATTGACCACACGCGGTCCAGGCTGGTATCAAACTTCTGGACATTGTAGGTACTTCGGGTTGGTTTGGAGACAAGCAGGAGCCCTTTTTCTCCCATAGAGATGGTTTGGTAGGCTCCGCTACCCGGCGGTACTGGCAGCTCGATACGCTTGACATCCTGCGCCAGCAGGGGTTGAATAAATAAGGATAACGATAGTAACAGGAGGAATGCTGACTTCAGCATAGCATTAGTTTTGTTCATGGGCTAAACCTAAGATTACGTCAAATTCTTCGGGCCGCAGGGGAAGGACAGATAAACGGGACTGTCGGATGAGGGCCAGGTCCTGTAAGCGTTCGTCAGTTTTCATCTGGCTGAGGGGGACGGTTCGGGGCAGTCGTTCCATGGGTTCTAACTCAACTACCACCCAACGGGTGTCGTCGGTGGTGGGGTCGGGGTAATGCTCCCGGCTTACTTTGGCTACGCCTACCACTTCTTTTCCTTCGTTGCTGTGGTAAAAAAGAACCAGGTCGTCCTGCTTCATAGCCATCAGGTTATTTCGTGCCTGATAGTTCCGTACGCCATCCCAAACGGCGCGCTTTTCATTAACGAAATGTTCCCACGAATATTTGAAGGGTTCCGACTTTACAATCCAGTAGTTCATTAAAGCTAGACAGAGAGGTTATTAGAATTAATTTTGGGGTAATCAGCACTATTTACGCAAGCTATTCAATAAGTACTAGGTATGGGTTTGTACTTCATCGGTATGGTACTCTACTTCCCAGGTATGGTCGGCCAGCATATGTACCTTTGCCACAAACCTGCTGAAAGGCTTAGAGCGGCCCCATTCATTTGGACCAATCAGCGAAAGCGTGTCGGTTCCGTTCTGGCGCTCGTACAGGTAGTAGGTATGTCCAATCAGCGGTTCAAAACTCATGTGGGCCGAGTAAATACGCTCCGAGATTTCCACCCGCTTTTTAATGTGATTGGCCTGGTCGGCCAGGAGCTGCATTTGCTGGTAAATCTGCGCCATCTGAATATCCGTTTGCTGACGCATGGCCAGCACCGACCGCCCTTTTACTTTCCCCATATCGTCGGGGCGGATAACTGCTCCGCCGGCGGTATGGGCGTATTCCATTAAACCCGGATTCTGGGCAATTTTTTCATTTTCTTCTTCCTGCTCTGACATAGTACCTCCTATTGAGTGGCCGAAATTAAGGATACTTTCTCTTTCCTTCAAAAACTATTGATTAACTTTCCGGTTCGAAAAACGGCCAAAAAGAAAAATCATATCGCTTCTGACGAGATAGGGCGGGTATTTGTTGAGGTTGATAGTAAAGATTTCATTCCAATAATAGTGGTTTCAGACGGGCCTGAATATTCTGACAGGAAAAAAATTAATAAATGCAGATGCTTTGGCAAACCAACCGTAGGCAAATTGCCACGCAACCAGTACCGGAGTCGGCCTACTTTCGACTTGCTTACGATTTCGCCCAAACCTGGATAGCCAATCAGCCTGAGTACCTCCTGCATACCTCCGGCTCTACCGGGCAGCCCAAGCCCATAACCCTGGCCCGGGAACAACTCGAGAGTAGCGCCCGCCTGACGGGAAAAGCCCTGCAATTAGGAAAAGGAACCCGGGCGCTGGTAGCGCTCAATATCCGGTACATTGCCGGGGTGATGATGCTGACCAGAGGTATGGTACTTGACTGGGAGCTGACCATTATGGAGCCTTCCGCTAATCCGCTGCTGTCGGTACCGGCCGGGCAAACCTTTGATTTTGTTGCCCTGGTACCTTTACAACTTTCCGACATTCTTGAAAATAAAGAAACCCGGAGGCGGGTAGGTAGCCTGGGGAAAATATTGTTGGGAGGGGCACCCGTAAGTGTAGCCTTATGGGAGCAAATCCGACGTTTGAGCGTACCCGTTTACCAAAGCTACGGAATGACCGAAACCGTGTCGCACGTGGCCCTGCGGCAATTGAACGGCACCGGGCCCCACGAAGATTATACCCTTCTGGAAGGGGTGAACTTTGGGGTGGACCAGCGGGGTTGCCTGTATGTATCGGGCCCCATGACGCTCCACCAGACCATCCAAACCAATGATTTGGTAGAAATTACCTCCGACCGTACCTTTCGCTGGCTGGGCCGGGCCGACCAGGTAATAAACTCTGGTGGAGTGAAGATCCCATTGGAGCAGGTGGAGCGGGTAGTGGAACAGATTTTATACGGTATGGGATGTTCATTTGAATTTTTTTGCTGGCACGAACCTGATGAAAAGCTGGGGCAAAAACTGATTATGGTAGTGAAGAATCGGGATGTATATTTTCCAGGTGAAAAAGTACTAAGTGAAATCCGGCAACGGGAGTCGGCGTATCTGGCCCCCCGGCGCATTTACTTCGTTGATGAATTCCTGAAAACTCCCACCGATAAAGTAGATAAGAGGCGAACTGTTGACCTGCTCAGGCAGCTTGAGGAATAACACCAAACATACACAACTACACGATTGCATGAAAACAGAAGATCTGCGATACGATGAGGTACTTATCAAGTACCAGACCGCTCCCGTAGTGCCCGCACCTTATTCTTACTACTATACCATGCGCCTGACACCCGCGGAGTCGGAAAGTATTAACGTACAATTTGATATGGTATACCTGGACCGCGACGAACTGGATGAGGATGAGATCATAGGGGAAGGATTTTCCCTGAATGATGATTTCTCATGGCAGGGAAATTTGCCCCATATTTGGGTGGCAGAGTTGAATTCCACCCTTACCTATAGTCAATACGTAGAGGAGGCCGAGGAAAATGAACTGGAGGAATTTATTGAAGTTCAGTGGAGCCAGGAAGGGGAAACGGAAAAAGGCAGCCCGGTGGACAAAGAAAGCTGGTCCTACTTTCTCCAGGAACTCATGCAGGCTATTTTTGAAGCTTCGGGCCGGGAAAAAACCTTTGAAATGGAATACCTGCGGATAGAAAAAGGGGAAGAAACCTGGATGGGCTTCAATGCCTCTTTTATTACCAAGACCTTCACCATTAATAACAATAAAAATACCACACAGCAGTTGGACTGGGAACAGTTGGAAGAGGTAATGGGTACCGTATTCAAAGCCGAATTTGTCGCCGACGAGGCAATGGAAAATCGTCCTTCGGAACCAGGTACCTATCTTTCGGTGGGAGACGGCCTCTGGTACCAATTGGGCGCTTCCGTTCTGAATCCAACGCCCAAAAGCAAGGTACTTCCCCAAATCGAAAACCTGTTTGAGCGGTTAGAACGATGGGTTGCGGTCTAGTTCGTGGCGCAGCTCCTCTACCAGTTCCCGTACCCGGTCAATAGAAAGGCTTGGCTCGGGTAATTGCAGACTTACAAACGCTTTCACTTCCCAGACTTCCAGTACCTCCTTAATGGAGACTTCGGTGCTGGAAACACTGGCTATATCGGAACTTAGCAGTACTATCCCTTTGATTTTTACCTGATTATAAGCCCGGCGGTAAACTATGCCCTGGTTTCTGAGTACAAATATGTAATTGGCTCCATCCTTGATGTCGTACCAGTTCCTTATATAAGTACCTACCAGTAAAGCCCCCGGAAAGGCAAAGTCCTCGCCCGCCTCAAAGGCCCGGTAGTTGCCCGAAGGCAGGTTCGGGAGCTGAAACTGAGGCAGCCGGGTCAGGAAAGTACTGTTCTGGTAGTTGGTGAGGTAGTCGGTAGTCTGGCTATTCCTGACCAGCTGAATGGATTGTTGGCTGAACAGGTGCTCTTCCGGCCGGGAGGTTCCATTTGCCGACGTTCCCCCGTCATACTGGCTGTTAAACCGGGGGGGAAGGTACGACGCCTGAACCGAAGGGGCAGGCTCCTGACTATTTTTTGCAACACCATGATGAAGACCACCTTGCTGGGCAACACTTTGCTGAGCCACACTATGTGGGGGCGTTCCCGGCTGAAAGGTACCCCGCTGATGCACGGGTTTTAAGGTTATCTGGCGGGAAACCATCCGGAGGGTGGGTCGGGGGCGCTGGTACTTGTCAATAATGGCCGCCAGAGGTTGGGGTGGGGTGGGATCAGCCATGAGCGGTGGCGGAGGATTCTGCCCGACAGCACCATTCATCGGTAACCCCAGGTTGGGAGTTTCCCTTATTTTACGCAGGTCATTCTTAAGGAGTTGGTCCACCGAAATACCAAAGGCCTGCGCCATGTTTTTCAGGTTGGTCAGGTTTGGATTGGCGCGGGCTTCCTCATAAGCGCCCAACAAGGAACGTTTAATTCCTATTTTCCGGGCAAATTGCTCCTGGGTCAGGCCGTTCAGGCGGCGAAGGTACTTGATGTTGTTACTTACAATACTCATGGGCCGTGCTTGTCAGGACAAGGTACTCTTTTTTGACAAAATATTTAGTAAAAGCTGAATTCTGCAAATCATTACCCTTTTTTTGAGGTAATTGTTGACTGATTGGTTAACTTGGGAAAACAGATAATACCTGAACTGATCATGAATATACCTTTAACCGAGGAGGCAATACAGCAGGAAGCCCGCCTGCTTTTTGAAAAACAACGAAGATTTGCCCCCGCCATGGCGCAGACCACGGTCAAAGAGCGGATTGAACGGCTGAAGCGGCTGCTGAACTACCTGACCAGCCACCTGGAAGAAGCCCAGGAAGCAACCTATAAGGATTTTAAAAAGCCCGCCGCTGAAACCTTGCTGGGTGAAATGTACGTGCTGACCAGTGAAATAAAGTACACCATCAAGCACCTGCGGCGGTGGATGAGGCCCCAGAAAGTAGCTACGCCCCTGAGTGCATTGGGGACTTCGGCCTATATTCAATACGAGGCCAAAGGAAATGCCTTGATTATTTCACCCTGGAACTACCCCATCAATCTGGCTCTGAAGCCACTTATTTCGGCCCTGGCTGCCGGTTGCGTTGCCATTATTAAGCCTTCCGAACTGACGCCCCATTCATCTGCCTACGTGCGAAAAGTAGTGGAGGCGGTATTTTCTGCCGAGGAGGTGGCCGTGATGGAAGGTGGGGTTGAGGTGTCTCAGGCGCTGCTGGCGCTGCCGTTTAACCATATTTTCTTTACGGGTAGCCCCGCCGTGGGAAAGATTGTCATGAAAGCAGCCGCCGAACACCTGGCCTCGGTTACGCTCGAATTGGGTGGTAAATCTCCTTCCATCGTGGATGAAACCGCCGATGTAGCTACCACGGCGCAGAAAATAGCCTGGGCCAAATTCCTGAACAACGGCCAGACCTGTATCGCCCCCGATTACGTACTGGTACATAGCTCCGTACGTAGCAAATTCCTGGATGAATTTACCAAGGCGGTTACCACCATGTACCGCCCCGAAGGAAAAGAGGCCGAGGCATCCGAAAGCTACGCCCGCATAGTTAACAACCGCCATTTCGACCGCTTAAAATCCTACCTGGACGATGCGGTAGAGCAGGGGGCGGTGGTAGAGTTAGGGGGCAAGACCAATCCGGCTGATAATTTTATTGAACCTACGGTACTTTCCGGAGTAAATGATTCCATGAAGGTTATGCAGGAGGAGATCTTCGGACCCATATTACCCGTTATGGAGTACGAAAAATTGCCGGATGCGGTAGCCTACGTAAACCAACACGAAAAGCCACTGGCCCTGTATGTCCATAGCTCAAGCGTCGCTAATGCCAACTACGTCCTATCCAATACCAGCGCGGGAAATGCACTCGTAAATGACCTGCTTATCCATTTTGGAAACCACGAAATTCCTTTTGGTGGAGTTAACAACAGTGGTATTGGGAAGTCGAATGGCTTTTTTGGGTTTCAGGAGTTTTCCAACGCCAAAGGAATTATGAAACGAAAGTTTGGTACCACCAAATTCCTGTATCCACCCTACACGGACAAGATAAAAAAGCTGCTGAATTTTATGGTGAAGTATATGTAAAGTAAAAAAGGACCGATACCGGTCCTTTTTTACTTTCTAATTGTTCAGTAGCGTTATTTATAAATCTCCTTCCGGGCGGCCATCAGCGTATTGGTAAGTAGTCCGCAAATGGTCATTAGTCCCACGCCGCCGGGTACCGGGGTAATGTGGCTGGCTTTGGGAGCTACATCGTTAAAGTTTACGTCTCCTCTAATGGCGAATCCGCTTTTCTTGCTGGCGTCAGGTACCCTGCTTATTCCCACGTCAATAACTACGGCCCCTTCTTTTACGTAATCGGCCGTTACGAATTCGGGCCTGCCCAAAGCTACAATCAGAATATCGGCCGCCTGGCAGATTTCTATGAGGTTGTGGGTTTTGCTGTGGCAGATGGTAACGGTACAGTTGCCGGGGTAGGTGTTGCGTTGCATCAAAATACTCATGGGTAAGCCCACAATCTGGCTGCGACCTATGACCACGCAATGCTTCCCCACAGTGTCTATTTCAGCTCTTTTTAGCATTTCCAGAATACCGAAGGGGGTCGCCGACAGGTAAGCCGGAAGCCCCTTGCACATACGCCCTACGTTAATGGGGTGAAAACCATCCACATCTTTGGACGGATGAACCGCTTCCATGACGGTATTTTCGGAAATATGTTTGGGCAACGGCAGCTGTACAATAAATCCATCCACATCCGGATCGGTGTTTAACTGTTCTACGGCCCCTAGTAGTTCGGCTTCGGTTACGTCCGAATCAAATCGAAGCAGGGTAGAGGTAAAGCCAATTTCTTCGCAGCTCCTGATTTTGGAAGCCACGTAGGTTTCGCTGGCGCCGTCGTTCCCCACCAGAATGGCCGCCAGGTGGGGCTTCTTGCCTCCCCGCGACATCCAGTAGTCTACTTCAGTTTTTATTTCGGCCTTAATTTGGGAGGAAATCAGTTTTCCGTCAAGGAGTTGCATGCGTATTTGTCAATTAGGAATTGAATGAATTGTTCAAAAAGAGGAATCTAAACATACGTCATCGGGTCGTCAGCTACCCGGGTACCATCGTGCAGCTGGTTCAAGGCATCCATTTCCATGGGACTCAATTCAAAGTCCCATACGTCGAAGTTTGCTTTAATTCGCTCGGGGTTCACTGACTTGGGGATCGTTATTACATTATGCTGCATGGACCACCGGATAAGTACCTGGTAGGTTGACTTCCGGTGTTTTTTGGCTATTTCAACCAGTACCGGATGCCTGGCTTTTTCGCCGCGTACCAGGGGCGCGTACCCTTCCGGCTGAATGCTATGATCAATACAGTAGTTAACTACTTCGGGCACGTACATAAACGGACTAAACTCAAACTGGTTGACAGCTGGTACTACCGTGGCATACTCAAACAGTTCTTTCAGGTGCATTTCGTAGTAGTTGGATACGCCAATAGCCCGGACCCGTTTTTCCGCGTAGAGTGTTTCCAGCGCCTGCCAGGTTTCCTTAAGTTGATGACGAACAGGCCAGTGGATCAGGTACAGGTCAATGTAGTCGGTTTGCAACCTTTTGAGGCTATTTTCGTAAGCCCGGAGCGTTTGGTCATAGCCCTGCTCGTCACGCCATACTTTGGAGGTAATAAACACCTCTTCCCGGGCCAGACCACTATCTTTGAATCCCTGACCTACCTCCTCCTCATTCTGGTAAATACTGGCAGTATCCAGAAGCCGGTACCCGACCTCCAGGGCGTACGAAACCGCGTGTCTGACTTCGTTTTTTTCGCCCGGAGCATAGATCCCCAGGCCCAGAATCGGCATTTTAACACCGTTATTTAATATAACATTGGGTTGCATGGTGGTGTAGTGTGTTGATAATCAATGTTTACTGGAACAGGTACTCCCTGAGCCGGGCAGCACCGACCGTGGCTTTTTCCTTTATAAAAGTCATGTTAGAACTAAGCGAAACGTCGGGCATGGTCGGATCAATGAGGTAAATAGGTACCCCTTTGCGAACGTAATATAGTAAACCGGCCGCCGGATACACCGCCAGGGAAGTACCTATTACGACAAAAATATCCGCCTGTTCGGTAATCGCCACGGCGGCTTCCATCATAGGTACTTCTTCCCCAAACCAGACAATATGCGGCCGGAGCTGACTGCCCAATTCACACACATCACCAGGGTTAAGTTCGGTGCCTTCCAGGTTATAAACTAGTTCCGGATTTTTAGTACTTCTTACCTTGAATAATTCGCCGTGCAGGTGAAGTACCTTCGTTGAGCCCGCCTGTTCGTGCAGGTCATCCACATTCTGGGTTATGATGGTGACATCAAAGTCTTTTTCCAGTTCAACCAGAATGGCGTGAGCGGCATTTGGCTTTACAGATCGGGCCTGCCGCCGCCGCTGGTTGTAGAAGTCAAGTACCAAGGTAGAGTTTCGTCGCCAGGCTTCGGGGGTAGCCACGTCTTCAATCCGGTGGTTTTCCCACAGGCCACCACTATCCCGAAAGGTACTGATACCACTTTCGGCACTGATACCAGCTCCCGACAACACGACCAGTTTTTTTCTGGATTCCCCCATAGCCAGCCTGTTCTACTTTGACTTTTTTGTGGCGGTCTTGCGTCCTCCCTTTGGTTTGGCCGCGGGCTTCTCGTCGGTACCTTCGGCCAGCTTAAGCACATCTTCGTAGGTGAGCGAAGAGGGCTCCGTACCCCGGGGTATTTTAATATTCCGCTTTCCAAAGGAGATGTAAGGGCCGTACTTGCCGTTAAGTACCTTGGCGTTGGGGTTTTCGTCGTACTCCCGGATTATACGGTTGCTTTCCTGCTTCCGCTTTTCCAGGATTATCTCAATCAGTCGCTCCTCAGTAACAGACATTGGGTCATCCGTTGGAGCCAGGGAATAAAACTTATCGTCGTGCTTGACGTAAGGACCGTACTTGCCAATGTTAACCACCAGGGCTTTGTCTTCGTAAAATCCAACCTCCCGGGGCAGCCTGAAAAGCTCCATAGCTTCATTAAAGCTAATGGTTTCCATCAATTGGCCCTTCTGCAGACTGGCAAACTTGGGTTTTTCTTCGTCTTCCACGTCTCCAATCTGGACGTAAGGACCATACTTACCCACCCGCACCGACACTTTTTTACCCGAGTTGGGATCTTCGCCCAGGTCCCGGGTCGTCAGGCTCCGGTCTATTTTCTCTCCTTCCGCTTCGGCTACTTTTTTGTGGAAACCCTGGTAGAAGTTGTCGATCATTCGCTGCCAGGCAACTTTGCCCTCGGCAATATTATCAAAGTCTTTTTCGACGTTGGCCGTAAAGGAAAAATCAACGATGTCCTGGAAATGATTGACCAGAAAATCGTTAACGATCATGCCCGCACTGGTCGGGAACAGTTTCGATTTTTCGGTTCCAAAGGTTTCCTTATTGACTTTGCCTTTAATCTGATTCGCCTGAAGGGTAAATTCCTTGAACTCCCTTTCCAGCCCGGCCCGGTCTTCCTTGACCACGTAGCCACGCCGAAGTATAGTGGAAATGGTAGGGGCGTAGGTTGAAGGACGGCCAATTCCCATTTCTTCGAGTTTCTTTACCAGGCTCGCCTCGGTGTAGCGCGGCGGGTTACGGGTAAAACGTTCGGTAGCCTTCATATCCGAAAGCGCCAGCTTTTGTCCTATGTTCAGCGGGGGCAGCATTCCTTTCTGTTCCTCGTCCGTATCCTCATCGCTGGATTCCAGGTACACCGCCAGAAAACCTTCAAACTTAATGACTTCCCCCTGCGCTACCAGTTCTTCTTTTATAGATGAAATTTCAGTTAAAAAACTGGGATCATTTAATAAACTGGGATCATCAAGAATCCGAACTTCTTTCGATGGCATAATACCAATGGTAGCCGTGGTACGTTCCAGTTGTGCATCGGCCATTTGGGAGGCAATGGCTCGTTTCCATATCAGTTCATACAACCGTTGCTCATTCCTATCCTTACTGGCCAGCAGGGTCGAAAAATCAGTTGGGCGAATGGCTTCGTGCGCCTCCTGGGCCGACTCCGACTTGGTTTTGTAGGTTCTGGGTTGGTGAAATTTAGAACCATATTCATTCGTAATCTGGTCCTTGGCTTTCCCCATAGCTTCCTCCGACAAGTTGGTGGAGTCGGTACGCATATAGGAAATTTTTCCAGCCTCGTATAGCTTCTGGGCAATAGTCATAGTCTGCGAAACCGAAAAACTCAGTTTACGGGATGCTTCCTGCTGAAGCGTAGACGTTGTAAATGGCGGTGCCGGGGACTTTTTAGCGGGCTTAGTTTCCAGGTTACTAATGGTGAAGTTCGCCTGAATGCACTTTTCAAGAAAAGCATAAGCTTCCGCTTCGGTGGGGAAGTTTTTGGGAAGTTCAGCGTTAAGTACCTTACCATTTCCCAAATCAAAACGGGCCGTAACTTTGAAGCTTCCTTTGGTTTGAAATGCCTCAATCTCCCGCTCCCGGTCGACAATTACCCGCACGGCCACGGACTGTACCCTTCCGGCCGACAGGGATGATTTGCCAATGCGGATTTTTTTCCAGAGTACCGGCGAAAGTTCATACCCCACCAGCCGGTCCAGAATACGCCGGGCCTGTTGGGCATTGACTAGGTCAATATCAATCAGTCGGGGTTTTTGAATGGCGTTCTGGAGGGCCGCCTTGGTAATCTCCCGGAATACAATCCGTTTGGTGTTGTCCGGTAGGCCCAGTGCCTCTTTCAGGTGCCAGGAAATAGCCTCCCCCTCGCGGTCGTCGTCCGTCGCTAACCAAACTTCTTCCGCTTCCTTTGCTAATTTCTTTAACTCATTTATTACTTTCACCTTATCCGAAGATACCTCGTACACGGGCTGAAATCCATTCTCTACGTCCACACCCATATCATGTTCAGGAAGGTCCCGAACGTGCCCGAAGCTTGATTTAACGGTAAAATCAGAACCTAAATAACTCTCTATGGTCTTGGCCTTGGCCGGTGACTCTACGATCACCAGATTTTTTGACATAATGAATTTATTTAATAATAATGGCGCATTGAATGCTCAAATATAGGGTAGAAACTTACAAATCTTAAACTGCCGCTATAAATGGATTGTTACATCTGTAGTAACGGAAGGCTCTTATCCAATGGTTCTTCTTCGAAGATTATTTTATTAATTGGAGAAACATTGACAATTTATTTAGAAGAAATTTGAAATAAATCAAGAGCCATTCGATAAAATATTGGAAAATAACCGGGGCAAGCCGGTAACCTACGGGGATTTTTGTAATTTTAGGCGTCTTTTCTATTAAAGTAATCTGTTCACAATAATTATGGCATTTGACATTGACATGATCAAGGGCGTATATGCCCGGATGGGGGAACGAATCGAGTCTGCCCGTACCGCGGTAGGCCGTCCCTTAACACTCGTTGAAAAAATCTTATACTCGCACTTGTGGGAGGGCAACCCTTCGCAGGTGTACGAACGTGGTAAATCATACGTTGACTTTGCTCCTGACCGCGTAGCGATGCAGGATGCAACCGCCCAGATGGCGCTTTTGCAATTTATGCAGGCGGGGCGTCCGCAGGTAGCGGTGCCCTCGACGGTACACTGCGATCACCTGATCCTGGCCGAAAACGGGGCTGAGAAGGACCTGGTAGACGCTAACAATAAAAACAGAGAAGTTTACGATTTTCTGGCTTCGGTATCCAATAAATATGGGATTGGGTTCTGGAAGCCCGGTGCTGGTATTATTCACCAGGTAGTGTTGGAAAACTACGCTTTCCCCGGCGGAATGATGATCGGTACTGACTCCCACACCCCCAATGCCGGTGGACTGGGCATGGTGGCCATTGGAGTAGGTGGTGCCGACGCCAGCGACGTCATGTCCGGGCTGGCGTGGGAACTGAAAATGCCCCGACTGATTGGTATAAAATTAACTGGTACCCTCAGTGGATGGGCCTCCGCCAAAGATGTAATCCTTTGGGTAGCTGGTCAATTGACAGTAAAAGGTGGTACTGGCTATATACTTGAGTACTTCGGGCCGGGCGCTGAAAGCCTGTCGGCTACCGGTAAAGGTACCATCTGTAACATGGGTGCCGAAGTAGGTGCAACTACTTCCATTTTTGCCTATGACGAAAAAATGGGCTCGTACCTGCGGGCTACCGAACGTGCCGACATTGCCGATGCAGCCGACGCTGTTAAGCAACACCTGCGTTCTGACGACGCAGTATATGCTGATCCGGCTACTTACTTTGACCAGGTACTTGAACTGGACCTTTCTACGCTGGAACCTTATATCAACGGACCTTTTACCCCGGATCTGGCATGGCCGCTTTCCAAATTCGCTCAGGCGATTAAAGAAAACGAATGGCCCGAGCGGCTGGAAGTTGGACTGATCGGATCATGTACCAACTCTTCCTACGAAGACATGACCCGTTCGGCATCGGTAGCGGCGCAGGCCACTACCAAGCATTTGAAAACCAGGTCGGAGTTTACTATTACACCCGGTTCTGAGCTGGTGCGCTTTACCGCTGAGCGGGATGGTATTCTGGATACTTTTGAGAAAATTGGTGGAGTGGTACTGGCCAACGCCTGCGGACCTTGTATTGGTCAGTGGGCCCGCCATATGGATGACCCTTCGCGCAAGAACTCCATTATAACTTCCTTTAACCGAAACTTTGCCAAGCGGAACGACGGTAATGCCAGCACCCACGCATTTGTAGCTTCGCCCGAAATCGTTACGGCATTTGCTATTGCGGGTGACCTTACATTCAACCCCATGACCGACACCCTTACCAACGAGGACGGACAGCAGGTAATGCTGGATGAGCCCCAAGGAATAGAATTACCGATCCGAGGCTTCGATGTGGAAGATGCCGGTTACCAGGCACCCGCCGAAGACGGTAGTCAGGTACAAGTACTGGTAAGCCCTACCTCGGACCGTCTGCAGCTGCTTGATCCCTTTAAAGAGTGGGAAGGTACCGACATTACCGGCCTGAAGCTGTTGATTAAAGCCAAAGGTAAGTGTACTACCGACCATATATCGATGGCTGGTCCCTGGCTGAAGTACCGTGGTCACCTCGACAACATTTCGAACAACCTGCTTATAGGAGCCATCAACGCTTTCAACGATAAGGCCAATAGTGTAAAAAATCAACTGACCGGTGAGTACGGCGAAGTACCTGCTACCCAGCGGGTGTACAAAGCCGCCGGTATAGGTTCTATTGTGGTGGGTGATGAGAACTACGGAGAAGGTTCGTCGCGCGAGCACGCAGCTATGGAGCCACGCCACCTCGGGGTTCGGGCCATACTGGTGAAGTCCTTTGCCCGTATCCACGAAACTAACCTCAAGAAGCAGGGAATGCTGGGGTTAACTTTTGCCAACCCGAACGATTACGATAAAATTCATGAGGATGATACGATCGATATCGTTGGATTGCAGAGCTTTGCACCCAACCAGCCGCTTGGAGTGGTACTGCACCATGCCGATGGTACTACCGAGGAGATTCAGGTAAACCATACCTACAACGAGCAGCAAATCGAGTGGTTCAAAGCCGGGTCAGCGCTGAACATCATTCGCAAGCAGGTAGACGCTGGCAAGATCAGCTAAGTACTGCCGCATATCAATTAACAAAAGCGCGGCTGCCTGATTGGCAGCCGCGCTTTTGTTAAAAAGAGAGCTCTACCCGGTGATTAATTAATAGTTAGCGATTTGCTGAAATTCAGAAGCGCTACTAGTTCATCTTTTTCTTTAAAATTCGTTTTTTTCTCCTTCACATATCCGTTTATTTCCTTTTTGTGGTTAGGGAAAAAACGAAGTACACTGGCCTTACTGGCCGGATACACGACGTTGTTTTTATCTACCAGGAAAAATTCCTCTTCCCTGGTCAGCAGTACATCCCCTTTAATGTCCAGGTTTTGTACCCTGCCGTTCGGGTCCATAAACGATTTGACAGCGGTAATGGAGGAGGCTCCCGACGATTGGTCATAGGCGCCCATTTTATCATTACCTACCTGAATCAACATTTGATGCGCCGCTAACCGGAAACTCCCGTGGTCATCCACAAATACAAGGAAACCTGTCTTAGGATGATGGATAAACTGGTCCTGGTCAATCACGATTTGTTTAATGGTAAATTCATTGCTCAGGTTCATTGTGTCACCCTTAGGGTCAATAAACTGGATGGCTTTCAGCAGGAGGTTGTAATTCAGTTTTGCCTCAACGGCGGTACCATTGTGCAGGGACACGGTTCCGGTTTTGAAAGCAGGGTACTTGTACTGGTCTTTCATAGGTACTGCTTTACGTAAATCCGTAACATCTTTCACCCGGATAATTTTGGTGGATTGGGCCCAAAGGGAGGAGGCAAAACAGATAAAGGCGCTGGTAATCCAAAGGTGTGTTTTCATAGCTGAATAGTGGTTAAGGAAAGTTTAGGGAAAAGTACAGCCTGTACCCTGTATATAAAAGTATATAATATACCCGAAACTACCTCATTTCTAAATGAAAAGAAATTGGATATTGGAAAAACGGTTAAAATAAGATTTACGCTATGTTTCTGGGTAGGAAAATCAGGCAGGAACTACTCAATTTAGAGCTGATCACAGTACTTAAGTACAGCTTTCAGCTGGGTGACAATCATTAGGTCAATGCTGTTTTTTCTGATGTACTGGGTAATTTCCCTGCGATGGTTGGGGTAAAACGTGAGGAGGTTGGACTTGGTAACTTCATGAGCGGTATTATTTTTATCAACCAGAAAATAAAGTTTGGTTGGAATAAGAATAGTGCGCCCCCTCATATTATTCAGCTGGGTTTTCCCGGTACTATCCTTGGCTACTGTTATCATCACAGTTTTTGATAGTGATCCGGTACCCACCACCTTTTCGACCATTAAAAATTGGACTGATACTCTCAGATTTTTGTAGTTGGCAACAAAAGCCAGGAATCCGTACGGGGGTACGAAATGAAACAATTCTTCCTGTAATTTGATTTTGGCAATACCTCCTCCGTTGGCAAGTGCCAACGTATCTCCTTCCTCGGTAATAAAGTGCATTTCCCGAAGCAACCAATTGTAATTTAGTGGTGCGGTTACCGTACTGCTGTCATGAAAAGTGACAATACCGGGTTCGAATGTTGTATAGTGGTAGCTGTTCCGGATACTTTTGGTAGTATAGGTACTTTTTGTGTTCTCTTTATTTAGGTTTTCGTTGGACTGCGCCTGACCTGGCCCGCTGAACAGGAATAGCAGACAAAGAATTGGTAGAGGGAGGGAAGTTTTTGTAAAAAGCATAAATCAAAAATAAGGAGAACAACCTGGCAAAGTACCGGTCATTGGTACCTCAGGCAAAGGTACTGCGGTCTTTTTTGAAGTACTTAACCTGATAATAAAATTGGTGCAGCAGATTTCAGGTGGAATAACATTTGTTAGATTAGGAATAGTTAAAGAACTTTGGTCACTTACCCATTCAACTTTCACTGATGTCTAAATTTAGGACTTTTACCACCTTTTTATATTCCTGTACCTTTCTGGCAGCCTGCCTGACCGGTCATCCGCTCCTGGCTCAGAATGATACGCTCAGAACCAATCAACTGGAAGAAGTGACCATCAGCGCTTACGAGTCCCGCCGGACCTTACTGGAAACCCCGGCGGCTATTAGTTTGATAACGCCCCGGCTGATGACTCGATTTGCCGCAACTACCTGGATTAACGCCGTCAATACCGCTCCCGGCGTCAGGATGGAGGAGCGTTCACCCGGTAGCTATCGTTTTTCAATTCGGGGGAGCCTTTTGCGTTCGCCATTTGGCGTTCGGAATGTGAAGTTTTACTGGAACGGCATTCCCTTTACCGATGCCAGCGGAAATACTTCGCTGAATGTAATTGATTTTGCGGCCGTGGAACGGATGGAAATTATCAAGGGGCCGGGCAGCAGTCTGTACGGAGCCGGTACCGGTGGGGTAGTTTTGTTGTCTTCGCCCACCAACACGGCAGGGAACAATCGGGCCGAGCAGCAGGTAGGCGTTGGGAAGTATGGTTTCCGGAGCTGGAATTCCCTGCTTCAGACCGGTGGAGCCACGGTTTTGTATGGTCACCAGCAGCAGGAGGGGTACCGCGACCATAGTGCCATGGTCAGGGACGCCCTGACTTTTACCCTTACCAATCCGGTAGGTAGCCGGGGGTCTTTTTCCTTGCTGGGGATGTATTCGGACCTTCACTACCAAACCCCCGGCGGAATTAACCTGCAACAGTACCAGACCAACCCCCGGCTGTCCCGGCAGCCTACGCCGACCCTGCCGGGTAGCCGCGAACAACAGGCGGGGGTGTATACCCGCTACGCCATGCTGGGTGGAAGCTACGATTACCGCCTTTCTGCTAACTGGAGCCAGACCACCACGCTATATTTGTCGACCAACGATTTCCGGAATCCGTTTATCAGCAATCAGGAAAAACGGACCGAACTGGGCCTGGGCGGCCGTCAGGTTTGGAAATATGCGTTTGATAATGCTCGCTGGAATGCCACCTGGACCAGCGGCCTGGAAGGACAGTACCTGCAGTCGGTGCAGCGAACCTTTAGGAATCTTAAAGGGACTACCGGTACGTTGCTGACGGATGAAGAACTGCTGACCGGTGCATTCACCGCCTTTAGTCAGTTTGAGGCTGAGCCGGTGTCGGGTTTAATTGCTACCGTGGGCCTTAGCTATAACACGCTTCGCTACGACTTCCAGCGCTTTTTTCCGGCACCTTATGGTCGCCAGATGCAGAATTTCAAGGCTGAACTGGCACCCCGGATTGCCCTGCTGAAAAAAATCGGGGAGGATTGGGCCGTTTTTGGAAGCTACAGTCAGGGATTTTCACCCCCTACCTTGCAGGAAATTCGTCCCTCGGCCGGTGGGTTTCGGGCCGACCTCTCGGCCGAGCGGGGGGTGAACCGGGAGATTGGAATTCGCCGGGCCGGGCAAAAGCTCTCCGCTGAAGTAAATCTTTACTCCTTTAGTTTGCGGGAAGCGATTGTGCGACGCACCGAAGAAAACGGGGCTGAATTCTTCATCAACGCGGGCAAAACCCGGCAAAACGGCGTAGAATGGCAGGTTGGCTACGATATTTTTTCGAGCCGGACCGCTCCGTTGCGTCAGGTACGGGCCTGGCACAATGGTACCTACACCCGGTACACCTTTGTAGATTTCCAGCAGGCCGATGCGCAGCTCTCCGGTAATATCCTGCCGGGCATCCCTCGTTTAAGCCATACCACCGGGCTGGATCTGGAAGCACTGGCCGGATTGTCGCTTTACCTGACTTACCAGCACGGCGGTAGCGTTTTCCTGAATGATGCCAACACCGTGGAAGCTCCCGCTTATGACCAGTTTTTGGTACGGGGTAGTTGGAAGCGGAATTGGGGTGCCCACTTTTATACTGATTTGTCGGCTTCGGCCGAATGGGTGTCGGCTGAGATTTACAGCCTGGGCTATGACCTGAATGCCTTCGGAAATCGTTTTTTCAATGCTTCTCCCAAACAAAATACCTGGGTGGGAATCAAAGCCGGATGGCGGTGGTAGGTAATTTTACCAGAAGGTTTTGACGGAATTAAAAAGGCTGTTCAGACCAAGGACCAACGTGACTCCAAAAATCAGGTACAACAGAATGGTCTGAAGGCGGGAGTTGCGGTGCGCCGGGGGTAGGAGAGCCGGGTCATTAACCGCCCGGATTATTTGCCAGGTTATAAATGGTAATAATAACCCGTTGGCCGCCTGTGCGGCAATGATAATGGGTACTGGTTTAATGTTCAGTACTCCAAACACCAGTCCAATCAGGATAACGCCCCGACCTACCCAGGCCGTTTGTTGGGGAGTAGTTCCCAGTAGGGTACGGGCCGTTATACCAGCGGCAAACGGAGCCGTAACTACGGAGGTAAAGCCAGCACCGAACAGACCAATGGCGTACAGTAGCCGACCGTTTTTACCAAATTTCTGAGCGAGTACTTCGGCGGCTCTTTCAAAACTGAAGGTACCTTCTATTAGGGTACCTCCCAGCACAATGCTGATAGAAATTAGTCCCCCAATAAGAACGGCCAGTACCAACCCCTGCCGCATTTCCCGTACCGACTGCCCCTGCCCGATGCCCGAAGCAAGAAACAGGTTATAGGGTACCACGGTAGTACCCACCAGTCCGGTTATTACCAGGGCCGAACCAGCAGGGAAGGCAGGCACAAAGCTATCCCGGAGGAGTTGCGGAAGTGACGAAATGCTTTGTACGCCTACCCACACAAAGGCAATGCCCATCAGGAAAACTACCAGACCCAGCAGGCGGGTAAGTAGGGCGGTGGATGGTATGGACAAAAACAGTACGGCCAGCGTACCTACCACCAGCGTAAGCAGCCAGGCAGGTACCTGGAAAAGAAGTTGAATTCCGGCTACTGCTCCCAGGATATTACCGGCTTCGTAGGCCGCACAACCGGTTATTACTCCGATGGCCAGGAGGTAATTTACGGTTTGTCCGTGGCTCTCGTGCCGACCGGCCAGTATCTCTCCCAAATTCTTTCCGGATGCAATCGTTAGACGGGCGGCGGCCTCCTGCAGAAGTATAGTACTTACGGTAGAAAACACCAGGGCCCACAGCAGGGAACTACCAAAGGTGGCTCCCGCCAGTCCGCAGGTGGTGACGGTTCCCGGCCCGATAAAGGCCGCCGATATCACAGACCAGAACAGCAAGCTGGACAGCCCGGAACGGAGCGAAACGTACTTCATTTGGTAAAATAAATAGAAAAAAGATTTAGTCAGGTGACCTACCCGGCTTCCCCGTACCCACCGCCGCCGGGCGTTTCCAGGATAATACGTTCCCCGGGATACACGGTGGTACTGCCAATGGCGGGTGAATTTTCAACCTTACCCCCGCGACGAACCAGGGTAATCAGGGACGTTTTTCCGGGTTCACCCCCCTCGAGGCCATAGGGCGAAAAATGATTGTGCTGCCCAATGAGGGTTACTTCCAGTTTTTCCAGGAATTCCAGCTCGCGGATAATGCCATCACCTCCCCGCCACTTTCCGGCTCCCCCCGATCCCGTTCGGATGGCAAACCGGCGGAGGCGTACGGGGTAGCGCCTTTCCAGTTCTTCCGGGTCGGTGATGCGGGTATTGGTCATGTGCTGGTGTACCCCCGAGCGCCCGTGAAAGCCCGGGCCGGCACCCGCCCCTCCACCAATGGTTTCGTAGTACCCAAACCGCTCGTTGCCAAACAGAAAATTGTTCATGGTACCCTGGCTACAGGCCGCCAACCCGAAAGCTTTCAGGAGGGTATCCACCAGTCGCTGGCTGATTTCGGTATTTCCGCCAACCACGGCGGGGCAAAGGGTGGCATCATCTTCAAAATGAGGATGGAGAAAAGAGTTTTCCGGCAGTATAAGCTGTACCTGCTTCATCAGGCCATCGTTCAGCGGAATTTCCCGGCCTACGAGTAAACGAAGTACGTACAAGACCGCGCTGTGGATAATAGAAATATTCGCGTTCAGGTTCTGCGGGTGAACCCGGGAGGTACCTGTGAAATCAAAGCTCAGCCGGGAAGGAGTAACCGTGACTTTCAGGGCCAGACGGTTTCCATCGTCCAGGTACTCGACGGCTTTTAATTCTTTTCCTACCCAGGGTTTCAGGGCTTGGGTTACCTGCTGGGAAGCACTTCGTTTCAGGAGCTGCATGTAGGTAGTTACCTTGCGGTAGCCGTGCTCCTGCACGAGTTTCAGCAGGTCCTCCTGACCGCGGCGCAGGGACGACAGCGCCGCCACAATGTCGGCTTCATTTTCGGCCAGCATCCGGGACGGGAAAGGACCCCCGGTAAACAGCTGCTGAACAGTTTCCCATTGCAGTTCTCCGCGACGGACCAGGTACTGCGGAAGAATGGCAACGCCCTCCTCGTGTAGTCGGATGGCATCCGGTGGCATTGAACCGGGCTTTTTACCCCCTATTTCGGCATGGTGCGCCCGGTTAACCACGTAGCCAGCACACTGCCCATCCTCGGTAAACACACCGGCTATAAGAGTAACGTCGGGCAAGTGCGAACCACCGTACCGGGGGTGGTTGGTAATGACCACATCGCCCGGACCAATCTCAATTGCTGCCCTGACCAGGCGGGTACATATACCCAGGCTACCCAAATGCACCGGAATATGGGGGGCATTTACGAGAAGTTCACCGGCGGGGTCCAGCAGGGCACAGGAAAAATCGAGCCTTTCCTTCACATTCACCGAAAAGGCCGTGCGTTGTAGCTGGGCACCCATTTCCTCCGCAATGGCCATAAACCGATTGGTGAAAAGCTCCATTTCTACTTCCCGGGTATGCTGGATCGTAGCAGTCAGGTCCGTACGTTTATCGGAAAGAATAATATCGCGGGTAGTTTGAACTACACCTTCCCAACCTTCGGGCAGGTAGGAAGTGGAAGTGGCGTTGCGCAGAATGGCCGGTCCCATGATAAGATGGCCCGGGTCAAGCTCTTCCCAGTTATGGATACCTACTTCCTGCTGTGGCAGGTACGGAGTCGAAACCGTTTTCTTTGCCACCAGCGGAAAGCTTTCCTGTATGAGAGGAGTCGGGGGATTCTCCTGACTTTTTTCCTGAACCATCATCCGGATACTTTCCACCTCGACCTCCCTGGTACGGGGCAGGTACCCAAACTGGGTTTCATAGAGTTTCTCGAATAAGGAGAGGGTTTCCAATTCTCGATAGGGTACTTCCAAACTACTTTCCTGCCCGGCAAACCGTAAAAACAGGGCACAAAACGCTACCTCGGTCTCCTGGACCAATTCCATCCCAAGCTCAAGTACGGCCTGGGCGTGGAGTTCCTGTACGTAGGCAGGAAGCCGGTAAGCCACCTCCGTCCACTTTTTTAGGACCTGTACCGAAACGATCCGGCTTAGCTGCGCTTCTCCCATGCCCAGGGCACTGAACAAGCCCGCGTCAAACGGAATGATTACCTGTTTTATTCCAACGATTTCGGCCAATTGGCAACCGTGCATTCCCCCGGCTCCCCCAAAAGTCAGCAGGGCGTATTCTTTCGGGTCTACTCCGCGAGCTACGGAAATGCGGCGGATGGCCTCCGCCATTTTTTCATTGGCAATCCGTTCGAGGCCCAGCAGTACCTCCTGACTAGACAGACTGTTTCCACTTTTGAAAAGAATGTCGTCCTGCAATTTTTTTAAAGCTTCCACCGCGGCTTCGGGATAAACAGGAATACCCAACCGGGAGGCCTCCATCTTGCCGAGTAATAAATTAATATCCGTAAGAGTAAGCGGCCCTCCTGCGCCATAGCAGGCGGGACCGGGGCTGGCCCCCGCACTTTCGGGGCCTACCCGAAGGCCGAAGCCGTCGAACCAGCAAACGGAGCCGCCCCCGGCCGCTACGGTTTCAATGGCCAGGGCCGGGCTGTGCATCTCCAGGTTATTAATGCGGGTGGTATAGTGGAGGTCGGGGCGACCGGTAATACGGGCGGTGTCGGTACTGGTACCTCCCATGTCAAAGGTAAGTACCTTGTCATAGCCCAGCCGCCAGGCCAGGGAAGCCGCCGCAACCATTCCTCCCGCCGGGCCGCTCAACAAGCTGTCCTTGGCTCTGAACTTTTCTGCTCCCACCAGCCCACCGGCGCTGGTCATTACTTTTAAGGCGGCATCGCCCAGCGAGGATTTGATTCTGCTCAGGTAGGTGTCCAGTACGGGCGACAGGTAGGCATTGATGACCGCGGTTTGGGTTCGCCGGAGGTAGTGGAGGCCGGGGTAGAGTTGCGACGAGAGCGAAAGGTAGGCGAGTCCCTTTGTCCGCAGGTACTCCCCAATCTGCATTTCGTGCACCGGGTTGCAGTAGGAGTGAAGCAGGGAAATGGCAACCGTTTCAAACTGGTGCGCGCGGCAATAATCTCCCAATTTTGCCAATTCTTCATCCAAAAGCGGCACCGCCACCGAACCGTCTGGTTCCAATCGTTCTTCAATTCCAAATACGGCTGCATATAACAGGGTAGGTTCGGGAATATCCAACTGGAAAAGATGGGGTCTTTGCTGCGTACCAATACGGACAATATCTTCGAATCCCTTGGTAACAACCAGCAGCGTTTTGGCTCCTTTTTTTTCCAATAAAGCGTTAGTCCCCTTGGTGGTACCCAGGCGCATCCTGAGCGGAGGGAAGGAGTGACGGAGAGGCGTTCCGGTTACCAGCCGGGTGGCCAGAACGGGGGCTTCTTCCCCCGTAAAAAGCTCAAAATCTTTGTCAGATAACGGTGTTAGATTATCTTCTAAAGTTAGGGTTTGGTTTAAGTAGTTTATAGAGAGAAGCTTAGTAGAAAGACCTCCGTTGAGCAATCTAAACGAAAATCCTTCCAATAATTGACTTTCGTACTGCCAGGGCGCTTCAAATTTATAGTAGTTGGCATCTATTTTTCGTACGATCCGCCCCCGGAGACAACCACTGCTTAGTACTTTGGCCCGGTGCCGCTGGCCCTCCGGGTCAATGGCCAGACAATCGGTAAAGGTACCTCCGGTATCAATCCAGATTTTCCAGGGCGAAGTAGTTGCTGTCAAAACAGGCGGTTATTAAGTATAAATGGAGGGTGGTTGAAGTTTTTGATGGTGGTCTATTTAGTTTTCCCGGCCGATACCAGATTGGCAAACAACCGGTAGGCACCCGTAACCCCGGCGGGGAGTTCTCTGAAAAAGGAAAGTCCGGTGTAAATAAAATGGCCTTTTCCGTAGGGGGCATACAGCAGACTACCATCTTTGGGCGTTTCGCCGACATCGTTACCCGACAGAATGGCCTGGTAGGCCGGGTCCCACTCTTCGGCAAAGTACAGACCTCGTTCCTGAATCCAACCGTCAAAATCCCGGGCGGTAATTTTATTGGGAGCGTTCAGTAGCGGGTGCGCCGGTTTTAGTACCCTCATCTCAGCTTCCTCCTCCGACACCCGGTCCCGGCCCAGTTTGAAAGGGTAGGGACCTAACTGAGGTACTTTCAGACCATTGGAGGTAGTATATTGCACCAGCATCGTCCCCCCGTTTTTGACGTAATTCATGAGCTTATCCTGGAAAAAACGAAGTCGCTCCTCGGTATTATAGGCCCTTACCCCCACTACTATGGCATCGTAAGTACTTAGGTCTTTGCTTAGTTCTTCCCCGTTTAGCATAACGACCGTAGCCCCCATTTGTCGAAGCGCGGCTGGTACATCATCGCCGGCACCGGCAATGTACCCAATCCTGCGCGCGAGCATTTTAACATCAACCCGGGCCAGTTTTGCTTCGGCGGGAGGGAATATGGTTTGGGATGGAATGTGGGGGTACTCAATGGTTTTCATGGCGGTGGCATAACTCTGTCCATCCACCGTGGCGATGGCCCGGAGGGTCACTTCCTGGTTCTGGTTGGGAGGAGTAATGGTGAACGAAAAAGCTTCTTCCTGGTACTTGTCGTTGAATTGAAAGGGGCGGGAGGCGGGTTCAACTTTCCAGCCTGCGGGTACCTGAGGGCGCAAGGTACCCTGCATCCCTTTTTTCTGAGCTTTTACCAGTACCTGGACTTCCCGGGGACTGTTTGTGGTAAATATAAAAACCGGCTCGTTGAGGGTGGCAGTTACGGCGGGCCTGATTTCAAAGGGCCGGTACTGCTCTCCCGCCACCGGGTCGTTGAATTTGTAGGTCCAGGGCTTACTGAAGGTAAAAGGTTGACCATCAATCTCAAAAGTGAACTTTGTTAAAGTCAGTGGGGTATTTTCCGGAAAGCCAATGGCGCGTTGGTCATCAATCTGAAAGACCCCTTTACTCAAAGGTTTTTCTAACCAATAGGGCTGGCTTACAGGTAAATTATCCGGTAACTGGGTGTTCAGGGTAACGTTTACTGCTTTATGGAGGGCCAGACTGGTACTGAAGGTACTATCGGCGGCCCGGCCCGTCCATTGCAAGCCCACCAGTTTGACGGGGTAGTCGGCCCGCTTGACTACATTCACCTTTAAGCTAACCTGGGTACCCGGCACGGCAGAGTATTCGGTGGGGTTGGTTTCAAACCACAGGCCCAGGCATTGCTGAATCAGTTTTTCTACCTCTTGTTTTTTGGCTTGTACCAGAATCTGCGACGGGTCCAGCTTGCTGAGTTGCTGGTGTATCCGAACCAACGTGGGGACCGAGGCTTCCGGTTTGGCAACATTAAAATTTGTTATTACCTGAGAAACCAGCCGGGCCACCTCGGCGCTACCCGGTACTCGGTTCCAACTGGTATCAACTCCGTCAAAAAGGTCTTTTTGGGCAGGATCACCAGCGGTATGAACCAGGTAGTCGGTCCGGACATCACGTACGGGAGAGGACCCAAAACCCTGACTTTTATGCTGGCTCCGGCTTTCTGCGGCTATTTCTGAATAGGATTTGCCAAGCAGCGGGTTAAACCCACCTAACTCAACGGCTATGTAAGGAGCTTTTTCCTCGGTAGGGGCCTGGTTGGTAAAGCCCCGGCTGTAGGTGTTCCAGGTGATGCGTTTAGGTTGCCAGGTTTTGACGTATTTTAGCTGGTCAGGGTAAGAGGCCGGATTCCCTGCCAGTTTAAAAGCTTCTTCGGCCAGGAACGCCGACGTTTGGTGGTGACCGTGACCGGCCCGGGGGTCGGGGGGGAAGCGGGTTATAACTACATCGGGCTGATACTTACGAATCATCCATACTACGTCGCCCAGTACTTTTTCGCGGTCCCAGAAGTTAAGGGTTTCGTCGAGCGTTTTGGAAAATCCAAAATCGTAGGCACGCGAAAAAAACTGTTCGGCGCCGTCGATCCGGCGGGCCGCCAGTAGCTCCTGAGTTCTAATTAGCCCAATATTGTACCCCTGCTCAGCCCCGATAAGGTTTTGGCCGCCGTCACCGCGGGTCAGGGACAGGTACCCGGTGCGGGCCAGCCGGTCCTTGGACAGGTAGGCGAGCATCAGGGTATTTTCGTCGTCGGGGTGGGCCGCAATGTACAGTACTGACCCCAGCATATTCAGCTTTTTCAGGTTCAGCAGAATCTCACTGGAAGGCACGACAGGAGTCTGAGCGGTTACTTTTGAAACAATGAGAAATAGCAGGACTGCAAAAGAGGTATAAGGGAATCGCTTCATTATAAATTGAAAAGTATAGACAAGGATAGTAATATATGGTGTAATCTACTGACAGGAAGGGTAAAGTTGCAATAATGATTTTTTATTTCTCGGATATTTTATAAAAACTATACAAAATAATCAATGTAGGCTCTAGATGCATTTTTTTAATGTAAGGCCGCAATCTATATTTACACGATTTTTTGAACACTTAACCAAAAACGTATTACGCATGAATAGCATTACTTATCTGGTGCCAGTGCTTGGGCTCGTTGGGCTACTGGTCATGTTTTTTAAACGAGGCTGGGTGGTGAAGCAGGATGCAGGCGATGCCAATATGCAGGAAATCGCCAATGCCATTGCCGAAGGTGCCCTGGCCTTTCTTAAAGCCGAATGGCGGGTTCTTATTGTTTTTGGTGTAGTGGTTAGTATTCTTTTAGGTTTTTCAGGAACACTGGTCGAAAATTCCAGCTGGATTATTGGCGTTGCCTTTATCCTTGGAGCTTTTATTTCCGCCTTTGCCGGATATATCGGTATGACTATAGCCACTAAATCCAATGTGCGTACTACCCAGGCTGCACGTACCAGCCTGGCTAAAGCCCTTGAGGTAAGTTTCACGGGTGGTTCAGTGATGGGCATTGGGGTGGCGAGTCTGGCGGTGCTGGGTTTGAGCAGTTTGTTCATCGTTCTATATTATTTGTTTGTTGGAGAGAGTACGGATGTGAATGGTCTGCCCATGGAAACCGTACTGGAAGTACTGGCCGGCTTTTCATTGGGAGCTGAATCAATCGCTTTGTTTGCCCGCGTAGGTGGTGGTATTTATACCAAAGCCGCCGACGTAGGAGCTGACCTGGTAGGTAAAGTAGAGGCCGGTATTCCGGAAGATGATCCGCGTAACCCGGCTACCATCGCCGACAACGTGGGCGATAACGTAGGGGACGTGGCCGGTATGGGGGCTGACCTTTTCGGTTCTTACGTGGCTACCATCCTGGCTACCATGGTACTGGGCCGCGAAATTATTTCCCGCCAGCCTGACAACTTCGGAGGCATTGCCCCCATTCTGCTGCCCATGGTTATTGCCGGAGTAGGTCTGATCGCTTCCATTATAGGTATGCTGCTGGTTCGGATCGCCGACGAGAAAGGAGATGTACAGGGCGCTATGAACCGTGGAAACTGGGCTTCCATCCTTATTACGCTGGCGGTATCGTACCCCCTGACTACCTGGATGCTACCCGATTCCATTCTGACCATCCGTGGGGTTGAATTTACTTCGCTGGATGTTTTCTGGGCTATTCTGCTGGGTTCCGTTGTGGGCGCTATTATGTCGGCTGTTACCGAATACTACACCGCCATGGGCAAACGTCCGGTTCAATCAATCGTAAACCAGTCATCGACGGGTCATGCGACCAACATTATCGGTGGTTTATCGGTCGGAATGGAATCTACGGTTATTCCAACGCTGGTATTGGCGGCCGGTATTTTTCTCAGCTATGAATTTGCCGGTCTTTATGGAGTAGCCATAGCTGCGGCCGGTATGATGGCCACTACGGCTATGCAGTTGGCAATTGATGCGTTTGGACCTATTGCGGATAACGCGGGTGGTATTGCCGAGATGTCCTACCTGCCCGAAGAAGTTCGGGGGCGTACTGATATTCTGGATGCTGTGGGGAACACTACCGCTGCTACGGGTAAAGGCTTCGCCATTGCTTCGGCTGCCTTAACTTCCCTTGCACTTTTCGCGGCCTTCTGTGGTGTAGCCGGAATCAGCGCCATTGACATTTATAAGGCTAATGTACTGGCTGGTCTTTTTGTTGGTGCCATGATACCGTTCATATTCTCTTCGCTGGCCATTGCGGCGGTAGGTAGGGCGGCCATGAAAATGGTGGAAGAAGTACGTCGTCAGTTCCGCGAAATCCCGGGTATTATGGAAGGTACTGCCCGTCCCGAATACGAAAAATGCGTGGCTATTTCCACCCAGGCTTCCATAAAAGAAATGGTGGCTCCCGGTCTGATTGCCCTGATAGTACCCGTTATCGTTGGATTTGTCTTTGGGCCCGAAGTACTGGGAGGTACCCTGGCTGGTGTTACCGTTTCCGGCGTGTTGATGGGTATTTTCCAGAACAACGCCGGTGGTGCCTGGGATAACGCGAAAAAATCGTTTGAGAAAGGAGTTCTTATCAACGGACAGACTTACTACAAAAAGTCGGAGCCACATAAGGCAGCTGTAACGGGTGATACCGTAGGTGACCCCTTCAAAGATACTTCCGGTCCTTCTATGAACATCCTGATTAAGTTAATGTCCATTGTTTCGCTGGTTATCGCTCCGCACATTGCGGTGAATGAAGTAACGGATGAAGAGTTTATCGAAGACAGCAGCATACAGGTAGAAGCGCCTACCATGGCGGCCACCGACAAAAACCCTAACCGGGTAGAGTGGTCTTCGGTTGCGAAGTAATTACTAGAATTTTATAAATGAGGCCCGACCAATTGAATGGTCGGGCCTCATCTTTTTGAGTAGTTAAATAAAATTAATCGCGGTTGTAAATCCGGGTCCATTCCAGCAGCTGCTTTTCAGCTTCCTTGGTAAGCTGGCCGGGTTTGAGCCGCCAAAGCCAGTTACCTTCTCCCTCTCCCGGATAATTCATCCTTGATTTTTCATCCAGCCCCAGTAAGTCCTGAAGCGGAATTATGGCAATCTTGGCAACGGAAGCAAAGGCCATCCGACACATAGCCGGGGCTATTTCATCCCTTTCCAGTACCCGCCCCAGGTACTTATCCATCCGTTTTTTATCCTCTTTGCCTTCCTGATTGTACCAGCCCAAAATGGTGTTGTTATCGTGGGTACCGGTATAGGCGACAAAATTAGGGGTGAAATTATGGGGGATAAAAATGCTTTGGGGCATACTTTCATCAAACGCAAATTGGATTACCTTCATCCCGGGTAGCTCAAACTCATCCCGGAGTTCCAGCACGATGGGACTCACATCGCCCAGGTCCTCCGCGATGAACGGCAGGCCGCCCATTTCTTTTTTTACCTGGTTAAAGAATTCCGAACCGGGGCCCAGTTTCCACTCGCCACGGCGGGCGGTCTTCTCGCCGGCCGGTACCACCCAGTAGTCAGCAAATGCCCGGAAATGGTCGAGCCGAACAATATCAAACAGCTCAATGTTTTTTATCAGCCGCTCAATCCACCACCTATAGTTTTGCTTTTTGAGTACATCCCACTCAAACACCGGCATTCCCCAAAGCTGACCATCCTCACTGAAAAAGTCGGGAGGTACACCCGCGATGCCGGTCATGTTTCCTTCCTTATCCAGACTGAAAATCTCCCGGTTGGCCCATACGTCAACCGAGTCGTAGCTGGTATAAAAGGGCATATCTCCAAAAAGTTGGATCCCCCGGTTATTACAGTAGGTTCTCAGGCGTTTCCATTGAGAAAGGAAAATGAACTGCAGCCACCTGGTTTTCTCAAACTGGTCGGCTTGTTCAGCTTTGAGTTTTTCCAGCACTTTTTTGTCGCGTTGCTTGAACTCCTCAGGCCACTCAAACCAGGGTTTTCCTCCGTTTTTGTCTTTCAGTACTATGAACAGGGCGAAGTCATCCAACCACAGGGCTTCTTGTCGGCAAAAGTCAAGGAACTGCTGCTTCATGGTAGCAAATTCCCCGTCCTTGTAATTTTTCCAGGCTATTTCAAATAGTTCAGTTTTTATTCGTTCGGCCTCCGCGTAGTCGGCCTGGTCTTTTTGGGGAAGCCGGTACTTTTTAAAATCCTTCGGGTCGAGCAAGCCAGCGTCGGCCAATAACTCGGGACTTATCAGCAATGGGTTACCGGCCCGGCTTGATAAAGCACTATAGGGCGAATGCGCCTGGCCTTGTTCGGTAGGGTTGAGCGGTAACAACTGCCAGTACTTTTGCCCCGTCCGGTACAGGAAGTCCGCAAAGGCTTTGGCCTCCGGACCCAGGTCACCCAGTCCGAAAGGAGACGGTAAGGAAGTAATGTGGAGCAGGATTCCGGCTCCACGTTCATTCTTTGCCTTGAATTTTAATACCGCAATTGGTACGGTGGTAAACAAACCATTAACCGGTAGTTCTTTTTCAGCAGTCCCCTCGGTTTTTAAGAGCAGGTGCTGCCATTCGGTAGGTATGTCTTTGGGAAGTGTAATGGTGGTATCCTTCCAATCCAGCTCCAGTACCTCTTTTCCCTGTTGCTTACAAAGCTGAGCCAGGTGCAGGGGTACGACTATCAGGTAACAGGTTTGCTGGTAGGAGCGGGCAAAAGCTATAATATTGTCTTTATACTCGCCGCTTACTTCCAGAGGCAGGTAGTCGCCCTTGGCAAAAATATCGGCGTTTCGCTTCCGCTCATTGAGGAGCGTGTGCGTCAGCCAGAGTTTTATTTTGGCGTTTGACCGGTTTTGCCATAAATCCTGCCATACTTCCTCCTGTTTATTGAGGTCCTGGGCATCCAGGTCATCCAGCCACTGCTGACGTTTTTTGTAGTCTACGGCCCGACGGTTATCCGGGTCGACCAGACTCAAATCCCACAACTCGGTACCCTGGTACACATCCGGAACGCCCGGGCAGGTAAACTTTAGCAGCACCTGCGACAGGGAGTTTACAATTCCGTAATCAGCCACCTTCTGGTGAAATGGCGCAAAACTTTTCCAGAAGGGCTTGCTCTGGTCCAGCAGCCCCTTAGCGAAAGCTTTGGTAGCTGTCTCATATTCCTCATTAGGGGTAGTCCAATTGGAGTTTTTCTTGGCTTCCCGCAGCGCTTTCTGCAGGTACTCCTGAATCCGCTCCCCAAACTGGTCTTCGTCTTCTCCCGGCATGGGCAGGGCACCAATCAGGGTTTGGTATATGAGGTACTCGTCGTTGTCGTCCGGGGCTCCGTTTTGTTTCAGGTCACCGGATTGTTTTTTCCATTCCTGTACCTTTTCCAGCCACTCATCCGCCAGGTCGGTAAGTACGTTGAGCCGGATTCTGACATCTTCCCCCCGCTTGGTATCGTGGGTGGAGGTAGTATTGAGGGCCAGGGGCCAGTTTTTTTGACGATCCACCATTTTCTGGTGAAATTCCTCCGGCGTTAGACCAAAGGCTTCGGGAGAATCGCCCACTTCATTGTGACCAATAAAGCGGTTATAGGTGTACATCAACGTATCCTCTACTCCCTTAGCCATGAGCGGTCCGGTAAACTGCATAATCCGCTGGTAAAAAAGCAGCGCGTTCTTATGTTCTTCTTTTTTGGCTTTGGCCGGTTTTTTCAGGATGGCTTCCTCCAGCAAATTTATACCAGGGACCAGTTCCTTTTTGTTCTTACGGATATTATTAAAAATCTCCGTTACGGCGGTAGTCTCTTCCTCATCCAGCGGAAGGCTGTTACCGTAGTACCTGTAAACCGGACACTGGATAAGTACTTCACCGATGGCCCTTTTTAGTATTTCCGGGTCAACTTTGGATAAGGCCTTTTCATCCGCCAGGTTAAGCTCTATAAACAGGTGGTACAGGTTGTCCAGCTCCCCGGCCATGTGTTCAAATAAAATGTAAGCCTTTTTGTCGTGGATCTGGTCGTGGGCTGAGGCTTCGTTGCCCACCAGCCGGGCGTAGTAGTCAGTGAAGCTTTTTTTGCTTTCCCGATTAGTAAAAAGGTTATTTACATCCGATAAAAACTCGTAACCAGTCGCTCCCTGGATGGGCCAGTAGTTAGGTAAATCCTCCCCGGGTTCCAGAATTTTTTCAACCACAATATATTTTTCCTCCCCGGCCAGTTCCCGAAGTTGCTGCAGGTAGCCACTCGGATCAAACAAACCATCGATATGGTCGATCCGGATGCCCTGGAAAATATCGTCCTGCAACAGCGTATTGATAAACTGGTGGTAAGTTTGAAAAACTTCCGGATTCTGAATGTTCAAACAGATCAGGCTATTGACGGTAAAGAACCGGCGGAAAGTGATTTTTTTGTCTGTTTCCTGCCAATGGCACAGGCGATAAGTTTGTTCTTCGGCTATTTTACTGATCGCGTCCGGGTCCTGGTTGACCGCCTTAATACAGGATTCAATGTAGGAGCCGGTGGTTTTATTCTTCAATAGAGAAGCGAACTGCTGCAGAAACTCCTCCCAGCGTGAGGAAAAGGCTGTTGATTCATCTTCCTTATGGATTTCGTCCAGTTTTTCCAGGAGCTGGTTGATGGCTTCGGATTTTTTCTTTTTCCCTGAATTTAAAATGGTAGCATAGGAGCGGAGATTGAGTGGATAATCAGAATCGTAGTAAGAAAGGTACAGGCGTAGGCGATCGGCCTGGTACTTGACTTTTAGCTCTCCATTCTGGATTACCTCTTCCAGGGTACTACCCAGAAACGGCACCATGATCCGGCCATTATAAAGCTGGCTGGTCCAGGCTACGTCGAAGAAAGAAGCGTAGGCCGAAAGCTCTCCTTTTTCCAGGACATCCATGAGCCAGGTATTGTTGGGGTGGTAGGCCATGTGGTTGGGCACAATATCCTGAACCCAGTTTATACCCTGCTCTTTCAGGCGTGTACATATATCCCGTAGTTGTTCTTCAGTACCAATCTCGGGGTTTATGCGGTGCGGGTCAACGCCGTCGTACCCATGCGTACTGCCGGGGGTAGCTTCAAAAATGGGAGAAGCGTATAAGGTACTTATCCCCAGCTTCTGGAGGTAAGGGAGTAGTTTTTCTGCGTCAGCCAGAGTAAAGTTCTCGTGAAACTGTATCCGGTAGGTAGCGACGGGATTATGCATGGTTGGTGTAGATTTGTATAGACTCAGGTTGTACCACCACGGTCGAGGCCTCTTTGGCTTGCTCAGGTGCAGCGGCTGGGCCATTCCATTCGGGAGCAGCCGAATCCAGCAACTTGGTCCACGAACTGGCGTGGGCCGGAAGCCTGAGCTGCTGCGTAGTTTTTGAGAAATTCATCAGACAAACAACGCGCTGATTGTCATTCCAGCGGGTAAGTACCAGCGTTTTTTGATTTTCGTTGGTTTCTACAGTTAGTTGATGGCGGTTGAGCTGGCGTAAGGCAGGTACCTCTTTACGCAGCCTGATTAGGGTTTGGTAGTACCTGAAAATAGTCGAGTGGGGTTCCTGGTCAAGCAGATTCCACTGCAGCTTCGATTCTTGGAAGGTACTTTCTGCCATGGGATCAGGCGCTTCGCCTTCGGCGTGGAATGCGGCAAATTCGGCTTTTCGACCCTTACGAACGGCTTCGGCCAGTTCTGGGTCGGTGTGGCTGACGAAGTACAGGAAGGGGTTGGGTTCGCTGTATTCTTCGCCCATAAATAGCATGGGAAGATAGGGGCTAACCATAACGGCACCCGCCAAAAGTTTTTGCATTTCAAAACTTGTCAGCTGGCTCGTGCGCTCGCCGAGCATCCGGTTACCTACCTGGTCGTGGTTCTGCGAGAAAACGATGAATTGTTGGCCCGGATTATTCTCTGCTTTTATACCAAATATTTTATCCCGGTGTGGTGAATACTGTCCATCGTAAACGTAGGCGTCTTTATAGGCCTTAGCCAGGTGAGATAGCCCTTCAAAGTCGACGTAGTACCCATTGCGATCGCCCCCGGCCGTGACGCGGAGGGCATGGTGGAATTCGTCCACCCACTGCGCATCCATGCCAAAACCCTGCTTCTCGAGCGGATTAATAAAGCGGGTATCATTCAGGTCCAGCTCCACGATCATGTAATGCGTGCGACCGGTTTCCTTCATCAGTTGATTAACACACTGTTTCATTTCCCGAAGAATATGGGTTGCACTAAAATCCTTGATGGCATGAACAGCGTCCATGCGTACGGCATCAATATGAAAGTCCCGGAACCACATCAACAGGTTTTCGGTGAAGTACTTTCGTACCCCGTCGCAACCGGCATCATCAAAGTTGAGCGCCTGCCCCCAGGGGGTATTGTACTTTTCGGTAAAATAGGGGCCAAAGTCGTTTAGGTAGTTGCCTTCGGGGCCCATGTGGTTATAGACCACATCCAGGATTACGGCAATCTCTTTTTTATGACAAACATCGACCAGATGCTGTAGTCCTTCCGCGCCTCCGTAGGAATTCTGGGTAGCAAATGGTAGCACTCCATCGTAACCCCAGTTGCGGGAACCGGGAAACTGGGCCACCGGCATGATTTCAATGGCATTGACCCCCAGCTCTTTCAGGTAGTCCAGTTTTTGTTCCAGACCCGCAAAGGTACCCTCGGGCGTAAATGTACCCGTGTGCAGCTCGTACAGGATGTAGTCTTCGAGCGGAATATTCTTCCATTGGCCGTCAGTCCACTCAAACTGATTTACATCTACTGCTACCGAATTTCCGTGTACGCTATCTTCCTGGGCCAGGGAGGCCGGGTCGGGGCGTTCAGTACCGTCCAGTACTATTTTATAGGCATCGCCGGGCTGTATGTCCGGGCTGGTGGTTTGCCAGTATCCCATTTCCCCTTTGCTCAAAGAGATGTTTTTTTTGTCCCGGGAGAGTCGGATGGCTACTTTCTCTGCCTTTGGGGCCCAGACATATACCTCCGCCTGACCCTGGGTGTTAAACGTAACACCCAGGGTTCTTTTACTACTATCCAGTTGATTCATAAGCTTATCTTTGGAAGGGGAATTTTAAAAGTACCACTGAGCGGCTCTTGACTGTGAGGGTGTCCTCCGGCTTAAAAGTTTCACCTTCTTCATCCACTTTATTTTCACTGGTGTCCAGGATTTTTATCCACTCCTTTCCGTACTTTTCGGTCGGCAATTTGAATTCGAGCGATTCATAGTGGGCATTGAAAATCACGTAGAAAGAATCATCCAGGATTTGCTCACCTTTAGAACCTACTGACCGCAGTCCGCGTCCATTAAGAAAAACCCCCAGGGATTTGGCAAAATCGTGGGACCAGTTCTCCTCATTCATTTCAGTACCTTCCGGTAGGAACCAGGCGATGTCTTCTACGCCGGTACCTTTAATAGGCTGCCCCTGAAACCAGCGACGACGGCAGAAGACCGGGTGGTTTCGGTTAAGGGCAATAAGCTTTTGGGTAAAGGCCAGCAAGTCTTTGTCGGCATTCTCCCAGTCCAGCCACGATATTTCGTTATCCTGGCAGTAGGCATTGTTATTACCTCCCTGGGTACGGCTTATTTCATCCCCCGCTACCAGCATGGGTACACCCTGCGACAGGAACATCGTAGCCAGCAGGTTACGTTTCTGGCGGTTACGCAGGTCAATTATCTCCGGGTCGTCGGTGGGGCCTTCCACGCCACAATTCCAGGACCGGTTGTGGCTTTCGCCGTCGTTATTATCCTCACCGTTTGCGTCGTTATATTTTTCGTTGTAGGTAACCAGGTCGTTCAGGGTAAATCCGTCGTGGGCCGTAATAAAATTGACACTGGCGGTGGGCCGACGGTTATCACCTTCGTACAGGTCCGAACTACCCGTAAAGCGCATCGCAAATTCGGCCAGCATACTGTTTTCACCGCGCCAGTAGTCACGCATACAGTCGCGGTACATGCCGTTCCATTCGGCCCAGCCCGGTGGGAAGTTACCAACCTGGTAGCCCCCTTCGCCTACGTCCCAGGGTTCGGCAATTAGTTTGGCCTGCGAAATAATGGGGTCCTGATGGATAATATCAAAGAACGAACCCAGCCGGTCAACCGCGTGCAGCTCACGGGCGAGGGTGGAAGCCAGGTCAAAACGGAAGCCATCCACGTGCATGTCCAGAATCCAGTACCGCAAGCTGTCCATAATCAAGCGGAGTACGCTGGGAAGCTGGGCGTTCAGGGTATTTCCCGTACCGGTATAATCCATATAGAAACGTTTGTCTTCCTCGACCAGCCGGTAGTAGGAGCCGTTATCAATCCCTTTGAAGGAAAGCGTTGGCCCCATGTGGTTCCCTTCACCGGTATGGTTATATACCACGTCCAGAATTACCTCAATACCCGCTTTGTGAAGTTCTTTCACCATATTTTTGAACTCGGTCACCTGCTCACCGAGGGTACCGCTGCTTGAGTAGCGGACATCCGGAGCAAAAAAGCCGATTGAGTTGTAGCCCCAGTAGTTGGTCAGCCCCTTTTCCTTGAGGTGCCAATCGGTAATAAAATGGTGTACCGGCAGTAACTCAATAGCGGTAATTCCTAATTCTTTCAGGTACTTAATAGTTACCGGATGACCAATTGCCGCGTAGCTTCCCCGGATGTTTTCGGGTATATCGGGGTGTTGTTTGGTAAAACCTTTTACGTGTGTTTCGTAAATTACCGTACGGTGGTAGGGTATCCGGGGCGCTTTATCTTTTCCCCAATCAAAATTCGGGTCAATAACTACCGATTTTGGAATATAAGGAGCACTGTCGGATTCACTCATGTTCAGGTCTTCGTCCGGATTGCCAACATCATAGCCAAACAGGGATTCATTCCACTCTATGGTTCCGGATATGGCCTTGGCGTAAGGGTCTATCAACAATTTGTTCGGATTGAACCGGTAACCATTGGCAGGGTCATAAGGGCCGTGCATGCGAAATCCGTACAGTTGGCCAGGTTTCAAACCGGGCATATATACGTGCCACACGTGGTGGGTGCGCTCCATCATTTTTACCCTTACCGATTCTTTTTCAGCCTCGGTGCTATCAAACAAACAAAGTTCAACGCCCTGGGCATTCTCGGCATATACTGCAAAATTTACTCCTTCGCCATCCCAGGTGGCTCCCAGGGGGTAGGGGTTACCCGGATAGGCAATAACATTCTTTTTGGTTTCAACTCCCGCGGGTTCGGCGGCGATATTGCTGAAATTTTTTCCCATTAGTTTAGTGAGTTGGTAGGTTTTAGTTTAGGTACACGGAAAGTACAACAAGGATGTACCGTCATTACATCTCAACAAGTACCAGCAAAAACTGTTTTCAACCAGACACTGGACAGATGTAGTGCTGGAAATCCAGATCTTAGTAAATTTATACTATATAAATCTGGTGGGAGAGTCCGCCCTTGAGGAACATAGTCTATAAATAGTCGTGCCACCGCTGCTCTACCTAATTCTTAGAGAGCGAAATGGATGGGAAGGAAGCTGAGGGAATTCAACTAAATGGGAGAGCTAGCAGAGAATAGTGCCAGAAAAAAGGGAGCGCGGTAGTTGGGGGAGTTATAAAACAAATATGCCGACCAATGGTCGGCACGTTTGCATCTATTAGCCATGAAAAATAAATTACTATCCACGTAACTGTCCACGAAGTGCCCGTGGGATTTCAACCGAAGCAACCGGGTTGCTGGAAGGGCTTAGTATAACGTAGCCCTCAGGTTGAATAGCGCTCACCTTCACTGATTTGCCAAGGTCAAGCGTAGTTACATCAACTTCAATATAGTCAGGAATGTTCTTAGCCAAACCTTGTACACGCAATTTACGCAATTTTAGGTTAAGTTTTCCACCTTTCATTACTCCGGTTGAAGCTCCTGTTAACTTAACAGGTACTTCTACCTTTATTTCTTTTCCTTCCACAATTTCCAGAAAGTCGGCGTGTAGCAGACTGTCGTTTACCGGATGGAATTGAGTTTCCTGCAAAATGGCCGTAAAAATATCGCCTTCGATATTCAGAGTTACTTCAAATACATCGGGAGTATACAGCAATTCACGGAAAAGGATGGAGGGCGCATAGAAATGAACCTGATCTTTTCCTCCGTACAATACTGATGGAATATAACCCTGAGCACGCAGGTCCTGAGATTCAGACTTGCCGAGATTCGCTCTTTTATACCCTACAATCTCTAATTTTTTCATAATTTGAATTAGATAAAAATAAATGAATGTTAATAAATAAAAATGGTACTATTGATTATTTATGAATAGTGAGCTAATAGAATCGTGGTCCCGGATACGGCCAATCGCTTTGGCAAATAACTCCGCGACTGATATCACCCGTATTTTATGGTTATTTTCTCTAAGGGGTATGGTGTCGGTAACTATTAACTCTTCCAGAACGGAGTTAGCAATGTTTTCGTGCGCATTTCCGGACATGACCGGATGAGTACAAATGGCCCGGACCGAACGGGCTCCTTTTTCCAGAATGATTTCGGCGGCCTTACATAGGGTACCACCCGTGTCAATGAGGTCATCTACCAGTACCACATCGGCTCCTTCAACGTCCCCGATGACCTGCATGGAGGCAATTTCGTTGGCTCTTTTGCGGTGTTTATCGCAAAGAACCATATCAACATTGAGCATTTTGGCAAAGTTCCTCACCCGGGCAGCGCCTCCCACGTCGGGTGAGGCAATGAGCAGGCGATCCAGGTTAAGTTCTTTTATGTAGGGAACCAGTACCGTAGTACCTTCCAGGTGGTCCACCGGGAAATCAAAAAAGCCCTGAATCTGGCCCGCGTGCAGGTCAATGGTCATCAGCCGGTCCACGCCCGAGGCCGACAATAAATTAGCCACGAGTTTGGCCGCGATAGGTACCCTGGGCTTATCCTTCCGGTCCTGACGGGCATACCCAAAGTAGGGAATAACTACCGTTACGTAGTGGGCGGAGGCCCGGCGACAGGCATCTACCATCAGCAGCAGCTCCATTAGGCTGTCGGTAGGCGGAAACGTAGACTGAATCAGGAAAACGTCACAACCACGAACAGATTCTTCAAAACTAGGTGAAAGTTCTCCGTCGCTGAATTTGCGGAGAGTATACCCTCCCAGGTCTTTGCCAAAATAGCGGGCAATATCCTTCGACAAATATTCCGACTGACTTCCGGAGAAAATTTTAACTGTGTTAATAGAGCCCATGGCTACGAGAAAATTTCCGCAAAAATAAAGAAAATCAAATTATTATGACAGCTTTCGCTGTAAAACATTTTTGTAAATCAGGATACATACCGCCGCGGCTAGGCAACCCACCAGGGCTCCCACCACCAAATCGCCCGGATAATGGACGCCTACGTAGATTCGGCTGAATGCATAAATGATGGCCCACAGGTACAGCCAACCCGCCCCTTTCAACTCACTGGACGTAAGTACCTGAAACGTTACAGCCAGCGCGAAGGCCGTGGCGGCGTGGGACGAAACAAAGCCGTACTGTCCGCCGCAGCCATTTATTACGTGTACCACCGAACTGATGTCCGGGTCGTGGCAGGGCCGCAACCGGGCAAAAAACGGTTTGAACAGGCCGGATGCTATTTGGTCGGCCAGGGCAATGGCGGAAATGAGGGTAAGTACCATTCCAATGGAACGCCTCTGGTACTTCCTGACCAGACTATAAATCAGGAACAGGTACAGAGGAATCCAGGTAAATTTAAAGGTTACGAGGTCCATGATCCGGTCGACCCAGGGCGTATGCCACCCGTTCAGCGCCAAAAAAAGGCGCTGGTCGGCCTGCCCGATGGCTTCCAGTAGGGTAGTCATGAACCGAAGCCCAGCGCCTGGCGTACCCGGCTTATGGTATTTCGGGCAATCTGCCGGGCCTTTTCTTCACCTTCTTCCAGTTTGCGTTCCAACTCGCCCGGATTTTCCATGTAGTAGTTATAAATGCGACGGGGCTCCTCAAAACTCTCCATGAACAGTTCGTACAAGGCCTGTTTGGCATGACCGTACCCGTAGCCTCCGTTCTGGTAGTTCTGCCGCATTTGGGCCACTTCCGCCTCGGTGGCTAGTAAGGAATACAATTGGTAGGTAATGTCTGTATCCGGATTCTTGGGCTCTTCCAAGGGGGTGGAGTCAGAAACAATTTTCATGACTACTTTCCGCAAGTCCTTCTCCGGCAGGAAAATATCAATATAGTTGTGGTACGACTTACTCATTTTCTGCCCGTCCAGCCCCGGTATTACCATCAGTTTTTCGTCAATTCGTGATTCGGGCAGTACAAGTACTTCCTTACCCACCTGCCGGTTCAGCGCGCTGGCTATATCACGGGTCATTTCCAGGTGCTGCTTCTGATCTTTTCCTACGGGTACTATATTGGCGTCGTAGAGCAGGATGTCGGCCGCCTGTAAAACAGGGTACGTAAAAAGTCCGGCGTTGACGTCGGAAAGCCGCTCCGATTTTTCCTTGAAGGAATGCGCGTTGGCCAGCATGGGAAAAGGTGTGAAACAGCTAAGGTACCAGGCCAGCTCGGTATGCTCCTGAACCCGCGACTGCCGCCAGAAAACATTACGGTCCGTATCAAAGCCAAAGGCCAGCCAGGTAGCGGCTATGGCGCGGATATACTCCTCACGCTGCGAACCCTCTTTAATGGTGATCAGTGAGTGCAGGTCAGCGATGAAAAAGAAAGACTCGTTCTGAGGATCTCTGGATAGCTCGATGGCCGGCTGAATGGCGCCCAGGATATTACCTAAGTGGGGCCTGCCGCTGCTCTGGATGCCGGTGAGGATTCGTGCCATATGGGAGGAAGATTTATTCGGTTAGATTCCATTCGAAGCCCTAAAATTCGTTAAATTGAGCCAATATTTGAAATGAAAATCGTGATTAATCATTAGAAGGCTCATTTGCAGCAGCTAAGGACTTTGGTACCCCCGGTACCTGCATTTCTGCCATGCGCTTCTTCTTTATCCAGTACTACGAATGATTCAGGCAACTACGCTCCATTTTTTGCGTGATTTGAGCGAGAACAATAACCGGGAGTGGTTTCAGGAAAATAAAAAGCGGTTTGAAGCCGCAAAAAAAGATTTTGAGAGTACAGTTGATGCGCTTTTGACGGAGGTTAAAACCCTGGAAGAGCTGGGGAACACCCAGGCCAAGGACTGTATATTCCGAATAAACCGGGATATACGCTTTTCAAAGGATAAAACGCCCTACAAAAACTGGCTGAGTGCCGCCATTGGGCCGGGTGGTCGAAAGTCGGGCCGCACCGACTACTACCTGCATATTCAACCGGGGGGAGAGTCGTTTATTGGGGCTGGTATGTGGAATCCTACGCCCCAGCAGTTGGCGAAGTACCGCCAGGAGATAGACTACAATGCCGGCGAACTGAAAAAGATTATTCATGCGGAAGCATTCCAGACCTACTTTCCGGAGGTATGGGGTGAATCCACGAAAACCGCGCCCAAAGGGTACGCAAAAGAACATCCCGAAATAGAACTACTAAGACGAAAGCAATTGTTCTTTATGCACTATTTCAGCGATAAGGAAGTGCAGCAAAAAGGCTTTGTGCAGGAAATAATGAAGGGAGTGGTTCTCATCAAGCCTTACTGCGAATTCCTGAATTACATATTCTTCGACGAACCCCAGGAGGAGTAGGGCCTATATGCTGAATGATACAGTTGAACGTTTTATACTAAAAAAGCTAATAGCTTACACCATAAGTACCTAATCAATGCAATTTTCTCATTTACACTGCCACACCCAGTTTTCGTTGCTCGACGGAGCGGCTGATATTAAAAAGCTTTTCAAAAAAGCCAAAGCCGACAATATGCCGGCGGTGGCCATTACCGACCATGGTAACATGTTTGGCGTGTTTGAATTTGTGGCCGAGGGCAATAAGCAGGGCGTAAAACCTATAGTCGGCTGTGAGTTTTATGTGGTGGAAGACCGCCACAAACGGCAGTTTACCAAAGAACAAAAAGACGTACGGTACCATCAGTTGCTGCTGGCAAAAGATGCCGAAGGCTACAAAAACCTGGTAAAGCTTTGCTCGCTGGGTTTTATGGAAGGCATGTACGGCAAGTACCCCCGCATTGATAAAGAACTTATTATAAAGTACCATAAGGGTCTCATTGCGACTACCTGTTGCATTGGCGCCCAGGTACCTAAAACCATCCTGAAAAAAGGCGAAGCGGAGGGAGAAAAAGAGTTTAAATGGTGGCTGGACCTGTTTGGTAAGGACTACTACGTGGAGTTGCAGCGCCACGAAATACGGGAGCAGTTGGTTGTAAATGAGATACTGGTGCGGTTTGCCCGGAAGTACGGGGTGAAAATCATCGCTTCCAATGACTCCCACTACGTAGACCAGGACGACTGGAACGCCCACGATATCCTGCTGTGTATCAATACGGGAGATAAGCAGAGTACCCCTTCGGCCAAAGACTTTGACGATGAAGTAGGTATACCTAAAGGGTCGCGCTTCGCCTTTTTTAACGACCAGTTCTACTTCAAAAACACCAGCGAGATGCTCACCCTGTTCAACGACATTCCCGAGTCGCTGGACAACACCAATGAAATCGTTGACAAGATTGATACGCTGGACTTGCGGAAGGATATCATGCTGCCCAACTTCCCGATTCCCGACGAATTCAAGACCCACACGTCGTCGGAAATGGCGGGTAAAAAAGAATTGACGCCCGATGTACTGAACCAGTGGGAGTACCTGCGCCACCTGACCTTTGAAGGAGCCCGCCAGAAGTACCAAACGATTACGCCGGAAATTGAAGAGCGGTTAAATTTTGAGTTGAATACCATCCGGAACATGGGTTTTCCGGGCTACTTCCTGATTGTGGCCGACTTTATCAGGGCCGCGCGTGAAATCGGCGTATTTGTGGGGCCGGGTCGGGGCTCGGCCGCGGGTTCGGCGGTGGCCTACTGTACCGGTATTACCAATATTGACCCCATTAAGTACGACCTGCTTTTTGAGCGTTTCCTGAACCCCGACCGGGTATCACTGCCCGATATTGATACTGACTTTGACGATGAAGGTCGTCAGCGGGTGATTGACTACGTGGTAAAAAAGTACGGCTACAACCAGGTGGCCCAAATCGTGACCTACGGTACCATGGCCTCCAAGTCGTCGCTGAAAGACGTAGCCCGGGTTATGGACCTGCCCCTTCAGGATGCCAACGCCCTGGTGAAACTGGTACCCGATAAGCCTACCTACAACATGACCCTCAACCGTATATTTACGGCCCCGCTGGAAGGGGAGGGTAGTCTGCTGAAGAAGGAAGGTATCTCGCCCGACGAGATGGAAAATGTCAAACGACTGCGGGCCATCGCCGCCGGCAAAGACCTGCCGGCGAAGGTTATTCAGGAAGCGCGCCGGCTGGAAGGTACCGTGCGCAACACGGGTATCCACGCAGCGGGGATTATTATCGCGCCATCCGACCTGACCGAAATTATTCCTGTAAGTACTTCCAAAGACTCGGACCTGCTCATTACCCAGTTTGGCGGAAAGGTAATTGAGGACGCGGGCGTAATAAAAATGGACTTCCTGGGTTTGCGCAACCTGACCATTATCAAGGAAGCGCTGAACCTGATAAAACAGAATTACGGACGGGAAATAGATATTGACGCCATTCCGCTGGACGACCCTAAGGTTTTCGAATTGTTCCAGCGCGGGGAAACTAACGCCATATTTCAGTTTGAATCGGACGGGATGAAGAAGTACATGCGGGAGTTAAAACCCGACCGATTTGAGGACCTTATAGCCATGAACGCCCTTTACCGTCCGGGTCCGCTGGCCTATATCCCTAACTTTATCAAGCGCAAACACGGGCTGGAAGAAATAACCTACGACCTGCCCGAGATGGAAGAGTACCTGTCCGATACTTACGGCATTACCGTGTATCAGGAGCAGGTGATGCTACTCTCGCAGTCGCTGGCGGGCTTTACCAAGGGCCAGGCCGATACCCTGCGGAAGGCCATGGGGAAAAAGCAGATTGAGATACTCAATAAGCTGAAAAACGACTTCATGAAGGGTGGTGAAGAGCGGGGGCACGACAAGAAAAAACTGGATAAGATCTGGACGGACTGGGAGGCCTTTGCTTCCTACGCCTTCAACAAATCGCACTCGACCTGCTACGCCTTCGTGGCCTACCAAACCGCCTACCTCAAGGCCCATTATCCGGCCGAGTACATGTCGGCGGTACTAACCAGCTCGCTGGGTACCATTGAAAAGATTACCTTTTTTCTCGAAGAATGTAAAAGCCTGGGCCTGCCGGTACTTGGGCCGGACATCAACGAATCGGACCGGCAGTTTAACGTAAACAAACGGGGCGAAATTCGCTTTGGATTGGGTGGAATTAAAGGTACTGGCGATGCCGCGGTTGATTCCATTATAGAGGAGCGAAATGCCAACGGACCTTTTGCGGATATTTACGACTTTATAATCAGGGTAAATCTACGGACGGTAAATAAAAAAACACTGGAAAGTCTGGCCTATGCGGGCGGTTTTGACTGCTATGAAGACATCCACCGCGCGCAGTACTTTGAGTTGGTAGAGGGCGACAATGCCACCTTTATTGAGAAACTCATAAAGTACGCCAACAACTACCACGCTGAGAAAGCCTCGAGTCAGGCTTCCCTGTTCGGGGCGTTTGGCGGAAACGATGCCCTGATGGTCAAACCCAAACCGGCGCAGGTGGAGCCGTGGAGTGATATTCAGAAACTGCGATTTGAACAGGATGTAGTTGGGTTTTACATCTCGGGGCATCCGCTGGATACCTTTCGGATTGAACTGGACAACTTCTGTAACTGCACCCTCGACCGCGTCATGGAGATTCCCGAAGGGGAACGAAATCCGGTTTTCTTCGGAAAAGAAATCAGTGTGGGCGGCATCGTGACCAGTGCGCAGGAGCGAATTTCCCGTAATGGGAATCCCTTCATGATTTTTAAAGTGGAAGACTACCGCGGCTCCATGGAAATGCTGTTGGGGGGAGAGGAATTTGTCCGACTGGGTAACTACATTCAACCCGGCCGTTTTCTGTACATAAAAGGGAAAGTACAGAATCGCTGGAAGCAGGAAGATCAGTTTGAATTTAAGCCAATAAGCATTCAGCTTCTTACCGAAATCAGGGATAAAATGTGCAAAGAAATAAAGGTGCAACTATCACTGGACCAGATAGATGACCGGTTTGTGTTAAACCTGAACGAGGCCATTAACAACCATCCCGGTTCCTGCTCGCTCACCATGACCGTAGTGGACCCCGAAACCCGCATGGAAGTGCAGATGCTGTCCCGGCGTTTCCGGGTTTCGGCTTCTAACGAATTCTTTAATGGTTTAAAAGCGCTGGACGGTGTAACCTTTTCGCTTAACTAGTTTTGCCGAACGTACAGCAGAGGAACTTTTGGTACCATTTTTTTGATTGTAGAAAGAACAGCATATTTTTCTATTTTACACTTTCTATAAACAATATGGGAAAAGCACTTGAAGTAACCGACAACAACTTTGAAGAAATCATTCAAGGTGATAAACCAGTACTTGTAGATTTCTGGGCTGAATGGTGTGGGCCTTGTAAAATGATCGGCCCCGTTGTGGAGCAACTGGCTGGTGAGTACGAAGGCAAAGCCGTTATTGCCAAAATGGATGTTGATATGAATGCCCAGATTCCGGCTAAATTTGGTATCCGCAGCATTCCTACCCTGATGATTTTCAAAGGCGGCCAACTGGTAGATAAAGTAGTAGGTGCAGTACCTAAGTCGGTATTGGAGCAGAAATTGAACGAGCAGCTTGGGTAAAGCAGCTTTACCGATAAACGAAAGCCCCGAAAGTGTACCCTCCTTGGGCAGGCTTTCGGGGCTTCGGCCTGAAAGGCACCTACAATGAAGCCACCGGCGTGGCCTGCGCCAATACCTTTCTGATTTCCCTTTCCACTTCCCCGCTCGAAGGCCTCGCCGCCATGACGCTGACTATCCTTCCCTGCTGGTCAATGAGGAAGTAGCGCGGAATGCCCCAGATCATGTATTTTTTATAAACAGAAGAGTTAGCGTCCGCCTCCGGATTCTGGTTGATGTGAATGCCCGTCATATCCTGATTTTTTCGCAGGTACTTTTTCCATTCTTCTACTTCCTGGTCAACTGAGACGTACAGGAACGCCACCCGGTCGTTACCTTCAAATTGTTTTTTTATCTTTTTAGCATAAGGAAATTCACCCTTGCAGGGACCACACCAGGTAGCCCATATATCTACATAAACTACCTTTCCGCGTAGGTCGCTCAGGGAAAATTCTTTTCCATCGGAGTTGATGCCCCGGATGTCGGGAGCAACTTTACCCGGCAGGAGCGCCGCCCACTTCTGGTATTGGGTTTCAACGGAAGATTGATATTCTGAAGAAGGGTAGTGCTGTTTAAATTGAGTATAGAAGGAGTCGATAGCGGGAGTAATGCCGAAACTGGCTAAAGAATAGTCCAGAATCTTAGCTTGAAAGAACTCCTGAAAAGCGGGCGGTGGGCTAACTTCTTTTATCTTTTCGTAAGCTAAAAAAGGAAAGTTCTTACTTATTGAACCAACTTCTGTCTTACTGACGCCTTTGGGATACACCGAAGGGTACTTGTGCATGTAAAGGTAGAAATACAAAACCGACGCATAGGTAGGCATAGCCGTGCGAAGTAAGGTAGAGTCGAAAGGAATTTCTTTCCAGACGCTGCTGATGGCCCCAGGTATTTCCTTGTTTTCTGCCGCGAAATAATTATTCCAGAAAAATCGTTGTTTCGCCATTAACAAGCTAAGTTCATATCTATGCTTGAATAGTGTCCCTATTGCGGCCGATAGAGCCGTACTGTCCTGGTAGTGCCGGAGGAAGTCTGAAATTTTATTCTTTGTGGAATCAAGGCGGGCCAAAAAAGTCTCGGCACTGATTTCATTTTCGTAAAGGCCCGATTGCTGCCAGATTAAAACTTCCTGAGCCAGGTAGTGGTTTGCGTCAGCAGAGGTACCTTCAAAGCGTACCTGGTTCCCGGTTGTATCGTAGTGAATGGTAAGCTCATCGCCGGGTGTAAGGTATAGTGTCTGAAAATCATCGCCCAGCTGGAGTCGGGTAAATTGGGGTCGGGGTAATTCAAACTCCAGCAGAGTACTTCCAGCCGAATCTATTGTTAACTGAGCTATCACCAGATTCTCCAATGAGATCATATCCAGAGTATCCAACTGAACGTCTAGCAGGGCCTGCGGGATACTTCGAATGGAAAGCCTGACGGTGCGGGTACTTGATTGTGGTTGGCAACCAGCCATGAACCAGAATAAAGCCATTCCAAGTACAGCGAGGCGAAGGGTAGTTCTCATAAGGGGGAAGGAGCTGTGTGATAGTAGTGATTTATTGAAAGATACGTAGAAGGGAGGTATCGTTGGAAGAATCAAAAATATTTTTTCTTTCACTTCGAAAGGGTACCCGTTCTTTCTATTGCCACTACCCCCGGCCCTTCCTCCTCCGGAGGAAGGTAGTATTGCCAGTACTTATAAAAAAGTACCTTGCGCGGGCGTTTCTACCCCGGTTTGGTTGCCTTAAACGCCTACTTCAAGTACCCCCAGAATAATCTCGCAACCTTCTTTAATCTGTGCCTCCGTGATCGTCAGGGGCGGGGCAATGCGCATGGAATTGTCGCAGAAAAGAAACCAGTCGGTGATAACGCCTCGCTCAATACAGCGGTCTATTACTTTTTTAAGTACTTCAAATGAATCAAATTCAGCCGCCAGCATCAGGCCTTTTCCCCGTATTTCCTTAACCATGGGGTGCTGAATCAAGCTTTTTATCAAATCTCCCTTCGCGTTAGCTTGTTCTTCCAGCTGCTGGTCCCGTATAACCGTAAGGGTAGCCAGGGATGCCGCACAACTTACCGGATGCCCGCCAAAAGTGGTTATGTGCCCCAGAATCGGATTATTTTTAAAAACACTCATTACCTCCTGCGAGGCCATAAACGCCCCGATGGGCATACCTCCGCCCATACCTTTGGCGCTGACCAGTACATCCGGGTAAATACCATAGGGTTCAAAGGCCCAAAAGGTACCGGTACGGCCAAAGCCCGTCTGGATTTCATCCAGAATCAGCAAAGCCCCCACCTCGGTACAACGTTTCCGCAGCGCCTGCATATACGCCACCTCAGGTACCCGTACCCCCGCTTCTCCACCAACTACCTCTATCACTACCGCCGCCGTTTTGTTGGTAATCATGTCCAAATCCGCCGTAGCGCCGTGTTGTATCTGCCGGATGCCGGGGATGAGCGGCCGGAAGTTTCGTTTAAAAAATTCAGCTCCCGAAAGACTCAATGCCCCCTGGGTAGCCCCGTGGTACGCATTGAAGCAGGATATAACTTCGGGGCGACCGGTAAAGCGCTTCGCCAGTTTCAGGGCTCCTTCTATGGCCTCGGTACCGGAGTTAGAAAAGTAAACATTGTTAATGCGGCCATAAGGGGCTGTTTGGGCCTGAGGCAGATTCAATGTCTGGGTGAGGGCTTCGGCCAGCCGGACCTGCGGACTCTGGACAAATTCTCCGTATACCATCAGGTGCAGGTACTTGTCCATTTGTTGCTGAATGGCCGCCAGTACCGCCGGATGCCGGTGTCCCACGTTGCTTACCCCAATTCCCGAAATAAGGTCAAGGTAGCGCTGGCCATTGGTACCGTACATATAGACCCCTTCGGCCCGATCGATTTCAATGGCCAGGGGGAAATCGGAAGTCTGGGCCAGGTGATTAAAAAAAAGCTGTCGCTGATTTATATGCATTCTTGAAAGAACAAATTTAGAAAAGTACCACTTCAGAAAGGTTCAAAGAAGCAGGCGCTGCCACCAACCCAGGTAAAATCCTTGTTGAAGCGTACCCCAATCATTTCACCCCGGCTCAGGCGGCTCAGGCTGGTCAATAGGGTTGGTCGCTCGTCTGCATCCGGCCAAACGTACAGCATCCGGATTTCGCATTTGACCCTACCGTCCGGTGCCTCAATTACGGGTGCGTACACAACCTTGCGCTGTAAAATGTAGTTGTGCGGGTCTTCAATTTGTTGAAGTACCTCCGGGGTTACGTGTAGTTCAACGCCGGTACCGGCAAAGGAGAACAAGGGCTTTAGTACCCAATTTTCCAGGTCATCGGGAAAATTCCCCCCGTAATCGCTGACATAGCGCGTATCGGGAACGTACCTGCTTTGGAGCAGGGGCAGGGTAAATTTGCTTATCCGGAAAAACCAATTAGGGTGCCCCACCCAGGTCACGTCCACTTTGTCGGTAAAGTGAAAGCCAGTTGGCAGGTCGGGGAAGTTTTTTAAATCGTCAAATATTAAGCGGTTGTATATTCGCCTTACCTGGATTTTGCGCCCTTCCTGCTCATAGTATAGCCGACGGCCTTCCTTGATTAATCGGGTGTAGCAAATGGCCTTTACGCCCACTAGCTGCTCGGTAATAGCAAAATCAATCCGGGTTTTTTGCTGCTCGGGGTAAATTTCCAGCAGGATTACGTTCTCCGGATGTTCATCCGCCAGAATGGTCCGTTTCAATTTTTCTACGTATTCTTCCGGGCTGTTTACACCGAAGGCATAGGAAAACTCAGAAGGGACTGAAAAGTGTTTTCGGTACAACTCAGAGAGATACAACTGGTACCCAAACATGGACGGGAATCCCTGTAATTCGATTAACTGGGGTACGAGTTGTCCCTCCTGATCCTGACAAACTGCAAAATCTATGGCCAGAAAGGAAGTATGCCCATTTTCGTTGGGAACTGCCTCTCCGGCCGGAATGGCCCGGTCTGTTTTTTGAATAAAGTCCGGCGCGGCAATGGTACTTATGATCTCCTCGCAGGCTTCCACCATCTGCTCACCAAGTTTCCGGGGAATGAAAACGGGACTTTCCGCCACCCGAAAATCCAGCTTGTCAGGAAAATCAGTCTGGATGGCAGCCAGTAGTTGCTGGTACTTCTCTTCACTGAAAGTTTGGTTAAAGTTGGTCCGGGCGGTCTGGTGCATACATCGAAGGGTAAGGCGGGAAATAGTTCAGACCTGCTGGGGGGTAAACAGCCGCTGCGCGGCCCTTGACAGGAAGCCCGGCAAAATAGTAGAACCAGTCAAGAGAATCTTGTCCGGATCGTTCAAATGCTCAATCATGGCGTTATACTTATCCAGACCGTGATTTTTAACAATGTTTGCTTTTTTATCTTCCTTCAAAAAGTACCTGAGCATCCCTTCGGCGTCGGCTTCGGGATGAAACTGGGTACCAACAATCTCTTTGGAAAACCGAATGGCCATAACAGCCCGTTCCAGGTTAACGTGGGGGCGGATTTTTTCCAGACACAGTACCTTAGCCCCCATTTGTTCCAGGACGTGGTGGTTGGGTTGAATAACCTGGTACTCGCGGGAGTCAACCACCCAGAAAGGGTCGTTGAGCCCGGAAAACAGAGGCTCCTGGTGAGCCGAACGGGTCATGTGGACGGGAAAGGTACCAAAAGACGTAGACCGGCGCTTGCCAACCGAGCCGATTTGCCAATGAACGCAGGCCATCTGAAACGAATGGCAAATCAGGAACAGCGGCTTTTTTATCCGGTTGCGACGGTTGGCATTATGGGCCCAGATTTGGTCCAGAAAATTGAAAAAACGCCGTTCCCATACGGTGCCTTCCACCATTGGGCTTCCCGGCCCACCCGTTGAAATGTAAGCGTCGAAGCTTAGGTCAGGTACCTCATGGTGCTGACGCACATCAAACACCTGGTACTGTACCGGTAGTCCTTCTTTTAGTCCAAAATCTTCAATATGCTGTTTTATACAGCGCATTCCTTCGTTCTCCACCCCGTTGTACATGTCCAGGACGGCGATACGAAAGGCCTGTTTTTCTATATTCATATGTAAAATTAATGAGTGAATTAGAAATTGAGCGAATAAAGGATTCCAAATGGAAGATTTTCCAAAAAAGATTCACTCATTCACAATTCACTAATTCAAAATAATCATTTACCCAATTCCAATCCTGGTCTCAGATACTATATAATCAACGACGGCCGCCATATCATTAGTTTCCTCAAAAACAGCCAATTGGCGGTCGGCACCGGAACCCATTTCCAAAATCCGGTGAACGTATTCCACTTCGTGACGGCTTCCCAGCTCATCTACTACATCGTCAATGAAGTCGAGTAGTTCGTGGATCAGTTGTTTAAACTCCACTTCCTCCTGCTTGCCAAAATCAATCAGCTTGCTATGAATACCATACCGGGCCGCCCGCCACTTGTTTTCGTTGATCAAGATGCGGCGGTAGGGGCGGAAGTTGAGGTTTTTCTTGTGTAGTTTATGGATCTTGGCCACGAGCGCCTGCATAATGGCCGCCAGACAAACGGTTTCGTCCGTCCGCATAGGTACATCACAAATCCTGAACTCGATGGTATTGAAAAACGGATGCAACCGGATGTCCCACCAGATTTTCTTGCCGTTATCAATACATTTTGTCTTGATGAGCAGGTTGAGGTACTCGTCGTATTCGGCGGCGCTGGAGAAAAAATCGGGTATGCCCGTGCGGGGAAATTTATCGAAAACTTTGGAACGGTACGATTTAAACCCGGTATTGCGCCCGCACCAGAAAGGCGAATTGGTAGACAAAGCGTATATATGGGGCAAAAAGTACCGCACCGCATTCATGATATGAATGCCTTCGTTGCGGTTTTCAATGCCCACGTGTACGTGCAAACCGAATATGAGATTACCCCGGGCTACGTCGCGCATTTCGTCAATCAATTCATCGTACCGGGGATCGTCGGTAATAAGCTGGTCTACCCAGTCGGCGAAGGGGTGGGTACCCGCGGCGGCTACCCGCAGGTCCTGCTCACCCGCCAGGTCCAGGATCATTTTACGCAGGTACGTAACTTCATCCCGTGCTTCCTGGATATTGTAACAGATATTGGTACCTACCTCCACCACGGCCTGGTGCATTTCGGCCTTTACCCGTTCCTTCAGGATTATTTTCCCCCCTTCAACCAGCTTTGACATGTGCGAACGCAGGTTTCGCGTTACGGGGTCAATGGTCTGAAATTCTTCTTCAATACCCAGAGTGAATGCCGGCATAGGATAGTCGGTTAGGTCAAGATTATTTTTTTCCGGGGGCAGCGGTACCGGGTTTTTTGGGTTTTGCGGCTGCTCCATTGGCTTCACCGGCCGGTTCGGTCGGCGCGGTGGTACCTACCGCCGACCGGACAAAGGTACCCCAGGTCAGATTGTCCTTTCCGGGTTTTTGCTTTTTGGCCCGTTCAATCGCCATGTTGGCGGCGGCTTCCACAATCCATTCAAAATTGTTGTGCCCTACCGAATATACATCCGCATCGGGTGCCGGATTACAAAAATCAATGGCAATGGGGACCCCGTCGCGTACAGCAAACTCAACCGTATTGAAATCATATCCCAGCGCTTTGTTGAGGCGAAGTACATAGTCTTTTATGGTAGCCAGCAATTTTTTACCGGCCGGTCCTTCGGTATTCATCTGGGCCGCGTAGCGCAGGTGGTGCGGATTGCGCGGCTCGTAGGGCATAATATGTACTTCTTTTTGTCCAATGCAGTAGCAACGGAAATAATCGGTAAAAACTATTTCCTCCTGCAGCATCATGACCAACTGGCCGGTTTCCTGGTGTTTTCTCCACAAATCATGGGGGTCTTCCACCCGGTACACGCTTTTCCAGCCCCCCCCGGCGTGGGGTTTCATGTAAGCCGGAAAACCAATGTACTCAAACATGGCTTCCCAGTCCAGAGGAAATTTCAGGTTGCGGAAAGAAGTTTCGAACGTATCGGTCGGTCGCTCGTGCGAAGGCAGAATCACCGTTTTGGGAACGGGTACGCCAATCTTTTCGGCCAGACAGTTATTGAAAAATTTTTCGTCGGCGCTCCACCAGAACGGATTATTTATAACGGCAGTCCCACTAAGGGCGGCGTTTTTCAGGTACGACCGGTAAAAGGGGACATCCTGGGAAATGCGGTCAATGATTACGGCATACTCAGTTGGTTCGGCCTGAACAACCTTGCCAATGCTTACCGGCTCGGCTACTATCCCTTTTTCTCCCTTACTATTTACACGCTCAATAAAGGCCTGAGGAAAAGTGTTTTCCATGCCGTGCAGAATTCCAATTTTTTTCATGGGAGCTTTGGGTTTTACTGACTTTAGTTTGGGTTAATGAATGCGGTAAGGGGTTGCTCTTTTTGCGACCTACAAGATAAGTACTTTACTGGGCCATTTTGGAAAGGTAATCAGGGAACATCTGCCGCCACAGGGGCCAGTCGTGTAACTCGCGTCCTCTGATGTCTAACCAGTGATCTATCCCTTTGTTATTTAAAATCCGGGACATAATTAAATTTCCATTGAGACAGATATCCCATTCTGAACTACCCAATACGATATTCATATGCGCGAAGCGCCAGCCCTGGTCATTAGGAATATAGTCCACCGGATTGGTAAAGTACACGTTCTGGTCGTAGTACCCATTGAGGAAGCTCCGGATATCAAAATCGCCGCTCATACTTAATAAGTAGGCTACCTGGTCGGGGTGGCGGAAGGCGAAGTTCAGGGCGTGGAAGCCACCAAAACTACAACCGCCCACGGCAATCCGGTCTACCTGGCACTCCCGCTGAATATAGGGAACCAGCTCATTGGCCAGAAATTTATCGTATTGTATATAGTTTTGTACACGCTGAGCAGGGGGAAGGTGTTTCCCGTACCACGTTTCGGCGTCAAGGGTATCTATACAATAAATCTTAAATTTGCCGGATTCGACAAAACCCCGGACGGATTCTATCAGTCCCTGGTCTTTGGCTTCGTAGTACCGGTTGAGGGTACTTGGGAAAAGCAGGATAGGGTACCCCCAGTTGCCAAACACCAGCATTTCAACGTCACGGGAAAGGCAATGTGAATAGTATTTAATATATTGTTCTTGCAAAATTCTGCCCGGATTTAATGTTCAAACAGATTGGGAAAGATACAAAACAAAACTAAGGAAGCAAATCCGGGGCGTCGCCTAAAACCTGCAGATGCCCGCCAGAATATGGCCCGAAACCTGCCCAGAGAACTGGGTTTGATCGGAGTTGTATGAGTATGGGCAGTACTGGCTACGCAGGCACAGCAGGCAACCATCAGGGGAAGGGTGCTGGATGAAACGACCAGCCAGCCGCTGGAATTTGTATCGGTGTACCTCAATACCACTACCATAGGTACCCTGACCAATGAAAAAGGTGAATTCACGATTCCGGTGCGGGCAGGCAGGTACGAGCTGATTGTATCCATGGTAGGCTACGAACCTATTATTTATCCCATAGAAACCTCCCGGCTTCCCTCGGCTTACGTATTCAAACTTTCTCAGCAGAACCATACACTTAACAGTATTCAGGTAAAAGCAAAGCGCGGAAAAGAATGGTACGACAATCTGGAAGTATTTAAAGAAAATTTCCTGGGCCGGGGTGAGCTGGCCCGCGGCAGTAAACTTAAAAATCCGGAAGTACTTATCATTGATTACAATCGTTCACAAGGTACCCTCAAGGTTAGTGCGACCGACCTTATTCAGATTGAAAACCCTGCACTTGGCTACCAGATAAGTTACCTGCTGGTAGCATTTGAATTCATCATTCCCGAGCGTTACGTCTCTTATCTGGGCTACCCCCGCTACGAACCCATGACCGGCAATGCCCGCCGACAACGACGTTGGGAACGAAACCGGTTAATTGCCTACCAAGGTTCTACGATGCACTTTGTAAGGTCGCTCCGGCAACAGCGGCTGGAAGAAGAAGGGTACAACCTGAGGCGACTGCACCGCAGCCCCAATCCGGACCGCCCGTCGGACGAAGAATTGGAAGAGGCCCGGAAGCAGCTCAGGGCCGGGGGAGGTTGGGATATGGTACCTGAACATGACCCCCTCCGGCAAGTACTTTCCAAGTCGAACCTGCCCAAAATGATTGAGCGCCTGGACACCACGCAGGTACCTTACCAGGACTACCTCCGTAAGGATAGCAGTAGCGTTACAATGGCTTTTGACGGGTACTTTCAGGTAGTGTATACGGGTGAAAAAGAAGAATGGGATTACGTAACAAGTAGCTTTCAGCGCCGTATCCCTACTTTCCAGACTTCGGTACTTTCTTTACATTCCAATTCTGTTATACTGGACGAGCTGGGCGAGTTTATTGAACCACTTAATGTATTTGTGGAGGGCTACTGGAGCTGGGAAAAAGTTGCTCATTCCCTGCCGTACGATTACCTCCCCCGCTAGGGCAACCATGGCCGGAAGAAACCCACTTTTTTTCTTATCATTAGCACCTTTTTCCAAGTTTTGATACCTTATATACTTTTCCATTTAATGATTTTCCAGGCCACCAACGGGCTTTCAGCCCCTGACCAGGGAGTAAGTAGCCGATAGTACTATGCAATCTATTCAATGCCTGAGTGATTCTCTGACCTCCAGGTACCTGGGGCGAAAAGTAATGTTAACCGTACTCCTGCCGCCGGAATATTCCCAAACGGAAGCGAGGCTGCCCTTGCTGCTGGTCCACGATGGGCAGGATTTTCCGGCACTTACTTTCTCTGAAATTCTTGAAGAGAGCTTTCGGGAGCAACGGGTAAAACCCCTAATGGTGGTGGGGGTACATGCCAATAAAGATCGACTTTCTGAATACGGCACCGCCCACACGCCCGACTATGCGGGCCGTGGAAACAAGGCGGCACTGCATGCCCAGTTTGTATTGGAAGAATTGCTGCCCTACCTGGAAGAAAAGTACGGGGCTACCCGGGAAGCAAAAGACCGGGTAGTAGCCGGGTTTTCCCTGGGGGGACTCATGGCCCTGGATTTAGCCTGGAACCATAGCCGCATTTTTTCAAAAGTCGGTGTGTTTTCGGGCGCTTTGTGGTGGCGAAAAAAAGCCTTCGACAAGGACTACCTCGATAGCTACCGGATAATGCACCAGCAGATCAGACAAACGGAAAGCCGACCCAGCTTAAAGTTCTGGTTCCAGACTGGTACAAACGATGAAACCGATGATAGGGATGGAGATGGAGTTATTGATTCAATAGACGATACGCTCGACTGCATCGCCGAGCTGGAAAGGAAAGGCTACCGCTGGGGCAAGGAGGTCGAATACGTGGAAGTGGCAGGTGGTGAACACAATCCCAAGACTTGGGGTAAGGTAATGCCGCAATTTTTGATTTGGGCTTTTGGAAGATAGTTTTATATATAGTTTAATTATCTATATTTGTAGTATAGATAATTAAACTATATATATATGAAAAGAGTGCTACTGCTGCTTTTGATACTGCCCTATTTATGTTGCGGACAGAAGTCCCGAAAGCCACCCATGTTTGATCCACCTCGTGGCTCTAAAATTATTTATTTGTACTATGACCAGTCGGATGCTGAAGCGTACCAATCGGCCCTCCGAATGATTCAGTCCCACGGGTGGTCACTGGCGCAGCAGGATACTATTGCTGGTCTGCTCGAAACAAGCTTGTTTCCCCTATCACCAGGCTACGATATGATGATTAGGCTTACCTTACAGGATAGAAAAATACAACTCCGGGGTTATTGTTTTAACTACCTCGGTATGGAGTTTGAGGCTGAATGTGGGGCATTAATGAGGGGGCCTTTACTGGCTTTTAACCGACTCAATGCCTTTGCATATTCGCTAAGAGGGAGACTAAATACCATGCGATTTGCCTACGCAAAAGAATAGGTACTTATAACTTACTCAAAAACGCCATAGTATCTACTCCATCGGCAAAATCACTTAATCCGGGCCTTTGCGCTTTTCCTAAGGGAACAGTAGCCAACGGATTGGTAGCCATACCCACCACACATTGAATCTTCTCTTTGTCCTCCTCCAGGTGCTGCCTTACCTCATCCAGATTTTCGCAGGGCTCAAAGTTGACCACACTAAGTGGAGATACAAGGGCCTTATTCTGATGCACAATCAAAAAGCCATTGTCCAGGTGGGCCTCGCCGTTTACCAGAAGTATTGACTTATTGTATTCGTAATTATTGAAAAACTTGTGGTGATTGCGGCAATACGACTCAAACGGTTGCACGGCTTCAAAGAAAGGGGTGAAGTCATAGCCCGTGGGTACAAATAGCTTGGCCACATTTCGACAGCCCAGCCCGTAGTACCTTAATATATCTTCTCCCAGCGCAGTCAGTTCTTCCCGGCTCTCTTCTCCGGTCAGGACCGCCACCGCCACGCGGTTTTTCCGGATAATACTGGGTTTCCGGCCCAGGTAGTATTCAAAGTACCGGGCGGTGTTGTCGCTACCGGTCGCTATATAAGCCTCGGCGTCATTGAGCCGCTCGGAAATCTGGATATAATCATGAAAGGCCGGTTCAATCAGGCAGATCTTGTCCAGCAGAAATTTAATCAACACACTATCGTCTGTACTTAGCTTGGCCAGTAGAGTGTGGCCGCTTAGCAGCACAGCCATAGCGTCGTGAAAACCCGCCGCCGGTATGTTGCCGGCCATGATAACTCCTACTTTTCTGGAGGTAGCAGGCTCGGGGTAGCGGTCTGCCCACTCTTTCAGCGCTTCCGCAGTAAGGTACCTTTCTCCGATGGATTGCAATGAATTCAGGACGTTTTCCGGCGTAAACCAGTTATTGGTCAGGTTAGCCCGAAAGGCCCAATCTTCCAGCAGCAGTGCATTGGCCGGGTCGGTGAGGTACTCTCCAAGTAATTCAAATGTTTTATAGCGGGTTGTTCTGAATATCATACCAAATGTTCTTTAAATAATTACAGCACAAAGCATTTATGCTATTTTCTAATTGTTATGAAACTATAAATAGTTATATTTGTTGATTAGAAATAGTGAATGTCGAACAAATATAAACAATCCGACGACCATGGCTATAATGATAACCGATGAATGCATCAATTGTGGTGCCTGCGAGCCAGAATGCCCTAACACAGCTATATACGAAGGAGGAGTGGAGTGGACCTGGGGTGACGGTACCAGTCTTGATGAAGTTGATTTTGGAGATGGGACTATTGTAAGTGGTAAAGAAAAACAGTCTCCCGTATCCAACGAATTTTACTATATAGTATCTGATAAATGTACCGAATGCGTCGGATTTCATGAAGAGCCCCAGTGTGCCGCAGTTTGTCCGGTTGACTGCTGTGTACCTGATCCTGACCACGAAGAAGAACAGGATACACTTTTAGCCAAAAAAGCCTGGTTGCACGCCGAATAGATATATACGTACTTTTAATGCCCCGGCCCACCCGACAGGTGGGCTTTTTTTTGTGCCCTACCTATGGCTTTCGCAGGATATTTCCACCAAAATACATTTCAAGTGTGTGTAGGTAACAAAAGATAAAATTTGGCAAAAAGTCACAATTACAGAATAAGGTCCAATATTTAATTTTTATAAAAACTGGGCAATTATGGGTATATATAAATATGGATTTTCACTTTTTAAGGAATTTTAGCCTAAAAGTACTATTATTCATACTTGTCTATTTGATGATAATCATAAATAGTTAATATTTGTCATCGAAATGATAGCTGATCGAATTTACCCACCTAACAAAATAAAATTATGAAGAAGTTCTATTTAGCAGCATTATCTATTATGGTACCTCTTTTGGGTTTTACCAAGGAGGGCGACAAAAAGGCTGACCAGACCGAAGAGGTTAAAAAAGCCGAAGACACCAAGGCCGATGAGGAAAAGAAAGGTGTCTTTACATTTTCCGGGTATCTGGATTCCTACTACGTAGCCAACCTGAACCGCCCGGCTTCCCGCTCCAATATGGGTGCTTCTAACGCCCGTGTTTTCGACCAGCGTTCCGGACAATTTCAGATTGGTTTGGTGCAGACGAAAATGACCTATACCAATGACAAATCAGAAGCTGTCGTTGACCTAACCTTTGGTCCCAATGCCGACCTGGGTAACTATGGTAACCTGATCGGCCCCCTTGATTCTATCAGTACGGCGCTTACTATCAAACAGGCTTACTTCACCTACAACTTTACCGATAAGTTTTCCATGACGGCGGGTCAGTTTGGTACCCACATCGGTTATGAAGTCATTGACGCTCCGGTCAACTTCAATTATTCCCTGTCGAACCTGTTCAACAACGGTCCTTTTTATCATACCGGCTTAAAAGCTACCTACGCTTTTTCGGATAAAGCCTCCCTGATGATGGGCTTTGTCAATAACGTAGACGGCCTGGGCGATAACAACCGTAAGAAAGGCTTTATCAGCCAGCTGTTTTTTGCTCCCGTTGAAAACTGGAACGTGTACCTGAACTACATAGGAAGTAACGAAGCCGCCGAAGACCCTGCTACCGGTACTACACCCGATGCTTACTACCGCGTTATTGACCTTACTACCAGCTACCAGGTTACCGAAAGATTCCTGCTGGGACTTAATGCTGCCTACGGTGGACAAAAAGGAGATTATCAGAGTGGTGGCGGACCCTCAGAAGTAAAGACCTGGGGTGGTGCTGCCGTATACGCTAACCTGGCCCTAACTGACTACTTCGCACTGGGAGGCCGCTACGAAAACTTCAACAACAAAAGCGGCGTTCGCGGCCTGGTAAACAGCCTGGGAGAAGGTACTTCGGTTAACTCCTTTACGCTAACCGGCAATTTTACCCTCGCCGATGGCCATGTACTGTTGAAGCCCGAAGTACGGCTGGACAGCTACCCAAAAGTACCGGGTGCCAACGAAGTACAGCAGTTTGAAGATTCAAAAGGCAACTTCACCAACAACAGTCAGACTACCGTTGGAATGGCCTTCATCTATAGGTTCTAAAATACAACCCATCAAAAAATAAAAGCAAGTACAACCAAAACCATCAAGATTATGCAAAAGTTTAATTTCATTCCTCTGATTATTCTGCTGTCGGTGAGCCTGATAGGGGTGTTTCTGCCCTCGGCACCCGCCCAAATCGTAACCGAAGGACTTGACACGGGCGACATGGCCTGGATGCTGGTTGCTTCGGCGATGGTACTGCTCATGACGCCCGGTCTGGCGTACTTTTACGGTGGAATGGTGAATAATAAAAACGTTATATCAACCATGCTGCAGAGTTTTATTGCTATGGGTGTTATCAGCGTTCTGTGGGTAGTAGTTGGTTTCAGTGTAGCCTTTGGTGAGTCCATCGGTGGTATCATTGGTAATCCTACTACGTATTTCATGTTTAACGGTGTACTTGAAAGCAAGCCCTGGTCACTGGCTCCCACCATACCTTTGGCCCTGTTTGCCTTCTTCCAGTTGAAATTCGCCGTAATTACCCCCGCCCTGGTTACAGGTTCCATGGCCGAGCGTATCAACTTTCGCTCTTACGTACTTTTCATGATTCTTTTCAGCCTGTTCGTGTACGCTCCCTTGGCACACTGGACCTGGCATCCCGAAGGACTGCTGTTTAACATGGGCGTTCTTGATTTTGCTGGTGGTACCGTTGTTCACATGTCGGCTGGTTGGGCTGCCCTTGCCGGTGCCCTGTACCTGAAGCGCCGTCGCTCGCACGTTGAGGCCAGTGTACTTCCTCCTGCCAACATTCCTTTTGTATTGTTAGGTACGGGCTTGCTATGGTTCGGTTGGTTTGGATTTAACGCCGGTTCGGCGGTAGGTGCTTCGGCCCTGGCAGTTTCAGCTTTCGCAACTACCAACACTGCCGCTGGTGCAGCCGGCCTGGCCTGGGTACTTTTTGACGCGGCCAAAGGCAAAAAAGTATCAGCGCTTGGTTTTTGTATCGGTGCCGTTGTAGGTTTGGTAGCTATTACTCCGGCTGCCGGTTTTGTAACGATTCCCGTAGCTATATTTATTGGCACTATTTCATCCATCATCAGTAACTACATTGCTCACCTGCGTACAAAGTCAGCGCTTGATGATACCCTGGATGTATTCCCCTGCCATGGTGTAGGTGGTATGGTCGGTATGATCATGACCGGTGTATTTGCAACGTCAAGTGTTAACAGTGGGGTGGTAGATCAGGGTTTGGCTTACGGTGAAACTACGCTTTTCATTAACCACATGATTGCCCTGGTACTGGTTTCGGCCTTTGCTTTCATCATGTCCTTTATTCTTCTGAAAGTAACTGACCTGATCCTGCCGCTGCGTGTTACCGAGGACGATGAGAAGGTAGGTCTGGATATCAGCCAGCACGACGAATTTCTGGTGGAAGCTTAATCAATAGATTAGGTCCGCCTACATAGCAACAAAACCACAGTGCATCTGTGGTTTTGTTGTACTTCGGAAAGTTGCCTGCCTTTGGCGGGCAACTTCTTTTTTATAGGCAGGGGAGTCGGTTTCAGGAATGCGTCAGGATTTGGGTTTCGGCCTCATCCACCTCCATCAGTCCACTTTCATTTAGTCCGGTCAGTACTACCTTTTTGGTTTCGTTTATCAGCAGCGGGTCGTAGCGGGCCGTTACCCGCACGTAGTTTTCGGTAAAGCCCTGCATCATTCCACCCTGAATATCCTCTTCAAATAGGACGGTGGCCGGCCGACCAACCTGCTGCTCGTAGAAAAACCGCTTTTTCTTTTCGGAAAGGATATGGAGCATTTTGCTGCGTTCGGCCCGCTCCCTGACCGGTACCACCGGACGTATCGTTAACGCGGATGTATTGGGGCGCTCGGAGTAGGTAAAAACGTGCAGATACGAAATATCCAGGTCGTTAAGAAACCGGTAGGTTTCCAGGAAATCATCCTGGGTTTCGCCGGGGTGCCCCACTATGACATCCACCCCGATGCAGCAGTGCGGCATTAGGGCCTTGATTTTTTTTATCCGGTCAATGTATAAGGCTGAGCGATACCTCCGGCGCATCAGCCCCAGCATTTTATCGGAACCTGACTGGAGCGGAATATGAAAGTGAGGTACAAAGCGTTTGGATTGGGCCACAAATTCAATTACTTCGTCGGTAAGCAAATTGGGTTCTATGGAAGAAATCCGGAACCTGGCAATTCCATCCACTTCATCCAGCGCTTTCACCAAATCCAGGAAATATTCCTGACGCTGCCCGTCCCGAATACCGAAATCACCGATATTCACCCCCGTAAGTACTATTTCCTTCACCCCCTGCTGAGCAATTTCCAGAGCTGCCTTCACCACATTCTCCACCGAGTCGGAACGACTCTTACCCCGGGCCAGCGGTATGGTGCAGTAGGCGCAGGGGTAGTCACAGCCGTCCTGTACTTTCAGAAAAGTACGGGTGCGGTCGTTGAGCGAATAGGAAGTATGGTAGTCAATGGCTTCTTCAATGGGGGAGGCCAGTACCCGGGCTTTGGATGCTACCGGGTCTTTCTCAAACGTATCGAGCAGTTCAACGAGCCGGAATTTCTCGGCGGCCCCAAGTACCACGTCCACACCGGGAATTTCGGCTATTTCTCTGGGCTTTAACTGGGCATAGCATCCAACAATGGCCACATAACCAGCGGGATTTATCTGCTGAGCCTCCCGAACAATCTTCCGGCATTTTTTATCCGCATTGTCGGTAACTGAGCAGGTATTAATAATGAATATATCCGGCTGTTCATTAAACTCCACCTTCCGGTACCCCTTCTGTTCAAACATCCGGGAAATGGTTGAAGTCTCGGAATAGTTGAGCTTACAGCCTAAGGTATAAAAAGCTACTTTCTTCATTTTAACTCTATTATCACGCAAAAGTACAAAATCGGGAACATATTACAGTGTACTTGAGTCGGAGACAGTCTGACGGGTACAGAAGTACCTGATGATAACCGGGTTAAATGGTGGGAAGCCGGGCTAAGTTCTGACCGGGTCAGCAGAATCGTTTCGGCCTGGAAGCTTGCATTTAAATATTCCTTGATATATTCGTAGCATCTATACGTTATTTTTCAATAATTGCATACTTATAGTGGAAAACCACTATGGTTTTTAGGCCTGATATTTAAAACTTACATTCATTTTTGTCAAAACTTTAATTCATTCTTACATGTCTTTTCGTTCCAAAGCAATTGAAACCTCGCTCGACCGCAGCCCGATACCTTTGTCACCTCCTTCCGAAAAAATCACCGAACTGTACGCGGTGAATACCTTCAGTGAGGACGTTATGCGGGCGCTGCTTTCCCCGGAAGCTTATATTAAAATCTCCAATGCTATCCGTTCCGGCTCCCACATTGACCGGGAAGTAGCGGAGGAAGTAGCTACCGCCATGAAGTCGTGGGCTATTTCCCGGGGGGCTACCCATTATACCCACTGGTTTCAGCCCTTAACCGGTACCACCGCCGAAAAGCATGATTCCTTTTTTGATTTATCGGGAAGTGGCAAAGCCGTGGAGAAGTTTAAAGGAAGCGCCCTGGTTCAGCAAGAGCCCGATGCTTCCTCTTTTCCGAGCGGTGGATTACGGGCAACTTTCGAAGCCCGCGGCTATACCGGCTGGGACCCCAGTTCTCCGGCCTTCCTGATGGACAACGGGGCGGGAGGAAAAACGCTTTGTATCCCTTCGGTATTTATTTCTTATACCGGTGAAGCGCTCGATTATAAAGCTCCTTTACTGCGGGCGTTAAACATGTTGGATAAGGCTGCCACGGCCGTTTGCCAGTACTTTAACCGCGATGTTACCAAGGTAACCGCTACCCTGGGCGCTGAGCAGGAATACTTCCTGGTCGACAAAGCTTTGTACTATGCCCGTCCTGATCTGGTTATGTCGGGCCGGACGGTATTTGGCCACAGCCCGGCGCGGGGACAGCAGTTGGAAGACCATTATTTTGGCTCTATTTCTCCCCGGATTAACGCCTTTATGGTTGATTTTGAGTTTGAAGCGCTCAAATTAGGTATTCCGGTCCGGACCCGCCACAACGAGGTGGCACCGGGGCAGTACGAATGTGCACCTACTTTCGAAGAAATGAACCTGGCCATTGACCACAATGCTCTGCTGATGGACCTAATGCAGAAAGTGGCCGAGAAGCACCATTTCAAAGTACTCTTCCACGAAAAACCGTTCGCGGGAATAAACGGTAGCGGCAAGCACAACAACTGGTCCATGTCAACCGATACGGGGATTAACCTGTTAGCGCCAACTAGCAAACCCAAAGAAAACCTTCGCTTCCTGACCTTCCTGGTCAACGTGGTGAAGGCGGTACACGACAATGCCGATTTGCTGCGGGCTTCAATTGCATCTTCGGGTAACGAGCACCGCCTGGGTGCCAACGAGGCCCCACCGGCTATTGTATCGGTTTTCCTGGGTACTGAGCTGACAAAAATGTTAGAGGAATTGATTAGCCGGGGCGAAATCACCCTGGAAAAAGGAGAGAACTTTTATTACAAACTAGGAATAAACCGCATTCCTAATCTCCTGCGGGATAATACCGACCGGAACCGTACCTCACCATTTGCCTTTACCGGTAATAAATTTGAATACCGGGCCGTAGGTAGCAGCGCCAACAGCGCGTCGGCCATGATTGTCCTGAATACCATTGTGGCGCGCCAGCTGATGGAGTTTAAGCGGGAACTGGATGAGCGCCTGAACACTGGCGAGGAAAAGAAAATTGCCGTGGTGGAAATTCTTAAGAAGTACTATACCGACTCTAAACGCATCCTTTTCGAAGGAAATGGATATTCGCAGGAGTGGGTAGACGAAGCCGAACGCCGCGGACTTTCGAATATTGGAAATTCCTACGATGCTTTGAGAGAATACATCAGCGACAGTGCAGTTGAGGTATTTGAAAGCATGGAGGTACTTACCAAACGGGAGCTGCACGCGCGGTACGAGATTGAGCTGGAAAATTACGTTAAGAAAATCCAGATTGAATCGCGGGTAGTGGGAGATTTGGCGATAAACCATATTGTGTCCACCGCAGTGAAGTACCAGCATAAACTGGCACAAACCGCCCGCTCCCTGACCGACCTGGATATGACCGGGGAGGCTGAACCCATCAAGGAAATAATTATGGAGATTTCCAACCACGTAAAGGTTATTAAGGGGCTGGTGCAGGATATGACGGAAAGCCGAAAGCGAGCCAACGCCATTGAAGATTCGGTTGAAAAGGCCCGGTTGTACGGTTCGGAGGTGAAGTCCTATTTTGAAAAAATCAGGTACCATGTAGATAAGCTGGAACTGGTCATTGACGACGAAGACTGGCCGTTGGTAAAATACCGCGAAATGCTCTTTATCAAATAGTAGTTTTCCCAGAAAGCCCGGCCTTCCCGGGCTTTCTTTATAATTTAGGTGAGCCCTGAAAAAGGTAAAGTACCGATGGCAAGTTAATCGGCTGAAATTTATTATTTTAGAAGAAAGAAACAAATTGCCTTCGGAACGATTTGTAGTAATAGATCAGGTGCCGGTGGGTCCGGACTTGGCTCTTTCTTATACTTTTAGGTATTACTTTTATAACTAAACATCAATTGAAACAACTATGAATCCCGGATTTGATCCAGAAGAAATAGCCCAGCTAAAACGCGAATGCCGAGCAGAAGGAATGAACTTCGTGTACGTTGAAGATGAGTTTGAGGACGAGGAAGAAAACGATGAACACGCCCACATTCAGTTTATAGGTTTTTACCAGGAGCAGGAGGCCATCTATGACGCCTTAATTTACACCCTTCGGCTCCATCATTCCACCCTGGTCTATGATTTGGCATTAAAACGGGTTCAGGAACAAATGCCGGGATATATTCCGCCGGATGAAAGAACAATCAATGATCCTGATGATTCGGACAGGGATGAGGATGCTGAACTTCTCCTGACCGAGTACATTGAAGAAATTGAGGAGAATGAGGAAATAAAGGTAAGTGAGCACGTGGAAGTAGATACCAAGTTTGAATACGGTATCGGCTTAGAAGTAGGGTTGAACCGGCCCTCTATTAACGAAAAAGTAATCAATGATTTCATCGCTCATTTCAACGCCGGACGCCTGCAGCTTGATAAAGCGGTTTACTCCTTTTCCAGTGAGGATGAAGACTAAAAATAAATAAAAAGAGCCCGCTCAAATGGAGCGGGCTCTAAAAAAGAAAGCCTCCGGCAAGTACCGGAGGCTTTTCTGTATTCGTATTCCAAATTACACTTTTGCTGTTTTGACAGTCTTGATAATACGGGCAGCTACCTTATAAGGATCAGCAGCTGAGTTGGGACGGCGGTCTTCCAACCAGCCTTTCCAGCCTTTTTCAACCGTAGCGATAGGGATGCGGATAGAGGCACCGCGGTCAGAAACGCCGTAGCTGAACGTATTAATTGACTGAGTTTCGTGCTTACCAGTCAGACGCATGTGGTTATCAGCGCCATAAACTGCGATATGCTCGGCAATGAAAGGTTCGAAGGCCGAACAGACAGTATCGTAGGTAGCTTTGTTACCAGCCGTTCTCAGGGTGGTGTTGGAGAAGTTAGCGTGCATACCCGAGCCGTTCCAGTCGGTTGCGCCGAGGGGCTTACAGTGCCAATTAATGGCAACACCATATTTCTCACCAATTCTTTCGAGCAGGTACCGCGCCACCCAAATCTGGTCGCCGGCTTCGGCCGCTCCTTTGGCAAAAATCTGGAATTCCCACTGTCCGGCCGCTACTTCGGCGTTGATACCTTCCACGTTCAAACCTGCGTCGAGACAAGCGTCAAGGTGCTCCTCTACAATGTCACGTCCGAAAGCATTCTTGGTACCTACTGAGCAGTAGTAAGGTCCCTGAGGGGCTGGGTAGCCGTTGGCAGGGAAGCCCAGAGGACGGTTGGTTTCGGGATCCCACAGGAAGTACTCCTGCTCGAATCCAAACCAGAAATCGTTGTCATCATCTTCGATCGTAGCCCGACCGTTCGACTCGTGCGGCGTTCCGTCCGCGTTCAAAACTTCGCACATCACCAGGTACCCATTCTTGCGCTGAGGATCAGTACAAATGAAAACAGGCTTTATCAGGCAGTCGGAAGAACCACCCGGAGCTTGCTCAGTAGAGGAACCATCAAACGACCACATGTCGCAGTCTTCCAGTTTTCCACTGAAATTGTTTTCAATCTTGGTTTTGCTGCGAAGACTTTGTGTTGGCTTATATCCATCCAGCCAAATGTACTCAAGTTTAGCTTTTGCCATAACTGTACTAAGAATAGGGGGTGATAGATGACATTTAATAACTACATGCCAAAAATAGGGGATATAGTTAATTTTATAAAATTTTATTGAACAAAAATTTCAAAATACTTACATAAAGTTGTGCATGTTGTAATATTCTGGGTTTTTTATGTGATATTTTATTAAAATGAGCAAGTTTAATATTGAAGTGGTTGGAAGTAAAAATTCGGTGATAACTTAAAAAGTAGTGTTATTATAATATAGGTTCGGGTATAAAATGGTAATAATTACAAAAAATGGTGTAAATGTGTAAATCTATAATTTTGGTATGTTTACCAAAGAATTTTCTAAATAGGTAGTATCATTGAATCCTGGCCCTGCTTTTGTACTTTGTACAGAAACCAGGCTGGAATAAACCTGAGGAAGTGGAACCCTTGAACCAACACATTGAAATCAGCTTATCCTTTAAGAAGTATGCATCTCTTTTATCAGCCTTCAGCCAGTCAGCAAACTTTAGAAGGAGAAGAAGCCCGGCATTGTGCCAAAGTTCTGCGCCTGGGGGTGGGGGACCTGATATGGGTAACCGACGGAAAGGGAAAACTTTTCAAAGCCAGCCTCACGCAGGTAAAAGAAAAGGAAGTGAAGTACCTCATTTTGGAAAGCATAGAAGTACCCGCCCGTTCCAACCGGATCAGTATGGCCATTGGTCCAACCCGTAAAGCAGAGCGAAATGAATGGATGGTGGAGAAAATGACAGAACTGGGGGTAGACGAAATTCAGTTTCTGTTTACGGAGCATATCCACCACGAGAGTATTCGCAGGGTACTTAACCCTGAGCGTCTGGAGCGCATTGCCCTGTCGGCCATGAAGCAGTCACAGCAGGTTGTAAAGCCGTTCATTAGCCTGCATAGGGATTTTAAGGAGTTCCTGGCCGGCTGTAAACAGAATAATAAGTTTATCGCATACGTTACGGATACGGACGTTCCCGAGCATTTGGTAAAACAGGTACAGAAAGGGGAAGATACCCTGGTACTCATTGGGCCGGAGGGGGATTTTTCGCCGCAGGAAATTGAGCTGGCCCTGAGTCTGGGCTTTAAGCCGGTTTCTCTGGGTACCACCCGATTACGAACCGAAACCGCGGCAGTAATGGCCTGCCATGCAGTACACCTGGCCCAACTTATTTAAGTTTTGAACAATTGTATTATAAGTATAGTAATAGTAGTATGAGAAAGAATATAAAATGGTTTTGTCTGAGTTTGGTTTTACTGGTACTTGGAAATGTGAGTTACGGACAATCTTCGTACAAATTAGCTAAGCTTAAGTACGGCGGGGGAGGAGACTGGTATGCCAACAAAACTGCGTTGCCCAACCTGATTCGTTTTTGTAATACGCAGCTTAAAATGAATATTTTTCCCGAGGAGGATATTGTGGAGGTAGGTAGTCCTGATCTGTATTCGTACCCCTTTGTGTACCTGACCGGCCACGGTAACGTAGTATTTACGGATGGGGAAGCCCGAAACCTTAGGAACTACCTAATGGCCGGCGGCTTCCTGCATATTGATGATAATTACGGTATGGATAAGTTTATCCGGCGGGAAATGAAAAAGGTATTTCCGGAGCTTTCCTTCGTCGAACTACCTTACAGCCACCCGATTTATAATCAGAAGTTCAAATTTCCGAACGGGCTGCCCAAAGTCCATGAACACGATAGTAATCCGCCCCAGGGGTTTGGACTGATTTATCAGGGTCGGCTGGTTTGCTTTTACAGCTACGAAAGTGACCTGGGGAACGGATGGGAAGACCAGAGCGTTTATAATAACCCGGAAGAGATTAGGCAGCAGGCACTTCGTATGGGCGCCAACTTACTTGACTACGCCACCACGGCATTTTAAGTATAAAGTTGTTTAATGCCGCTTTACCATTAAATTTGTAGGATTATAGTAAGAATTAAAACCTCGTTATTCATGTACGCAGTTATTGCCGCTTTTGTGGGACACTGGTATCTCTCGCTGTTCTGCCAAACCTTTTTTCTTCACCGCTACTCTGCCCATAAAATGTTCAGAATGAACAAGTTCTGGGAAAGATTTTTTTACCTGTTGACTTATATTTCCCAGGGTTCTTCTTATTTAAGTCCCAGGGCTTACGCCATCCTGCACCGCATGCATCACGCGTTTAGTGATACAGAAAGGGATCCCCACTCTCCCCACCATACCAAGAATGTCTTTACCATGATGTGGGAAACCAAAGATATTTATAACGCGGTACTCAACCGCAAGCGGGCCATTGAGTCGCAGTTTGAGCGGAATTACCCCGAGTGGAACCTGATTGAAAAGCTTGGTGATTCGTGGGCTTCCCGGGCCGGTTGGGGAATCCTTTACATTACATTTTATGTACTGGCTTACCTTTACCTGGATATGCACTGGGCGTTTTTCTTTTTACTGCCGGTTCATTTCCTGATGGGACCCATCCACGGAGCTATTGTCAACTGGAGCGGCCACAAGTACGGCTATCAGAATTTTGATAATAATGATAAATCCAAAAACTCCCTGATCATTGATTTCCTTATGATGGGTGAGCTCTTTCAGAATAACCACCACAAGCGTCCCAATTCGCTGAATTTCGGTTCCAAGTGGTTTGAGTTTGATCCTACCTATCCGGTCATCAAAATGTTGGATAAAATGAAGATCATCGAAGTTCGTAAAAAAGAGAAGTAGTATACTAAACAGCAAATAGAGCGGGCGGACCAGTTGGTCCGCCCGCTCTATTTGCTATAGGGTACCCTACAAAAACTTTGGCAGGTATGTGTACATACCTGCCAAGTTTGCTTATTAACACCACAAAAAATGAAATACAAATTGGGAATCCTTTTATGGGAACTCTCCCAAAGGAAGAATTCTCTGTATTGGAACAATACAAATAAATCATAGACTTATTAGAATGGAGTTAAAATGGCGTTAGAATTTCCTTAAAGTCGCAAAAATTTTAGCTGGAAGATAGTACCACTTGGTTCGTTGGATTTAATAGTGATGGTACCATTGTGCAATTTCATGATGCGATCGACCAGAGAAAGACCTATCCCGTACCCTTTTACACTTGCCGTGTTGTCGCCCCGGTAAAAAGGCTGGAAAACCAGGTTCTGGTCCTGCTCCGGAATTCCCTTGCCGGAGTCGGAGAAACTAAGCTCAATGGCCTCCTCGGTAGCGGCTAAAGAAATGGATACGCTGTTGTCGTCGGAAAATTTACAGGCGTTGTCAATCAGGTTCAGGAAGGCGGTTTTCAGCAGGGTAGGATTGCCCGTCACTTCCAGCCAGGTATCGTCTTCGGGTAGTTCGTCCAGGTTAAGCTGGATTCGGTACTGACTGTTCGACTGGCTAATACTGGTTCGGGCATCCCACAGTAACTCATCTACGCGCACGGTTTCGGTCAGGATATCCCGGCGGTCCTCACTCACTTTGGCCAGTTCAAGCAGCGTATTGGAGAGTTGTGAAAGCTGCTGTATATCTTCCAGTACCGAATGGATGGTATTTTGGTATTCATCAACTGAGCGTTCCTTGAGTAAGCTTACTTCCAGTTGAGAGCTGATTTTGGTCAGTGGGTTTTTTAGCTCGTGGGACACATTGGCCACAAAGGTTTTCTGCATCCGGAAGGCCGTTTCAATGCGGTCCAATAGTTTGTTAAAGGTAATGGTAAGCCGCCCGATTTCATCGTTTTGATTGGGCGTGTCCAACCGGGTATTGAGCTTTTGGGGAAGGATACCTTCCACATCGTTCATAACCCGGGAAATTGGTAATAGGGCCCGTTGAGCGAAAAGCCAGCCGGCAAAGGCAACAATGGCCGTCACAAAAATAAAAATCACCGCCAGCATGGTCCGGAGATTGTCAAGATTTGCTTTACCATACAAATCCAGGGCACCGAGTAATACCACGGCCTTGTTGAAGGGGTACTTGTAGTAAATACCAACTACTTTATATTCGCCGTCGGTATACCTGATTTGTTCAGCACGACGGATTTCATCCAGCCAGAAGTTTGATACATGAATAGAAAGCGAGTCAGTATTGGCATAAATCAGCCGGTTTTTTTCGTCAAAAATCAGAATGTTTTCATTATAAATCAGGTCCCGATTTGACTTGTCAAATACCTTTAATAATTCGGTATCTACCTGACGGACTTTTAAGAGGAGTTCTGCCGTTGAAACAGCCTTGGAGCGAAGGCGATCGTAAAAATCTTCGTTGGTATTAACAAACGTAAAATAATAAATAGCCAGGAAAGCCACCAGCAAGATAGCACTTACCAAAAGGGAAAACTGGACAGTCAGGCGCGTGCGAATCTGCATCTCTATTCATTTTTAAGCACATAGCCCATGCCAAACTGGGTGTGAATAAGCTTCGTTGGGAAATCGCGGTCAATTTTCTTCCGAAGGTAGTTGACGTACACCTCAATAATATTAGTACCTGAATCAAAATCAATTTCCCAAACCTGTTCCGCGATTTCAGCCTTGGAAACAACCCGTCCCTGGTTACGAATCAGGTACACCAGCAGGTTAAATTCCCGGGCGGTAAGCTCGATCTTAACGCCGGAGCGGTGTACAGTTTTGGCGTCCAGATTCACTTCCAGGTCAGCGAAGCCAAGGAGTTGAGCGGTTTGGGAAATGTTTCCGCCGCGCTTGGTCAGCGCGCGTACCCGGGCCATCAGTTCCTTAAATTCAAAAGGCTTGACCAGGTAGTCATCGGCCCCGGCGTCAAAGCCGGTCACTTTATCGTCGGTAGTACCCAGGGCGGTAAGCATCAGAATGGGCGTTTGGTTGCCCATTTTCCGAAGCTCCCGACAAAGTTCTACTCCATTCATACCCGGAATAATAATATCACTTATAATAAGTTGATAGGCGTTGCGGCGGGCTATCTGTAAGCCGATCAGGCCGTCGTACGCCACGTCAACCTCAAACCCGTTCTCTTCCAGCCCCTGTTTCAGCGACTGCAGGGTTTTGGGTTCGTCTTCTATGAGTAATAATTTCATACGTGTGGCAAAAACAATTCGGAGATTTCTTTCCAGTTATTTACCCGCCTGAATCCCCCCGCTTTTCGATTATGGGGGGCCGAGAACAGGATTCCCTCTCCCCGGAAGGACGCCAGGATTTTGGGCTGGTCGTCCACTAAAAAGTCCGATACCAGGATGCTTTTATCGCCGCAGAACACCAGGTTTGACCAGGGAACAAAGTTGAAATGCCGTCGCAACCAGTCGTACTTTTCGCGGAATGAGTTCGGGAATTCCATGGCACCGGTGGCAATGTAAACGTCATAGTACCTGGACAGGCGTTGCATGGTATCCACGGCACCTTCCCGGACGGCCAAATCCGCAAAAAAACCAGGCTGGTTGATCATCCGGTACAGTCGGTTTTGCTGCTTGGGATGCAGTAGTTCCTTCAGGGAGCGGTGGTAAAAATCTTCTTTACTGTGTAACGTATCAAACTCATTCAGGACGATATCCACGAGCTTTCGGTGGGTATCAGCCAGGATATCGTCCATACCAAAAGTAATACGTAGCATTACAGAATGGGTCGTTTCAAATCAAACTGTTCCAGGTAGTCAGAAACCCTTTTCACAAACCTGCCACCCAGTGCTCCGTCGACTACCCGGTGGTCGTAGGAGTGGGAAATAAACATTTTGTGCCGGATTCCCAGCAAATCGCCCTGGGGAGTTTCAATGACGGCTGGTTTTTTATCAATACTACCAAAGGCCATTATGGCTACCTGCGGCTGCACTATAATAGGGGTACCCATAATATTACCGAACGAACCAATGTTGGATATGGTATAGGTACCGCCCGCCAGGTCGTTGGCTGTCAGTTTGTTTTCGCGCGCCCGCTGGGCCAGGTCATTTACTTTTTTGGCCAAACCCACCAGATTATACTGGTCGGCCTGATGAATAACGGGTACTATCAGGTTTCCATCGGGAAGGGCAACGGCCATCCCGATATTAATGTCGCGTTTAACCAAAATGGTATCTCCTTCCACGGAAACGTTGATGAGGGGGAAGTCTTTAATGGCTTTTACGACTGCCTCCACCAGCAACGGCGTATAGGTTATGGATTCTCCGGTTTGTTTTCTGAAATCGCTCTTAACGTTGTTCCGCCAGAAGACAATGTTGGTCATATCGGTTTCGACGAACGAGGTAACGTGGGCCGATACCTGCAAAGATTCCAACATTCGGGAAGCTATCATCTTCCGCATCCGGTTCATTTCAATGATATCATCCTTTCCATTGGCTGACCGGGGTACCGCCGTAGGTTCAGAAGGACTGGCTGTGGCCTCACTGGCGGTTTTGGTGCGGGATTTAATAAAGGAAATCAGGTCTTTTTTGGTAACCCTATTTTCGGCTCCGGTCCCGCTTATGGTAGCTAGTTCTTCCAGGCTTACGCCTTCTTCCCGGGCTATGCTCAGTACCAGGGGCGAATAAAACCCATTGTTGGTTTCGCCATCTTCTTTTCCGGTTGCCGGCTGGACGGTAGTACTTCCTGACTGTACCGCCACCAGCATTTTTTCTTCCAGTTGCTGAGCTATCTTTTCTTCCTCAACCTGGGTATCCGTTTCCACCGGAGCTTCCGCGGCAGGCGTTGGTTTCGCAGGTTCCTTGCCGTTTCCCTGTACCTCAATGCGGGCCACCGCTCTACCAATGGGTACTACCTCGCCTTCTTTAACCAGCCACTCTATCAAAACGCCGGAGTGGGGGGCAGGTACTTCGGTGTCTACTTTATCCGTTGCTACTTCCAGAACTGAATCATCGGCTTCTACGGTGTCGCCGGGTTGCTTGAGCCAGTTCAACACCGTGCATTCCATGATACTTTCGCCCATTGGGGGCATAACCATTTCAATTATTTTCATTTTCAATCTAATTTGAATCGTTATTGTTGATGAACTATCTGAGGTTTCTCATCAATCTTGACCAGCTGTTCGCGTAGTAAATTCAGCGCGTAGGTGGCCGTAAGCTGGATGTTGTGGAGGCGGTTGCCTCCTAATTTTAAAAGCCGGGTGACCGTTTGGGTAGGGGTAGCGCAGGCAATCCATACGGTTCCAACCGGTTTTTCTTCGCTCCCTCCGTCCGGACCGGCAATACCACTGGTGGAAATACTATAGGTAGTACCCAACAGCACACGCACCCGCTCAGCCATTTCTTTTACAGTCTGCTCACTTACCGCCCCCTGTTGCTGGAGTACTTCTTCCGGTACGCCTAAGGTACGGGTTTTAACCGCATTGTCATAGCTAACGACCGAGCCCAGGAAATAACGAGAGGAGCCGGCAATACTGGTCAGACGGTGGGCCACATACCCTCCGGTACAACTTTCGGCCGTACCAAGCGTGGCGCCCTGGGCTACCAGTTCTCTGCCAACTACTTCTTCCAGAGTATCGTTGTCAAATCCAAAAACATATTTATTTATAAGTGGCATCACCCGCTCCACCTCGTAGGCGAGTTCATTGGTTAAAGTGTCCCGGTTGGAACCCGTTGCGGTCAGGCGCAGCCGGACCTGGCCCAGGTGGGGCAGGTAAGCCAGCCTGATGTGGTCGGGAAGGGAGTCTTCCCAGGCTTCAATGTGCTCGGCCAGGAAGGATTCCCCGATTCCTACGGTATGAATGATCCGGTGGAGGATCACGGGCGGATTATAGTAGGTCCTGAGCCGGGGCAGAATAACGTTTTCCATCAGGCTTTTCATTTCAAAAGGTACCCCCGGCATGGATATGAATACGGTACCTTCCTGCTCAAACCACATGGCGGGAGCGGTACCCCAGCGATTTTCGAGGTAGGTACAATTGGTCGGAAGCGCGGCCTGCTGTCGGTTGAGTTCGGTCATAGCCCGGCCCCGCTTCGCAAAGAAACCAGTGATGAGTTCCAGCGCCTGCTCATTGATAACTAATTCTGTACTAAAAAAGCGACAAAGCGTCTGCTTGGTTATATCGTCTTTGGTGGGCCCCAGCCCGCCGGTTATCAGGACCAGGTCAGCGCGCTGGGATGCTTCCTGCAGTGCACTCAGAATATCTTCGGCGTTGTCGCCAACGGAAGTTTTGCGAATGGGCCTGATTCCGATGGAAGTCAGTTCCGCACCAATCCATTGGGTATTGGTATCGGAAATCTGACCGAACAGGATCTCATCGCCAATGGTTATAATTTCAGCCCTTATGGCAGGACGCATACCAGGATAGTTTTGTGTGTAAATGCCTTAATTTTTCAAAAATACGCAATTTTTATTGTTAATATTTACGTTTGAGTAGTAGTAAACACAACTAAAACCTAAACACAAATGAAATTCAAAGCGCTATTTTTTGCCTCTCTTTTTCTTTCTGCGGGCTGTTCCAGTCAGGCTCAGTTCAATAAAACCAAGCTGGGCAAGGTACTGGAAAAAGTGAATAATCAGGCCGGAGGATTGTCTGAATCAGAAATTGCGAATGGTCTGAAAGAGGCCCTGCGGGTAGGGATTAACAACGGATCAGCTGAGGCATCAAAAACCGATGGGTACTTTAAAAACCAGTACATCAAGATTCTTTTTCCACCGGATGCCCAACGGGTTGAACAGCGCCTGCGGCAACTTGGATTGGGCAACGAAGTAGACCGGTTTATTCTTTCGCTGAACCGGGCGGCCGAAGATGCAGCTAAAAAATCCAAGCCTATCTTTTTGAATGCTATTACCTCCATGACCATCAATGATGCGGTAGGAATTCTTCGCGGAGCGGATACGTCCGCAACCGGGTACTTACGCAGAACGACCAATGAGCAGCTTTATGATTCATTTTATCCGGTGGTAGATAGTACCCTTAACCTTAACGAGGCTACCCGCTACTACGCGGACCTGGTTAATACCTACAACAAGCTTCCGCTGGTCCAGAAAGTAAATCCCGACCTTAAGCAGTACGCCACCCAAAAAGCGATTGACGGTTTATTTGTCCTGATTGCCGAGGAGGAAAAGAAAATTCGGAAAGACCCCGCCGCCCGCGTGTCTGATATTTTACGCCGGGTTTTTGGGCAGGCCGGGCAGTAGTATGTACTTTTGTAAAAAAACTACCTGTTACTAATGAAAAAATCAGACATTCATTTCTCCGTTGAACTTGATAATCAGAATATTCCTGAGAAAATTTTCTGGGAAGCCACCGATAATCCCAACGAAGGAATTAACGATACTCGTGCCATTGCTATAGCCGTTTGGGACCACTACCACCGGGGTACCCTCAAGATTGACCTCTGGACCAAAGACATGGAGGTGTTTGACATGAAGCGTTTTTATATCGAAATTATGAGTGGAATTGCCGATACCCTGCTCACGGCTACGAACGATAAGAAAATGGCTGACTCCATCGAAGGTTTGTGCCAAAACTTGAGCAAAAATCTGGAAGAAGAGATGAAAGCTGCCCAACAATAACAAAGCTAAAAGATATAACAATGTTAAAAAAGTGGTCTATCTGCCTGCTTCTGGGATTAAGTACTGTTCTTGGCGCTCAAAGTCAGGGCATTCAGTTTGCGGAAAATAATCTTCGGAATACGTTTAATCAGGCCCGGGTCCAGAATAAACCGGTGTTTGTGGAGGTGTATTCTAATTCCTGTCACGTATGTCAGAGCTTTATTCCCATTTTCAACCAGAAGCAGGTAGGAGACTTCTACAATCAGAATTTCATTAATTATAAAATAGAGGTTAATTCTCCGGATTTCCAGCAGTTTATTCTGGGCCGGAAAATATTCGTGCCGTCGCTGCCGCTGTTGATGTACTTTGACGGCAACCAAACGCTTCAGCACCTGGCTATTATCCAACCCAGTGCCGAAAATGTAATCCAGCAAGGGAAGCAGGCGCTCAATCCGGCCCAGCGGTCGGCTTCCATGCGGCAGCGGTTTGCCGCCGGGGAGCGGGCCAATCAATTCCTGATTGATTTTGGCATGTATAGTCGGGTGGTGTCGGATACGGCCATGAACCTCAAAGCCATGGATGCCTACGCGCGCCAGCAACCCGCCAACGCCTACTTGAGTGAAACTAATTTCCTGGTACTTCAGCGGTTGATTATGGATGTGGACAATCCCCTGGCTACCTATTTTATCAACCACCTACCCGAGTACTCCAAAAAGCACGATCCCAAGTTAGTGACCGGTACGGCTGAAAACATCATTATGTACTCCCTGTTCAGTAGCCGGGGCAATAAGTACAGTAGTACCAAGGTCATACAAATGCGGGAGAATCTTCTGAAAGCCGGGATTGCCCCCCAAATGGCCCGAAACCGCGTGCTGCTGCCCCTGCTGAATGCGTACCTCCGGGAAAAGAAACCCGCTCAGGCCGTTGAAGTGGTCAATACCCACAGCAAGCAGGTATCTCTAAAAGCGCCTGACTACCTATACCTGATCAGGTACTTCAACGAAAAAAGTCCGGACGCGAGTTATGTACCATCCGCCCAAACCTGGTTTAGCAATGGACTCAAAACCGTAGCTAGCCCCACCAGCAAAGAAGCCGCGGACCTGTACTACCAGATGGCGGTAGCCTTTAAAAGAGCCGGTAAAAAAGCCGAAGCCACCGATAACGCCAAACGCTCAGTAGCGATTGCAAAGGCCGCCAAGGTTGACAGTAGCCAGGCGGAGGCGTTGCTCGGAAGTATTTAATCTGGTAGGTGTTGGAAAAGAAAAGCTTATTCAGAGGCATCTGTGAGGGCAAAGGCCTTTCCGTAAAAAGGCGGCTGCGACAGCAAATAGCGGGCTTCCTCGTCGCCCAGTTCCACGGCCCGGTGCAGGTCCCGTGCCGACTGCTGGTACTGGTGCATTCGCAGGCGGCACAAGCCCCGGAAACGGACGGCGTCAGCATTGGCATTGTGAAAAAACCAAACCGCTTTATCAAACTCCCGAAAAGCGCAGTCGTATTCCCTTAGGGCCAGGTGGGCTTTTCCTTTATCCAGGTAGCAACCAGGCAGGGTATTGTCGTAGCTAAGCGCCTGCGTCAGATCATAAATGGCCGAGTAGTAATTCTCATCGTGCAGGTTGCATTTACCCCGATAAGCGTAGGCTACCGCCGACTTTGGGTTTTGTTTTACCTGCTGATCAAAGTACCTGAATGCAGCTTCGCACTGTCCCTGAGTATAAAGTTGTATACCCTCCTGAAACTTAATAAAATCCTTCTCGGCCGGTGTGTCATGGTCGGTCAGGTGGTACTTGATAACCAGGTAAGGAATAAAAAGCAGAACCAGTAGTGAAATTTCCATTTCGGTATGTTGATTTGGACTCGACTGATAATTCCAGGGGTGACACTATACGGGTGGTTGGTCCAGCGTTTGTTTCGTTTTGGCGGGTAAAGAAGCCACTACCAGGGAGTAGGAGTCAACGATCCACGAACGAAGTACTTTATCAGGTACCGAACCATCCACCACGATAGTATTCCAATGTTTCTTGTTCATGTGATAACCAGGCAAAACGCTGGGGTATTGCTCCCGTAACTCTTCGGCTTTTTCCGGTTCACACTTTACATTAAAACGAAACGTATCGCTGTTTAGGGAGGTCAATAGAAAAATTTTCCCCATAACCTTGTACACCAGGGTTTCCTCTCCGAAAGGAAATTCTTCGGTAACCCCCGGAAGTGCTATGCAAAGGTCACGGAGATTTTCAATATTCATCGCATAATGGCTCTTACAACCATGACTACCACACAAAACAGGAACATGATGATGGAAATACGGTTAATGCCGTGCATCATTTTCAGGTTAAAGGAGGTTGGTGCGCTGGGATCAGGCTTTCTGAAAACCCGGAAAAAGTACCGGAATACATCGCCTAATTGGAAATAATTCTTTACACTACTCATAGTTAGGACTTTGATTTTTTTGTAGAAAAAGCTACTTCAGAAGCAGCCGAACATAGTACAGGTTTAGGCAGGGAAAGGTTCCTCTATGGCCTCAGGATCTATCCACCGGCCATCTTCCTTTATTAGTCCAATGAGTTCATCCACCGCTTTACTGGCCGTAACGGAGCGTTTAATAACCTGCTGGCCCCGGTACAGGGCAATCTTGTCTTTTCCCATGCCAACGTAGCCGTAGTCGGCGTCAGCCATTTCACCGGGACCATTTACAATACAGCCCATAATACCGATCTTGACTCCTTTCAGATGTTCGGTATGCTTCCGGATCATGGCGGTTGTTTCCTGAAGGTCAAACAAAGTACGTCCGCAGGAAGGACAGGAAATATATTCGGTCTTGGACATGCGCGTACGGGCCGCCTGCAGTATGCCAAATCCGACGCTGTTGTAGGTACTAAAGATTTTTAATTTTTCGGATTTGTCGGCCTCCGCCAGGTACTCCGGAGTTAGTATCAATCCATCTCCCAGGCCATCAATCAATAAACCACCAATATCAGTCGCTGAATAAAGCACCATTTTGTCCCCCAGTCTGGCCGGAAAGCTACGTTGAACCACAACAGGTACCTGTAGGTCCAGTTGAATTAACCGGAAGAAAAGCCGACGCATTTCGGGCATGGCGTGCTGGTTGTCAGACCGAAGTACAAGTATTACGTTGGGGTTATTACCAAGGCCGGACAAAAAAGCGTTATCAAAGGTGTGTATATCTCCGCAGATAAAATTCAATACCGGACTCACTTCCCCGGGCTGAGAATCCTGCCACTCCGCCGTAGTCAGCAGTGGAAATGTATGTACCTTATCGGGATGACCGAGCCACTCTTTATAGTTAATAATTTCTTTCAGGCCATTGGGTAACATAAAAGGAACAGGGGTACTTCCCGAATAAATATAGTCAGCTCCCTGGTCATTCATGCGCCATTTGTCGGGTACCGGCAGGAAAAAATGGCCAATGCTGCGCAGGTCTTCGTGCTGTTCGACGGTAAGTCGGGAGTAATCGGCGATAATCCGGGGTACATTGCTTCCTCCAATATTCAGGACTTCCCGGGTTTCCCGGCGGCTATGCTGAAAGGGGTCAATAGGTACCTGCTCAATGGGGGGAATAAAGGCATGCGGAGCGCGGGTCGTGTACCGCTCAATAAGGTCACGTGCTACGGGCGCTTCGTTTTCGGGGGCCTCGGTCAGCGAAACGCGTACTGTATCACCCAGGCCGTCTTCCAGCAAAGTACCTATGCCAACCGCTGACTTGATCCGGCCATCTTCCGCTTCCCCGGCTTCGGTCACTCCCAGGTGTAAGGGGTAGGGCTTAAGGCCTTCTTCGTCCAGTCGTTGTACCAGTAGCCGGTACGCCTGTACCATTACCTGGGTATTACTGGACTTCATCGAAAGAACAATATCTGAATAGTTGAACTCCTCGCAGATGCGCAGGAACTCCAGGGCCGATTCCACCATTCCCAAAGGGGTATCGCCGTAGCGACTTAATATCCGGTCAGAAAGCGAACCGTGGTTGGTACCTATCCGCATGGCGGTACCGTATTCTTTACAGATTTTTATCAGGGGAATGAATTTCTCCCGGATGCGCTCCAGTTCGGCGGCGTAGGAGGCATCCGTATAATCAATGAGTTCAAATCGTTTGCGGTCGGCGTAATTACCAGGATTGATTCGAACCTTTTCGACAATACGGGCGGCCAGTTCGGCGGCATTGGGTGTAAAGTGGATATCAGCAATGAGAGGTACCTGAATCCCCCGCTGGCGGAGCTCTTTTCTGATGTTTTCCAGGTTCTGCGCTTCCTTGACGCTGGGGGCCGTAATCCGAACATACTCACAGCCCGCTTCGACCATCCGGATTACCTGCTCGACCGACCCCTTAGTATCCATGGTGTCCACGGTGGTCATGGACTGCACCCTAATGGGATAGTCAGACCCCATCGGTACATCGCCAATCCGGACCGAAATGGTTTTCCGGCGGGTGTATTCAGTTAGGGAAGGACAATAAAGCTTGGATTTTACGTCAGATAGGGCGGCTGTCGTTGTCATCGGGTTATTTTTAATAGGAATTTGAATGAATTCAACACAAAGGTAATCGAATCATTTCCTTACCTTATAAACCCACTGTACAAATTAAATGTTCGGCTCGGAGGCCATTTTTTAGGCTTCCCGGCGGGTGCCTTCGTCAACGGTAATTATGTAGCTTTTTCCCCCGACTTTCTCGATGGCTTCGGCTACTTCTTCGGCCCTGGTCGGGGCGTATACAAACATGCAGCCACCGCCACCGGAGCCGTTTATTTTACCACCCAGCGCACCGGAAGCCAGGGCCGCGTCCATCATGCGTTCTATTTTTTGGGTAGAAGTACGCTTATGGTCCCGGAGGTTGAGGTAATGCTGATACAGCAGTTTTCCAAAATGAGCATCCGTAGTTTTCTGTTGTCCGGCCCCGGCGGGTCTGGCAAGTAGTTCTTTTCCCTCCCGAAGTATATCGCGGTCCTCCAGATTGGCCTTAAGTAAGGCGGTCTCGTCCTTCGAAAGGAGAGTACGGTACTCCTCCACCTGCCTTGCTGGCGTCGAAAATATAGAAAAAGAAGGATCGTAATTTTTTACTTTATCAATCACTGCTTCCATACCGTAGCGGCAGCGGGCCAAAATACCCAGGGTATCTTTGGGTTCCAGCGAATCACCCAGGACAAAGGTACCTAATATAGGAGTGAGGGCTTCCACCTGAATAGCCGGCGTGGATTCCAGATAAATAACCTGGCCAATGGCCGTTGAATAGTGGTCCATCATGCCGCCCGGCTCCCCAAACTCCAGTACTTCGGCGGCATTGGCTATTTCACCCAGTTCCTTGGGACTAAAATGGGCAGGATTGTCACTGAGCTGATCCAGAAAATGCGCCCAACTGACAATCAGGGCCGAAGAGCTGGAGGTACCCGAGTTAATCGGGATATTACCCCGAATGGTACCTTCCAGTCCGCTGGAAAAGCGGAGGCCCCGGCGTTTCAGGACATTGATGGTACTTTTAAAATAATCTCTTTGTTTGCCATACTGCTCCGTTTCTGATAGGCTGAACTCTTCCGTTTGACCCAGGTCGGGCAGATGCAGAAGTACCCGGTCGTCAGCACGTTTGGTTCCCTCAATCTGGATGCGGCGCGAAATGGCCGCGGCAATAACCGGAAGCCCCAGGTAGTCCTGGTGCTCTCCGAAAAAACAAATGCGGCCGGGCGTGGAAATATTCATAAGACTACCAGCTGTGCTTTTTATGACCGGCTATGGCGTAATAAAGTATGAACAGGTACAGCGGTACCATCATCCAATAAGCCTGCTGGGTACTTCCGATGGAATCGGCAGTGGCACCATAAACAATGGGAAGGATGGCTCCGCCCGAAATACCCATAATGAGTAGTGCGGCACCGGTCTTCATAAATTTGCCCAATCCCGCAATGGCCAGGGGCCAGATAGCACCCCACATAATGGCATGCGCTAAACCCAGTATGGCAATGCAAAGCACCGACACAAATCCGGTAGTGGTGGCCGCAACAATGGTAACGACGATCCCCAGAATAGCCGAGAACCTGAGCCACACCTGCTGGGAAACAAATTTGGGAATAAGGATAATACCCAGAGTATAACCAAACATCATGGCCCATAGGGTATAGGTACCAAACAAGCGGGCGTCTTCTTCGGGAAAGCCCAGGGATACACCATAGGCAATAATGGTATCACCGGCTATTACTTCTACGCCTACGTAACAAAAAAGAGCGATAACCCCCAGTACAAGGTTAGGGAATTGAAACACACTTGTTTTTTTGGTTGGCGCAACGCCCGCTTCGTCCACTATCGGATTTTCTTCTTCTTCATCCACTTCGGGTAGCCCTTTCGAAAGGCGAATCAATAAGGCCAGACCAACCAGCACCGCCGTCAGGACCAGGTAAGGACCTACTACCTTATCAAGCTCTTCTTCCTGCGTGGTAGCCGTAGCGCCCGAGAGGAGGAGCCCGCCAAACACCACCTGACTGATAATACCGGCTCCTTTGTTGGCCAGCCCCATGAAACTAATGCGCTGGGCGGCGCTTTCGCGCGGGCCCAGTATGGTTACGTACGGGTTAATGGCCGTCTGCAGGACCGTCAGGCCAATGCCGATGGAGAACAGCCCGATCAGAAACATGGGGTAGGAGGCCATTTTGGCGGCGGGTGCAAAAATAATAGTACCCACGGCCATAACCAGTAACCCCACCGACATGCCGTTCTTGAATCCTACCTTTTTTAGGACATAGGAAGAAGGAATGGCCATGAGGGTATAAGAGATGAAAAAAGCAAAGGTTACCAAGTAGGAACTGGTGTTGTCGAGATTAAAGGCTTTCTGGAAGAAAGCAATGAGGGTACCATTTACCCAGGTTATAAAACCCAGGATGAAGAATAAAATACCAATGATGATAAGCGGACCTGCGTAACTGTTTTTTGGGGCCATGGGAAGGTTTAGGTAAATAGTAATGAATATTTTTAGCTGCTTACTGCCTGTGGACTGACTGTGGGCGAACTTTGTCCAGATTTATTGGGTTTTTACAGTACACAACTGACCTGAAAATGGTGGCTGGGGCAGCCGAAATGGATTGAGAAAATAAAGCCAGGTCATGCAAGTGGAAACATTAAGTTGGGAATTGCAATTTAACAGCAATAAAGCGAATAGTAAATTATTTTAATAAAATTATAAATCGCAAATCAGCTGCTTGAAATGCAGGGCTTTACCTTCTAATTTTTGAGGGAAAGCTTGTAAAACCCAAGCATTGTTTAAATATTTTTAAATAAAGTTAAACAAAAGTAAAGGGGCTGCTGTTGATTACTTGCCCTTATTCTTCAAAGAACAACAAAAATTGTTCTGAGGCTTTAAGTGTGTTGTACACAAACTCTGTAACGACATTTAAGGCAATTATTTAGACTCAAACCTGGAATCAATGACAGAAAATCGAGTGGCGGTGTTTCGCAAGGAGAATTTTAACGCGGCACACCGGCTTCACAACCCTGACTGGTCGGACGAAAAAAATGCCCGGATTTTTGGGAAATGCAACAACCCCCACTACCACGGCCATAATTACGACCTGATTGTGCAGGTTACGGGAGCTGTTGATCCCGAAACCGGTTATGTGTTTGACATGAAAATCCTGAGCGACCTGATAAAAGAACAGGTACTTGACCGATTTGACCACAAAAACCTGAATCTGGATACTCGTGAGTTCCGGAACCTCAACCCCTCGGCTGAAAACATCGCCATTGTCATCTATAAATTATTAAGAGATAAAATTGACACTACACTCGATTTGAAAATAAGATTATATGAAACAGAACGGAACTTCGTTGAATACCCCGTCCACTGAAACACCGGACTTTGAGGAATTAGGGAATGACCACGCCATGACCTCATTCGATACCCCACTGCGGGTTGATGCCTTTGCCATGGATGATGAACTTAAGATTGAACTCATCGGAAAGCATTTCCGGCATATAATGGAAATTATGGGGCTGGATTTGACCGATGATAGTTTGAAGGGTACTCCCCAACGCGTGGCCAAAATGTACGTAAAGGAGGTTTTCAGTGGCCTTAATCCAGAAAACAAGCCTAGTGTTACCCTGTTTGAGAATAAGTATAAATACGACCAGATGCTGGTCGAAAAGGATATTACTGTTTTCTCCAATTGTGAACATCATTTTGTACCTATATACGGGAAAGCCCACATTGCTTACATTTCCAGCGGAAAGGTAATCGGGTTATCCAAACTGAACCGGATTGTGCAGTACTACGCCAAGCGCCCCCAGGTACAGGAACGATTGACAGTCCAGATTGCCAATGAACTTAAGGAAGCGCTACAAACCGAGGATGTGGCGGTGGTGATTGATGCCAAACACATGTGTGTACATTCGCGGGGAATTCAGGATACGGGTAGCTCAACCACTACCTCTTATTACGGGGGTAAGTTTGAAAAAGACGAGACCCGAAGGGAGTTTCTAACGTATATTGGTTTATAAGAAATTCTAAAAAATCCGGAAGCACCCCTTCCGGATTTTTTTTACCCTAAACTAACCATGGTCATGTCTAACTTTACCGGAAGAAATTACCTTGTTTTTGGGGCCAGCTCGGGAATTGGTTTGGAGATTGCCCAGCGCCTCCTGAAACAGGGAGCCAATTTGTACGTAGCAGGTCGCACCCAACCTCCACTTTCTGCGCAGTACCTGCCCTGGGACGCTGAAAACCCTGATTCAACTGTTTTTGATGCACTACCCGAGGTACTTCACGGCCTGGTGTACTGTCCGGGTACTATAAACCTAAAACCTTTTTCCCGGTTTACGCTGGAAGACTTCAGTAAAGACTTTCAGATAAATACCCTGGGAGCGGTAGCCGCCCTGCTGCCTACCATTTCCCGCCTCAGGAAAGCCGAGGGTGCCGGCGTGGTGTTTTTCAGTACCGTGGCCGCCCGTACCGGTATGAGTTTTCATACGTCCATTGCTACGGCCAAGGCGGCCCTGGAGGGTCTTATGGTATCGTTGGCGGCCGAATATGCTTCGTCGCTTATCCGTTTCAACGCCGTAGCTCCTTCATTGACTAATACGCCACTGGCCGCCCAGCTACTTTCTTCTGAGGAAAAAAGGGAGGCTTCGGCCAAGCGCCATCCAATGAAGCGCTACGGTACTCCGGCTGACCTGGCTCAGGCCGCACTTTATCTTTTGAGTGAAGAGGCCTCCTGGGTAACCGGTCAGGTACTGGGGGTTGACGGAGGAATGGGAAAACTCAAATAAAAAATGGCTGGATAGTGTAAAGACTATCCAGCCACCTGGTATTAACTAAATTTTCTGGTTACGATACAATCTGACCCACACGCTCGAGCAGAGCCTTGGTAGCTTTTATACCGTCGTATTCGGAAAGCGTACTTCCTTCGTATTCAATACCGGCGATTCCCTTGAAACCACTGTCCTTTACAATTTTCATCATTTTTACGTAGTCAATTTCTGACTCGTTGCCATTGGCGTCGAAGTTGTGGGTCTTGGCACTTACGCCCTTGGCGTAGGGCATCAGTTCTTTTACTCCTTTATAACGGTCGTACTCGTTGGCACATTCGCGTCCGCCAGCCTTGCGGTCAATGCAGAAGTTGCCAAAGTCGGGGAGGGTACCTACGTTTTTCATACCAACCTGCTTCATAACACCGGCCAGCCACTCACCATTGGAAGAATACCCACCGTGGTTTTCAACAATCACGTTAATTCCGGTTTTACTCGCGAATTCGCCCAGCTTACTCAGACCGTCCACGGCAGCCTTGCCTACCTCTTCAGCAGTACCTTTGCCATAGGCATTGACCCGGATGGTTTTACAACCCAGGTACTTGGCGGCTTCCACCCATTTGTAGTGATTTTCAACGGCTTTGTTACGGGCAGCCTCGTCCAGTTCGGCCATTCCTCCTTCACCATCAATCATAATCAGGTGGTTTTTTATTCCGTTATCCTTGCAACGTTTCAGGAGGTCGTTCAGATAAGCCGTATCATTAGCTTTATCCTTAAAAAACTGGTTTACGTACTCAACTATACCTATTCCAAACTCTTTGCGAGCCAGTTCCGGAAAATCAAGATTGCTTAATTTATTACCAAACAGGGCTTTGTGAAGTGACCACTCGGCCAGAGATATTTCGTAAAACATCTTTTTGGCGGGTTCGGCCCAGATATCGGTCATGGTGGTAGTGGCCAAAGCGGTTGCTCCTACCTTTTTAAGGAAATCACGTCTTGAATAATCCATTTTGAAATAGTTGATATAAGTACTTATGAAACTAAGGATTAAAAGCTGGATAGCAGCCACTTTCTAATTACTGAGTTTCTGTTTTTTTATTTTCGCTTCCAGGAACAACTTTTGGTTTTTTACCAGATTCACCACATCCCAGTCTATTTCCTGCTCAAAGGCGTGGGTCCGGAAGGGGCAGTCGGCCAGCTGACAGGTATGGCAACATTCGGGCAGGCAGGGGTCCGAGTGGACAAAAATTTCCGTTTCGCCGGGATGTTCCCCTTTCAGTATGTTTTCGAATTCGTGGATGACTTCGTGTACTTCGTGCAACTGCCAGTAGTAGGGTAGGGTCAGGTGGCAGTCAATGTGAAGGTCGGAGCCGTACTGTTGCACCCGCAGGTTATGTACATCCACCCAAAACGGTTTTTTATGGTCGCGGATGGTCTGCACCACTTTTTCCATCAGGGTAATATCACTTTCATCCATCAGGCCTGCCACCGACTTCCTGACCATCCGCAGGCCACTGTAGGCTATAATAAGGCCAAAAAACAGCGAGGCTACACTGTCAATCCAGACCCGGCCGGTAAGCATGACCAGCCCCACACTCACCAGTAACAGTACACTACTCAGGCCATCAGAAAGCAAATGCCGACCATCGGCGGTCAGGGCCAGGGAATTAAGCCGGGTACCTTCCTTGAGGAGCAAAAATCCAATTCCCCCGTTTACGATAATGGTGAAAAATATGATTATTGAACCACTGGTCAGATTTTGTAAGTCAGTAGGATTTAAAAGCCGTTGAATGGCCTCATAACCAATAAACAGAGAGGCAATAATTATTAAGGCTCCCTCAAATCCGGCGGAGAAAAATTCTACTTTGCCGTGACCATAGGGATGATTCTGATCTTTGGGGAGCGAAGCTAGCCGGATACTATAAAACGCAAACCCACTCGCAATAACATTGATGATTGACTCAAGGGCGTCGCTCAGAATGGCATTGGAATCGGTCAGGAAAAAAGCGAAAAACTTAACCCCCGTCAGGACCAGGCTGGCCACAAAAGACAGCAGGATCAGGCGTTGTTTGCGCTTATTTTGGTTTATTTGCATTTCAAAACGGATTATGAATACAAAAGTACTAAGAAAATACGGGGAATGAAGACCGAAAACAACTGGAAAACCCTTACCTCAAAAACGGTATACGAAAATCCCTGGATTGAAATTCAGCACCGGGACGTACTTAACCCCGCCGGAAAGGAGGGGATTTACGGTGTGGTGAAATTTAAGAATAAGGCCATTGGAATAGTACCACTGGATGAGCAGGGGAATATTTACCTGGTGGGCCAGTACCGGTACACGCTGGATGAATATTCGTGGGAAATACCCGAAGGGGGAGGCCCACTGCACGAAGATCCACTGGAAGCTGCCAAACGGGAACTGAAAGAAGAAACTGGTCTGCTGGCTGCTACCTGGACCTCATTGGCTCGTATACATACTTCCAACTCAGCCACAGACGAAGAAGGATTTCTTTTCCTGGCCGAAGAACTTACGCAGCATGAGCAGGAACCCGAAGAGACCGAGGAGCTTCAGGTCCAAAAGGTACCTCTAAGTGAAGCAGTAAACATGGTTATGCGCTCGGAGATTACGGATGCCCTGGCGGTGGCCGCAATTCTGATGGTGGCACGATTGAAAGGGATATGATAGGAGCTATATTCTACGGGTTTATTACGGGGGTACTTCTTTGTTTTACGTTTGGGACGGTATTTTTCTCTCTGGTTCAAAACAGTGTGGACAACGGCTTTCGTAGTGGCGTAAAGATTGCCTTCGGTGTACTGGTTTGTGATGCCATCTTTGTGTTTTTTGCCATTTTTGGTACCACCCTGCTTCCATCCATTGAAGGATTTGAGAAAGCGATGGCGGGAATAGGTATCCTGTTCCTGTTAATTCTGGGTATAGCCAACCTGATTAAAGGGCAACCCAAGATAGTTTATCCTAAGACCCGTTTTGGTAACTTCCTGTACTACTTCTCTACGGGCTTTCTATTGAATGGTTTAAATCCGGTCAATTTTATCAGTTGGGTAACTATCGCTACCTATATACGCAGCAATCTGAACTATACCATGAGCCAGGTAATAGTTTTCTTTGTAGTAAGTTTGGTAGCTGTTTTCCTGACCGAATCATTGATTGCGGGTTTCGCGCATAAGTTGAAAAGGCTCTTTACTCCCCGAACCGTTACCGTCTTTAATAAGGTGACGGGGGTAGTGTTCGTTTTCATTGCTTTTCAAATCCTGTATATAAATTTCCTGAAGGGATAAGTACTAAAAACTACCGGCCACCAAAAGTGAAGTAAACTCACTTTTGGTGGCCGGTATGATATAATCCTCTGTTTATTTTAGGTAGTTATTATTCCTGAGGTAGCTTTCCCAATCGTCGATCAAGTTTTTCTTGAATACCCGGGGGAATTTGTGTTGGCCACCCATTTTGCCTTTGGAGGCCATCCAGCCGTAAAATGCTGAGTTAGGAAGTACCGTCACAAAAATATCTTTCAACGCGTGTTTGCGCTCTACTGCGTAGTCGTCATTAAGTACTTTCAGCTTTTCGTCCAGCTTTACTTTTAAGGCTTCGGGGTCAACGGCATTGTCGGTACCTATGTACCAGTGGTGGGCAAACAGGGATTCGTGGGCAATACCAGCGACGGTAAATTCCTTCACTGAAATCCCCAAATCCTCCGAAACCAGATCAATGGCTTTGTTCATGTTATCTACCGAAAGATGCTCGCCGCATAAGCTCAGGTAATGTTTGGTCCGGCCCGTGATCACAATCTCGGCTTTGGCTTTATCTACAAACCTGACCGTATCGCCAATCAAGTACCGCCAGGCGCCCGAACAGGTGGATAGCAGGAGCGCGTACTCTTTTCCTTCCTGGACTTCGTGGATCATCAGCGTTTCCGGATTTTCTACCAGTCCACCGTCCGAGTCAAAATTCTTTTCGTTAAAGGGCACAAATTCAAAGAAAATCCCATTGTCCAGCACCAGCTGCATACCCGGGGCACCCGGACGGCTCTGGTAGGCAATAAACCCTTCGGAAGCCAGGTAGGTGTCAATGTAGGTAATGGGTCGGGCCAGTAGCTTTTCAAACCCCTTCCGGTAGGGCTCAAACGACACGCCCCCGTGACCGAAAACCTGAAGACTGGGCCAGATATCGTGGATGGTTTCCAGCTTGTAGTGCTCAATAATTTTCTCCATCAGAAGCTGAATCCAGGCCGGTACTCCCACTATGAACCCAATGTCCCAGTCTTTGGCTGCCAGGGTTATTTCCTGCAATTTGAGAGCCCAGTCCTTTTCGGCTGCTATTTTCTGTCCGGGTTTGTAGTAAGGCCTGAACCAGAACGGAATTTGACTAGCGTTAATTCCGCTCAGGTCTCCTTCAAAATGGCTTCCTCTTGGGTTTAAATCCGTACTGCCTCCCAGCATCAGGAATCCTTTTTCGTACAATTTATCGGGAAGGTCTTCGTAGCGGCCCAGCGACAGGATTTGTCGGATACTGGTCTTTTGCATGGCCTTGGACATGGCCTTAGTGACCGGTATGTACTTGGAAGCCGCTTCGGAAGTACCTGAACTCAGGGCAAAGTACTTGATTTTGCCCGGCCAGCAGATATTCTTTTCACCATTGAGCGAACGGTGCCACCACTCGTTATAAATTTTATTGTAGTCGTGTACCGGTACCGATTTCTTGTATTTCTCGTAAAAGTCGTATGGTTTACCAAATAAGGCACTGCTTAGTACATCTTCAAACCGGTTCTTTACGCCAAACTCGGTGTACCTGGCCTTGGCTAAAAGTTTTGACAGGGTCTTTTTCTGCTGCTTGAAAGCGTTTATTTTCTTACGACTGGCTACGATGTTCCCGAACCGGATGCCTCTTTTGAGCAAACTTCCTACAATTGCCATAGCTTTTTTCGTTGCGTACTTTTTTGTTGTACTTGCCTAAATAACTGGTCCTATAAGCCCCAGGAAGAAATATTATCCAGGACTTCATACGAAGTAAGGTCATATTTACAAGGTACTACTGATACGTACCCCTGTTTAAGCGCCCACTCGTCGGTATCTTCCTTGTCGTGGTCGTAATTTACAAATTCACCCGCCATCCAGAAATAGCCGCGGCCGTAGGGGTCTTTTCGGTAGTCAAATTTTTCCTGCCACTTGGCGTGGGCTTGCCGACAAACTTTTATTCCTTTGATGGGTCCATTGTCAATTGATGGGATATTGACATTAAGAGCTACTCCTTTGGGAATGCCATTTTGTAACGCAGCCCGGGTTATGGCTAGTACATACTCACCCACGTGACTAAAATCTGCTTCCAGGCGGTAGTCGCACAGGGAGAATCCAATGGCCGGAATTCCTTCCACCGCCGCCTCAATGGCCGCTGACATGGTACCCGAATATAATACGCTTATAGAGCTGTTACTGCCGTGGTTGATTCCGCTTACCACCAGGTCCGGAGCCCGATCCTTGAGCACGTAACATTTGGCAAGTTTAACGCAGTCGGCGGGGGTACCTGAGCATTCGTATTCATCAACCTCGTCAAATATTTCGGTTGAATAAAGGCGGAGTGGTTCGCCGATGGTAATGGCATGCCCCATGCCTGATTGCGGACTATTGGGAGCTACTACCACTACTTCACCAAGCGTTTGCATGAGTTCTACCAGTGTGCGGATACCTAACGACGTTATTCCATCGTCGTTACTAACAAGTATTAGTGGTCTTTTAGTTGTTGATTCTGAGCTATTTACATCCATTTTTTGGTAATATTTCGTAACTAATGTCCGTATCGCCCATATTTGCAGTACGGATTGCCAAATTTACGTATTATGACCTCATTCGCAATAAAAACAGCCACAGTTGAGGATATTCCTTTGATTATCACTATTCAGGAACAAACCTGGGAGCCTACGTACCGCCAAATTCTTTCCTGGGAGCAGATTGATTATATGTTTGCGCTTATGTATTCTCCGGAGTCACTTTATAAGCAGATTCAGGAGTTAGGTCATACCTTTTTAATCCTTTCCGAGCAGGAAAAGTACCTGGGTTTTGCCTCTTTTTCCAGGGTGGAAGAGTCCGTCTTTAAGCTTCATAAAATATATGTACTGCCCGAAAGTCAGGGAACGGGTAGCGGCTCCTACCTACTGGAAAAGGTAGAAGAGTGCGTCAGGGAGTTGGGGGCCGAACGGTTAACGCTGAACGTAAATCGGTTCAACAAAGCCCGGTACTTTTACGAAAAGAAAGGGTTCAGGATAGTGCAGGAGGAGGATATTGCCATTGGCCCCTACTGGATGAACGACTACCTGTTGGAAAAAACCTGGGTATGAACTTGGCTCATACCCAGGAAATACGCTATCCGTTTATCAATCTTTTCTTATCGAAATCATCCCGTTTGCGCAGACTGAGAAAACCCTGTAACGGGTTGTAATGGTTGCTGTTGCTGGCGTAGTACCCGGTACCATCGTAGGGACGTTTAGCCGGATGGGTCTTACAGGCCGGTGAGCAGGCTCCTTCCATTTCTTCCCCGCATTTTTCGCAGATGGGTACATGCCGGTTGCACTCTGAATTGGCACAGTTTACCATGCGGTCACAGGTGTCGCCACACACGTAGCAAGTAGACACTACGATTGGATTTACCTTGTTGACATCAACTACCACACGGTTATCGAATACGTAGCACTTGCCGTCAAAGTTTTCTCCGCCTTCTTCCAGACCGTACCGGATAATACCCCCGTGCAACTGGTACACATCCCGAAAGCCGCGTTCCAGTAGGTAAGCGCTGGCTTTCTCACACTTAATTCCACCGGTACAGTAGGTGATTATCTTTTTATCTTTGAGGTGTTCAATCTCGTTGACGTGCTCTGGAAGTTCCCGGAGGTTTTCCATGTCAAACGTAACCGCCCCCTTGAATTTTCCGACGGCGTGTTCGTAGTTGGACCGCATATCGACCAGTACTACCTCCGGATCATTCAATAGCTTCCTGAATTCGGCTGGATCAAGGTGCTTCCCGGTCCTTACCAGCGGATTTACGGGCAGGTCTGAATTGACGATCTCCTCCTTTACCCGCACGTGGAGCTTATGAAATGTATGCCCATCGTGTTCTTCTATTTTAAACTCCGTGTCAGCAAAGCGAGCATCGGCCCGGAGGAACGCCATATAGTTCTCGCAGTCAGCAGCGAGGCCGGAGACGGTACCATTCAGCCCCTCGGGCGATACAATGACCCGTCCTAACAGGTTGTGTTCAATACAAAACAGGTGGTGCTCGTCCCGGTAAAGTTCAGGATCGGCAATCGAAACATAATTATAGTATAGTAATACGCGGTAAGGCTTCATGGTAAAAAACTTTAACGATATTTTCAGGTTGCAAAGATACAAAGATCAACGGTTTAGCGACGAAGGTCCTCCGCCTGATTTTCGTCATTGCCACTTGCGGGTTCACTTTTGCGGAGAAGTAATGTACTTTTACATTTTAATAATTTAACAAAATTTAGCATGCATATCGCCATTACAGGTAACATTGGAGCGGGTAAAACCACCCTTACGCAAATGCTGGGAGAACATTATGGATGGGGGGTACTCTTTGAAGCCGTTGAGGGCAATCCCTACCTGGCCGATTTCTACAAGGACATGGAGCGCTGGGCCTTTAACCTGCAGATTTATTTTCTCAACAGCCGCTTTGCCCAGGTTCAGCGTATCCGGTCGCTGACCTACACTACGGTAATTCAGGACCGGACCATCTACGAAGACGCCTTTATCTTTGCCAAGAATCTTTACGATTCCAGAATTATGACCGAGCGGGACTACCAGAGCTATCTCATGCTGTTTGATACCATAATCAAAGCCGTTCAACCACCCGACCTGATGATTTACCTGAAAGCCGATATACCCAAGCTCGTAAAGCAGATTCAGAAACGGGGACGCGACTTTGAAGCCGATATTTCCGTTGACTACCTCCAAAACCTGAATACCTACTACGAACAGTTTGTGGCGAAGTATGACCACGGTCGGCTGCTGGTAATTGATGTAAACAATATGGATTTTGCCAACAACCCGGACGACTTCAGGAAAATCATTGAGTTGATGGATAAAGAACTGTTTTACGTATAAGTACCTGAGGTCATTTTTCTATAAGCCGCACTTTGCGGCTTTTTTTATGAAAACCGATTTTTTTTAAACTAATAAAAAAATAAAAATTGTAGGTGAGCGGTTATATCAGAAAGTTGACTTTTCAACTATATTTGTCACCAGGATAAACAATAGATACTACAATATTTTATGGAAAGGAACGTGGCGTTTTTAGGTACTTTGGTCGATCATGCTGAATATGTCCGGAATATCAGGAAGGCAGAACAGAAGGTCGTCATTCCATCGTTGGTGCAGGATGAATTAACGTTGAGGGGGAAAAACATCGAAAGGGTGATTATAGCCAGGAACTGGCAATCGGCCTACCGAAGTTCGGATGTGATACTGGAAAGGCTACTTTCCTGCCGTAATCCGGTGGCGCAGGATGAAACCTGGCACAAGATTGAGACCTATATTCAGTGGAAACAAACCGCAAGTAAAGAGGCCAACGAGTGGAAGCAGGAAGCCAAAAAAATTAAAGATGAGTTGACCAATATTTAGACAAAGGCGGCCCGCTGGTTGCCTTTGGTTTGTTCTAATTGCTTCTCCTCAGTGAATCTGACACCGAAGTTTTCACCTTTAAAAACAAGGTGAAAACTAATTTTCTCCCGGAAGGCGGTTAAAAATGTACGAGTATTCAATTGAAGTTTACAAGTCAATAGTGGATGGTACTCCGGATGCTTATCTTGAGTACCAGTTGGCGGTATCGCTCCGGAAAGAACAGTACGAACTGGCGGCTTATATCCGGGATGTCATGGAACAACGAAACCAAAAGCCGGAGTTACGGGTAAAATCCTGTGAAGTTGAATAGGTATCCGGATGGAGCCCTAGTCGAACTGACACAAGGAAGCTACATAGTCTTTACTACCGTCGGTAACCCACGAGTCCAGTTGCGCGGGATCTTTAAGCTGTTGTCCCCGGTGCCGGGCTACGGCAATATAACCACATTTTATATCCGTTAAGGCCGACATATCGCTCCAAAGTTTTTCGATTTGGGCTACCGGATAAATGTCTTCCTGCCCGTGTCCCCACCGGTACTTTACCTCTTTGATGGTCACATAGGTAGGTATGCGATGAGCTACCGCACGGACCGCTTTGGCTAAACTGGCCTCGCTTCCCTTTTGGATATCCAGGCGTGTGAGCCCGAACAGTTTCAGTAAAGGGTCGATCTGAATCCAGGTAGTATTGGTATTGTAGTAGCTAAGTTTGAGCTCATCCTCTTCGCGGGGCTGCGCCAAACCTTCCAGTAGCCGTATCTGTCCATTTACCCGGGCCAGTCCACCCCCGCGGTCCTCAATCCGGCGGGGTACTACTTCAAAGGTAAGCACATGGCCCGATTCCAGGTGGTATCCCAGTGCAGCCGCGTCCACATCGGCTCCCAGCGTATCAATATTGTGCAGCATGATGGTTTCTACTTCTGGACGTTCGGTCAGTAATCGTGCCAGGGTACCGTTCCGGAGTAGATTCGATACCTCGTACCAGTGGCCAAGTGGTGAAAACCGCTGCGCCGCAATATTATCGGTATAGTCGGTTCCTTCCCCTTTGGTCCGGGCCCAGGCAATCAGGCTTTCCCGGACAGCTTCCCGAACTTTCTGCTTATTTTCGTCGAGGGTTTCCTGAGGCATTTCTTCCCATAAAAAACGCAAATCCCGCTCCATGGGCACAAAGCGCTGGCCGATGGAACGCCCCGCCGATAGCAGGGTAGGACCGGAGTAGCCAAAGTTCTGGGTTTGTTCCAGTTTTTTAAAAATGGGCTGGTGGGTCAGGTAGCTGGTAGCCACCAAATGAGGCAGGTACGCTCCGTACTTTTCCGCCACTTTTCGGGTTTTAGCTAAATGAATTTCTAAAAAACTGCGGTGTTTTCCGCTCAATTCTACGAAGGGATTTATGGCTTTGATTACCCCGGCGCCTTTGGTCCAGCGGCTACCTACCCCCGCGGCCAGTGACATCACGGCTACCTTACCGGCCCGAATTGCCCCTTCCCCGGTGGCTACGGCAGCCTGCAACCGCTCGTGCTGGGCTATTTCCTCCGGCAGCACATCCTCAATGGTACTTTCGGCGGACAGACGGTTGCGCGATAACCCAATCCGGCCTTTTTGAAGTTCTTCCCGAATCTCATCGTGCTGTATATAATCAAACCCGTTTTCTTTCTTGATTCGGTCAGCCTTTTCATTTTCGAGGCTTCGGTTACTCTGGTTGGAAGGGTCCGAAACCTTGAACAGGTTGCTTACGATAGTCCGGAGCAGGGGGTAAGCCAGATTGTTGCGTTCGCAGTAGGTAGTAAACACATCAATTTCGGCCCGGCGGATATAAGGGATCGAGGCCGGATCTTTCCGCACCAGTTCCGATACATGAATACCGTAGTACTGCTCGGGCATGAGGGCCTCTCCACCTTCGTGGAGGGTCGACCAGGAACCTCTCGGATTGACGCTCCAGTTGTACACTACCGGCTCCATGGCAAAGGGCAGGGAGTCAGAAAGTTCCTGCTTGGTAGTTCGCAGAATTTCCAGCACACGGAGCTTGTAGTCTTCGTAGCGGTCCGGATTGACAAACATGCCCATACCTCCTCCTGACATACCCCCCAGCATCAGGAATCCGTAGTAGTCATCGGCGAATTGCTTTTTCGCCCTGGCAATAATTTGCTCCGTAAAAAAGGTGGAAGCCCAGGGAATAATAGTTTTTATTGGGAATTCCCAGTTTTGGGCGGTATTGGCACCCAGTTTTTTAATATCCCCTTCGCGGATAGACGCCAGAATATTATCAAAAATCTGATTAGTTTGCTGACGGGCTGCCCATTCTTTTTCGCCCCTGAGGAGGTACTTCTCCGTTACCATTTCCAGAATAGGACCTACGTTGGAGGCCATTCCCCCGTGCATAAGTACCAGCGAATTCATGATTTTATCGGCAAATTCCGGGTGGACGTCCTTTCCCTGCAGTACCCGGTGCCGGGGCAGCAAGGTACCCCGGCTAATGCCAAATTCGGGATCTCCTTCCTGGGCCAGGGTACCCTGAATAGCCTTGATACCCGGCCATACCCCTCCGGAGTCCTGCCAACCACCCCCCGAACCCCCAATCCATTCACCCAGAATGGCGCGGGAAGCCACGAGTCTTCGTTCCGATTCAATCAGTCCACCTTCGAGGGTACTGGTCTGGCAGGTAGCGCGCATGAGGAGGCTGATGATAGAACCCAATAAATTAGTGGATACGGCAAAGCGGGACCCCTTGGGAATATCGTTGACTTTGGTTACCAGCTCAATACCCATACCCGGGGCCACTATGCGACTCAGGATGTCAGGTAGTGATTGGTTGGTACCTTCAAAGGAGGGCGGGATTAGGCCGGAGGCAATTACACCGGCTTTGACCAGGCTGAGGTAGTCGTTTCCGAAATTGAATAAATCGGCCAGGTCAAGGATGTCCTTGGTGGTATTCAAATCAACACTGGTCAGGCGAAGTACCGGCTCCGGGATTACGCGGAAGTAGCAGTGCAGGGGAGGACGAATATCCTTATCCCGATTGTACACCCCCAGGTCAATGGAAATATTTACCACGCGCGCCCCCTCGGGATAATCCATCCCCAGGAAAAAAATATCGGACCAGCCACTGTGAGTCAAATCCATCCGGACGGCGGTCTGCTCGTGCAGAATGGGGTAAAACATCGAGTTATCCTGACGTTGCAGCAGCCGGGGGTGAATCCGGATGGGGTGTTCGGCCTGGTGGCCTACCCGGAACATCCACTGGTTGCCCTTGCTGGACCGCACGCTCTTCCTGACCTGGTCGGCCAGGGTCTGAAAGGACAGGTGGTGGTAGCTCTCGGCCAGGGCGCTGACCAGGGCCGCGTTGGGTCCGTGTTTGTCTAGTTCTTTGTAAAAAAGGCTGATGGCATGTTCAAACCGGCGCCCCAGCAGATCATCAAAACCCGCGTAGGGGATTTTTCCGATGGAAGGCGTTTCTCTTGATTCCATCAGAAAAAAACGGTAACCCGCGTACAGAAAAAGAATAGCCCTGACCTTATCGTAAAGATTGGGAGTACTTTCACGGAATCGGTCCAGTTCCCGCAGGGACTTAAGTAATTCTTTCTTACCCAGAGTCCGGCTTAATTCAAAGAACGAACGATTACGTACATCAGGATTAACCGAGGTAATGGATTCTATAAAAATATTCATGTGCAGCTTTTAGCTTCGGAGTAATTACTTAGTTGACCATCAGGGAGGTTCGCATATTTGCTTCTGCCAATAGCTCAACCATAGCGGAAAGAGTTTCGTCGTGGGCTTCCCCCGCTAAGCCCAGGGCTATCTGGGCCTGCAACAACCCATGCCTTTTACTCAGGTCATAGCGATTGCCCTTCACTTCCAGAGCCAGGTACTTTTCGGTTTCTGCCAGCTCCTGAAGGGTTGGAGTTAGCAGTATATTGGTGCTCTCCTGAGCTATGTGTTTTTCTAATATTTCAAAAACCTGCGGAGTAAAAACGTGCATACCAAAAAAACACAGGTAGTACCCAACCCGCAGTCCGGGTGTCTGAAGTTCCTGCTCGGCAACACTTAGGGAAGGTTTCTCCAGGATTTTATTTATCTGGTACACGCCCGGAGCATTTTGGATATGTTTGCCGGTTAGGGTACCATAGCGGCCAATCTGGTGCTCAATGGTTGGGTTAACGGCCGACACGGAACAGTTTTCCTGCGTAGCCAATTCAATCAACTGGGCAGCGCAACGTTTCTGCGCCAGATTGGAAACGTACAGGTAGTCACCCAGCATCAGTAGTACCGGCTCGTTATTGACAAAATCCCGCGCACAGTACACGGCATGGCCATACCCCAGGGGTTCCCGTTGTTCAGCAAAATAGATCTGGCGGATAAGGTAATCAATTTTATCGGCCTCAGCTTTGGCCCAGTCCACACTTTTAAACGACCTGATGAGGTTGTCACGAAGGGAGGTAAAGGCATTGATGTACCTTTCGCCGTCGCCGGGCGCGCACACTACGCATATTTCTTCGATACCACTGGCGAACGCTTCTTCTGCAATGATCTGAATAACAGGTTTATGAATTCCATCGGTATCAATTACAGGCAGCATGGCTTTCTGGATGGTATCGGCTACCGGGTATAGTCTTTCACCGCGGGCGGCAGCAGTGATTACAGCTTTTTTAACTCGCATGGTAGGTTATGTGTAGAATGGAATGTAGGTACCTGTTTTAGGATTGTTTGTAAAGTATGGCCACGAAAATGATACTTACCTTTTGCTGGGCCATGAATTTGGGCTAAAATTACTTAATTTTTAAAGTTCTGCGTCACCATCAATCCGTAAACACCACCGTCCAGAATTCCGATACCGACCCGGCCGAACGCGGGTCGCAGGATATTGGCCCGGTGTCCGGGTGAGTTCATCAATCCGGTATGGGCAATGTTAACCGTTTGAGCCAGCGCCAGGTTTTCGCCGGCGGTTAAAAATCGTATTCGGGCGGCTCTGATGCGATCAAACGGATCTTTGCCATCGGGAGTAACATGGGCAAAGTACCCTCTGGCAAACATATCCCGCGAGTGCAAGCGTGCTACTGCGGCCAGCTCCGGATCGGCTTTCAGTGGCTTCAGACCCTCCTTCGCCCGTTCTTCGTTGACCAGTTCCAGCATTCGGGCTTCCAGGTCCGGCCGGATTTTTGGACTTTTTACTGTAAAGGGAAGATTGACAGATTTGTCAGAGGAAGGCTCAACCGTCAGGTTATTCAGAGAGCGTTCCACGGCGTCTTCAAAAACCGGAGAAAGCTTCGTTTCAAGCCACTCCACGGGCTGAATTAGCTTACTGGAAAGTACACTGTCACGGCTACTGGTAGTAAAGCCATCAGACAGGGGCAAGGCCATCATGAAAGCGGCGGCAAAAGAAGCGTAAATAATGCCATTGACTAAACCCGGCCCCAGCCCCAGGAAGCGGTTAACGCCATGGTAATGTGCCTCTACGGGTACATTTTTAAGTGCCGTGTTCATAATGCCAGAAAGAAGAAGCCGGGCTAAAATAAGCGTGATAAAAAAGGAAACGGGCAGGTTCCAGACCCCCAGCGAAGGAAAGTATTTGTCAAAAACAACAGACAGGTACTTATAAAACGTCAGGGCAATTAGAAAACTACCAATCAGGGTAATCAGATTTAAAAGCCCCAAAATAAAACCCCTCTGCCAGCCACTCCATAGAGATAGAAGTACGATAAGGATGAGAAGCCAATCGACTAAAGTCAGATCCATAGTCTGGTTTCTTATTTAATAGAATAAAAAAGAAACTGTCCGGAGGCCGGAAGAGTTTGATTTTGGCACGTACTCCCAAAATAAAGACACCCGGCCATAGGCCAGGTGCCTTTATTTTCTAACCAAAAACCTCCCTCAGGTTTTGTGTTCCTAATCCAATAAATGATGGTGCAGATATATAGTACAAAGGTAAGGATGTCTATATAACCCATACAATACCGGATTTACAGTATTTTTCACGTATCCGGAGAAAGAATTTGGCTGATTTTTGACAAATTCGATGGTTTAAGGCAAAAAAAAACTGCATTACGGAGCCGTAAATGCAGTTTTAACAAGAGTGTCCAGAAGGAGAGTCGAACTCCTACACCCGAACGGGCACTACCCCCTCAAAGTAGCGTGTCTACCAATTCCACCACCTGGACTTGTTGTGATCCCGCTGGGATTCGAACCCAGGACCCATACATTAAAAGTGTATTGCTCTACCAGCTGAGCTACGGAATCGTTAGTATTAACTTAGGCACTCTTGACTTGTTGGTGATCCCGCTGGGATTCGAACCGCGCGGCGGCCGCCCAGGACCCATACATTAAAAGTAGATTGCTCTACCAGCTGAGCTACGGAATCGTTAGTATTAACTTAGGTACTCTTAACTTGTTGGTGATCCCGCTGGGATTCGAACCCAGGACCCATACATTAAAAGTGTATTGCTCTACCAGCTGAGCTACGGAATCGTACAATTTGTTGGAATAGCCGGGGCCTTTTCCGTAATTGCGATGCAAAATTAGGCTACTAGTTATTATTATGCAAGCATCCCGCAACAAATACATGATTTTTATGGGTCTGGTGGGGGTACTATTCCAATTTTTAAGCCCTGCCGTTGCCCAGGAAAACCGATTAAAGTCGGCTGATTCTCTGTTTACTATCGGCCGGTATTCAGAAGCAAAATCTATCTATCAAAATTATTTTCAAAACGAAAAAAAATACAATCCTAACCTGCTCATGAAGCTGGCTTTTCTGTCAGAGAAAGCCAATGACTACACCCAAAGCTTGTATTACCTGAGCTGTCTGGCGCAGTTGGAACCGTCCGTTGCCCTGCTCGAAAAGATGAGTACGATCGCCTCGGCCAATGGGTTGAAGGGGTACGAGTTCGACGACTATAGTTATTTTATTATTTTGTACCGGCGCTACGGTGAAGTTCTGCCGATCCTGCTGCTGACTCTGGGCGTATATGTATTTGTAGTCATGCTGATAAAAATTCGTAGCGGTGAATATATTTACCGGCGGCACAAATGGGCCATGGTTATTTATCTCATTGCTCTGCTGGGCTTACTGAACGTACCGGCCAACTACAGTACAGGTATTATCAGTAACAGTAGTACCTATCTGCGTTCTTTTCCGTCGTCGGCAGCCCCAATTGTTGAAAAAGTCAGTAAAGGTCATAAACTGACCATCATAGGTGCCCGCGACCATTGGAATTTAGTTTTTTGGGGGGGCGAGCTGGTTTACGTCCGACAAGCTGATTTATTGCTTGTGTGAGAGAGGTACTAAAAACAACTTACCCCCATTTAGAGGTTATGGATATGATTTTCCGTATATTTAGCCAGCAATATTTTTAATTACTATTCTTATGAAAAAGACAAAGAAACACGGTACACTTTTATTTGTAGCGGCGCTTATGATGGGTATAATGACCTCTTGTAAGGATGAAGGGCCACATAATGACCCGATAGTGAGATTTACTTCCACCATTAATAGCCAGAATACCCAACCGCGTGCCACCTCCTCCGGGCAGGCTTCCGGCGTATTCGAGTTTAACCGGGATACCAGGAATCTGACTTATAATATTACTTACCAGGGGCTTACCCCTACGGCCATCGAACTCCGTTCGGCGGAGCCTTATTGGGAAGTAGGACCTATTGAGCACAACATAGCCGCTACGGGCTCCTCTCCGGTCACGGGTTCTGTTACCCTAACTCCGCAACAGGCCAGATTACTGAGAGTAGGAGGTATGTACATCAATATACCAACCGCTCAATACCGTTTTGGCGAAGTAAGGGGGCAAATAGTACTGGAAAAGTTTGGCAACGACTAATACCTTTACGTATTTACAATACCAGAAGCAGGTCGAAAGATCTGCTTCTTTTGTTTATTCTCCACTTTTTTGATAGGACAAAATTGATTCTCTTTTCTGCCCAGAGAGGATTGCTCACTATATTAATTTAATTTTGCAGGGTTTTGGGATTTTTTTTAGATTCTGCCGGAGTTCGTTGATTCATATTTTGAGGGAATTTGTCATGTATCAACGAATTCAGGTTAGTTTGTGTTTTATACTTTGACGTCCGGCTAACCAGAATTAGTCTGACTTTTTGAATAGAAAATCTTAGTATGCGAGTTATTGAAAAGTACGAAAAAGTAGAGATAACTGATTTTGCCGCCGAGGGCAAATGTATCTATAAATCAGCCGAAGGCGTTATTTTTGTTGAAGGCAACGTAGCTCCCGGCGATATTGTGGACCTGGAGGTAGTTGGAAAAAAGAAGAAGTTTAAGGAAGCCGTTGTCCGAAAAATCCATACTCATTCATCGCTCCGTACTCAGCCTTACTGCGCTCACCATGACACCTGTGGCGGTTGCCGCTGGCAGCATATCGACTATTCCCATCAGTTGCGTTTCAAACGGCAGCAGGTAGTTGACCATTTTGAGCGTATTGGCAAACTGAACGGGGTACTTGTCAGTGACATTATTCCGGCCAACGATACCCGCTTCTACCGTAATAAACTGGAATTTACATTCTCCAGCAACCGCTGGCTGACTCGCGAAGAGATAAGTTCGGGCAAAGACTTTCACCGCAACGCGCTGGGTTTCCACGTACCCAAGCGATTTGATAAAATATTTACGGTGGAGACCTGCCACCTCCAGCCTGATCCTTCTAATGAGATCAGGAATGGAATGTACCAGTACATCAACGAAAAAGGGTACCGCAACTACGACATCAGGAAGAATGAGGGCATCCTGCGTAACCTGATTATCCGTACCGCCAATACTGGTGATATCATGGTGATTGCCCAGTTTGGGGAGCGTGATGAGGAGGTTATCCCAGATGTGATGGAGTACCTGAAAAATGCTTTTCCGGTCATTTCTTCCCTACATTATATAGTTAATACCAAAGGGAATGATTCGTATCAGGACCAGGAGGTAGTACTGTATGCCGGTGAACCGGTAATCCGGGAGACCATGGAAGATCTGACTTTTTTGGTAGGTCCCAAGTCGTTTTACCAGACCAACTCCGAACAAGCCTATACGCTTTTTAGCGTAGCGCGTGACTTCGCGGGTTTAACCGGAAAAGAATTAGTGTATGACCTGTATACCGGCACGGGTACCATTGCCAATTTTGTAGCCCGTCAGGCAGCCCAAGTAATTGGGGTAGAGTACGTAGAAGCGGCCGTACAGGACGCGCGTAAAAACTCGGTGCTGAATGGAATTACCAATACGGAATTTTTTGCGGGCGATATGAAGAACCTGCTGAACGGTGAGTTTTTTAAAACACATGGAAAGCCAGATGTAATCATTACTGACCCACCAAGGGCTGGCATGGACCTGCCGGTGGTGGAAACTATCTTAAATGCAGCCCCGAAAAGGATTGTGTACGTAAGTTGTAATTCGTCAACGCAGGCGCGCGACATTGCCCTCATGTCACAGGCCTATGAGGTAACCCGGGTGCAGCCCGTGGATATGTTCCCTAACACTCACCATGTAGAAAACGTGGCCTTACTGGAAAGGCGAAAAGTGTAAAGTACTTATTGCCTGCGGTTAGAAAGGGGGCTCATCGTTGGGGCCTTTGTAGTCAAAATTACTTAGATCGTTGGCCTTACTCCGGAAAGTGGTATTGCCCGCCGGTGGATTGGCCTGACTTTCAAACGAAGAAATCGGATTGGCCGCCACTGGTATCGGACGATCCGGCGACATGGGAACCGGCGTATAGAAAGAGTCCAGGTCACTAAACTTGGTGTATTTACCCACAAATCGCAGCTGCACCGTATCCAGCGAGCCACTCCGGTTTTTGGCCAGAATCACTTCACCGATACCCGCTACGGAGTTTCCGGTTTCGTCCTGGGTAATACCATAGTATTCCGGACGGTACAGGAATATTACCATGTCGGCATCCTGCTCAATAGATCCAGATTCACGAAGATCTGAAAGCTGAGGTTTCTTTTCACCGCCCCGGGTTTCCACCGCCCGGCTCAGCTGTGACAGCGCAATTACCGGTACATCCAGTTCTTTGGCCAGGTTTTTCAGGGAGCGCGAGATAGAAGCAATTTCCTGTTCCCGGTTGCCACCCCCTTTTCCGCCCGTATCACCGGTCATTAATTGCAAGTAATCTATTACAACCAGCTGAATGTCGTGCTGGGCTTTAAGGCGACGGCACTTGGCCCGTAGTTCCAGGATGGATAGGGCAGGGGTATCGTCAATAAAAATGGGGGCGTTGGTCAGGCGGTTGATCCGGTGGTGCATTTGCGCCCACTCGTGGGGAGCCAGGCTACCTTTCCGGATTTTTTCACTGTCAATTTCCGCTTCGGCCGAAATCAAACGATTGACCAGCTGTACCGACGACATCTCCAGGGAGAAAATAGCCACCGGCATATTGAATTCAACGGCTGCGTTGCGCAATGAAGAAACCACAAAAGCGGTTTTTCCCATACCCGGTCGGGCCGCCAGGATAATCAATTCGGTTTTTTGCCAGCCGGAAGTAAGGCGGTCGAGGGCACTAAAGCCAGAAGGTACCCCCGTCAGGCCATCAGTATTGTTCTTTTTCTTATCCAGCTCATCCAGGGCCTGCCGCATGAGGGCGCCCATATCCGAAAAGTTCTTGCGGATGTTGTTCTCGGAGATTCTGAATAAAGCCTGTTCGGTTTTATCCAGCAACCTGAAAACATCAGTGGTATCTTCAAATGCCTCTTTCTGGATTTCGGAAGAAATAGTGATTAATTCCCGCTTGATGGATGCCTGGGAAATAATCCGGGCGTGGTATTCAATGTTGGCCGCCGAGTTGACCCTCGAGGTGAGTTCGGTAATATAGGAGGCTCCCCCCACTATTTCCAGTTCTCCGGTACTACGCAGTTTGGCGGTAACTGTAAGCAGGTCAATGGGATCTGAGTTGGCAAACAGGGTAATAATGGCGCTGTATATCCGCTGGTGCGCTTCCTTATAGAAACTTTCGGGCTTGAGAATGTCCGCCACGGCCGAAAGGGCATCTTTTTCAATCATCAGAGCACCCAGTACGGCTTCTTCCATATCGACCGCCTGGGGGGGTAATTTACCTAGTCCGGACTCCGAACCAAGCCAGCGGTTTGCACCCGTGGCTCGTGCCGGTGTTTGCTGGGCCGCACCCGATTTTTTCAGAAAATTAAATGTCCTTTCGTTTTCCATAAGTAATTACAATATTAAACATTGGATACCATTCTGGAAAGGGGGGAACTCAACATTTTTTAAAGTAAAACTAATATTAGAGCGTCCTGTCTTGAAAGTGAAGCGATTGAACAACATATATTTTTTTTTCAGTGTTAAATACTGAATATTTGGTAAAAAAATGGTGTTATTAAGGTACCAGGTATACAATTTTATGTTACTTTTTAATCCATATATACTTACACCTAACACAAAACTCATTTGGTAGAAAAAATCATAATGCTCGAAGACGTATCTCTGGTAGATTTCCTGGGCGTCCAAAACGCCAACATCAGAGAAGTGGCTGCTGCCTTTCCGGAAAGTAAGATTATTTCCCGGGGCAATGAGATAAGAATTCAGGGTACAGCTCCCGAAATAGTAAAAATCACCGATGTACTGGAGTCATTGCTCATCCACTACCAGAAGTACGGAAAGGTAACCAACGAAAATGTCAAAAGGTACCTGACCGGGGTTAGTCAGCCCAGCGCTGATAATTTTGATGAGGATACCGATGTCATCATTTACGGAAACAAAGGTATTGTAGTAAAGGCCAAGACTCCCAACCAGCGGGTGCTGGTGGAGGCCGCTTCAAAGTTTGACCTGGTGTTTGCGGTAGGGCCGGCCGGAACGGGAAAAACCTATACGGCGGTGGCCCTGGCGGTGAAGGCCTTGAAGAATAAGGAAGTAAAAAAAATAATAATAACCCGGCCGGCCGTAGAAGCCGGTGAGAACCTGGGTTTTTTACCGGGCGACCTGAAGGAGAAAATAGATCCTTACCTTCGGCCCATTTATGATGCCCTGGATGATATGATTGCGCCCGAAAAGCTGAAGTACTACGTTGATAACCGGATTGTGGAGATAGCCCCGCTGGCTTACATGCGCGGACGTACCCTAAACAATGCCTTTATCTTACTGGACGAAGCCCAGAATACCACACCTATGCAAATGAAAATGTTCCTGACCCGGATGGGCCCCAATTCCAAGGCTATTATAACCGGTGATAAGTCCCAGGTTGATTTGCCTAAAAACCAGAAATCCGGATTGATTGAGTCCCTGGGTATACTTAATGGAATAAAAGGGATTAGCTTTGTGGAACTGGACGGGGCAGATGTGGTAAGGCACCGTTTGGTAAAAGATATACTGGCAGCGTATGAAAAGGCAGAAAAGTAGGCGTGGCCTGCGTTTTTTTTGTTTTGTTTTTTTGATAAGTATGGTACCTGGTGCATTTGCCCAGGTACCTAATATTTTACAGGATAAATGCGGTGCCCAGGAGCGTTTTACCCGGCGCAGCCAGGCTAATCCGGCTTTGCTGCAGAACCGGATCAAAACCGAAGCGGCCATTGCGGCCTTTATGAGGACCAATGGAAACCGGGGGCGGCGAGCCACGGATGAAGTGATAAAAATCCCGGTGGTGGTTCATGTAATTCATGATCAGGAGGACCCTAACGCCATTGGCGGCATTAATAATCCCAATATTTCCATTGACCAGATACAAAGTCAAATTACGGTATTGAATGAGGATTTCCGCAAGAAGGAAGGTACTCCTGGTTTCAATAACAATCCCCTGGGGGTAGATACCGGCATTGAATTTTACCTGGAAGGCGTTACCCGCACCAAATACACCGAAAAAACAAGTTTTGATCCCTATGCTGACGACCAGCTTTTGGCCAACCTGGCCTACTGGCCCTCGGATAAGTACCTGAATATTTGGGTATGTCGGTTTTCATCAAATACCTTTTTAGGAATAGCGCAGTTTCCTTCGGTTACCGGCGTTGAGGGACTGGATAACTCCAACGAAGAATTTATAAAAACGGACGGTGTCATTATTGACTTCCGTTTTTTTGGTCGGCGCACTGGGGCCATCACCAGCCGTATCTATAACCAGGGAAGAACAACAACCCACGAGGTTGGCCACTGGCTGGGACTTATTCATACCTGGGGAGATGTAGACTGCGGCACCGACTACTGCGATGATACGCCCCCTACGAAAGAGGCCAACTTTTCTACCCGCTGTACCGAGAAGTTTTCCAACTGCTACGGGATAACTACCCGGAACATGATTGAGAACTACATGGATTACTCCCCTGATTCCTGTATGAATATTTTTACCCGCTGTCAGGCCGACAGAATGCGGGCCGTCCTGGCGGTTAGTCCCCGCCGGGCGCGGCTGGTGGAAAATGCTTCCATTGGCATACCCGGACAGTCAGACCAACTGGTGGTAAGTCTTTTTCCTAACCCGGTTTATGCCGAGCTCCAGGCCAACGTACAGTTCCCGAATAATCACGACCTCAACCTTACCATCTATGACACCCGGGGCGTTATTATTGAACAGATTACCTTTTTGCAGGCCTGGAGCCGTCGGGTTTTCATTGACGTCAGTAACTATAAACCGGGGGTTTATTTCCTGAAAACCCTGGTCAATCAGGAGTCGGTGGTCAGCAGGTTTGTTGTAGTGCGTTAGGTATGCTGGACCGGGCCCCTTTTATCAGGTATGTTTCCTGCTTAATCGGTGGTATTCTGCTGCATGAGTTTGTTCTTCTACCTACCGGTGCTTACGGTAATAGGTACTTTCTCCTCTTTTTGGTGGGGCTATTGACGGCGGCCTCCGGTACTTTTTATTTCCTTAAAAAACATTCTTTTCTTTCCGGAGTACTTTTAAGTCTGGTGTTGGCCTTGCTGGGGATCCTCACGGCCCAGCTACGCGCCACAGATTACCAGGAGGCGGTTGACCAGCTAAGTGACCCCTATGATTCGTACCAATTCACGGTAAGTACCCTGCCCGAAAAACGCACGGCTTCTATTCGCTACCGGGTGGAAATCAACCAACTCCGGCGGGCAGGAGCGTGGCAGCCGGTTCGGGTGGAAGCCATGATTACGGTACCCGAAAACGCCGCCCAGGTTTTCAATCCCGGTGATGTGGTGCTGGTAAATGGTCAGGCGGAGCGTCCAATACTACCCCGTAATCCGGAAGAATTTGATTACCGGCATTACCTCCGAATGCGGGGTGTAGCCTGGACGGATTTCCTCCGGGAAGGGAGTTACCAGGTGGTTGGACGGGTACAAAAGCGCTGGAATGTACAGGTGTGGAGCATGAAACTTTCCCATTGGGCCGATCGCACGTTCCGAAGCTACCTCCCGGATGGCGACTCCTATGGTTTGGTGAAGGCTATGTTGCTCGGGCGCCGCGACGACCTACGGGCAAATCTCAAAGATTCCTATACTTTATCCGGGGCGGTACACGTGCTGTCGGTTTCGGGCTTGCACGTGGGGATACTTTTTCTACTAATCAGTAAGGTATTTGGCTGGCTTCGCCGGTTGAAGGGGGGAAGGTACCTGTACTTTATCCTGGTTACGCTGCTGTTGGCATTTTACGCCCTGGTGACCGGTTTGCCACCCTCCGTCTTACGGGCTACCCTGATGTGCGTGCTTTTTGTTGCGGCGGCGACATTTCAGCGAAGAAACGAGGGGGTCAATACCCTGGCGGTTTCGGCGTTTGTACTTTTGCTGTTTGATCCCTATGCTCTTTTTGCCGTGGGCTTCCAGTTGTCCTATCTGGCGGTTCTGGGAATAGTTTTATTTTACCGGCCCATCAGGCAACTCGTTGAAGTTGAAGATCCAATCCTGAGTTGGCTTTGGCAAATTACCGTCGTTTCCTTCTCCGCCCAGCTACTGACGGTACCGCTTACGGTGTACTACTTTCACCAGTTTCCGGTTTATTTCTGGTTGGTTAATCCCTTTGTTATTGCTTTCACCACGCTACTGTTGCCCCTGACCCTGGCGTTGCTGGTGTTTAGTTTCTTTTCGCCACTTGCAAATTTTGTAGGGTTAGGTACCAATATGGTAGCCTATCTGACCAACCAGGTAGTAACAATACCCAAAGTACTTCCTTTTTATCTGGCCGAGGATCTAGTCCTTGACCGGGTTGAGGTCGGAGGTTTATTTTTGTGCTTGTTTCTCACCTGGTATATGTTCCGTTTCCGGGAGTTTAAACTGCTGAAAGCGCTAACGTTATTCATAGTACTGCTGGCCATGTATTCCATCTTTACGCTGGCTGATACTTTCCAGAAAGAACAAATGGTGGTTTACGCGGTGCCTAGGCAGGATATTATCAGTGTTAAAAAAGATAACAGGCTGTATTATTTGTCCGAGGGAGCGATTGGGCAGGATTCCGCGCTTTTTGTGTTTCGCCTGAAAAATTATAAGGTTAAAAATGCGATTAGGGATACGGTACATGTACCCCTGGGCGGGAACGGTCAGGTGGGTGGTTTACAATTGAGACAAACCCAGCTGGGTACTTTGCTGCGCTGGAATCCAACTACCCGGCCGCAGGCAGCCGCTCCGGATTATCTGTTAATTACTTCCCGCAGCTACCCCCGTCCCGAATCGGTCCGGCATAACCCGGCGGTAGTTTATCTGCTGGGAGGTCAGCTGGGAACCCGTACCCGGGCCCGTTGGGTAGAACTCTTGTCGACCGTTGGCAACCGCTACCATGACCTAACGGCCGACGGGGCCGTAGTGGAAACAGAATTTTAAATTCTTTCAATTTTGCCGGGGAAACTTTTTGCCTGAACACTCGTTTGTTAAGTGTATGGAAAAGATACAAATAATCCAAAAAACGTATAAGGAATACGTTCTGGAACACGGCACCCCTCCTCCTTCGGTTTTTATTTTTATGAAACGACTCAACCTGACCGAGGGAGAGTTTTATGACTTCTACAACAACTTCGAATCCATCGAACAGGACGACTGGTTAACTTCTTTTCAACAGGCCCGGGATTTGGCCGAATCAGAAGAGGTGTATTTTCAGTATTCGGTTCGGGAAAAGTTGCTGTCTTTTTATTACACCTGGGTGGAGGTACTTAAAAAAGACCGGAGCTACTTTGTGTACAGCTACCAGCGCCTCAAGCAGCCCGTGGGTCGGCATACCGGTCACCTGGCTCTGCTGAAAGATGCCTTTTCGGCTTTTGCCCTGGAACTTGTCATGGAAGGCCGCGAAAGCAAGGAGGTAGTAATCCGGCCCGTTATTTCTGACAAGTACGTAGACGGACTGTGGATGCAATGCCTGTACATACTTGACTTCTGGGTGAAGGATACCAGCCGGGGTTTTGAAAAAACCGATACCGCCATCGAAAAAATGGTAAACACCTCCTTTGATTTAATGGGACAGTCGGTAGTGGACACCGTACTGGACCTGGCCAAATTTGTATACCAGAATCGTTAGAAATGAAAGCACAGGAATCAATACCCACCTCCAAAGTAGCTCGCGCTACGCAGTTTGTGAAGACCGGGGTGAAGATAGGTGGGAACTATATAAAGTATAATGTGAAGAAGATGGTGGACCCGACCACCTCCCGCGAAGAACTCCACAACGACAATGCGACGGATATTTACGAGTCGTTGAGCCAGCTGAAAGGGTCTGCCCTGAAGGTAGCCCAGATGCTGAGCATGGACCGTAATGTTTTACCCCGGGCCTACGTGGATCGCTTCCAGATGTCGCAGTACTCGGCACCGCCCTTGTCCGGCCCGCTGGTCCTGAAAACTTTCCGGAAGTACCTGGGCAAATCGCCCAATGAGTTGTATGACCAGTTTGAGATGAAGGCCGAAAATGCGGCCTCTATCGGGCAGGTACATCTGGCTTGGAAGGACGGTAAAAAGCTGGCCGTGAAAATCCAATACCCCGGGGTAGCCGACAGCATAAGCTCAGACCTTAAAATGGTTAAGCCCATGGCAGTCCGGCTGTTTGGACTGAATGAGCGGGACATTGACCGGTATATGGGAGAGGTTGAGTCAAAACTTCTGGAAGAAACGGATTACGAACTTGAACTGCGTCGCTCCATAGAAATCTCGGAGGCCTGTTCGCATATCAGTGGTCTGGTGTTTCCCCGCTACTATCCCGACCTTTCGGCTCCCCGCATCCTGACGATGGACTGGCTCGACGGGCTGCACATGAAGGATTTTCTAAAAACAAATCCTTCCCAGGAAGTACGGAATAGGATAGGGCAGGCCCTGTGGGATTTTTATGATTTTCAGGTACATCAGCTCCGTCAGGTACATGCCGATCCGCACCCGGGCAATTTCCTGATGCGTCCGGACGGTACCCTGGGGGTGATTGATTTTGGTTGCGTGAAAGTAATTCCTGCGTTTTTCTACGATACCTACTTTGCCCTAATCAATCCGGACACGCTGGATGATGAGGAACTGACGGATAAGATATTCTACGATTTGGAATTTTTAACGCCCGAAGACTCCCCCAAAGACAAGCTGTTGTTTACCGACCTTTTCAAGACCATGACCCGGCTTTTGGGTAAACCCTTTGTGGAAGACCAGTTTGATTTTGGCGATGAAAGTTACTTTGATTCCGTGTATGCATTCGCCGACGAACTGGCCAAGGTCGAAGAGTTGAAAAATTCAAAGGTAGCGCGGGGCAGTCAGCACGGGTTGTACATTAACCGTACGTACTTTGGCCTGTACTCTATGCTCAATGAATTAAAAGCCCGGATTACCATCCATAAACCCGAATGGCTGCGGAGTAAGAAACAACCGGTTGCCTAAGGGATCTGGTACAGGCGCGTTATTTCCTGGGCAACCTTCTGGTCCCAAACGGCCTGAACCGCGGTATTGAGGCCGTGATGGGTTTGTCCGTCGTAGCTCTTTTGCTCCCGGTCCATATCCCGGAATGCTTCCAGAAACTCGTACTGGATCTGGCTGTCGTGGTCTTCGATGGTCAGATCCAGTTTTTTTAGTCTTTCCTTAAAGCGTTCCCCCACCAGCCGGGTTACGTCAAAGTGGAGCTGTTCGTGGCGAAGGGTATAATCGTTGCGGGCGCTGGATTTTCCCCACGACATACTTTTTACCATAAACACCTTCACCCCAATTTCGACATCCAGGTACTTGCCGTTCATTTTTGCACCACCCTCGTAGGCAATGCTGGTAAAAACGGCCGCGGCGTAGTTGCTGTTCGGGCGGCTGCTCACACCCTGAAAGTCATTCCACACCAGTTTCCGTTCGGGGCGGTAAAAAATGGTATCCTGGGTATCGCGGTAAGGTTTGTCAACAAATACCAGCCGAATGCCCCGGGCCAGCGCGGGATTTTTGCCCTCATTTTCCTTAAACCAGGTATCCACGTGTTTTAAAGCGCCGGTCATCAGTTTACGCACCATTGCCTCGTGGTCATAGGCCGCTTCGGGACGGGTATAGTTAATCTTAGCCTGGTACTGCGTCAGGTCAATGGGAACGGTTTGCCGGGTCCAGCCGAAAGTGAGGTGAATGGCAAATTCTCCCGAAACTTTATTTGGCGCTACTCTTTTCTCGGTAACTTTAAAATCCTTGACGGTAATCGTCAGGGGAATCATGTCTTCCGCCCGGCGGGGAGTAGCGTGGGACCAGAAGTCATACAGGCTCCTTTCGAGCCGGGAGTCTACTGACAGTGGTTTGGCTACTGTATTTTCTACTATAGTACCAATCGAAGTACCCACAACCGGGCGCTTATCAACCACATCCAGAATATAAAAGGAGCTTTCGCTCGTGAGCGGTATTCTTTCTTTCTTAAACTGAATAAGCGAGGCATCCGGCTGCGCCAGGGCTGTGGTAGCAACTGCTACCAGAAGTACCTGTAGAAGTGCCTGGCGTACCTTATTTTTAAAATGCCATTGAATCAATGTCATGCTTTACCTAATTTGCGGTATAATTAAACGATAAAATGAGTAAAACTATATCGACCCCTCGCCCCCATTTTGATGATATTTTTATGGAGTTAGCCAAAAATCTGGCTAATCGTTCGCACTGTATCAAGGCTCAGGTTGGGGCGGTACTGGCCAAGGATACCCGGATTATTTCCATTGGGTATAACGGTCCTCCCGCCGGTACCCACAATTGCGACGAGGAGTTTCCGGAAACCGGTTGCCCCCGCGACTCCAAGGGGAGCTGTTCGCTGGCCCTGCACGCTGAGCAGAACGCCATCCTGTACGCAGTAAAAAATGGGTCAAATATTGAAGGAGCAACCTTATACGTTACGCTGGCTCCCTGTATATCCTGCGCCCGCATTATATACACAATGAAGATACAGAAAGTTCTTTATCTTGAGTCGTATGCTGCCTATAAAGGTATTGGTATTGAGGAAGGTGTGGAGTTTCTGAGGCGGTTTGGCGTGGAGGTTGAACAGTACGGAGTAGGGGCTGCCGGTCTGGTTCTCTGATAAACCATAAAAGCGCCTGGGTAAGTACCCAAACGCTTTTATTACCATGGAAATGCAGCAGGGTTAGTGTTGTACCCCGCCGTCACCGTGAACATGGCCGTGGTCCAGCTCGTCGGCAGTGGCTTCGCGTATGGTCACGACTTTACCCACAAAATGCATGGTTTTGCCCGCCAGCGGATGGTTAAAATCCATGATAACGTGCTCGTCGGTCAGGCGAACTACCTGGCCCTGTAGCCGGTCACCTTCTTCGTTGGTCATGGGTACTATGTTGCCAATCGCCAGAAGTTCTTCTTCGTTGACGTCGTCCATCTTAAATATTTCCTTGGGTATCTCTACGATGGCATTCGGGTCAAACTCACCGTAGCCTTCTTCTGGTTCAATGGTAAAGTCAAAGGTATCACCGGGCGCAAGCCCCTGGAGGTTGTCTTCAAAGCCTTCCGGTAAGCCACTCATCCCATATATAAAGTACATGGGGTCGTTATCGTCCACCACTTCCACCACATCCATTTCATTTTCTTCGTCGGGTATGCTCAGGTGGTAGGATACCGCTACAACCTTATTTTTTTCTATTTTCATTTGCTTGTTACGTTTAAAAAGTTGTTGTTGAAAGATAGTTGTATGTGTTTTGCTGCTCCGGTGGTACTTTGCAAACGTACGGCAATTTTAACGAAATGCCTTTCAAAATGAATTTTTTAGCACATTTGATGCTTTCCGGCGATAGGGAGGAGGTGATAGTAGGTAACTACGTGGGCGATTTTATAAAGGGTAAACTTACTCCCGAGCGCGTCGCCAGCTGGTCCCCTGACTACCTGCTGGGAGTAAGGCTGCATCGCTTTATTGATTCTTATACCGATACCCACCCGGCCGTACGTCAGGTCCGCCAGCGGGTTGCACTCACCCACGGCAAGGTGGCCGGCGTGGCCGTTGATATATTTTTTGATCATTTTCTGGCGATTAATTTTGAAACATACCGCCAGGAAACATTACCAAACTTCTGTGCCAGAATGTATTCCATTCTGGAAAAGCAACGGCCCTACATCCCGCTGGCTATGATACCTATGGCCGAGTCCATGATGCGGCATAACTGGCTGCTGGGGTACCGGGAAATCGCGGGCATCCGGCGTTCTTTTGACGGCCTGGCCCACCGGTTTACTTTTATGGCGGCTATTCGGGGGGCTGAACAGGATTTAGAACAGAATTACCTATATTACAATTCGCTTTTTCAGCCGTTTTTTAGGGAACTGGAAGAAGTATCGCAGACATTTATTCAAAACAACCATTAAGTTTTCAGGATTGAGCTATGGCAGTTGCGCCGGATGTTATTGTAAAGGAGATTAAGAGCAAGCAGTTCAGGCCCGTGTATTTTTTGTACGGCGATGAACCCTACTATATTGAAGCCATTGCCGAAGAACTGGAAAAAAAGGTAGTACCCGAGCCGGAAAAAGGGTTTAACCAGTTTGTACTATACGGAAAGGATACTGATCTGACGGGTGTGCTGGGCTACGCCCGGCGGTATCCGTTTATGGCCGAACGGCAGCTGGTACTTGTTAAGGAAGCCCATAAACTGGGAGGGATGGAGCAAAAGGAGCAACTGGCCCGCCTGGAAGACTACGCCCTGAATCCCCTGTCCAGTACCATTCTGGTTTTTTGTTACCACGCCAATGCCGACGAACGCAAAGCATTCCTGAAAGGAATAGCCACCAAGGGGGCGGTCGTACAGTCCAAAAAAATGTATGATAATAAACTACCCGACTGGGTTTCCAGCTACTGCCACACCCATGGCGTTAAAATCAGCCCCAAGGCGGTTCAGATGCTTGTGAGTAACATAGGAAATGACCTCCAGCGGCTGGTCAATGAAATTCAGAAGGTACTGGTCAATCTGAATGTAGGAGAAGGTATAGACGCCGAACTGGTCGAAAAATACATCGGGATTAGTAAGGAATATAATGTTTTTGAATTTCAGAAAGCCCTGTTACAGCGCGATGTAATAAAGGCCAACCAGATCGCGTCTCATTTTGCGGCTAATCCCAAGGATAATCCGCTGGCACCCATTCTGATAATTCTGTACGGGTTTTTCAGCAAGGTACTTATCACGCACGCCACCCCCGACCGGACGGAAAAAGGCCTGGCGACGGCGCTGGGGGTCAATCCCTATTTTGTCAAAGACTACACCCTGGCCGCCAGGAATTACCCGTTTGGTAAGGTAGCCCATATAATCCATTACCTCCGCACCAGCGACAGTCAGCTAAAAGGAGTAGAGGGCGGCTCGATTACCGAGGGCGAACTATTGCGGGAATTGGTATTTAAAATTGTACATTGACAAAGTACCTTCAGGAGTCTGAAGTTTTAGTTCGGTATTGGAGCAATTGAAAAAGCACCGCCACCGCTACAAGGGTTATGGTACCGGCACTGAGCAGCACCACCAGCTGGTGTGGCAGGCTGTCGGACCAGTAGTAGGGGTTCTGGGTTTGCTCCCGCCTGAATATCAGAAAGGTACCTGCCGCCAGCAAGAACCAGAAAAGTACTTTTCTGAGAATGGAAGGACGTATAAAGGTTTCCGCCGGTTCATTCAACTTTATAAGGACCCACAGCAGAGCCAACAGGGCAATAAGCGAATTGATATGCTCGAGTATATGGTAGAAGGGTTGCCGCATCCCTAAAAACGTATAGGCCCTTTCAAAATACGACGGGGCCAGGTGGTAGATACCCAGGTAACCTTCGGGTTTTCCCAGGCTATCCCACACCAGGTGCGAAAAGATTCCCAGCAGGGCGGACGAAAAAAACACCAGCCAGTGTTTTTTGAAATAGGTAGCGAAATTGAAACTCAGGAATCCACTGTATTTCCGGTCAAAGGGAGCTGGAAGGTGGGAAAGCAATGGGTTTCGAATTAATAAATGAAACAGGGCCGAAAGGAAAAAGGTCAGTGGCAGGTCAAAAAGGAAAATGCCCGGGTGGGTATGTCCATAGTCATAATTGCCGCTGAAAGCCATAAGGTACTCAAAGTCAGGTGCCAGGCTTCCGAATACCAGGCCGGAGAGGGAAAACCAGCCGGGTTTCATTTTTTTAAGGGGAAGTACAATGGCTGGATGCGAAAACGTAAATGGCATAAGAGTTTAACAAATTTTTAGCTGGTACCTAAAATTTCATACCCGCACTACGGACAGCAGGAATTGCGGAAAAGTGAGCTTAATCCCGAGTCAGGTACCCGTAGAAACAGGGGGCTGACAAAAAATCAATAAAAAAACCCTAACTTATGGGAGTTAGGGTTGGAAAAATCACGTAGCGGGGAGCAGGATCGAACTGCCGACCTCAGGGTTATGAATCCTGCGCTCTAACCATCTGAGCTACCCCGCCGTCTTAATTTTGGGCAAAACTAAGGTGAAAATTTTTATGCCGCAACATATTTTGCATATTTCACCTGAGTAGCCTAACTTACAAATCCAAGAGTTGGGCAGTCGGCTGGATTTACCGTAGAGGGAGAGGATACGCGAAGATTCGGTAAGCGGGTGATTATAAATAGGATGCTAAGAAGTAAGGCTAATAAGCTTAAATGAATATTAAACTAAAGAGTAAATTATGGAAAAACACAAATTTGTGACCGAATATGAATTGCGTTCTTCTCCAAAGGTCCTGTTTCCATACATTAGTACGGCCTCCGGGCTGGAACAGTGGTTTGCCGAAAAAGTAAAGGTACTGCCCGACCACCGTTTTAATTTTCTTTGGGACGGAGAAAGTCACGTAGCCCGGCAGGCTTCCCATCGGCTCAATAAGGCCGTTCGCTATGAATTTGAGAATACCGGCGAAAACGATTCGGACCTCAACTACATAGAAATGAAGCTTGAAGTAAGCGAACTTACACAATCAACCTACCTGCGTGTCGTTGACTATTCAACAAATGAGGACGACCAAGAACTATTATCCATGTGGAATGGGTTAATAGATAGCCTGAAAGAAATAGTAGGTAGTTAATGAAAAAGCTGGATAAGCTGGTATTAAAAGCATTCTGGGGACCATTTCTGGTCACATTGTCGGTGGTAGTATTCATTTTCCTGATGCGGATTATGATTTTCTACATTGATGAATTTGTGTCCAAAGACGTGGGCCTGACCGAATACGCCCGATTATTCTTTTATTTTACCCTAAGTACTATCCCCATTGCCCTGCCCCTGGCCGTGCTGCTTTCTTCCCTGATGGCCTTCGGGAACCTGGGGGAGTTTTTTGAATTAACGGCCATTAAAAGCGCCGGTGTTTCGGTAATCAGGGTGATGCGTCCGTTGCTGGTTTTTGCGGTTTGCATCAGTATTTTTTCATTTTTCTTCAATGACCGTACCGTTCCCTGGGCTAATCTGAAAGGGTACAGCCTTTTGTTTGATATAAAAACTACCAAAGCTACCTTAAAGATCAAGGAAGGTATTTTCTACAATGACCTGCCCGGCTACAGCATAAAGGTAGACGAAAAGCTGCCCGATGGTAAGACCATGAAAGGCATGGTCATCTACAAGCACGATGATGCCCGTTCTTACGAGCGGGGCAATACCCAGGTTATTCTGGCCGATTCGGGACGTATGTACACCATAAATAACAACGGCTACCTGGTCATTGAACTTTTTAGCGGCAGCGACTATCAGGAGGTAGCCGACGCTTCGGGACCCAACCGGCCGGTAGTGTATGGTTCTGCCGCGAACGGTGGGGCGCCCGTCGGGTCTAATTTTGTCCGGAATCGTTTCGACCAGTACAAACTCGTTGTCAGCCTTGAGTCATTTGGTATGCGTCGTACCGACGAGGACCAGTTTAAGTACCACGAGTTCATGAAGAACATAGAGGCGCTGAATCAAACCACAGATTCCATCAAAAATGATTTGAGTCAAACCCGCGAGCGCCTGGTTGCCAATAGTCAGCAGTACTTTACCTATCACGCGCGGACAGCCTATACCTACGGTGTAAAAACGGAGCCGGGTAAATGGATAGACTCTTTGGTTAACAAGCCCATGGCAGATAGTCTCCGGAAGGAACTGTTAAGTACTGCGAAAACTTCAGCCCAGAGTATGGCCAGTTTTGCCAAATCGAACCAGGAATACCTCCAGAGCAAACGTAAAGAAGGAAACCGCTACGAACTGGAAATGCACCACAAGTACACGCAGGCGCTTTCCTGCCTGGTTATGTTCCTGATTGGAGCACCCCTGGGTGCTATTATCAAGAAGGGAGGCTTTGGGGTACCTGTACTTATTTCAATTGTATTCTTTATATTAATGTACGTATTAACCATACAGGCCGACAAATGGGTGAAGGGAGACCTGGTCAATGTTGAGTTCGGAGCCTGGCTTCCCAACTCGGTTCTGTTGCTGGTGGGGCTCTACTTTATTAACCACGCCCGAAACGACTCCCGCCTGTTTGACAAGGATGTGTACATTATATTTTTTGGTAAAATCAAAAAGAAAATTCAGGACAGTAGGAGAGGAAAAGTTGAGCCCGCTTCCCAGGCGGCCGAAGTAGATGCCTGAGTTTTGCAGTTACTAATATTTTTTGTACCTTTGCGGCTGTTTTATTTTTTTATTTACTAACCTAATCTGTAGTTACAATCATGTATTTAACCACGGACAAGAAGAAAGAAATCTTCGAAAGCAAAGGGTTCAAGAAAGAAGCCGGTGATACTGGTTCTCCTGAGTCCCAAATTGCCCTGTTCACGTATCGGATCAACTACCTGACCGAACACCTCAAAACGCACAAGAAAGACAACGACACGCGTCTGGGGCTCCTCAAAATGGTAGGAAAGCGGAGAAGACTGTTGGATTACCTCCAAAAGGTAAACATTGAGCGCTACCGTTCTATTATTGCTGAGCTGAACATTCGTAAGTAATTTCAGTATAATCAGGGAGTTTTCTGGAAAAGAAAATTCCCTGATTTGCGTTTAAAAATCCCTTCAATTCTCTCCCTGAAAACACTTATTTTATACTATACCTTAACTTTTTATCCTGAAAGTAGATATATAAAGGTATAGTGCAGGCTTTTACAATTAATGCCATTCGTATAAAGTAAGAGAAAGCGGTTATAAAGCGGTCATTCATTAATTCATCCAACTTTTATGCAATTTAACGTCGTAACAAAGACAATCACCCTGCCCGACGGCAGAAAAATCACTATTGAAACTGGAAAACTGGCAAAACAAGCTGATGGCTCGGTAGTAGTACGTATGGGTAATACCATGCTTTTAGCCACCGTTGTTGCCAATAAAGACGCAAGGGAAGGCGTTGACTTTCTGCCTCTTTCCGTAGACTACCAGGAAAAATTTGCTTCGGCCGGCCGGATTCCCGGTAGCTTTATGCGCCGCGAAGGCAGGCTCTCGGACCACGAAGTACTGGTAAGCCGGTTAGTTGACCGTGCCATGCGTCCCTTATTTCCCGACGATTATCACTCAGAAATTCAAATAAATATTTTCCTGATTTCGGCTGACGCCGAGGCGTTGCCCGACGCCATGGCGGCGCTGGCGGCATCGTCGGCCCTGCTCGTTTCCGATATTCCATTTAATGGTCCCGTATCTGAAGTACGCGTAGCCAAGATCGACGGACAGTATATGGTTAACCCAGCGGCATCTGATTTGACCAGGGCTACCCTGGACCTGATGGTAGGTGCTACCAGTAAGGATATTACCATGGTGGAAGGTGAAATGGCAGAAGCCTCGGAAGAAGAAATCATTGAAGCCCTGAAGGTGGCCCACGAAGTTATTAAACTTCAGTGTGCAGCCATGAAAGAACTGGAAGCCGAAGTAGGAAAAACCGAGAAGCGGGAATATACCGGTGACGTTCAGGATCCTGAACTGGAAGCCCGTATTCGTGCCATTTGTTACGATAAACTGTACCAGGTGGCCAAATCGGGTTCCGGCAAAAAATTGCGCAAAGAAAACTCCAAGGTGGTGCTGGAAGAATTCCTGGCTACCCTACCCGAAGAGGAAGAAGTTAATCTGGCTCTGGTAAAGCGGTATTTCCATAACTTCGAAAACGAGGCGGCCCGTCGACTGGTACTGGACGAGCGCATCCGCCTCGACGGTCGTGCCACCGACCAGATTCGCCCCATTGCCAGTGAGGTTGACTTCCTGCCCAATGCCCACGGTTCAGCCCTGTTTACCCGCGGCGAAACGCAGTCCCTGACTACGGTTACGCTGGGTACCAAAATGGACGAGCAGATTGTGGACACCGCCATGACCTACGGCTACAACAAATTCCTGCTTCACTATAACTTCCCCGGTTTTTCAACGGGTGAGGTAAAACCCAACCGCGGACCGGGACGTCGGGAAGTAGGACACGGTAACCTGGCCCACCGGGCGCTTAAAAAAGTATTGCCTGTAGAAGGCGAAAATCCTTATACCATCCGTATCGTTTCTGATATTCTGGAATCAAACGGGTCGTCTTCCATGGCAACGGTTTGCGCCGGTTCCCTGGCCCTGATGGATGCCGGTCTCAAAATAAAAGCTCCCGTGTCGGGTATTGCCATGGGATTAATTTCAGATCCCGAAACCGGTAAGTACGCGGTGCTGTCAGATATTTTGGGAGATGAGGATCACCTGGGTGACATGGACTTTAAGGTAACGGGTACTGCCCAGGGTATTACCGCCTGCCAGATGGACATCAAAGTAGATGGTCTTTCCTACGAGGTACTTTCCGAAGCCCTTCAGCAAGCCAAAGCCGGACGCCTGCACATTCTGAACGAAATGAGTAAGGCCATCAGCGAGACACGTCCGGATCTGAAACCACATACCCCACGGGCCATTGTAATAAAAATTGATCGTGAAATGATTGGCGCGGTTATTGGTCCGGGTGGTAAGGTAGTACAGGATATTCAGAAAGAATCGGGAGCAACGGTTTCTATTGAAGAAAAAGACAACGCCGGTTTTGTGAGTATTTTCTCCGCCAACAAGGAAGCCATGGACAAAGCCGTGGCCCGCGTCAGAGGAATCGTAACAGTTCCCGAGATTGGGGAGGAGTACAGCGGAACCGTAAAAACCATTATGCCTTTTGGCGCATTCGTGGAATTCCTGCCCGGGAAAGATGGATTGTTGCACATTTCGGAGATAAAGTGGGAACGCCTTGAGAATATGGAAGGGGTACTGGAAGTTGGTGAAGAAGTACGCGTAAAGCTGGTGGACGTTGATAAAAAGACAGGTAAGTATCGTTTGTCACGCAAAGTCCTTTTGCCAAAGCCGGAGCACAAGTAACCCATAAATATTGTTTTTCCAATATGAATGAATATTAGGGGTATTTCGTTATATTATAAATTTAACAATACTATTAGATGAGACAGCTAAAGATCAGCAAGCAGATTACCAACCGCGAAAGCCAATCGCTCGATAAGTACTTGCAGGAGATCGGTAAGGTGGATTTGTTGACACCGGATGAGGAAGTGACGTTGGCTCAAAAAATTCGCGAGGGGGATCAGCTTTCGCTCGAGAGGCTAACCAAAGCTAATCTTCGTTTCGTGGTTTCGGTTGCTAAACAGTACCAAAACCAGGGCCTGTCGTTAGGTGATTTAATAAACGAAGGTAACCTGGGTTTGATTAAGGCTGCTCAACGTTTTGATGAAACACGTGGATTTAAGTTTATTTCCTACGCCGTATGGTGGATTCGTCAATCTATTCTGCAGGCTTTGGCCGAGCAGTCCAGGATTGTACGTTTGCCGCTGAACCGGGTAGGTTCCCTGAATAAAATTTCAAAAACCTTTTCTGAACTGGAGCAGCGTTTCGAGCGGGAGCCTTCGCCCGAAGAACTGGCCGAAGTACTGGAGATTTCCTCTTCGGAAGTGGTAGATACCATGAAGATCTCCGGCCGTCACGTTTCTATGGACGCTCCTTTTGTACAAGGAGAAGAGAACAGCCTGCTGGATGTTCTGGAAAACGACCTGGAAGACAAGCCCGACTCCGGACTGGTGAACGAATCATTACGTAAAGAAGTGCAGCGTGCGCTCTCAACGCTTACCCAACGGGAAGCTGATGTGATTGCCTTGTACTTTGGACTTAACGGTGAGCATGCCATGACCCTGGAAGAAATCGGGGAGAAGTTTAACCTGACCCGTGAGCGCGTTCGGCAAATCAAAGAAAAAGCCATCCGTCGTTTGCGTCATGCTTCCCGCAGTAAAGCACTTAAAACGTACCTGGGGTAGTTTAGTACTTAAGAAATAACCGCCCCATATTGCATTGTATTACAAAAAGCCTCTACTTGTGAGAGGCTTTTTTTTGTAGTTAACCTAGTCATGGCAGTAGTACAACCTCTAATTGATGTAGTTGCCCTTTGTAGCGCGCAGGGAATCAGACAGGTAGTAATTTCCCCTGGTTCACGAAGCGCCGCCCTCACGTTGGCCTTTGCCCGTCATTCTGCTTTTCAAACCCACGTGGTAATGGACGAACGCGCCGCAGGGTTTATCGCAATGGGTATAGCGCAGCAGGTCAAAGCGCCGGTAGCCCTGGTTTGTACTTCGGGTAGTGCGGCGTATAATCTGGCACCGGCCGTTGTGGAAGCCTATTTTCAGCAGGTACCTTTGCTGGTACTTACGGCCGACCGACCTAAAGAATGGATACACCAGCAGGACGGGCAGACAATTTACCAGAACGAGTTATACGGCAAGCACGTAAAAAAAGCCTACGAACTACCGGCCGACTACGTTCATGGGGATGCGCAGTGGTACATAAACCGGACGGTCAATGAAGCCATACTAACCGCACTGGCTGCTCCGCCCGGTCCGGTCCATATTAACGTTCCTATACGCGAACCATTTTACCCCGACACAAACGAAGAGTTCCGGCCCACACCGGACCTCAGGAAAATAACCCGGATGGCTCCCCTGGCAACACTTTCGGTCGAAACCTGGCACGAGTTGCTGGACGAATGGGATGAAGCCGGACGCATCCTGATTGCCGGAGGGCAGCAGCCGGCCGATGAGGACCTGAACCGGGTACTTAGCCACATTGCCGAAGAATTACACGTACCCATAGTAGGCGATGTAATCAGTAACCTGCGGGGCCAGGACTGGCTTATTACCAAGCATGATCTTTTTTTGGGACAGATTACTGATGAACAACTCCGGCCCGACCTGCTGATTACCTTCGGAAAATCGTTTATTTCCAAGAACCTTAAACTTTTTCTCCGGGCTAACCCACCGCTCAGGCATTGGCACATCAGCGAAGACCCGAATCTTATTGATACCTTCCAGACCCTGACTACCCAACTGCCGGTTTCGCCGGGATATTTCCTGTCAAAATTATTTGAGGATATTGATTACCAGCGGTTTGTGGAGAATCAGGATGGCGATACGGATGATGCCTACGCGGAGAAGTGGCTGTGGATGAATAGAAAAACCACCCGGTTGCTCATGGAGTACCTTCGCTTGCAAACGGAGTTAAACGAACTATCGGTGTTAGAAACGGTACTTGCGGCCCTTCCGGAGGGGTGTCAGCTGCACGTGGCCAACAGTATGCCAATACGGTACGTCAATATGCTGGGAGTGGAGAATAAATCGGTGGAAATCTTTGCCAACCGGGGTACCAGCGGTATCGATGGTTGTGTAAGTACTGCCATCGGGGCGGCCCTGGTTAACCAGGTACCTACCTACCTGGTGGTGGGTGATGTGGCTTTTCTTTACGATCGGAACGGACTGCTCCTCGAAGAGCTACCACCCAACCTCAAAATAATTCTTCTCAATAATAGCGGGGGCAATATATTCCGGATGATTGACGGTCCGGCCCGGCAGCCCGAACTGGAACGTTTCTTTGAGACCAGGCACACCAAAACGGCCGAACGTACCGCCGCCGATAGTCACATTAACTACCACAGCGTTTCGGATCTGGAAAGTTTAGCTCAGGCTGTACAACAGGTAGTAGGGGCGGACCAATGTACCCTCCTTGAAATTTTTACGGACCCCGAAACCAATACGAGCGTTCTGAAAGGATTAAAACAGTACATCAAGGCCAACTGGTAATTAAAGACAGTACTTTGCCTGGTACACCAGAGCGGCACTGTCCTTAAGCACGGAACCCCGGCGCCAGATAGCACAGGCCTTTTCCAGATCCTTTTGGTCAAAATAAGCTTTTCCCGCGTAACCGTACAAAAGTTCTACCGGCTGCGCCAATTCTATGGCTTCCTCGTACTTTTCGATGGCCTTTTCGGGTTGTTCTGATTTTGTATAGAAAATAGCCAGATTGCGTAAGGCGTAGCCGTTTTCGGGCAGGGTCGCTAATGACTGGTTTATTAGTTTTTCCGCTTCCGGTAGTTGGTTTATTTGTAAAAGTACAAAGGCTTTATTATTCTGGGCGTAAGGGTCCACCGGATTCAGAACCAGGGCTTTATCAAAATAGGAAAGTGCCTGCTTCCATTCCTTTTTTCTTGAAGCCAGCAAGCCCAGGTTATTCAGGGCCTGCTGCTGTTTTGGATTGAGGGAAATAGCCTTTTCAAAATCCTCTCGGGCCTGTTCGTATTCTCTCTGTTCAAAAAATAAGGCACCACGATTTACCATGGCTTCAACGTGCAGCGGATTCAGGGTCAGGGCCCGGTCGAAGTCCGCCAGGGCATTGGCCAGATTTTTCCGGATAACCATCAGGTTGCCCCGAACCATGTAAAAATGAGCCGAGTCCTTGTAGGTTCTGGCTATGTACTTCAGGTCATTTTCGGCAGTTTCTATTTCACCTGTCTGCAGGGCAGCCTCGGCGCGGGTCAGGTACAACTCCGGAAATTCATTGTCAATATTGATAGCTTCCGACAAAACTTTGAAGGCATCTTCTGGTTTTCCTATTTGAAGCAAGGCAATCCCTTTGTTCAGGTAAGCATCCGAAAACTCCGGGTATTTCTCAATGGCTTCGTTGTAATAATGAATTGCCGACTCGTAGTTTTTCTGATTCAGCTGAACATTGCCTTTCAGGAAGAAGTTGGAGGCTTCTTCTTTATTTCCACACCCCATTAGAAATCCTATAGAAATTATAAGGATGTACCCCGCATACTTGAAGCGAACTCTTTGCATCGATACTTATTAACTACTTTTGCCTAAATGATTATAACGAATAAACGGAATGAGATATCTGCACGACATACCGCATGCCCATTACAAAATTAGTCTTTATCAATGGAACGGAAAGTATATCATAAAGTTTGAGGCGGGAGGCATGTACGAGCAAACGTATAAGCTCGATCAGACGGAGCTAAGTTCCCCCGAGGAAATCAATCAAATTTTGGACGAGACCTTCCTGGCTCAAATCTCGGAAAGGTTCACGGCCATGCATAGTGACTTTGGGGAAAGTCTCCTCAGGAACGGTATTGTATTTTAACCTCACCGGGGCCTGTGACCGGTTTTTTTCAAAAAAGCTTCCGGTGGAAAATGCGCTTTTCCCATACGGTTTTGGGCCAGCTTTCGTTAACTACGTGATAGTACGGAAGAGGGGCAGATGGAACCCCGGGTTTGAATCCATTCTTAGTTGGCCTATTTTTGACATTAACTACTATTAATTCTACCAAACTAAACCCTATGTTATTTAGACGTAGCTTTTACGCGCTCGGTCTTTGCTTCTGTCTGGGCGTTTTTACCAGTCAGGCGCAAAATACCCTGGGGTACACCGCCCCCGAAGCGCATTTTAGAAATGGGCTCGAGTATTTTGAAAAATCAAACTTTACGGCGGCCCGACAGGAGTTCAACGAATACCTTAACCGCCAGGACAAGCTACTAAGTACCAGTGATTACAACACCGTAACGGCCGAATACTACATTGCCGTTACGGGCCTGTACCTGGACTACCCGGAAGCCGAAGTACAGATTGACCGGTTTGTGCGTAATCATGCCGAGCACCCCAAAGCCCAGCTAATATTCAGTGACCTGGGTCGCTACTACTACGAAGCCGGTGAATACCAGAAAGCCATAACCTACCTGGAAAAGGCGTCCCAAACCGCCGGTAGCACAGGTAAACGATTGGAGGCCAGCTACCGCCTGGGTATGTCTTACTTTAAAACCAACCAGTTTGACAAGGCATTGCCGCTTTTTAATATTGTTAAAAACGATGCTGCTTTTGAGAATGCCGGGGACGCCTCCTTCTACGCCGGGGTTATCAACTACCGCAAAAACAATTACGACGCGGCCTACCAGGATTTTATGCGGGTAGAAAACCATCCTTACTATAAAGCTGAGGTACCCAACTGGATTGTTTCTTCCCTGTACCAGCAGCAAAAGTATGATCAGCTCCTTACGTACGGAGAAAGGGTACTAAACCAAACGCAGCGTGGTAACAATAAGCTGGATGATGTAGCACTCTACGTGGCGGAGGTATACTACGAAAAAGGTGACTACAAAGCTGCGGTGCCTGCCTACGATAGGTACAAGCGGATGAAGGCTGGAACCCTGCCGCCGGCGGTAGCCCTGCACTACGGTCATTCGCTATTCCGGTCGGAGAATTTTCCCGGAGCGGTGGATGCCATGAAAGGAATTGCCACCGGCAAGGATTCGGTAGCCCAGTATGCTTCCTACCTGGTAGGTATCAGCTACCTGAAACTGAACAATCCGAACTTTGCTCTTACTGCTTTTGACAATGCTTCGCGGCTTACTTTTAACCCCACCGTGCGGGAAGAAGCCGCTTTTAATCACGCCAAAGTTCTTTTGGAGTTGGGAAATAACAACGAGGCTATCAAGGAGTTCAATGACTACATGACCCGCTTTCCGGGTAGTAAACACGAGGAAGAAGTGAGCCAGTTGATCGCTGAGGCCTATTCGGGCGCTAGTAACAATGCCGCCGCCATTACCTACATTGAGGGCCTCAGAAACCGCAACCCCAAAATCAACGCCACCTACCAGCGCCTTACCTATAACCAGGGGGTAACCGACTTCAACCTGGAAAGGTACGATCAGGCCATTGCTAATTTTAACAAGTCCCTTAAATTTCCGGTGGACGAAGAAATTGCCATTGCCGCCTCCTACCAGAAAGCGGAGTCATTTTCGGCCCAGAAGAAATTTAACGAGGCCGTTGAGATTTATAATCAGTTGGCCAAAAATTCAAAGGCCGGTATTCAGGGCCGTAAAAGCCTGTACGCGCTGGGATACATTTTTTACAACCAGAAGAATTATAGCCGGGCCAACGGCTACTACAAGGATTTTGTGGCCAATACGTCCGGCATAGACAACGCGGTTATTGAGGATGCCCACGTCAGGCTGGCTGATACCTACCTGGCCGCCAAGAATTATACCGAAGCCATTCGTACCTACGACCGGGTTTCGGCCAACGGAAGAATTGATAAGGATTATGCCCTGTTTCAGAAAGGCCGTTCCTACGTATATATGAATCGTGAACAGGACGCCCGACGCCAGTTTGAGATGCTGATCAGCCAGTTTCCGGGTTCGCGCTACGTAGATGATGCCCTGTTTCAGATGGCGGATCTCGAGTTCCAGAATAAATCCTACCAGCAGGCGGTGCGTTCCTTTACCCGCCTTATTAACGAGAAACCCAAAAGCTATATGATTCCGGCGGCACTCCTGCGCCGGGGACAGGCCTACTATAACATACAGGTATACGAGCAGGCGATCAACGATTTCCGGCGGGTACTTAGTGAGTATCCGGCTTCTCCCTCCGCCAGTAGCGCTCTGGAAGGTATCCAGGAAAGCTTTAACGCGGTGGGCCGCCCGGAGGAATTTGCGCAGGTACTTAGCATGGTTAGAAAAAATAATCCTGGCAACACCAAACTCGAAGAAGTTGAATTTGACAATGCCCGCAACCTGTTCTATGCCGAAAAATACAGCGCGGCAGGCAAAGCGCTGCTGGAGTTTATGGACAGTTACCCCGGTAGCAAGTTCATTTACGACGCCAAGTACTTTATAGGTGCTTCCTACGAAAAGAGCGGTAATGTCCAGGAAGCTTTGCAGTACTACCGCATGGTCGTTCAGGACAACCGGTCCAGTTTTGTGGCAACTGCGGCCCAGAAGTCGGCCGAGCTTGATATTGCCGGTGGTAATTACAGCCAGGCCGTCGGGAATTTCCGGGTGCTACTTCGCAACGCAGAAAACAAAAAAGAGCAGGCTATTGCCTGGGTTGGGCTGATGGATACCTATTATGCTTTAAAAAATTACGACTCAACCCTGCACTACGCCCGCGAGGTAGTAAACGCCGGGAATGTAGTACCCGGGGGAGTGGGCAAAGCCCAGTTGTACTTTGGTAAAGTACCTTACGCCAAAGGAGATTACCAGAAAGCAGCCGAAGAATTCAGGAAAGTAGCGACTAGCAGTAAGGATGAGTACGGTGCGGAGGCCAAGTACTGGTTGAGTGATATCTTATTCAGAACCAAAAAATTCAAGGAAGCGGAGGCTTCGGTTTTCGAATTAAGTAAAGAATTTGAAGGGTATGACAACTGGCGAGTACGCTCGTTCATTTTGTTGGCCGATGTGTATATGGGTATGAACGAAGTAGCCCAGGCCAAAGCAACCCTGAATTCAATCATCGAAAACTCAGATGATCAGGAGGCGGTGGCGCTGGCCCGGGAAAAACTGGCCGAAATAAACCGTCGTTAAAAATCACTCATCCCAACCCTGAAAAAGACTACTTTATGAATACCCATAAAACACTCCGTACTTTGTCCCTCCTGGTCTTAGCCGGATTCCTGGCTACCAAAGCCAATGCCCAGCAGCGGGGAGAAATCGAAAGTCAGACGTACGAAATTGTAAAAGAAAAAAGTATTGAGTTTCCGCAGGCCAACCGGCTGTTTGACAAGGTACAGCCCATTCAGCCGAAGAGTACGGATAAAAAAGTTACCTATGAGTTTTTGGATCCACGCATCACTATTGCTATTCCCAAGTTAACACCAACCGTAGTGGCTTCATCGGACGAAAAGCTTCGTCAGGAACAGCCCGAGCCCCTTAACAATTACGTGAAACTGGGAGCCGGCAACTACGGAAGGTTTCTGGGCGAAGCCTTTGTGAGTTCACGGGCCACCCAGGACCTGGTTTTTATGGCCAAGGCCAAACATTTGTCGGCGGCAACCGGACCAGTGTACGACAAACTTTCGGGCAATTCCAACACCATGGCCCAGTTGGGGGCCAAGTACATCCGGAGCGCGTTTAAAGTAGAGGGTAACGTAGATTACAACCGAGACAATTATTATTTCTACGGCTTTATGCCACAACCCGAACTCATGACCATCAGCCGGGACAGCATCCGGCAAACGCTGAACCGCTTTGGTGTTCAGATGAGTTTTGAGAATACCGACGCCAGTACCACCGTTGACTATTCGGTCAGAACCAGTATGTATTCTCTGCGGGACCGTTACAATGCTTCGGAACTGGACTGGGGGAGTAACCTGTCGGTATCGCTTCCCATTGGCGACTCCTTTTTTGCTTTGTTTGATGCGGATGCCTACTTGTCCCAGCGGGTCGATGCCCAGACCTTTAACCGGAATCTTTTTAGGGTAAAGCCAACTTTCAAGTTTGTTAAAGATCAATTCTCCATTACCGCCGGTGTCAACGCGGTCAACGAAACCGACAATGGACTCAATATTAACCGTACCCGGGCCTATCCGGTCCTGAACCTGGACGTAGTTCCTATTAGTGGTGTACACGTTTTTGCGGGTTGGAACGGAGATATTGTACGGAACACGCTGCGTAGCCTGCTTTCAGAAAATCTTTGGCTGGGTCCCAATGTACTGGTGGCGAATACCGAAAAAGCTTCGGACATCTACGGCGGGGTAAAAGGGGAGACCAACGGCTTTAATTACGAAGGCCGGGTATCCTACACCGACTACCGGAACTTCTATGTTTTTAATAATTCCCTGGTCGATACCTCCAAATTTTCGGTACTCTACGATGGAGTAAGCACCAAGGTACTTTCCATTTCGGCGCAGGCTGGCTACAGCTTTAATGAACTGTACAAAACCTCACTGAAAGCCAACTTCTTTGACTATAATGTCGACCGCCTGGAAGAAGCCTGGCACCGGCCGGACCTGACGTTAAACTGGTTTAACGCCGTTACCCTAAGTAAGAAATTATTCCTGACTACAGATTTTTATGTATTAAGTGGAATAAAAGCAAAAAATTTTCGGACCGATGAAGTCACCAAATTGCCTACCATTGCTGACCTCAATTTGAAGATAGACTACCTGTTAACCAAGAACTTCTCGGCTTTTGTATCCATCAATAACATACTGGGTAAGCAGTACCAGCGGTACCAATATTACCCGACCCAGGGATTAAACTTTGTTGGAGGATTATCTTTTTCTTTTTAACTTCGTTTGGTAAATTCCTAGACGACCTATGGTAGCAGTTGAGAAGTACATCCGTAAACTACTTTACGAGCAGGATTGTGTCATCATCCCTGATTTGGGTGGTTTGTTAACACATCATATTAACGCTCAGTACAATAGCACCTCCGGTGTGTTTTCGCCATCGCAAAAGCGTGTTGCTTTTAATGAAGTACTGAAGCTGGACGACGGCCTGCTTACCTACTTCATTAGTGTGAACGAGAAAATCAGTCGGGAAGAAGCCCAGGTCAACGTTAAAAGATATGCGGAATCTCTCCGGTTGTCATTGCGGGAGGCAGGAGTAGCTACCATTGCAGGAGTTGGCGATTTTAGGAATAATGAAGAAGGAAAGCTGGTCTTTGAGCCGGATAGTCAGCAAAACTTTAATGTAGATTGGTTTGGCTTACAGCAGGTTAAAGCGGTTGAGTTAAAGTCAGCTGTTGCTCAGCCTACCAGGGAAGAAGCCAAAAAAGAATTCGCGGCAATGCCGGTTGTTGTTGCCGAAGAGGTACCTACCTACGAGCAGGACGAGGATGAAGATGCTGGTCGGAAAATAAAGTGGGGATGGAGCGGATGGGCCGCAGCTGCCGCAGTGGTCGGTATGGCATTTTACCTCAGCGTATTTTTTGCCGGTGGGGCTACATCGGGTACTAAGGGCAGCATGTTAAGTACCTTGAACCCCTTCTATGGCATAAGTGAGTTTGTCCAAACTGCCATGGTGAAAAAAATGGTAGTGGAAGAAACCCACTCACCTGTATCAATTCAACCTGAACCAGCCGAAATCATTCCGTTTAATCAGGCTAGTGGCCTCATCATTCCAGGTAATTATGCTTCGGCGGAACCGAATAGTCAGGTAGCCACTGGAACAGATGTAATAATACCAGCATTGGGTACTCAAAATCCTTCAAATATATCTTTATCCCCGGCTGAAAACGCTGTTAAAAAGTTTTACATCATTGCCGGTAGCTTTGAAAGTATGAAAAATGCCGGTCTTTTACTGGATGCACTTCAAAAAGAGGGGTTCAATACTGCTTTTATAATGGAACCAAAAGGCCGGGGCCTCATTAAAGTGTCTGCCATCGGATTTGATTCATCCCGGGAGGCTTATGCCAATCTGGGTGAAGTAGAAAAGGTCGCCGGCGAAGGAGTCTGGGTCTATAAAAACAGGCGTTAAAATAGATAAATACCTTTGAAAGGAGCCATTTGGCTCCTTTTTTTGTTTATACACGAAATACTAATAATTTTACGTTATACCGAAAATCCTGTTTTACTACCATGACTTTACAAACTGCCGAAGATCGTGAGCGAATCGCAATATCATGGGCCATGTCCTTTGGTCTAACCATGGCTATTCTAACTACCTTCTTTTTTATCAGGCTTAATGGTTCGGTACCAAAGACGGGTCCGATGGAACTGTTTGTAGAAGTAAACTACGGTACAGATGCCATTGGTAGTGGTGATTTGCAGACCTTTAATAAAGCGAATGCCTCAAAAGTAAACGAAAATATGCGCCGGGAGGCCGAAACTACCGAGCGTAAATCGGTGGCCACTCCTCCGCGCCCCACACCGCCGGCACCCCGTACCGAAGCCGTAAAACCTACTACCCGCGCGACGGAAAAGGTTATTACCACCAAAACCGAAAGTCCGGTGGAAGAACCTGAGCATACCGAAACCAAAAAGTTGGCGGCAAGTACGAGCTCATCCAACACGCCGGTGGCCAAACCAGAACCCCAAAAGCAAATCAATGAGACGGCATTGTTCAAAAAATCGTCCGGAAGCAACTCGGGTAGCAACGGTACTACCGGTACCAAAAGTGGCGTAGGTGGAAACAACAATGGTGATGATGCCAGTGGAGTGGGAGATAAGGGTGCCCGTGATGGTAGCCTGTACTCTAAGACTTATAGTGGCGGCGGCGGTGGTGGTGGTACCGGTGTGGGCCTGAACCTGGCCGGTTGGGGCTGGTCAAAGCCTCCCGTCGTAAACGATAAATCGGATGCAACCGGCGATATTACCTTCAAGATTATAGTAGGAAGCAATGGCCGGGTAAAAAATGTAATTACCCTCAGCTCCACCGTAACCGACTATTCCGTGGTTAACCAATACAAAAATGCAGTACGGGCATTGACCTTTATTGCCAAAGCGGCCAACGTACCCGACGAGTCAACTGGGACAATCACCTTTAAAATCCGGTCCAATTAAAAAGGTACTATGACCTATCAGGAAGCTATTGAGTACCTTTATAACCGATTGCCGATATTTCAAAACCAGGGGGCCCGAGCTTATAAGCCGGGCCTTCGTACTACCTACGAGTTCTGCGAACGTTTGGGCAACCCGCAACAGCAGTATCGGACCATCCATGTAGCCGGTACCAATGGAAAAGGTAGTACCTCCCACATGCTCGCCGCTGTTCTTCAGAAAGCCGGCTACCGGACGGGCCTGTACACCTCTCCGCATTTAAAATCTTTCACTGAACGTATACGGGTAAACGGAATCCCGGTGGATGAAGGTTTTATTGTCAACTTTGTCTCAGAGCAACAGGGCTTTATTGAAACAGTTAAGCCTTCCTTTTTCGAAGTAACAGTGGCAATGGCCTTCGAATACTTCGCCCAAATGAAGGTAGACGTGGCGGTGATAGAAGTGGGAATGGGTGGTCGGCTTGATTCTACTAACGTTATTTTTCCTGAGCTTTCCCTGATTACCAATATTAGCTTTGACCACATGCAGTACCTGGGGAATACCCTCCCGGAAATTGCCCGGGAAAAAGCCGGAATTATTAAACCGGAAGTACCTGTGGTAGTAAGTGAAAAGCAGGAGGATAGCGTAGCCCAGGTTTTTGAAGATACCTGTCTCCGGCTTCAGGCCCACCTTTCTTTCGCCGATGAAGTACTTGAAGTTGCAGAGTGGCAGTACCTTAATGGGAAATTGCGGGTTCAAATCCGGGATAAAACAAGAAATACAATACGTTATCCCGATCTGGATCTGGACCTATCGGGTAGTTATCAATTAAAAAACATAATAGGCGTTCTGGCCGCCATTGATATTTTGCGGCTTAAAGGCTTCAACTTACCAGACGGCGCTGTAAAAGAGGGCCTTGGTAATACATCTTCCCTTACCGGATTAAGAGGTAGATGGCAGGTTCTGGCCGAATCTCCGCTGGTAATTTGTGATACCGCCCACAATGTGGCAGGGCTAACCACTGCGCTGGCCCAACTAAGTACTATGCCAGTAAACCACAAGCGTTTTGTAATCGGGTTTGTGGCGGATAAAGATGTACCTGCAATTTTAGACCTGTTCCCCCGCGAGGCCACCTACTACTTTTGTGCACCTTCTAATCTGAGGGCTCTGGAAGCCTCCCGATTAGCCTACATGGCCAATGCTATTGGTTTAAGGGGAGAAGCCTTTCAGGACGTAAATACAGCCCTTTCGGCAGCTCTTAATGAGTCATCCGCCGATGATGTAATTTATGTGGGAGGTAGTACCTTTGTGGTAGCAGATATAAATCAGTTGTAAGAGTGGCACGAAAAAAGTCTATTTACTACCAATATTCCAATCAGGCCGATAACGTAATTGAAAACGGTAAACCTTATTACACTACCATAAAGGGAAAATGGAATGAGGACTATTTTAAGAATAAGAATCCGATTGTACTGGAATTAGCCTGTGGAAAAGGGGAGTATACGGTCGGATTGGCCCGTCTGTTTCCGGAAAAAAATTTCATTGGTATTGATATCAAAGGAGACCGGATTGCCAGAGGGAGCCTTGATGCGACCCGGGAGAACTTAAATAACGTAGCTTTTCTCCGGGCAGGAATCAGGTTTTTAGATGAATTTTTTGATGCCAATGAAGTGGATGAAATATGGTTGGTTCATCCGGATCCCAAGGTGCGGCAGCGGGAGGAGAACCAGCGGCTGACTAATCAGGCATTCCTATCTTATTATGCCAAATATTTAAAGCATAACGGTATCTTCCATCTCAAAACAGACAACCCATTTTTGTACGAGTACAGCCTGTCATCCCTTCAGCAGGCAAGTCAATACCAGGTCTTAGAGCATACCAGCGACCTCTATAATTCTGACTATTTTTCCAATCATTTTGGAATTACAACTCATTATGAGAAAATTTTTGTAGAAAAGGGTTTTAGTATCAATTACATAAAAGCCCTTATAAAAAAGCAGACACCTTAACGGGCGTCTGCTTTTTTAACATTGTAAAGTATTTTTCTGTAATCCCTTATTTATTAATAAGTTGCGCAAAATAATTCACAGTTCGTACTAACTGAGAAACATAAGACATCTCATTGTCATACCAGCTAACTGTTCTTACCAGTTGAGTATCTCCCACCTTCTGAACCTTAGTTTGGGTAGCATCAAAAAGAGAGCCGAAGGAACTGCCAATGATGTCGCTGCTTACTAATTCATCTTCAGTATAGCCAAAGCTTTCATTTGAAGCGGCTTTCATAGCTGCATTAATTTCATCGGTTGTAACTTCCTTGCCGATAATACAGGTTAGCTCGGTAAGTGAACCAGTAAGGGTAGGAACCCGCTGTGCCGAACCATCAAGTTTTCCTTTTAGCGCAGGCAGAACCAGGCCAATGGCCTTGGCCGCGCCAGTGCTGTTTGGTACGATGTTCTGGGCCGCAGCGCGCGCTCTTCTTAGGTCACCCTTAGCGTGAGGAGCATCCTGGGTGTTCTGGTCATTGGTGTAGGCGTGTACAGTAGTCATCAGGCCATTGATAATACCATATTTTTCTTCCAGTACCTGAGCCATTGGGGCAAGGCAGTTGGTAGTACAGGAGGCACAGCTGATTATAGTCTCTGAACCATCCAGTATATTATGGTTCACGTTAAAAACTATTGTTTTAAGGTCACCGGTAGCGGGAGCCGAGATGACCACTTTTTTCGCACCGGCTTTCAGGTGGGCAGACGCTTTATCCTTATCGGCAAAAAAACCGGTACATTCCAGAACAACATCTACATCATGTTCGCCCCAGGGGATTTGGGCCGGATCCCTTTGCGCGTAGATATTTATTGACTCGCCATTTACACTGATTGAATTCTCAGAGGCTGTAACTTCGGCATTAAATCTACCCTGAGCAGTATCGTATTTTAACAAATGTGCTAAAACTGAGGGACTTGTAAGGTCATTGATAGCTACTATATCAATTCCTTCCATGTCATAAATTTGACGGTATACAAGACGACCGATTCGTCCAAAACCGTTAATAGCGACTTTAACTTTTGTCATGATTACGTAATGATTTTGTTTTACAGGGCAATAATAGCAAAAAGGTTGCTACAAAGGAAGTGATGACATCCATAAATAAATACTATACAGTAAACAGACCACTATTTGTTAGTAAAATTAGCATTATACTACAAACCAAACTAACGTATTTAGTATTATATTTACTAATCTAAGTAGCTTTTTGGGTTTTTTATACTACTTAAAATAGTAAATAGTTTTCTATTTTAAGTGTGATTCTATCCATTTAGCCCAGGTAAAGTGTATACTGGTAAATGGAATTTTATATAACGGAGCGATGCCGTGTTAGTTCTAAAACATACTTCTACATCTCACTTACCGTACCTTTTAATAAAACATCCAAAGGATCTCAATCCTTACCTAACGTAAAAAGAAGAGGTGGCACTAATTTTTCAATTACCACAAATAGGAGTACTTTTATATGAAGTAGGGTAGGTGCCAGAAAAAGGTTACCGTTTCAATATAATCCAGGCAACCTTGCCTTGTGACCGACCTTGACCTGCTCAACAACTAGGCAGGATAAAGTAATTTAATCAACGACGTCAAAAGACATAACTAATTCATCTTTTATAAGTACATTGTTCTCATATTCAATAACTTAAATACGTTAAATTAAATTTTTACTTAAACATGCAGTTAAAGTCTATTATTGAAGATTGCTGGTCAAACAGAGAATTATTAAAAGACAAGGCAACTATTGAAGCCATTAAATCTATCATTGAAGAAGTAGATAAAGGACGCTTAAGAGTGGCAGAACCATCACAAAATGGAGAGTGGATTGTGAATGAATGGGTCAAAAAAGCCATTATCCTCTATTTTCCTATTCAAAAAATGGAAGTGAGTGAGGTGGGCATCTTTGAATTTCATGATAAGATGAAGCTAAAGTCAGGTTACGAGGCCTTGGGAGTTCGCGTAGTACCGCCCGCCGTAGCCCGTTATGGAGCCTATATCGCAAAGGGAGTTATTCTTATGCCTTCCTATGTTAATATAGGTGCATACGTAGACGAAGGCACTATGGTTGATACCTGGGCCACTGTCGGCAGCTGCGCACAGATTGGGAAGAATGTTCACCTTAGTGGGGGAGTAGGCATAGGCGGTGTTTTAGAGCCCGTCCAGGCCTCTCCGGTAATAATTGAAGATGGTGCCTTTATTGGTTCACGATGTATCGTGGTAGAGGGCGCACATATCGGGGCCAGGGCGGTCCTGGGAGCAGGGGTTACCATAACCGGAAGCTCAAAAATTATTGACGTTACCGGGTCAGAACCCGTAGAATATAAAGGTCAGGTACCGGCTGATTCAGTAGTGATACCTGGTATGCTACCCAAGGCTTTTGCGGCCGGAATGTTTCAGGTACCCTGCGCTTTAATCATAGGCAAACGGAAGCCAAGTACTGACCTCAAGACCTCCTTGAATGATGCGCTAAGAGAAAATAGTGTTGCTGTTTAATCTTAGTAATTGCTAAGAATTCAGGTAACTCTACTTTAGCATTGTAATAAATCCTGTGTCTATTTAAAGTGCTGCTCTTTAAGCAGCACTTTTTTTGTTCAGGTAGTCCATCAATCTTTCAAGGCAGAAGTATAAATGATAAACTGCTGGTTATTATTTAATTTACATCCGTAAATAAGACTTGTACCCCATAATTTCAAAATGTCAATAGTTAAATTTACATTTGTGCACTTCGATGATTAACAATTGTACTGTTTATTTTTGTTATTTAAAAACATAAACTTTACATTTGTGTATAGCCATTTACTTTTGTTATTCTATGGATTTAAACGATAAAATAAAGCAAATACTAGTTGACAAAAATGTATCGCCTTCTCACTTCGCAGACGAGATTGGAGTACAGCGATCCAGTATTTCTCACATTTTAGCGGGGCGAAATCGGCCAAGTCTGGATATTATTCAGAAAATTGTAAAAAGGTACCCCGACCTGGGTATGGATTGGATTCTGGAAGAAGAAGAAAATCTGCCTCCAAAACGTGAAATAAGCCGTTATGAATCTGACAATTATACCTTGAAAAATCGTCAGAATAGGAGTTCTCATTCGGCTTTAGAATTGAACAGAGATCATGGAGCCGGAGGAAGAGACGTACAGACAAATCTGGCGAAGGAAGAATCAAGAGAAGAAGCTCCTAAAAACATAGAGCGAATCCTAATTTTTTATTCAGACGGAACATTCCGTGAATACACGCCTGGCCGCTAGGTAACTTTAAATTTTTATTGAAGTAGGAAGTTGATACTATGGGTTAAGATGACCTAAAAAGGCGGTAGCTGATCCAAGTGGATGCTGCCGTTTTTTTAGGTCTAGTCATGGCTATCTATGCTTAAAAAAGTTACAAAGAAAAGTGCTGGTCTACACTACAAATTCTTATCTATTGTGAAGATAATATAATTTATTTAGACTAAATTAAAATAATAAATATAAAATACAATGACTGAATCTTTCTAACCAAGCACCTTTAATAGCCTGGTAATAAACATATTAACAATTTGATGTTCCACGTGGATTTATAACTGCCTAATAATTAAGTAATTAACAAAAGTCAGAATGTAGAGTGTGAAAAGGGGATAAGTTGCAAAATATTAACTTAAAAAAGGAGATTCAATATTAAGATAATACAATCACATCTAATGTTTTGAAAGGAATAACTGCGTGATAAAGTAGCCTTTCCTTCATTAGAATAGTACCTGAATCTGGCCTTTGTAAGTATGAAAGGGAGTCTTAATAATGTAGGTATATCCTCCGGGAGCAACTACTTTGCCTTTGTAGTATCCATCCCAGGGCGAAGAGTACTCTTTGGAATAATAAACTATTTCTCCCCAACGATTAAAAATCTGGACTTCTTCCACTTGTAATCTGGCGTTTCGGATTTCGAATTGGTCATTTACTCCATCCCCGTTGGGACTGAAGGCATCGGGAATATAGAGCTTATCAAATACAATGACCTGCACCCTGGCTTCGGCTTTGCAACCTAAGGCAGTTGTTACATATAACGTATAGGTTGTGGTTTCGGAGGGTGACGTAAATGGCGCCCGTTCGGTGGTACTGCTTAGTCCGGTACCTGGCGTCCAGAGAAAAGTCAGATCCATACTCGAAGATTCCAGAGCAGGTTCCAACGGAATGGTGTTGCCAAACTGCATACTCAGGCGGTCGGGCAGGGTAGCCAGAATTGATTCTTCCTTTACCGTTAGGCTATCTTTGGCCTGGCATCCATTAGTCTCAATTGTTACATTCAGAAAGTAGGTACCGGCAGTACTGGCAGTATAGCGGGGACTATTGTCTCCAATTGGGCTGTTTCCTTTTTTCCAACCATACAAATAACCAGGCGTACGGTTTCCATCGTTGGCTGTTAATTCTACGTTTTGCCCCACACAGAAAATATCCGCGGGAGTACTTATCACAGCCAGGGGAGGGGTGCCGAAGCTCACCTTTACTGCCTGAGAGGTAGAATCGCGAGAGCAGATAGTTCTAAAACTTTTTACCACGGTATAGCTCCCAGTGTCCCGCACCGTAATCCTGGCCGTGGTTGCTCCGTTAATATTCTGCCCGTTTAACTGCCACTGGTAGGCCCAGTCACTGGACTCACTGGTAGCTAATTGGATAGGCTTTTCCGGACAAAACTCTACCTTAAAAGCCGGTGCGTTGTTATAGGTAACAGTAGATTCGGGGGGAGCTACCTCGCTGCATTCTATCACCAACAGCTGAAAATCGCGCCGTACTGCGCCGATCTTCTTTCCGTTGCGGAATTCCTCGCACTGAATGGCAAATACGTACAGACCCAGGGATTGGGCTTTTACCGAAAGCTCACCCGTTGCCTGGTTAATCTTTAAGGAGGGATTACCCGGAATTACATTGCCTAAAGAAACCCCGGCGGCCCATGCCACCGAAGGATAGCCTTGCTTGGGTCGGTCGTCACCAATGGGAAAATTCCGGGAGGTATTACCCCGCAAAGGTACTACCAGGCTATAGCGCAGTTCATCACCATCTCGATCGGTAGCGCCCATATTTAGTTCAAATGGCTGATCAATGCAGATATAAGTACCATTAGGACTTTGGAAGCGAGGCGAAGCGTTCAAAAGTGTAAGGGGAGGAATTTCCAGGTAAAAGGTCATTCCATTGGAACCGGGGTCCTGAATGTTATTAATATCATCGTTACGGCAGCAGCGCTCCCAAATCAGATAATATCCGTCGGGGTCATTATAACTGGCCGAATTCAGTGTAACGTAGCCCTGATAGGTACCTTCTAAAGTTCGGAGAGAGCGGAAAGCCGCACAGGCGCGGTTTTGGTAGGTGATACTACGGGACGACAAAAAGGAAATCAGCGTGCGATCCATGAGTCGGTTATCGCGCTTCCGGTAGATAAGTACCTCGGCCGTCTGGTCACGATTCATATTGGTCAGGGTATTTTCGTCCCAGTACTGAATCATGGTTACTTCGTAGCGGTTGGTGGTCTCGGTTGGCTTAAAGGCTAATTCTCCACCTACAATATGACGAGCCCAACCTGAAGTAGAGATAGTGAGTAGAATAAATACCTGTAAGCAAAATAATTGTAAAAGTTTTCTTCCCATACCGTCTAGTCTTACATTTATTTTATATACAATCCAATATAACTATTCTTTCCCTAACTATCAACCTAAGGTAAAGCAGCCACATCCGGATTTCTAAGCGACGGATGGAAGATATATTTTAGTTTTATAATTTATATTATGTTAAGTACCTATTCTAATAAATAAGGCACCTACTCTTGTAAGTGCCTTATTCTTACTTTATTCTGTTACACACTGTACCTGCTTGCCTTCAAACTGAGCAAGAATGTTATTAAGTGTTTCCAGCGTATCCTTTGCTTCGCTTTCAGCATTGACTTGAACGGCTTTCTGGAAGTACGGCTGAGCCTTTTTGAATTGGCCACACACCTTACTTTCAACGGCCTTTCCACGCTGCTGGTATTCCTGCATGTTCATGTTATCTACCTCTCTTTTCATTTCAACGGCTTCGTTGAAGTAAAAAACACCCAGGTTAAACAACGCATCGTAGTTGGAAGGATCTACCTCCAGGGCTTTAACGTAAGCACTTGTCGCCATGTCCCTCAAGGACTTCTGTTTTGCTTTCATGTCAGTCAGGTCAGTTTCCAGCTTGGATTTGTCTACGTTAGCGGATGCATCCGAGGCCGATTTAACGTCCGTTTCCAGTTTTGCAATGGCCTGCTTGGCCTCATTCCGCGACTGCGTTACCTGATCTAACTGACGTTTGAGATCAGCATTTTTGGGTTGCGCCTTAATACGGGCAGACAGTCTTTTAATTTCACTGTCAAAGACTTCCATTTTGCCTTTCTCGTCTTCCAGTTGTTTCTGGAGACCCGCTCCCTTACTTGTGGTTGCTCCAAGCTTTTCTTCGGCTTCCCGAATCTGGTTGGTCAGCTTTATGTTGCTGTTATCATAAAGGATAGCCAGGTTCACCAGATTCTGCACATTATTAGGCTCTTTAGCAACCAACTCTTTTAACTGGTTGATAGCCTCGTCTTCCTTACCTGATGCCAGCAAAATATTCACAATTTCCGCTTTCAGATCCTTGTTGTCCGGTGAACGCTCCAGGCCTTTGTTAAGCGTACTGATTGCTTTATCAGTATTGTTGTTAGTACGGTATAATTGAGCCAGACCGTAAAATACACTGGGATCTTTACCACCGTTGGCTACGTACTTCTCAAACTGGGCAGCAGCTTCCTCCTTTTTATCAATCTGCTGGGCGGCGATTCCACCGTACAGCGCTGATAAAGTATCCTTGGGATTTATCTCCTGTGCCGTCTGAAACATTTTCAGCGCACCGTTCATGTTTTTATTCTGGTACATCTCAGCACCCTGTTTTACAAAAGCATTGTACAAGTTTGTACCTTCTTCTGCCGCCAGAATTTTCTGGGCTTCCTTGGCACTACGGCCAGCTTCACCTTTTTTTGTAACGTCCAGTTCTACTACCTTCTTGTAGGCTTCGTAAGCGGTCTGAGCGGCGTTTGAGTCGAGCTGAGTAAATTGCAACGCAATGTTTTCGTAGGTTTTGGCGCGGTCCATCCAGGTGGCGGCTTTGGCGCTGCTTTTTGCGTCTTCAATACTTTTATCACTCTTCTCCTTGTCTTTGCGAGCTTGGTCCAACATAGCCTGATTTATTGCATCCTGCGCAAACGCAGTAATACAAAAAAGGCTAAACGCAGAAACAAAAAATAGTTTTTTCATAAATGATCAGGTTGGTTGTGATTAATGGTAACTATTACGAGTTTTTGTACTATTTATTGTCTAAAAAACTATTCCGTGGCATCATCCGCCGCACCGTCCGCCAGGGTATCGTCTGTACCGGCAACTCCGTTATCAGTGGATGAGTTCATCAAGGTCTCAGTAGTGGCGGTATCGTCAGTTGGTACAATGCCCTCCTCTATTGCTTCTTCTTTAAGGATGCGGGTCACCGAAGATATTTCATCGGCACCACTCAGCCGTATCAGTTTCACACCCTGCGTGTTACGTCCGGCCTGACGGATATCCGCAATATCCATCCGGATGGCAATTCCGTTACGGGTAATAATCATGAGGTCGTCCTGCTCGGTAACTTCTTTAATCGCTACCAGCTTACCTACCTTTTCGGTAGCGTTCAGAGTATAAACTCCTTTCCCCCCCCTATTGGTTATACGGTAGTCTTCAATAGGTGAACGTTTTCCGAAACCATTCTTTGAAACTACCAGTAGCTGGGCATCCTCCCGACTGATACATACCATGCCCACTACCTTATTGAAGCCGTCCTCCGATTCCAGATTAATACCCCTAACCCCGGCTGCCGTACGACCCATTGGGCGCACCCCCTTCTCATTAAAGCGAACGGCCCGACCCGCGCTGGACGCGATAACGATGTCGTTGCTTCCGTTGGTGAGGGCTACATTCAGGAGGCGATCTCCATCATTAATAGAAATGGCAATGATGCCATTCTGCCGCGGACGAGAGTAAGCTTCCAGCAAGGTTTTCTTGATGGTACCCTGTTCGGTACACATTATGATGTAATTGTTATTAATGTAATCGTCGTCGCTGAGCGTCCGGACATTGATAACCGAGCGAATGCTATCGCCCGACTCAATGCTGATCAGGTTCTGGATTGGACGTCCCTTGGCGTTCTTACCTCCTTCGGGTATTTCGTATACCTTGAGCCAGTACAGCTTACCAAACTCCGTAAAGATGAGCAGGTAGTTGAGCATGGTCGCCGAGAAAAGGTGTTCCGTAAAGTCTTCCTCCTTGGTTTTGGCACCCCGGGCTCCTACCCCGCCCCGGCTTTGGGTACGGTATTCGCTCAGCGGTGTCCGCTTGATATACCCCTGCTGGGAAATGGTAATGAGCATTTCCTCATCCGCGATCATATCTTCGTCGCTGAACTCCTCAGCCGCGTACTCAATTTGGGTCCGGCGGGCGTCACCATAGCGCTCACGTACTTCGGCCAACTCCGCTTTAATAATGTCGAACTTACGAAATTCATTGGCCAGGATATCACGCAGGTCGGTGATAAGGGCCATGATCTCTTCAAACTCTTTAACAATTTTATCCCGCTCAAGGCCGGTCAAACGCTGTAGACGAAGTTCCAGAATTGCCTTGGCCTGAATTTCGGACAAACCAAACTGTTCGATCAATCCACTTTTGGCTGTTTCCGGATCACGGGCGCTGCGAATCAGAATAATTACTGCATCGAGGTTATCCAGTGCGATCAGCAGACCCTGCAGGATGTGGGCCCGCTTTTCGGCTTCGCGCAGTTCGTACTCGGTACGACGTGTCACTACATCCAGCCGGTGCTCTACATAATGCTTAATCAGATCCTTAAGATTCAGGATCATGGGGCGTCCCTTTACCAGTGCCACGTTGTTCACCCCGAAGGATGACTGCATGGGCGTGTACTTATACAGGTGGTTAAGGACTATATTGGGAATGGCATCCTTTTTCAGATCAAATACAATCCGCATCCCGTCCCGATCCGACTCATCGCGGATATCGGAAATACCTTCCAGTTTTTTCTCATTTATCAAACCGGCTATCTTTTCAATCATGGCCGCTTTGTTGGTCATGTACGGAATTTCCGTAACGATGATCTGCTCCCGCCCGGTTTTGGAAACGTCAAAGTACGCTTTGGACCGAACGATAACCCGGCCACGTCCTGTTTCAAAAGCAGAGCGCACACCCTGGTAGCCGTAAATAGTACCACCCGTTGGAAAATCCGGTGCCTTGATATGCTCCATCAGTTCCGGAATGGTAATATCATTGTTACCAATGTAAGCCAATACTCCATCAACTACCTCCGAAAGATTGTGCGGGGCCATGTTGGTAGCCATACCTACCGCAATACCCGACGAACCATTGACTAAAAGATTGGGGAATTTGGCGGGTAGTACCGATGGCTCCTTTAGCGAATCATCAAAGTTGGGCTGGAAGTCAACGGTATCTTTATTAATATCATTCAATAGTTCGTCGGCAATACGCTTAAGACGGGCCTCGGTGTAACGCATGGCTGCCGGCGAATCGCCGTCTACCGAACCGAAGTTTCCCTGACCGTCAACCAGAGGGTAGCGGAGCGACCAGTCCTGGGCCATACGGACCATGGTGTCATATACGGAAGAATCGCCGTGCGGGTGGTACTTACCCAACACCTCCCCTACTATACGTGCTGATTTTTTGTACGACTTGTTGTAATTAACTCCTAATTCCGACATTCCAAAAAGTACCCGCCGGTGTACCGGTTTCAGTCCGTCGCGAACATCGGGCAGGGCGCGGGAAATAATAACCGACATTGAATAGTCAATGTAGGCTCCCCGCATTTCATCCTCTATATTAATAGGGATGATGTTTTCACTTGAAGATTCTGCCATAAAAAATTGTAACTAAATCGAAATTGTAAGGTGATTGAGATGAGTATTATACAATGGCCTATCTATTTTGTACAATATTTTAGTGTACAAACAACCAAATTTCGTGATTTTTACTGGTTAAAACAAACTATTACCCTACGCTCTTACACAACATAATTATCTCAACAACTATTCCCGCACCAAGGATTATTTCTATACAATGGACAAACCATTTTAGGTAGCTTTACATATTGTAAATGAAGTACTTGAAAAAACATAGCGATACTAGCCAAGTACTAAATCAGGCTATTTTCCAAAACCTGACTATCCGCTTTTGAAGATTTTTTTCGGTTTCCGGCTTATCCTTGTTTTTTCGTAAAATGGCAATCCATTTTATCTTCTTTTGGCCCGAATAATTAAATTTCGGGATGGATTCACTTATTTAGGAGGTCAATCCAAAAAATCCTATCCTCTGTTTATGCCTTTAGTACTTACTTTCCTGGCCATTCTCTGTTTGGTACTTCTAATCGCCTGGGTCAAACTCGACACATTTATTTCATTTTTATTAGTTTCCCTAGGCCTCGGACTGGCCAGTGGTATGGGCGTTCCCGCGCTGGGAGTAGCTGTTCAAAAAGGAATCGGGAATACCCTCGGGGACCTGGTACTGATAGTGGGTTTTGGAGCCATGCTGGGCAAGATAGTTGCTGACAGCGGAGCCGCCCAGCGAATCACCGACGCGCTGATTGGTATCTTTGGACGAAAGCATATTCAGTGGGGACTGGCGCTGGCTGGCTTTATCATTGGAATCCCCCTTTTTTATAATGCGGGTTTTGTGATTGTCATTCCGCTTATTTTCATGATTTCTTCGTCGGCCAACCTGCCGGTGTTGTACGTGGGCATTCCCATGCTGGCGGCCCTGTCGGTGGCGCACGGGTACCTGCCTCCGCATCCGTCCCCCTCGGCCATTGCTACCCAGGTCAACGCTGACCTGGGCCGTACTTTACTCTATGGAATTATAGTATCGCTGCCGGCCATTGCCATTGCGGGACCTATCTTTGGTCGCACCCTAAAACGCTTTCACCCCCAGCCCGACCCGGACCTTTTCAACGTAACACCCCGCCCCCGCACCGAACTACCCGGCCTGGGTATTAGTGCGCTGACGGCCCTCCTGCCGGTGTTCCTGCTGACCAGTATGTCAGGCGTAAAGGGGCTTTTTCCCAATAGCAGTGGTATTGCCTTACTGGCTGAACCCTACATGGGTATGCTTGCCTCGGTACTGTTTGCCGCCTATTTTCTGGGTATTCGCCGTGGTATGCGCATGCCGGTACTTACCAAATCATTCGAGGAAGCTTTTAAGGGAGTGTCAGTAATTCTGCTCATCATAGCCGGCGCGGGCGTTTTTAAGGAAGTAATGACCGCGAGCGGGGTGAATCAGTACATCGCCGAAGGCCTAAAAGGCATGGCGGTTTCTCCCCTGGTACTGGGTTGGAGTATTGCGGCCATTATCCGGGTGTGTGTAGGGTCGGCCACCGTCGCCGGACTTACTACCGTGGGTATCCTGGCCCCAATGCTGGTTCAGCAAGCGGCTCCGCCCGAGCTGATGGTCTTATCCATTGGGGCGGGTAGCCTCATGTTTTCGCACCTCAATGATGGCGGATTCTGGCTTTTCAAAGAGTACTTCAATCTTACCATTAAAGAAACCATACTCACCTGGTCCATCATGGAAACCATCGTGTCCATTGTCGGACTTATCGGTGTTCTGGTACTTAACATCTTTATATAATTATAGTTAATAAGCTCATTACCAATATGTCAGCCGAACAACAATTTTCAAAACTGGATTTAGTACTTCCGCCCGCACCGGCCCCCAAAGGGGTATACAAACCCTGCCTCATCGTGGATAATCGCTGGCTGTATGTGTCGGGCCACGGTACCGTACAGGAAGACGGCAGCCTGATTATAGGAAGGATTGGTGCCGACCTGGACGCAGAAGAAGGAAAGCTGGCGGCCCGTCAGGTAGGTTTAACGATTCTTTCTACCATAAAAGCTAACTTGGGAAGTCTTAACCGGGTCAAGCGGGTTATCAAGATACTGGGCATGGTGAACTGTACCTCCGACTTTGAGCGTCACCCCTACATCATCAATGGTTGCAGTGAATTGTTCGCGGCCATTTGGGGGGAAGAAAACGGAATTGGGGTACGTAGTGCCGTGGGCATGGGTTCGTTGCCCGACAACATCCCGGTTGAAATTGAGGCCTTGTTTGAACTGACTGATTAAACCAATTTAAAAAATGTGGTATCAACTCCATTCTCCCGATTCCGTTGATTCTCCTTCGCTGCTGGTTTATAAGGAGCGGGTGGCGGATAATATCCAGACCATGCAGAACTTCGTCAACGGCCAGGCCGACCGCCTGGTACCGCACGTGAAGACCCACAAGATGAAAGAGGTTGTGCAGATGCAGCTGGCGGCCGGAATCAATAAATTTAAATGTGCTACGATTGCCGAAGCCGAAATGCTGGCCGAGGCCGGTGCCCCCTGGGTTTTGCTGGCCTACCAGTTGGTTGGTCCCAAGGTTGACCGCTACCTGGCCCTGGCGAAGCACTATCCCCAGGTACAGTTTGGCTCTCTGGTTGACAACGACGCCACGGCTCACTATCTCAATAACCGTTGCGGAGAGACCGGAAGTACGCTTGGGGTATTTATTGATGTAAATAACGGCATGGACCGGTCGGGTCACCCCATCAACGGGCAGTTGCTGCCCCTTTACCAAACCCTAAGTAAGTTACCTAACCTCCGTCTGCAAGGCCTTCACGTGTACGACGGGCATATCCGGAACGAAGACTTCGCAGAAAGAACAAAGGCCAGTGATGCCGCCTTTGAAAAGGTGTATGAACTGAGGGAGCATATCCGGAACCTGGGCCAGCCAGAGCCCATGATCATTGCGGGGGGCTCCCCTACCTTTACGGTTCACGCCCAGCGGGAGGGGATTTACTGCAGCCCGGGTACCTGCTTATTGTGGGACTGGGGCTACGGCGACCGCTTCCAGGACCAACCCTTTAGCCATGCGGCCGTCCTGTTAACGCGGGTAATTTCAAAACCGGCTCCGGGTATTATAACCACCGACCTGGGACACAAAGCCGTAGCCGCCGAAAACCCCATTGACCTCCGTTTTCGCTTTCTGAATCTGGAAGGGTACCAGGTTATGAGCCAAAGCGAAGAGCACGGGGTGGTACAGGTTTCCAATTGGGACAACATACAGGTAGGTCAGGTCTTGTACGCGATACCTTACCATATATGCCCCACCGTAGCCTTGCATGACAGTGCCTTTATTATTGAGAATGGAGAAGTAGTGGATAAATGGAGGGTGGTGGCCCGCAACCGTACCCTTACTTTTTAATACCCTAAGAAAACTCATATGCTACTATTCGACGCCCACCTGGACCTTTCCATGAATGCCCTGGAATGGAACCGGGACCTGACCCAGGAACTAAGTACTATCCGTGACCGGGAGAAACACCTGACCGACAAACCCGACCGGGGCAAGGGCGTGGTCAGCTTTCCCGAAATGCGGCGGGGCAACATTGGTCTCTGCGTGGCTACTCAAATTGCGCGCTACGTGGCTCCTGACAATCCGTTGCCGGGCTGGCATTCGCAGGCGCAGGCCTGGGGAATGACCCAGGGACAAGTGGCCTGGTACCAGGCCATGGAGTACCAGGGCGAAATGGTCCAAATCAGAGATTGGGAAGGACTGCAAACCCACCTGGCCCTGTGGCAGGGAGCGGTGTCCACCGACAAGTTACCCATTGGCTATATCCTGAGCCTGGAGGGGGCGGACTCCCTGCTTTCCCTTGACCATCTGCACCAGGCGTACGCCTACGGATTACGGGCGGTAGGTCCGGCTCACTACGGACCGGGCGTGTATGCCCACGGTACCGACGCCGACCAAAAGCTGAACCGGAAGGGGCAGGAACTGCTACGGGAAATGGAGAAGCTCAATATTATTCTGGATGCCACGCACTTGTGCGATTCGGCTTTCTGGGATGCCATGGATATTTTTGGTGGTTCCGTTTGGGCCAGTCACAACCTGACCCGAAAGATTACCCCCCATAATCGGCAGTTTTCCGACGAAATGATTAAGGAGCTCATCAGCCGGGGGGCCGTAATTGGCATGGCTTTCGACGCCTGGATGATGATACCCGGATGGGAGCGTGGCAAAACCAAGCCCCAGGAAGTGGGCTTAACGATTGAGCACGTCCTGGACCACCTGGACCACATCTGCCAGCTGGCGGGTAACACCCGGCACGTTGGTATTGGCTCAGACCTGGACGGAGCTTTTGGCAAGGAACAGGCACCAGCCGACCTGGATTCCATTGCGGATCTGCAGACCCTGACCGACTTGCTCCATAAACGGGGTTATACCCAACAAAATATAGAAGGTATTATGTGGCACAATTGGGTTCGGTTTCTGGAAAACGCCTGGAAATAGTCATTAACACGTTTCCGGGCGTAATATCTTACCCTTATCTACCAGCAGTACCTTTTCTAACGTTGTTTTCTTCCGAGAAAATAATGGTGAAAGTAGTACCCTTATCTTCTTCACTACTAACCGTTAATTCGGCTCCCATGGCTCTTATCTGCGAATGAATGAGGTACAGTCCCATGCCCTTACTGTCCGGATGATTATGAAAGCGTTGGTATAATCCGAAGACACGGTCCCCGTACCTTTTCAGGTCAATCCCTAAACCATTATCCGAGAACTCTAAGCTGAAGGTACCATTTTCACTTTTGGTACTTACCTGTATCTGGAGTTGTCGGGTGGGTGAGCGGTACTTTATGGCATTGGTAAGCAAATTCAGGAGTACGCTCTGCATGTAACCCGGATTAAATGTAACGCTGGAACCAGCCGTAAAATCACTGTAAATCCGGGCGTTACTGGCGTACACCGCTTCTCCGGCCGAGGCCAGTACTTCGTTGAAAAGCTGACTAATATCAACTTCCTCCACCTGTACCTTAACCCCGTTTTTAATAATTAAAATGTTCACCAGGTCGGTAATCACCTCATTTAATTGCCTGGTTGATTCCTTAAAATCATCAAAAAGTTCTTTTATGTAGGGATCAGTAATAGTGGTGTCTTTCAGCAGACATACAAGGCCCATCAAATTGGTTACGGGAGCTCTCAGGTTGTGCGAGGTTATATAAGAGAACTGCTTCAGGTCCGAATTCTGAAGGGTAAGGTCCCTTATAAAAACTTCCCTTTCCTCTTCCAGTTTTTTACGTTTGGTACTATCCCGCTGAATTGAAATCCAGTGTCGGTAAATCCCTTTCCCATCGGCCACCGGAATCATAGTAAATTCACACCAGAACTCCTCCCCGCTTTTTTTATAGTTTATAATTTCGGAACTGCATACTTCATAGCGGGCCATGGCCTGACTCAGGCTCCTTAACTTTTCGGGATCGGTATTGGTACCGTGTAACATTCGGATGTTGTTCCCGTATAATTCCCCGGCGACATACCCGGTCATTTGGGTCATGGCGTCATTGACAAAAATGACATTTGGATTGTTGGGAACTGTAACGTCTACCTCAAAAATTACCACTCCATCTTTGGCATGGGTAATTACTGATTCCAGAAGTTTAAGTTGGTGCTCTTCCTGTTTTTGTTTGGTAATATCGGTCTCAATGGCAAAAAACCGGGATACTTCCCCCTTGTCATCCCGGACCGGTTGCCCCTGAATATGCATCCAGTAGGGTTTGCCACTTTTGTTATAGTTTACAATTTCACATTCAAAAGGTTCCTTTTGGGCAATCATGTCCCGCAGGTAGTCAACAGTTTGTTTATCCGTTTCGGGTCCTTGTAAAACCTTCCCGGGTTTCCTACCCACTACCTCTTTCAGCTCATAGCCGGTTATTTTGGTAAAGCCATCATTCACCCATTCTATTCTTCCCTGGGCATTTGTTATTACCACCGCGTTAACGGTTTCTTTAGCTACCAGCGACAATAGTTGCAATTCTTCCTCGTGTTTTTTCCGGGCGGTGATATTCTGCGTCGCCCCAATCATCCGGACGGCAACGCCATCCCCGTTCCTGACGATGTAACCCCGGTCGAACAGGTGGACATAGGTACCATCTATTTTCCTGAATCGGTATTCACACTCCCAGTATTCCTTTTCCGGATTGGCGAGGGTTTCCTTCTGGGTCTGGATGGCCCATTCGGCATCGTCTGGGTGGAGGTTATTAACCCAAAAATTATGGGTAGTGGCTATGTCCTCTACCCTGTACCCCAGCATAGCCAGGTACCTTTCTTCGTTTCGGTATACTTTATCTTTCAGGATATCCCAGTCCCAGATAATATCGTTAGTGGCTTTCCCTACCAGGTGGTACCTTTCGTTGATTTTCCTAATCTCCTGTTCCGCCAGTTTGTTTTCGAGTACAATCAGGAGCAGGTTCTTGGCAATTTCAATGGTATTCTCCTCTTCCGGACTCGGGCTTTTACATTCTTGATGATAAATGGCGAAGGTACCTATTACCACATTGTTAGAACCAATAATGGGAATGGACCAGCAGGCAGCCAGGCCCAACGGCAGGGCCAGTTCACGGAACCCCTCCCAATGCGGGTCATTGGCGATATCCGATACCACCACTTTCTCTTTCCAATAAGCCGCGGTACCACAGGAACCTACCATCGGACCAATGGCTACCCCATTGATAGCCTTTGTATAAGATTCGGGCAACTGAGGAGAAGCCAGGTTGTACAACCGGTTATCAATGAGTTTCAGCACTGAACAAAACATTCCCTCATGGAGTTTTTCAATCTCCTTTAGGTAGTAAGCCACTACCTCTTCCAAACGGCTGTCAGGAACGGCATTGCGTTCAAGTACTTTCCTGGAAAGTTGCTGTAGCTTTTCCCGCCGACGCTTTTCGGTAATATCTCTTACATAAACTGACAAACCCCGCTCAGAGGTATAGGCCCGTAGTTCCAGCCACTTTTGGGAAGGTTTGTAAAAATCAACAAATTGAATGGTTTCCTTTTTCAGGAATGCTTTTTCAAATCTGGAAAAAGTCCGGTATAGCTTGTTACGACCCAGTATACTCCAAAGATTATTCCCAATGGCCTCCGCCTTACTTATTTTAAATAACCGTTCGGCTTCGTGGTTCCAGTAAGTAACCATCCAATGATTGTCCAGGGCAAAGAAACCATCCCTGATACTTTCCAGGATATTCTGTATTTCTTCCTTGGAACGAATAAGGTCATTTTCGGCTTCAATTTTGTCTGTAATATCGGTAGAAACCACCAAAATGGATTGGGGATCATTCCCATCCAGAATATTTGCCTTTATTTCAACAAAAATAAGCTCCCCGTTCTTCTTAATGTGCCTCGCTATATATTTATAATCCTGATTGCCCGAGGTAACAAACTTCTGTACATCGTGGAGTAACAACTCTACATCAACCGCCGGTCGAATATCTTTAAGCGTCATGGATAGGAATTCTTCCCGGCTATAGCCATAGTGTTTGATGGCGGCCTCATTTACTTCCAGGAACCGCAGTGTTTTTACCTCGTAAATCCACATGGGTAATGGGCTGCTCATAAAGAGTACCTTATAGTGCTCTTCCGAAACCTTAAGCGCCTGTTCGGCTCGCTTTTGTTCGGTGGCATCACGGGCAATACAGTACATAGATTCGTCCGCGTCTTCCCACCTCGCTGACCACACGACCGGAATAACCCCGCCATCTTTCCGAATATACCGGTTTTCAAAAAAGCGTTTATCAACTCCCTGCATAATTTCGGCCGCCGCCTTGAGGGTAATGGCATGGTCGTCGGGGTGGACCATTTCCATGTACTTTTTCCCCAGCAGTTCATCGGGAGCGTACCCCCAAACCTGAATGGAAGCCGCGCTTACGTACACAAATCGCCCCTGCTTATCTATCTGACAAATAACATCCAGCGATTCATCCGTCAGAGTTTTTAGTTGCCTGGCCAGCTGCAGGGTAGCAGTATGATTCAGTTCCTGAGTGGACTCCGGAATCACATAAGCACTATTTTTCCTAATCTCTTCTTTTAAATTCACCAATGTGAGAGGTTATAATAACAATAAGAGCTTTGACCAAAACAAAATAAAATTGCCGCCAACCCCACCATTGCTAAGCACGCTGCGGGTAAAAAGATCCGGAATCTGGTGTGGACGACAAAATAGGATTGAACTCTTTCGGTGTTTTTAATAAGGACCCGAATCGGGGCCATTGTGTGAAGTCTTCCAATTTAGTGCCAATGTTTAACAATGACAAATAATAATAGAATTTTACCAGTAAAGCGCACATCCTTTCTTAGCCTTACTCCCAGGTTCTACCCTTCTCTAAAGTCCATTTCCCAAAACCTAATCCATTGGGTCTGGTTATTCAAACATTATCCACATTACACCAGCTTAACTATGGAAACAAAGTCTTTTTGGGAAGCAACAATCAAAAACCGCACCGATTATCCCTCGCTGGAAGGCGAAATTGAAGTTGATGTAGCCATTATCGGGGGCGGAATTACGGGCATCACCACTGCGCTCCTGCTAACCGAGGCCGGTAAAAAGGTAGCCATACTGGAAGCCCGGCGGATTGGTGGAGGTACCACCGGCTGGTCATCGGGAAATTTATACGTCCCCGTAAGTCCTTACTATCAGAATGTAAAAGACAGCCGCGACACGCAGACCATCAGGACGGTTGCCCAGGCCCGCGGCGCTGCCCTGGATTTTATAGAACAACAGGTCAGCCGCAAAAACATTGATTGCGGGTTTTCAAGAAGGCCCTGGCACTTCTTTACCTACCAGGATAAAATGGTTTCCAAAATTGAGAAGGAAGTGGAAGCCTTACGGGAAGCCGGGCTCCCGGTCGACTTTGTGGATGAAGTACCTCCTTTACAAAAATTCGGGGTAAAGAAGGCCGCCCGCATGGATGGTCAGGCCCGCTTTCATCCGTTGCGTTATATTTTGGCTCTGGCCGAAAATATTACCCAAAAAGGCGCGCAGCTATTTGAGTACACTACAGTATATGACTACAAGGAAGAGGAAGACTACTGTGTGGTTAAAACCACCAATGGCAGCGTAAAAGCCAGTCAGGTAGTGGTAGCTACGCACCTGCCCATTGGTCTGCATACCGTCCATACGGTTGCCGCGCCCTACCGGAGCTACGCGGTTGCGGTAAAGCTTAGGGGCGAGTACCCCGACGCCTACTTCTGGCACAACGATGGGTTTCACAAAACCATCACCACCCACAGTTCCGACTCCAAAGACCTGGACATCCTGATGGTCGTGGGCAATCACCACAAAACCGGTCAGGCCAGCCAACAGGAATACCAGCACTATTTTAAAGAACTGGAAGAATACGCCCGGAGGAATTTTGAGGTGGCCTCGGTCGAGTACCAGTGGTCGGCTCAGCATTACCACTCCGGCGACGGAGTACCTTATATCGGAAAAACGAACATTGGGGCAGCGGGGCTGCCAACGGTAGGGGCCAAACGTACCTACATGGCTACCAGCTACGATGCCGACGGGCTAACCTACGGTACCGTTGCCGGTATTCATATTTCCAACCTTATTCTGGGCAGGGAAGACCAAACCTGGGTCGGAGCCTTTGACCCAACCCGCATTGCTGGTTTGTCGACAGTAAAGGAATTTATTAAAGAAAATGCCAACGTGGCGGTTCAGTACGTAAAAGGGAATCCCTTTACAGCCGATGTCGCTGAGTTTGGGGAGATTGAACCGGGGGAAGGCAAAACCATTAAAGTAAACGGGGAGAAACTGGCTGTTTACCGCGACGAGGCGAACAAAATACATGCCTGCTCAGCGGTATGTCCTCACCTGTTATGTACTGTCAACTGGAATAATGCCGAAAAAACCTGGGACTGTCCCTGTCACGGCAGCCGATTTATGATTGACGGAACGGTAATAGAAGGACCGGCCATTCATAACCTGGAAAAGAAAGAAATTAAGGAAAGCGAGTAAGGGCTTTGTTGACTAAGGTACCCGCAGCAGTACCTAAGGGTACTTTAGGTTAGTAAGCCGCCGCTGGAACTGTTTTTTTAATTCTTTACCCAAGAAATTTTATGGAAAGAATACATCACTAACCGAAAAAAATATGCAAGACCAAAAAAAACCTGATAACAAGGAGGCGAATAACCCCGACGAGGGATTTGACAAAACAGCCCGGAGCTTTGACCACAGGAACGTGGACCCGGATGAAGATGATATGCAGGGAGCAGATCCCACCGCCAGAAATTTTCAACGGACCGAGGATGAGTCGGACGTAAAGGAAAGTCTGGGACGCGACGAGAACAAAAACGATTAAATAAAAGAGTAGCAGTATAAATTTTATACTACAACTCTAAATTCAAAAAGCGGGGAGTACTTGACTTTCAAGTACTCCCCGCTTTTTATTACCGGTTAACAATACACTATACTTTAGCTGGATTGGGGTGTACCCATGGCTTACGGTATTGACGTTGCAAGAGTGCAGTAGCTTCCCGATCCCCTACTATTTCCCGCTTTTTGGGGTCGTATACCACCGGCCTTCCGGTTTTCATGGAGATGTTAGCCAGTAAACAACTTGCGGTTGATATGTGCCCTTCTTCAATGTCAGCGACGGGTCGGCTGCTCTTTTCGATGGCCGACAGAAAATCTAACATGTGTAAACGGGTGGCCGGAGCGGCGTTCAGCTCAATGCGCTCCTCCTTCAGATCCTCCGGGTACTTCTCCCGCTCGTATATCACGTCCTTGTGAATTTTTTGACCATCCTTGGCCACCGGAATAAAATCATACTTCATGGTACTTCCCCAGAGGGTACCTTTCTCACCGTAAAGCGTGAACGACCAGGGGTAGTCCGGATTGGCAGGTGTACCCCACGAACGTTGCTGCCACACGCAGTTCAACTCATCGTATTCGAAGTTAGCCATCTGGGTATCGGGTATATTGGACTTGCCGCCCTTCTGCACGTAGATACCTCCGGTAGAAGTAATGCGCTTGGGCCAGCCCAGGCCGAGCATCCAGCGTACGGTGTCAAACATGTGGATACACATATCACCCATGATGCCATTGCCGTACTCTTCAAAGGTGCGCCACCAGCGCAGGTGAGGCAGCCCGTCGTAAGGACGCAGCGGCGCCGGGCCCGTCCACATTTCATAATCCAGAAAAGCAGGTACTTCCTGTACCGGTGGATTGCCGTTGTTACGCATGTGGTTGTAGCAGCACATTTCCACGTGGGATATTTTTCCCAATAGTCCGGCGTCTACGATATTCTTTTTGGCTTCAATCAGGTGCGGAGTACTCTTACGCTGGGTACCTACCTGTACTACTTTCTTATATTTACGGGCCGCAGCCACCATGGCTTCTCCTTCCATGACATCCACACTGATGGGCTTCTGTACGTACACGTGCGCACCTGCCTTAACCGCATCGATCATCTGCATGGCGTGCCAGTGGTCAGGAGTACCTATGAGTACAATGTCCATTTCGTTTTCAGACAACATCTTGCGATAGTCACCGTACAGGCGCGGGGTTTTGCCCGACTTCTGGCGCTCGCTCACCAGTTTGGCGGCTCCGGCGAGCTGGTTTTTGTCTACGTCGCACAGGGCTACTACTTCTACGGGTGCTACCTGAATAAGACGAAAGAGGTCGCTCTTGCCGTACCAGCCCGTACCAATAAGGCCCACCCGGTAAGGATTGGCCGGGTTAACGAGGTCGAGGCCGTAGGCACCAAAAGAGGATAAAGCCAGTGATGCCGTGGCGCCCTGTATAAATTGACGTCTGTTAATATTAAAGTTGTGCATAAGGATAATGGTTAAAGGCTGTTACTATCAACTGTATAAAGCCAATCGAATTACGCTCTTACTCCTGAACCAGTTCCAATTTTATAAAAGAAAAAGGTACTGAAGTACCGCCAACGACTGAATTCAGGAATATTTAGTCTTTAATAATTTAATAAGGATGAATATAGAGTTCAGGTTCCTGTCTTTATATACCAAAGCCGGAAAGGTACCCGGCCCTTACCCGTATACGTCTTCAACCTAATGTTATCTTCTATGTAGTAAACTTTTTTCTGCCACCGCTAATCAATTGTTCAACCCTAAATCAACCTGTTCCTAACTTGTACCAACCATGCTGACTCTCCTGATTATCCTGTTAGCCCTTGCCCTTATTATTCTTTCCATCATCAAATTTGACATTCATCCTTTTCTGGCCCTTTTTGTGGGGGCTATAGTGTACGGCCTGCTGGTGGGTATGCCCACCGACCTAATTCTTAAATCCATTTCGGAAGGATTCGGGGGGGTACTTGGTAGCATTGGTCTCCTGATTTTGCTGGGAGTAGTCATAGGTACTTTCCTGGAAAAAACCGGAGGTGCCTTTGTCATAGCCCAGAAAATTCTGGCCCTGATCGGTGAAAAATCCGTTATGCTGGCCATGATGGTTACGGGCTACATCTTGTCCATTCCCGTATTTGGTGACAGTGCCTTTATTATGATGAACCCCATCAATAAGTCATTGTCTTTTAAAGGCAAATTACCTTTTGCGGCTACCACCGTGGCGCTTACCCTTGGTATTTCGGCCAGCCATTCGCTGGTACCTCCTACCCCCGGCCCCATTGCGGCGGCGGGTATTCTGGAAGCCGACCTGGGCATGATTATCTTCTGGGGAATCATTGTCAGTTCACTGGCTCTGATTCCCTGCTTCTTTTTCGTCAAATATGCCCTACGTGGCATTGATCTGGAACCGCAGTTTGCCGAAGTAGAAAAAACCACCGTGGTAAAGAAGTACCCTTCGCTGGGAAAATCCTTTTTACCCATCATTATTCCGTTGCTGCTGATTATTCTGGCCTCTATTGCCAAGTACCCTACCCAACCTTTTGGGGAGAACCCGTTTACCTCCGTTTTACTATTTGTGGGAAGTCCGGTTATTGCGCTGCTTTTGGGGGCCTTTTTGTCTTTTACTCTACCGGCCAAATTTGACGCCAAGCTCCTTTCCTCTTCCGGCTGGATGGGTGAATCGCTTCTGATTGCCGCTCCGGTTATCCTCATTACGGGGGCCGGGGGAGTTTTTGGTAAAATGCTCCAGAACTCGGGCATTGCGGATTTAGTAAGTTCCAATCTGGACGGAGCTTCCTGGGGTTTATTTCTGCCGTTCCTGATGGCGCTGGCGCTCAAATCGGCCCAGGGTTCCTCCACCGTTTCTTTAATTACCACCGCCTCTATCGTTGCTCCGTTGCTGGGTACCCTGGGACTGGACTCTGAAATGATGCGGGTATTTACGGTACTGTCAATCGGGGCGGGAGCAATTGCCATATCCCACGCCAACGACAGCTTTTTCTGGGCCATGACGCAATTGTCCGGTATGAACATTAAGCAGGGCAATCAGTCGCATAGTCTGGGAACCCTGATTCTGGCCGGTTCGGCTTTTATCTTTATTTATATTCTTGCGTTGTTTGTATAAAAACAGGGGTGGCACGGTCCAAAACCGTGCCACCCCAACAAAGACATCAGCCTGATTTCTACTTGGCCGTCCAGCCGCCATCAACGGTAACCATAGAACCCACCATGTAATTGGAGGCACCACTGGCCAGAAATAGCGCGGCTCCCTGTATTTCTTTCAGTTCTCCCCAGCGAGCCAGGGCCGTAGCGCCCACGATAAAATTCTTGGCCTCGTCACTATCGGCAATGGGAATATTCATCTCCGTCAAGAACGGGCCCGGACAAATCGCGTTGACATTGATGTTGAAAGGGGCCAGTTCAAGACCTAAGGCGCGGGTCATCTGAACCACCGCTCCTTTGCTGGCGGTATAGGGCGTACGATTAGCCAACCCAACCAGACCCAGGGTACTGGCCAGGTTGATAATTTTGCCGGAGCCACTTTTCTTCATCGCGGACGTCACCGCCCGGCAGCACAACCAGGTACCATTAACGTTAACATCCATCACCTTCTGAAAGTCGTCGGGTGTTACTTCATCAATGGCCCCCCGGATGTTTATGCCGGCACTGTTGATCAAAATGTCAATCCGGCCAAACTCGTCCAGCGCCTTTTGCGCCATGGCTTCGGTTTGTTCGCGATTGCAGATATCGGCACTGAACGAAATAGCCTTGACACCGTAGGTAGCCGAAAGCTCTTCGGCGGCCCTGGCTCCATCGGCCGCAGTCCGGTTGACGAGCATGACATTGGCACCCGCCGATGCCAGTCCGGCCGCCATGGCCAGGCCTAAGCCCTTGGAGCCCCCGGTAATAATGGCGGCTTTTCCTGTTAAATCAAATAGTTTAATTCCGGGTAAAGATTCGTAAGACATGATTAGGTAGTTGGTATCAAATTATTTTCTTGGGCGAGTGCAGCGACCGAACAAACGGTTTACTGTTTTTATCCCATCGCTAATTTATCCTTACTGTACATCAGGCAGGAGACGATGTTCTTCTCTTCCACGGCCAGTTTTTCTTCACCCGACAGGGGGGACGTCTTTGGTAAGGCCGTTGGGTACTTGTGCGCCCGTACCATGCGGAGGGTGCGGGCCAGGTCAGAACCGGGTACTCCTTCAAAAGTATTCCAGTAATCATTGGTCAGGCATGGAATCTCCAGCGGGTCCCGGGTAATCATTTCCAGGTTATAGGTAGCCTGAGGATTATGCTTCCTGCACAGCTCTACAATTTTGTTCAAATCCAGAATCCCTTTTCCCAAGGGTACCTCCGACAGCAGAAATCCGTTTTGGTATTCATCCACGGCCATATCCTTTACGTGGGTACTCATTACAAAAGGTACCAGGGTCTGCACTACTTCCATGGGGTCTTCCATGAGAGCTATGCTATTGCCAAAATCCAAGGTAACGCCGATCCATTCACTGTTAAGACCTTTCAGCAAGGCCGCCAGTTCATCGGCCCGCCAGTCTTTATGGTTTTCAACACCCAGCTTAACCTTGTGCCGACGAAGTACCGGTTCGGCCAGTTGCAGAGAAGCCAATGATTTTTTCTTAAATTCCTGGAATTCGGCATTGGTTTTGAAAGCTTCGTAGCGTCTACCGCCCGAACAAACTGTTCTCAACACCTGCGCACCGGCTTCTTTGGCACTCTTTACTTCCTGCTCAAATGCCGCTACATCAGCCGCAGTGCGGGGCAGGCCGATGGACCCCTCGAGGTACAGTCCGGCTTTTTCGCGCTTATCCCTTACTTTTTTGGCAAAGTCCGAGGTCCAGTCCTTTACCCCCACCTGTACTCCTCCCGCGCCAATGCGCTGGCAGTGGTCAATTAAATCAATTGCGTTGGTAAAGCCGGGGTACTTCTGGCTGGGTACTTTGGAGCCCCAACGGGTCCAGTAGGAATGCACGACGATTCCCATATTGGTACTTTTAAAATGCCCGGCCATATCTGGAACGGAAAAAGCCATGGCACTGAGCGCTGCTCCTTTTAGAAAGTCTCTCCTGTCCATAGCAGTACCTGACTTTATTTGATCTTTTTCGTTTTTCATTGGTTTAATCTTATTACGTGCTAATGGACTTATTTGGCATCTTTGGTTTTACGAATATACTCATCCAGTTCCTGGGCCTTCCAGGGCATGACGCGTCCCTGGGAAGTATTACGGGTTTGGCCCACGGTACGTCGGCTGACCGCACCGGCATTATTCCCCCACTCATTGCGGATGTACGTCAGGATAGTGGTAATGGTAGCATCGTCCATGGACGAATGCGCGGGCATCACGGGCAGAATATCGGGGGCGTCGTATACTTTTCCGGCTACTTCTACCGGTCCTTCCATGCCGTGCAGTACGATCAGCGCCAGCCGCTTGTCATCACCCGTGACCCAGTCGGAGCCGATCAGCGGCGGGGCAAACCGGTTCAGACCGGCCCCGTCGGTGCCGTGACAACCGGCACAGGTAGTCAGGTAGTGCTGCCTGCCCAGCGCGAACTGCTTTTGTTCTTCTTCGCTGAGCGGATTTTTTATCGTACTACCTTCTTTTTGGGCGCTGTGTCCGGGCCAATCGTACAGAGAGAGCAGTGTGTTCATACGCGCCGGGCCCAGCTCCTCGCTCACCCGGCTGAGTAGTTTCGGAGCGGCTGGCAACGTGACCGGCCTTAGCTTACCATTACTACCCTGGATGGTCATACCGGTAAGTACCGCTTTTTCCTGCCAGCCTAAGGCTTCTTTGTCAACATCCAATAAAGCTAAAAGGGCCGTCAGCTCCGCCGGATCACGCTTACGCACTATGGCGGTGGTCAGCATTTCAAGAAATATTTCTTTGGCCGGTTCGTGGGCTTGCCAGCGCGGCGATTTCCATAGCTGCTGAAGGAAAGCGAATTCCTGATTCTCAAGGCTGCTCAGAATTGCATCACGAATCAGCGCCGTTTCTCCGTACCGGTTGGCTATTCCGGCCAGGAGTTGATGTGATACACCGGGTTCAAGGATCTCAGCCGTGAGTGCCATCTGCAGTACTTGCTCAATAGGAGCATTCTCCCACTCGCGAAGTAGTACTCCACCTAATTTTTCCTGTACTGTTTTATCTTTCCGGGCCGTGGGCTCAAGTAGGCGAAGCGCCGTGGTCCTGACCAGTGGGTCCTTGTCGGTGAGCAGTTCAAAGAGCAAATCAGGATCCATTACCTGCAAACCTTCCAGGGTCCACAGTGCATGAAAGCGTCCCAGGTTGTTGTTTCCCTTACGGGCCAGTTCAGTTAAAGAGTTTCTAACCCGCTGATCTTGGCGCCCCACCAGGAGCCGCTGCGCAGCATCCCGGTACCAGCCATCAGCATGTGACAGGTAGCCGACTAGTTCTTCAGAGGTAGCCGCAGAAAGTTTTTTAGGTTTGGAAGGTTTCCATCCTTCCGGCACCACCCGCCAGATCCTTCCCCGGTGTACGGGCAGCACGAGCTTGCGGGCCAGGGTCTGCTCCTTGAGGTAAGGCGTAATATAAGCTCCGTGCTGCACGAGCCCCCGGTACATATCCGCCACGTACAGGGCACCGTCGGGTCCGGTTGCTGTGTGTACCGGGCGGAAGCGTTCATCAGTCGAAGCCATAAACTCCCGGCCGGGATGGGGATCGTGGGCAGTAAGTAATAGTCCCCGATCCTCCACCACATTACGTTTGATCAGGTTGCCCGAAGGCTCACAAACAAAAACATTTCCGTAGTACTCGGCGGGCAGGGCTTTACCTCTATAGTACAGGGGAGAACAGGCAGCCGTAAATTCCAGCAATCGTCCTTCGTCATCCAAAGTACCCGGTATGTAGCCCCGGTTCACGGCCGGATTAGGCCGGATGGGATATATTCTTCGATCTACCGTCAGGCCATGGTCAATACCCGTGGTAGGCATATGATTTTTGTTGCGGGAAAGGTAGTTGGGTGGTACCAGGTCGGCGTGCAATTGCGACCAGTTGTAGTTATAGTACAGGCGCCCTTCGTCGTCGTGGCTTATGCCCCATTGTCCCCTGAACTCCGTGCTGTCGCGCTCCCATTTTCCGGCTATCAGGCGGTACCGCAGGCGCGACTTTACATTATAGTACCAGTTGTCCATGCCCCGCCAGAGGCCGTTGCCCGAATGCTCGGGCAGGCCGCTGCCGGCGTAGTCTTTATCAATCAGGGTTTTGGTATCGGCTTTTAAGTCTCCGTTCAGGTCCTGAGTCAGCCAAAGGGCTTCATTTTCGGCTACCAGTGCCCCACCCGGTACCAGGGCTAGCGCGCGTGGTAGAATCAGGCTATCCAGGTAAATGGTACTCTTGTCCATTTTCCCGTCGCCGTTGGTATCTTCCAGCACTGACACGCGTCCGGTTCGTTCCTTCTCGTTTGCTCCGTCAATGGTATTCATGAATCCCCTCATCTCTACCACCCACAGCCGCCCGTCCTCATCAAAGGTAATGACCACCGGGTCTTCTACCATAGGTTCTGAAGCGACGAGTTGCACCTTCAGGCCCGGTTCAATCTGAAACGAAGCCAGCTCCTGAGCGGGTGTGCGGGCGGGCGAAGGACCTTCTTCGGCCTTGTTAGCGGTACCGTAGTTGACCATACATCCGATCAGACCCGCCAGACCGGCTCCTACCAAACCGATTCGATATATTCGTTTGAACATGAAACCTATAAAAACTTGGTTAATTTGCTTACCTTACTTTTTCCAGAACGAGGTACTATACTCTGTTTGGGTCCGGATGCTTATAGGGCTGCCGGTACGGGCGTGTCAGCAGATCGGTAGCCACCTGATCACCTACTACCACCCGCTTTTTGGGATCGTACACCATCGGTCGTCCAGTAACCATGGAAAGATTCGCCAGTATACAGCTGGACGTAGAAATATGCCCTTCCTCGATGTCAGCAATGGGTCGGCTGCTCTTTTCGATGGCCGACAGAAAATCTAACATGTGTAAACGGGTGGCCGGCGCGGCATTTAATTCAATGCGCTCTTCGGTCAGATCTTCCGGATACATTTCCTTTTCGTATACCACGTCCTTATGAATCCTCTTTGCATCCTTGTCCATTGGAATGAAGTCATACTGCATGGTACTTCCCCAGAGGGTACCTTTGTCACCGTAAAGTGTAAAGGACCAGGGATATTCCGGGTTGGTAGGGGCACCCCAGGAGCGATGCTGCCACACGCAGTTCAGATCATCGTACTCAAAGGTAGCTGACTGGGTATCGGAGATATTAGATTTGCCACCTTCCTGCACGTAGATACCTCCGGTGGAAGTAATGCGCTTGGGCCAGCCCAGCCCGAGCATCCAGCGTACGGTATCAAACATGTGTACGCACATATCGCCCGTTATGCCGTTGCCATACTCCATAAAGGTACGCCACCAGCGAATGTGGGGTAGTCCGTCGTAGGGACGCATGGGCGCGGGGCCGGTCCAGGTATTATAGTCAAAGAAAGCAGGTACTTCCTGCACCGGCGGATTGCCATTGGCCCGCATGTGAAAGTAACAGCACATGTCCACGTGCGAAATTTTTCCCAACAGTCCGGCATCTACTATATTTTTCTTGGCATCAATGAGGTGGGGGGTACTCTTGCGCTGGGTACCTACCTGTACTACCTTTTTATATTTGCGGGCGGCGGCTACCATGGCCTCCCCTTCTATCACATCTACGCTGATCGGCTTCTGTACGTAAACATGCGAACCAGCCTTGACCGCATCAATCATCTGTAGCGCGTGCCAGTGGTCGGGTGTACCAATCAGTACGATATCCATTTCATTTTCGGCCAGCATCTTCTGGTAATCGCCGTACAGGCGCGGCGTCTTGCCTGATTTCTGGCGCTCACTCACCAGTTTGGCGGCTTCTGCGAGCTGGTTTTTGTCGGGATCACAAAGTGCTACTACCTCTACGGGAGCTACCTGAATCAGGCGAAATAAGTCGCTCTTGCCGTACCAACCCGTCCCGATCAACCCCACGCGGTGGGGATTGGCCGGATTGATCAGGTCCAGACCGTAGGCACCAAAAGAGGATAATGCCAGTGTTGCTGTAGCTCCCTGCAGGAAGCGGCGGCGGTTGATATTGAAGTTATGCATGAGTTCAGCAGGTACTTTTTTTTACGTATCCTTTACAGAATAAAGCGCCGGCAACTCAGCAAATACTCCTACAACGTCAACAATTATTGCAATATGATGGCAAAGGAAACTTTTTGTAGGAAGGAAATATTTTTCCGGATAGGGGAAAAAGGGAGGATAACAAATAACTAAACCGAATTGAAAGAGCTTTCGGGAGTCCCCGGTCGGGATCGAATTTTGAGTAGTAGTTTAATAAGCCAAAGGTGGTTTAAAAACCTATTTCAGCAGATTAAGTTTTATAGGAAAATGATAAACAGCTTAAAGTATGGAAGAGAAAAACCAGTCAGGAATCATTCCTGAAAATTATACGGGGAAAATTATTGATACCACGAGTTTTGTCGATTTTGAAAGCACTGAAGATGCCAAGGCCTTCTTTGAAGTAGTGAAGCAAAGACTTCTGGATGTTAATTCATGGTATAGTCTATCGGGGACGGCAACAGCGGAATTCCAGGTAGTAGATAACGAGGGTACGGAGGTAAACCGACCTGTTCAGGAGGGCGATTTTTTCAAAATCGACGTTCCGGGCCCTGGTCCGGTTGCTGGTGACGGATATGATTGGGTTAGGGTTGAGGAAATAAAATCAGTCGCAGACGCCGGGATGGAAAGTGTGGGTATTCGGGTAAGACCTACCACCAACCCTCAAAACAATGACGACCACATTGCCCATTTCTATTCTGAAGAATCCACAAGTAACTTCACTGTAACAAGGGAGGGGAATAGAATTACAGCAGGAATATACGATAGAAACACAAAGCCTAACCATGATAGTGGTCTGGCTGATAAGGCCCGGGATTTAGTTGTCGGATTGGGAGCTGTTACAGGATTCTCAAAGTTTCAGTGGCAGAAACTGGCGGATGGTTTATTAAAAAAATTGGTTTAACGATAAGTATTCTTAGGGATTTGGGACATAATATTGAATGACCAGTTTCTTGGCTTTAATCGTTGTAGTGACTGCGCGGGAAAATGGCTTCAATGAAATGTTCCTGGGGAAAACTGCGGGTATGCTATTCGGCTCAATGCTTCCATGATTCCCAAGATCAAATACATTGCTGCAAACCTGACAGCCCCCATTTCGGCTATAACTTATCCAGCGGAAATCAAATCTATTGAACAGTACAAAGATACCAACCACTACATTCTGTACTTTTTAGACCCAGCTGAGAAGATCAGGAAGGTACCATTGGTACCATTGGGAAAATCCAAGGGCAAAGCACCTCAAAGCCCTCGTTACTCATCAAGGGACAAAATTTTGAGCGCTAATACTTTGGACAGTGTATTTTGAGAAATAAGCTCAAAGCGGCCGACCCGTGCCGGGAAAGGTATAGGCAATATCTTTGGTGATCACTTTCGAGCACTTTCATGATAAATTGTTAATTATAGATTTTTTTGGAGCGCGAATTTAGTTAGAACCCAGCGGCCTGTCCATCCTTTCTCATTTCGGAAGCTCCGTGGTACACCCGCTGAACAGAGTCAATAAGTATGGCCTGGTAACCCCCGAAGAAGTCCTTATCGGTCAGCCGATGCCCCCGCTTCTCCAGCTCTTTTCGGGTCTCCATTGATATCCCGCTCTCCACAGCTACCTTGCCTCCGTCGGACATCATGGTACCGATGGGCTCACTACTGCCCGAGTGGCTGAACCGGGCGGCATCGCCCGCCTCCTGCACGTTCATCCCGAAGTCGATGATGTTGCATAGGACCTGCAGGTGCCCCTGTGGCTGCATGGCTCCGCCCATCACACCAAAGCTCAGGAAGGGTTTGCCTTCTTTCAGCACAAAGCCCGGGATAATGGTATTGAAGGGGCGCTTACCTGGTGCATACACATTGGCATGTCCGGGCTTTAAGCTGAAACTGGTGCCGCGGTTGTGTAAGGGAAAGCCCAATCCATCGGGTACCATACCACTACCAAACTCCAGCATGTTGCTCTGGATCAGCGATACGATGTTTCCTTCACTATCGGCCACAGTCAGGTAGACCGTATCGCCGGCTTTAAGTATCGACTCCGAGGGGTCAATCTTCTGGGAGGCACTCGTAAGGCTGATCAGCTTGCGCCTTTCATCGGCATAGGCTTTGGAGATGAGCCGGGTCACGGGAATCCGGGCAAACTCCGGATCGGCATAGTACCGGGCCCGGTCCTCAAAGGCCAGCTTCTTGGCCTCGATCAGCACATGCAGGTAGTCGGCGCTGTTATGGCCCATCTTTTTCAGATCATACCCCTCCACCAGGTTCAGCATCTGAAGCACCGAGATACCTTGTCCATTGGGAGGTAGTTCGTATACCTCATAGCCCCGGTAGTTAGTAGAAACCGGCTCCACCCAGGTACTTCTGGTGGCCATCAGGTCTTCTTTCCGCAGCAGCATGCCGGTTCTTTGGGCGTAGGCATCGATGGTAGCGGCAATCTCTCCTTTATAAAAAGCATCACGACCTCCTAGGGCAATTTTCTCGTAGGTGCTGGCAAGATCGGGGTTTTTGAACAGCTCGCCTTCCTGGGGCGTATGCCCGTTGATCAGGAAGGTCTTCCGGAAGTTTTCGAACTCTTTAATTACCGCCTCGGAGGCACTGAGTCTTTTATAGGCTTCGCTCCAGGAATAAGCAATGACTTCGGGGACCGGAGCTCCCTGGCGGGCATAGCGGATGCCGGGAGCCAGCAGGCTGGCCATGGGTAGTTTGCCGAAACGCTGGTGCAGGGTAAACCAGCCATCAACGGCTCCGGGAACCGAGACCGAGAGCGGACCATACAGAGGAATCTGTTCCTGGTCTTTGAGCTGCCGTTTCAGCATGTCCAGGGTATGGCCCTGAGCTGAGCGTCCGCTGGCGTTGAGGCCATACAGTTTCTGGTCTTTGGCCGACCAGACCAGGGCGAACAAATCCCCTCCGATACCACAGTTATTGGGTTCTATGACACCCAGCAGGGCATTAGCCGCAATGGCCGCATCCATGGCGGTACCTCCCTGTTTAAGAATATCAAGTCCGGCCATGGTAGCCAGCGGATGGCTGCTGGCCACCATGGCCTGGGTAGCCAGCACAGGGCTTCTTGATACGAAGTTGGAGCCACTGATACGATCTCCTTTCTGACCAAAGCTCGGGAGACAGACCAGCAGAAAGAATAGGAAAGTACAGGCGGATGAAACGGTAAAGCTTTTTCTTAGGAACATTGTGTAGTAGTCAGTCAGATCTGTAATAAGAGGTTCAGGAGATTTGGGCACCAATTTTCTCCAGTAATAATTTAGTGGCCCGTATCCCTTCATCTTCACTCAGACGGGTGCCAGAATATTCAATACCTGCGTAACCTTTAAAGTTTTTGTTCATACCATTTTTGACAATAGTTAACAGACGTTTATAGTCTATTGTGGTTTCGTTTCCCTGAGCATCAAAGTCACGGGACTTAGCACTTACACCTTTGGCAAATGGCATCATCTCCTCTGTACCTAAGTAACGATCATATTGCTTAATACAGTCACTTTGTGAGCGTTCGAGACAAAAGTTGTCGAAGTCAGGTAATGTTCCGCAGAAAGGATTATTTACTTTTTTGATAACATTGCCCAGCCATTTTCCATCGGAGGAGAATCCTCCGTGATTTTCAACTAAAACGCCTATGTTATTCTTTGCGCCATATTCTGACAATGCACCTAAGCCATCTACAGAGGCAAGTGCCATATCCTGGGCGCTACCTGTACCGCGTAGATTAACCCTAATAGAATGGCAACCAAGAAATTTGGCAGCATCAATCCACTGGTAGTGATTTTCTACGGCCTGATTTCTTTTTGCATCATCTGTATCGGCCAATGGACCCGCAGTATCTACCATTATCAAAACATTACGCACGTTCAGATCTCTGGTGCGGGCTTTTAATTCAGATAGGTAGCTACGGTCTTTTGCTTTGTCTCTGAAGAACTGATCTACGTATTCAACGGCGTTTATACCAAAGTCGTTTTTGGCCTTAGCGGGAAAGTCCATGTTGGTCAATTTCCCACTCATTAAAGTGCGATGTAGTGACCACTCAGCCAGTGATATTTCAAAAAATGGTTTTTTTGTAACATTAGCATAGCTTTCGGTAGCCAGGAAGCCGGAAGTAAATTCCAGGCTAGCTGCCGCCAGTCCGGAATATTTAAAAAAGGCACGTCTTGTAAGGGTCATAAAAGGCTAGAAATCGACGATAAGTTATTCTTGTCCCCAGTTAGAATTTAATTTTAGATTTTACTACTCTGATGTTTTTCAAGCCATATGGCATCTTCAAAGTCCTGTAGTGCGATCTGTAGTAACTATTGAATCTTCTAATGTAGGAATCATTCTGCAGCTCAAATAAACCGATGCAGGACAAAGCCACACTCACCTGAAAAGGGTGAATTATTCTCATGATCTTCCTTTTAGTCGTAGTAACTTTTCTTAAAGTGACTTTATTATCTTCATTGCTTCCGGATCCCAGTCAATAATGGATTTTTCAAAGTAGCTTTTATTTGAAAGCAAGGCGGGGCCCGCCGCTCTGAATCCGAATACAGCATCCTCTACAACAGACTTATTATTTCGCATAGCATTAAAGAAGTTAGCAAAATGATCAACCCGGTCATCGTAGCCCGGAGGAGCTTTGTATTCTTCCGTTTCTGGTCCCAGCATTTCTGCCTCAACTATATACTTAGAATGATAATCCGCCAGAAATTTCTCCTGCATGGCTTTAGGGAATGTGTCAATGGTATACCCGGGAGCTTTTGCCATCTTTTTTCTCTTGACGGTAACTGTATTGCCGGATACTGTAATCTGGCCGTCACTTCCAACAAATCGAAAACCTGAACCTCCTCCGGAACCATCAGCGAAGTTTACTCTCAATGTCAGGTTAAAGGCAGGATGAGACGCTGTCTTGGGATAATCATAAATACCCACCATAACGTCAGGCACATCGCGGCCGTCTTTCCAGTAGCGCAATCCGCCGCTTGTTATGACACGGGTTGGGCCGTTTGAGTCCAGTATATAATGCATACCTGAAAACAGGTGAACAAACAAATCTCCGGCTACGCCCGTACCATAATCCTGATAATTACGCCAACGAAAAAAACGAATGGGATCAAATGGTATTTTAGGGGCTTTATTACTAAGAAAGCGTTCCCACCCAACAGTTTCCGGCGACGCATCGGGTGGAATAGAATATTGCCACGCTCCTTGTGCTGAATGTCTGTCATAGTATACTTCAACATAGTTCAGCTCACCAATAGCTCCGGCCTTATAAAGCTCCTTCGCTTTAGCATATATGATAGAGCTAACGCGTTGACTTCCTACCTGAAAAACTTTTTTGAATCCTTTTGAGCCTTGATCACTTCATGTCCCTGTTCAATCTTATGAACCATTGGCTTTTCGCAATAAACGGCTTTCCCAGCCTTCAATGCTTCAACTGCAATTAGGGAGTGAAGATGATCGGGTGTGGCCAGAATAATAGCATCAATGTCACTTCGCTTCAGTATCTCAGAATAGTCCCGGGTGGTCTGTATGCCACTGCCAAATAACTCCTTGGCACGTGTAAGACGACCATCATAAAGATCAGCTACGGCCATTAGCTTAACTCCCGGTACCTTCAAGGCCGCCTTGATATCTCCCATACCCATAATACCAGTTCCAATACAGGCAACCTGGATATTGTCATTAGGCGATGTTGTTTCTTTCGATAGAGGAAGTACCTGCGGAGTACCAGCTGGACTGGCAAGAAGCATATTGGTAGTAGTACCTGATATTAATACACCTCCCGTGAGCTTTTTTATAAAGTTGCGTCTGTTATTTTCGTTGATTTTGCCCATAGTAGCTTTAATATAAGAATGCTTAGATTATAGAATTTGAAAGTACTAAGACTGGAAAGTCTTAGTACTAGAAGAGATCTTTTTTTAAAAATACTTAACCACGCTTAATTTGTACACCGCCCCTAAGCGTTAAAAAATGCATATAAATACATAATTGTATATAAGAAAGCCGTTAAATCGTGTGATTTAGCGGCTTGGGTGTGTCTTGAGGGATTCGGATTCTAAACCGCCATTTGCTATTTATTGGTTTTACTTCAGATAAGAGCTCTAATCTTTCAAATCATATTATTAAATAAATATGGATGCAACCTGTAATTATACTTCTTTGCAGAACACGATGTGTACTGTTGAATCTGGGCCGCAATTCAATAGTATGTACTACAGCAATCGTACATGCCAAAATAAGGATACACGTGATTTGCATACATATGCCCCCATTTCCCCTTTTTAAGGTATTTATGGAAAGACAACAGAAAGAGAAAACATATACTTACTGGCGAGTCAAAAGAAAAAGCACTTAACAAGAAATTGTTAAGTGCTTGATTTTCAAGAGCCCCCAGTCGGGATCGAACCAACGACCTACTGATTACAAGTCAGTTGCTCTACCAGCTGAGCTATGGAGGCTTATGTTACCTTACAAGTCAGTTGCTCTATCGAATCGTCGAACCGCAGCTGAGCTATAGAGGATTTTATTACCGTTTCAAAAAGGTTACCCGGTTATTATCCTTGTTCTCTTTCTGATTTGGTGATGCAAAAATAGCGGGCCGGATTTTACAACGCAAGTACTTTGCCGCTATTTTTTTCAGTTTTAGATAGCTTCCTGAATGATAGTGAGTTGGTGCTTCAGGTCCTGTAGCTGATCTTCGGCGCTTTTAATTTTCCTTTCAAAATCAGCTCTTAGTTTATCTGAGGCCTTGGATTTGGAAAAGAACTCGATGTTATTCTGCCAAAGCGATATATCGTTTTCCAACTGGGAAATCTTCCGGCGAATGTCGTTTTCTTTCCGGTACAATCCCCGGCCTGAATCCCCTTCCCGCACCATTTCCACTTCACTTTCCAGTACCACCTGCTCTTTTTCCTTGGAAGTTAACTTACCAATGGCACTCACGTAGGTGTTAATAGCGTTGATGTACCGTTTTTGAATGGACTGCATGTCTTTCTTCGGCACAAATCCAAGCGAAGCCCACTCTTCTTTGAAGGCGTTCAACTGCTTTAGGGTAGAATCTCCTGCCTCGGCAGCTGCACTTTCAATCCGCTCACACAATTCTTTCTTTCTGGCCAGATTTTCCTCAAAGTCTTTCTCTACCTCCTGGTTCTTGTTCCGCTTCTTATTAAAGTAGGCGTCGCAGGCCTGCTTGAATCGCTGGTAGATTGAATCCTTGAATTTTTCGGAAACCTGCCCAATGGTTTTCCATTTTTTCTGCAGCTCAATGACCCGCTGGGTATTCTGTGGGTTGTCCTCGCCGGTGGCCAGTATCTGCTCTACTTCTTCGCACAGTTCGGTTTTGGCCTTCAGGTTTTGCTCGCGCTTCGACTCCAGCTGTTTGAAGAACTCTCCTTTATTATGGAAAAACGTTTTCAACGCTCCCCAGAACTTCCGGCTCAGCTCTTTGCCTTCTTCCCGTGGCATGGGGCCTTTGGTGGCTACCCACTGATCCTGTAACGCCAGAATTTCCTTGGTCTTAGCATTCCAGTCGTTGATACTTCCCGAGGAGAAAGACGTAAAGGGTACCAGGGTTTCGTAAATCTTCGATTTTTCCTCGTAGGTAACGGCCATGGTTTTCTTCTGGTCGCTGTGCTGGGAACGTCGGGCGTCATACAGAGCGTCCAACGACTTTTTAAACCGCTGCCAGAGCTCTTCCTGCTCTTCGCGCGGAGCTGGCCCTACGTGTTTGTATTCTTCAAAAATCTGATTGGCTTCTTCCAGCACCTCCCGGCCCATGGGCCGGTTTTCCAGGGATGCGACTATGCCTTCTACTTTTTCGCACAATTCGGCCTTTAACTCGGCATTGCGCTTGCGATCCAGTTCTTTAAGTTCGAAATAGATATTCCGGATGCTGAAGTACCGATCAACCAGGGCATTGTAGGTAGCCCAAAGGGTACCATTGTGCGGAGAAGAAATATTCCCCGCTGACTTCCATTCTTCCTGTATCTTTTTAAACTCCTCCCAACTGGCTTTCATATCGGCCGCGTCGGTCTCGCGTGACTCTTCCGCTTCTACCAGTTCGCGCAGGCGCTGCAGAAGGGCGGTTTTGGAGCTGAAATTCTTTTCTTTATTTTTTTCCAGATTCTGGTAAAAACTATTCTTCCGGGACCGGATTTCACGACACAGCTCCTCAATCCGGTGGGTCTGCTCATCGTGCTTGTATTCAAATCCTTCTTCACTGCCCGTATCGGACTTGTACTTCTCACGGGCTTCCTCCCACTCGGTCCGCTTGATTTGGTCCAATACCGGACGGATTTCCCGTACCACCTCATCCGCCCTTTTCAATTGGGCAGGGGTTGTAGCTTCACCGGTAATGGTACTATGCTCTTTTTCAAGGACTTCAATGAGCTCTTGTTTGCTCATGTGGCTATAATCCGCCACCTCAGAGGTTTCTTCCACCTCAAGATCCTCGTGCATTTCCATATCAAGGGAATCGTCTGACTTTTTCGTCAGTTCTTCTTCCTGCTCCGTATTGTCGAGCGCGTCGCGTTCTTCCTGTGCCATCGTGCTTAGTGTTACGTAAGTGCCTATATCCGCAAAATTAACAATCTTTACTTTGAAATGGTTAATTTTGTAAAAGTACCTCCAACTTATCCTCTCCCCATGAGTCCGATTATTGCAGCTTTGCGGAACGAGTATACCCTTAACGGTCTGAGTGAATCAGATGTTTCCGAAAGCCCGTTTACCCAGTTCAGTCAGTGGTTTGAGGAAACCTTAAGGGCGCAGCTACCCGAGCCCAATGCCATGCACCTAAGTACGGTCGGGCCGGACCTCCGGCCCAATGGCCGGGTGGTACTTCTTAAGGGTCTGGACGAAAAAGGATTTGTGTTCTATACTAATTACGAAAGCCAGAAAGGGCAGGATTTATTACTACATCCCTATGCGTCCCTTACTTTTTTCTGGAAAGAACTGGAACGGCAAATCCGGGTGGAGGGGCGCGTAGAAAAAGTGAGTGAGCAGGAGTCAGACGAGTACTTTGCGGTGCGTCCGAGGGGCAGTCAGATTGGTGCCTGGGTGTCGAACCAGAGTATCATAATAAAGGACCGGCAGGAACTAGCCGAAAAGCAGGCGTACTACGAGGAAATGTTCCGGGACCAGGAGGTACCCCGCCCGCCCCACTGGGGTGGCTACCGGGTACTACCCGAACAGGTGGAGTTCTGGCAGGGACGCCCCAGCCGGCTCCACGACCGCCTCAGGTACCGGCTCGAAGAAAACGGCACCTGGACCATTGAAAGGCTATCTCCCTAATAGTTTGAAGATTTTTTTAAAGAAATACCGATAAATCCTGTACTCCCAGCATTCGCCGGGTAACAAAACCTTCGCCGTACTTTACGCCAATGGCGTGCCCCATTTCTTCCGCGCGGGCTTTAATAAAATCAAAGAATTCGGGGGTGGAAATATAGCTTTGGGGCTCGTCTACAGTGGCCTTGTATTCGGGTACGTGAAACTGGCTCCGGAACGCGAGCATCGCTTCCATTTTCTTTTCGTGGTAGGGAGTAATGTCCACCACGAAGTCCGGCTTCATAAAGCGGTCCTGGATAAAGTGAAAGACCAGCCGGGGGCGCCAGGGTAGCTGGGGATTTCCCTGGTCATCCAGGGTTTCAATCATGCGGAGACCGGAGTAAAAACAACTTTCATACACCAGTTGGGCGGCCCGGCCGTGGTCGGGATGCCGGTCGTCTACGGCATTGGTAATGACAATATCGGGCTGGTACTTGCGGATGTAGGGGATTATGGCCAGTTGGTGCTGCTCATCATTCCGGAAGAAGCCATCGGCCAGCCCCACATTGTCCCTAATTTTTATTCCTAAAACCGCGGCTGCATCATGGGCTTCCTGAATCCGTCCTTTGGGGGTACCGCGGGTACCTAATTCGCCCCGGGTCAGGTCCAGAATCCCTACTTTTTTTCCCTGCTCAATCTGGGAAAGTAACGTGCCGGCGCAGCTTAGTTCAACATCATCAGGATGAGCGGCAATGGCCAGAATATCTAACTTCATTTTTGTGTGTATAAGTCTTTATTTGACGCGAAGTTTCTGACCAACACGCAAGGTAGAACGAACACTGATGCGGTTTTTCTTAGCCAGCGCCGATACACTGAGGCCGTAACGACTGGCGATGGAGGTAAGGGTTTCGCCGGAGCGAACTTTGTGCAGTAAAGTACGGCTGAACACCGGTTTTTCGCCGCTCTCAAATTCACTTCTATTGGAGCGACCCCGGAGGTGGTCCCATACCTGGCTGGTCAGGATAAAGTGGTCGGCCTTAATCTGCTGATTATCCCAGTCAAAAACATTGCGGGGGTCGAAAGGATTGCCTTCGTAGCGGTTTTCGTAGTGCAGGTGCGGACCCGAGCTGCGTCCGGTACTGCCGCCCAAACCAATCAGGTCGCCGGCCTTTACCAGCTGTCCCGACTCCACCAGGGGCTTGGACAAGTGCCCGTACAGGGTCTCGAGTCCATTGTAATGACGAATCAGGACGAAGCGACCGTAACCACTGCCATCCACCGCTACAATCCGGACCATTCCGTCGTAGGTGGCGTATACGGGATCGCCGGTGTCGAGGTCCAGGTCGGTACCATTGTGCCAGCGGCCCCATCGAAAACCAAAGTTAGAGGTAGTCCGGGTTTTATCCAGCGGGATATTCCAGAAGCGGTTTTCGGTTGGATCATAGAGTTTGATGTCAATGGTTTCATCAAATTCCAGCGGATTCATATTGTAGGGGTCAATGGTGCGCGAATCCCAGACCACGTAATAATCGGCGATCTTGACCCAATCGTCCCCGATCAACATGGAATCTACCACCTCCAGTACATTGGTTTCCCCCTCGTCAATACTACTGGTGTCTTCACTTACGACGGGATTGAGCGGCTTGGCCGGCTCGAACTGGCTCTGAAAATTGAGGTTTGACGTTTCGACTTTAAATTCCGCTTCGGGTTCCCGTTGGGGTTCTACCACGGGAAAATTGGGATTGTAGGTACTGTTGTTGTTATTGGTACCGTTCTGCTTGATTTTAGGATTCTTTTTGAATTTACCTCGCTCCTGGGCATCCGCATTCCACGCTACCAAACACATTATCATCAGCAGGCAACCAATGAGTTTTCCTTTCATGTTATTATCGTACTAATCAGTAGAAGAGTATTTCCTAAATACGAAAAAGAAGCAAACTAATTTTATAACCAACTCACTTCTTCCGGTCTCTATATCCCTTCGGATAGGAGCCGGTGTGGGTAATGATCGGCTATACTTCTGTTTCTTCCTCGTAGACCGCCTTTTCTGCCAGGAAACGTTCGGCGTCCAGCGCGGCCATACAACCCGTTCCGGCGGCGGTTATAGCCTGTCGGTAAACGTTGTCCTGGGCATCACCGCAGGCAAAAACCCCCTCAATGTTAGTACGTGCACTACCCTTTATGGTTTTAATATAGCCGGCTTCGTCCAGGTCGAGGTAATCCCGGAAGATATCGGTGTTAGGTTTATGGCCAATGGCTACAAAAAATCCGGTAACATGCAGGACGGTTTCCTGTCCGGTTTTATTGTTTATCACTTTAACGCCTTCCAGTTCCTCTTCGCCCACCAAATCCACGGTTTCGGTATTCCAGAGTACTTCAATATTATGGGCCGTCAACACGCGCTTCTGCATAATTTTGGAAGCCCGCATTTCGTCACGACGAACCAGCAAATATACCTTCCGGCATAGTTTGGAAAGGTAGCTGGCTTCTTCGGCGGCGGTATCACCGGCGCCAACAACGACTACATCCTGCCCCCGGAAAAAGAATCCGTCACAGACCGCGCAGGCCGAAACGCCTTTTCCGTTCAGGCGTTGCTCCGCCTTTAGGCCCAGCCACTTGGCCGAAGCCCCCGTAGAAATAATCACGGAACTGGCTTCAATGCCCTGCTGCTCGTCAATAATTACCTTATGGGGATAAGAGGAAAAATCTACCGAAGTAGCCAGCCCGTACCGGATATCGGCATCAAAGCGACGGGCCTGCTTTTCAAAATCCATCATCATTTCCGGACCACCAACTCCATCCGGATAACCGGGGTAGTTTTCTACGTCGGTCGTAATGGTGAGTTGTCCGCCGGGCTGCGGGCCCTGGTAGAGAACGGGTTTTAGCCCGGCCCGGGCGGCGTAAATGGCGGCCGTATATCCGGCAGGTCCTGATCCGATGATCAGGCAATCCACTTTTTCGAAGATCATGGTTGACAGCAAGTATATTTTTTAATTACGGAGTGTTTCTTTTTTCAACACAGAGTTAGCTACAAAAGTGCAACTTTTCCCTTACTTACCCAAAGGAATCACAAGATCCGCCACTCAATCCGCCGGTTTTGCTGGCGGTTTTCTTCGCTGGTATTAGGTACCTTGGGTTTGCTTTCTCCGAAGCCGGTGGCCGTGAGGCGGTCGGGTTTTATGCCGGCGCCGGTCAGGTAACTGACTACCGCCTGAGCCCGCAAGCGGGAAAGATCAAGGTTGGCTTTGTCGCTTCCCACGTCGTCGGTATGGCCCGCGACATCAATGCGCAGTTTGGGATTTTTTTCCAGAAATTCAACCAGTTTATTCAGTTCAACCCGCGATTTGTCATCCAGCTCGTGGGCTCCGGTGGCAAAGAAAATATTATTCAGGATCTCAATCCGGTCTTTCAGGATGGGTTCCAGCGGGATATCCAGTTGCAAAGAATTCAGCGAATCCGACAGTGAAAATGACAGGCTTTTAAACAGGTACCCTTCTTTCTCTACGTACAAAGCATAGTCGCTATCGCGGTTAAGAACGGCCAGGTACTGTCCCGTGGCGGCCTGCGACGAAAATTCGGAGATAGGTTGTTGGGTACTGAGGTTGTATAGCCGGATGGTGGCCGCCAGGGGCTTACTGGTTTGTTTATCGTACACCTTTCCCTTGGCGTAGCGAGTGGGTCTGAACTTCCTGAGCAAGGAATCAGGTACTTCAAAGGTATAGATATAGGAATGGTCCTTACCGCGTTCGGTGCGGTCGTCGGTGTAGTACGCTCTCTTTCCATCGGACGTGATAAATAGTCCTACCTGATCGTGGACGGTATTGATAGGGTACCCAATATTGACGGGTTCGGACCAGAGCGTATCCGTGCGCTGGGAAAGGAATATATCCAGGCCGCCCATACCGGGCAGCCCACCCGATGCGTAAAAAAGAGTACGACCATTGGCATGAATAAAGGGAGCGTTGTCGTCCTCCATGGTATTAATGGTCCGGCCCAGATTCCGGGGTTGAGTCCACTCACCGGACTCCTGCTCACTTTTCCATATATCGGATTTGCCCAGTCCGCCGGGCCGGTCGGAGGCGAAATACAAGGTACGGCCATCGGCCGAAAGGGCCGGCTGCGACTCCCAGTGGCGGGTATTTACGGTAGTACCCAGGTTGCGCGGGGCGGACCAGTTATCGCCTTCCTTTCGCGAAATATACAGATCGCAGCCTCCGTAGCCATCCAACCGGTTGCAGGCCGTAAAAACCAGCGTACGACCGTCGGCCGATACCGTACAGGTCCCTTCATTGTTACGGGAGTTAATTTTTTTTGACAGCTCCTGGGGCTCTGTCCAGCCGGTACCCTGCCGCTGACTGATGTACATGTTCTCATCGCGTTCGGGCGTCAGTCCCGTAAAAATCAGCGTTTCGTTGTCGGCGGTAAGTACCGGAAAAAACTGAGAATTCAGGAAATTGACGGTATCGCCCAGGGAGCGTTTGGTAATGGGCAGGGGATTTTGGAGGGCCCGACGGGCAAAATGGGCGGAAGCGATCATCCGCTTGGTTACCAGCGCCGGATTGGATTTTTCGGGGTAGAGGGGCAGCAGCTTTTCGTAATAAACCAGAGCCGAATCGTAACGCGTACGCTGAAAGGAGTCTCGCCCCAGCCACTGGTAAGCCTGTATCGACTCTGGAGCCGATGGTAGTAGTGCAACTACCTGCTGGTAATGAAAGCGCGTTTTATCGGCCTGCCGCTGCCAGTCGTACAGTTGTCCCAGGCGGAGGTGCGCTTCGGAAAAACCCGGTTCCAGTTCAGCCAGTTTTTGGTAAAGTACCAGGGCATTGTCGAGTTTACGTTCCTGCCAGGCTTTCCGGGCATTTTCCAGCACATCGCGGGTCCGTCGGGAAAGCACCAAATCCTGGGCCTGTAGGGGCAAAGTACCTAACAGCACAAACAGAAAGACAAATCGAATGAGGTACCACATCAGGGAATATTCATGTATTTATGTGTCTGTAACGACATTTGCCAGCGCGGATTGTCTTTTATATACTCAATGATGTGGGGAAGCATGCGCTCGGTACGGCTCCACTCCGGTTGCAGAAGCTGGACACAGTCACTGCCTACGCGGGACGCGTGTTCTTCGGCAAACGCAAAATCACTCGCATTATAGATGATTACCTTCAGTTCGTTGGCGGCGGCATAGATACTCTCGTGGGGCGATTTGAATTTTTTGGGTGAAAAGCAGACCCAGTCCCAGTGTCCGCTCAGGGGATGCGCCCCGGACGTTTCGATGTTGGTTTTAAAACCTGCCTCCCGCAACCGTTGGGTCAATTCGTCCAGGTTGTGCATCAGCGGCTCCCCGCCGGTAATGACCGCCAGCCGCCCCGGGTAGCGCAACGCGCCTTCCACGATGTCTTCTATTCGTTGCTTCGGGTGTACATCAGCCTCCCACGATTCCTTCACATCGCACCAGTGGCAGCCTACATCACAACCTCCCAGCCGAATAAAATAAGCGGCCTTGCCGCTATGGGCTCCTTCCCCCTGTAAGGTATAAAAAGCCTCCATGACCGGAAGCTGGGAAACACGGTTATCGGTTAAAAATGATTCACTGTTCACTAAGGTACCCATGGCATTCCGGCTGTCAGAGGAAATTCTTATCAATGGTTTATAATCTGTTTAAAACTAAATTTTTCAACGGCTGGTTTCATAACTATACTACCTAACCAAGGAAATGCCCAAAGATATTAAAACCAGCCGGTCTTTCTCTGATTCCTTCCTTGATCCCCTGCGTCAGGTGGGTGATCCCGGGGCCGACGCCGTCATTCAACAGCTGGCCGAGCAGGGCGGACATCCAGCCGTGGGCAGGCTCATGAAGTACCTGACCGACTACGAAAATCTGGACCTGGACGGGCAATCTACCGATGTTCAGGAATTTATCGACCACCAAGTCTCACTGCCTAAGTCTACTGATTTACAAAAGTTTAACAAAGGTATCCAATTTTTCTGGCAACACTATCGCCTGGCCTCGCTCCTGCTGGGTACTTACTCCCTGCCCTACTGCTATGCCGGGGCCAACGGCGCCCAGGTCCTCTGGATCTCGGAGCGCATTAAGTCCAATACCTTTCAGCGTCTGGAAGAAACGGGAGCCTTTGTGTTTGGGATAATGCAGGAGAAAGATTGGCGCAACGGGCGTAATTTGATTCGAATAGCCAAAATCCGGCTACTCCACGCGGCAGTGCGGTGGTTTACCCTTGTGAGTGGTCGGTGGAATCAGGCCTGGGGCTATCCGGTTTGTCAGGAGGATATGGTAGGTACTAACCTGGCCTTTTCCTACATCATTATCCGGGGGTTACGTAAGCTGAACCAAACCTCCCCCCCGGCCGAGGAAGAAGCGTACCTGTATTTCTGGAACCAGGTGGGTATTTTGCTGGGCGTGAAGGAAGAGGCCCTGCCCCACAATCTGCGGGAAGCCTACCAACTGGACAAAGCCATTGCAAGACGACAGTTTCGTCCATCCGAAGCGGGAAAGGGACTCACCGGGGCGCTCCTCCAAACCATGGAACAACAAATTCCTTCTCCTACGCTGCGAAACATGCCGGCGGCCCAGATGAGGTACTTCCTCGGCCCTGATTTGGCCGACCTGCTGGGGATTCCTACGGTGGATTGGGAAGACAGTTTCCTACGGCTGGCCTACCAGGTACCGGTTTTCCCTCAGCTCCTCAGTCTGCAGCGCCCCGACTCGGCCGTGATGGAGAAGTACTGGCGCTAACCTATTCTGTTTTAGTTCCGTAGGTACCTTCCGTTAACGTAATTCTTTGGGGGCGCAGGAATCTCTTTTGCACTTTCACCCGATAAAGGTTATCATAATCCGAATCCGGAATGGCCTTTTCTTTATGGAGCGCCGGAAACTGATCAAGTAGCGGCAAAATAGTGTTACTATGACCAATTACCAGGGCGTTCCCGGCCTTTGGACTCTTCAGGTACCGGGCCATTTCCCGCAGGGTATCCGGACTATAGGGCCGGATCGGGAGGCTCAGCTCCCGGGCCAGTGGCTCGGCGGTAGACCGGGTACGGAGCGTATTGGTGGAGTAAATCACCCCAATATTTTTGTTACGCAGGCTGTCGGCCAGGACCTGGGCCCGTTGCTGTCCCTGGGTCGACAAGGGTGGGTCGTTGGCGGGTACCTGGGCTTTTTCGGCGTGGCGCACCAGGTAAATAGTGGTAGTAGAGCAGCCCGTCAGGAGGAGCAAAAGAGCAAAAAAAAAGGAATAATTGGTATAATCGGATTTCATAAAATGGGTTTAAATAAGCATAAATTAGTAACAAATGCCCGCCGCGTAGCATCTTTGTAGCATGATTCAATCAACCCTATTTCAACAGGAGGCCATCTGTGCTCTGGCTACACCTTCCGGCGTGGGAGCCATCGCTGTCATTCGGGTGTCGGGGCTGGACGCCGTCAATATCGTAAATAGAATTTTCAAAGGCAAAAATCTGGAAACAGCCGAAAGCCACACGGCCCATTTCGGGACTATTCGTAACGGGGATATTGTGGTAGATGAAGTACTTGTTACTGTGTTTCGCTCTCCCCGCTCCTTTACCAGGGAAGATGCCGTCGAGATTTCCTGCCATGGCTCCGACTATATTGTACGTCAAATTATAAAATTGCTGGTCAGGCAGGGTGCTCGCGTGGCCCGTCCGGGCGAGTTTACCCAGCGGGCTTTCCTGAACGGCCAATTTGACCTGGTACAAGCGGAAGCCGTTGCCGACCTCATCGCGGCCGACTCCGAAGCCAGTCACCGGACCGCCCTTAACCAACTGCGGGGTGGTTTTTCTAAAAAACTGGCCCTGCTCCGCGAAGAATTGATCCATTTTGCTTCCCTGGTCGAGCTGGAACTGGACTTTGGGGAAGAAGACGTAGAATTTGCCCAGCGCGACGATCTACGTCAGCTGATTCACTCGCTCCAAAGTACCATCGCTCCCCTCATCGAGTCATTTGACTACGGCAATGCCATCAAGGATGGCGTACCGGTGGCCATTATCGGTTCGCCCAACGTGGGGAAGTCTACCCTGCTCAATGCCCTGCTGAACGAAGAAAAGGCCATTGTCACCAGTATAGCCGGCACGACTCGTGACATCATCGAAGATACCATAGTACTGGAAGGCTTGAAATTCCGGTTTATTGATACCGCCGGCATCCGCGAAACGCAGGACCTGGTGGAGTCGCTGGGAATAGAACGCTCCCGCCAGGCCATGGAAAAAGCGGACCTGGTACTTTTTCTATTTGATAGCTCTGAAACCTTTAAAGAAATACAGGTACTGGCCGAAAGCCTTTCCTCCCACAAAAAGGTACTGTGGGTGCAGAATAAGGTGGACCTTTTTAACCTCATCCCCCGGCCCCTTCTCCTGGCAGGAGAAGGGGAGCAGTTCCCATCCTCTTCAATACAAAAAGTCGTAGAACATGACACCAAAGGGAATGAGGTATTTAAATCACTTATTCATAAAATACCCGAACCCATCTTGGAAAACGCTCGACACCTACGGCAAACGGCAACCAATGCGGAAACTTATCTATGGGAGTTACTAAGGGATCGTCAACTCAATGGATATAAGTTTAGGAGGCAACATCCGATCGTGGAAGGATTTGTGCTCGACTTTTTCTGCGCTGAATTTAGATTAGGTGTTGAGTTAGATGGCGATTTTCACCAGGAAAATGAACAAAATCAATACGATACTGCCCGTTCTGAAGAGTTAAAGCAGCTGTACAATATTGATATTATCCGATTTACCAACGAGGAAGTACTTTTTAAAACGGAGCAGGTACTTGCTGCAATTATTGAAGCAGTCGAAGTAAAAAAAGAAAATAAGGCTCCCGCTTTACCTATAGAAAGCTACGAACAATCCTCCTTTCCAGGTACAGGAGACCAGTCCCCCTCTTCTCAAAGGAGAGAGGCCAGGGGCGGTCCGCCGCGCGGTGAGGTTAATGAAATCATCCCCATCTCCGCCCACACCCAGCAAGGATTGGAAGTACTTAAGCATACAATTGTAGAACAGGTCCGGAAGCAGTCGGCCTCTGATACCGTCGTGACCAACCTGCGACACTACGAGCACCTGGTCAAAACCCAGGCTGCTCTCGAAGATGTACTGAATGGATTGGACATGGGAGTTACCGGAGACTTCCTGGCGCAGGATATTCGTCTGGCCCTTCACCACCTGGGTGAGATCACGGGAACCATCGTTAATGACGATCTGCTGGCGAACATTTTCTCGAAGTTTTGTATTGGAAAGTGAAGCTATGTCAAACACACATAACAACACAGGTAGTCCGAAACCTATGACTAACTCCAAACCATTCTGTGAGGTTCCACTCATCTGGAAAAAGTTATAATGGTACCTAAAAACAGCACTTGTTTTAAAATTAGAATTGATACGTATGCTTCTTTAGAGTAAAGGAGGAAATACGGCAAACCAAGTTGGATAGTAAGCAAAAAATTCACTCCGAGAAACAACAGGAATGCACATCAAACAGATCGTACTGGTTGCCCTGAGTAGCTTGGGAGTTATACATGGTATCTTCACGGCTGCTCTCTTATGGAATACTAAAGTTACCCCTGCCATTTCCAATAAATTGCTGAGTTTGTTGATGGTAGTTCTTTCCGTAAGAATAGGAAAATCCGTAGTGATGGAGCTTTCCGATGGGTTAAATACCCTCTATATCTACCTGGGACTATGCCTTATCATGTTTATAGGTCCACTGTTCTGGTTATACAGTAAAGCGGTCATACATAAAATGGACCGGATCACCAAAGGCGAACTGATTCACTTTCTTCCAGGATCATTCTTATTACTTTTGGCCATTCCGATTCAAAATATTGGTTTTTCTAATATTCCTGATGGCCTGGTAGTTTTCCTCTTCCTGCTGTTTTACGCTCATCTTCTCTCCTACTTGCTCGTCGTAAAATTCAGGTATCTAAGTTCGGGCTCGGCGGGCACACTGCCAAAGGAAAGTAAAGTGTGGCTGAACATTCTGTTTTCCGGACTGATGTCATTGTGGATCGTGTATGTACTGAACTTATTTGAAGAAAAAATCCCTTATATTATCGGCCCGATCCTATACTCCGCGATAGTATATACGATTACCTACCTGGCGCTAACCAGAAAGAATCTCCAGCCGGCAAATACTGCTAAATACCATACTACAGGCCTTTCCAATGAAGAAGCCGATCACCTCTTTGCCAGTCTTGAGCATATCTTATTAAATGAGAAATTGTATCTTAACCCGGATCTCTCCCTATCGCTACTTTCAAAACACCTTAAAACAAGTACCCAAAAAATCTCCTCGGTTATCAACAGCCAATCGGGCTATAACTTCAATGATTACATTAACCGCTATCGGATTGATTATGCCGTTCGGATGATGAAAGAGCCCCAATCTAAGGCTCTCACGATTGCGGCGGTTTCCTTTGATTCAGGATTTAACAGCCTTTCCAGTTTTAACAAATCATTCAAAAGGTTTACCGGCCTGACGCCATCTGCCTTCAGAAGCGTAAATAACTGATTGTTTTCTTAATTTACAGACTAATTTATTGGTCATTTATTATGACGAAATGATCATTTTGGCAGTCTGTTATCCGGATATGCTGTTGCTTTGAGCAAAGTTTCAAAGAGAACATGATAAACAAAACTCACCTTCACGGCACTGAATCTTCCTTATGGTCAGAATACTGAAATACACAGGGATAGCTGTTTTAACGTTACTTACTTTATTTTTTGGGCTGGTCATCTACCCTTTTGAGCAGTTGAGCTTCCCCCGGCAGGATTATACGGCAATACTTATTAAAAATATATCCATTATCGACGTTGAAAAGGATTCTCTACTACAACATCAGGATGTACTGATCAGGGGTCAATTGATCAAAGCGATTTCGGTTCATTCAATAAAGGGCGATAAAGATTCAAAGATCAGGACCATTGATGGCACAGATCAATTCCTGGTTCCGGCTTTTTGGGACATGCACGTACACCTGACCAGGCAGTCACCGCACGTTGCCTATCCTGAATTTTTAAGACACGGCATCACCCATGTCAGGGATATGAGAGGAGCATTTGTTGAGCATGACCCTTTTGCCGGTGTACAAAGTAAGCTTGCGGAGTGGAATAAGGGGGTTGAAAATCACCGGCTGCTTGGCCCAAGATTACACGGATATACAAGCTTTGCTATTGAAGGGCCCAGTCGGATGTTTAAAAGAAATCCTTCCTACTTTAATTGTGCAACGCCGGAAGATGCCGTTCTGCTGGTTCGGTACCTGGCACAAAGGGGCGTTACATTAATAAAATTATACAACAACATCCCAAGAGAAGCTTTTTTTACGCTTATGCGGGAAGCAAAGAAGGCCGGACTGGAGGTAGCCGGACATAAACCCGTCAGGGTAAGTACCCCGGAGGCTTCCAATGCAGGTATGAAGAGTCTGGAGCACGCACGGTTCCTGATCTGGGACAGCTTTTCCGGTTCTGAAAGACTGAGAAACAGTCCGGACCCGATAAAACAGGTAAATACCCAGCTCCGAAGTAAGATGCTTCATGAACATGATTCTTTGCCGCTCAAGGAAATATTTCAGGCATTTATCAGAAACAGTACCTGGTATTGTCCGACTCACCTGACCCGAAAAGACGAAGCCTTTGCCGATGATGCACAGTACAGAGCCAGGTATCAGTCCATCAATCCTGTTCTCAAGTTTATCTCCTTTGAAGATCTGGATGCTATTGTACAGGAAGACACTTCCGTGCTGGGTCGAAAAGTGTTCAGGGAGTTTTATACCAGAGGATTGATACTTACCGGTAAGGCTTATAAGAGTGGCGTTAAAATACTGGCGGGTTCTGATGTACCCGAACTACCGGGATCATCTCTTCACGAAGAGCTCGGCGAGCTTTCCAAGGCAGGTTTGCCTAACTATGAGGTACTGCGCACAGCTACCCTTTATCCCGCAAGGTACTACGGTCTTGCCAGTACCTACGGCAGTATAAAACCAGGCAAAAGAGCCGACCTGGTTATTCTGGATAGGAATCCATTGACAGATATAAAAAATACCGGGTCCGTAGCAGGTGTAATCTTTGATGGAATATTTATTGATCAAGGCAGTTTTCTGTCGCTGAAGGAAAAAATAGAAGACCGGCAAAACAGCCTGCTGATGTACGCCAAATTAATTTGGGATATTATGGTATACATGACCATCTAAAGTAACAGAATTACCTATCCATTGGTTAAACGGGCTTATTCTGGTGATTACGGAACAGGAACAATAGTCGGGTATAATCAGGAAATATATAAACCAGCAAAGGGAGGCCTGCGGCCTCCCTTTGCTGGTAAGAATAGTTAATCAGTACTTAAAAATTAGCCACCACCCTGGCAAATACGTAACGGCCACCAAAACCCATCTGTTGCACCCGGCGTGAGTACACAAAACGTCCGAGGCTCATATTATTGGAATGGGTGTGGATGTCCTGATACACATCAAAGACATTATTGGCTCCCAGCGTCAGGCCTATACCCTCTAACAATTGATAGGTAGCGGACACATCGGTTACCGTTTTTGGGCTAAAAGTCTGGTCCAGGGTTTCACGATTGCCTGTGAATGCATTGACAGGGAAGCTATTCGGATTGGCAGGATTGATGGATGGATCCAGATAAACTACTTTGCCAAAGTGAACGGCCCGCGCCATCAGGTTAAGTTTACCAATTTTGTAAGTGGCCATGAAACTGATCTTGTTCTGCGGATTAGCCACTTCGATTCGGCTCTGGTCTTCCCGGTTAAAGTAGTTTCCTCTTTGTCCGGTAGCTTCCAGTACGGGCGATGCCTTAATAATAGGATTACCGTTAGCGTCCTTCTTTACTTCATTCTTGATTAACGTAGCCGCCAGAATAAATTTCAGCGACTGGTTATTGGCAAACCGGGTACTATAATTCAGCACACCTTCCAATCCGCGCGAGCGGGTATCAATCGCATTCGTAAATACATTGGCAGTGTTGGCGTTGGCGGCTTCGAGTCTGGCTCTCAGATCAGCGTTATTATTGGCCGTAAAATTGTTGGTTAACACAATACGGTCATTGATATCTATCTGATAAGCATCCAGGGTCAGTTCGAGGCTACGGGCAAGCTGCATGGTAGTTCCCACCGAAAAGTTCTGTGAGGTTTCCTGTTTCAGCCTAGGAATACCCAGGATCCCGGCTACCTGACTTTCATTAGTGAACGTTCCGCTTTCTACCGCTACCAGTTGCCCGCCCTGCGACACAAAAAGGGTATTGGACTTGGCATAGAACCGCTGCTGCATGGATGGAGCACGGAAACCTGTACTGGTAGAGGCACGCAAAGCCAGAAAATCCGTGACCTTAAAACGCGTAGAAACTTTATAATTAAGAGTACTGCCAAAATCTGAATAATTCTCGTATCGTAACGCAGCCGAAACCAGAAGTTTGTCTGTAATATCCTGCTCCACATCAAGGTACAACGCCTTATTGTTTCGGCTAAAAGTCCCTTCGTTTGAAGGTAGAAAACCAGAAAATACCTGTGCCCCTGCTGCAACACCCGAGCTGGTGTTGTAGTTTCGCCACGATGACTCCTCGCCTGCCCGAATACCAAACTGATCAATGCGGAACTCCGCACCTGTCGCCAGGTTGAGGCCAGCCAGTACATCATATTTACGGCTAAAATCAAGGTTAATGGTATTTTGCAAAAACTTCAAGCCTCCCGCGTCGAATGTACGCTGAAAGTTGGGTTGTGAAAGTGCCTGGGTATAGTTCACTGAGTTATCTACCCCAAAATCGAATACATTCTGTCCGAATGTATTGCTCAGATCCATTGTCCATTCGCCGAGCCTGCCCCGCACTCCTGCTGAGAGTGACGCGTCAGTCACATTACTGGTTATCAAAGGAAGGAAGCCATTAGGATACACGGCAAAAACATTGGCACGAGCAGCAGCCGGTACCGCATTGGGATAGCGGAAGAACCCTGCCGCTTCGCCCTGTTTGTTGTTATAGCCCCCAAAAGCATAGAACGTAAAATTAGTAGATACAGGGATTTCGGCGTTTAGCATGACACCCCCCCCCACGATGCGTGAATTTCCGATACGCATATCAAAGTCCTCCCGTGTGAGTCCCCTTTGAGTCAGAAGCTCATTGTCGACTACCTGTCCATTGACCGAAGGAAAAATTTGTCCTGTATACAATCCGGTACGATTGGTAGGCTGACGGCTAGTGTATTCACCAGTCAGGTTAATAAATCCACGTTCACCAATTGCAATACCGTAGTTGACACCAATCTGGGCGGTTTGACCATCCGTGACACTTACAGTAGGACTTCCCGATACATTGTTGATAACATTGAAGGCGTAGTTTTTCTGGTAGCTCGTAGCGTGCATTCCATACGATGCATTGGCCGAAAGACCAGTCTGTCTCTTAAGTACTATGTTTATTACCCCCGCTATGGCATCAGAACCATATTGGGCCGCTGCTCCGTCGCGCAGGATTTCGATTTTCTCTACTGCTGTAGCCAGAATGGCGTTCATATCGGTACCTACCGTACCCCGGTTCACGGTCCCGTTGACATTAACCAGAGCCGACTGGTGACGGCGCTTGCCATTGACAAGTACCAGTACCTGATCGGGTCCAAGCCCGCGCAGCTGAGCGGGGTCAATATGGTCAGTACCGTCGGCCACCGTCTGACGTGCCGACTGAAAAGAAGGAGCAAGAAACGTCAGTATTTGGTTAATGTCCACCTGACCAACCGAATTGGTCACCTCGGCCAATGGGATTACATCCACCGGAACCGGCGTGTCTATTCTGGTACGCCCCCCGCTTCGTGTACCCGTAACAATCATTTCGTTCAGGGTTGAGGACCCTTCAGTAAGCCGTACATTGATTGGCTGCGAACCTGTGATCGGTACTTGTTGGGACTCAAACCCAACGAAGCTGAACACCAGTACATCGCCTCGGTTGGCACTGAGGCGGAAAGTTCCGTCCGCTTCCGAGGTTGTACCCCGGTTTGTTCCTTTGATCAGGACACTTACTCCAGCCAGTGCATCTCCTTTTGTGTCAGTAACCCTTCCGGTAATGGTTTCTTCAAGCGAAGAGGCTTTACGGTAGTAGCTGCCTGTTTCAGGTTTAACAGCAAAAGCAGAGCTTGCGCTACCTAGTACAAGGAATAAAATAGAAATACAAAAGACACATCTGTATCCTCCGTGATGATTACGCATAGGTCTCTTCATAAATTTGGTGGATAATTGATAAAAAATTGTAAAATGAAATCGTCTAAAAGTAGGCTTATTTACCTGCTCTTTCACGTTAGATTTCGCTTAGAAATTCAACGTATAGATTACAATGCCCTTTAAGAAGCCTTACTGATCATCTTTTACAAATACTAAGCATGTTCAATCAGACAGAAAACTACTCCAGACCCGACTTGCTTTGGATTATTAAATAAAAGACGTGTAAATCTGTTTGGGGGGAGGAAAACGCCGTGTGTACTTTAATAAAAATGGCTCTCAACTTTCTAAAGCAATAGATCCAAATAATTGTTTCCGGTTGCATATACATGCTTGTATAACCGGGATACAGTATGGAGATATAACAATCTAGTAAACCACCAACGGGAGGGGATAAATCTTTTACTTCTTTTTTGTTTTAATAAGCTTAAATAACTGTAAATTAATCACTTATTAAGTAAAATTACATTCTGCATTGGCAATTGAAGCTACCCCACCTTTACCACGACTTTCCCCACCGTTTCTCCTTTTTGAAACAGCCGGATGGCCTCGTGCATCGCTTCAAAAGGAAAAACATGACCTACGTGCTGTGGTTTTAGCTGGAGGGCCTGAAGTCCGTTGAGCAAGTGATGCATCAGGTCGGTCTGCTCATAGAGATAAATCAGGTTGAAACCCATGAGCGATTTATTTTGGGTGGGCAGGCGTAGCGGATCAATTTGGGGACGTTTAAAGTACTTCCAATAAAGCCGCAAGTAGTTAGGCTTTGAGCCATGACTGGTAAAGCTGGCGTTGCCATACACCACCATGCGGCCCATGGGAGCCATAGCTTTCCACCCCTGCTTCAGTATTTTCCCTCCAATGCATTCCATGATCAGATTTAAGGGGAGAGGCCCAAGAGCCGCTTTCAATTTTTCATAAAACTGAGCATCCCGAACGATTACCTCATCGTACGCTTCTTCATAGCGTAAAAAGTCAGCTTTGCTGGCCTGTCCCACGGTACCTATAGTGTAGGCACCGTACTTTTTACAAATCCGGTTGGCCAGAATACCTACCCCACCGGCCGCGCTATGGATAAGTACGGTCATCCCTTCCTGCAGGTCACCCAGTTTGGTCAAGGCATAGTAAGCCGTCAGGCCCTGAACCAGGTACCCAGCCCCTTCTTCAAAGGTCCAGCCTTCGGGTAGAGGCAGCACGTACCGATGGTGAATGTTGATATGGGAAACATAACCCCCGAAGCGAGTCGCTCCCATCACCTTGTCTCCTACTTTCCATTCCTCCACCTCAGCGCCTACGGCTATAACCACCCCGGAAAACTCCAGTCCCGGAATAAAAGATCCTTCGGGGGTGGCGCTGTATAAACCCTGCATGGCAAAGATATCGGCAAAGTTTAGCCCCAGGGCCTGCACTTCCACGCATACTTCCCTGGCCCCGGGTGGACCGAGTTCCTCGCGTTGTAAGACCAAATCGTTAATGGAACCAGCCTTGGGCATGCGGTAAACCTGGCGTTCTATCATACGTTACTATTTCTGACCAAATTTAATCTTAGTGTACCCCGCTGGGGGTTTAGCTCAGTGTGCAAACAACACGAGAAGCCATAAGGTTGTAAAATCTACATTAGTAAGAGCCTGATTGAGCATCCGCACCCCATGAAACAGGTACTATTTTAAATCCATCCTATAAGACGATTTGAATAAAAAGGAAAGGATAAGCTTGAATTGCCGGAACTGCAGCACGAAAGAAAGCAGGTATCAGTCACAGTATTATTGACGGGTCAGCCGCCCGAAAATGCAAGGGATACAACGAGAATGCCCCTGGTCCCTGTTATAGTCTTTACTTTATTCCAACTTCTTTCCCGAAAAGGATTGAGGTTATGACCCAGCCCTTCCGGTATAGGTATGACAACTCCCCTGCCTCACGGCAGTTCCCGGTGGAAAATTTATAGGTTTATTTATTTTTTAGCGTAGGTAGTACTTACTTCGGTGAGAAGCTTCCGGTGGTTTTCATCTTTCATACCACCAAACATACGCAGGGCCTGCAGACCCAGAAAAACAATCAGGATGAAAAGCAGACTGTGTAACCGTGGGAGTCTGTTTCCACTTGTGAAGTACCTGTAAAACAAATTCATGAGTCGGGGAGGGATTTTTTTAGTAAGTATATGAACCAGAGAGCTATTTCGCAATAGTGTCTACTCATAAGCCTAAACTATTTTTATAACTAATCTGGCAGTTTAGACTTTCTAAATTGTCGTTTCCCAAGAAGACACAACTACCTGCAAATCTGCACTTTCCTGTACTCCTACCTTCATTTATGCCCATTTTTGTTAAAAACGGCCGTGACATCTGCAAGTCAACACAGAAAATATTACATATTTATATTGTCTTTTTTTGTACAAATAGAAGATGAAAAAATTTAAAAAATATTTAACATTCGCAACGCCGCTTCTCTCCCACCCGACGCTCAGTTATTCCAGATTTCAAGAAGGAACTATTTCATTATACCCACTATAACGCAATCATCACGTTTTAAAACTAGTTTCTATTATTGGTCATTTCTTTTGCTGTAACCCCAGCATTGCCTCAGCGTAGCGACGGCCCAATTCCCGGGCCGATGGGGAATCAAAGTGCGTATCATCGCCCTTATGTACCAGGCTTTCCGAACGAACACAGGCGGTATTGGGTACCCATTTGGGCAGTTCTTCCAGTGCTTTATTCACAACGGCAGCTCCCGGTGATTTCTCAACGTAAAAATCGGCCAAAGTGCCTGCTACAAACGGAACTTCGGGTGCTTTGAGGTCCTGGCGTATTCTATTGACCAGATCGGTAAGCTTAGTAGCGTATTCGGCCGCTTTTTCGGGTGAGCTGTCCGATTCGCCCTGGTGCCAGATGATGCCTTTCAACTTTCCCTTTTTCAGGGCTTTTTTGGCCCGTTTTAACATGTCGTCGTAGGGGTAGGCTTGTGTTTGTCCGTGGAAACCGCCCTTTTTCCAGGCGTCGATAGAGGAACCACCAACGGCGCAGGGAATTAAACCGATGTTAGCATCCGGCGAAGCTTCGGCTATGGCTTTACCAAAAGCAAAACCGGGTCCTACCCCAACTACACCGGGTTTGTCGAAATGAAGGGGTTCAGCCGCGGGTACCCAATCCTGGTTTTTATTCAGCATCCATACCCTGGGTTGCGGCGTCTGGTCCTCCGGCTCCACGGCTCCCCGGCCCGCCATGTTAGACTGGCCGATCAGCAGGTAGAGATCAAGCTTCTTCAGTTTTTGTCCGTAGGTACTTACACCAGGCAACTGGACCAGCAGTAGCCCGAAAATGAGTAGGATTGAATATTTTTTCATAAAATAATTAAATGAATACGTACTAAATACTGGAAATTGGATAGACCTTTGGGATGAAACGGGATTGAGTCCGGGACTAAAACAGGTACCCGATCCAGTGATAAAGCAGCGTATCGCCCCATTTTTACCTGCGTCGCTTTTTTAACTTAGCCCATTTTTTAGTAACTACCTCCATGAAAAATTCAGAAAAAACTATTGTAGTCGCCTCCACTAATCCGGTGAAAGTAGCAGCGGCCCTGGCCGGATTTCAGCGAATGTTTCCCGCTATACATTTTAAGACGGTACCCGTTTCGGTAGCTTCCGGAGTTGCTGACCAGCCCATGACGGACGAAGAAACCCTCAGAGGGGCCGACAACCGGGTACAGAACGCCTGTCTCACCTACCCCGAAGCTGACTTCTGGATTGGCATTGAAGGAGGAGTAGAAATAATCGGGGGAGAACTGGCGGCTTTTGCCTGGATCGTGGTTCGCTCGGACAAACTGGCCGGTAAAGCCCGTTCGGGTACCTTTTTTCTGCCTCCGGCCGTAGCCGCTCTGGTCAGGCAGGGAATGGAACTAGGTACCGCCGACGATCGGGTGTTTGGTCATACCAATTCCAAACAGCAAGGCGGAGCGGTCGGCCTGCTGACGGACAATGTCGTGGATCGAAAACAATTGTATGAACAGGCAGTGCTGCTTTCGCTTGTGGCATTTAAAAATGAGCAACTTTACGTCCTGCCTATTGTATAAATAAAAAGGGGTACCTGCGCAGGTACCCCTTTTTTAAATATCTACTAGCTTCTGTATTACCAGAGCCGGATGCGGTCTTCCGGCTTGATGTAAAGTTTATCGCCGGGTTTCACATCAAACGCTTCGTACCAGGCATCCATATTGACCGGTGCACCAATAGTTCGGTACTCGCCGGGTGAGTGAGGATCGGTAATGATCAATTGGGCCGCAGTTTCCGGACGGATATTCATACGCCACACCTGCGCCCAGGCCAGGAAGAAACGCTGGTCGGGTGTAAAGCCATCAATTTTCTCGTTAGATTGACCCTGCTTGGTCATTTTAAAGGCTTCGTAGGCCGCGTTAAGACCTCCAAGGTCACCAATGTTCTCGCCCAGGGTGAGTTTGCCATTTACGCGTACGGTGTCCAGTACAGTATAAGCATCAAACTGGTCCGACAGCTTCCCGGCTCTTTCTTTGAAACGGGCCTGGTCTTCGGGCGTCCACCAGTTACGGAGGGTACCATCCTTATCGTACTGGCTGCCCGAGTCATCAAATCCGTGGGAAATTTCGTGACCTATTACCGCGCCAATACCACCGTAGTTTACGGCATCGTCGGCGCTGGGGTCAAAGAAAGGGAACTGCAGGATGCCGGCCGGAAATACAATCTCGTTCATCACCGGGCTGTAGTAGGCATTAACGGTGGGAGGTGTCATGCCCCATTTAGTACGGTCTACTGGTTTGCCCAGTTGATCTACCATATCGTTGTAGGCCCACTGCCCGGCACTGCGAACGTTCTCGAAGAAAGTACCTCTGTTCACGGCCAGTCCTTTGTAGTCTTTCCACTTATCCGGATACCCTACTTTGGGTTTAAAGGCATGTAGTTTGGCCAGTGCTTTTTCTTTGGTTACATCGCTCATCCATTCCAGATTTTTAATCCGGATTTCGTAGGCCTTTACCAGGTTACCAATCAGTTCGTTCATGCGCGCCTTGGCTTCGGGCTTGAAGTGTTTCTGCACGTATATCTGGCCCAGCAGCTCGCCGATGGTGTTGTCGGTCAGGGAAGACAGGCGCTGCCAACGCGGGGTCTGTACCTTCTGACCCGTCAGTGCCTGGGTAAAGGCGAAATTAGCGTCCACAAACGGAGAACTCAGGTAAGGAGCGGCCGATTTGAGGATATTCCACTGCAGGTAGGTTTGCCAGTCAGCAACGGGGGTACTTGTGAGCAGGCTGTTGAGTTCGGTGAAGAATTTGGGGTTATTTACCAGAATGGTATCCTCACCCGTTACCTTCATTTTGCTCAATAAGGGCTTCCAGTCAATAGTGGGAGTTGTTTGGCTGAGCTCAGCAACGGCAAACTTGTTGTAGGTTTTGTAGGGGTCCCGCATTTCAACCCGGCTCATTTGGGCTTCGGCCAGCTTTTTTTCCAGGTTAAAAATAGTCTCGGCGTTTTTCTGGGCCACCGGCTGGGCTACACCCGTCAGGGTAAACAGGGTTGTAATGTAGTTTTTGTAAGCCGCCTGAATCTTTTGGGTGCGCGCATCGTCTTTCAGGTAGTAGTCGCGGTCAGGCAGGGTAGTTCCGCCCTGGCTGAGCTGGGGAACCATATTGTTTACATTCTTACGATCCTGGCCCACATAAAAACCAAATAAGGGAGAAGCCGAACCGGAAGTCCGTAAGGTAGCTACTTCATTAAGTACCCCTTTAACATCCTTAACGGCACCTGCTCTTTTCAGGTCGGCTTTGATGGGAGTATAACCTACTTTCTCAATGGTAGCGCTGTCCATGCCGGAGGCGTAAAAATCACCTACCCTTTTTTCCAACGATCCGGCCGCAGCATTTTTGTTGTTGGCGGCATCGTTTAGAATGGTCTTTACGGCATTAATATTGAAGTCACGCAGGACGTTAAAGCTTCCCCAGCGGGTTTCTTTGGCGGGTATGGCGTTGTTTTTTAGCCAGGTACCGTTAGCGTACTGGTAAAAATCATCACCCGGCTTTACGCTCAGGTCCATGTTGGCTTTGTCAATGAAGGGGGCCCGGGGGCTGGCTTCCTGCTGGGCAGCGGCCGAAAGGGATACAACGGTGGCAGCTCCCAAAAGCACTAACCGGAAAGAAGCCTTCCGGTCGGCCCGGTGGTTGGATGGTTTTTGTGTTGACATAAATCGTTACCTACTAGTTTTGAATTCAATTAGTAAAACCCTGATTTATTAATTTGAAGTTCCGAAGTTAAGAATATTTGCCCAAATAGTTGTTTTACTTACAATTAGGAAAGTATTTACTATACGTACAACAATTGTGCAGTTACCCATACTAAAGCATGAGTGAAAAGAAAGCCCGGTTCCGGTTTCATGGTAGTTTGAATGATTTCCTCTCCCCTACCCGAAAAAATGGTTGGATTGAGTACATGTATAACGACCGGCCAGCCCTCAAGGATGCCATTGAAGCCCTGGGCGTACCTCACGTGGAAGTGGAGGTGATTCTAGTAAATGAGGAGCCCGCTGGATTTCTTCAACCCTTGCTGCCCATGGCCCGGGTGGAGGTATATCCCCTCCATTACCGCTCCAACTGGCCCGCTGACCATACCCTATCTCCACCGGTACCTCAACCACCTAAGTTTATTCTGGATGTACATCTGGGCAAGCTGGCCAAATCGCTGCGCATGCTGGGCTTTGATTCGCTGTACGAAACAGATTACGCTGACGCCACCATAGCCCGCCTCGCGGAACAGGAAAATCGCCCGGTACTGACCAGGGACATTGGCCTGTTAAAACACAAGGCCATTAGCTGGGGGTACTGGCTCCGGTCGCAACACCCGGACGAACAACTACTTGAGACCATCAGGTACTTTGACTTAAAACCTCACTTCCAACCGCTTAGCCGCTGCCTGGCCTGCAACGGAATACTCGTGGCTACCCCAAAAGAAACAGTGTTAGAAAAGCTTCCTCCCAAAACCATGCTATATTTTCATGAATTTTACCAATGCCAAACCTGCCGGAGAGTCTATTGGAAAGGCTCCCACTACGACCGGATGCGGACTATTATTCACAAAATTGAACAAGGAAACTGACCCGGTCCAAAATCAATATTTATTCTTAACATTCTGATTTACAATAGTTTAATTATCTACCAAAAAGAACTATCCCTCCTCGGCAGGTGTTCAGTATAGGTATGCAAAGCTTCAATCCATCTACTATCCTATATACTCCTGACGCCCTCAACGAGCGCGGAAAGAATTTACTCCTCTCCCAGGCGGGTACCCTACAACAGGAGATCAAACAACACAACCGGTTACCCCAGCTGGTGGGCAATCATTTCCAGGTCAAGTCCAATGTACTGGTATTGGGTCGGCTGAAAACCATGACTATCCGCGAAAGCGGACGTAGCTCTGACTTTATTGCCCCCAGCCTGGCCAACGGCTGCCTGGGGGCCTGCGCCTACTGCTACGTGGACCGGAACAAGAACGTAAATCCCATTACCCTATTCACCAATACGGAGGAGATCCTGGCGGCGGTAGATAAGCACGCACAGCAACAACCCTGGCCCAAGGTACCTACCCAGACCCACAGCCGGTACTATACCTATGATATTGGCTGTAACTCGGATATCTCAGTAGACGCTACTCTGGGAGATTCGGTCGAGACGGCCATCCGCTTCTACCGGCAACACCCGAAGGTCTTCGCCACGTTTGCGACCAAGTTTGTAAATCCGGAATTGCTCAATTACGATCCGCAGCAAAAGACCCGGATCCGTTTTAGTATGCTACCACACAAGCTAAGTAAACTGGTAGACGTACGGACTGATTCTATGGAAAAACGCCTGGCCGCCATCAACGACTTTTACCAGGCGGGGTATGAAGTACACGTCAATTTTTCACCGGTCGTCGTATACCAGGGGTGGCTGCAGGATTATCGGGAGCTGTTTGAGCAGTTGAATCGGGCGGTACACCCAAAGGTAAAGGAACAGATGAGCTGTGAGGTAATATTTCTGACGCACAACCAGGCACAGCACGAAGCAAATCTGTCCATTAACCCTAAGGCCGAGAGTCTGATCTGGGCACCACAGGTACAGGAAACCAAGGTCAGTCAGTTTGGTGGAGTGAATGTCCGGTACAAGCACCAGTTGAAAGCCCAGTGGATAGCGGAGTTCCGGGCTCTTCAGCAGGAAGTGATTCCCTGGTGTGAGATCAGGTATATATTTTAACAAGGAAGTAGAGGAGGAATGGAGAAAAGCAGGAAGGGAAAGTACTTGATTAAGATTCGATAACATTCCTCCTTTCTTACCCTTTATTCCTTTACTCCTCTAATCCTTATGTACTACTTCCCCTTGTTGAAGTACCTGTTCATAAACACCAGCTGGTAAATGACGGCATTGTTCCAGTAGGCCCAGTTGTGGGCACCGGCGCGGGAAATATAGTCGTGGGGCAGGTTTCGTTCCAGGAGCTTGTGGTGCAGGTTTTCGTTGACCCGGAAAAAGAAATCCTCCGTCCCGCAGTCAATGATCAACGCCAGAGAGTTGGCCGTGAGCAGGTGAAGCAGGTTGATGACCGTGTTTTGCTCCCAGCGCTCAGGGTACTGGGCGTAGGTACCCAGCTTGGTAGCCATGTCCCAGTTTTTTGGAAACGGACGAATATCCACGCCTCCGCTCATACTACCGGCCGCCCCGAACACATCCTGATGCCGGAAGGCCAGATACAGGGCCCCGTGCCCGCCCATGCTAAGGCCGGTGATACCCCGGCCCGACCGGTCTTTGATGGTTCGGTACTTGCCGTCGACCCAGTTTACCAGCTCTTGGGCAACGTAGGTTTCGTATCTGGAATTAGCGTCCGCCGGGCTGTCAAAGTACCAGCTGTTAAAGTTACCGTCAGGACAAACAATGATCATCTGGTAGGTATCGGCGGCATCCAGAACGGCGGGTGCTTTCCTGACCCAATCGGCGTAGTTGCCGCTGTATCCGTGCAGCAGGTACAAGACCGGAAACTCCTTGCCGGTCGCGTAATTGGAAGGGGTCATGACCACCGCCTTGATGGTCTTTTTCATGGAGGGGCTGTAGGTCTCCACGGTGTCGATCGTAGCCGCCAGTACCGACTGACCAAAAATGAGAAAAAGGGAAATAACAAAAATTCTAATCCGGGACATGTGGGATTGGCTGGTAGGTATGTGATTTGGTTTTATTAACTAAAGTACTTGTTTCAGGATTGCTTCTATTCTTTCCAAATGCTGCGTCTCAAAATGAAGGTTTCCCTATTCATGGGCAGGTTATGTAAGGTATTGCCTTAAAACAGAAGGCTGCAAATTTAGCAGCTCGCCCCTTTACTTAATAAAGTCTTTTCCTACTAATTCTTAATTGGCGCTACCAAAAAATGCCCTTCTGGCTACCCCCAATCTATACGGGTATTTTTACTTGTTTGGGGATATTTTTTCTCTATTTTATTAGGATAGTTATACTTTAAAACCAGTCGTTAAAGTACATATCACATTTGTCAATCTCCTTGTTTTTAGTTAGTTGCCCTATCTGTATTATAGTTATGCAAAATCGGGCATTGTTTTTTATCTACAATTTAGCATAAACCAAACTTTTTCTAAAGACCATGAAAAATAACGTTATTCGTTGGACTGGTATGGCTCTGGTAGGGCTGTTCCTTTCGTTGGGAAGTGCATCAGCTCAATTTTCGGTAGGTGTACAGGGTGGCGTGTTCAAATCTACCGCTGACAACGCGAAATCCTACCCCGGTGGTGGGATAAACCTTAAGTACTTTGTCACCGAAAACGTGGCACTTGGGGTGGCCGGTCGCATCTATTCGGAACGGTTAAATTATGATTTCTCCGGGGGCCCCACCCGTTTTGTAAACAACATTACCCCGGTTACGCTGACCGCTGACTTTTTATTAAGCCCCGGTATAGTAAGACCTTACTTGGGTGCCGATGCCGGTATCTATTTCCAGAATTTCCGGGTAAACCAGAACGATAACCAACTAATCAGGACCAGCGCTTCAAACTTTGGTGTAGCCCCCCGCGGTGGTCTCCTGTTTGATTTTGGAAGCGTAGGCGTACAGGCAGAGGTGGTGTACCACGCCATATTTGCCAACCAGAACAATAACCTGCGGGTCAACGAAGCCGGAATCAACATTGACCAAACGAACAACTTCTGGGGAGCCAACGTAGGACTGGTTTTTGGCATTGGCCGATAATAGACCTTTTTTTAGAAGTACCCCAAAAAACAGCCATGAAATGTAATTAAGATTGTATTTTGAAAAGAAAGTACGCCTAAAAATTCCCCGCCCCAAAAACAGGGCGGGGAATTTTTTTCTCGAGCTTTCCCCAGTCCTTTTTCGGGGCGGACAGCTCATCCGCTTTAACTACCCTTTTATAAAATCTTTAGTATCAAGTTTATGTAACCTTTCGTTAAAACCCTTTAATTAAAGTACTTACAGGCAGCACTTTAACAGGCACCAGGTTTTTGCCTATATGGGTATTACCAAACCCATAAACAATTATTTAATATGGAAAAAAACATCAAACGCTGGGCAGGAGCCGCTCTGTTGGGGCTGCTGCTAACGGGGGGGAGCGCTTCGGCTCAGTTCTCATTGGGTGTGCAGGGAGGAATTGCGAAATCAAACTTGACACAGGCTAATAATCTTTACGGTGGCGGGGTTAATCTTAGAATTTTTCCGGCGGAGCATTTTGCCGTAGGTGTAGCGGCTAAAACCTACACGGATGGCAAAGATTACGTGGTGGCTGGTCAAACGCTCAGCCATTCCGGTAGGCTTACCCCCGTAACCGCCACGCTCGATCTTTTCCTTTCCGATGGACTGGTTCGTCCGTACCTGGGTGGTGATGCGGGTATGTACTTCAGTAAATACGATACCCGCTTCAATGGTAATCGAATCGCCGAAACTACCCGCCGCAATCACCTGGGGGCCGCGCCCCGCGCCGGAATTATCCTGGTTACGGGCAATGTGGGCATCCAGTTGGAGGGGGTGTACCATTTCGTGTTCGGCAACAAGAATAACAGTACCCAGGTAGGTACCGCCGACAACGTTAATTTTGAGTCTACCTCCAAGTTTTACGGTGTCAACCTGGGACTGGTTTTCGGGCTTGGCAAAAAGTAATTTGGCCTGATTTTTATTTTTCCCAAACCAACAGAAAGCACAGCTCCCGAGGCTGTGCTTTCTGTATTAGGTACTATCTTTACCCCTGGGCCTGCCTGAGCGGGAACCAGCGTTTTCATTTCCCTTTCATTTATTCTTTATTGGAAAAATCCGATCTATTTCCGGAACAGATCATCCACTGGCTGCGGGCATGGCCCGTGCAGCCAATGCTTTTCCATCGTCCTGAAAGTACTTTTCCCTTTATCCAGATTACACGGCCGGGCCAAAAGAGCCTGGTACTTCATCTGATAGATTTGCGGGGCTGGCAGGCGCTAGATCCGGCTTTGGCAGGAATTAAATTTTCTAACGTCAGTCAAGTACTTAAAAACCAAGGCTTTGATTTTGTGACTCTCTGGGAGGATGTATGGCGTAGCAGGCTACCCATTGTAGAATCCAGACTGGAAGCCCTCCTGGGCTTTTCCCAGCGAATACCCGCGCGGCTCACGCGGGTAAGGCGCCTCGACCAACCCACGGCTGCCGCATTTCTGGCCGAAAATCACCTGCAGGCCGGGGTGCAGGCTAAGTATAAGTATGGCATGTATCTGCCCCAAAGGTACTACCGGGTACTTGCTCCTGACTTTAGTGAAAAGCTAAATCTTCAACCGGAAGAACTTTTGGTAGGCGTAGCTACCTTTAGCAATCCCCGTACTTTCCGGCGGTCGGGGCAACCGTTCAGGTCTTTCGAAATGGTGCGTTTTGCCAACCTCCTAGGTACTACCGTCGTGGGTGGTCTCGATAAGTTACTTAATGCTTTCAACAAGGAAATGCAGCCCGATGACATTATGACCTACGCCGATCTGGATTGGTCGGCCGGGAGGAGCTACGAGCGTTTGGGCTTTGTTGCCACGGGTGATACACCTCCGCACGAATTATGGCTTGACCTAAATGGGTTGCATCGCTACCCGCCCGGCCGACTACCGGCGGGCATAACCCCTGACATTGCACCTTCGCACGGTTTTCTGAAAATTTACACCAGCGGAAGCCGTAAATTTGTGAAGCAAAGCCGGCCCTAAGCCAATGGGTCCTTTTCCCTATCTTGCATTCCTAACCAAAAAGTGCCACCAGTGCTGCCAGTTATTGTCATAATAGGTCCCACGGCATCCGGCAAAACCCGGCTGGCTGTTCAGCTGGCGCGGCGGCTGGGGGGTGAAGTACTTAGCGCTGACTCCCGACAGGTATACCGGGGGATGGATATTGGTACCGGAAAAGACCTTTCTGACTACGAATCAGGTTCTGGTCGGGTACCCTACCACCTGATTGATGTGGTGGAGGCGGGCGAGAAGTACCACGTTTACCGGTTTCAGGAAGATGCCAAAGGGGTACTTGAGGACCTTCAGCAAAAGGGGACGCCAGCCATAGTGTGCGGCGGAACCGGCCTGTACCTGGACGCCCTCCTGCGGCAACACCAGTTCACGGGCATTCCGGTAGACGAGGCCCTGCGGGCCGAATTGAATGAGCTTACGGAGGAGGATTTACTTGCTCTATTTCACCAAACCCCTTCGGCCTACTCCCCCCGGGCCGACACGTCCACCCGCAAGCGTTTAATCCGGGCCGTCGAAATAAGTACGTATCTGCGCCAGCATCCGGAGTTTAGTTTCCCGGCCCAACCAAAAGAAACCCCGTTTCTGGTATTTGGGCTGAACCCGCCCGTTCCCGTCCGTCGGGAGCGGATAAGTACCCGGTTGCAGTTCCGGCTGCGGCACGGCCTGATTGAGGAAGTGGAAGGGTTGTTACAAAAAGGACTCTCCCCGGAGCAGCTCATTTACTACGGGCTGGAGTACAAGTACCTGACTGAGTACCTGGTCGGGCAGCACACCTACGAGCAGATGACCCGGCGGCTGGAAACTGAAATTCATCGTTTTGCGAAGCGTCAGATGACCTTTTTCCGGAAAATAGAAAGGGACGGCATCCAGATTCAATGGCTGGACTGGGAGAGCGATTTCGAAACGCAGGTCGACGAAATCCATAACCGATGGAAAGGAGCCCCAAACCAGCTAATTGGCACAAATCCCGAAAAAAGTTGACACCTAAGGCCATACTTCTGTATTTTGCACCAGATTGAAAACCTGTAAATAATCTACTATTGAAAAGGAACCTGACGTCGACCCTGCTGCTGGTTGTACTGAGTATAACGGATGCCTACATGCTGGCCCATCCTAACCTGGTCGGCCGCCTCGGCATTTTTATTTATAAACACGACTACCTCAAGACCCTCCCCCGGGCCCTCGGTAGCGTGGGGCTGGTGGTGGGGCTGTCGTTACTGGCCTGCGAGGTTATCCGTCGCCTGACGGTACCCAGCATCGCGGCCCGGTGGTACCTGCTGCTCTTGGCGCTGGGCTGGGCGCTGTTTGCCTACGTGTATATTACCTTTTCCTCGTTCACCTACCAGCTCACCGGCAAGTCGTTCATTTACGGGGCCCACCTCCTGCCTATACTCCTGATTGGATTATTTACCAAGTACCTGATTACGGCCGTGTACGAGGCCCGCAAAACGCCGGGTGTATGAGGCGGTTGCTTCTCTTGTGTCTGGGGCTGCTTGCCGTGGTACAGCTCCGGGCGCAAAACAGCTACCTGCTACAACCGGCCCGGGTCTTTGACGGAGAATCTATCCATACCGGTTGGCTGGTCTGGGTTAAAGGACAACGCATCATGGCAGCCGGACCTCCTGCTTCCTTACCAGCCGAAGCCCGGCAGGCCCAGGTACTTGACCTGCCTGGTATGACGCTACTACCGGGACTCATTGAAGGCCATTCGCACCTGTTACTGCATCCTTACAACGAGACCCCCTGGGACGACCAGGTACTTAAAGAACCACGGGCCTACCGGGTGGCCCGAGCCACCAAACACGCCGAGTTAACGCTGTTAAATGGTTTTACAACCGTAAGAGACCTGGGTACCGAAGGAGCGGAGTACGATGACGTAGGCCTGAAAAGAGCTATTGATGAAGGAGTTATACCCGGCCCCCGTATGCTCATTGCTACCCGGGCCTTAATTGCCACGGGTAGTTACGCTCCCAAAGGCTTTAGCCCCGATTTGGCCGTACCGCAGGGGGCGGAAGAAGCCGACGGGCACGACAATCTTATCAAAGCCGTTCGCACACAGATAAGCAAAGGAGCCGACCTTATCAAGGTTTACGCTGATTACCGGTGGGGGCCGGGCGGTACGGCTCAGCCCACCTTTACCGAAGAAGAACTACGTCTGATAGTGGAAATTGCCCGGAGCAGCGGTAGGCCGGTAGTGGCGCACGCCTCCACGGCCGAGGGAATGCGGCGGGCTATTCAGGCCGGGGTCGAAACCATCGAACACGGTGATGGAGGTACGCCCGAAATCTGGAAGCTGATGCAGGAAAAGGGCGTGGCTTTGTGCCCTACCCTGGCCGCAGGCGAAGCCATTAGCCAGTACCGGGGCTGGAAGAAAGGCGTTGACCCCGCTCCGGAAAGGGTACAGCAAAAAAAGAAAACCTTTCGGCAGGCAAAGGATGCCGGCGTAACTATATGCTTTGGGGGCGACGTAGGGGTTTATGCCCATGGCGACAACGCCCGCGAGCTGGAACTGATGGTTGAATACGGGATGACCCCCACGGAAGTACTTCAGTCAGGGACATCAGTCAATGCCCGCGTCTTTCACCTGGAGGAACTGGGAAAGGTAACTCCCGGCTTTCTGGCCGATTTGGTAGCCGTGGAGGGCGATCCCACCCAGGCCATTGGAGCCATCAGAAAGGTACAACTGGTTATGAAAGGCGGACAAATAGTTAAAGCTCCCTAACCAGGTTTATATTTTCCAAACATAGCTAATAGGTACTAATAAAGTACAAAACCCATAGAAAGTACGAATATTTTTTCGAATATTGCACAGCCGACCAAATAAGGCCACTGGCAGATACCCGTCCAAACTTTGGGCCGGATTGGGATAACGTCCTTTGTTATTTCAACCTAATTTCATCTTGGATAATTACATTTTCTTCAACATAACCCATATAATTCAGTTACATTTTTATTCTTACTATTTCCATTAATTATATGTCACAGATAGCCGAAGTAACGATTGACGGTCAAAATTTCCAATTTCCGGTCATCGAAGGCAGCGAGCAAGAAAAAGCCATAGATATTGCCAAGCTGCGCGATCAAACCGGTTATATAACGCTTGATAGTGGTTTTAAAAATACGGGTGCCACCAAAAGTGGCATTACCTTTCTGGATGGAGAAGAAGGAATTCTGCGGTACCGCGGATACTCCATCGAAGACCTGGCCGAAAAAGCCTCATTTCTGGAAGTAGCCTATCTGCTCATTTACGGTGAGCTGCCTACCCAGGAAGAATACAAAAACTTTGAACACGAAGTACGTACGCATACCCTGGTCAACGAGGACATGCGGAAAATCTTCGAAGGCTTTCCGGTCAATGCGCACCCCATGGGCGTACTTTCCTCGCTGGTGAGTGCCATGAGCGCCTTCTACCCGGACACCTACGACTCGACAGCACCGGACGTTACCGACCTGCACATTATTCGACTGCTGGCCAAGTTGCCTACCATTGCCACCTGGTCCTATAAAAAATCGCAGGGGCACCCGGTCAACTACCCCAGCAACGACCTCGACTACTGCTCCAATTTCCTGTCGATGATGTTCGCGTTACCCGTTGAAAGCTACCAGGTTGACCCGGTGGTTTCGGCGGCGCTGAACAAGCTGCTGATTCTGCACGCCGACCATGAGCAAAACTGTTCCACCTCAACGGTACGTTTGGTAGGTTCTTCGCAGGCCAATATTTATTCGTCGATTTCGGCGGGTATCAGTGCCCTTTGGGGCCCGCTGCACGGTGGGGCCAACCAGGAGGTAATTGAAATGCTGGAGGCGATCAAGGCCGATGGTGGCGATACCCAGAAATACATCAACATGGCCAAGGACAAATCAAGCGGATTCCGTCTGTTTGGTTTTGGCCACCGGGTCTATAAAAACTTTGACCCGCGCGCCCGGATTATCAAAAAGGCGGCCAATGAAGTACTTACCAAGCTGGGCGTAAATGACCCCGTACTGGAGATTGCCAAACAGCTGGAAGCTGCCGCTCTGGAAGACGACTACTTTGTACAGCGCAAACTATACCCCAATGTAGACTTCTATTCCGGCATTATTTACCGGGCCCTGGGTATACCAACTAATATGTTTACGGTCATGTTTGCTATTGGCCGTTTGCCTGGCTGGATTGCCCAGTGGAAGGAAATGCGCACCAACAAAGAACCCATCGGCCGTCCCCGTCAGGTGTACGTGGGTCCCACCCTGCGGGAGTTTGTGTCTCTGGAAAACCGGTAAGTAGGATTCGCTGATACTAAGAAGCCCGACCTCCAATGGAGGGCCGGGCTTCTGCTTTTAAGTACCCTTACTATTAATTATTCGACAACTCAAGCGTGGCGTTATTGACCAGCTCGAGGTTACCCTCATTTTGCTGTAGGGCTTTGATCCTGACCGGCATGCCATCTACCACTACATTATGCGTAGGATTAATGGTAACAGTATCGGCCAGCTGAGGAATGCACCCGCACGACCAGGTAGCCGGGTTGTTCCAGCTTCCGGACGAAAGGCTTTGGATATTGAGCGGTGAGGGCCTGAGAAAAGTAAACACGGAACTTTGAGAAACCACTTCCTCCCCTTTTAACAGGTAGGCGGTATTTTTCAGTTCGGTTTGGGTAAAGAGGGAAAGGTCATCAACGTTCCAGCCATAGCCTGCCTCATATTGATCCTCCTCAAATAAAAACCGCAGACGAATAGTTTGTCCGGCAAAGGGAGTAAGGTCTACCAGGGTTTGGTAAAAATCATTAGTATAACCTGAGTAGACATTTCTACCTTCCAAATATGAATAACAGCAATTAAGTTTCAGGTTATATCCAAACTGATAAATGTAGGGACCCAAATCCAGCCAGGTAGTACCGTTATCAGTAGAAATTTCTATAACACCACCATCGTAACCATATTCAGTACCCAGGTAGTGCCAAAACGAAAATGTAGTAAAGTTATCACTCGCGGAACTTGGCGGTAAGGCATAAGCCGGGGAAGTAAGGGTAATCGCATTGCTGGTCCCGACATTAGGTACAAACCAGCTTCCTCCGCTACTTCGGTACAAGTTGGAATTTACCATCCAGGAACTGGTACCTACCAGGGTAGCGGTTTCCCAGGGTGCCAAGGTACTGGCGTCCAGATCAAAATGAGTCACCCGGTCATAAGTAGCGTTATTTGTTACCTTAATTACAAAGGTTTCAGTTTTTTTATATTCCAGACTAATGGTTCCAAACGAAACCGAATGATCAGCCTGATTATACGTACCGCCGCTCACGTAGGTAGTATTCTTCGATAAAAAGTCCTTTACCTCGAAATTGGTGATGGGATCGCAGCCACAGGTTGCGGTTATGGTGTAGGTGATTTCCTCGCCGGGACCAACTACATTCTTATCCGCTACTTTGTCAATCCGGCTGAAGGGAGCTACAAAAGAGGCGGTCTGATCGGTGAAGCTATTCGAGCTTCCCTGTGAGGCATTCAGCCCGAGCCCACGCCGGGCAAAGGCCTTCCAGATGGCGCAACTGTACTGTCCACCGTAAAGCAGGCTATCCGCCTTCAGAATGGCATTCCGGCCATCCACAAAACCGGGGGAACAAGGCTGAAGCTTTAGCCCTTCGGTCACCAGTTTCATAGCAATTACGTTTCCACCCGATGCAGTTGCGTCGTTGATATCCGGACTGATTGTACCTGTTTGCTTGATAATTTCCCAGGTCATATCCCATACCATAGTCGCCCAGATAGAACCTATGTAATGGACACTGTTATTTGCATTTTTTAGGTCGTTATACGTAAACGGATTTACATCCATGTCAGTAGTATAAGGATGGGAACGAATACCACTACCGCTTGTATTCTGGCCCAGAACATAAGTACCAATAGTTCTGGAAAGGGACCCGTCGACCAGTTTAGCCTTATTCCAGTCGGTAGTAAACATAAGGCTATAGAAGTCACTCCAGCCTTCGCCCATCTGTTCCCAATTCCAAAGACAACCAACCTGCGAAGGTCCTCCGGTCAGGCGATTGGAGATCCCGTGCCCATACTCATGGACAATAACACCATTGTCCAGGCTTGAATCATGATTTTTACCGCCAAGATTCCACAGGTACATCTGCATCCGGGGGTTGTTCCCGTCGGATGGGGTTGCAAAATTGGCATTATTCATGCCGCCGCCATCCTGAGCCTGGGCCACCACGAAGTCGGTACCGATTCCTCCCCGACCCAGGTTATTCTGTTGAAAGTTACCGGAGACCTCATCAAACCCGTACTGGTACATTACATTGTGGATGATATTGTTCCAGTAAAAAAGGTTAGTTAGGGCAGCGCCCTGATTGTTAACAGTCTTGGGAGATGCATTTACATCGTAAGTTTTCGTAAAGCTCAGGTGAGGAAGTGGCGTAGAGGAAGTATCTGAAGGGCTAAAAGGCAAATTATTATCATATTCGTCTAGGTACGCATGCACGTTGTTTCCTCTGGTGAAAATAAAATCATGGGTTCCATCGGTGTGCCAATTGAGTGTTGTGGCCGGATTGTTCGCACCAAAAGCCTCCCAGGGATTTACCACATTCGAAAAGGCACCTCCGGAATGGGAGGGACTTTCCAGCGGATAAGGGATTACCCGGTAGGTAGCACTGTTGACCTCTACAGTACGGGCAGTCGAGGAGGCAGTCGCCTTGGGAGCAAGGTTACTACCTAACTGGTGTACCTGTCCATCGGCATGCTCGTGCAGAGGGCCAAACTGGCAATACACGGTCAGGTTCTTTTTGTCAATTACCTGACCATTGGCGGCATTGATATGCACCATCCAGCTATCCGTCTCCTTTACCGGATGGATACCTACCTGCCACGCCAGCGTCAGCCCCCGCTCCGCATTGGGCACCCAGAGAAGTGTGGTAGGAATCTTGTTGAGGGACACGCCGTTGGGTTCAAAGGTGACTTCATGCCCGTTAGGGGAAGCCTTGGCCGGAGTATCGCGAAAACCGGCCGACCGGGGAATATCCAGGTGATCCATAGCCCGGTTCAGGGCATCAGCTGGTTTTAGGGAAGCCAGCGGCCTGCCGGTTTTACTTCGGTCAAATCTTAGGAATTCGCCCTGCTGCACCACCAGTTTTCCCTCCTTAAAAACCAGCGTGCGTAGGGAGTTCAGTACCCGTATGCCCTGGTGCTGCTGCTGAATATACACCATAAAGGTGCCGCTGCTGGCGTTGGGGTAAGCATCTGAAATCAGGACGTCGTCGGGGGAGCGGAGTTGAAGTTGTTTGAGGTTTTGTTCGAGGAGAGTCCGGGCTTCCTGTTTGTAATTCTGGGCTTTTGCAAAGATGGTTACAGCCATGAGCCCTGCTACCAGGTAAAGTTTTATCATACAGAATTAAAGAAAGGTAGGAAGTTAAATTGGAAAGCAATATATAGGATTAAGCATCGAAAAGATACCCTTACATAAATAATTATTTACTAATAATCAGACTATAAAATAGCCCTTCCCCTGGCCGTAAACCCCGAAAAAGCAGGACCCGTCAGGCATTCGGACTCGTAAGCAAAAGCAAGAACCGGACCCAAATGGAACGGTTTTTTCTAATTATGTTTCTACCATTCATCTAATTATTAAAATCATGAAAAACGTACTGAATTTTCTGTTCCTTCTGTTCTTTTCGTTAAGTCTGACCAGTTGTGAAATTATTGGCGGCATATTTGAGGCCGGTATGTGGGTAGGGCTTGTTTTGGTAGTATTAGTTATCGGCGTAATCATCTGGATTTTCCGGGCTATTTTTGGTCGACGATAACCCTAAAAACGTTCCGTCTTTCCCCTTCTTACCTCCTCCATCTGTACCATCCTTCGTTCCTAGCCAGACTCCCGGTGGTTTCGGTTACCTTTGTCCATGGACTACTTTAAAAAGCTACTTGAACTACTAAAAATTGAGCGGGAAGAAGATCGACAACAGTACCTTCGCCTGACCGAAACTACCTCCGTAACCGATCGACGGGCCAGCGGCTTAGTCTGGTACCCCATTGCTATCCGGGGTTCTGAAATAGGCCGGGGCGACTACCTGACCGTGGACATTGAGCGCACTACGCACCAGGATATTGCCCATCAGCTTCGGTTTGGCGCACCGGCGGTACTTTTCTCCAATTACAATCCCAAAGCCGACCGGGCCGAGGGTACCATTACGCACCAGATCGGCAACCGCCTGCGGATTACCCTCCGTACCGACGAACTACCCGACTGGACCCGCGACGGCAAGCTGGGCATTGACCTTCTGTTTGATGACACCAGCTACGACGAAATGCAGAACGCCCTCCGGCAGGCTTCCCTCCTGGCGGACAAGCCGGAAGAAGGCCGGCTCATTCAGATCCTGACCGGGCATAAGGCCCCTACTTTTACGCCCCCCGATGCAACCTATACCCTGCCCAGGCTGAATCCATCGCAACAAACGGCCGTGGAGAAAATTCTGACGGCCAATGAGCTGGCCATTGTACACGGGCCACCGGGTACGGGTAAAACTACGACGCTGGTACAGGCCATAAAGGCCCTCATAAAACAGGATTCCCGGCAGGTACTGGTGGTGGCACCCAGCAATACCGCCGTGGATTTACTGAGCGAAAAACTGTCGGAGGAAGGCCTGCGGGTACTTCGGGTAGGTAATCCGGCGCGGGTATCGGATCGGCTGATGGCGCTGACCCTCGACAGCCGGATGGCGGAGCACCCCCGAATGAAGGACATAAAAACGCTGAAAAAGCAGGCCAACGAATACAAAAACCTCGCCCACAAGTACAAACGGAACTTTGGTAAGGCCGAGCGGGACCAGCGCAAAGCGCTATTTGACGAAGCCCATAAAATTATGAAGGAGGTGGACCAGCTGGAACGGTACATCATGGATGATCTTCTGGCCAAAGCTCAGGTAATAACGGCCACGCTCGTAGGCTCAAACCACTATACTGTACGTCACCTTTCCTACACGACTGTGGTGATTGACGAGGCTGGTCAGGCCCTGGAACCCGCCTGCTGGATTCCTATCCTGAAAGCCAGGAAAGTAGTGATGGCGGGTGACCCCTACCAGCTTTCGCCCACTATTAAATCGCAGGAGGCGGCCAGGGAAGGGTTAAGTACTACCCTACTCGAAAAATGCATTCTCCAACATCCCGAATCGGTAGTGCTGCTGGAAGAGCAGTACCGCATGAATGAGGCGATTATGGGGTACTCTTCGCAGGTATTTTACCGGAACAAATTAAAAGCGCACGCTTCGGTAGCGAATCACCGCTTAACCCCCACCGAAGTACCTCTGGTTTTTATTGATACCGCCGGCTGTGGCTTTGAAGAAAAACTGGAAGGTACCAGTAGTACCAATCCGGAGGAAGCGGCCTTTCTGTTCAAACACCTCCACGGTCTGGTGTCGGCGCTGCAACATAGCGAGGTACCCTATACGTCCGAAAACTTTCCGACCATAGCCATTATATCTCCCTACCAGAAACAGGTGGCCATTCTGAAGGAACTACTGGACCACGCGCCCGATTTAGTACAGTTCGGCTCCCGAATTTCGGTTAATACCATTGATAGTTTTCAGGGGCAGGAACGGGACGTGGTGTACATCAGCATGACCCGCAGCAACCCCGAGGGCGACATTGGTTTTTTGTCGGACATCCGGCGTATGAACGTAGCCATGACGCGGGCCCGCAAAAAGTTAGTCGTCATCGGCGACAGCGCTACCCTGTCTTCCCTACCCTTTTACGCCAACTTCATTGCCCACGCCGAAGGGCACAACGCCTACCAAAGCGCCTGGGAATTTATGGAGCTGTAAAAGGTACTAAAGGAGGAAAGAAGGAAGGGAGGAAAGGTTGCCTGGAATAACTCAGCGAAATACTCCCTATACTCCGCAATTAAAAATCAGATTAATAGTACCTCACTCATCCTCTCATTCAATCATTTTCTCATAGACTCATAGACTCCTTAACTCATCACTCAAGTACCTACTGGGCATTCCGCTTCGGAGGAGCCGCATCCGGGTTGAATCGCGACCTCCGTAGGGGCTGACTCACCCGGGCGGGGAGGTAGGTAAAAAAACGGACCCCGGCCCGTTGTTCAATTGCTTCCGGCGTGGTCAGGAAATTGTACCAGCTCTGGTTATCTACCTGGGAAGTCTGGTTGGGAAAATCCACGGCAATGACCGGTGTTTCGGCGGTAATCTGTTCGCGGGTAGCCCCCTGGGGGAGTACTACCACGACCTTCCAGTTGCGGGCGGGTACCTGTATGCGGTTCTTTAAAGTACTTTGTTCTCCCCGGCTGCCCTCGCCCCCCTGCCCGTAGGTACCTGCCATAATATACAACCGGTAGCCACTTTGCACCAGGTCGCGGCAGTAGTCTTCCAGCCGGGCCCAGGCTTCGCGGTTGAGTTCGGGTGCTTGTGGTATAATATTGGTCATCAGGAAAGTAGCCAAGTTATCGGCCTCGGTACTGGAGCGGTCGGCGGAGGGGCACAAGTGCCCCCGGTCAAATCCTGTATTGGTATAGTCAGAAGGTACCGGCTTATACCAGCCCGCGGGTAGATCGGGATCGGGCCGGAAACTATCCTGCCGGTCGGTACCTCCCAGCCAGTCCGGCGACAGCTCCCAGGCTACCCAGTTGGCGTGCCCCTTGCCCCGGTTGTAGGAAATAGCGTACTGCTTTTTAATCATCAGGTAATTGTCGGCCTGATTGGTATCCGTTCGGGCTTCCGACGGATTGCCCAAACTCAGGTGTATGCTTTTTGCTTCCGGCAGTACCGCCGCAGTTTTACAGCCAACCAGTACGCTGGAAAGCAGTACCAGGGTAATCCACTTCTTCATGCTTCTCATCTTTAGGCTTTATGCCTGCCCATTCGCCCCATGGTTCCGGCTTTGCATTGTTACAACCCGATAAATGGAAACATGTTATCGGGCCCGGCCCATTTTTCTAAAAGGATATTACCGCTGTTACCGGTACTGGCAAAGGTAGGCAACTGGTCTACTGGCTTTTACTTCGAATGAGGTCCCGGCGGGTACTTCAAACCTCTCTCCCTGGCTGTATAGCTGCCACTCGTCCGAACCGGGTAGCAGTACCGAAAGCTCCCCCTCCACTATGATCATGATTTCGTGCTGGGATGTACCAAATTCATACTCCCCTGAATCGATTACGCCAACCGTGGATTTTCCTGCGGGGGTCTGGTAGCCCAAGGATTTTACCGAACCGCCAAAATAGTCATTCGTACTGATCATGTGATACTTGATGTGTTTATGGTTTCGGGGGGCGAAATTAGTGTTTTCTACGTAAAGACCCTCTAAAAATAAGCCCTGGCCCACGCCCAAACCTAACGGCCAATAGCCATTGACCTACCAGCCCCCCTGGTGCTACTCAAAAACGGGGGTAAAAGATCGGGATTTTATAAAGAGAAGACCCCCATTGGTCACTGCTCATTGATAACTGCTCATTGTTCCGAGTTGGGGTGTCGGCAGACCTTCCAGTATGATACAATCAGGTCAATGGTTTTTTTGATCTCCTCATAATGGTCACCTTTTTGAAAAAAACCTTGAACCGTCATTTGGATATACGCTTCATCAACGGCGCTCTGGGCAATGGAAGTAGAATAAAAAACGAAGGGAATACTCTTTTTACGAAGTTGTGGGTCCGAATCAATTTCTTTTTTGAATTCTATCCCGCTCAGGCCGGGCAAATTTACGTCGCAGAGAATCAGGAAGGGTTTTTCCGGAGTTTCCTTTAAATACTTGAACGCCTCACTACTGCTGATAAACCAATGTACCAGATTAGGTACTTTCAGGTCATTCAGGACCTGGACTATTATCTCTTTATCGTCATCATCGTCTTCTATCATCACAATCGGTCCTGACTTCATAAATCGCTAATTTTTGAGAATAAAAGAAAAGGAAGTACCTCTTTCCAACTTTTTAACTACTCAATTCTCAATTGGTTGGATATTTCTTCCTGAAATTGCCAGGAATGCGCCTGAACAGGGTTTAAAGCGTGGTTTTATCAAAGTATCTCTGCCTGTCAACCTCCCGTTTACCTCCCTTGAACCTTGGCATTAGTGCAACAGCAGAGCCTTTTTAATCCAACCGGACGGAAGTACCGGCTGGCCCTCCTCGTCGGACTGCGGTGTAAGGCTAGTGACCTCCCGATGGTGGTCTGCCAGTGCTGCCGGAGGGCCCGGTAAAAAAGAAGAGTCTGTAGACCCAGCCGCAGCAGGTACACCGTTAGCCCCAGCAGCAGTACCGTGACTACGCCCAGCCCGGCCAGGTAGTATATCTCCATCGGGTGGTCCTTCACATTCTCCTCCTTCTCATTAGTAAATAGTCAAAGGGAAGAAAATGATCCAATTCCAGAAGGAACTGTAACTTTTGAATTAGTTGATAAACCAAAGCCTGCCGTCAATCAAAGAGATTTGCACCTCCTTGGAGAGGAATATAGTGATTTAGAAATCGAATTGTATAATGATTTACAGGACCTATACAGTAGGATAAAGAGCGAAATCAGATTTCATACTCCAAACTACTTCTACCCAACTCTCGAAGAGAAAGGTGCATTCCAAACTGTAAAAGAGCTTTTAGAGGCACCCTATACCGCAGATGGCTATAAGATCTTACTTATAAAGGGGCGGCTTGATTTGACTATTGAATTCCTGATTGTACACCAGGATAAGTACCACTCTCTTTTTCGAACGTTGAGCGAAGGTTGAGAGGTTTAATTTGAAATAAACTTACCTCTAAGCAGTAAAGGTACCAATCAAAGGTACCTTTACTCGTTTTTACATGCTCCGCCACGACTGCACCAGGTACTCCGACCTTTGCTGATTTTCCAGGCCTCCGTAGATGAGCGTTCGGGTACCCACCGCCTCCGGAGCTATCTTTTTTAGATAAGCCAGGCCACGAAAATGCTCCGCCATAATAGTCTGCGTTGATTTAATTTCAAAAATATCAAACTTTGCCCCCCTAGGGTTTATGAGATCTACTTCATTGCCATTGGAGTCCCGCCAGAAGTAGTACTCATCGTGGGTATACAGGTGGTAGTTTTGCTTCAATTTTTCGGCAATAATCAGGTTTTCAAATAGAGCTCCTTTGGCTGGATGCGTCAGCAGAACATCGCTGTCCCGAATACCCAGGAGATAACACAGCAACCCGGTGTCGTAAAAATAGAGTTTGGGGGTTTTGATGGCCCTTTTGTTCAGGTTGCGGTAGTAGGGCGACAACAGGAAGACCAGGTAGCTGCTTTCCAGTACCGTTAGCCAGGCCCGGGCGGTTGGCTGAGTCACGCCACATTCAGTAGCCAGCGCGTTGAGGTTAAGCAGTTGACCGGCCCGGGCAGCACACAACGTCAGAAACGTACGAAACAGCCGAAGTTCCCGGATATTGATGAGCTCTACTACATCGCGTTCTACGTAGGTCTGCAGGTAGTTGGCATAAAAAATAGTCGGTGGAATATGCCGGTCAAAAATAGCCGGATAAAATCCATGTACTATAGTAGCTAAATACGACTCGGGAAGCAGCTTTTCGGATTCCAGCTCCCGAAAATCAAAAGGCGACAATTTAAACAGGGCTACCCGCCCGGCCAAGCTTTGGGTAATCTGGTGCAAGAGCTGGAAATTCTGTGAGCCCGATAAGATGTACTGCCCCATTTGTCCCGAGGCATCTACCCTCGTCTGGATATAGGAAAAGAGGGAGGGCACCCGCTGTACTTCGTCAAAAATGACCTGGCTGTTATAAATTTCCAGAAAAGCCACCGGATCTGTTTCGGCAAAACTCCTAATGTCCGGATCTTCCAGCGAAATGTAGATATAGTCACTAAATAAATTTTTAATTAGCGTTGTCTTGCCCGATTGTCGTGGCCCGGTTATCGCCAGCACCGGGAACTTGTTTTGTAACTGGGCAATAACTCTCTGAATCTGTCGAACAATCATATAATCTAGGAATGTTACATAAATATACGACCAATTTTGAAATTACATAGACTCAATTTTGAAATTACATAGAGAAAGGAGCAAGCCGTTGGCCTGCTCCTTTCTCTATGTCCCAAAAAATCAGGACAGAATTAGCTCAGCCGGTACCTACTCCTCCGGGTCAAGCTTACGAATGACCCGGCAGGGATTGCCCGCGGCAAATACATCCGAAGGTATGTCGCGGGTTACCACGCTGCCCGCGCCAATAATGGTGCGGTCGCCGATGGTCACGCCCGGGCAGATCACCGCGCTCCCCCCTACCCATACATCCTCCCCAATCACAATTGGCCGGGCGTACTCTACGCCCGAAGCCCGGGTCTTGTGGTTGATTGGGTGGGTAGCGGTGTAGACCTGCGCGTTGGGACCAAACAGCGTGCGGCTGCCAATGGTCACCTGCATCACATCCAGTACCACGCAGTTGAAGTTAAAAAACACGCGCTCTCCTACTAGCATGTTAGTACCATAATCGCAGTAAAAGGGCGGCTGCAGCCACAGGTCTGGTCCTGCGTTGGGAATCAATTCTTTAAGAATACGGGTCCGCTCTTCTACCTCATCTTCTCTGGAATCGTTCAGTTCTTTGATTAGCAGCCGGGTCCGCAGTCGTTCTTCCGACAGTTGTTGATCGAGTGCGTTGTACAACTCACCGGCCAGCATTTTCTCTTTTTCGGTCATGATATGGAATAGTTTGTGTAGCGTAATCGTCACCTGTGTAACTCCCATAAAGCTACACATTTTGGTAAACAGTATTCCTGGCGGCCTGGTTTGGAATCATACATGGGTTTACTTTTCTATTTTTAAGACAACAACTATGCAATCTGACCAGCTATTATTCAAAGACGACGGTACCATACCCAACAGCAAGTATCCGCTACTGCTATACCGCCAGGCGTTTGCGGAACAAGACGAGGAGGGGGCGGCCTGGCTGGAAAAAACCTTTGCCGCTAATGGGTGGACCAATTCCTGGCGCAACGGGGTGTATGATTTCCACCACTACCACAGTACCACCCACGAAGTACTGGGCGTATATAAAGGTACTGCGCTGCTGCACCTGGGTGGTGAACAGGGTGAGAAAGTGGAAGTAAAAGCGGGGGATGTCATCGTTATTCCGGCCGGGGTGGGGCACAAAAATCTGGGTGACTCAGACTTAGGTATTGTGGGGGCCTATCCCGATGGTCGCGACTGGGACCTGAACAAAGGTGAGCCGGGAGACCGCCCCCAGGCCGACCAGAACATTTCGGCCCTGCCAGTACCCGTTACTGATCCGCTCCAGGGAACAGAGGAAGGGGTACCCAGGCTGTGGACGTAGCTTCCTTTTCCATAACATTTCCTTACTAAGTACGTTTAAAAGGCACTTACCAAAAGCTTTGTACCTTATAAAGCGATACTACCATGAGCAATAGATTCGCCCAGGCTGGCCGGTGGCTGGCCTTACCCGCCATCACTGTTTTAACACTTTCACATTGTGCCAAAACTAACAATACGATGAGTACCTCAAGTACCCCAACCGCTACCACCACCCAGACCAGTACCAATAAGAATCCATTACTGGCCGAATGGAGGGGACCTTTTGGCGGCGTGCCACCTTTTGACCAGGTTGCAGTAGCCGACTTCAGGCCCGCTATGGAAGCGGCCATGACAGAAAACCTGGCCGAAGTAGACCGGATTGCCAACAATCAGGCCGCCCCTACCTTTGAAAACACCATTGCCGCCCTGGAACGGGTTGGCCAAACCCTGGACCAGGTCATGACCGTATACGGAATCTGGCGATCCAATATGAACAGTCCCGAATTTCAGCCCATAGAACGGGAGATGGCTCCGCGATTGGCCGCCTTTTCGGACCGGATTTCTCAGAACAAACCGCTATTCCAGCGGATAGAAGCAGTGTATAACTCACCGCAGAAAGCCAACCTTACTCCCGAACAGCAGCGACTGGCGTGGGTGTACTACAATAACTTTGTTCGGGCGGGTGCCCGACTGGATGAGCAGGCCAAGGCGCGTTTATCGGAAATAAACCAGCAACTGGCGGGGCTTTTCACCCAGTTTAACCAGCACGTACTCGCCGAAGAAACCGACCAGGTACTTATCATTGAAAAGGAAGCCGACCTGGCGGGTCTGCCGCAGTCGCTTCGTGATGCCGCCGCCGCGGCGGCGGCGGCCCGGAACAAACCGAACGCCTGGGTTATTACCAACACCCGCTCGTCCATTGACCCGTTCCTGACCTACTCTGATAACCGGGCGCTGCGCGAAAAGGCCTGGCGGATGTTTGTGAACCGGGGCGACAACGGCGGTGAAAACGACAACAATGTCATCATCAGCCAGATACTTCAGCTGCGCGCCGAACGGGCTAAACTGCTGGGGTATAAGACCCACGCCCACTGGCGGCTCGACAACACCATGGCCAAGACCCCCGAAAAAACCCTGGAACTGATGGAGGCCGTCTGGAAACCGGCCGTGGCCCGGGTACGCGAGGAGGTAGCCGATATGCAGGCGATAGCGGATAAGGAGGGAGCCGGGATAAAAATAGAACCCTGGGACTACCGCTACTACGCCGAAAAAGTACGGAAGGACAAGTACGACCTGGATCAGAACGAGGTAAAGCAGTACTTACAACTGGATAAGCTACGGGAGGGGATGTTTTGGGTAGCGGGCGAACTACTAGGCTTTAATTTTAAGCCGGTAACCAATATACCCGTTTACCACCCGGATGTCAGGGTATGGGAAGTGACCAACAAAGAAAGCGGAAAGCACATCGGGCTGTGGTACTTTGATCCTTATGCCCGGCCAGGCAAACGCTCCGGTGCCTGGATGAACGCCTACCGTGATCAGCAACGCCTGGACGGCGATATCACCACCATTGTGTCCAATAACTCCAACTTTGTAAAGGGAAAGGAAGGCGAGCCGGTCCTGATTTCCTGGGACGACGCCACTACCCTCTTCCACGAGTTTGGCCACGCCCTGCACGGACTGTCCTCCAACGTTACCTACCCCTCCCTGGCCGGTACATCCGTTGTACGTGACTACGTGGAGTTTCCCTCGCAGCTCCTGGAACACTGGCTCAGCACGCCGGAGGTACTTCAGCGCTTTGCGGTTCACTACCAGACCGGCCAACCCATACCGCAGCCGCTGGTGGAAAGGATAAAGCGGGCCGATACGTTTAACCAGGGATTTGAAACGGTCGAGTTTCTGGCCAGTGCCCTTATAGACATGAAACTGCACCTGGCGGGTGATGCTAAAATTGATCCCGACGCTTTTGAACAGGAAACGCTGGCTGCCCTGGGGATGCCCGCAGAAATAGTTATGCGCCACCGGACGCCCCATTTTGGACACGCGTTCGGTAGTGATGGCTACTCGGCGGGCTATTACAGCTACCTGTGGTCAGATGTACTGACGGCGGATGCCTTCGGTGCTTTCACGGAAGCCGGTGGCCCCTACGACAAGGAGGTAGCCGAGCGGCTGCGCAAGTACGTTTTCTCGGTAGGCAACACCATTGACCCGGCCGAAGGCTACCGCTCCTTCCGGGGCCGCGACGCCCAGGTAGACGCCCTTATGCGCAAGCGTGGTTTTGTGGAGAAAGAAAAATAAAAGAAACTAACCTGATATTCTCATAAAACAGCCCAACCTCCCGCCTGGCCGGGAGGTTTTTTTGGAAGTGTGGGGGAGTACTTAACTAAATGCAAAATCTATTTTACAAATAGTATTATATGATTTTTTCTTTATACCATTCTCACGCTTCTTATGTGCCTGAGGTATTTTTAAACCAAAAAAACAAAATCTTTTTGCCGGTTTTATGCCCGATTAATGGTACTATTACTGGTACCTATGTATAGTATATAAAGAAAATCAACGCTTATCGGCAAATACTTTCCCTTTATTAAACCATTGATTTACAAGCTTCTTTTATAGTTTACAGAACAAGAAATAGCCGGATAAATTAGCGGGACTATTCTTTCTTTTGTTATAATTATTTACCTTTTCTAAAATCAATTAACTCAGGGATTTTAGTTAATAAAAGTAAAGCGCAAGCGGTAAAATCAGAAGCCACATTTGTACTAATTCAATATATTACTTAGTAACATCTGTCATTTATTGAATAGGGTTCTGCAAAAAAAAGTACCGGCCACCTGAATTTATCCCAAACAAAATGACTCATGGAACTGATACAAAATCATAGAAGTAAGCTATTCAACCAAAGCGTACGTTTTGGCTTAAAGAAGTACTTCCTAGCCTATATCAACCTGCACGCGCGGGTGTTTGAATCAATTAACCGGCAAATGACGCCCTATGGAGATAACTGCCTGCCACAACTCTCCCACACCCGAAGAAGTACCGGTTTGGGAACGAATGTGGAAACACAAACCAGATCCTCCACGAGCCAGGAGGCAGAAAGTCCCTTCAGCCAGAACCGCTATTCGGTTGTGTACCTGATTGGGGAGCAGTACCATCACGTAGGTTGTTCTACCCATAGCCAGGCCGAAGCGATTTTGAACCAACTGCTTTCGGATACTGAAAGGACGCCCGTCGGCATTTACGATGACAAAACGGAATTATTTGCCTGGGAACCAACCCGGCAGCAGGACTTCAACCAATACAGCATTGGAGAGCAGGGAAAGCAGGGGGAAGCCATCATTTCCATTACGCAGGCCCTGCGCCGGCGGGATACCCATTGGCAATCGGGTGAATTCGGAAAACCTGACTTTTTTGCCTGAGCAATTAGCTACCCGATGCAACGTATTGAAATAACAAGCAATACCACCGGGTTTAACCGCCGGTTGGGGTGATATTTCATCCGGCAGTTATGCCTGATGCTCGTCTTTTACCCAGGCCATGGCCAGCTCACGTTCGTCAGGGTCAAAATATTTTATCTCGGCAGAACTGAATGGCTTCATAAGCTGGGTGAGCCAGTCTTCCCATTTTTTGGCGCCGACCATCGCGACCCGTCGAAAATCGTTGGCGTGTGATACATCCAGTTTCAGGTCCTGCCAGGCAGCGGCAACATTCCATCCTTCAAACTCTTCCATCTCCCAGTACAGGTTGATCTTCCCGTAATGGCTGATCTTCACTTCCATCAGTGGGATCAACTGCTCGTAATCATCTTTTTCAAGCGTACCCGATACCACCACTGCCACCAGGTCATCTTTATCTACATCCAGGTATCTTACCATAATTTACCATTTTTAATATTCAACAACTCTTCATGAAATAAACTTCCGGCTGGCTTCGTGGCTGGAAACCCAGTCAAGCGAAGAAATCGCCGCGGCCAGCGAAAGCTCACCGGCGGCTACGACCCCAGCCGTGATCTCAGCCAGTTTATTAACCTTACCGGTTCCGTAGCAATCCATCAGCTCTAGGCATTCGCGCTGGGTAGGCAGGCCGGTACCGCCTCCGTAAGTACCTACTACCAGAGAGGGTAAGGTAACGGAGGCATAAAGCGCTCCTTCGGCCGTAATCTCAGAAAAGGTTATAGCGGCCGACGATTCGGCCAGACAGGCTACATCCTGCCCCGTAGCGATAAACAGGGCCGCGAGGCCATTCACCGAATGCAGGCCGTTGTTGTTGGTACCCGCCAGCCACGAACCTACGTGTCCAATGCGGGCGTGGCGGTCCAGGGTTTCGGGTTCTACCTGCAATTCCCGGACCAGTAGCTCGCGGGGAATCAGGATTTCGGCCGTTACCCGTCTGCCCCTTGTTTTCAGCACGTTGATCTGGGAGGGCTTTTTGTCGGTAGCCATGTTGGATTCCAAATAAAAATGCTCAATGCCCTCGTACTGGTGCAGAATCCAGGTGCAGGCCGCCAGGGTAGCTTTGCTAACCATATTTTGTCCGGCGGCGTCACCCGTCGAATACCCAAACCGCAGAAAGGCCAGTCTTCCGTTCAGGTAGCTGTCGACGTAGCGGAGCTTAGCGTAATCAGAAGTCACCTCGGCCTCGAAGCGTAACTCGGCCTGATGCTCTTCTATCCACCTGACAAAGTCACGGGCCGCCCGGGCATCGGCCAGTTGAAACACCGGAGCCCGTTGCATGCCTTCGTCCTGCACGGTACATTTTACGCCGCCGCTCTTATTGATCAGCTTCATGCCCCGGTTGTAAGAAGCTACGAGGGTTCCTTCGGTTGTAGCCATCGGGATCAGGTACTCTCCCTGCGCGTGTTCACCGTTCACCAGCAGCGGCCCCGCCAGCCCAATGGGTACCTGAGCGACTCCAATGAAGTTCTCGCAGTTGCCTTTTACAGCCTCCGCCTCAAACGAATAGTGGGTCAGGTGGTTAGGAGTGGTTCCGGTAAACTCCCGCAGGTACTGCTGACGGCTTTTAACTACTTCAACGGTAAAATCATGTACCGCAGAACGGGGGATTCCCGTTAGAGTACGCGGCTCGGGTAGTTGATTCTGAAGTTCGTCCTCAACTTTAAGTTTAAGGGTACCAAAGGGTTCGGTTTGCAGGGTTATTTCCAGACTGTGGGTACCTTCCGTCAGCGGCGCTCCCTTGGCCCTGACCCGAACTGACTGTCGCAACGGAAAAGCAAGCGGACTTTCCTCCGAAATCACCCCGACCTGTACTATATTCCCCTCCTCGGTTTCCAATGAAAACAAGTCGGCTGAGTATTCCTGCCCGTCAATCAGCGCCCGGTGTAAACCGGTAAATTTAGCGTCAGCCAGACGATTTTTGAGTGAAAAGCTGAATCCATCCGCAGTATTCCGGAGGCTGTTGCGGTTATAGAGCTGTTTTAACAGTACATTGGGGAGAAATCGGAACATAATGCGGGAGTATATTTTTTAAATAGAATCCTAAGGTAAGCATTCGCTGGCTGTTGTTCTCTTTTTTTAACCCTACTACATTTTATTTGGTTTATCTGATAGTACCAAACGGCACAAATACCCTTGACCACGGTTTCCATTATTATTCCTACGCTCAATGAAGAACTGGCCCTGCCACGTACTCTTAGGCAGGTAAAGCAGCTTTGTCCGGCTCCCCTGGAAGTGATAATTGCTGATGGAGGCAGTACCGACCGTACTCTGGCCCTGGTTCTGGCCGAGCAACAGCATATGCCACACCTGAAAATAGTCAGGTCTGAGGTGGCCTGTAGAGCTACCCAGATGAACCGGGGGGCCGAAGTAGCTACCGCCACAATACTATGTTTTCTCCACGCCGATACTACCCTCCCCGACGACGCACTGCTGGTTATGCAGCAAACGCTGGCGGATACCCGCACGGCTGCTGGTGGATTTATTTCCCTGATGCGCGGTCCCCTGCGTACATGCTGGCTCACCTCTTTTCATAACTATATCAAAAGCTACTACGCCCCGCTGTTATTCCGCCCCCACCTGTTCTTTTTCAAAGGAGCCCGCCTACTCTTCGGCGACCAGGTTATCTTTTGCCGCCGGGAGCAGTTTATGGCCTGTGGCGGCTACACCAACGGACTCCCCATTATGGAAGAAGCCGACCTGATGCTTAAGCTGGTCAGGTACGGTAGAATCCGACAGGTTAACCGGGTGGTGGAGTCCTCGGACCGGCGGATAGAGAAGTGGGGGTTCTGGCGGGCCAACGCTATATATCTGTACATAGGCTTTTTGTGGGGGGTTGGCTATTCGCCCGAGAAACTCAAGCGGTTCTATGCGGATATCCGGTAATTCCCTTCCTGTTTCTTATTGCTGGCTTCGGTACAAATCATACAGCGGCTTCACGGCTACGAAGTTGAGCATGGCACCGGCTACACAGTACAGGCACACTTTCTTCTGCACCTTCACCATGTTGTAGAGGTAGTGAGCCCCTCCGGCCGCCTGTCCCAGCACAATTCCTCCCAGCAGCAGGTCGAAGTACTTGGAATACCTGCTCTTGCGGGAAGCGGCCGTGGCCACAAGTACCGTAGCAGCGTACATAAAAAGGCTGATGGGCCCGTCGGGGATACCCAGCAGCACGGCATCCTTGGAAGAATTCACTTTCTTTGAATCAAACACTTCTCCGGGCACGTCGGGCATATCCTTAATGTAGCCCATCTGAAACAGGGAGATAAAGCTGAAATCTACCAGGCCGGCCGAGGCTAGCGCGGCTATCTTACGGCGGCTCTCGGTGGCCCCGCTCCGGTCCAGCCGCATCTTGTCTATAACTGATACTTCTTCGGTTGTTACCATATTCTTATCTGATTAGTGGATATAAACTGTCTATTTTTTTACTGTTTCTCCTTTTGTTCATCACTCTACCCCGGCCTATGAATTGATAAGTCTTTTGGCAATGGCTACCAGCGATTCGCCTGTCAGCTGCGGTTGGGGAGCCAGCGGATACAGTGTTTTTCCCGGTCGGGCTATAAAGGCCGCCTGTAGCCCCGCCCGTAACGCCCCCGTCATATCCCAGCCGTGTGCAGCGATCAGCATAGCCTCAGCAGGTTTTACCCCCAGCGCATCCAGGGCATACTTATACGGTTCCGGGGCCGGTTTGAATTTACGGACTGAATCAACCGATAGGAGCATCTCAAAGTACCCGGAAAGCCCTGCCGACTCCATCTGCTGCTGCAGGGCTTCATCGGCACCGTTCGTGAGTGCCACCAGCCGAAAACCCGCCTCCTGAAGCATCTTTAGCCCCGGCTCAACATCCGGATGGGGCGGCAATTGCCGGATCAACTGCAGAATTTCTTTTGCTTCCTGATCAGGTACCTGCTGCCCGTATATAGCTTCCACCATCTGAAAGGTGGCGTTACCAATCTCACCAAAAGAGTGGTACTGGCCCGTGACGGTTTCTATCAGAGAGTACTGTAGCATAAGCGTAAACCAATGGGTAAAAGCAAAATCACTGCCAATGGCTTTATTCATTCTGCTCTTCATGCCACTCAGGTCTAAAAGTGTCTCGTTGACGTCGAACAGTAGCAGCCTGGGTTTGTTAAAGGTCTGGTTGGTGTGCATAGGGTACTTTCAGATTTACTTCTACTGGACTTATCAGGTAGATAACTTTACGTGGCTCCATAAGTTTTGTGGATTTAGGGAGAAGTACAAGACTTGTCGCCCTACCGACATTCAGAAAGCGTACTGGCTGTTCCGGCAAATCGTAATGACACATTCACCCAAAAGAAAGGGATTCCTGCGACAGGAATCCCTTTCTTTTGGGTAATGTTAAATGCTGGTTACAGTACGCTGTCAAATTCAGATGTTAACTTTTTGTCCAGCTCGTAGAGGTCGTCCCGGAAATTTATCCGACCCTCATTGTCCACAAAAGTAGTCAGGTAAAAGATGTAGACGGGTACTTTCTCACCCAGCTGTACTACTTCATGTTCCTTGTCATTCATTTTTTGCTTTACCTGCTCCAGATTGAACTGCGGGAAAAGCCAGTCGGCAAACCAGGCCGGGTCTTCTATCCGGATACAGCCATGGCTGAAAGCCCTTTCTGCCTTGTCGAAAAGATGTCCCGAAGGCGTATCGTGCAAATAAATAGCATATTCGTTCGGGAACATAAACTTGACATTGCCCAGCGCGTTCCAGGGGCCCGGCTTCTGACGGATCCGATAGTTATTGAGCTTACTCCAGTTAACACTACCAAGACTTAGCACCTTGGCATCTGCCTCCCAGCCATCCAGAATCTCGTAGTGATTTTTGCTGGCATAGCTACGGTTGGCTCTGATCTTAGGCCATATTTCTTTCTCGGCAATACTATTAGGTACGTTCCAGTACGGTGAGAATTCAACGTGTTCGATCATATCGCTGAATATAGGCGTTGAGTTCATTTCTTTACCCACTACTACCTTCATCTGTTTAATCTCCTGCCCGTTTTCGTATACCCGCAGCATGTACTCCGGCACGTTAACCATCACGTACGTTTTGGGCATTTCACCGGAAGAGAACCATCGGATACGGTCCATGTTCAGCATCACTTGTTTCATGCGGGTCTCAACCGGCACATTCATCGTCTCTACCATTTTATCGGTAATTTCCGGTTGAACTTCCAGGCCGTTTCGGTTCTGAAAACGATTCACAGCCCTAACCAGCGGCTCGTCATACAGAGCCGGTTTTTGCCACTGGTCAGGCGGGGTTTCCAGGTCGCCGGTACTGTGGAGCCTTTTGCGGATAGCTACCACCCGTTGGCTGGAATCACCAAGTACCAGTTTACCTCCTTTTTCAATGGTCAGCCACCCGCCCTCTTTCTGAACTTTAGTGTACCTTTCCAGGTGATTTTTCAGCTTTTCGTACTGGGCAAAACGTGGCCTGAACGAATCCAGTGAGGCATCTACCTGGCCCTGTACTGCCTGTTGTAAATGGGTATAAAGCGAGTCAGGCTTTTCAGGCTTCATGTGCCAGGAGCCCGAAAGATCGCCTGTCTTTACCTTACCGGTGGCTATCATATCTGCCAGTTTTAGATACGTCGCAGAAAGTAATAGATCCAGCCTGGCTCCGGTTTCGGCATTTGCCCCTTCGCGGCTGATGCTATCGGCCAGACTGCGGAGTTCTTTGTGCGCATAGTCATCCGGGTTCAGGCCCTCCTTATTAATTGACTCTATCTGGTTCAGCAGTTTCCCGGCGGTACTGCTATTCCAGGCAGGTTTGAAATTGCGGTTACTATAAAAGGTGAAAAGATCCTGGCTGACCTCCTTCTCGCTTATATGGGGTAAGTCCTTTTTTACCTCCCTGGTATCAACCCATTCCCGAATGAGCCGACTGGCTCCTTCTTTGGGATAATTAAAATCATCCTGGGCAACTTCTGACCCACCGCTTAGGGCAAGGCCTTCCTTTTCACTTTCCGTTCTTTTGCCATTTTCACAAGCCCAAGCCACTAGCACAAGTAACAGAAGCCCCACTATTTTTGATACGTTCATACAGTAAGAATTGGTCCAACATTAGGCACGTACGCATTTTATACTGGCCTGTACCAGACTGGTGCCTCTTTTTATCTTTAAGAACAACAGGTATTTTAATGAATCAGGTTCCCTCCCAACAGGAGTACGACTATAACCGTAAACTACACTGGCTGGCCAGCAAAAATGGTGCAGCTGTAAAATTGGAATGGCAACTAACTCTTCGTAGTAAAATAGTGGTGCCGTTTCCCTTATTTCCGGCCTGACTTTTAGCCCGGCGGGAGGTTCAATTAGAAAAAAAGCTACCATGAAAGGTGAAGATCAGCTATCGGAACGCAGCCCACGCGAAGTACATGAGGAACATTTGAAACTGGCCCGGGAAGGCAATATTGAAGAAGACCTGCGGAGAAATACCGCCGAGTACATAGTACTACTTACCAACTATTGAAATTTTTATGGTCACAGGGGAGTACGGGAAGCGGCCGACTAATTAGCCCGGCAACTGCCTGATGGTACCTACGACTATAAAATATAGGAATGCCACAAGAATATATGCTTCCTACAATGGACGGGCGATTCGAGGCAGTCCAGTATTCCGGATGGGGCAGACTCGTTCCTTATTGAAAAGGAAAAATCAGAATTCAAACTATTTACTATTCCGTAAAGAAGAAAAATCAGTTGGAGGTTAGCTCTTCCTGATAATTGACAGCCCGTCTTGTTATCTGAGCTTTATTGCGAAGGAGCCCAGGAAGGCTCACTTACTAAAGTAGCTGCAAATTTTTAATGTAAACACGGTGCCGGTCGTACGTCAGAATATCCGCCTTCGCAAGGTTCCTAAGTACTGACGTTACCGTTTGGCGGCTGGTAGCCGTCAGTTTGCCAATATCCTCGTGGGTGAGTCGCATTGGTATGGCTACTTCATTGGGGTTATTGGCGACTTTATATCCATACTCATGCGCTATTTCTTTCAAAAAATCCCTGACCCGCTCCTCCGACGTCCTAAAAATCAGGTTCTCCAGTCGTCGCTGAATTTTCCGGACCTTTTGTCCAATGTGTTTAGTTAGTTCCAGCGTCAGCCTCGGATTTTCTTCCAGGATTTTCCGTACCTCCGACATCCTGAACAGGCAAACAACGGAATCTTCGATAGTTATGGCCTTCTCCTGCCGTACATCCTGGGAATCGGCAAGACACAGTTCTCCAAACAGCTCACCAGGTCCCAGAATAGCCAATATCATTTCTTTACCACCTTCCGAACTCCGGGTAATTTTCACTTTTCCTTCTTTTATGAAGTAAAAGCTGTGGGCTTCATCACTATCGCAGTAGATAACTTCATCTTTCGGGGTGGGTTGCATGAGTGCAATTTTTCCTAGTACTCTCCTGTCTTCCTGGCTCAGGTAACTAAAGATACTGTAATTTTCTAAGTACCATTGGATGGATTTCGTAGCAGCGGACATAGTCACATTTTTAACTGACACAGTTACACTAATAAAAGCTGAAAAGGTAAACAAAACAATGATTTACCCAAAGACATCTTTATAATCAATGACTGCCCCGATCAGGGAGGCATGTACAAAGGCTTGCGGTATGTTACCAAGCCAATCCCCGGTTATGGGGTCGCCCTCCTCGGGCATAACACCTACATCATTCATAAATCGCAGCGCCGCCCCGACAATCTGCTCAAACCTCTCCCGGTTGCGACGCATAACCCAGTACTGCGCCACCCAAAAGGTACCCGCCAGGAAGGCCCCCTCCCGCCGGGAATCATACTCGACCAGGTGTCGGCGGTACAGGTGGTTTTGGCAGTAATCCTGTTCCAGCTTTTCCATGGTTTTAACCATTTCAGGCGTATCGGCTTCAATAAAGCCCCAGATCGGGAATAGTGCGGCACTTACATCAATATCCTGACTACCAGCATACACCGCGTAGGCACCATCGGAGGTGATACATTTTTCTTCCACAAATTGCCTTATTTGTTCGGAAGCCTCCTGCCAGCGCTTTTTCTCCTCCTGATCCTGCGAATGCTCCGAAATGTACTTCAGGCTGATGGAGGCCACTACTTTGCTGGAAGTATAGTGGTGCTTTGGGGTTTCTTCCCAAATGCCATGATCCGGGTTGTCCCAGGTGTCGACCAGGAAGTTGGCCAGCTCCCGTATTGTCTCCCAATGCTCCCGGGTATCGTATAGGTTATAGATGACTTTGGCCGCAATAATCACATTACTATTGGCATCCAGTTGTAGCTGTTCATTAGCACCATTTCCGTAGCGTACTGGTGTTGAGTCCAGATAGCCCCTGAAGTTAATGAGTTGTTCGGTACCGGCCGGTTGTTCATCCAGCGTAAGCATGGGTACCACGGGTTTGGGTATCCGGTGCATGGCCGAGCACATAAAGCTCAGGAACCGGCGTTCTTCCTCGCCGTCGCTGCCGACCCGGGCCAGGGCGCTGACAATCATGGCAGCATCCCGCAGCCATACATAGCGGTAGTCGTAGTTGCGGCCGCCGCCGGGCACTTCGGGCAGGGAAGTGGTAGCCGCCGCTATGATGCCGCCGTTCTGTACGTAGGTAAGCAGGCGGAGTTGTCGCAGCGACTTCCGCACTTCCTCCTCGTAAGGTCCGTTGTAGGTAATATGGCTGGCTATGGCCTGCCAGTTTTTCAGCGTAAGCTCCATTGACTGTTCCAGTTGCTCCTGCGGGTTTTGGAGGGCTCTTTCGGCCAGGACAAACCAGGCCGTTTCGCCTTCGGGTACCCGGCAGGTAATGGACTCCTGACCCACCTCCACCGGATGAGAGGCATAGAAATGGAAGTCAAACTCCAGGCTGGCGTGTCCTTCGGCTATGGCCGCCAGAACAACTGGCCTGCGGTTGTAGTTAGGCCGTGGATTTACCCTTACTGTATACGGTACCGGCGAGGCCGACACGGTCCGGCATATCCCGTAAAAACTCCCTTGTAAGGGCATCCAGTCCTGCAGTAGTACCTCGCTGCTCCCAGCTTTAAGCCGGGTTTGGAGTACAGCACTCTCCGCTACGTACATCCGGCTACTGGATTCCAGACCCGGCAGTTCCAGATTCCAGGCTCCCCCTTTTTCATTATCCAATATCGATGCAAACAGGGAGGGCTCATCAAAGCGCCGGGGGCAGTACCATACCAGGTTTCCTCTTTTGTCAAGCAGGGCGCAGGTACGCCTGTCACCAATCATGGCCAGGTCCCGGATATCTGTCTCTTTTTTGCTCATAGGCTGTTTAATGTAAACTAAAATAAGACCAGGTAGTTTTTGGAAGGCTTATTAAACCTATATTAGTACACATCTTTTGGATATCTAACCTTCGTCTCAGGCTGACCAGTTGTTTTTTGGGTTGGCGCCTGTCAGACATAAATAAAGCGCCCGATATTCTCAGGCGCTTTATCTGTTTAGGAAGCGGATATATTCTAAACCCGACCCCTTACTACTAAGAGGTGCTGATAGTTACTGCCTTCCTCTCTACACTTGGAGCAACAGTTACATTTTACTTACTTTCCAAATAACGCCGGTTCCGGGTTGATAGACATACGGTGGGCGTTTACTCATATCAATCTTCACCACGCCATAATCAACAATATACAGGGCTCCATCGGGTCCGAAACGAACACCGAAAGGGCGTTCAAGACCTTTCCCCTCCATACCTTGCATGGAGGCAGGCCCCGGGGTAGTATTGCGGAGAAATGGCTCGAGCTGTCCCGATGCCGGATTAATCATTACAATCTGAAAACCAGCCGGCTTTTTGCCCCTTAGCGGATTAGTGGGAGGAGCCAGATCGCCCCACTCGGCCACAAACAACCTGCCCGCCATATTGCCCCAGGAAGCGGGTGCTACATCAACCAGGCTTGGTGATGAATTAAATTCATGGCGACCTACCACTACGGATGGATCAGGAGGAGTTAAACCGCTTGCCTGATGGTCTATCACAAAACCAAGGTTTTTTCCCTGCGGCTGTCCGTTCATTACAACCATGGCCTGCAGGCTATCAGGTACCTCAAAGGCAGGATCAGTCAAGGGACGGCGACCGGCTGAAAAGTCCGGAACCCCGTACCACATTCCTTTCTGAACACGCAGGGTAGCGTCTATCTCATCCTTAACCGGTCTGGCACCGCGGACGTCGTAGCCATTTTCGGCAGCATACATGGTTCCGGTGGTCTGGTTCCAGGCAAGGCCGATCAGATTACGAAAGCCCCAGGCGTGGGTCTCGATGGTAGCCATGGCATTGTTGGGATCAAAGGATAAAATCGAACCTCCACATAGCTTCATTCCCTTGATTACCTGCCCTGGTGAAGACGGGGTACCATAGGGTAAGAATGCGCCGGTCAATACGGTATCACTGGTAGTTTCGGTCCGAAAATCAGGTGTTTTGAAGTTTCTGCCTATGAGCACGATGTCCTGGCAAGGGGTAGCATGTACATTGGGGCTGCGCATGATCCAGGGAGCCACCGACATATCCATCACGGCGGCGTTGCCCGCCAGACCAACGGCTACGTACATTTTACCGTCCGGCCCTACCCGAATGTCGTTGATCTGGTGCTCGGCCTGACTATCAATAATGCCTTTAAAAAGATTCTGAACCTGTCCATCCATGGTAACACGCGACACCGCACCAGTCAGATCATCTGCCCGGTGGGTAATGTAGAAGGCACCATTATGCCAGACTATCCCAACAACGGCCGGATTGATTCCCTTACCAGTCAGATCCACCGCTACCGTGGCCTGTCCCTTACTGACTTTCATGATTCGCAAAGGTGCCAGCTTATCAGGCTCAAGGCCCCCTCCTGCCTCCACTACGTACATATTCCCCTGGTTGTCCCAGGTAACACTCGTAGGTAGCTGCAGTCCCCCTACCACTTTCTCAACTTTAAATCCGGCCGGGACCTGTAAGCCTGGATAGTCCGTATCTTCCAGATTATGATCTTTACACCCCACTACCAGCAGGGAAGTCAACAGCAGGGAAAGAGCAGACCACTTTGAAAACCGACGCATTCCAGGGCGCTCTTTCATAAGGTACTTTTGTAGGTCTTTTTTCATGTTAATTAAGATTTAAAGTTTGTAAAAATTAAAATGTGTAAGGCAGCAGAAAGTACAGTCTTCCGGGTATGTTGCATAGTATGCACGTTTTTCTCGCTGCTTTTAAATACCTATATCAACTCTCCGCAGGTACGAGGTTGTTTACTACTCAAGAGGCTCACCAGCTATAGGCAGGAAGGGTTGACGGCAAAAAAATTCCTTTTCATGCTCCTGACAGCTATTCTCCGGGCACCATTGAAATTTTTACTTTTCCAGAAAACATTGATTTTTGTCGGCCAAAAGACATTTTTCGCCTCCGAAAGAATGGAACCAGGTAGAAGTAAAAGATCTATATTTCAGCGCCTGCAGCCAGGCAGTTGCCACTGGCCTGCGAAACAAGCCCTGGCTTCTTTGAAGTGGTCGATGGCTTTCATTTTTAATATCATATTTCATCCTGGAATGATAGTATCAACCGCCTCCTTACTTATTGGTATGGTAAGCAATACTGCCCCGTAGTATGCCTGATTTCCGGGTTTTTGTCGGCAATCCGACAGCTTCACTTTTAAAGTGGCTTAAATAGTAAACACGCATGACTATTTTTGCAGATTACAGTAGCATCGCTTACTGGCTTTGATAAGCTGTCAGGTACAGTACTTGTGTATTCTTAAAATAACGTATGAAAATACCATTCATCATCCTGCTGGGTATCCTTTCCCAAAATTATGTCGTTGCCCAGTCCTACTTCAGAACCGACTATCCCGCTGTGTGGCAACGAGCCACTCACTATACTTTGGAAGTTGCAGAAGCAATGCCCGCCCATCAATATGGTTTTAAGCCCGTAGATGAAATTATGAGTTTTCAGGGGCAGGTGGTACACCTAATCCAGAACCTGTCCTATTTATCGGGATTGATAACAGGAGAACGGCCCGACTTTTTCGTTGGTGAAAACCCTGAACTACCTGCTAAGGAGAAGATCACGCTGGCACTGGGAAAGTCGCTTGGGTATATTAATGACCTGATTAGGACAGTAGATGAAAAAACACTGGCGGAAAGAATTTCCTTTGCCGGCGAAAACGTAACAAAAGAATCCATTTTCTACCTTATGAGGGACCACATGACGCACCACCGGGCCCAGGCCATACTATACCTGCGAATGAATGCTATTGAACCACCAAAGTACCGGGGGTGGTAACCGGCTTACATTAAAAATAGAGGTACTTTTTATTGTTTTCCCTGCAAAGCATTACCTACTTCCTCCAAATCTATGTTCAGCCTTTATAGGCTTACCAACTGCTCCGCAATGCTGACCAGGTTATCTCCGGTGAAGTGAGGTTTGGGAGCCAGGGGGTACTGTACCTGGCCTTCCCGGGAAATAAAGGCGGCCTGTAAACCAGCATGAAGGGCACCTGTCACATCCCAGCCGTGGGCGGCGATAAGCATCGCTTCCTGGGGGCGGACTCCCCCTTTTTCCGTGGCCATTTTATACGTTTCAAGGGCTGGTTTATATTTTTTGATAGCGTCAATGCTTAGTAAGGTTTCAAAGTAATCTGACAGGCCCGCCGATTCCATCTGCTGCCTGACTACCTCCTCCGTGGAGTTCGTGAGGGTAACCATCCGGTAGCCTGCTTCCCTTAGCATAGCGAGTCCCTGGGGCACATCCGGGTGAGGCGGCAACGTACGTATCATCCGCAGGACTTCGTCTCTGACCTCATCCGGTACTCTTTTCTTTAGTTTTTGTTCCGTCATTTGAAAAGCAGCTTTCCCAATGGCCCCAAAGTCATGGTACTGCGCGGTCACATTGTCCACCAGGGAGTACTGAAGCATATAGGCGAACCACTGCGAAAAAGCATCCTCCTGGTCGAAAGCCTGGTTCATGCGGGCTTTCATGCCACTTAAATCCAGAAGGGTTTCATTCACATCAAGAATCAGCAGCTTTGGCCTTTTGATTGAAGACCTGTTTTGCATGGGAGTGGATGCTGATTTCGTGGTTTTACAACCGAAGGGGAACAGGGAGCCTGCCGTTAGGGCTACCAGGTTCTGCATGAAAGTTCGGCGGTTATTCTTCATAGGCCTGATTGGTTATTGCTTTATTATCCAGTGGTAAAAAACAGGTAAAATGATACTTTTAATTTGAATGAAGGTTGTGAAGAATTATTCCTCCATGCTCTTTTGCCGCACTTTTCGGTAGGTAGAGAAAATGCCGTATCCAACCAAAGCAGCAATAATCAGGTAAACCCAGACTGGTATATTCTCTCCAACGACAATCAGGTACAGGTAGGCCGAAATAAAGAAGAATCCTGTAAGCATTACAGGTATTACAATTGATTTCTTACGTCGGATATTGCGTATAAGCCAACTCAGCGATAGAAAGAAAAAAGGAATGGCCCCAACATAAATTCCTCCAAAAATAAGGGGGTTTACCTGGTATTTTTCACCAAGCCCCCAAAACCATTCCTGTATCTGATTCCACCAGTCCATTTTCTTTTTTCAGGCTATACACATTTTGCTGTTAGTATCCCGGACCCGCTACTTAACTTCTAAATTTTGTAAAGGAATTGAAATAACTTCTTCACCAGCGGGGTCAGTTGCTGCCGTTTTTTGGTCATCACGATGCGTTTATTTACGGTAGCGGCCGTAGGATAGGCATAAATCTTTTCGAAGAAGGCGTTAATCCCGATCTTATGGGTATTGGCCAGTACCAACTCCTGAAAGATTTCTCCGGCATGGGGTGCAATCATAGAGCCCCCAAGTACCTTCGGATTCCGATTCAGGAGACTGCTCTTTTCAATGTAAAGTATAAGTTTACCGTACTGGTATTCTTCTATTACAGCCCGGTCATCTTCCTCCAAATCCATTGAAAGCTTTTCATAGCTGACCTTCTTTTCCTTCAGGTGCTGTTCGCTATACCCAAAAGTAGCTACTTCCGGGTCAGTAAAAGTTACCCAGGACATGTGCCGGTTATCGAGCTTTTTCTTGAAAGGAGAAAGAAAGTTGTTCAGGAGCACAGTGGCCTGTTGCTCGGCGGCGTGAGAAAATTTGAGGGAACCTGCAATATCACCACACACATACACCTGCTTATTGGTCGTCTGCAGGTACTCATTTACCACGATTCCGTCTTCATCGGTCGCAATACCGCCCCTGGGCAAGTCCAGTTGCTCGGTGTTTAGTTCGCGGCCTATGGATACCAGTAGCTCATCAAAGGCCAGGGTTTCTTCTGTTCCCTGCCGGGTTTTAATCACCAGATGGTGTGCATCCGTAAGCTTGACTGACTCCGCCTCCAGCACAAACCGAATTCCCTCGGCCTCCAGTCTTTTATGCAGGATGCTGGCTATCTCTTCGGCTTCTTTGTCAAGAATCATGGGTTTATTATGCAGGACCGTCACCGCGGTACCCAACCTGCTGAAAGCCTGGGCCATTTCAATTCCAATGGGTCCGCCCCCGACGACCAGCAGGCGTGGGGGGAGGTGCTGCAGGTCAAAAATACTTTTGTTGGTCAGGTACCTTACCTGTTCTACGCCCGGCAGGGTTAGCTTTCGGGGACGGGAACCGGTGGCGATCAAGATCTTTCGTCCCCGGTAGCGGGTACCCTCTACTTCTACCTGGTCTTTGTCTACAAACCGGGCCGTGCCCAGCGCCACGTCCATTCCCTGGCGGCGGAAGTACCCGGCGTTTTCGTGCTGGCGGATGATTTCCTGTCTTTCCTGAATAAACCGGTTAACGCTGGCCATATCCACCTCTCCCTGTACTTCCACGCCAAAGCGCCGGGCCTGACGGGCCTGGTGTACCGCCCGGGCGGCGTGGATGAGGGCCTTACTGGGAACACAGCCATCGTTGAGGCAATCTCCGCCGATTGCTGCATCCGCTTTGTCAATAAGCAACACGCGGAGGCCAAATTCGTGCAGGGGCAGTGCCACACTCAAACCACCCGAACCGGCCCCAATCACAATGATATCATACAGTAGATCAGTGGGTTGCTTCTCTGATTTTTCGGACTGTGCTTCGGCGATGTCTGTCGCCATGCCCCTGGTAGTAGCAGAGGCCGGTGCTTCGAGGGTTGTGCTGGTCATCTTCGATTTGCTACGGTTTAGTCTTTGGGTTTACTTGCTCACGTCCACGCCCCGCCAAAACGCCACCCACCCTTTGATATGTTTAGCCATATCTTTGGGCTCCGGATAATACCAGGCCGCATCCTTGTTTTCTTCTCCTTCGACTTTCAGTGTATAATAGGAGGCTGTTCCTTTCCAGGGACAAACGGAAGTAGTGCTGCTTTTTTCTAAAAATTCTTGTTTGATACTATCAGCCGGAAAATAATGATTTCCTTCAATCACAATCGTGTCGTTGCTTTCGGCTATGGTTTCGCCGTTCCATACTGCTTTCATACGTTTCTATTTTTTAATGATCACCACTTACTTACTACTTTTATAGATGTCCGGGTGTTCTTACCCTATTCTTACCTGGTTAGTGGTATTGGTTCTAACATTTTCAACCGGGCATTGGGTAGTTTGTTTAGCTTCCTATCAACATAGCTCGTACCTATATCGCAGCATCTTCAAATGAATAAATCCTGTCAGGGCCGGATTAGGTCAACTTTCAGACGGTAAAGAATAATAACTAAAATGTTTATAATTGTCGGCTGGATGACATTAGGCAATTTCATTTATAACCAATGAAATTTCGTGGAGTTATTGTAAAGGGGTTTCCCCTATATTTAGAGCCAAAATACTACCTGATGAAATCAGGAATCCAAACTATTGAGAAAACCCGCTTAGCCCTCCAATGGTTGCCGCTTGTCTTATTTGGTACCATCGCCAGATTTCCGGGACCTGCGAACCTGGCCCAAAGTACTTCAATACTCCTGCCCGCTTTGTATCAGGTAGGAGTAGCCGGATTTAGTCTGAACAGAAGCTCTTAAACTGAAACAGAAGGGCCATACGGTACATGAAGAACAACTACTACAAGTCGCATGCGGATACGTATGACAGCCAATGGGAAAGCTATACCAACAAGACACTTCAAAAGTTGATTAGCTACCTTCCTGATTCGTTGGAAGGCAAAACCATCCTCGACTTTGGTTGCGGTACGGGCGAATTAATCAAAAGGTTGCTTTTACAGTATCCGTCTATAACCCAAATAACGGGATACGACCCCGCAGAGGAAATGCTGCACCAGGCCCGTAAGAAGGTAGCTGCGCTTGATGATGAAGCAAGCAGAAAAGTAAAGTTGCAAAGTCACCGGAATTTTGACACCCCATTTGATATCATAGTTTCCGGGAGCGTTTTACACTATCTGTCCGAACCAGATACAACTCTTACTACCCTAAAATCTTTACTAAACGAAAACGGGATACTGGTACTGCTGGACTACACCAAGGATGGTTTACTGGTAAACTATTTTGAATGGATTATTAAATTATCGGACGCGCAGCATCAGCAGGCTTACCATCCCCGGAAAATAAGGCAGATGGTTAAAAAAGCCGGTTTTGTTATCAGGAAAGAAGAAGCGTTTCGTATTTCCTTCTTCTGGAAGGGGTACGTTGTCAGGGCATCCAAAGCGACTGCATCAAAACCATAAGAAAGCCGGTCTGCGGAAAGCAGACCGGCTGGTTATTATTTCGGGTCAGGCAGATGACAGATCAGGCAGTTTCAATTAATGCCTTCACAACGGCGCAGTGTTCGTACATTTCCAGTTCTTCAAAGTACTCGAGGTACCACGGCAAACTATCCTTTTCCAGGGCTTTACATTGGGTACGGAATCTATCCATTTCCGTGGGCTTTAACCTGTTTTTCAGGTGCTGATCAATCTGTTCGCCGGCCTGCTCCATATTTTTAAGGGCCGCAAACAGATGCTCGATTGGGTCGGGAGGGTTATTGTACATTTTTGGGGAGGGTTACGTTCAATTATATTGAAATAAACTAACTTAATAACGAATTTTATGTCTACTCGATTGTCATCATCGCGGTATTTTATATTAATGAAAAGATAAACTACTAGCCTAATATTTGGCAAACGCCAAATTATGCAAAACATTATTATACTTCTGAAAAAACATTTTTTCTATAAAATGAATGTTAATTTAATTACGTTACTACTTGGTTAATGCGGTTGAAATAATAATTTATCCTGAATCAGCATTAGATTGAAACTTCTGTTTACTTTTATTACGCAATTATAAAGTAAACTACTGGCAATCAATCTTTTTCCATAGTTTGTTCCACAACCTTCCTCAAAGCTATGATAAAAAATGTTTTACTAATTGACGATGATGATACCACTCTATCGCTGGTAAAGCTGGCGGTAACCCGGAATGGTTTTGCTGAGCACGTTATACCTCTGCGAAACGGGAAAGAGGGAATCGATTATTTTGAGCGTTTAGCCGCGGGCAACGAAAAAGAGGTACCGGAAATGATATTCCTGGATATATTTATGCCAGGAATGGACGGTTGGGAATTTATAGATGAGTATATCCGGCGATTTGCGGCCCAGTTCCCGAATACCCACATTTGTGTGCTTTCCACTTCATCGGAGCCCGATGATCAGGTGAAGGCAAGTTCCTATCCTTGTATCATTTGTTTCTGGAACAAACCCCTGTTTATCAAAGATTTAAATACTTTAAAAAATCACGAGCTACTCCGTCAATATTTTTAGGTACGTAAAAAAAGCCGTTTTTCCGTCGGGCCGACCCATTAATTGTTTCGCATCCGGGCCGGCAAATCAATGACAACCACCAGGGAATTGATTTCTTCTTTCAGGGCCAGAATTTTGAAATGCAGTTGCTCAATTGCCTCGTGACTGTCGCCGCTCTCCATGGCTTTTCTATAAGTCATTTGGAGACCGTGCAGATCGTAGCGTTTACTATCAATGATAGTCTGTAAGTTGGACTTGGGTCCCATGGTTGTTGAAGTTGGAGGGTTTTGGACAAATATCAACAAAAGGCGAGAAAACTACTACTACAACCCGCATTAGTTATTTAAAGGATTTTTTAGCGTTACCCTTCCTTTGCAGGACGGTAAGAAAAGCCTTTGAGAAACAGCCAGGTACCTTTTGGCGAGCCAGAACACCTCCTGAACTTAATAAACCAGTACCTACAATTTTACCTGAAGCGTCAGGTAAAAACCCCGGCCGTCGGAAGGTAGTATGCCCGGTCCGGGGTAACCCGTGGCCCGGCGGGTAAAGTATAGGGCATTGGCCAGATTGTTAACGCTGCCTTCCACCCGGTACCGCTTGTAGTCCCAGGAAGCACTCGCATCCATAATGGTATAGGCCGGTATTAACCCTACGACCCCGGCCACGCCACCATCCACCGCGTTGGTAGCCTCGGTAAACTGGTCCGACAGGTGGGTGTACTGAAAGGAGGCTTTCCAGTTTTTGTACCCCAGCCGAAGTCCGGTCTTAAGGTTGAACTTTGGTACAAACTCTACCTGATTGCCCCGCACGCCCACCAGTTCGCTGCTCCGGTACTCCGACCGGATAAGTGCCAGGTTTGAGAAAAGGACTCCGCTCAGGTCTGTCCGTTGGGGTAGTAAGTAATGCAGAAAATCACCCTCTACGTACGATTCTACGCCCATAATGACCGCCTGACCGATATTGCCCCGCTTCCGTAAAACACGGTTGTTCTCATCGTAGAACTGTACTTCGCCAATGCGGTTGTTATAATTGAGGTAAAATGCGCTGAGATCAAAGTTCAGGTACTGGGTCTGGTGACTCCGGATGCCCACATCCACCGAATGTCCCCTTTCGTCTTTCAGATCAGGATCAATAACCTGCGACGGATTGGCAATGCGCATATCACTGAAGGTTATCGAACGGTAGTTCTGGGAGGCATTGGCGTAAATATCAAGGTGCTGAACCGGCTTATAACTCACCCCCAGGCCGCCCAGTACCAATTGCCTGCCGTTGGTCCGGCTTTCTTCGGTACGCTGGATGTTGATAATATTACCAGCCAGGTCTCGGCTGATGCTGCCGTAGTACCCCTCGGCGGTCGTATAAATATACTCGTAACGCAGGCCGGGCGTCAGGCTGATTTTTTCGTTCAGGTAAAAAATATTTTCCAGAAAAAGGGCTACGTTGCGATTGGGAAAACTGTAATCGTAGGTAATGAAGCGTTCGGGTTCCACGAAGTTAAAATCGGCGTCCCGGCCGGTACTTCCTAATCCCTGCAAGCTGTGGTTGTAGCCGGAGTAGTAACGGGCTCCCGCCAGCAGTACCGACTGGGCCGGCCCCAGGTAGTAACGCTTCAGGTACCTCGACTCCACCCCCCAGTTGGTAAATTCGCCTTTGATTAAATCGCGCTCGCTCCCATCGTCGACGGTGGCGACCCGGTTAGGACGGAAACCGAGGGAGTAGCGGTGCGCCGACAACCCAAAGAAGCGCAGGTTAAACTCGTTCAGGGCGTTAAACTTATGGTCAAAGTGCAGCGCCATCATGTTCCAGTCCACCTGAAACCAGTTGCGCGCGCGGTTGCTCTGGCGCGGGTCCTGACGGAGCATCGCATCGGACAGTCCGCCCGGCTGCTGGGCCAGGTACTGCATGTGGGTAAGGTCGAGGCCAATGGTTGTTTTTTCAGAGATTTTGTAGTCTACATCCGAGAAAAGGGTCAGGTTGGTAAAACCCGAATTGGGGCGCCAGCCGTCGCCCCGCTTGTACTGGGCAAAAGTGTAGTAGCTAACCTTGCCTACCGTACCACTGGCACTGGCAAAGCCGTTGTAAAAGCCGAAAGACCCGCCCGTCTGTCGCACCACCAGCTCGATTTTACGGTCTTCCACCGGCTTTTTCATGACAAAGTTCAACAACCCGCCAAACTGCGTACCGTACTGGAGCGAGGCCGCTCCCCGGACAATCTGAATGCGCCCTACGGCTTCAATCGGGGGCGTATAGTAGCTTTCGGGGTACCCGAGGGCATCGGCACTGATGTCGTACCCATTTTGCCGTACGTTAAAGTTGGAGGTACGGTTCGGGTCCAGGCCACGTCCGCCAATGCTCAGCTGCAGACCCGCCCCGTCGTTCTCCCAGATATTGAGGCCCGCCACCCGGGCAAACACCTGACGGGCGTTGTTGGTAGCCAGGTTGGCGGTAAGTTTCTCGGGCAGGATTACCTCGGTTTTCTTTCCTTCGTAAATACCCATACTTTCCACGCTCCGCATGCGGGTAAACCCAAAGTCCCCCTGCTTTTCCCGTACCACCACTTCGTTCAGGTTTTCGTCTCGGGTGGTTAGCACAATAGTAAGCTGCAACGGCTGCCCCTGTACTTTTACCGTTTGTTTATAGGCTTTAAAATCGGGATGGACTACCTGCAGGTCATAGGTACCAGGGGGTACCTCCGCAAAGCGGAAGCGCCCTTCTCCGGCCGTGGTAGTACTTCGTTGCCCGTTCCCCAGGTACACGGTACAGCCCGAAAGGAGGGTACTATCTTTTTTTGAAACTACTACGCCCCCAACCGAAACACCCGTTTGTCCCGACTGCGCCAGAGCGCAGGTACTGAACAGGCAGAAGAGGAAGCAGTTAAAAACCTTTAATTTCATCGTTGAAGGGGGTAATCCATGATTTGGGACGGAAGGTATCAGTTTCATTGGCCAGGTCAACGTCCGGATTTACAAAAGTACGGCCCAGACGTCCGTTGAGCGATACGTAGGAATCGGCGAAGACCTTCGGGCGGTCAAAGCCCCGCTGCGCGTAGTAGTCACGCAGCAGGTGCGCGTACTGTAAAATCATATCCGGCTGGGTAGCCATCATTTTTTCCTGCAAAGGGGTCAGGAATTCGCTGTTGTTCACGATTACAGTTTTTCCGCCGCGGTCCCGGACCGTAAATTCGGTATGGCCGGCTTTTTCCATCAGCATCACCCGCCACGAAAACCGGTACCCCTGCTCGGTCCAGAACAATTCGCCGGGGTAGTACAGGTACCGGAAAGGTACCACCACCTGAACGGCGAAGAAAACCAAAAAAATACCCACCAAGGTGTAAGTAAGGCGGGGCCGCATACGGTAGGTGCGGTGCGGGAACAGGTACTCGCCCGACAACCGTAACCAGCGCCCGATCCGGTTAAGTACTTGTTGATGAAAATCGGCGGAGAAAAAAATCAACGCCGTCATGATCATGATGTACGGAAACATACCGATGGGGAAGAGCAGGGCGGTCAGGCCGTGAAAAACGACTACGGCCCCGAAGGCCCACCAGCGGGTCTTCCGGTTCCAGAGCAAAAACGGAATACTCAGGTCGTACAGGCAGCCAAACCAGCTAAACACATACGCCACCCAGGTGTAATTCAGCAAAAAGCCTACGACGGGCAGGTCGTTGTGGGCCGGCAGCCAGATCCGCAGCGGCTGAGCCTGAAGCAGCCAGTCGGAGTTGAGCTTGGCCAGGCCCGCAAAAAAATAAAGCAGGCCCACAAAGAGTTTCACCGCATCCAGACACCAGGCCGGAATCCGGTCGGACCGGAATTGGGGGTTTCGGTAGGAATCGAGCGAGAAATAAGCGTGGGCCGGTAAAAATAGCAGCATGAAACTAATCATGCTGATAAAGTAGTAGTGGTTGAGGTAGGTGGTTTTGTCAATGAGTTCAATGTAGGTAAAACTCAAAAAGAGGGTAATTGCGGCCACCCGGTAAAAAAGCCCCAGGGCCACCAGCAGCGCCGACAGCCCGCAAAGAGCAAAAAGCAGGTAGGTGTAGGTACCCAGCGGTTTTACAAATCCGAACCCATAAAAAGGAAAGAAGTACCGCGGCCTGATGTACAATTCGTCGATCCAGCCGTAACTCCAGAAACGGACTATACCCGCCAGCAGCAAGAGTCCGAACAGGATTCTGAAAACGGCCAGCGGGGCGGCGGAGGTGGTTTTATGTACATAATCCTTCATGAAACACCGGACCTGTCGTTTTTTGATTAATCGCCGTCGTTATCTACGTACGTAATGGTAATACTCATGGCGGAAGCCATGTCTACTTTCAGCATCCGGACCGCCTTCTGCATTTCGTTATAGACCTCCTTTACTGCCTGGTTGTTGGTCCTCACCTGATCGTACAGATTGGGCGGAAGTACTTCCATTTTGGCCTTGCTGGCGGCGAACTGCGCATTGATTAACTCGGCCAGGGTCTTGCCGGTGCTGCTGTCTTTGGCACCCAGCGCGGTCAGGTAGGTATTGAACGACGGGCCGTTTTCTCCGGTCCTGACGTTTTTCCCGTTAAAAAAATCTACCGTAGCCTGATGGGCCGTTTTGGCCAGCGTCAGGGAGAGATCTTTTTTATAAAAGGCTTCTACTTTTTCAGGTGCCACTACGCCGTTCAGCATAGCCCCCGAAGGTATTCCGAACTTTCCCGAACGTATGTAACGCTCGTAGTGCATGATGTAGCTGTTGACCAGGTTGGAGGTTGAGGAACTGATGTCCAGGCCCGTTTTGCTCACGAAGGTATCGCGGTAGCCCCCTTTCCATTCATTGACAACCCTGGTCAGGAGGGTACTCATACGGTCGGTGATGCGCTTGAGGTAAGCCCGGCGGGCGGGGGCCTCGGCAGCGGTGGTATAGTAGGCCAGTACCTGGGTGTCGGTGGCCCCTACCCCGTTGAGCAGGTAGTCCAGCGCCGGAAAACCCTGACGGGCAAAGGAAGCGGGCAGTTCCAGATCAGCCGTAGGGTTGGCGAAGTTGTTGGTTATTCCCTGCACATCGGCCGGATAAATATTAAAATAATAACGTATGGTATGTACTTCGCCCGGACCCACGTCAAATAACTCTACCTTCTGCCATTCAATATAAGCCTCGGTCCAGGCCTGCCGGAAAGCGGTAAGGGTAGTTTGATCGGGTCGGTTAGCAAATGCCTCCGATGCCGATTTCATTGCATCAAATTTCCCCTTAAAGTTATCGTAAGAAGGAATAATGATATTATCAGCCAGGTGGGTCAGCAGTACCTTCCGGTCCCTGTCGTCGGTATCGGTGCCGGGGGTTGGTTCCTGTCCGCCGTTTCCACAGGCCCAGAGGGTGGCCAGTAGTACTATTATAGCGGCTGTTTTCTTACTAAATGGTCTTAGCATAGCGTCCAAATCTTTCAACAAACAGGAGCAGAGTACCTACCTGAGTACTCTGCTCCCTTACAATTCAGAAAATATCTGTTAATTAATCCCAAACTTGGTACTGATGGTCCTGATGGCTTCTTCCAGTTGCTCATTCTTCACTTTCCACATTCCCTGCGAAGTATAGGCCAGCTTGTTCAGGATGGCGTCAGAGAAAGCGGCATCGGCACCGGCCAGTTTAGCGTAACGCAGGGAGTAAATAAAGCCAAGTCCTTCGCTGTAAGCGTGGGCGCGACGGGCCGGGTCAGTAGCGTTTTCGCGGGTCTTTTTAAGGTAGCCGATGGAAGAGTTAGCAATGGTTTTTTCCAGCTCTTTCCGGATCAGTTCGGCCTGCTCCTTGTACACAGCAGCATCATTGTTTACAATGGCCGCCCGTCCTTTCAGGAAAGCCTGGTGTAGTTTGGGGTACCCTTCTTTATTGTATTCCCACACGTAAGCGCCTAGGAAAGCCTCTCCACCGTTGGAGGTAGCGGAGGCGTCACCCGCATAAACCGGTTTTTGGGTAAAATTGGCGTAGGCCTGATCCCAGTTGTGTTCGAGTTGGGTGTACGGTTTGCCCGCTACCAGTGTATAGTTATCGGCTTTCAAGCCTTCACTGAGAAGTACATTGCCAATGTAGTCTAACTGATAGGCGCCAATCAACGATTTGGCAACAATCTGCCCCCACTCAATTCCCTGCTCATCGACCAGGTAGGTACCCAGTTTACCGGCTTTCCCGTCCTCGGCGGTGGTGGTCAAGGCTTTGCTCTTATTGGCCAGAATCACCAGAAAGTCATCCATTCTTTTGCGTTCACTTTCGGGGTTGGTCGTCGAAACGGCCGTAGCATCGCGCAGCTGGATTCCGGTACCATTTAACGAAGCGTAGGTACCCGAGAAGGGATTTCCCGAATTTGCGTACATATTTTTTAGCTGGCTGGCATCTAGTGGTGTAGTAGCACCGGCCGCAGTAACGGTTTTGGCGTAGGCATCAAGTGCCCTGAACGCGTTGATTCGGGCGTTACCCGTAGTAAGGTCCACCGTACTTGCTCCGTTCTGGTCAACGAAGAGCGACGAATAGGGCGTAGTAGCCGAAAGCTGCGTATAATCAATTGACGGGCGTAAATCGGGCCTAGGATCTACGGTTTCGTTACAGGCTGTAACACCAAAAACCGAAAGGGCGAAAAATAATACGGAGCGATTGGGTAGAGAATATGCTGACATGTCCTACTTATTTAGACTAATTATAAATGACCCTGCAAACATAGGCTCTATTTAGAATTAGTACAAATAAAATAGGAAATAAAATTATCTAATTGCGTAACTACCTCAGCAATTGAGCTTTATTTTTTTAATTCGGGCCGCTACCCGGAACCAGCGCATAAAACGGATTTTTAAACTTATACTTCTGGACTAGCAAATAACCTTTGATCAGTCGATTATCCCAGAGCCACCACCTGTTTTTGTTCGTCACGATGAATAATACCTTGCCGCCCGGCCGATCAAGTACCACCAGCATCCCAACTTCGGGTACAAGGCGTATAGTAATAGTGGCGTTGTTGTACCGGCTTCGTTCCTGCTTCCATTCTTCCAGTTGTTCCCGTAATGAAAGCTCTATTTTTTCGATTGAATTTTCCCGACTGACCAGCATTCTGCCAAATTCTCTAAGGCTGTATTCCAGGCTGTTCAATGAAGTACTTGCGCTACAATGGAAATATATATTATTCATGACTGCTCCCGTTTAGTACCACCTCCGGCATCCCGATTTCCAAATCCAGGTTTTTCTTAGGTGGAATGGTTTACAGGATACTACAAAAAATCGGTCCACCTAGAATACGACTTATTAGCAACCAGGGTAGTTTTGCCAATTGAATTTATATACCGTTGTCTATAAATAAATTACACCAATTCAATAACAGGAACTGCCTCCTGCCTGAGTGGTTCGGCAGGTAGGAGAGCATGTAGAAATAAGGTAGGGATTCTACTCCACAACTAAGGAAGACAGATCGGCTCAGCTGACAGAAAGTGGGGTTCTCAGGCCCGAATATTCATTGTAATGGTAATCGCTTGAAATAATTAGGCTACCAAAAGTTTAAAGATGTTGTAAGGGAATACCGGTACTTGCGGCCATGGATTCCAGGGAGGTCACTACCTCCCGATTAACCGGAATTCCCTCCTGCATTCGCCGCTGGTAGGCCAGGCGCTCGGGATCGCCCGGGATAAGTACTTCTTTTTTGCCGGGCAGGGGGCGGGTACTCCGCATGGTACGGATCCAGTCATCCATATCCTTTTTAAACTCGGTCTTATCCCGGAATCCATCAATGTCCCAGGCACCAAAAAAATGCCCGATTCCCTTACCTACCTGTCGGTTCGTGGCCTCAACCTGAATAGCAAAGGGCGTGGCAAAGGGTCCCCAGTTGGCACCACTCAGTACCGCCGAAAGTACATCTACCATCGTAGCCAGACAGTACCCCTTGTGGCCGCTGCCTTTTTCGTCGCTGCCCAAAGGCAGCAGAGCGCCCCCTTCCATCATTTCGGCGGGCTCATGGGTACTATTCCCCTCTTTATCAATACACCAGCCCTCGGGTACCTTTTCTCCTTTTCTTCGGGCAATTTCCACCTTTCCGTAGGCCACCGCGCTGGAAGCGAAATCAATGACGACGGGAGGTTCCTTAAAAGCGGGAAAAGCTATGGCCACCGGATTGGTCCCCAGCATTTTTTCGGCCCCGTTAAAAGGTACTACACCTTTGGTGGTATTGGTCATGGAAAGACCGATTAAATCCTGCTTGAGGGCCATAACCGGGTAGTAGCCCGCCGCCCCGTAGTGGTTGGTATTACTGACGCTGATCCAGCCGGAGCCGAAGCTATCGGCTCTTTCCATCGCCATCTCCATACACTTTGGGCCTACCACCAAACCCAGACCATTGTCACCATCCACCGTAGCCACGCTCCCCTTCCCTCTGATTATCTTTATGTCGGGGCGGGGATTTATTCGCCCGGCTTTCAACAAATCGTAGTAGGTTTTCAGGCGGGCCACGCCGTGGGAGTCAATACCGTGCTCATCGCTGTAAGCCAGTACATCGGCCGCCAGGGCGGCATCCTCGGCGGGTACCCCAAAGTATTCAAATATCCGGGTGGTAAACCGGCGCAACTGTTCGGCCGTAAAAAGAGTGGAGTTAGGGTACTTGTCAGGCATGTGGCAGGTAGCTGTAGGTTCGGATTTGGGTCGGGCTTGGTACTAGTACTTCCAAAAATCGCTACTCGCTCTTTTTTACTTAGGTACCATTGAAACAAAATAAAAAGAGCCAGGGGCTAAGCTCCCCCGACTCTTTTTATGAATATTAATTATGTAGAAATGTGAATCCTTGTTAAAGCAACAAAAATATCGTGCCAAAAGTTGAAAATGCTTCGTGGATTTTTCAAATTTCGTGTTCCTGCCACCCCGCTTAATTGACGGAGCAGGTAACCGCCTAACAATTCTTGTTAAAGTTTTTTAAATCGTATATCCAATATCGTACAGGGCTAAATTCTGCTTTCCATATTCTGCCTTTAACGCATCTGTTTGGCTTCGGTATCCTTCAAAGGCCTCATTTAACCACACCAAAATTTGTACTTTTTCAACCTCCAATACGTTACGTGACAAATGGTAATAATAAGGAGGTGGGTACTATCTTTTATTTCCTTGCCGTCCTTAGTACCTTATTTTCCTTTTTACACTTTTTGGCCTTTGTCCTGGCTTTCAGGTGTTTTCTAAAAATAAGCCTCAACAGCTCAATATTGGCCCTTTCCCCGACTTTTTTCCAAACTAAACAGATGGCATTGATCAATTAAAATGTAATTAAAAAGAGATTTGCCACCACCAACCGACCTTATAATTTTGTAGCTTTGACAGTATATTAATTATTTCCCCTCCCCTACGAAGCGTATGATTAGAGATTTGGTTATCATTGATGATAATGATTTAGAGGTAGAATTAATAAAAATACTGGCAGTGGATAATCACTTCGCCGAGAACGTCCGGGTGTTGAACAACGGAAGAGAAGGGCTGGCCTATTTTGAGGTTCTTAAGGCGGCCGGTGGAAAAAGGTCCGCACCTGAGCTTGTCCTGCTTGATTTGCACATGCCTCTGATGGACGGTTGGGAATTTCTGGAGGCATTTTCCTTGTTGTACCGGGACCGCTTCCCCGATACTGGTTTTTGCCTTTTAACTTCTTCAGTCAACCCCCAGGATAAATTAAAAGCATATAGTTATAACTGTGTGGTTGAACTTCTGAACAAGCCACTGACAGTCAGGCATTTAAATTTCTTAACAAAATTCCTGGCTGAAAGAGGCCGGTTATTTGAACGAAAAATTTAGGATAATTCTACTATTTTTTACTAATAACGACTTTTAGAGAACACACCCTGGCTAAGTACACATAGACTTTTTTAGAAACAAAAATTTTCCATTTTTGGCTTGATTGTTGTCAAATTTTCAAAAAGACGTTCATCCCAACCCTTCTTTTTACTGATGATTAAGAACCTGCTTCTAATTGACGATGATGAAATTACGTTAAAAATTTTAAAGCTTCTGATAGTCAGGCAGCATTTTGCCGAGAATATTATTACCCGAAAAAACGGAAAAGAAGGACTTGATTACTTTGATGAACTGAGTACCCAACCGGGTGCCGACGAAGTACCTGATTTGATACTACTGGATATCAATATGCCCGTGATGAATGGCTGGGATTTTCTGGATGACTATTCCCAACGCTTTGAAACGAAGTTTCCGAATACCAAAGTCTGTATGCTATCTTCCACGGTGGACCCGGCTGACTTTCAAAAAGCCTCCAACTACGCCTGCGTTATTTCGTTTGTGAGCAAGCCGTTACTAATGAGCGAGGTAGAAATGCTCCGCAAACTGGAACCCCTCCGGCATTTTTTTGAACCAAGTCTCTCCTGACGCTTACTTGTTTCAGCAATAAATATAAGAGAAAGCCCTGCAATCTGTTGATTGGCAGGGCTTTCTCTTATATTCAAGTGATCCCGACAGGATTCGAACCTGTGACCGTCTGCTTAGAAGGCAGATGCTCTATCCAGCTGAGCTACGGGACCCCGTCGGTCACTGTGGGTACTTTTTAGAGGTACCGGAGCGACCTAAGTGCGCACAAAAGTAATACATAAAATGAATTTTGGAAACAGCAACGGCCTTTCTGCCCCCGTTGGCACTTAATTTTTAGTAAAAAACAGGGACGATTCCAGGAGCCGTTTTCAAACTTTCATTTATTGATCAGGAGCAAGCATGGACGAAAAACCTCAGTTTATTATTACGGTAGGTGCCTCTGCCGGTGGTATCAGTGCGCTGCAGGAATTAGTGGTACAGTTTCCGGAAGATATCGATGCCGCTGTTTTTATAGTACTGCATTTGTCCAAAAGAGGAATTGCGGGCCTGCTGGTACACCGGTTACAGCACCTTACCCACCTGCCCTGTGTGGTAGCCTCCGAGGGTATACCTATCAAAAAAGGACATATTTATGTGGCGCCTCCCGACAACCACCTCCTCATAAAAAAAGACCAGATAAAGATTTCCAACGGCCCCGAAGAAAACCGCTGGCGACCTTCCATCGACGTCATGATGAGGTCGGCGGCGGTGGCCTACGGCGAACGAGCCATCGGAATTGTGCTCACGGGCCTGCTGAACGACGGAACGGCCGGTATGATTGCCATTAAAAAATGTGGAGGTACCTGCCTGGTGCAGGACCCCAACGAAGCTGAATACCCCGATATGCCGCTGTCGGTAATTTCCAATACGGAAGTTGACTATTGCTTCCCATTGTCCCAAATGGGCTTCGTGCTGAATGATATTATCCGGACCAAGGAAATAACCGGGAAACCTATACCGCCTGATATAGCCAGAGAAGCAGAAATAGTCGAAAACGCCGTTACCCGGATCGATGTAAACAATTCGCTGGGATCGCAGTCTACCTATGCCTGCCCCGACTGTGGTGGAGTATTGACTGAGCTAAATGACAACAATTTCCGAAGGTACCGGTGCTATACTGGTCATGTATATTCGGAGTCGGAGCTCATGGACAATCAAACCCACCAAATGGAGTCGACGCTGTGGGTGGCTCTGCGTATGATGGAAGAAAAACGGCATCTGCTGACTACCCTGACCAGGGAAGAAAAACATAAGGGGCTAAAAAACCTGGCCGCAGATCATCAGCAGCGGGCTGACGATCTGGCGGTCCATATTGAAAACATTAAGGAAATAATTTTTAGCGTCAGTACTCAAAAAAGTCCGGTACTTCACAGACCCGTATAACGATTTACCAGTTCCAGTAACTCTTTGGTTTTAAAAGGCTTTTCCAAAAAGTCATCGGCTCCGGCTTCCCGTGACAACAGCCCAATGCCTGGTGTGGCCGATACCATAATAACGGGTATGTCCCGGGTAGTTTTGTGGCTTTTTAGATGCCGGCAAATATCCAGCCCATCTACACCAGAAAGGTACCTGTCGAGTATGTATATGTCCGGAATTTCGTAATTGTCCTGGTACAAGGGTTTACCATCCGAAAAAATGGCCGTATTATACCCGGCCCGGTCAAATATTATTTTAAATACATCCAGGATTCCCGGATCGTCGTCAGTAATCAGTACTTTCTTTTTCATAGTGATGTAAATAGCATGGTTAATGCTTTTTGTTAGTTAAACTCCCTCTTCCTTTCTTCTCTGCCCTTTAACTCTTTCAATTAGCATTTAAATCTACGTACCATCCAAAGACAAAAGCCGCGATGAAATAATCAATTTACCTTCACTTCCGTTCCCTGAATTATTGTCTTTTGTTTAATTTAATTTAAAAATATTTTATCTCTTTTTTGGGGTACTAATGGGAATGGAAAAATAAAATTTAGACCCGTGTTCCCGTACGCTGTCCACCCAGATGGCCCCGCCGTGCTTTTTAATGATTTCGGCTGAGATGTATAATCCAAGACCTATTCCGGGAAAAGTACTATTGGTGGAATCATTTACCCTAAAAAACCGATCAAAAACTTTTTCCTGCGCTTCGCGGGTCAGGCCTACGCCAAAATCCTGTACACATACCGTAACATTTTCAGTATCAGCCTTGGTATAAATAATCACCTTGCCCGCCTCGGGAGAGTACTTGATGGCGTTGGAAAGGAAGTTGATCAGCACCTGCCCGATCCGGTCGCGATCGCCGATCAGGTTGGGTACCTGCTGTAACTCCTTTACGATCGTGTGCCTGGGGGTTGACTGCTGAATGTCGTCTGTTACTTCCTGAATCAGCTCATTCATATTGAAGTACCCTTTCCGTAGCTGCAACTGTCCTTCCGAAATCCGGGAAACGTCCAGCAGGTCTTTGATCAGGTTGGCCAGGCGGTCTATCTGTCCCTCCATTTTCTCGACCAGGGTAGCCGAAGCAACGTCTTCCATATCCACCATCATCTGGTGCAGCAGCTCGGCGTAGGCCCTGATACTGGTAACGGGGGTTTTGAGTTCGTGGCTGGCAATACCGATAAAATCATCCTTTTGCTTTTCCAGCATTTTACGGTCATTGATATCCAGGTTTACGCCCAGCATTTGCTCGGCCTGGCCTTTCTCGTCAAAGGTCGTCTGGGTCTGAAACTGGATCCAGTTGTAGGTACCTGCCCGCAGCATAACCCTGAACTCAATGCTCAGGTCCCGTTTTTCGGCAATGGCCATTTTGATACTTTTCCGGACGTACGCCTGGTCATCCGGGGCTACAAATTGCAGCCAGTCTTCAAAGGTACCCTGGTACGCTTTTTCACCCAGATCATAACCCGCCTTTGCGTTCCTGGCCCAGCGCAGTTCGTCCTTTTTAATATTCCACAACCATACGCCCACATCCCCGGCCGACAAAGCCAGCTGCAGTTTGGCCTGGGTCTCGCGCAGGGCAAGCTCGGCCTGCTTCTGTCGGGTTATGTCCCGTTGGGTACCCCATAAGCGCGTCACCCTGCCTTCTTCTACAATCCCTACCAGGTTATGCAGGAAACACTTCTGGTTACCTTCCTGATCGGTTTCCTGGACTTCGGCATCGCTCAGGCAGTAGTCCGAAGCAACAAAAGTTTCCATCAGCGCTTCGCTGTCGGAGTTGCGGGGCAGCAGGGAGTCGAGCGAAAAACCGATGATATCAGCGGCGCTGGTGTAGCCGTACATTTGGGCCAGAGCATCGTTACACTCTTCCAGCCGGGTCTGGCTGAAAAGCAGGTTCAGTTGCTTTTTAGGCGGGAGGTCGGTTACCAGGGGCTGTTGCAGTTCAAAACGCCAGATACCCTCGGTACTTCGGGAGATAAAGGTCTGGTAGCGCTCCTGGCTCTGCCTGATTTGCTCCAGTCCGTTTTTTTGCTCGGTAATATTGGTCGAATAAATGGATAGTGTGTCTTCGGAAGGATAAATACGGTAGTGCAGCCATTCCGAAACCCGGTCGTCGAACCACTCAAATTCCATAAAGGCCTTGGTCTTCATGGCCCTGGTAAGGCGCAGGTAAAATTCGGATTCGAGATGAACGGGAAACAGTTCCCACAGATTCTGACCCAGAATTTCGGTCGCTTTTTTTCCAAAAAAGGCCTCCGCCCGCTTGTTAACGTACTTGAAATTCCAGTCGTTATCAACGGAAACGAATACGTCCTTAATACTATTAAGGATGGTGGAATTGAGCTTATAAGACCTTTTCAACCCCTCTTCGGCCTGCTTGCGCTGGGTTATGTCCTCAATGACCAGCAGTATCCGGTTCTTCTTATCCCCCTCCTTCCCCATCCGCATGGCACTGATGAGCATAATGCGCTCACCGAGTCCGGCAAACTCGTGGGTAATCTCAAAGTTTTCGAATGATTTTTCGCGGGAGATAATCTCCGTCAGTTGTTTTCGCAGGCCCGTAATATCCCACTGCCGGTTGCTTATTTCGAAGAAAAAGTTGCCCTCGGTTTCTTTGGGACTTAGTTTAAAATCGGCATAAAAGGCCTTGTTGGCCGTTTTTACCCGTAAATCAGTGGTTAGTACTACCAGCGGCTCGCGGATGGTTTCGACAATGGCCTCGCGGTACTCGCTCGACTCCTTTAATTCTATATTGCGCTGAAACAGCTCTTCGTTGATAGTAATGAGTTCCTCGTTGGTCGACTGCAGCTCTTCCTTGGAAGTTTCGAGCTCCTCGTTCATACTCTGCAACTCCTCGTTGGACGACAGTACCTCTTCATTGGCCGACTGCAACTCTTCCCGCGTTGCCTCAAACTCCTCACTCATGGACTTCATGTGCTCGCGCGCCTCCCGGAGCTCCTGCTCCAGTATGGCTATGCGGCGGTCTTTGGCGTCCTTGCGGGAACTCCGGCTTTCGGTGGAATCTCCTTCGCCCTTCCGGGTCGTGGCTTTTTGGGTACCTTCCTTAAACAGGATCAGAAAGCTCAGCTCTTTGGATGATGACCGCACCGGTACTACCTCCAGTTCCACTTCCTGGATCTGTTCCCGGTCAATAAACGGTATGCCTTCTTTCCGGACGGGCAGGCCGTCTTTTCTGGCCCGGTGTATGAGTCCTCTCAACTCAAAGATGAGCTCGTCGCGTACCATTTTGAGCAAATGAAAACTGGCCTTGCCGGATGCCGGATGCAGGTAGTTCTGGGTGTTTCCGTGAAACCGGATAATGTGTAAATCCTTGTTGACCAGCACACTGGCTGGTACATAGCGCGCTAGCAGCAGCTTATCCGCTTCTTTTTCAATGTCAACTTCAGTACCTTGCTCAATGGAATAGCGCCCCTTGTCGTAGTTGGCGGCTACCACGCCGGTCGAAGGCTTTATCGAAAAATTAAAGCTGATATTATTGTCGCCCTCCTTTTTCTTATAAATTTTCAGGTCCTTATCAATCTGGTCAAACAGATCGGTTGAGTTCCCCACGGTTTCTGATTTGCCCAGGAGCAAAAAGCCCGCTGGTTTCAGGGCGTAGTGAAAGGACTGCAGTATCTTTTTCTGAGGGTTGGCCTCAATATAGATAAGTACATTCTGACAGCTCACCAGATCAATCCGGGAAAACGGAGGGTCTTTGAGCAGGTTATGGGTGGCAAATACACAGGAATCGCGGATCGCCTTAACTACCTGGTACTTACCGTCAATGGCCGTAAAAAAGCGCTTCAGCCGCTGGGCCGACATCTCTTTTAAAAGGCTGCCGGGATAAATTCCGGCCCGGGCTTTGTCAATAGCATGGGCATCGAGGTCGGTGGCAAAAATCTGAAACGGAGTACTGATAGATTTGCTGCTCAGGAACTCGTACAGGCAGATGGCGAAGGAGTAAGCTTCCTCGCCCGTTGAGCAGGCGGGTATCCATATACGTATCGGGTCCAGGCTTTTGCGCCCTTTCAGCAGGGACGGAAATATCTTTTTACCCAGGGCTTGAAATACCGCCGGTTCGCGGAAAAAACTCGTGACGTTTATGAGCAGGTCCTGGTAGAGCAGGTCCAGCTCGGTCGTTTTTTCTTTGATAAGTGTCGTATATTCTTCCAGTTTTTCAAAGCGGTTCAGGGCCATCCGCCTTAAAATCCGGCGCTTAATGGTAGTCTGTTTATAAAGAGAGAAGTCAACCCCGAAGCGGTTCATCAACAAAAAATGGATTTTCCGGAGTTCGGCTTCGTTTTCCAGTTGGATATCGTTGGGTGGTTTTACCGCGTAGGGTAGTTTTAAGAGGGCGGTCAATTCTTCGGCTATTTTGTGCGGGGGAAGAATGTAGTCCACAAATCCCGAGTCAATGGCGCTCTGGGGCATACCCAGGAACTGGGCGCTTTCGTCCTGCGCAAAGGTTATTCCTCCTTCGGCCTTTATGGCTTTTAGCCCGGCTGTTCCATCGTTGGCCGTTCCTGATAGTATTATTCCAATGGCGTTGTTCTGGTACACCGGGGCCAGTGCCGCCATAAAAAAATCAATGGAGTGGTACATACCGCCGGTGCTTCGTTCCCGATCCGAGAGGGTCAGGTGGCCATCAATAATACTCATAAAGGTATTGGGCGGTATTACGTACACGTGGTCGGGTTCCACGCGCATGCGGGGTACAACCTTCTGTACCGGCATGGAGGTAGTACGGGCCAATAACTCGGGGAGTATACTTTCGTGCGCCGGGGAAAGATGCTGAATAATAATATACGCAATTCCCGTATCTGCGGGCAGGTTACTCAATAATTCAGAAATGGCTTTAAGTCCTCCGGCCGAAGCGCCGAGGGCCGCAATGGGGAATGGCTTAGGTCGCACTATTTCACTGTTTTCAATGCCTTCTTTAAACCCCTCCTCTGCTGCAGTATCTTTATTTTCTTTTTTATCTTTATTATTGCTTCTTTTTGCCATTTATAAAAAAGGTAACCTCCGTTTAGGTTTCGATTAAGGTTTAGGTTGGGTTCACACCCCCGGTCGAAGTGGCCGGTTCAGCACCTAACGCTGCTACTTCAGTTTGGGTTCACGCCCTGGTCGAAGTGGCAAGTTCAGCACCAAATGCTGCTACTTCTATATTTTTAATGTAAGTACCGAGTCCGCTGAATCTTCTTTTCCAAAAAACAAGTACTCACGGTAGAAATGAGTAGTAAAGTCAGTAAACGCCAGGATTTACTTCCCGAAAATTGGAGCGCAGAAGTGGAAAGGTACCGGAAGGAAGTGTAATATAAAAAATATGCCTGAAAATCCATAACGATCCTCAGGCATATTCCCATTTCTTTTTCTCGGGGAGACAGGATTCGAACGGCAATGGGAGGCGCGGCCGACCGTCTGCGACCCTTTGGTCCCAAACCAGATGCCAACTAAAATTTTTATAAACAAAAAACGACCGCAATGCTACGGTCGTTTTAGAATTGTGTCGGGGAGACAGGATTCGAACGGCAGCGGCCGCCGCGGCCGACCGTCTGCGACCCTCTGGTCCCAAATCAGATGCGCTACCCCATAAAAAAACCCCACAGCTTTCGCTGCGGGATTCTAAGGTGTCGGGGAGACAGGATTCGAACCTGCGACCCTCTGGTCCCAAACCAGATGCGCTACCGGGCTGCGCTACTCCCCGAAACTATTGTGCTCTTCGAACAAGATGAACAAGTGATCTATCCTGGATTTACGACTACCCGATGAAGTTGTAAATCAGCGGAGAGAGCGGGATTCGAACCCGCGGTACCCTTACGAGTACGGCAGTTTAGCAAACTGCTGGTTTCAGCCACTCACCCATCTCTCCCTCTCTTTCGAGGCACAAATATAGAAGGTTAAAAACGATTAAAACAAACAATGCTTTAAAAAAACTTTATCAGAAATTGCTATTGCCTATTTTTGAGCAACTTTACTCCCAAAGTTTTTTTTGACTATGAATTGGAACTACCCTTTTGGTACCACCGAATATATATTTATCTTTTTATTCCTCCTGCTTTATGTAACCTACTTCCTCCGGATGCTCCGGATTACCCGGCAACTGCAAACTACCTCCCGCTCGTTGTTTATTAAGTTCTTTCTCAGGTGCATCGCCTTTGCGCTGCTGATGATGGCCCTGCTGGGGCCTTCTTTCGGGGAAGCCGGCCGGGAAATTCAGGCCGAAGGAAAAGACATTTACCTGCTGACCGACCTGTCCAAATCCATGGATGCTACCGATGTGGTACCCAGTCGGCTCGAAAAAATAAAGTTTGAAATAAACCGGTTAATCAGCTCGGCCGGTACCAACCGCCTGGGCCTGATCGTTTTTTCGAACGAGGCCTACGTGCAGGCTCCCCTGACCTTTGACCAGGCCGCCCTGGAACTCTTTGTGCAGTCGCTACAGACCGACCTGCTGCCCCGCTCGGGTACCCATGCCTGCAGCGCCCTGGACCTCGCCTACCAAAAGCTCATCAGCGGTGCGCAGGCTTCCAACCAGGCCAAAATGATGGTACTTTTTACCGATGGCGAAAACACAGGTACCTGTCCGGCAACCCTTCTTAACAACATCCGGCGGTTTGGTATACGGGTATTTGTGGTCGGGGTAGGTACGAAGGTTGGCAGCTCTATTCCCGCCGACGGCCAGGTACTTCGCACCGGCAACGGTGAAATGGTCATCAGCAAACTTAATCCGGCTGCCCTGCAGAAGTTAGCCGAACAAACCAACGGCAGCTACTATGAAGTTAATAATGAGAAAAATGAGTTACCCCGGCTGGTGGCGGATATCAACTCGGCCTCGGGCCGGCTCATCGACAGCCGTACCGTGGCCGTTACCACCAACAAGTACTACTATTTTCTGGCGGGAGCTCTGTTTTTACTCATCATTGATGTACTGGTAACGGTCCGGACCTTCCGACTTTAAATTTCAATTACTACTTTTACCGGCGTTTTGGCCGAATTTCCTTTATGACCTCCTTCCTACTCTACCTGCTACTCTGGATTTGGGACAACCGCTCCTTCGAAGCGGTTAGTCAGTCCAACCAGATAAAACGGCAGGCCGAGCTGGCGTACCAGGACAAAGAATTCGAACGGGCCGCTCAACTTTTTTACCGGGTTACGTATGGCTCCCTGTTCGCGGAACCCGCCGCCCGGCTCAACCTGGCGCACTCCTACTACCAGGCCGAAAAACCTGAAGAGGCTCAGTACCACTACCAGCTACTAACGGGGATTGCCGACAAAACCGTGGCTTCCAAAGCCAATACCCAGCTGGCCCTGATTGCCGTCAGTCGTCAGGACACGGCCCAGGCGCTGGACCAGCTCGTGAGGGCGCTACGCCAGGACCAGGAAAACCTCACGGCGCGGTACAACTACGAACTACTCAGGAAAGCCTATTCCGGCCGGACTCCCCCCCGCAGCCCGCAGCAGCAGCCTCCCCCCCCGGCCCAAAACCAGCCGGAGCCACCGCCCCCTCCGCAGGAAGAGGGTCAGTCGCCCGAACTGGCCGAGCAGCGGGAACAACTCCTGAAGGAGCTACGGCAGCTACGCATGTCAGAAGAGCAGGCCCGGGCCATTCTGGATGCCATGAAGACCAACGAAATGCAGTATATATACCAGCTACGGCGCCGTCAGTACCGTCGGCAAACCGACCAGACCGACGAAGTAGAATGGTAGCTTTTCATTTATTTCAAATACAACCTTATGAACGCTCTTAAAGAGACCCATTTCCAGTTTCCCGGACAAACCGGCTTCTACCGCGGAAAAGTACGTGACGTCTATATGTTTGACAACCGGCTGGTCATGGTGGCTACGGACCGCATTTCGGCTTTCGATGTAGTACTCCCCCGGCCCATCCCGTTCAAGGGGCAGGTACTTAACCAGATTGCCTCGCACTTCCTGCGGGCTACGGCCGACCTGCTCCCCAACTGGCTGCTGGACACCCCTGACCCCAACGTGGGAGTGGGCTGGCGCTGTGAGCCGTTTGCGGTAGAAATGGTGGTGCGCGGGTACCTGGCCGGCCACGCCTGGCGCGAGTACCGGGCCGGCAGGCGGGTACTTTGCGGGGTGCCGCTGCCCGAAGGCCTCAAGGAAAATGATAAGCTACCCACGCCCATTATTACCCCCACTACCAAGGCCCACGAAGGGCACGACGAAGATATTTCGCGGGCAGAAATACTGGCCCAGGGCATTGTGGCGGCCGCTGATTACGAACAGCTCGAACGCTACGCGCTGGCCCTTTTTGAACGGGGTACCCAAATGGCGGCCGAGCAGGGACTTATTCTGGTTGATACCAAATATGAATTCGGCAAGCTGGATGGCACGATTTATTTAATAGATGAAATCCACACACCTGACTCGTCGAGGTACTTCTATATGGATTCGTACGAGGAAAATCAGGCCAATGGTGCCCCCCAGAAACAGCTCTCCAAGGAGTTTGTGAGGGAGTGGTTGATTGAAAATGGCTTTCAGGGAAAGGAAGGACAGCAGGTACCGGCCATGGAAGATGCCTGGGTCCACACGATTACGGACCGGTACATTGAATTGTTCGAAAAGGTCACGGGTACTCAATTTGTAAGGACAGAAAGTGGAGATATTTTGCAACGGATCGAAGAAAATATTCTGCGTTCATTAAATTCGCAATAACACTTACCTCCCGGTAGCGGGGATCTGACAATTACATTCGAAACCAACTCAACCAAACAACGGATGAACCACAAACTGGAACGAAGCGAGCAGTACGCACTAATTGACTTAAAAGAATCATCTTTTTCCGACGAAGTACCTGCTTCTTTTGAGGAGCTGGTGCGTAAACTTTTCCGGGAAGGATATCACAACCTGATCCTGGTAATGAACGAAACCAAAAGCCTGGATTCCACCGGTGTTGGGGTACTCAGGAAAGTGAACCGGCTGTGTATTAATGAACTGGGGCTCCTGGTGGTAGTAACCAAAGACGATGAGTTCATTAATTTGCTGGAAGACTCCAAAATTCCCGATCTGACTATTCTGCCGACGCTCGAAGAAGCGGTAGACGCCGTATTCATGAATGACCTCGAGAACGAGTTCGGGGCCGGTGAAGACGACTACGACGAAGACGACTACGGCGGGGTAAGTGAAAGTAAAGAACCCTGACCGGATTGACGTTCCAGGTTACCATATTAGGTTCCGGCTCGGCCTCCCCACTACCCGGTCGGCATTTTTCGGCCCAGGTACTCCGGGTGGAACACGAATGCTTTCTGATTGATTGTGGGGAGGGCACCCAATACCGCCTGCTGGAACAAAAGATTCGGCCCGGAAAACTCCGAGCCATATTTATCAGCCACTTGCACGGGGACCATTATTTCGGGTTGTTAGGCCTGCTCAACAGCCTGAGCCTGGGCAAGCGCACCGACGAACTTTTTTTATTTGGCCCCCAAGGCCTGGGCGACATTCTAACCGAAGTATTCAGGCACTCCAACACCCGGCTATCCTATCCGCTCCACTACCACGAACTAAACGCGGAACAGCCCGGGCTGATCTGGTCAACTCCCTGCATGACGGTGCACACCCTGCCGCTGCGGCATCGGGTACCCTGTACCGGCTTTCTGTTTCGGGAGCAGCCCAAAGCCCACCGGATCATAAAGGAGAAGATCGTCCCCGCCATGACCATTGCCCAGCTACGCCAGCTCAAGGAGGGGCAGGATGTGCTGGATGAACACGGTACCCTACTGTACCGCAACGCCGACTATACCACCCTTCCGCCCCGGCCCCGCTCCTACGCCTACTGTTCCGACACGGCCTATTTGCCCGAGCTGGTTCCCCACCTGCAGGAAACCGATATGCTGTACCACGAAGCCACCTTTCGGGACGACCTGGCCGGACGCGCGTCCACTACCTTTCATTCTACCGCCGGACAGGCCGCCCGCATTGCCAAGGGAGCGCAGGTAAGCAAGCTGCTGATTGGCCACCTTTCTTCGCGCTACCTCGACCCCGAAGCTTCCCTGGCGGAGGCCCGCGCTATTTTTCCCGATACGTATATGGCCGTGGAAGGAGAAACTTTTGAAGTACCAGCCCGCTGATTTTACCCTTCTCCGGCAGTGTTTCCGTCCCTTTTGCGGCCCTTATGTTTTGGAATTTTTTCAGGGAATAGTATTCCCCGTTATTACTTTATCAATATTTCGATATATAGTATAAATTAACTAGCAACTTTATACTATGTACATAATATTTTGCTTTTGGCCTATTTAGCCAAATATTTTTTATTATTATCTTGCATCAGTTTACCTCATCAACAGCCCCGTTATCAGTTTTACCTTATTTTGCTTTCTGCATTTTTGGTGAACTGATTTATGACTTTTTCAATTAGATTGTTGTAAGTATTTTACCCATAAAAGTACAGGAATGTCAGAAGTAGTAGCAGACCAACCAGGACTTTATCGTTCGGAGTTTGAGCACGACGCGTGCGGAATTGGTTTCCGGGCCAACATGAAAGGGCGCAAATCACACCAGATCGTGGCCGACGCTATCCATATGCTGGAGCGGATGGACCACCGGGGTGCGTGTGGCTGTGATCCCAACACCGGTGACGGGGCGGGTATCCTTATCCAGATTCCCCACGAGTACTTCGTGGAAGAAGGTACGCGTTTGGGTTTCCAGCTACCGGCAGCCGGTGAATACGGCGTGGGAATGATTTTCTTCCCCATGGATGAAACCGTGCGCGAAGAATGCCGTGACTTGCTTAATCGTAAAATCAAGAAGCTGGGCTTGACCCTGCTGGGATACCGCAAAGTACCTACCCTGAACGAAACGCTGGGCGAAGGTTCACTCTCGGTAGAACCCCACGTGGAGCAGGTATTTATAAAACGTCCCGACCTGGTTGAGGATGACCTGGGCTTTGAACGCCGGTTGTACGTACTGCGTCAGGTGGCGGCCCGCCTCATCACCGACACCGTGAAAGGGGCCAAAAATTACTTCTACTTCTCATCGCTTTCCAGCCGTACTATTTCCTACAAGGGGCAGCTCACTACGGCTCAGCTCAAGTACTACTTCCCGGATCTCGAGAACGAATCGGTGGTGTCGGCCTTTGCGGTTATCCACTCCCGTTTCTCTACCAATACCTTCCCGTCCTGGAAGCTGGCTCAGCCTTTCCGGTACATCGCCCACAACGGCGAAATTAATACGGTAAAAGGAAATGTAAACTGGATCAGGGCTGGGGAACGGTCGTTCAGCTCGGAGTACTTCAGCAAGGAGGAAATGGATATGATCCTGCCGATTTGTGACATGAAGCAGTCCGATTCGGCCAACCTGGACAACGCCATCGAACTCCTGTACCTGACGGGCCGCTCGCTGCCGCACGTTATGATGATGCTGGTACCCGAAGCCTGGGACGGCAACGAGCAGATGGACCCCGTTCGTAAGGCATTTTATGAGTACCATGCCGCTATCATGGAGCCCTGGGATGGCCCCGCCTCTATCTCTTTTACCGATGGAAAGCTGGTAGGTGCCACCCTCGACCGCAACGGTCTGCGTCCTTCGCGCTACTGGGTATTGGACGACGATACCGTTATTATGGCTTCCGAAGCCGGCGTACTGGAAGTAGACCAGGCCCGGGTAGTTAAGAAAGGCCGCCTGCAGCCCGGACGGATGTTTGTGGTGGATATGGAGCAGGGCCGGATTATTCCGGACGAAGAACTTAAAGCGGATATTTGCTCCCGCCAACCTTATCAGGAGTGGCTGGATGAATACAAACTGCGGGTAGATGACCTGGAGCAACCTATCCGGATGTACCGCCAGTACGATGACCAGTCGCTGGTGAAGCGCCAGATGGCGTTTGGTTTTACGACCGAAGATATCCGGATGATCCTGGCGCCCATGGCCCAGACGGGTATGGAAGCGGTGGGTTCCATGGGTACCGATGTGCCGCTGGCGGTGCTGTCGGACCAGAGTCAGCACCTGTCCAACTACTTCAAACAGTTGTTCGCGCAGGTTACCAACCCCCCCATTGACTCTATCCGGGAGCGTTCGATCATGTCGCTGATCTCCTTTGTGGGAGCGACCGAGAATATTCTGAGCGAAACCCCCAAGCACTGCCGTCAGATAGAACTGGCCCAGCCGGTACTTACCGTTCAGGAATTTGACAAGCTACGCTTTGTGGATAAAAATCACTTCCAGGCAAAAACCATCAATACCTACTTCCGCGCCGATGAGGGGGGAAAGGGACTGGCCCGGGCGCTGGAGCGTATCTGTCGCTACGCCGAAGATGCCATTGAAGATGATTTTGAAATTATAATCCTGTCGGACCGCGCCATTGATTCTGACCACGCGCCAATCCCGTCGCTGCTGGCTACGTCGGCCGTACACCACCACCTGATCCGGATGGGGCTGCGGGGTAAGGTAGGTATCCTGGTGGAAACCGGCGATGCCTGGGAAACGCACCACATCGCTACCCTTATTGGGTACGGTGCGTCGGGTGTTTGTCCGTATATGGCCTTTGAAACCCTTTCTTACATGAACCGTAAGAATCTGGTAGACGGGGAATTTACGGATGAGAAACTGCACAAGAACTATATCAAGGCGGTCAATAAGGAACTACTGAAGATATTCTCCAAAATGGGAATCTCTACCTTCCAGTCGTACCAGGGCGCTCAGATCTTTGAGTGCCTGGGCCTCAATAAGGAAGTAGTTGATAAGTACTTTACCGGTACCATCTCCCGGATTGGGGGCATGGGACTGGATGAGCTGGCCAAAGAGGTACAGGTTCGCCACAAGGTAGCCTATCCGGAAACGCCCGTTCTGAATACCCGCCTGGAGGTAGGTGGATTTTACCAGTGGAAGCAACGCGGGGAAGCGCATATCTTCAATCCGCAGACCATTCACCTGTTGCAAAATTCAACCAAGACCAACAGCTACGAGCAGTTCAAGAAGTACTCAAAACTCATCGACGATCAGAGCCAGAAGGCTATGACCCTGAGGGGCCTGCTGCGTTTCAAAAAAGGAAATGCAATCCCCATTGAGGAAGTAGAACCCATCGAAAATATATTCCAGCGTTTTGCCACGGGGGCCATGTCGTTCGGGTCCATTTCGTGGGAAGCCCACACGACCCTGGCCATTGCCATGAACCGCATTGGTGGCAAATCCAATTCGGGAGAAGGTGGCGAGGATGAACTACGCTACAAACTCCTGGAAAACGGCGATAACCTCAACTCCAGCATCAAGCAGGTAGCATCGGGTCGCTTCGGGGTGACCAGCCACTACCTGACCAACGCGCAGGAATTACAGATAAAGATGGCGCAGGGTGCCAAGCCGGGTGAAGGCGGACAGCTCCCCGGCCACAAAGTGGACGACTGGATTGGTCGTACCCGCCACTCAACGCCGGGTGTAGGCCTGATATCACCGCCGCCCCACCACGATATTTATTCTATCGAGGACCTGGCCCAGCTGATATTTGACCTCAAGAATGCCAACCGGGCGGCGCGAATCAGCGTGAAGCTGGTATCGGAAGCTGGGGTAGGTACCATTGCGGCCGGGGTAGCAAAGGCCCACGCGGATCATATTCTGATTGCGGGTCACGACGGAGGTACCGGCGCTTCCCCGCTTAGTTCCATCCGCCACGCCGGTTTGCCCTGGGAGCTTGGCCTGGCCGAAACCCACCAGACGCTGGTCAAAAACAAACTACGTGGCCGGGTAACCGTACAGGCCGACGGACAGCTCCGTACCGGCCGGGATTTGGCTGTTGCCGCCCTGTTGGGAGCCGAAGAATGGGGAGTGGCTACCGCCGCCCTCGTAGCGGCTGGTTGTATCATGATGCGTAAGTGCCACCTCAATACCTGTCCGGTTGGGGTAGCTACCCAGCGCAAAGAACTGCGTGCGCTCTTTACCGGAAAGCCCGAGCACGTGGTGAACATGTTTACGTTCATGGCGCAGGAGCTGCGCGAAATAATGGCGCAGCTGGGCTTCCGTACCATCAACGAAATGGTGGGACAAGTACAGTACCTCGAGCTTCGCAAGGACCTGAAGCACTGGAAATACAAGAACCTGAACTTCGACGCCATGCTGCACAAAGAAGCCGCCGGACACGAAGTAGCTCAGTTCAAGCAGGAAGAGCAGGATCACGGCATGGAAACCGTACTGGATTGGGACCTGATGAAAAGCGCCGGTCCTGCCCTCGAGAAGTCGGAGGAGGTATACGCTGATTATTCCATCAATAACCTTAACCGCTCGGTAGGTACCATGCTTTCCAACGAGATATCCAAGCGTTTTGGAGGAACCGGCCTGCCGAAGGGTACTATTCATTTCAAATTCAGAGGAACGGCCGGACAAAGCTTTGGCGCTTTCAATACCACGGGTATCCGTCTGGAACTGGAAGGCGACGCCAACGACTACTTCGGTAAGGGTCTTTGCGGGGCTGAACTGGTAGTGTATCCGGACCGGGATGCCAAATTCAAACCCGAAGAAAACATAATTATTGGTAACGTAGCCTTTTACGGAGCTACTTCCGGGGAAGCCTTTATTAGGGGTACCGCCGGTGAGCGCTTCTGCGTGCGCAACTCCGGAGCCAAGGTAGTAGTAGAAGGCGTAGGAGACCACGGCTGTGAGTACATGACCGGTGGAGTGGCGGTGATTCTGGGTGAAACCGGAAGAAACTTTGCCGCTGGTATGTCAGGTGGTGTAGCCTATGTACTGGATAAGACCGGAGATTTCAAAGAGAAAGTAAACTTTGAAATGGTAACGCTCGACGTACTTACCGACGAAGACAAGGGTATCCTGCGGGAGTTTGTGGAGAAACACTTCCAGCTCACCACCAGCAACGTGGCCTTCCAGATCATGCAGAACTGGGACGAAGCCGTGAAGCAGTTTGTGAAGGTACTACCTACCGACTTCAAACTGGCGCTCGACAAACGCGGTATCACCCTGGCGCAGCAAATCGCTGACAAAAACGTGGTTTACAAAGACATAGTAGTGGATGTAGCCCACCAGTAAGGGAGCCCCCTTCCAAAGAGTTTAAAAGAAAGTCTGAACAAAGAATAAGAAAATATAGGTATGGGAAAGCCCACCGGATTTTTAGAGTTTGATCGCCAATTACCCCAGAAGCGCAAAGTAGAAGAGCGTTTGCGGGACTTCCAGGAAATTGAAACCCAGCATACTGATGAGCATTCCAGGCAGCAGGCTGCCCGCTGTATGGACTGCGGGGTACCTTTCTGTCACAATGGCTGCCCGCTCGGAAATATCATTCCTGAGTTCAACGATGCCGTCTACGACAGCAACTGGGCCCTGGCCTACGAAATACTGGCTTCGACCAACAACTTCCCCGAATTTACCGGACGAATTTGTCCGGCTCCCTGCGAGGCTTCCTGTGTACTGGGTATTAATAAGCCACCGGTTGCCATTGAATTTATCGAGAAATCAATCGCCGAAAAAGCCTTTGAACTGGGCCTGGTGAAGCCCCGCTTACCAAAGAAGCGTACCGGTAAAAAAGTAGCCGTAGTAGGTTCGGGTCCCGCTGGTATGGCCGCGGCCTCGCAGCTCAATCAGGCTGGCCATACGGTTACCCTGCTGGAAAGGGCCGATCGGATTGGCGGACTGCTGCGGTACGGTATTCCTGATTTCAAACTGGAAAAGCGCTTCATTGACCGTCGCCTGGAAGTAATGGAGCAGGAAGGAATTGAATTCCGTACCAATGTAAACGTTGGGGTCGATATCAAGGCCGACGAACTGCTCCGCGATTTTGATGCGGTTGTCCTTTCTACCGGTTCTACTGTACCCCGCGACCTGAAAATCCAGGGTCGGCACTTAAAGGGTGTATATTTCGCGATGGAATTCCTGAGCCAGCAAAACAAACGGGTGGCTGACATTGTGCGGGAAAAAGACCACCGGGGCGCTGCCTACCAGCAGGGCGAACTCCTGGCTACCGACAAGCACGTTGTTGTGATTGGTGGGGGTGATACCGGTTCCGACTGCGTAGGTACTTCCAACCGCCACGGTGCCAAATCAGTTACGCAAATTGAGCTGATGCCGATGCCTACGGCCACCCGCGACGTAACTACCCCCTGGCCCAATTGGCCCATGATGCTACGTACCTCTACCTCGCACGAAGAAGGGTGTGAGCGTCAGTGGGCTATCAATACCAAGGAGTTTATCGGTGACGAAAACGGTAACCTGAAAGCGCTGAAAATAGTAAAACTCGACTGGCAGAAAGACCCCGAAACGGGTCGGTTTAGTATGCAGGAGATTCCGGGTACCGAAGAGGAAATCTCCTGTGAGCTGGCGCTGCTGGCGGCGGGATTTCTGAATCCCCAGCAGGAAGGCTTGCTGAATGAACTGGGTCTGGAGTTTGACGATCGTGGAAATATCAAAACCAAACCCAATGGCTATCAGTCCATCACCAGCGAGAAAGTTTTTGCCGCCGGTGACAGCCGCCGTGGACAGTCCCTGGTGGTTTGGGCTATCAGCGAAGGACGGGAAGCCGCCCGCGCGGTGGATGAGTACCTGATGGGGGAATCGCTGCTGGAAGCCAAATCCGTTTCTATGCTGAACCCAACTTTTGCCCATGTGTAAGCTCTTGAAACAAAATTTCATAAAAAAGGGAGGCTGGTCAGCCTCCCTTTTTGCTTTTTTATGGGTTACGTTGTTTTAGTTGATGCCCCTAAGTACCTCTCCTTTCCCAGTGGTAAGAATAAAAAGTAACAGTTGCATAACCTTGCTTTACTAAGGTTTCTATTAATTTGAGCTTTCAAAATTCATCAACATACAAAAAAATGGAAGTACCTCCCTTAAGGTCAATTCTGCTTCTTCTTGTCTGCCTTACTACTGCTCTGGTTCGGGCGCAGGACCTGACCCAGAAAATAGTACCTGACCGGACCAACAGTGCGAAGCAACAGGAAAAGCCCTACGTCATCCTTATTTCCGCCGACGGTTTCCGGCACGACTTTGCCCGGAAGTACCAGGCCAAAAATCTGCTGCGGCTGAGCGGACAGGGCGTTGCTGCCACCGCCATGCTACCCTCTTTTCCTTCGCTTACGTTTCCCAACCACTATACTATAGTGACCGGCCTGTACCCGGCGCACCACGGCTTAGTCAACAATACCTTTTTCGATGTAAAACGGAATGAGCGTTACGCCATGGGCAACAAACGGGCGGTAGCGGATAGCTCCTGGTACGGCGGTACCCCACTGTGGGTGCTGGCGGAGCAGCAACAGATGCTGAGCGCGAGTTTTTATTGGGTAGCGTCCGAGAGCGCGATTCAGGGAAAACATCCTTCCTACTACTACATCTACAACGAGAAGATCCCCATTGACACCCGAATCCAGACGGTAAAAGAATGGCTGCAGCTCACGGAAGAGAAACGTCCGCACCTGATTACGTTTTACTTTCCGGAAGTTGACCACGCCGCCCACACCCACGGTCCCGACTCGCCGGAGACGGGTGAAGCGGTACAATTTATTGATGAGAGCATCGGCAAACTGGTTGCCACCGTGGACTCGCTGCACCTACCCGTCAATTTTGTGTTTGTGTCGGATCACGGTATGACTGAAGTAGACACCAAAAATACCCTCTCACTGCCCGCGGCTATTGATACCAGTCAGTTCATTATTCCCAGTGGCGATGTCATGCTGCATTTATACGCCCGGGATAAAAGGGCCGTAAAACCCACCTACGAGGCCCTGAAAAAAGAGGCCCGTGACTACGAGGTATACCTGACCGAAGCAACCCCGGCGCACTGGCATTACAATAAGAAAGCAGACCGGTACAACCGCATTGGTGATATACTACTGGTCCCGCGCCTCCCGAAGGTTTTCAACATTAACGGCCGAAAAATAACTCCGGGCAAGCACGGCTTCGATCCGACGATACCTGATATGCACGCTACCTTCTACGCCTGGGGACCCGCTTTTAAAGAGGGTATTACAATTGAAACTTTTGAAAATATTCATGTATATCCTTTAGTGGCCGAAATACTTGGGCTTCGGTACAAGAAAAAGAGTATTGACGGGAAACTGAAAGTGCTACAGCCAATTCTAAAATAATTTACTCCAGGTACCTACTCTCTATGCTGTTTCGCCAGGCCCTTATTTCTGATTTTCCGGCTACAATGAAAGTTCGGTTGGCCGTACGGGAAAATATTCTCTCCAACCCCGACCTGGTTACCGTAGCTCACTTTGAGTCAATCCTCCGGACAGGCGGCAGGGGCTGGGTTTGCGAGACCGACGGAGAACTCGTGGGTTTTAGTATTGTGGACATCCGGCAGCGCATTGTTTGGGCTCTTTTTGTTTCACCCGACTATGAAAAACGGGGTATTGGCAAAACCCTGCACGATCTTATGCTTACCTGGTCTTTTGAACAGGATATTGAGGAACTTACCCTAAGTACCCAACCCGGCTCCCGGGCGGAGGTTTTTTACAGCAAGGCGGGCTGGACCCGAAAGGACCGGTTACTGAATGGTGAGGTGCAGTTCGTCATGACTAAAAACCAGTGGTTGAGCCTGAACACCTCCGGATTACCATAAACTAATCAATATTTTTTTATTTCGCTCAAATGAATAAATTTGGCAAACTCTTCTCTTAGTAACGCTTCTTTTCTTTATTATTTTCCCCAGAGGTAGTACCTGAATCCATCAGGACTTACTACCCCTGTCTTTTTATTCCCATACTATCAGGTAGAATTAAATTATGAAACAAGCTGAATCTAGGCATCAATTCCTTTTGGGAGGGGGCGAAATGGGAAATCTGATTCGTTCCAAGGATTGGAGTTTAACCCCCTTAGGTGATATTAATACCTGGCCGCAGAGTTTGCGGTCTGCCCTGAGTATTTGTCTGGGTTCCAGTTTTCCGATTGCTCTGTATTGGGGCAAAGAACTAACACTGCTTTACAACGATGCCTGGAGCCCAATTCCGGGCAATAAACATCCCTGGGCCTTAGGAAAACCCGGCCGGGAAGTGTGGCCGGAAATCTGGGATACCATCGGCCCCATGTTTGAACACGTAGTCGGAACCGGGGAAGCCACCCGCTCCCAGGACGACCTGCTTCCCATGCGACGCCACGGATATACGGAAGAGTGTTACTTTGATTACACCTTTACCCCTATTCGGGGCGAGGAAGGCAAGGTAGAGGGAATTTTTAACGCAGTAATCGAAACAACCTATAGGGTCATCAACGAAAGGCGGACGAACATTATACAAACACTTTCCGAAAGTGTAAGCCGGGCCAGGACGGTGGAAGAGGTAGGTCGTATGGTAGCCGGAGCCCTTTCCAACTCCGCCCGGGATTTGCCATTCCTGGGCCTGTACCTACTGGGTGAGAAGCAGGACGACGCCCAGACGGCTCATCTGATTGCTTCGACGGGCCTGACCGATCAAGACGAAATTTGCCCGAATACCATTCTGATTTCCGAAGAAGATGTTACTACCCCCTGGCCGCTCTCGGAAGTAATAAAAACCGGAAATTCACGGCACCTTTCTGATATAAGTACCTTCATTGGAAACCTTCCCCGGGGTATATGGCCGGAGCCCGTGCAGGAAGCCATGGTTGTTCCCATTGTTCCGTCAAGTTCCGGAGGTTCAGGCTTCATAATTGTGGGTATTAGTCCGCGCCGGGCCCTGGACAAATCCTACCAGAATTTTATTCAATCCCTTGCCAACCATATTTCAACCGCCATTATCAACGCCCGCACCTACGAAGAAGAGCGACAACGGGTGGAGGCGCTCGCCGAAATAGATAAGGCCAAAACGGCATTTTTCAGTAACGTCAGCCACGAGTTCCGCACTCCCCTGACTTTGATCCTGGGCCCGCTTGAAGAACTGCTGAGCCATACCGAGGAGCTTCCCGACTACCTCACCCAAAGTATTCAGGCTACCCACCGCAACGCGCTCCGCCTGCTCAAACTAGTCAATAGCCTGCTGGAATTCAGCCGGATTGAGGCGGGCCGGATGCAGGCAAGTTACCGCCCGGTCAATCTGGGAGCACTAACCCGGGACCTGTCCAGCGGGTTTAGGTCAATTATTGAGAAAGCCGGCCTGGAGTTTGAAGTACATTGTGAGTCGCTGGGAAGTCCTGTTTATGTCGACCGGGAAATGTGGGAAAAAATAGTTCTCAATCTTCTTTCCAATGCTTTCAAATACACCTTGAAGGGTACCATCAGGGTTAATCTGAACCGGGAGGGTGACTGGGCCGTCCTGCACATTCAGGATACGGGCGTGGGTATTCCAAAGCATGAACTACCCCGCATGTTTGAACGGTTCCACCGCATTCCCAACACCGTAGGACGAACCCACGAGGGGTCAGGCATCGGGCTTTCGCTGGTACACGAGCTGGTCAAGCTTCATTATGGGCAGATCAAGGTGCAAAGCGTGGAAGGTGAAGGTAGTACGTTTACGGTGTGCCTTCCCCTGGGTAAAGCCCACCTGCCCGCCGAGCAGATTACGGAATTGTCAGACCACACGGGCGGGTCGTCACTCCTGAGTGCTTTTGTGCAGGAAGTGGCCCCCCTCCTTGAAACTGACCCGGCACATACCACCCTGGAAGATTTTCAGATGGACCCTGCTTTCGGCGCTCCGGCCGGACAAGCTGCGACTGACTCCCTGCTTATTATTGATGATAACCACGATATGCGCTCCTACCTGCAGCGCTTGCTGGCCCCTCACTTCCAGGTTCGGACGGCGGCCAACGGCCGGGCGGCACTCAAACAAATAGAAAAACAGCTGCCCGACCTGATTGTAAGTGATGTAATGATGCCAGTTATTGACGGGAAACAACTGGTAGCATTGCTACGAAAAAATCCGGTTACTTCCCGAATTCCCGTTATCCTCTTGTCGGCCCGGGCGGGCGAAGAAGCACGAATTGACGGGATCGAAGCGGGTGCCGACGATTACCTGGTGAAGCCTTTTTCGGGCCGGGAACTGTTAACCCGCATTAAATCCCAGCTTAAAATTGCCCGGGTAAGGAATAACAACGAGGTACAGCTCCGGAACCTTTTCCAGCAGGCCCCCATGGCCGTTGCAATTTTGCGTGGCCCCGAGCTGGAAATAGAACTAGCCAACGAAAGAGCCCTGGAAATTTGGGCTAAAACCGCCGAAGAAGTTTTAAATAAACCTTTGTTTGAGGCTTTTCCTGAATTCCGGGGAACGCCGCTGGAAGAAATAGTCAAAAACGTAGTGGCCACCGGGGTACGTTATGTATCGGCCGAGTCGGCCATTGAACTCTGGCGGCACGGACAGCTGGAAACCATATACGCGCAGTTTGTCTACGAGCCGCTGCGCCAGGAGGATGGAACCGTGACCGGTTTCATGGCGGTAGGGCACGAAATAACCGAGCTGGTCAAGGCCCGCCAGCTGGCGCAGAACAGCGCGCAAATGCTGGAAAAGAAAGTAGAGGAAAGAACGGAGGAACTGGAAAAGAAAAATCAGGAACTCAAACGGACCAACCAGGAACTCGAGCAGTTTGCCTACGTATCCAGTCATGACCTGCAGGAGCCGCTGCGCAAAATCCAGACTTTTTCGGATATGGTACTTGCCAAAATGAAGGACCCACGCTTTGAGGCTACCAGCTACCTGGAAAAGATCAATGCCTCGGCCCAGCGGATGTCGGTACTTATCAAGGACTTACTTAATTATTCCAGAGTCAGTCAGGATGAACAACGTTTTGAGCGGGTTGACCTGAACGAGGTACTTGACAACGTTCTCTATGACTTTGAAGTACTTATCCGGCAGAAGCAGGCTCAGGTACTCAGTACCCCACTACCGGTTGTAAAAGGGGTGCCGGTACAGCTCAACCAGTTGTTTTATAACCTGATAAGCAACGCGTTGAAATTTTCGGATAAGCCTCCGGTTATTAAAATCAGCGCCCGCCAACTCACTTCATTGGACGAAAACTCCCTGCTTTCACCGGAAGGGGACAGCAGCTACCTGGAACTGACTTTTGAGGACAATGGCATTGGCTTTGAGCAGGAATATGTCGATAAAATCTTCACCATATTTCAGCGCCTCAACGACCGCCAGAAGTATTCGGGTACCGGCATTGGCCTGGCTATCTGTAAGAAAATCGTCGAAAACCACGGAGGTACCATCCGGGCGTCGGGGGTGGAAGGCAAAGGGGCAACCTTTACCGTACTCCTGCCGCAGGAATCGCCCGTAAACGCCTGAAGGATTTCAACTCAATCGTTCCAAAGAACAGATTTGCAGGGAAGTGGCAGGAGTAAATAACGGCAGCCAGGTACTTACTTAGTAGGCCATAAAGCTCCCGGCAAGCCTCCCTTCCATACTATTATTCCGGGCTTTGTAACCCGCAACGGCCAGCCCTACCCCAGTTTTGGGGTACTGGGCGGCGACATGCAGGGGCACGTGCAGGTACTTACCAATATCATTGATTTTGGAATGGATTTGCAGGAAGCCGGCGACGCCCCCCGTACGAACCACCACGGTACCTCTCCTGCTTAGGGCCACACCGCCACCGTTGGTACCACTACCGTTGAGTCAGGTTTTCCGTACGAAAAGGTCCGGGAGCTAATGCGACGGGGACACGTTGTTCAGTTTGATTATGGCTTTTTTGGGGGCTACCAGGCCATTGGCTCTAACGGCCAGGTCTATTTTGGTGGCTCCGACGCCCGCAAAGTCGGACAGGCCGCGGGCTACTAACTACCTTCGGGTCTGGTACCTTTACTGGTCTGATTCCATCCGAAAACACCTTCCGGATTACAGAACCCGGAAGGTGTTTTACTTTTTGGTCCAATGCTTGTACTTTTAAAAGAACTGGTAGCTATTGGCAACTAATTCATATAATTATCCCGTTATCTTTGGAGTAATTAAAACGACAAACCAAGAAAGTACATGTTGGAAGTTTTAGGGTACTTGGCCGGAGGCCTGACTACCTTAGCGTTTGTACCCCAGGTGGTACAGATTTATAAGACCAAATCGGCCAAGGATGTTTCCCTGGCTATGTTTCTGCTTTTTACAATGGGCGTAATCATGTGGTTAGGCTACGGGCTTATGACTCATTCGTTTCCCGTTGTAGCCGCCAATGCAGTTACCCTTTTGCTCTCGCTCGTGATTTTATTTTTCAAGTACAAATACCGGGACATAGCCTGACCTACCAGCAAAAAGACCCGCTTTGGTGCGGGTCTTTCTGCTGGTAAAGAATATGGTTTACTTATCAGGCCAGTTGCGCTTCCATGGAAAGCTCGGCATTTAATAACTTGGAAATCGGGCAGCCTTCTTTTGCTCCTTCGGCAATCTCCTGAAACTTTGCCTCATCAATCTCCGGAATGCGGGCCTTTACAACCAGGTGGCTCTTGGTTACTGCTCCCTGCGAGGGGTCCAGGGTTACCGTGGCGGTGGCATTGATTTCATCGGCCGTAAAACCGGCTGCGTTCAGGTCAAAGCTTAATTTCATGGCAAAGCAGCCCGCGTGGGCCGCCGCAATCAGTTCTTCGGGATTGGTACCTTTGCCTTCCGCAAAGCGGGTATTGAATGAGTACTGCGCATTGTCCAGTACGGTACTTTGGGTACTTACTACCCCTTTTCCTTCTTTTCCGGTGCCGTTCCAGACGGCCGTAGCTTTACGGTTGATCATAGGTACTTAAATAATATAGAGGTGAATGATGAGATAAATTTCCTGTATACAACCATTGAATTTCCGGGAATGTTCAACGACAAAACATAATAACAGCAAATGGAGTAGATATTAAGTAAACACAAAACTCATATTAACTCTTTCACTCATGAAAAAGCTTCTTTTATCGTTTTTGCTGGTCAGTACCGGCCTGTTGCTGGGTTGTGAGGGGCCGGTCGGACCACAGGGAATTCCCGGACCCGAAGGTATACCCGGTCCGCAGGGTGCTCCCGGAGTCAACGTGGTAAGTACCGTATTTGACATTGATGGGTCATTTAACGCCCAGAATGAATACCAGATTTTCTTTGATTTTCCACCCGAAGAAATTGAAGTATTTGAAACCGACGCGGTCTTGGTATACCGACTCTGGGACGAGATAGAAGACCCAGGCGGCCCCATTCCGGTCTGGCGCATGCTACCTCAAACCGTTTTCATGCCCCAGGGCCTGATGCAGTACAATTTTGACCACTCCTTTCTGGATGTAAGTATTTTTATTGACGCGCAGTTCAACCGCGCTACCCTGGGTGCCGACTGGACCCAAAACCAGACTTTCCGTGTGGTCATAGTACCGGCCGATTTTGCCCGGAATGGGCGGGCCGGTGCCGTAGATTTTTCTGACTACGAAGCAGTGAAAAAGCACTTCGGCATTAACGAAAGCACCATTAAAAAATACAAGGCCAGACGTGACTAAGTAGCAGGCGGGCCGAAAGCAACCTGCGGCCCCCTGATTTTCCGGATCAAGCACAAAAAAGCCAGTCGTGAACACAACTGGCTTTTCCTACCTATGAAAACAAAATTCTACTTGCAGTACATTGTTGGGTAATCAATCACTTCCGTCTCTGCTATATAAGTACTCCAAAAAGTTAAAAGAGACTATAACTGAAATGAGATTTTTTTTCAAGATGCCGGACCTATAAAGCCGCGCCTCTAATTATGAAGACGTAAAAGTTGGGATTTTACCCCTATCTTTTTTTAACATTTAATAGAAATCATCGTAATTTATCAAGAAAGAATTTTCCCCTACCCTTTGACCATTTGGAAAACCACGCATGAAAGAATTAACCACCAAAATTGAAAGAGCTGTCAGTGAGGCCGTTCCGAAGTTACGTTCCCTGCCGGAACCCGAGTTTAGCCGGAAAGAGTCTCCCCTGAAATGGAGCAAAAAAGAAACGCTGGGCCACCTGGTAGATTCCGCCCAGAATAATATTCAGCGTTTTGTAAGGAGCCAATACAAAACGACCCCCACCCTGGTGTATGATCAAAATGAATGGGTACGACTCCAAAACTACGAACACTACCCTACCGAAGAGCTACTACCACTGTGGGTCGTATTAAATAAGCACCTTTGCCGGGTCCTGGAGGCTATACCCGCCGATGACCTGTACAAAACCTGCAACGTAGGAAAAGAACTGGCCGAAGAGCATACCCTGTTGTTCCTGGCGGAAGACTACCTGAGTCACCTGCGGCATCACCTGAGTCAAATTGTCGAATAGCCCTATATTTCAGGCCGCTATACCTTCGGTTCCCGGCAAATTTTCTACCTTTGTTTTTAGAGATACTGTCCGAAAAGTACTGCTATGAGCAGCAACCGGCAATTCTCCCGCTATTATCAACCTTTTGTGGTACAGTATGGAATTTTTAAAAAGTCAACGGCTCAATCATCTTAAGTATGATATAAGAGGGCCCGTGTACGAGAAAGCCCAGGAACTGGAAAGCCAGGGATACAAGGTCATTAATCTTAATATTGGTAATCCGGCTCCGTTCGGTTTTGACGCTCCCGATGAGATCGTCCATGACATAATCATGAACATCCGGAACGCGCAGGGCTACGCCGATTCACGCGGTTTGTTTCCGGCCCGGAAAGCGGTCATGCATTACACCCAAACCCTGGGAATACCCAACGTTGAAATCAACGATATTTTTATTGGAAACGGCGTCAGCGAGTTAATCCTGCTGTCCATGCAGGCCCTGCTCAATCCGGGCGATGAGATACTGGTACCTTCCCCCGACTACCCTTTGTGGACTACCTCCGTGGCCCTGAGCGGCGGCAAGCCCGTCCATTATGTATGTGACGAAGCGTCGGACTGGAATCCGGACCTGGACGATCTGGAAAGCAAAATTACGCCCAAAACCAGGGGGCTGGTCCTGATCAACCCGAATAATCCGACGGGAGCGGTGTACGACAAAGCCATCCTGGAACGCATCGCCCGCATTGCCGAAGAACACGGATTAATTGTTTTTTCGGACGAGATTTACGATAAAATACTGTACGACGGGGCGGTTCACTACCCCATGGCTACGCTGGTGGAAGATACCCTCTGCGTTACTTTTGGTGGTTTGTCCAAAAACTACCGGGCCGCCGGCTTCCGCGGTGGCTGGATGATCCTGAGCGGTGCCAAGCAACGGGCCAAATCCTATATTGAGGGTATCCTGTTTCTGGCCAGCGCCCGGCTCTGCGCCAATGTACCTACGCAGTTTGCCATTCAGACGGCCCTGGGCGGGTACCAGAGTATCAAAGATTTAGTATTGCCAACGGGTAGGCTGCACAAGCAGATGAACCTGGTCTACGAAAGGCTCACCTCCATCCCGGGTATCAGCTGCGTAAGGCCCAAAGGAGCGCTGTACCTGTTTCCGCGTATCAACCTCAAGAAGTTTGATTTCAAAAACGACGACCAGTTTGTGTATGAATTGCTGAGTGAGCAAAAGGTACTGGTGGTGTCGGGTACCGGATTCAACTACTTCCGCGACGACCATTTCCGCATTGTGTTCCTGCCAACGGCCGATGAGCTGAACCAGGCCATGGACAAAATTGAGGTCTTCCTCGACTCCCGCCGTATTCATTCTACGCGAGCGGTGGAAGAAGTTATAGCCTGAAACAAAAAGCGGCCCGGGTTTACCTTCGGCCGCTTTTTGTTTGGCGAAGTTTTATAAATTGCGATTAGCAATTTTCCCTCAACTACCTACCCGTCGTCCCGCTATGGAACAATTCTCCCTTCACGAACGCAAAAGGCAGCGTCTTTTTCTATTTCTCTGCGGCTTATTCCTGACCAACGCCCTCATTGCCGAAATCATCGGGGCCAAAATATTTTCGGTGGAAGCCCTGCTCGGGATGGCTCCGGCTCAGCTCCCGCTGGGAGATCAAAAACTGGATTTCAATATGTCGGCCGGTGTAGTCAACTGGCCCATTGTTTTTTTGAGTACTGATATTATCAATGAGTACTTTGGCCGGAAAGGTGTCCGCCGGATTTCCTTCCTGACCGCCGGATTCATCATTTATATGTTCTTTACCATTTACATGACAACGACCCTACCCCCGGCCGAATTCTGGCTGGACGTAAACAGCACCGACGAGGCCGGTAACGCGTTCAACATCAACGCGGCCTTCTCCCGGATTTTTCGTCAGGGTATGGGTATTATGGTGGGTTCTATTGTGGCGTTTCTGCTGGGCCAGCTACTCGATATTTCGGTTTTTTCCTGGCTGCGGAAGCGAACCGGCCCCAAACATATCTGGCTGCGGGCCACGGGTTCAACCCTGTTTTCCCAGTTGGTAGACAGCTTTGTGGTAATCAGTATCGCCTTTTACGTGTTTGGCAACTGGTCCATTCAGCAGGTACTTTCGGTAGGTACCGTCAACTACCTGTACAAGGGGGCGATTGCCATACTGGCGACTCCGTTGCTATACCTGGCGCACTATGTCATTGACCGGTACCTGGGAAAAGAAAACGCGGAAAAACTGGCGGAAGAAGCGGCAATTTCAACCTTTGTGTAGCTGCCGACGAAGGTTGTCGCACAGCACGGCGGTGGCAATTCCCACGTTAAGTGACTCCGCTCCGCCAAAGCGGGGAATGGTAACCCGGTGCGTGACGAAAGCTTCCACGGCACCGCCTATGCCCTGGGACTCGTTGCCCATAACCAGGTACCCGCCCTGCGCCGGAAACCGGAAATCATACAGGGACTCGCCCCGCAGGAACGCCCCGACCACGGCAGTACCTTCTTTTTGCTGGCGAAAAAAAGCGGGCAGGTCGGTATAGTAGGTTTGGATGCGGGTAAAGGAGCCCTTGCTGGCGGCCACCACCTTGGGGTTGTAGAGGTCGGTGGTACTCTCGGAGCAAATGATCTTGGTGATTCCGTACCAGTCGGCAATCCGGAGGATGGTACCCAGGTTACCCGGGTCGCGCACGTCGTCGAGCAGCAACGCATATTCACCCGGCCCGGCACATAAAAAGCGGTTTTCTTTCGTTTTAGCTACGGCCAGGCAGGAATCATTGGTCTGAAAAGACCCAACCTTTTCTAATTCAGCGAGGGTTACGGTTTCCAGCGCTACCGGCCGGGCCGCCAGGGTACTTTGGTGTTGCTGCTGGAAGTCGGAGGTAGCAAAAACCGTTTCAACTTCGTAGTCGGAAGCCAGTAGTTCAACCACACTTTTGGCACCTTCTACCACAAAGGATTGGTGCTGCTGCCGATACTTCTTAATTTGCAGCGAATTTATATACTTGATCTGATTTTTAGATAGCATTGAATAGCAAGCGTTGTGTACTACTGATCTGCTTCATTAGCCTCTTTCTGGCGGGGCTGTCAGGCTGTGCGCCCCAATCCGTTACCGAATCCAGGCGTTACCTGTTGGGAATTTCTACCATCAAGGGCAATAAGGTAATAAAAGATGACGAACTGGAATCCCTCATTCCCCAACAACCTAACCGCCGTTTTCTGGGCCTGCCCATATTCCCGTACCTGGCCCTGTACCAGGTGGGTCAGGTGGCCTACGACCGGGAGGAAAAGCAGCGCAAATTAAGCGAGGTTACCCAGGAATACCAGCAACAGTCCGCCCTGTACGCCGATGATCTGGAAAAACTCAAAAGAATTCAACGAAGATACGGTAAGAAAATAGAGAAAGCCCGTCGCCGGGCCGAAGAAGGTAATTTTACGATGCGGGTACTGGGCGAAGCGCCCGTGTACTTCAACGAGCCGGACGCGGGTCGCAATGCCGAAAAAATGCGCAACTACCTGTTCAATAACGGCTTCTTTTTCTCCACGGTTACCCATACCACCGACACCACCTTTCAGCGGATACGGGTCAACTACCGGGTCAGCGAAAACCGCCCTACCCTGCTGCGTAACGTAGGCTACCGGGTCAGGGACAACCGGATTGACAGCCTGCTAATCAGTACCAAAACGGGCACGACCCTGCTGCCCCGGCAACGGTACGACGGGGACGCCTTCGAAGCCGAACGAGTCCGGATTGAAACCCTGCTTCGGAACAACGGGTACTACGGCTTCTCGCGGCAGTACGTTACTTTTATTGTCAATGACACCATTACCGCTCCCGCTACCGACAGCCTGTACAAGCAGGTAGATATTATAGTACGGGTAGAAAATCCCCCCGGGCAAACCGGGCACACGCCTTATGCGGTCGAAACCGTTACCTTTGAGGTACTTCCTCCGGCCGGTTATCCCGATTCGCTCTTCCGAAAGGATACGGCCAGCTGGAACGGCATCAACTATATCTTTTCCGGGCGGCGGTTTTCGCCCCGCATCCTGAACAGCAAAATCCGCGTACGTTCGGGGCAGTTGTACAGCCAGGACGCAGAGCGCCTGACCCAGCGCCAGCTGGCCCTGACCGATCAGTTCCGTTTTGTCAATTACAGCTTTGACTCCACCGGTAATCGTCTGCACGGACATTTCAGAGCCATTCCGCTGGACAAGTACCAGCTTTCGGCCGACCTGGGCCTGAACGTCATTCAGATTCAGCAAACGCCGGGTCCGTTTGCCAACTTTTCCTATAAGATCAGGAATGTATTCAATGGGCTGGAAAATTTCGAAATCAACCTGCGCGGAGGAATAGAAGCCGTAACCGGTTTTAGTGACGCCCGGCTGTACCGCAGCCAGGAATTCAGCCTGAATACATCCCTGCTGTTTCCACAGCTTCTGGTACCCATTGGCGCCGAACGTTACCAGTTGGGCCGGTTTACACCAAGTACCCAGGTGGGCCTGGGCTATAACTACGTCAATCGTCCCGAGTACACCCGGACCAGCGTAAAATCAGCCCTGACCTACTCGCTTCAGCCCAGCCTGACCCGCTTCTATAATCTGTCCATCATTGACCTGAACATTATCAATACCAGCCGGTTAAATCCCAGCTTTCGCAACCTGCTGGATACGCTGCAGCTGCAGGGCAACAACCTGATCAATAGCTTCCGGAAATCATTTGTGTCGGATATTAACTTTTCTTACGTCTATAATACCAATACCTTTCTGGGGGTACCCATCAAAGCGCAGTACCTGCGGTTGGCGGTGGAGTCGGGAGGTACTACGCTGGGGCTGTTTCCCGGCCAGCAAAAGCTGATTCAGGGCCTGTTTGGTGACCTGCAGTTTTTTCAGTACATCCGGCTCAATGCCGACTATCGCCGCTACTGGCCCATCAACAGCCGGGCTTCTTTTGTGGCCCGTATTAACACCGGCAGCGTTCACAGCTACGGGGTAAGCTCGGTACCTCCCTACGAGAAGTACTTCTTTGCCGGTGGCTCCAACAGTATCCGGGCCTGGCTGCCCCGCCGTCTTGGTCCGGGTTCGGCCCGGCCGCGTATTACTTCCAGCAATCTTTCGGTAGAAGCACCGGGTGAATTTTTACTGGAAGGAAACCTGGAATACCGGGGTTTTCTGGCCGAATTTTTCGGCAATCTCAACTACGCCCTCTTTCTTGACGCGGGCAATGTCTGGAACCTGCCCCGGGCTTCCTCCGACTCGCCCGGCGACCTGGACTGGACCTCTTTTACCAGTGAGATAGCCGTAGGTACGGGTTTCGGAATCCGCTACGATTTTTCCTACTTCGTACTCCGGTTTGATTTTGGCGTGAAAGTCTACGACCCTTATCTGAAAGACTTTGTGCTGGACGATTTGAACCGCCGACGGCTTTTTGATACGCGTCAGCCCAATTTCCTGAACCTTAACCTGGGGGTCGGCTATCCGTTCTGACCCGTTTTTTTCTATAAATTTTATCCCTCACCTACTGCCACTTTGTCAGTACAATCGCAATTTATTTGTACATTTGCCCCTTCATTAGAGAAGCCCGGTACCTGTCCGCCGGAAAGCCCGGCTCCTCAACCACCCAACTGATTACTGATTGTCTACCAGAAAAAAAGAGCGGTTTCCGGCCGTACGTTAAAATATGGAACACCGAATCACCGAAACATTAAAGATACTTACAGAAGCTGATAAGGAGGCCTGTGAAGTAGTAAAGGTTACCGAAAAAGAAACCGCTGCTCCGGCCACCAAAAGACTTTTAATTGAAAGCTACGGTTGCCAGATGAATTTCTCCGATAGCGAAATCGTGGCTTCCGTCATGCGGGAAGCCGGCTTTGCTACGACCAACTCCGAGCAGGAAGCAGACTTGATTTTCCTAAATACCTGCGCCATCCGCGACAACGCCGAACAAAAGGTACGCAACCGGCTGCAGCAGCTAAATTTCCTTAAGAAGAAAAAACCCGGTATGCTTATCGGGGTACTGGGCTGTATGGCCGAGCGCCTGAAGGCCAAGTTTCTGGAAGAGGAAAAAATGGTTGACATCGTAACCGGACCGGACGCCTACCGTGACCTGCCGCGCCTGGTTGAAGAAGCCGAAACGGGTCAGAAAGGGGTAAACGTGTTTCTGTCGCGCGAGGAAACCTACGCCGACATTTCCCCTATCCGCCTGAATTCCAATGGCGTTACTGCCTTCATTTCAATTATGCGGGGCTGTGACAACATGTGCAGCTTTTGTGTGGTACCTTATACCCGGGGCCGCGAGCGCAGCCGCGATGCCCACTCCATTGTGCAGGAAGCCCGCGACCTTTACCGCGACGGCTACCGCGAAGTAACCCTGCTGGGCCAGAACGTGGACAGCTACAAGTGGAGCAGCTCCGACGGTACCGAGCAGGTCAACTTTGCTCAACTTCTGGAACAGGTAGCACTGGTTAGCCCCAACCTGCGGGTCCGGTTTAGTACTTCGCACCCTAAGGATATTACAGATGAAGTACTGTACACCATAAAGAAGTACGACAACATCTGCAATTATATTCACCTGCCCGCCCAAAGCGGCAACAGCCGCATACTGGCGCTCATGAACCGTACCTACGACCGCGACTGGTACCTTCAGAAAATTGACCGGATCCGGGCTATTCTGGGCGACGACTGCGGTATCTCGCACGATATGATTGCCGGCTTCTGCACCGAAACCGAGGACGAACACCAGGATACGCTGTCACTGATGGAGTATGCCCGCTACGACTACGGGTACACCTTTGCCTACTCGGAAAGACCGGGTACCCCGGCCGCCAAAAAACTTACGGATGATATTCCGGAGGACATCAAGAAGCGCCGCCTGAACGAAATTATTGCCTTACAACAAAAACTATCCCTGGAACGGAACCAACGCGCCGTTGGGCGGGTACATAAGGTACTTGTAGAAGGTACTTCTAAACGTTCTGATGAGCACCTGCAGGGGCGGAATGACCAGAATAAAGTAGTGGTTTTCCCGAAAGAAAATTTTAAAAAAGGAGATTACGCCCAGGTACTGGTAACCGAATGTACCACCGCCACCCTGATTGGGCACGCGGTTGAGCTGGCTTCCATTACGGCCTGACAACCGGAGGAAGCGGTACAAGACCCGCGTTCAGTACCTGACACGGCTGCGGGGGAAGAAGAGCAGAATAGTTCTCCGGAATTATTCTTTACGAATGACTACATGGATACAAACGAAATACAAGCGATAAAGAACCGCTTCGGCATTATTGGTAATTCTCCCGGACTCAACTATGCCATCAACGTCGCCATGCAAGTGGCTGCTACCGACCTAACCGTTCTTATTACGGGTGAAAGCGGCAGCGGAAAGGAGTCTTTTTCCAAGATTATCCATAGCCTGAGCTCGCGTAAACACGGCCCGTTCATTGCCATCAACTGCGGTGCCATACCCGAAGGTACCATTGACTCCGAGCTGTTCGGTCACGAAAAAGGTGCCTTTACCGGCGCTCTGGACGCTCGTAAAGGGTACTTCGAAACCACCAACGGAGGTACTATATTCCTGGACGAAATTGGTGAAATGCCCTTAGGTACCCAGGCCCGTCTGCTGCGGGTACTCGAAAACGGGGAATACATCCGGGTTGGCTCTTCGAAGGTAATGAAAACGGACGTACGGGTGGTGGCGGCCACGAATGTGAACCTGCGGGATGCCGTGAATACCGGGAAGTTCCGGGAGGACCTGTACTACCGCCTCAATACGGTGCCTATTCTGGTGCCGCCGCTCCGGGAGCGCGGCGAGGATGTGCTGATGCTCTTCCGCAAGTTTACCAACGACTTTGCCGAACGCTACCGGACCAAACCCGTCCGGCTGACGCAGGAAGCGCGCGAAATGTTGATTGCGTACGAATTTCCGGGCAATATCCGGCAGTTGAAAAACATAGCCGAGCAGATTACCATCCTGGAAACCAATAACGATACCCAAATTACCGCCGAAACCCTGCACCGTTACCTCCACCCGGTGCAGGCGGCCACCCGCCGGGCGCTGGTACCCCTGGGGGGCGGCGATGAGGCAGGTACTTCTTTTTCGGAGCGTGAACTCCTCTACAAGGTATTGTTTGATATGCGCCGGGATGTAAATGAACTCAAAAAGCTGGTCCGGGAAGTCCTGCAGAATGAGCAGTTCGGAGGGGATATTCTCAATGACCATAAGGAACTGTTCAGTACCCTGAACGCCCCCGAAAGCAAGGCCAATACCCCCCCCGTCGAAACACCCCGCCTGTTGCCTTCGCCCAGCCACCGGACCATTGACCTTAACCGCTACTCGGAGTCCCGAAGTGATATTGAGGATGTGACCCACGTTACCGAGGAGGACGAGTCGCTTTCGCTGGAAGAAAAAGAGAAAGAAATGATAATTAAGGCTTTACGCAAAAACAACAACAAGCGGAAGTACGCCGCCCAGGCCCTGGGTATTTCGGAAAGAACGCTCTACCGAAAAATCAAGCAGTACAATATTGAAGAGTAGAATCCAGTTGAATACCACGTATACCAAAGTAAGTACACCCTCTCTTTATGACGAAAACAACCGGGACCGCTCTCTTTCGCTCCTACCGTAGCCTGGGCCTTGTGTTAATGAGTTGCCTGGCCCTCGGGTTATTGAGCAGTTGCGGCATATACTCCTTTACGGGTACCAACCTTTCGCCCGATATTAAAACCTTTACGGTGAATAACTTTACTATGGGTACGGCCGGGGGGCCTTCCAACCTGCCGTTGCTCGTGAACGAAAAAATTAAGGAATATTTTCAGCGCAATACCAACCTTACGGTGGTGCCTTCGGGTGGTGACCTCCTGCTGGAAGGTACCATTACGGGCTATGACGTGGTACCCGTAGCCCCCACCGCCAACGACCGGGCGGGTTTTAACCGGTTGAATGTAACAGTGCAGGTGCGCTTTGTAAACAATAAGGACGAAACCAAGAATTTTGACCAGGCTTTTACATTTTATGCTGATTTCCCGCAGGATCAAACCCTGAACCAGAACGAAGCCCGCCTCCTGCCACCCATACTTGATCAGATAGTTCAGAATATTTTCAATAAATCCGCGGCCGACTGGTAAATTGCACGGCTTTGTTGTAATTTCATTGCATACTTTCTGACACACCAGCCTCCTTTGGGTATGAGTACTATTGATAGAGAAACTTTTTCTTACTGGGTTACGCGTCCTCAGGATGTAAGTCAGGCTGATTTGACCCGGCTGGAGACAGCCGCCCGGGACTTTCCGTATTGTCAGATCACCTACGCCCTTATGGCCAGGGCCGCTTCCCAGAAGTCTCCCTACGCTCTGTCGGAGGTGGTATCCCGCGCTGCGGTATACGCGCTGAACCGGAGCGCTTTGCGGCGGATGGTGGAAAACGAATTTGAGTGGTCCGAGTCCCTGCTGGGTCGCTTTTCGGACCTCCCCTACGGCCGCAGCGAGTCGCGCGATAAGGCTACTCCCTACGGACTGGAGAAGCCCATCTCGCTCATTCGTTTTGAGGACCGCTTCAACCCGACCACTGAGCTAGCTGCCGAAAAAGACCCGCGTGAAGCCGCATTCCTGGAACCACTTCCGGTAGATGATACCGTAGCCTCCGAGAAAGTAATTGAAGAGGAACTGACCTACAAACGGTTGAAGGTGACTCCGATTCCGCCCATTGAACTACTTCCCTCCGCCGAGCCCCGCGATAACAGTCGTAGGCAGCAGCAGGAACTAATCGAGAAGTTTATTCAGAATGATCCCCGCATTGGACCTATTCGCCTTAACCTGGAAGATAAAAGTGACCCCGAAGACCTGACAGCCCGTTCGCAGGCCACTACCCTAGACGGTTTGGCTACCGAATCGCTGGCTAAAATCCTGGTCAGGCAGGGCAAAAATGAGAAGGCCATTGAGGTCTACCGAAAACTTGTTTTGAAAAACCCGGAAAAAAAGGATTACTTTGCGGAAAAAATTAAGGAGCTGATGACCAAGAAGTAAGGTAGAAGCCTTGTCTTTATCTGCTTCTTTGAATAAGAAACCCTTTTGAAATAAACCATACTTTTTACTCACCCTTTTATTTTAACGTAAACGCATGTATCTGGCTCTTGTTATTTTGGTTGCGATTATCGCCGTGTTGTTGATTCTCGTGGTATTGATACAAAACTCAAAAGGAGGTGGTCTTTCCAGCGAATTTGGCGGAATGGGCTCAACCCAAATGTTCGGTGTAAAGAAAACGACTGACCTGCTCGAGCAAATCACCTGGGGTTTGGCCGGCGCTATTATACTTTTCTCCCTGGTTTCTTACATTATGGTTGGTGACGGCTCCCAGGCGGCCGATGGCATCAACAGTATCAACATTGACCGGGCTCAGAACACGACTCTACCCGGTGGTAGCGTGGCTCCGGTACCCAATGCCACTACTGCTCCGGCGGCTCCGGCTCCTGCCGATACGGCCAACTAAGAAATTGTGGTACTATTCTAAAGTCGAAAGGCCAACCTGCACAGGTTGGCCTTTCGCTGTTTTCGGGCTTAATCAGGCTACGTTCAGGTACCGCACCATCAGCTGCTTGGCCACCGGCAGCAGGGTTTCGTGCAGCGGATAATCGTAGCGGGTTTCAACCATGTAGGTAGCCGGATTGGGCAGGGAGCGGTACTTGCGGGCCAGCTCCACTTTCAGGTTTTCGAAAGTGGTCCCCAGGCCTTTGGTAATGGAGTCAACCCAGACGGTGTGAATGTACCGCTGTTTGCCCGAATCATAAAGTGCCAGCTGGTAGCGGAATATGGCCGTTTCGTGTTGGGAAGTCCGGTGAATAAACAAGTACCCTTCCTCGGTACGCAACGGTATAATACCCACGGGGGCAAAGGTCAGTTCGGCCTCCACCTCCTGAAAGCGTTCCTGCCCCTCCGACAGGGTACTTGAAAATCGGGGTATGGCAAATTCCAGAATACTGTTCAGTTCCGACAAACAGGCATCGTCGTTATAGACCTCCTCGTACTGAAGCCGGAGTTTTTTCAGGTCCAGCCCCGTCAGATTTTTGGGAAAGGCCGAGCGTATCGTCTTTTTTTTCTCGTTAAAGTAAAGGCTGCTCTCGTAGTGGCTCCTCAGCTCGGGCAGGTGCGGAAACAGCCGGTGGGCCGTAAACTGACTTTGTACGTGCTGAAGGTATGCCAGTAAGACATATTTTTTATACTCAAAATCCAGATTCCCTTCGGTCAACCAATCTCTCTGTAGCTTTGTCATAGTCTTTACGGATGGGTTTGTGAACAAAATATAAGGATATTTCCTTAAACACCAAACGATATTTTCCGATTGTACATTATATCCTCCTTTAGTTCCCGGAAAAAAGAATTTAACCAAAATTGTCAGTCTAATTCTGAAAAAATGACAGAAAAACCCGCTGGCACAACTTATGTAGTAGCTAAGGATGTCAAAAACTTAACTGACAACCATAAAAACGTTTTATACCTATGTCAACTGTAACAGAAGTACAAGTGAACGTACAACCCTTAGCGGACCGGGTTCTGGTAGAGCCTGCTCCAGCCGAAGAAAAAACAGCGTTCGGTATCATTATCCCTGATACTGCCAAAGAAAAACCGCAGCGCGGAACGGTAATCGCGGTGGGTCCCGGAAAGAAGGATGAGCCAATGACCGTTAAAGTGGGTGATACCGTACTTTACGGAAAGTATTCCGGCACTGAGCTTGCCGTTGACGGTAAGGATTGCCTCATTATGCGTGAATCAGATATCTACGCCGTTATCGGTTAAGGTACCCGGTTGACGCATTTTTCGTTCTATTCCAGTTCCATAACTTTTAATCATTAACATTTACAAGTATGTCTAAGAAGATCTTTTTCGACGTGGAAGCACGCGATAAAATTAAGCGTGGTGTTGATACCCTGGCCGATGCCGTGAAGGTAACCCTGGGTCCCCGTGGTCGCAACGTCGTTATTGACAAGAAATTCGGCTCACCTACCATCACCAAGGACGGTGTAACCGTAGCTAAAGAAATTGAACTGAAAGACGCCATGGAAAACATGGGTGCTCAGTTAGTAAAAGAAGTGGCTTCCCGTACAGCCGATCAGGCTGGTGACGGTACTACTACCGCTACCGTACTGGCTCAGGCTATTTACTCCATCGGTGCCAAGAACGTAGCTGCCGGTGCTAACCCAATGGACCTGAAGCGCGGTATTGAGAAAGCGGTTATCGCCATCGTAAAAGACCTCGAAAACCAGAAGAAAAATATCTCTACTTCCAAAGAAATTGCGCAGGTAGCAACCATCTCGGCCAACCATGACGAGGAGATCGGTCAGATGATCGCCGAAGCCATGGAGAAAGTAGGTAAAGAAGGTGTAATTACCGTAGAAGAAGCCCGTGGTACCGAAACGGAAGTAAAAACCGTAGAAGGTATGCAGTTTGACCGCGGTTACCTGTCGCCTTACTTCGTTACTAATACTGAGAAAATGGAAGTTGAAATGGAGCGTCCTTTCATTCTCATCTCGGAGAAGAAAGTATCTTCCATGAAAGAATTGCTGCCCGTACTCGAGCAGGTTGCTCAGACCGGCCGTCCTTTGCTGATTATTGCCGAAGACGTTGACGGAGAAGCCCTGGCTACTCTGGTAGTGAACAAAATCCGTGGTGCTTTGAAAGTGGCTGCCGTTAAAGCTCCTGGCTTTGGCGACCGTCGCAAGGCTATGCTGGAAGACATCGCTATTCTGACCGGTGGTACTGTGATCAGCGAAGAGCGCGGTTTCAAATTGGAAAACGCTACGCTTGACTACCTCGGAACCAGCGAAAAACTGATCATAGACAAAGACAATACAACTATCGTAAACGGTAGCGGACAGTCGGAAGATATTGCAGGCCGGGTTAACCAGATCAAAGCGCAGATCGAAAACACCACGTCTGACTACGATCGGGAAAAACTACAGGAGCGTCTGGCGAAGCTGTCGGGTGGTGTAGCTATCCTGTACATTGGTGCGGCTACCGAAGTAGAAATGAAAGAGAAGAAAGACCGCGTTGACGATGCTCTGCACGCAACCCGCGCCGCCGTTGAGGAAGGTGTGGTAGCTGGTGGTGGTGTAGCGCTTATCCGTGCTGCGGCTGCTCTTGATGAGCTGAAAGGCAGAAACGAGGACGAAAACACCGGTATCAACATTATCCGGGTGGCTATTGAAGCTCCGCTTCGTACTATCGTTGCCAACTCAGGTGGCGAAGGTTCGGTAGTTATCCAGAAAATCAAAGAAGGTACTGGTTCCTATGGTTATAACGCCAAAGACAACATTTTTGAAGACCTACTGGAAGCGGGTATCATTGACCCTAAGAAGGTAACTCGTCTGGCGCTGGAGAACGCGGCTTCTATTGCCGGTCTGTTGCTGACCACCGAGTGTGTGATTGCTGACGAGCCAGAAGACAACCATGCTCCAGCTATGCCTCACGGCGGCGGCATGGGTGGCATGATGTAATCCTGCAATCTATATTTTATAAAAAGCACGGGCTGGTCCCGTGCTTTTTATGCTTCAGTATTTCCTCTGCTTTCCCCTACAAAATTCTCCCTAAACTTTTTGCTTTTTGTGCCGGTTTATTGTAATCTTAACAATTAGTTAACATTGGGGTAATAGTACAATAATACGGGGATGGGAAGAGTAGCAAAAAGAATCGGTCTGGCAGCATGCCTGGTAGCTATGATAGCAATAGGCAACAGCGCCCGGGCACAACGGGCCTTACTGGCCGACTTTCTGGAACAAAAGCAGACCTGGAACGAAAAGTTGGTGGTGGTTTACGACCCCGAGGAGCAACAGGATGTTTTAAAGCAGCAATTGGATGCCCTGCACCCCCACATCCAGACCCTTCGCAAAGAAAATATAGTGGTAGTTCAAATTCCGGCCCGTCTCAGCAAGGCGGATCGGACGTACCTGGAAACTAAGCTCCATCACCAGCCCGGCCGCTTTCAGGTGTGGGTACTTGATGAGCATGGCCGGTTACGTATGTCGGGTACCAAGCCAGCCGAGGCCAGCCAGCTACTCCGGGTACTTTCCCGGCAGCAACGCCCCGGTGCGTTAGCCCGCGCCCAGCTATTCAGGTAGTCTATTGATATGATATAAAGTAGAAGCCGTCTGACCACTCAGGCGGCTTTTGTTTTTAGATGGTACCTTCGCAGTTGCCATAGAAACTCTTAAATTGGAGAAAAATTAGTCCGCACTTCCTTTCCTGTTTCCGATGCGATACCTCTGCCTGTTTTCTTTATATATTTTTGGTTGCCAAAGTACCCCTTCCTTCACCCCTACCTATGCCGCCCAAAGAGGTGAAGAGGTAGGTACCTTTCGGGCCAAAAGCCGGGAGTTCACCCCCCTGGCCCGGGGCATGGACCCCTGCCTGTCTCCTGATGGCACACGGCTCGCCTACACCGAAAACAGACCGAATGGTGACCGGGGCATCAGAGTGATTAACCTGAAAACCAAGGAATCAGTCTTGCTGAATGTAGAAGGCAAAAACTATTACGGACCGGTATGGTCGCCGGATAATAGCCGGATTGCCTTTTCCATATTTGAAAAAGACCGCTGGCACATTGGGGTCATTTCAAAGGACAACCAGGACTTCCGGATTATTTCGACCGGCTCCACCACCGATCTTTTCGCTCCCACCTGGACCTTTGATGGCAAGAAGCTGGTAGTTCATGATCTGGAGCAGGTTTATTTATATGACCTCAACGGAAGAATTGTAAAGAAGTACCCGGCCCAACAGTTGGCCAAGGATTTTTCCCTATCCAGTAGTAGCCACTTTATCCTGAGTCCGGACGAGCAGTACTTTCTTTTCAACGCCGGCGTAGCCGAAGGAGATAGTACCCTGCTACCCATGGAAGCAATTTTCAGTTATGATTTACAAACCGACCTCACTACCCGGCTTACCCCTCCGGGATTGTTCAGCAGCGATCCCTACCTTCATCCGGAAGGGGAGCTGTACTTTAGCGGAAGTGAAAAGGAAGACGCACCACTCAATGCGTACCAAATGAACATTCAGACCCGCCAGCTCACCGAACTGCTGAAAAATGCATCCCGGCCCACCTGTTCTTTTAATAAGTAGCCGGGCTGACCTCAATCTTCCATGAGGCCGTCGCGCATGGTCAGTCGGCGGTCGGCCATTTCGGCCAGGTGCTCATTGTGGGTCACGATGACAAAGGTCTGGTCCAGTTCATCGCGCAGGCGGAAAAACAGTTGGTGCAGGTCTTCCGCATTTTTGGAGTCCAGGTTACCGCTGGGTTCATCAGCCAGCAGAATGGCCGGGCGGTTCATCAGGGCCCGGGCAACGGCCACCCGCTGCTGCTCACCCCCCGAAAGCTGGGAAGGCAGGTGGTCCATTCGATTGGGTAGCCCCAGCAGCGTCAGTAGCTCAGCCGACCGCTTACGAATGGCTTCTTCTGGCTCTCTTCCCCCTATAAATGCCGGCATACACACGTTTTCTAACGCTGTAAATTCTGCTAACAGGTTATGAAACTGGAAAACAAAGCCAATTCGCTCGTTTCGGAACTGGGCCAGGGCTTTGTCGTTCAGGGCGGAGATGTCGGTCCCCTGAATGGTGACGGTACCTTTGTCCGGGCGATCCAGAGTACCTATTATGTGCAGCAGCGTACTTTTCCCCGCCCCCGAAGCGCCTACTATGGCGACAATTTCGCCCTTCCGGACTTCCAGATCTATTCCTTTTAATACGTGCAATTCACCGTACTTACGGGCAATGCCCTTGGCCTGGAGTAAAGTCATAGGTTACTATTATGCGCGGAACACCGCTAAGGTTAGGTATGCCGGAACCGGGGCTACCGATTAGTAAAGTAGTTAATAAAGTACTACGGTACTTGTCGGGTCAGCCACTGATCCTGATCTGATTATTCTTTATTAAGTTAAAATCCCCGGCATTTGTTACCCTCGTCCCGGGGCGTTTCTCGACAAAAGCTTTGCAAAACTACCTGCCGTTTTGAATAATTCGTTAATTTGCCGTGAAAATACCAATTTACTATAACACTCATGAATATTCACGAATACCAAGCCAAAGGCATCTTAAAAAAATACGGCGTACGTATCCAGGAAGGAGTCGTGGCCGATACGCCCGATAAAGCCGTAGAAGTGGCCCGCGAACTCAGCTCGCAGACCGGTACCAAATGGTACGTGGTTAAGTCGCAGATTCACGCGGGGGGACGCGGTAAGGGAAAGATAGTAGGGAGCGACCAACGCGGTGTAGCCCTTGCCAAGTCGGTGGAGGATGTACGTACCATTTCAAAGAATATTTTGGGAAAGGTACTTGTTACGCACCAGACCGGCCCCGAAGGCAAACGCGTGAACAAGGTACTTATAGCGGAAGATGTTTACTACCCCGGGCCCTCTGAGCCAAAGGAGTACTACCTGTCTATCCTGCTGGACCGGGCCAAAAACGCCAATGTAATTATGGCCTCCACCGAAGGAGGTATGGATATTGAAGAAGTAGCCGAGCACACGCCCGAAAAGATCATGAAGGAGTGGGTGGACCCTACCGTTGGATTGCAGCCTTTCCAGGCCCGCAAAATCGCGTTTGCGCTGGGACTGGAAGGAGATGCTTTTAAGGAGATGGTGAAGTTCGTATCGGCCCTGTACAAAGCCTACATGGAGAGTGATTCGTCAATGTTTGAAATCAATCCGGTTCTGAAAACATCTGACAACAAGATTTTGGCCGTTGACGCCAAGGTGAACCTCGACGACAACGCCCTGTTCCGTCACCCCGTCCTGGCCGAAATGCGCGATACCAACGAGGAAGATCCGCTGGAGGTAGAAGCCGGAGCCAACAACCTTAACTACGTAAAACTGGACGGTAACGTGGGTTGTATGGTAAACGGTGCCGGTCTGGCCATGGCTACCATGGATATTATCAAGCTGTCGGGTGGTGAGCCGGCCAACTTCCTGGACGTAGGGGGTGGAGCCAACGCCAAAACCGTAGAAGCCGGCTTCCGGATTATCCTGAAAGATCCTAACGTAAAAGCTATCCTGATCAACATCTTCGGAGGTATCGTACGTTGCGACCGCGTAGCGGCCGGGGTGGTTGAAGCTTACAAGGCCATCGGCGAAATACCCGTTCCGATTATCGTTCGTCTGCAGGGCACCAACGCCGAAGAAGGTGCCCGTATCATCAACGAATCCGGTCTGAAAGTATACTCAGCTATTGAGTTCAAAGAAGCAGCCGAGAAGGTATCTCAGGTACTTAAGGAGCTTGGCTTGTAGTTTTAAAACTACTATGTATCCGAAAGGCGGCCCGTTGGGTCGCCTTTTTTGTTAGCAGTTGGATACCAGGTATTCTACCTGGTACTACCTTTTATTAAAATTGATCATAACCACCCATTCCGTAGAACTTAAAAATCCCTTTCATCGTAACTACCCATCTCCTTAGAAATTATCTGCCACAAAAATTGCGTTTGGAGCAATTTTGCTGTACATTCACAGTAAAATTATTGCTATGAATATTAAAAAAGAAGAAACCGCAGGAAGTACCCAACGGTATAACCCCAATGGTAGCATTCAACGGGCAAGGGCCACAAAGCCTAAAAGCTATAAGTTCTGTATTAAATCTACTGGAAGTGAAATTGTATGGGCCACCAGGATGGATAGAGTAAATATTATCAGAAAAGGACTTCCCTACGAGTCAATTGAAGTGATAAGCAAAAGGGCCAATTTACCTATAAAACAGCTTTTGAACTTGTTTGGTGTCCCCCAAACTACCTACAATAAAAAAAAGAGGGATAAAGATCTACTGAGTGGCAGAGATAGTGAGATAGTGCTAGTAATGACCGAATTATTGGATTTTGGGGTAGAGGTTTTTAATAATGAAGAAGAAAAATTCCAACGTTGGCTTAAAAAACCTAACATTTCACTGGGAGGCGCTACTCCAGAAAGTCTCTTTGACTCTTTGACGGGAATTCAGGAAGTCAGAAACAGTCTTAATAGGCTGGAATACGGAAATCTGGCCTAATGAGGGTATATCGAATCGAAAGAGAAAAATACCTGGACCTAACCTTGAAAGGAATCGGAGCAGCACTAACGGAAGGATATCGTTGGAATAGCCTGAATACCTATTTGGTTTACACCGCCGAATCCCGGGCACTTGCCACGTTGGAAGTGTCCGTTCATCTTGACCTCAGCGAAGATTTACCCACGGATAGGTACTATGTAGAGATAGATATTCCGGATGATGTTGATCTTCTTGAATTAAGCAGCGAAGACCTGCCTGAAAACTGGGACGCCTCTCCACCAATCCTTGAAACCCAGTTCATAGGGGATGATTTCGTCCAGGAAAATAGTGCGGCAGTCCTGAAAGTACCGAGTTGCCTTGTTCCTCCCGAATTCAACTACCTAATCAATCCCAATCATTCTGATGCAAAAAAGATCACTGTCATTTCAATTGCACCGCTAAGATTTGATCAAAGGCTTAAGCAAAGCAAGAAAACATAATTACATTTCTATTCACGTAGGGTCTTGGTACCTAATACCCACATTATAGGCCTGGGAATGCAAGTACCCACACTTTCCTACTTAAGGTCACGCAACTTCCCCTGGTCAAAGGGCATCAATGCAAAAAGTAAGACCTTTGGCTATGGAATAGGTTGGCTAAGTGTAGAGTCCTATAAGGGTGGACAGTCAATGCAGCGGAATTTTAATAAAAAGAGATTTATCACTTATTCATGAATCCCAAAAGAGTAGCACACACACTTGCACGTGTCATACAGAACTAACCTGAACAACTCAGGAAATGAACGTCAGGTACCGGTGTGCCGGGAGGGTAAACCTCTAACCGATGATTAAACTGATTGATTCTCCGCTTGCTGTCAGACTGCCACAACCTGAGGCTCAATAGGTACCGTTTAATAAAATTCACTGACGTGGTCAATACTTTATTCCACTTTTTCTTACATTTAAAACTGGTAAGGTAGGGTTTATTACACCTTCTCTTTAAATAAGTACGACAGCAAAAGTACCATTATTTATTGGAAAAATATAAATAAATACAATAAGTACTGCAAAACTTGCGTATATTTACGAGTTGTATGCCACTTTAGACAGACCTCATGCCGAAGCGAAAAAACTTAAATAGAATTCCTCACAACATCACAAAGAGTTTTTTTGGGACAGAACGCTATTACAACGGCGGCTACATGGGTGATTGGTTATTAAATGCCGCTAAGAGACTTCATTTGACAAATGCTTCTTTAGATGTATTGCAAGTTTCATTCAGTCCGACAGAATTGAATATTCATCCTTTGACGCTAAATGCAAAAGATTTAAAAGCAATTATTGACAAGGAATTATTAGCAAATGGTTTTGACACAAACTTTATTAAAGAAGCCGTTATTGATTTTAAATTTCCAGACCCCAAGATTTATAGAACGACATTTTACTGCTTTCCTTACTTGGTTGATATAGACGGAAAGCGATACGACGCCGGACGAATAATTGAAGAAGGGCTTGAACCAGAATTTGACCCATTTGATGAATTGAATATTTATCCAACAAAAAAACAAACGGGGCTTCTTGACAAAATCAAAAGCCTTTTCGGTTGACAGAGAAAAGCGGCATACAACAATCGTATTGCCAATAGTTGGGCGGGACGTTGGAGCATTTGGCTTCACTTAGCTATTTGGCTTTTGTTCCAACGGAAGAATTTCTATTTGGCTTTTGAATATATTTTTAAACATTAGTAATTACATTGTACTTCGGTTGCCGGGCTGGAAGTTCAGTGAATACCCAACCATCGGCAATACGTAACGTTAGCGGTCATGTTATTTTCACCCGGAGATGTCATCGACTATTAAAAAATATTCGTAACCATGAAATTTCTTATCGCTCTGTCTCTATTGCTCTTGAAATGTATCATTGTCTATTCTCAAAATATCATTTCGTCGCCAACGAAGGCTGATTCTATTTTAATTAGTGTCTATGAAAAATTAAACAGCTTGAAAAACATTAAGTATGACAACATAAGAGAACTTAATTATTCTTCAGAGAACTATCACAATACTTCGAAATGGACTATTTATTCTGATTTTCAAACGGCAGACACAATAGTTGGACTGAAATATCAAATTGAGGATTCTACTTCAAAACAGGTTTTTAATGGTACGGAAAAATTTGATTTAGACAAGAAAGCCAAGACAATTCAATTAAACGACAATCCTAATAAAAACTCATTTAGTAGTCTTTCAGCTTTTTATAATTCAATCATTACACTAAAAAACGTACTACCTTTAATTACGGGCGATAAAACAGCAATAAAAGTTGTTACAGATACAACCATTAATAACAAGGTGTATAGTTTAGTTACCATTAATATCGGTAAACGACGAATACAAAATTTGGGTAATGGTTTTGATGCAATGACGACAAAAAGCAACTTTATTTATAAAATTATAATAGAGAAGAATAATTACCTGCCATTTGAAGTATTGCAGAAAAATGATGTAAACAATGATTTCATTAAAACAAGTTTCAGCAATATTGAAACCGATACAAATGCGCCATCCGAAATGTCATGGTATTACTCAACCTATGCAAACGATTATAAGCCACTAGCAGATGTATCCAGTCACAAATTATTGTCAAATGGGTCGTTATCCCCGGAATGGAAATTGGAAGCATATAACAAAGACAAGACGATTTCATTGAGCGATTTGAAAGGGAAAGTAATTTTATTAGACTTTTGGATAAAGAACTGCGGACTCTGCATACAAAGTATACCACATTTAAACGAACTAAAGAACAAGTTCAAGGATAAGGATTTTGAGATTATAAGTATCAATTCTTATGATTCTAAAGAAGAGGTAAATTGGTTTTGCAATAAACATAAAACTGATTATTCTGTATTGTTAATGGGCAAGGTAGTAGCTGAAAAATATGGTGTAAGTGCCTTTCCTACGTTCTTCATTATTGATAAAACAGGGAAAATTATTTATTCTAAGGCTGGATTTAATGCATCTGTCCAAACAGAAGTAGAACAAGTTATTCAGAAAGCATTATAACGAAATTACAGTAACATATAGTGATGCAAAACACGAACCTCTAACAGTGTGTTTAAAAAATTGTGGCTGGACGTTAAGCTTTCAACTATAAATCATTATTTTGCTTTTGTGGTTGATTGAAACTGACGTTTTTCAATTGCCGCCACATCGCAAACGCTTTTACGTTATGAGTAACCTTATGTGCGACGTATATCAAACTTAAAAAATCATTAAACCTACTTCAATTAATCCATTATACTTTGCTTGTAATCAGCAAGTTATCAAAGAAGCTTCTTCTACTTCAACAAAGCCAGCACCGCCTCATCCCCCACTACTGCATTGGCCGGACGGGGATGGGCTTCGTCAAACACCGTTAGTACTTTCCGGTCCAGTACCTGCACCCGGCTTTCATCTACCTGCTTCTCGTCCAGCTTGAGGTACTTCGCCATGAAGGGGTACATGGCCGCCCGCTTGTTGGGACCAAAGTCGTGCTTCTCAGCCGGGAAATGCACATTGGATACCTGGTCTTTTTTTCCGTAAAGCCCATAAATCTGCTGAATGTGCGGGTACTCTACTTTTGGGTTATTTTTGGTCCAGTCGCCGCCATCCGAAATCAGCAGCATGGGACGGGGAGCGGCCAGGGCGGCAATCTCTACGTTGTTGGTCTGAAATTCTCCTTTTTTATGAATGGGCATACCGCTCTCACAGGTGCAGCCACCAAAGAAGTAAGCCGATACCATTACGGTAGGTGCGGCAACCTTCACGCGGGAATCAAGGGCCGTTAACACGAAGGTTTGGGTACCACCTCCCGACTCCCCTACCACCGCCAGCCGCTCGGGGTCGGCATTGGGCAGGGACAACAGAAAATCCAGCGCCCGGATATTATTAATGGTCTGCAGCTTCAGGGCTTTGCTCAGCTTGTGTTCACACTGTTTCATATCGCCCTGTCCAATCATGTCGGGCACAAAAACCAGGGCTCCCATGCGGGCCAGGGTACCGCAGCGCTTCTGGGTCTGCTGGTGGAAGCGCATATCAGGGCCGTGGCCGTGCGGACTCAGGATAACGGCGTAGGACTTAAGCTGCCGGGCCGGCCGGTACAGATTGCCCGTAACGTAAATTCCCGGTAAGCTTTCGAAGGCTACATTTTCGACGGTGTAGCCGTCCATTTCCCGGCGGCTGTGGAGGAGTGGCGCCGATTGGGGCCGGGGCGGAACCTGCTGTAATTCCATGCCTTCCCGTAACCGCTCTTTTATCTTTTGCGACCGCTGCTGCCAGGCCGCCAGCGAAGCAGGTACCTGACTCTGTAAAAATGCCTGTCCCTGCTCTTCGGTGAAGTAAGGCCCCTGACATAGCTCTGATTGCGCCGAAACCGGCTTATTTAACAGTGTAAAAAAATATAACAACAGGAATGGGGCGTATTTCATAGCAGATGGGTCTTTGAGGTATATACCGGATAAAGACGCCAGCCCCCTCCGGTTACTGTTTCTGGCTAAATGGAAAATAAGATCTGCCGAAGAGTTACCCAATTTAGATTTTCATAAAAATGGAGGTACAATGAAGCATACCTCCTAACTTCGCCGCTCGAAACAAGTACTTGTCTGATGATAAAATTTTACAGAACTATTTTGTGGGTGGCCATGGGGCTGACGACACCAGCCCTGGCCCAGGTAGTACCCGATACCACCCAAAGCCGTTCGGGTGGTACCTTTAATGAAATCATAGTGTCGGCCTCCCGCACGGCCGAGCGGGTCATGGAAGCCCCCGTAACCGTAGAGCGTATTACCGGCGCGCAATTACAGCGTCTGCCGGGGACGGAGCTAATCTCGAGCCTTTCCCGCTATAAGGGTATTGATGTCAACCAGTCGAGCTGGTTGATTACCAGTTTTAGTACCCGGGGCTTCAACAGTTCCAAAGCCGAGCGGGTAGTACAGCTGGTTGACTACGTTGACGTAACTTCACCAACCGCTTCCCTGTACTACGGCAACTGGATGGGCGTACCTGACCTTGATCTGGAAAGTGTCGATATTATCCATGGTGCCAACTCGGCCCTGTACGGTTCCAATGCTATTAATGGAGTACTCCTTTTAAATACCAAAGATCCTTTCCGGACTCCGGGCCTTGCCGTTTCGTTGCGGGGTGGTAGCCGCAGTCTGCTGGATGCCCAGGTTCGTTACGCCAGGGTCTTCGGGGACCGATTGGCTTTTAAACTCAACGCCAATTACTTTACGGCCGATGAATTTATTGCCTCCGGCGAAGCCGCCATCAAACGTACTACCTCGGGCGGGCTGGCCGGTGCCGATCCGCTGAACAATCCGGCCGGTTCGCCGCTGGGCTGGAATGCCATTAATCGCTATGGCGACGTAGGTACTACGGTTTCCGCGCCCGTCTTAACGGCGTTAAATAATGGAACACCTTACCGATTATACGCTCCGGGGTACTCTGAGGCCGATATGCTGTGGGCCAACGCTCCGGGCGATCTGTTCAGCCTGAGCGGCAATCAGTACAAAGCGGGTAACTTTCGTATTAATCCGTCGCTGCACTGGCGGGTCAATGACCGGGTAAAGGCCGTGTACGAGTACCGCTATTCGTTTAGTAACGGAGTATTCCAGAGCAGCAGCCGCTACGCCCAGCGGGCCATGCAATATGACCTCCACCGGACCGAGGTAAGTGCGAAAGGCTGGTTCCTGCGCGCCTATACCATGTTCGATTACGGTGGAAAAGCCTACGATCTGGGTTCGTTGGGTAACGGTATCATGGGTGCCCCCATGGCAGTAGGTACCCAGGCTAACGGCAGCCGCTACCCCACCTTTGCCCAAAATTACTTTACCCTTTGGAACCAGGTTTTCAGCGCGGCCCGCACCGGCGGCTTACCGGCAGGTGCCAATCTGGGGGGAGTTTATCAACCCAATCCGGCTGGTGGTCCGCTGGCAGCCTATTCGCTACCCCAGGCTATTCCGGGTGGATTGGGCATTGAAGAGGCGCAACGCCTGGCAACGCAGCTTGCCGCAGGAGTACAGTTACCGGTGGGTAGCCCCCTCTTTAACCAAATGCGCGAACAGATTGTAAGTGGGGTTGGCACGATTGACGTGAATGGTACCCGTACGGTACGCGGAGCGGCCTTTGCCAATACCGCCCGCTTCTGGGACCTGAGCGGACAGCGTGAGTGGCAGCTGATGCCCAAAACCAACCTGGTGGCCGGTGCTTCTTACCGTACCCACATTCTGCGCTCGCAGGGTACCTTGTTTTCCGACGGCGACAAATCACCCATCCGGCCGGGAAGCAATGACGTACAGCAGCGGGATAAAATAGTTAACTGGGAAGGCGGTGCTTACGCGCAGCTACGCCAGGACCTGTTCAACGACCGTCTGCGCCTGGCCTTTGCCGGAAGATTCGACCAGTTCCGTAACTTTGGTGCCCGCTTTTCTCCCCGGATTTCGGGGGTACTTGCCCTGGGTGAAAACCGTGATCAAACCATCCGCCTCAGCTACGCCCAGGCCTACCGGCAACCCGCCCAACTCGACCAGTTTATTTACCTTGACTTTGGTTCGCTGCTGGTTCAGGGAAATATTGACCAGGGATACGAAGGACTCAATGCCGTTTCAACGTTACCCAACGGGCAACCTAACCCTAACTTCCTGAAGCCGCAGCGCGTCAATAACCTCTCGCCCGAAAAAGCCAATACCTGGGAAATCGGGTACCGGGCCCAACTAACCAAAGGCCTGTACGTTGACGCCAGCTACTACCGTTCCAGCTACCGTGATTTTATAGGTACCCTCCGCTTTTATGGTCGCGAAGATGGCCTGCCGGTAACGGGGGTTCCCCTCCCCGCCCCGACGGGTGACTTCGCCAAACCTACCACCGACCGTACCCGCGGACGGCTCATTCAGGTTTGGGCAAATGCCGAACAGCAGGTACAGACGCAGGGAGTGGTACTTTCGGCTGAATTTTTTCTGAACAAATATTTGCAGCTGTACTCCAACTACACCTGGTCCCATATCAACGAGGAAGATGTTCCCGGACTTATTCTGGGTTTCAACACGCCCGAACATAAGTTTAACGTAGGGCTGGGTGGTCAGCGCCAGAACCTGGTATACAGCCTCAATTACCGTCGCCAAACGGGTTTCACCTTTTTTATGCCCTTTGACGAGGGGTACATTGAATCTTTCGGAACGGTGGATGCCCAACTGGGATACCAGGTACCTTCTCTTAAGAGTACTCTGAAATTAGGCGGCACCAACCTCACCAATTCCAACGCGATTTACGCCTACGGTTCAGCTCCCATCGGTCGTGTAGTGTACGTAGGCTGGGTCTATGGTTTATAAGATAGGAATATTATCAGCTAAAAAAGGGTACCCCCAGAAGGCACCCTTTTTTATTTTTCCTACTTTAGGCAACTTGAGGGTATTAATTTTTGTCTATATAAATAGCGGGGTAAAATAAAAAAATACACGAAGCATTTATAACTTTTTCAATCTCAACCGTTAGAAACCTGGTATTCCTGCCTTACCTAATAAATAAAAAATTTTAATAATAGATGAAAAGACGATCAGCTATTAAAAGCTTAGGGCTAGCCCTGGGTGGTATAGTGAGCCTGCCCGCCTGGGCCAACGGCTGGAACCCTGAATCCGTAGCCGAGGTTACAACGCTTTCGGTCAATGATGAAGCCTTACTGGCCGAAATTGTAGAAACCATCATTCCCGAAACAAAATCAGGAAGCGTAGTTTCGCCGGGTGCCAAATCTCTAAAGGTACATCAGTTTGCCCAAAGAATGATTAAGGATTGCTATCCTGAGGCCGCGCAGGCTACCTTACAAAAAGGATTGACAGCCATTGATGAAACAGCCCAAAAATCGTTTTCCAAAACCTTTACTGCCCTCGCTCCTCAGGACCGTATTGAAGTTCTGAAACAGCTGAGTACTTCTTCCGACGCAACGGGCAAGCAATTCGTGAATATGATTAAGAACCTGACCATTCAGGGCTATACCAATTCGGAGTACTACCTGACCAACGTTCTCAAGTACAACATGGCCCCCGGCTTCTACCACGGCTGCGTACCAGTAGCGTCATAAGTTAATGAGTGAATGAGTGGATGAGTGAATACTAATTCAGCCATATAATTACTAATCAGCTCAGTTATTCTGTAGATAATTCAAAATTCCTAATCGCACCGGCGATCCGGTCAGCATTCAGAATTAAAAAGACATGTCATACTTCAATATAGATTCCCTTAACGAACGCACCTTTGACGCCATCGTCATTGGCTCAGGTATCAGCGGTGGCTGGTCAACTAAAGAACTGTGCGACAAAGGGCTTAAAACCCTGGTACTGGAGCGCGGCCGCGACGTTCGGCACGTTACTGACTACCCTACTACCATGATGCAACCCTGGGAGTTTGAGCATAACGGGCAGATCAAACGGGAGGTCCGGGAGGCGAATCCAATTGCTAGCAAGTGCTACGCTTTTCACGAAGGTTCCCAGCAATTTTTCCTGAAAGACGAGCAGCAGCCTTACATCCAGGACAAACCATTCGACTGGATTCGTGGTAATCAGGTTGGCGGAAAGTCGCTGATGTGGGCGCGGGGTACCCAGCGCTGGTCGCAGTACGATTTCGACGGTCCGGCGCGGGATGGCTACGCGGTGGAGTGGCCCATTGGCTATAAAGACATTGCCCCCTGGTACAGCTACGTTGAGAAATTTGCGGGTATATCGGGAAATAAGGACGGATTGGCCCAGCTACCGGACGGGGAGTTTCTGCCGCCGCACGAGCAGTCGTGCGTGGAGAAGCACTTCTCGAAGGAGATGGCTAAGCATTACAAAGGTACCCGGCCGGTCATTATCGGTCGCTGCGCGCACCTGACCAAACCCCAGCCTATCCATCTCAAGCAGGGACGTGGGCAGTGTATGAACCGTAACCTGTGCGAGCGGGGCTGTCCGTACGGAGGGTACTTCAGCAGTAATTCCTCTACCCTTCCCTGGGCGGCCAAAACCGGCAACATGACCCTGCGGCCCGACTCGGTAGTACATTCTATTATCTATGATGAGCAGAAAGGAAAAGCGACCGGCGTACGGGTTATTGACGCCAATACCAGGGAGATGACCGAGTACTTCGCCAAAATCATCTTTGTAAATGCCTCAACCCTTAATTCAAACCTGATCCTGCTGAACTCAACGTCCAATCGCTTTCAAAACGGATTGGGTAATGATAACGGTCTATTGGGTAAATACGTAGCTTTCCATAATTTCCGGACCACTATTTCTGCCGAGTACGAAGGGTACCTGGAAACTACTACCGCCGGTATCCGGCCCAATGGCAGCTACATACCGCGCTTCCGTAACGTGTTCAAGCAGGAAACTGATTTCCTCCGCGGTTATGCCGCCGGTTTCAGCGGTAGCCGGATTGTTACTACTGACCGTTCCGGCTTTGGAGAAGAATTAAAAGCCAACCTGATGCAGCGGAAGCACGGCAACTGGCGGGTGGGTTCTCACATGATGGGTGAAACTATTCCAAAAGAAACCAACTTTGTGGCGCTGGATAAAAGCCTGACAGACCCTTATGGTATTCCACAGCTACGCGTATCGGTAGGCTACGATGATAACGACGAAAAGATGATCCGAGATTTTCACCAGCAAATGACTGAAATGCTGACCGTAGCCGGTTTCAAAAATATTCAGACCCACGACAAGCCCGATAAGGCTCCCGGACTGGATATTCACGAAATGGGTGGGGTACGTATGGGTAAAGACCCGAAAACGTCCATGCTGAACAAGTGGAACCAGCTGCACAGCGTGAAGAACGTATTCGTGACCGATGGCGCCTGTATGACTACCAACTCCACCCAGAATCCTTCGCTGACCTTTATGGCCATTACCGCCCGTGCGGCCAATCATGCGGTTGAAGAACTGCGAAAGGGAAATCTGTAGGTAGCAGTTAGTTATCAGTCGGTAGCTTTTAGCTACTCAGGCAACTAAAAAAGTACTCTACTCCATAAAAAGTAAGCCCCGCCAGGAAGATTCCTGGCGGGGCTTTTCAATTCGAATAATACTTCAAAAAATTAGTCCATACCACCTTTACGGGTAGCGGTTCTTTGAGCAGGCCAGGCCGTGGGTTCGCCCCGTTGCCCCACCGGAACCCGTACCTCACGCGACGCTTTTTCGTTATCCTCACTGGCCATATAAGCCAGGATGGCCGCCAGGATTACATTGCTGCGTACGTCGTCAAAGACTATTTTGTCGTAGGTGTCGAGGTTGGTATGCCAGGTATAGTTGGAATAGGACCAACTCAGTGAACTTAGCGAAAAGGCCGGAACGCCCGCCGCTAGGAAAGAGGCATAGTCAGAGCCGCCCCCACCCGGATTACCCGGAAAGGTGTACTTGATATCCTTTGTTATTTCATCCGGTACTTTACTAATCCAGCGGCCCAGGTAGTCGTACGCTTTGACAAACCCCTGACCGGAAATAGTGGCTACCCGACCGGTACCGTTATCCTGGTTAAAAAGGGCCTGTATTTTAGGCATCATATCGGCATGGTCCTGCACAAACGCCCGCGAGCCGTTCAGGCCCTGTTCTTCACTTCCCCAGTGACCGACAAGGATGGTCCGTTTAGGATTAGGGTATACTTGTTTCAGGATTCGCATTACTTCCATCATCATGATGGTACCGGTACCGTTGTCGGTGGCTCCGGTGCCGCCGTCCCACGAATCAAAGTGCGCTGACAGCATGACGTATTCATCCGGCTTTTCGCTGCCTTTGATTTCGGCAATGGTATTAAAGGTAGGTACCACGCCCGTTTCTTTGGATTCGGCTACCAGGTTAAGCGTTGGTTTCTGGCCGCTTTCGGCCAGGCGGTATACCAGGCCGTAGTCTTCCAGGCTCAGGTCAATGGTAGGTACTTTTTTGGTGTAGGCGCTAAAAATTTTATTGGCCCCAAATCCCTGCGACCAGTAAGAAGTCACAATACCCACGGCTCCGGCCTGTTCCAAAGCAAGGGGCAGGCCTCTGCGGTCCTTCCCGGTGCGTTGCAGGCGTACCGCCCAGGCCCGGTTTGCCTCCTCTTTTTCCTTCCGTATTTTGGCAAGAGACTCTTCCGTGGCAAACTCCTTCCAGTTATAGTCAGGGCGGCCGGTGGGCTGATTCACCGAAATCATCACCAGTTTACCTTTTACGTTGGGTAGCCAGCGTTGAAAAGCCAGCGAATCCGCAAACTCGGGTAAAATAACTACCTCCGCCCTGACGCCCCCTTTGGGGGTAGCCGGTGACCAGGCCAATTGAGTACCTGACAGGGTTTTTACCCACGGACTAACCAGGTCGATGTGGGTGATGCCGCGCTGCCAGCCCCGCCATTCGCCCCACTTTTCGTTGCGGGCTGGTATACCCCAGGACCCATATTTCTGCACGGCCCAGTCGTGCGCTTTCTGCATCTGCGGACTACCCACCAACCGGGGACCAATGCCGTCCATCAGTTCATGGGCAATGGTTTCGAGTTGGGAGTTCGTATTGGCTTCTTTGATAATTTTGTCAATAACTTCATTCTGCGCCTGCGCAAACGTAAGCTGTCCCACCAGCAGGAACAGCACCATTAAATTTCGTTTTTTCATTGAATGGGTAGTTGTTTTGCTAAATATAAGAATAGCCTGTTAATAAACGTAACGGAGTCGGACTATCTAAACTGAACCCGTGGCACGGTTGCAACCGTACCACGGATAATTAACTTTCAAACGCCCGCAGGAATTCAAAATATTGCCAGCACCCCAAAATTTAATACCTTTACCTCATTAAAATCTCTCTGTAAAATATAGGTCCAATTCGCAGCTCAAGCTGAGCTGTTGCCGCTTTCACGCGAAAGCGCGGTAGAATTATTTATCCTGATTTTTACAGAGAATTATGAATCAAACTACCACAATTGCCCTCCTGGGCGGCGGAGGCAAAACAGGTACTTACCTGGTTAATGAGCTACTCAGCCGGGGCTATTCCCTCAAACTACTTCTGCGGAAGCCAGAAAATTTTACCCTACAAAGTACTGCCATTCAAATCTGTCAGGGTGATGCCCTGGACTATGAGGACATTTGTAGGCTGGTGACTGGTTGTCAGGCGGTGGTAAGTACCCTGGGGCAGCGACCCGGTGAACCGCTGGTAGCCAGTCAGGCCACCACACATTTGCTGAAAGCAATGCAGGACCAGCAAATCATGCGGTACATCCTGGTGGCGGGACTTAACTTGGATACCCCTACCGATAAAAAGGGAGCCCAAACCCGGATGGCTACCGACTGGATGAAGTCGACTTTTCCGGCCATTCACGAAGACCGGCAGCGGGCGTATTCCATTCTGCAACAAAGCCGGATCAACTGGACTAGGTGAGGGTACCTTTTATTGAATTTACCGAGCAAAAAGGGGCAACTGAGGTACTGCCAGACGATTGTCCCGGCGATAAAATCCGGGCAGCCGATCTGGCGGTTTTTCTGGCTGATCAGCTGACTGACACCCGGTACTTCCGGCTGTCCCCTTTTATTGCTAGCGTTTGAAAAGACGTATGAACCGGTGCCACAGTTGCAACTGAGTTCTATACCGGTGCCACGGTTGCAACCGTGGCACCGATATGGGTACCCCCAACTCACCTAGTACTACATTTCGGGTATACAAACTCACGTCCCCTATCTACTTCCAGTAGCCACTTTTGTAGCTAGACCATTTCAAAACTCCAACTGATACAGCAACTCCCCTAGCCCCTTTACACAACGCTCCACTTCCTCCCTTGTATTATAGTGCGAAAGGCTGATGCGGAGTACCCCGTCGTTCAGGTCCTTTACCCCCATAGTTTCCAGGAGGCGGTAGGCGTAAAAATGTCCGTTCTTGGCGGCCACATCGTACGCCACCAGTCCGTCGGCCAGGGCTTTGGCAGGTACCTTAGGGGAAGCAAGGGCTATGTTAGCTTCGCGCCCATCCGAGGTACTTCTTCCATAAATGCGAACAGGCAGGTCCTTCAAATGATCCAGCAGGTAGGCACTCAATTCGGTTTCGTGCTGGTGCATAAGGGCCGAAACGACACGGGCTTTTTCATGCAGAGGTACTTCTCCGGAGGAACCAAAGTTATGCTCATAGACCGTACTGAAATAGTCACCAATACCGGCCAGGGCGGCAATAGCGGCATGGTCGGGACCGGCGGCGTCCAGTTGTTTGTACGGGTAAGGTACATTAAAGAAATGGCACTGCGGCTCCAGTTCTTCCAGGAAGCTTTCTTTGACTACCATCACACCCTGGTGGGTTCCGTAGGTTTTGTAGGTACTAAAAACGTAGGCATCCACGTCCAGTTCATCCAGGTTTGGCCAGCTATGGGGCGCGTAGGATACGCCATCCACTACCAGACGGGTGTTGTTCTGCCGGGCCAGCCGGGCAATCCGGTTTATTGGATTGATAGTACCTATTATATTGGAGCTGTGGGTAACGCAGAGGATAACCGTCCGGGGACTTAATAACTTTTCCAGGTCTTCCAGGTCGAGTTCGCCGGTTTCGGGATTAACCTTCCAGAATGTAAGGGTAGCCCCCTGCCGCTGACACAGGCGTTCCCAGCCGCCAATGTTGGACTCGTGGTCTTGTTCAGTCACAATAACTTCGGTATCTTTTTGAACCAGCGGCGTGCAGGCAATGGTGAGGGTGTTGAAGTTCTGAGTGGAAGAAGCCCCCAACGTTACCCGCTCCATGGGTACATTCAGCAGGGCAGCCATGGTACTTCGCCCTTCATCCATGGCCTCACCGGCCTGGTTGGAAATTGGATTGGCCCCGTAGGGCTGTACTTTGTAATTGGTGTAAAAGTCGGTCAGGCGGTCAATTACGGCCCCGGCCACGTAACTACCGCCGGCATTGTCCAGAAAACCGACTTTTTGCCCCAGTTCCGTTTGAAACACCGGGAATTGCTGGCGTATGAAATCAATATCTAATACTTTCATGTGCTTCTAACTGGTTACTTTTTGGAATTGATGTGGCCAAAATAACAAAAGTTTACCATCCGCGCCCACCCTACATACTACTTTAAAATAACCCTTGACTTATATATAATTTGTTTATACATTAGTTCCATTTCAAACCTTCCTCCAATTCGTACTTTACCTATGAAAATAAAGCCAACGATCACAGCAACCCTTGTCGGTAGCCTACTTTTTATTTTATCCTGTAGCCAGTTTCAGGAACATGAAAGAAATGAAGAAGTGATGGTAGAAGTGGATTTAATGAAAGTTCCACTACCACCAGACGCGGCTTCAGTGCCACCCCAGCAAGGAGAGCCTTTGCCTTCTACGCCTCAGGCAAATCAACAAAAAACGGTACGAAAAATAATCAGGAGTGGAAGCCTCGGGTTTGAAACAATGGATGCAGAAAATACCCGTGGCCTTATAGATAAAAGCCTAACAACTTATAAAGGATATGTTTCCAATGATGAGATTGATAAAACCTCTGATAGAATTCAATATAGTTTGACGATAAGGGTACCTGCAGAAAACTTTGACCTATTTCTGGAATCAATTCAAAAAAGCACCTCGTCATTTATTGATAAAAAGGTTGAAGCACAGGATGTCACGGAAGAATATATTGACGTAGAAGCCCGGCTGAGAACAAAAAAAGACCTTGAAAGTCGCTATAAAGTTCTGCTTCAGCGTGCCAATTCTGTGCAGGATGTTCTGGCTATCGAAAAAGAAATTGGAAAGCTGCGAGCCGAAATAGAATCGACTGAGGGTCGTTTCAGGTACCTGAATGACAGAATTTCCTTTAGTACTGTCCGGATTGAGTACTACGTAGTAACAGGGCAATCCCTTGCTTTTATCTCCCAGGCAGGACCTGCATTTAAACAAGGCTGGGACAACCTTCTAACTTTCTTTATTTCCTTGATTTACGTTTGGCCTTTCTTGTTAATCGTAGTAGTGGCAACCTTGATTTTATTGCGATCGTTAAAGAAAAGTAGAAGTAATAGAGTGATTCCGGAAATACAATCTTGATAAGCACTCAAATTGGAAGCAAAAATCTACTTACGTTCGGAGAAGCATTTTGGTTATGAGCAATGAATAAAGGGTATAGTTTACCTTTACAACGAAGTCCGGGCGGTACCGCCCGGACTTCGTTGCTTAACGCTGTTCAAATGCTATCAGCCAATTACTGCTTCTTTAAAGTTGCCAGGAACTCTACTACGTCCCGAATTTCACGCTTGGACATAATGTAGCCCATGGGTGGCATGCTTGACGGCATGTTGTCGCGCTTGGCGATACGCGCTACGGCTACTTTCAAAGGCTCTGCTTCGGAAGTCTTAAGCTCCAGCAACTGGTCCGATTCGTGAAGTAAGGTACCGGTTACGGTTTGCCCGTCTTTCAGCGTCAGGGTAACTACCCCAAAGCCGGGGGCGAGGCGCGCACTAGGCTCAATGAGAGCCTGCAGGAGTTGCTCGCGGGTCAGTTCGTCGCCGATGGTAGTAAGCGAAGGACCTACGGCTCCGCCCCGGCCGCCAATGGAGTGGCAGCGTACGCACTGGCCGGTGGAGTTGGTAAAGAAGTACCGGCTACCTACCTGCCGATTGCCCCCGAACAGGGCCTCCTGGTACTCGGCCATGCCAGCACCAGTGGGTTTTAGGGCGGTCAGTCTGGCCCTGAGTGCCTCCGAGTGCGTTGAGTCAACAGCTTCGGCCAGTTCCAGATTCAGGCTGGGTGACAGCTCTTTATTGCCCATTCGGGTTACCAAACCTTCCAGTATTCGCTCGGTTTTGGAGGCAGGCATGGTACTGAGTACCCGTAGCATCTGCTGCTGTTCTTTTACACCTCCTTTTTCAAAAGTTAGTTTTACCACTTCTGCCAAAGCATCCTGCGACATATTCAACTCACTTACCAGTCCCAGGGCGGTGGTACGAACATCCTCATCGGCATCACTCATTCCTTTTTTGATAATAGAGTCCATGTCGCTGTACCGCAGCTTGTGCAGGGAAGTGAGCAGGGCCGAACGTACTTCCGGCGACTTGCTTTCGTTCAGCACCCGTACCAGACTGGTATTGCTATCGGTAATTCCCAGCTCACCCAGCATCTGGGCGGCGGCTATTACCACTTCATTGTTCTGGTCCTGCAGCAGGTCATTGATATGCGGCATAACTTTGGCGCGTACCAGCGCGGCGTCGCGCCGGAACTCTCCCCGGTAGCGGCCATCGACCCGGTCCAACACCGATGGATTGGCCCAGGTACCCAGGGCAGCCAGGGCTTCCGAGCGTATCTCTTTCGGCACATCGGTTCTTTTGGAAAAAGCAATCAGGTCGTTCAGCTCGTCCTCCCCACCAACCCGCAGCGCAGCATTGATGGCCCGGCGCAGCAGGGGCTCCGAAGTAAAGCGTTTTTCTTTCAGAATGGCGGCCAGATCCGGCAAAGCAGATGGAATTGACTCATCATCGTTGATGGCACGGGCCGCTTCGGTAACTATGTATTCGTCTTTATCCCGCAGGAAAAGCCTGACTTTATCACTTTTCAACCGGCGAAGAACCAGTACGCCCGCCAGACGAAGTGATTTGTTTGGGTTGTTTGCCAATGCGACAATGGGTTCAACTTCACCAATCCGGGTCAGGGCCATAACGCCGGCATGACGCAGGTACAAGTCCTCATCGTTGTTGGTCTGGATCATTTTCAGCAAGGGAGCCACGGCATCCCGGTAGCCAATCCGACCCAGGGCCTGAGCGCTAAAAAACTTCACCCGGGGATGGGTACTTGACAGCAAAGGTACCAGTACCGAACCGGCCTCCGCTATGTTGGCGTCGCCGATAACCTTGGCGGCCTGGGCTACGATTTCGGGATCAGAGTCTTTCAGCAGGGGCAGCAGACCACTGGCGTAGGACTTGCTCTGACGGGCCAGCTGACCCAGCCCCCAGATACCATGAATCCGGGCCAGTTGGCTTCCGGTCTGGGCGGTGGCTTTGCTCAGGATGAGAGCGCCTTTCTGACCACGACGGGCCAGTTCAAGCTGTGCCTTCTGCCGAATTCGCATATCGGCGAAAGACAACAAGGAATAGAGCCGGTCTTCGGACTGGGCCGCGTAGTCAAGCTGCATCAGCTGTTTGGTCTCAGCCCGCAGGTCTTTAAGATCATTTTTGTCATCACTTACATCCAGCTTCCACACCCGGCCGGCGTCTTTGGTATTCCAGCCGTTGATCCAGTCGGCAACGTACAGCGCGCCATCCGGGCCAAACCGAATTCCCGTGGGAAGAATGCCGCTTAGTACATCGGTTTCCCCGTCCAGTACAAAGGAAGCTCCTTTGGGCTTGAGGCCGAATGACCAGATGTGTGACCGGGAAGGATTCCCTACGAATTCCACCAGGAAAAACTTATTTTTCCAGGCGGAACCCAGGGCAGTACCGGGGTTGTAAACCATACCGGTAGGTCCGTTGTGGAAATTCTGAATGGGGGGAATGATGTAGGCAGCCTGGCCTTCCCAGCGGGGGGTGTACAGTTTTTCGTCCATCCATACCTTATAGGAATTGTTGCGGGGGTCGGTGTACTTACCGTACTGCCAGTTGGCCCGCCAGCCCGCATCCGATCCATCTACAATGTGAACCAGACGCTCGCTTTCGCCGGGGTGGTCTCCGTCGTTGTCGGCGGTAATGAGGTTACCGTAATCATCAAATACAAACTCGTGGGTGTTGCGCAGGCCGGCGGCAAATACCTCAAAGCCGCTACCGTCGGGGTTTGACCGTACAATAACGCCCTCGTTGGAGTACTTGTGGTGTACGCCTGCGGCGGTGGTAATATTGGCCCCAATATCACCTATACCCCAATAGATCCGGCCGTCGGGGCCTTCTATCGCGCCTGACATGCCGTGCCCGCCAAACCCGATGTGGATTCCATACCCATGACTAATAGAAGTCTTTTCGTCCAGAACCCCATCCCCATTGGTGTCGCGCAGGCGCCACATATCCGGCGCGATTCCCACAAAAACATCCTGGGCCCGTACCAGCAAGGCACCGGCGACATCGGAAACTTCTTCGTAGAAATCGTTCAGGATACGCATGGATACATCGGCCAGGCCGTCGCCGGAGGTATCTTCCAGGCGCCATACCTCTTCCTTCTCCACGGTCAGGTCGTGCCAGTCGTGGATACCATCTTCATTCAGGTCGGGCAGCCATTCGTTTTCCTTACTTTTCTCGGTAGCAAAGGTACTGCGCAAAAACGCCCGGCGGTCTTCTACGGTCTGTAGAGCAATGGATTGGGTCATCCAGTTGCGGTGCCCGCGGATATCAAACTCGGAGTTCCGGCCCCGGTTGGTACTTGTGAGGTATACCCTGCCTTGGTCATCAATGGACATGGCAATGGGATCCGGCGCCAGCGAATCGGTAGCCCACAGGTCCAGCTTGAGACCATCGGCAAGTTTAACGGGGGTATTTTCCCGGATTTCCTTGGCTCTTTGACGAGCCTGGGCGGGATCTTCCTTAATGGTTAAAGCCGTTGATTTGGTACCCGAAGGCGAAAGTTTCATACAAGATACCACTACCATAGCGGTCAGGGCCATGAGTGGTACTGGTTTTCGAAGTACTTTTCTAAAATTCATGGATGGAGTACTTAATATAAAAGGTTAATTGCCCTTGACTTGTAAAAATCGGCATTATTTAACCAATTAGAGCAGTAAAAAGAAGATTTTTACTGTAAAAACAACAGAATTTACCGAATACTACCGCCCGGAAACTATAACCTGATTACACTTCCAGGGGCTCGGGGATGGTTATGGAAAGTAGCTGAGGTACCATATGAGCGGTAACCTTTTTTACCTGTCCCTTGTATTCACCGTCAATTTGAAAGTCTACCTCCTGCTCAATACATTCAATTTCAGCCTGTGTCACCGAAAGAATAGTTACTACCTCGGGATCAAATTCGGTGTTGCCGGCAATTAATTTGGCGAGTTCAATGACGTCCCATTTTTTGGCAATTACAACTTCAAATTTACCATCCATAATACTGCCATGCGGGTTGATAGTTACCCCGGTACCGTACTTACGGGCATTGGCAATTATGACTATGATGGCATCGGATTCCACTACTTCCTCCCCCGCCCTGACCCGCACCCGGAAAACTTCGTGTTCGGTAAGGGTCTTAAAAACCTCCATGGCGTAGCCAATCTGCCCTCTGGTATCTCCCTGCTCGTAATTCTTGATCAGCAGCGCGTTTAGCCCCAAATCACTGAGATGAAGACTGATTTCACCATTTATTCTGACGCCATCCATCCGAATGACTTTATTGCTCATCGCTACCTCCAGCGCCTCCACCATGTCAGGCGGCACATTAAAACTGGTAGCCAATCCGTTGGACGACCCGGCGGGTAAAATACCCAATATGGCGCTACGCCCTTCCAGGGCCTCAGCGGCCAGGCAAATAGTACCATCGCCCCCCGCTACCAGTACGCGCGTTGGCTGAAGAGTGTCAATTATGGTTTTTATAGCCCGAAGGTCGTTTTCACCGGTTGTAGTATAAACTTCCAGTTCCTTGTTTTCCATCTGACAGCGGTTGACAATCATATCAACAATGTCCTCTTTTTCCAGGTTACCCGAAATAGGATTGACAATCAGTAATAGCTTTTCCAAGAATGGCATATTATTTTTTATAGTATTATCATTATTCATTAAAATGGACCTGAATGCGACAATGCGAACTTAAACTCTACCGCGGCTACGCCAACAACAACGAATTGGTGGTTTTCGGTCATGCTTTCCGTAAGTACCCTTCGGCGAATGATTTGTACGACCGGAAGGGCTTTAAGTACATTAACTCAATACTCCAGTTATTTACTATAAAAACTATTGCCAACGCCCGGGTAGTTCTCCATTTTGGGGATTTTAAGGTAGAAACCAAAACGCTCAATGATGGTTTTTTTGAGTTTAACCTGCCTCTCGACCACCCATTATCCTGTGGCTGGCACAACTACGAGGTTCGCTTAGAAGACACCGTAGAGGGCGATTGTATCAGTTTTAGCCGTAAAGGAGAGTTGTTGGTACCATACGAAGGTGCCTATACGATCATTTCTGATATTGATGATACGTTCCTGATTTCTTACAGCGGCCACCTGTTGAAAAAACTCTACGTAATGCTAACCAAAAATGTGGAGTCGCGGTTGCCCTTTGAAGACGTCGTTAAGCATTACCGCTTGTTAAGCTTTGCCGGCCGGGGCCAGAACGAAAACGATACCGAAAGCAACACCTTCTTTTACGTATCCAGCAGCGAGTGGAATCTCTATGAATTTATCACCCGGTTTACGAACTTTAATGGCTTACCGAAGGCAGTACTTAAACTTAAAAGTATTAAAAGCGGCCTGGGCGACTTTCTGATGACGGGTGGGGGCTCCCACGAGCACAAGGAACGTAAAATTCGTAACATCATTAAGTTTTATCCGCACCTGAAATTTATTCTGCTGGGTGACGATTCCCAGCGTGACCCGCACATTTACGAAGTCATCTGTAAATCGTTTCCGCTCAGCGTTCGGGCCGTATATATTCGTCAGACCGAATCCACCGAAAAAAGAGAAGCCCGAAGGCTCCTGGACAATATGACCGGTTTGGGGGTAGATATCTGCTATTTTCGGCACAGCAGTGAAGCCATTCTGCACTCGGTAAAGTCCGGAATTATTACCCAGGACCAGGTGATGGCGTTTGAGCGAAAGGAGGCCGAGCTACATCTGTAGTGATTTTTTATTGACAGTACCACCCAATTAACTACCTGCTTTCGGTCGGGCTTAATATCTTGCGGGCCTAAAATTATATTTCCTGCTCTATGGACCTTTCTTATATCCTGAATGAATTGGGCGAAGACCGCGCTGAGTACTTCAATGCGGTGGCTCCCCCCATAATCCAAACCAGTAATTTCTCGTTTAATTCGTTTGCTGAGCTGCGGGGCGCTTTTCAGGATGAGATGTCCACCTATGTATACTCCCGGGGTATTAACCCTACGGTTGATATTCTTCGCAAAAAACTAGCGGCCCTCGACGAAGCCGAAGACGCCCTTGTCTTCAACAGTGGAACTTCGGCCATCTTCTGCGCGGTGCTGGCCAATATAAAAGGTGGCGATCACATCGTGTCGGTCCAGAAACCCTACACCTGGGCCTACCGGATGTTTGACAATATCCTCCCGCGGTTTGGGGTAAGTACTACCTACGTGGACGGCACCCGCCTTGAAAATTTTGAGGAAGCCCTGCGACCCGAAACCCGGATTATTTACCTTGAATCTCCTAATACCCTGACCTATGAACTCCAGGATCTGGCGGCGGTAGCTGCCCTGGCCCGGAGCCGGGGCATTATTACCATTATTGACAACAGTTATTGTACCCCCCTGTACCAGAAGCCCCACAACCTGGGTATTGACCTCAGCCTGCAGTCGGCGACCAAGTACATTGGTGGCCATAGCGATACCGTTGCGGGGGTACTTACCGGTTCCAAGACCTTGCTCACCCGGATATTTAATGAGCAGCTGCTCAATACCGGCTCGGGTATTATGCCGTTTAACGCATGGCTGCTCCTGCGGGGCCTGCGTACGCTGCCCATGCGCCTGGACCGAATCAGTCAGACCACCCAAAAAGTAATCGAGTACCTGAAGCAACACCCCAAAATTGAAAAGGTACTCTTCCCGCTCGACGAAGACTTCCCCCAGCTTGACCTGGCGCGCAGGCAAATGACCGGTGCCTGCGGCCTCCTGACCGTACAACTCAAAGCGACCAGCGCCGAACAAATTGAGAAGTTTACCTACGCGCTGAAACACTTTCTGGTGGCAGTTTCATGGGGCGGGCATGAGTCCCTGATACTACCACAGGCCGCCGCCCTTCCACCCGATCAGTTTGACGCTACCAATGAGCGTCACCGCATGGCCCGGATTTACATTGGCCTGGAAGATGCCGATTACCTGATTAAAGATCTGGACCAGGCATTGGAAATGCTTTAATCTCCAATTGTTTAACCTGGAAAAAATATTAGACCTACCCGTTTTCCTGATTCCAAAGTGCAGTTCTGTGCCCGGTCATTTGGTGAAAAATCCTGAATAATAACTTTGGTTACAAAATATTTTGATGGAACGGCGATGCCATAAAAATATATCGTGATAATATATATCTTTACACAGTTAAAACAATACCCTTTTCGCCCATCCAATCCTTCATGCTAGTACCTATTACATGCTTTTTAATTGATGATGATCCTGACGATCAGGAGATATTTACCCTGGCTTTAAGCAAAGTCGATCCGGCCATTAGCTGCGTCACAGCTGATGATGGAATAGATGCATTACAAAAGCTAAAAAAAGACGAGAGCTTCGTTCCGGAGTTTATTTTTCTGGACCTGAATATGCCGCGCATGAACGGCAAACAATGCCTGGCCGAACTGGTAAAAATTGACCGCCTGGAGCAAACCCCCATTATCATTTACTCCACCTCCTCAGAGCCCCGCGACGTAATGGAAACAAAAGAACTGGGGGCCAGTGATTTTATTGTAAAGCCCTCTTACTTTGATGCCTTGGCGGCCTCGCTTTCAAAGGTAATCAAAGAAAATCCCAAGGGGTAAAAGCAGGAAACAGGAAGCCGGATATTACTTCATAGCCGCCCGTACTTCGGCCAGAAAACGGGGTATCTGTACCCGAGGGTCGCCGCTGAGGGTTTCCAGCGGAATATAGCCCCGGTATCCTGATTCTTGCACGATCCCGATGATTTTGCCGAGATCCGTTTTTTCTTCTTTGCCGTAGCGGTACACGTTTTCCTTGATCTGCCAGGTATAGGCGTAGGGAGCCAGTTTTTTTATTTCCTCATAGGGGTCACCCGCCCGCAGGCTACCGATATCCAGGTTTATTCCGAGCCAGTCGGAAGCAATTTTTTTACGAATATAAAGTACCTGTTCAACGGTTTTAAGCAACTCGTTGTGGTTTTGCAGGACAATCATCACGCCTTTCTGACGACCAAATTCCACGCACTGTCGGATGCTCTCTACCGCCCAATCCATCACCGTCCCTTCGGCATGTCCCTCAGGTACTCCTTTTCCCGCGAATACCCTAAGTACCGGCGCGTCCATTTTGGCCGCCACGTCCACCCACTTGCGCACCAGTTCCACATCAGCCGCCCGTTTTTCAGGATCGGGTGCCGAAAAATCAGTTCTGACGCCGGTGCCGCTAATATCCAGCCCCAACAAAAAGGCTTTCTTCTTGATTTCATACACGTACTCGTCCGCAGGTACCTTAGGGTAATCCGGAAAGTAATAACCCGTTGGGTCCACGGCTTCAAAGCCAGCATCGGAACAAAATTCAAGTACTTCGGCCAGGGTCATTTCCCCCTTTCGGAGCGGGTCATTGAAGGAGTACAAGTTGCAGCTCAGCTTGATTTTTGACGTACGGTTGGCTGGGGTTGCCAATGCTTCTGCATTTAAACCAGGGGCACTTATCAGGGCTGCCGCTCCCATTGGGGCTCTCTTAAGGAATTCTCTTCGGTTGAAAATCATAACCAGCATTTTATTTAAGGTAAGGCAAAAGCCACGTACCTGTCACCTGATTTTGTCTTGAGCTTACCTCCCCCACAGGCTATAACCACATACTGTTTTCCGTTGACGAAGTAAGTACTTGGGCTGGCATACCCTGCTGCCGGCAGGGGAGCCTGCCAGAGAGTTTTGCCGCTTTTCCGGTCGATGGCCCGGATCATCGCGTCACGCGAAGCCGCAATAAAGAGCAGTCCTCCTTTTGTGACTACCGCCCCGCCGTAGTTGTCGGTACCCGTGGGCGGAACGCCCTGAGCCGTCAGCTCCGGGTACTCGCCTAAGGGTACCTGCCAGAGGTGATCGCCGGTATTCATGTTGATAGCCGTAAGAGTTCCCCAGGGTGGCTGGCTAACGGGATAGCCTTTGGAGTCGTACCAGCGGTTGTAGCCGGTATGCGAATAAGGTAAAGTAGTTCGGGCGGGCCGGGGGTCTGCCGTTACGGATGATTCCTTTCCAAATAAAAAATCAACAATAGCCTTACGCTCAGCTTCTTTCAAATGGGTAAAGGCGGGCATCATTCCCCTACCCTTGCTCAGTAATTGATGAACGGCCGGTGCAGTTTGCCGGGCAGACACATTCAGCAGCGAAGGGTAGGTACCGTCATGGCTGCCTTCCCGCGTAGTACCGTGGCAGGCTCCGCAGTTAGTTTCATACAGTTTTTTTCCGGTCAATGAAGTGGTACCTGTCTGGGTTTTAGGAGCATCCCGGATAGCCGTATAAACGGGGTTTTCTTTGGCCGGAACGTACAGGATACCGTTTTCATCCACGGCGGCCCCTCCCCATTGGGGTCCGCCATCAGTACCCGGAAAAAAGACGGTTCGCTCGCGCCCCAGGGGAAGAAAAGGCTGTCCCGATCTGGACTGCTTTAATTCTGTCAGTACCCCGGCCCTGTCTTCCGCTGTCAATAGTGGACTCAGATCTTTTTCTGTAAAGCCCTGCCGGGTAAAGGGGGTCGGCTTGAGCGGAATGGGTTGCGTAGGCCACGTCTGCTCACCGGGAATGTCAGATGCCGGAAAAGCCCGTTCCTCAATGGGGAAAAGTGGTTTGCCGCTTACCCGGTCAAATACAAATAAAAATCCCTGCTTGCTAAGTACCGAAACCGCATCAATCTTCCTGCCGTTCTGATTAACCGTAAACAAATTTGGCGGAGCCGGAATGTCACGGTCCCAGATGTCGTGGTGGACGGTCTGGTAGTGCCAGAGTCGTTTGCCGGTTGTCGCGTCCAGCGCCAGCAGGCAGTTTGCAAAAAGGTTGGAGCCGTGCCGGTTGCCTCCGTAGAAGTCAAAAGCGGCGGAGCCCGTTGGGGCATACACAATGCCACGTTTCCGGTCAATGGCCATGCCCATCCAGTTGTTGGCCGCGCCTACGTTTTTATACCCGTCTTTGGGCCAGGTATCGTAGCCGTACTCACCCGGCCGGGGTACCGTCCGGAAGGTCCAGGCGAGTCGTCCGGTCCGGACGTTGTAGGCCCGAATATCCCCGGGAAGGGCGGCCGCGCTTTCATTGACCCGGGTACCCATGATGATGAGATCTTTAAAAATGGTCCCGGGGGTGTTGGAAATCACGTAGTCGTCGGCACCAGCCCGGTTGAGTCCTTCTTTTAAATCAATTTTTCCATTAGTACCAAAGCCCGGTATCGGTTTGCCGGTGCGGGAGTCCAGGGCATACAAAAAGGAACCATAGGCAAAGAAAATCCGGCTCTCCTTTCCGTCGGTCCAGTGGGTTAGGCCCCGGCTGGTCATGCTGAAGGTTTGGTCGGTGATGGATGTTTTCCAAAGCTCCCGACCCGTAGCCGCCTCCAGAGCAAAAGCCTGCGACCCAGCCGACACCCCGTAAAGTACGCCCTCAATAATGATGGGGTTGCACTGCATCTGAGTAGTATTACGTACGGTATCCGCTCCCCCCGAGGCGTATTCCCAGGCTACCTTTAGTTGCGCTACATTGGTTGTATCAATCTGGGTCAGGGGTGAAAAATGATTCCGGTCAGGGCCGCCGTTGTACTCCGGCCAGTCGTGGCCCGGCCAGTCGTGGCCCGGCCAGTCGTGGCTTGTAATGGCATTTTGGGGGTACTTGTTTACCTTGGGTTTTTCCCCCAAAGTACCCAACAGGGCAACCAGGAGCAGAGAAGGCAGGAGGTAGTATAGAGGATAATTAGACATGAAACGAGATCAATAGGTACGTAACCCGGGCGTTTTATTGTTTCTACTAAAAGTCCTTATTTAGTTAAGTCTACCTTAGGCTCGGAAAAACCCGTTGGCGAATGGAACAAGATGACCATTAAATGCCTTAATGACTCTATAAAAGTCTGGGTCAACGATGATTTTGTGAATTATGGCTACAATGCGACGGCCCGTTCCGGACAAATAGCCTTACAGGCGGAAGGCTCGGAAGTGGAGTTTAGAAAGGTGTTGGTAACGCCCATCAAAAAGTTAACGGAGTTAAATAAGTGCCTTATGAGCATGAGAAGGTCAAATAACCACTTTTTCATGCACATAAGGCCAACTGTTACATCAGGTGCCGGACTATACCTTAATCAACATTTTACCTCTGTTCTTACCCGAAAACAAGCCCAGAAAAGCCTCAGGAAGCTGATCGAATCCTTCTATAATTGTTTCTCGGTACGTTAGCTTTCCTTCCTGTACCCAACCCGTCAAATCCTTGAATGCCGTACCATACTCAGCTCTATAATCGTTCACGATAAAGCCTTTGATAAGCGAACTGGTCGTCAGGATTCGGGGCAGAAACCGGGGACCTACCGAAACGGAGGTTTCATTGTAAAGCGCTATTTGTCCGCAGAGAGCAATCCGCGCCTGAAAATTAAGAAGACTTATTACCGTATCCGTTATTTCTGCTCCTACATTATCAAAATATACATCCACTCCTTCGGGACAGGCCATTTTCAAATCACTCCGGAGGTTAGAGGTAGTTTTATAATTAACTACTTCATCGTACCCAAACTGCTCTTTCAGCAAAGCTACTTTTTCGTCCGTGCCCGCGATACCTACCACCCGGCACCCTTTCAGTTTGGCTATTTGTCCTACCACTATTCCCACGGCACCGGCGGCACCCGACACTACAACCGTTTCTCCGGGCTGGGGCTTACCAATGTCCAATAATCCAAAATAGGCGGTTAAACCCGGCATACCCAGGATGCCCAGGTAGTAAGTGGCCGGAGCGAGCTCTGAATCCACTTTTTGAAGCCCTTTCGCTTTTTTAACACTGTAAGTAGCCCAGGGAAGCATACCTGAAACCATTTCCCCTGTCTTAAAATAATCACTTTTTGACTCCACTACCCTGGCGACTCCTCCCCCTTCCAGCGGTACCTCCAACCGGAACGGTGGCACGTAGGATTTGGCGTCATTCATCCGGCCCCGCATGTAGGGATCCACCGACAGGTACAAAGATTCAAGGAGTACTTCTCCTTCGGCAACCGGTGGTACATCTACCTCTTCAAAACGAAAAGTTTCCGGTCCGGGCATGCCAACCGGACGACTGGCTAATACTATCTGGCGGGCTTTCATGAATTGCGCATTTAGTTGATTGATGAATAAATATTGAAGCGAATGTAGTCACATTTACCTGAATTGATCCGGGTTTAGCATCAACTTCACCACTCCCCAGGCCACACCCAGCATGAGTACTAAGGCCGGGAAGCCGCCCAGATTTGACAGGATCCGGATGCCGTCCAGCCCCTTGTTTTCCCCCGTACCGGCAAACGATACCATAACCCAGGCAACAAGACCGATCAGAATGCCCCAGGCTACTTTGATAACTAAAGGAGGTTCTTTCTCGTCGGAATTATTTACAACGCTGATACCACTCATGGCGGCGGTATTGGAATCGGCGGCAGTTACGTAGGAAAGAAATGCAGTACCCAGAAACACAAAACTGGTTAGTTGCGCCAACGGCAGCCGGGCCAAAATCTCAAATATAACCTGACTGGCACCTCCTTCCCGGCTGACTACCTGGTACAAGGGCGAACCTTCGCCGGCCATATCCAACTGAACGGAACTAACGCTGAATACCATGATCCAGACGCAGGCAAACAGCGCCGGAAACAGCAGGTTGAAGTGAATAAACTCCCGGACGGTATAGCCAACAGAAATTCGTCCCAGAAATAGAGCGGTAACGGGGGTCCAGGCGAGCCAGTTGGTCCAGTTGAAAAGAGTCCAGTTTTTGGCCCAGTCGGTATCGCTGGTGACGGTACCAATCAGGCTTCGCTCAAAAAAGTGGATGAAGTACTCGCCTAAGGCCTCCATTCCAAACGTCACCAGGTAGGCGGTAGGCCCGGCGATGAACATGAATACCGCCAGAATAATAAAAATTATAATGTTGATTTCCGAAAGGATACGTATGCCCCTGAGTAAGCCACTCGCCGCCGAGGCAACAAAGGTAACGATGATACCCAGGGCAATCAGGCCTAAGGAGGTGATAGAATAAGGGATGCCCGCCAGCTGACCCAGTCCGCCCGATAAAATGAGGATACCCGCCCCCAGCGAAGCCGACATACCTGCCACCAGACAAAAAAGACATATAGCATCAATAAAATTGCCAAGCGAACCATGCGCCCGCCTGCCCAGAACCGGAAAAAGCAGGGAGCCCAGACTAAAAGGCTGGCGCAGGTTGTAGTGGCATAAGGCAAAAGTGACACCCGCCAGGGTGTAGATGCCGTAAGGAATCAGGGACCAGTGCATGTACATGGTCGAAACGGCAAAGAGAGCCGCTTCGTGAGAAGTAGGACTTATACCCAGGCTGGGCGGAGGATTGTGCAGGTGAAAAAGCGGCTCGGCCGTACCCCAGAACAGGATACCGGTGGCGATGGTAGTACAAAGCGTAATGGCAAACCAGCGCCACCGGGTCAGCAACGGGCGGGCCTCAGCCCCACCTATACGTACCTTGCCCAGCGGTGATACGTAGACCGCCAGGCACAGGAGAAAAAAGAACAACGCCCCCAGCGAAAATAACCACCCGAACTGATCCATCATGCCGCTGTTGAGGGCCGTAATAGTACCTATCATTTCGTCCGGATTGAACAGGCTGTAAAGCCCGACCCCAATCAGGACCAGGTAAGGCGGCCAGAAAACACGGTGACGGAGGGTTGACATGCAGGGTTGGGACGGTTGAAGCCCACAAAGTACTAAATTACTTTGTTACCTCCACTCCCTTCCAGAATGCCACCATTCCTTCTATGCTTTTCGCCCGATCGGTAGGATTTGGGTAATACCAGGCCGCGTCAATATTTTGCTGACCCTCTACTTCAAGCGTATAGTAGGAAGCCGTTCCTTTCCAGGCGCAGGCGGTGTGGGTATCCGTTTCTTTAAAAAATTCTTTCCTGATGGAGTCGGCCGGAAAGTAATGGTTATTCTCAATTACAATGGTTTGATCACTTTCGGCAAGTACCTGGTTATTCCAAATGGCTTTCATAAATCAAGGTTGCTAGGTGTGAGTTGGTTCAGTAGCCGGATTGGGGCATTTGCCTCCCCTTCCTGCTCCTTAACTTACAATTTTAACTTTTGGTTATATTTGCGCCGGTTGTCCCGGTGGCAATGCCAGATTAATGATACCCCCAAATACTCAATCAAAATTCACTCATTCACCAATCAAAATGCTCAGCCGCGTTCACCACATTGCCATTATCTGTTCGGACTACGAAAAGTCTAAATCGTTTTATACGGATATTCTTGGCTTAACTCCTATTCGGGAAGTATACCGGGAGGCCCGGCAATCGTACAAGCTGGACCTGGCCCTCAACGGACAGTACCTGATTGAACTGTTTTCTTTTCCAGATCCCCCCGTTCGTCCGTCACGACCCGAGGCGGTGGGTCTGCGTCACCTTGCCTTTTTGGTCGAAGATCTGGATCTAGCTATTGCTCAGCTAAACGCCAAAGGGATTGAAACCGAACCAGTTCGTACCGATGAATTTACCAAAAAGCGGTTTACTTTCTTTGCTGACCCGGACGGCCTGCCCATTGAACTTTATTGCCAGTGATTTTTATCTGAGCCCTTATTTAGAACCTATTGGTCTGCAAAGCAGGTGTAAAAGAAAAAGGCGTCAACCTGTCAACAACTCATTGGTCATTGATCACTGGTTATTGATCACTGCCAATCGTTCATTGAAAAATACAATTCTGGATAAATATTATATAGCTCTTTTTCAGTCCCTTTTGGTTAATTTTGCCGGATAAAAATGATTGTTTATCCGCATCAACAAACTCATGAGTAAAAAGGAATTAAATAAAGTCATACTACTACTGGGAGTCCTGTCGGCACTGGGGCCTTTCAGTATTGACATGTACCTGCCGGGCTTTCCGGCCATTGCCAAAGATCTTAACGTAAGTATCGCTGATGTGGGACTGTCCCTCACCAGCTATTTTATTGGAATAAGTGTAGGGCAGCTACTCTACGGTCCCATTATTGACCGCTACGGACGTAAAAAACCGCTCCTTTTTGGCCTGGCTCTCTATACAGTGGCGGCGATAGTCTGTGCGCTGGCACCTACCATCCATTGGCTGGTTGCGCTGCGGGTCCTGCTGGCGCTGGGTGGTTGTGCGGGTATGGTAGCCGGTCGGGCCATTGTTCGTGATTTATTTCCTCCGGCCGATATTGCCAAAGTTTTTTCTACGCTGATGCTCATCATGGGGGTAGCGCCCCTGATTGCCCCTACCATGGGAGGCTTGGTGGTGGCTACCATAGGCTGGCGGTACATCTTCGGTTTTCTGGCGCTAATCAGCGCTCTTATGCTGGGGGCCGTTTTGTTGTATTTACCCGAAAGTCGCCAGCCCGACAAGTCCGTGACTCTTCGGCCTTCGGCGGTACTACACGACTATTGGGTCGTTTTAAAAGAACCGGCATTCCTTTTTTATGGGTTGGCGGGTGGTTTTGCTTTGGGTGGCCTGTTCGCTTACGTGGCCGGCTCCCCGTTTATCTACATGGACTTATTTCATTTTACCAATACCCAATACGGCTGGTTGTTCAGCTTTAATGCCGCTGGCTATATTGCGGGTAGTCAGGTAAATCGTTTTGTGCTGCGCCGCTCCAACAGCGCTCAGATTGCCAGTACCTCCTCCCTCTGTTTGGCAGGATTGGGCGTAGTAATGGCGGCCGGGGTGGCTGCCAACGCACTACCTATGGCCGGAATACTGGTCCTGATTTTTCTGTACCTGTTTGCCCTGGGCTTCCTGACCCCCAATACCTCCGCCCTTACGCTGGAGCCTTTTACCAAACATATCGGAAGTGCTTCGGCTTTTATGGGTTTTCTGCAACTTCTCTTTGGAGCTATAGCCTCGGCCGTAGTTAGTTTTCTGCACAACGGTACCGCCCTACCCATGACCGGCATTATGGCCGTTTGTGCCCTGGTTAGTGCCGGACTAATCGTGGTACAGCGGGTCCGGCCTTCGCAAAGGAGTATGGAAGTACCGGCCTGATATTTTCCGGTAGGTACTCAACTTGCTATTTTAGGAGTATATTTGGAGGCTTAAAACCCTTCTTTTTCAGAACCGTGATCACTTCCCTTTTAACCTGGTTAACGCGTCACCGCTGGCCCGCCTGGCTGTGGACCTTCCTGATACTGCTGGCCTGTACCTGGCCGGGGAAGGATTTGCCGGAGTCACCCATTACTTTTTTTGACAAAATAGTCCACATGGGCCTTTTTGGAGGCTGGACGTTCCTTTGGTTAGTAGCCCAACCAAAACATACGGGCCGGATTATTATCCTGGGACTGGCTTACGGAATATTTCTGGAATTTTATCAGCAATGGTTACCCTTTGACCGCAGCTTTGACTGGTGGGATATAATGGCCGATAGTGCGGGGGTACTGGCCGGGTACCTTTCTTTTTTGATTGTAAAACGATTTGTTCCTGACCATCGGCAACAGGTATAATTATCCGAAGTACCTAAAATTTTACCTACCTCAATGCAGCCCAATTCGGCTACTGATTTACCTGTAAAGTACCTCCATTCCTGAAATCGAGATTTCCTCCCTTGTATTGAATGGATTTTACCTGCCTACCCGGAATATCTATTTTTACGGTATGCCCAATATGCAGAACAATCTCCGTTTGGTTACCCGGAATACATCCGCACGACCAGGTCGCCGGATCATCCCAGGCACCACTTGCCAAGGTTTCAACGCTGGTAATTACGGAAACATTCAACGCGCTTTGTGCCTGACAACCGTAGCTATTGGTACCGGTTACCTGGTAAGTACCTGCCCGTGAAGCCGTTGCGTTGGGTATCGTTATGTTTGACAAAGTACTGTTAAAATCAGCCGGGCCATTCCAGGCAAAAGAACAGGCATTGGTGGTCAAAACCTGAAGCACAATATCGCTACCGGCTGCTACAGTACGATCTCCGTTACCGGAAACGGTGGCGGTTGTGGAAGCAGGTACCTGTACAAGCGGCGAATAAACCGTATTGTTCAGCGGGTCTTTTACTTTTAGCCGGTAAGTACCTGTGTTACCTGTCCACTGCGGCTGATCAGAAAGTACCTGATAACAATCCGACTGTGGCAGCCACTGATAGCTGGCCCAACCGGCAGGAGCACCGAAGGCAAGTGCATTGTCCCCACCACAGGTAGCACTCAATACGGGTGGCGGTGTGGGAAGGTAAGGGGTAGAGGCTGAGGTAAAAAAACTGGATGGTATACTGTTATTCCAGGCCTGCGCCAGAGCTATGAGACCATTTCCGGTAAAATGTATCCCATCAGGTGCTCTCATTCCCTCAACCATGGGGTCGGTTTCGGGACCGGCAAAAACCTGGGGAAGCGCAATAGCAGGATTGGGATCATTAAGGCCAATGACATCATTCTGGGCATCAATAACGGGTTGCCATATACGGGAGGTACCGTCTATTGTAAATCGGGAAGCCCGCGCCACCACCCACGCCAAATCTGCTTTTCCGCTCAGGGAGCGGCTGTTTTCGATTAGTTGCCGGAGATCAAAACGATAGTCTTCCCGGCTGCGGTTCTCGTAGTTATCGGCCTCGCCCTGGTGCCAGAGTACCGTTCGGTACCCTTGCTGGGCAATGTAGTAGTTTAGGGCCAGCCGTAAGTGCCCGTAGGGCATCCCCTGAGGATATGGATAACCAAAAGAACTAATTGTTGAGTCACTTGGATTGATTGTTTCACGCCAGTTCCGAATGCCTGAACCAGACCAGCCGGCATTAAATATCAGGACGGGTACATTAAGGCGACTGGTTACCATATCGCCAAATGCCCCCCAGCACCAGGCGTAATTACCGAATGGAGCCGTTTTTACCTCCGCATCCAGGTGAACAAATTCGGGACAGGGCAACTGAGCATTGGGGTAGCTAATGGGTCCCTGCTCGTTGAGATTCTGGAAGTTGACGCTATTAACCCGGTCGTCGGCGGCACCGGGACCATTGGGAAGTCCGTCGCCACCAGTCGCATTGGATTGCCCCGCCACCAGAAACACTTCCCCTACCCCTACCCGATCCAATATATTCTGGCCAAGTACCTGTTCGTCCCGAACCCCGCGAACTTCCAGCTGGTACCAACCCCCCATAACCGCCATAGAACCATAAAACTGCCCCCCCTGCGGATTATGCTGAATGGTAAACCAGCCACCGCCAAGGGGTGCCTCGGTGCCCTGCCCCGCTGCCCGGGGCACAAACCGAGCCTCTACCCTATCAAGACATTCGGAGTGATAACCCGCAATATAAACGGTGGTTTGGTTGGCATTATCCCGCTGGAAAACGGCTCTGGAAGTAGGAAATGTAATGGTGAGTTGGGCAAAGACCGTAAAAGGTAGTCCGACTACCAGGAGAAGGAAAGTAAACAGGTAACGTATAGTCATAGATGGTAGGATGAGTGCCACTACGGGTAGCCAAGCTTGTAACGACAATTGTCCAATGCTTGTTTTGTAGTGGCACTCCTCTTTAGTATACGTAACTACCGCCAGCGCTTATATTGATTAATCAGCCCGTTGGTAGAACTGTCATGGTCCGAAACCGGCCAGTCGTTTTGTAGTTCGGGATAAATTTTGTTAGCCAGCTGCTTCCCTAACTCCACCCCCCACTGGTCAAAGCTGAAAATATTCCAGATAACCCCCTGTACAAATATTTTGTGCTCGTATAGGGCAATTAAACTACCCAGTACACGGGGGTTAATTTTTTTAACCATGATAGAATTGGTAGGGCGGTTTCCATCAAATACCTTAAATGGTGCCAGAAACTGAACCTCTTCCTTGCTTTTTCCCGCCGATTCCAGTTCAGCCGCGGCCTGTTCGTAGGTTTTTCCGTTCATGAGCGCTTCCGTCTGTGCAAAGAAGTTGGACAATAACATCTTGTGGTGATCGCCAATGGGGTTATGGCTGTTGGCGGGGGCAATAAAGTCACAGGGGATAAGCTTGGTACCCTGGTGAATGAGCTGGTAAAACGCGTGCTGCCCGTTGGTACCCGGTTCTCCCCATATCAAGGGGCCCGTCTGGTAGTTAACCGGTTGTCCATCCCGACCTACCGACTTACCGTTGCTCTCCATATCGCCCTGCTGGAAGTAGGCCGCAAACCGGTGCAGGTACTGATCGTAAGGCAAAATGGCGTGGGACTCGGCCCCGAAAAAGTTATTGTACCAAATCCCCAGCAGGGCCAGTACTACCGGAATATTCCGCTCAAACTTGGTAGTCCGGAAATGGTTGTCCATGTCGTGGGCACCCGCCAGGAGTTGTTCAAAATTCTGGAAGCCGATAAAGCAGGCAATGGACAAACCGATGGCCGACCATAGCGAATAGCGGCCCCCGACCCAATCCCAGAAACCAAACATATTGTCCGGATCGATACCAAACTTTTCGACCTCTTTCCGATTGGTCGAAATCGCCACAAAATGCTTTTTCACGTACTCGTCTTTCCTGGCCTTTTCCAGAAACCAGGCGCGGGCGGTATGCGCGTTGGCCATTGTTTCCTGGGTGGAAAAGGTTTTGGAGGCTACCATAAACAGGGTCGTTTCGGGGTCAAGGCCCTTTAAGGTTTCGGCAATATGAGTACCGTCTACATTGGAAACAAAATGAACGTTCAGCCCTTTTTTTCCGTAGGCCTTTAGGGCTTCGGTAACCATCACCGGCCCCAGGTCGCTGCCTCCAATACCTATATTAACAATATCCGAAATCTCCCGGCCGGTATATCCTTTCCAGCCGCCCGACCGCACCTGGGTAGAGAAGCGCTTCATCTTTTCAAGTACTTCATTTACCTCCGGCATCACGTCTTTTCCATCAACCAGAATGGGGGTATTTGAGCGGTTGCGAAGGGCTACGTGCAACACGGCGCGATCCTCGGTGGCGTTGATCTTCTGGCCGGTAAATAGTTGTTCAATGGCATCCGGCAGGCCACATTCCTCGGCCAGTTGTACCAGATAAGCCCTGGTACGCCCGTTGATGCGGTTTTTGGAATAGTCAACCAGCATATCCCCCAGACGAATTGAAAATTTCTTAAAACGGTTTTCATCTTCCTCAAACAGTTCACGCAAGGGTTTCTTTGCGATGGTCTTGTGGTGAGCTTTGAGTTTTTTGAAAGCAGCAGTTTGGTCAAAGGGAGTAACTGGAAGCATAAGCAAAAAGAGATATTGTTAGTAATGTCAGATTCACGAAAAAATGCCGCAGCTCGTGCAGGTGCGGATTACAAAAGTAGCTGTTTATAGGATTTAATAGGAGCATTTGCCAGATTTTGTATATTCGCGTGGTTTTAACCCACACCTATTTACATGACTTCCTCCGTCAAGACCCCCTGGTCAGTATGGTTGCTGGCGCTATTCAGCGTAGCACTTCACCTTTCCTTTTATCCTAACCTCGAATACCACCGCGACGAACTGCTTTATTTTTCGCTGGGGAAACATCCGGCCTGGGGCTACGCGTCGGTGCCGCCGTTTATAGGTTTGCTGGCGTGGCTGGTACAAACGCTCGTTGGGTCCTCGGTATTTGCGGTAAAGCTGGTGCCAGCCCTGATGAGCGGGGTTATGGTACTACTGGGTGCTTTTACAGCCCGCGAACTGGGTGGCCGCACCTACTCCATGATTCTGACTTCCATTGGCCTGATTGTCCCCCCACTCATGTTAAGGGCCTTTTTTCTGTTTCAACCCGTTTTTCTGGATATTTTTTTCTGGACCCTGGCCTTCTACTGGCTCATCAGATACCTCAATACGGAGTCGGGCCGGTACCTGTACCTCCTGGGAGCTACGGCTGGTTTGGGGGTACTGAATAAGTACCTGATGGTACTGCTGGTACTTAGCATGATTGCCGCTTTTCTACTTTCCCCGCGCCGCAGACTGCTGCATACTATTCATTTTTACGGCGCTTTGCTGCTGGGCTTCGTCCTGGTGTTGCCTAATATTATCTGGCAATTTACGCATGACCTGCCGGTCGTTACGCACATGGAGGCCCTGAATGGCACTCAACTTACGCACGTTGACCGCGTTGAGTTCCTGCTGGAACAGATACTTATGCCTTTTGCGGCGGTAGTGCTGGTGGTACCCGGCCTGGTCTATCTGCTCCGAACCCGGCAGCACCGCATCGTTGCCATGACTCCCCTTCTGGTAGTGGGGGTACTTTTTTCCATTCAGGGAAAAAGCTACTATACCGCTGGTATTTTTCCGGTCCTGATTGCGGCCGGTTCCCTCTTTTGGGAACCGATCCTGAAAACTACTTTTACCCGAATGGCCCTGCCCATTGGTATGGTGGTACTTACGCTGCCGGTACTGCCTTTGGGGCTGCCGGTGTTTGAAGTGAAGGGACTGGTCGCTTATTTTAACAATCTGGAAGAAAACTACGGGATTGATTTTGGCCGGCGCTTTGAAGATGGTACCGTTCACCCGCTACCCCAGGACTACGCCGATATGCTGGGCTGGAATGAACTCACCTTGATTGTAGACAAGGCCTACCGGCAGACCCGGAATAAAAACAACACCCTGATTTACTGTGAGAACTACGGACAGGCCGGTGCCGTAACGGTCATCGGGCCCAGGTACGGGTTACCCGAACCCATGTCGTTCAATGAAAGTTTCTACTACTGGGCTCCCAGACATCTGAAAAAGGACATTCAGGAATTTATTTATGTCAATGACGAATTGGGAGAAGACATTCCCCAGTTGTTTGCCGAGGTAAAAGAAATCGGTCGCATTGCCAATCCCTACGCCCGCGAAAGGGGTACCCGCGTGTACCTTTGCCGCAAGCCCCGGCTGAATATGAATGAATTTCTGAGGGGGCGAATTGCCGAAGAAGACCCCTTTTAAGCTTGAACCATTAGCATTGAGAATAAATGGTATTTTATAGGCTCCCAACGCTCGCTATTTTCTTCTCAAAACCACCTGATAGGGCCCTGACTCTTTTCCCTCCTGCTCCACAACTACCCGAAGGTCGGTTGGTCCGGAGGGTAGGTTAATATTTTGGATAAAGCCTCGGCTACCATTGTCGGTGAGCGAACCTTTGAACGACCTGCCGCCACCAGTGAGGGTAAGTACCCCCCGCGGAAGCGGCTTTTCCAGAATAACTTCGGCCTCAAAACTGGCCGGTTGCGCTACGTCTACCTTCCATAAGCCCTGATCGCCCCAGCCTTGCCCTTCGGTAAGTAGCCAGTCCTGACGACTAAGTCGGGTGGTTGTTTCGTTGGGGGTACCCAGTATTATGCGCGGTTTGGCGTAGTTGTCGGGGCGGGTAGCTGACACTTCCCGAAACCAGACCATATAGTCCTCTTTCATCTGCTGCACTACCTGGGGTAACTCTTCAACCAGGTTTTGTTTCTCCCCCGGGTCCCGGAGAATATCGTACAACTCAAATTTTTTTCCGTCGGTACTTAGCAACTTATAGCGGGGGGCGCGGGCGGCAAAATTGACAAAGGGTAGAGGTTCATCGCCCCGGTGCCATTGCAAATACAAACTACGGTCCGGCCAGTGGGTGGTACGTCCCTCGGCTAAGGGAAGGAAGCTTCTTCCGTCGATTTTCCGATCAGTGGGAAGTGGCGCGCCTGCGGCATCCAGCAATGTGGGCATGATATCCAGGTGAGCCACCGGGCGGTCGCTGATGGTACCGGCTTTGATTCGGGCAGGCCAGCGCATAAAGTAGGATGTACGAATTCCTCCTTCCCTGGGTTGCCCCTTTCCTCCCCTAAACGGACCGTTATAGCGGGTAGTCTGGGGGCCATTATCCGTGAGAAATATAACAATTGTATTTTCTGTCAACTCCCATTCATCCAGCTTCCGAAGCAGTTTCCCTACATTCTGGTCCACATTCTCAACCATCGCGTAAATCCGGGCCAGGTCATCGGCCCGTTTTTTAGGGTTTGGGAAATCGCCGCGCAGGGCCGCCGCTACATTTTTGCTTTTGTATTTGGCCAGCAGTTCCTGGGGTACATCATGAAAAGGATCGTGAGGAGCATTGGTGGCAATGTAGGTAAAGAAGGGTTTCCGCTGCTGCGCACTTTGCTGAATAAAACTGAGGGCGTTGTCAAAGTAGACATCGGTACAGTACCCTTTGGTTTGTATTTCCTCCCCGTTGTGAAACAGGATAGGGTCCGTGTATCGACGGTTGTTATGCAGGGGCTCGGAAGGTTGGGCCAGGCCACCGCCAAAATGAACAAGTACTTCATCAAACCCCTGATCACCGGGACGCATGGGATAGGCATCGCCCAGGTGCCATTTGCCAAATATTCCGGTCTGGAAGCCCCGGGATTTAAGTACCTCGGCCACTGTTACCTCCTCGGTGTCCATCATTGAACGACCCAGGTAGGTATCAATAACCCGCGTCCGGTAGTTGTAACGGCCCGTCATGAGGCTAGCCCGGGTAGGGCTACATACCGGACTCACATAAAAATGGGTCATGCTCACACTTTGCCTGGCCAGAGCATCAATATGGGGCGTCTCAATAACCGGGTTCCCCGTTACGCCCAGGTCACCATAACCCTGGTCATCGGTCATGATCAGAATAATATTCGGAGGGTTATCCAACGAGTTTTGATTCCGGACCGCGCTGCTCCGGTGGCAGCTCAAACCGAATACGAATATAAAAAGGAAAAACGCGACAGTAAAGCGAAGCATAGTATTTAGGGAATATACAATACAAAGCAGCCGGTAAAATAGAGCTACTGACCCAAAGCGCCCTATTATTGTCAGGTACCTAATCGTAGGCTTCTTCGTCCTCGCCCCGGGAAGTACTCAGGTAAGAGCCTTCCTCGGTTTTTGTGGAGCCAGCGACCAGTTTATTGATTTGGTCCATTTCTCCGACCGTCAGGTTACGCCACTTGCCCGGGGGTAGGTCGCGCAGGGTAATGTTCATGATGCGTACCCGCCTGAGTCGGGTTACGCTGTAGCCCAGGTACTCGCACATACGGCGTATCTGGCGGTTAAGGCCCTGAGTCAGTATAATTGTGAACACATAACTGCTTTCCTTGCGCACGTAACATTTCTGAGTAACGGTATCCAGAATAGGTACTCCGTTGCTCATTCTTTGTATAAACTCCGGCGTTACGGGTTTATCAACCGTTACCAGGTACTCTTTTTCGTGGTTATTACCGGCTCGTAGAATCTTATTAACGATATCTCCGTCGCTGGTCAGGAAAATAAGCCCCTCCGAAGGTTTATCCAGACGGCCGATCGGGAATATGCGTTCAGGGTGGTTGATATAGTCAATAATGTTTCCTTTTATGTGTCGCTCGGTGGTGCAGGTAATACCTACGGGTTTATTAAAAGCCAGGTAGACTTCCGCATTGCGCCGGGCTTTAAGTAATTTTCCATTAATGCGGACCTCGTCTTCCCGGGTTGCTTTATCCCCCAGTACGGCCGGTCGGCCGTTAAGGGTTACCTTTCCCTGTTCAATGAGTTTGTCCGCTTCGCGGCGCGAGCAAAAGCCTGTTTCACTGATGAATTTGTTGAGCCGGGTGGCTGATGCGCTGTCGTCTGCCATTTTAGTTTTGCTTACTACTTTTCAAACTTTTCCCAGGTTTCGGCATCATAGAGGTACACATTAAAGTCGACGTAGCCCTTCACGCCGTCTACCCAACCTTTTTCGCTGTGCTGCCAGAATAGTACCTGGGAGTTGTCGGCCAGGTCGCCCAGGTGGGTGCGGGAGTAACCGGCCAGCCAAAGCGGATAGTCATTAAAATTACCGGCGATGTACTTCAGGTAAAAATGTTCGTTGGTATAAATTATCGGCCTGACTCCGTAGTGTTTTTCAATCAGGGTAAGCCAGTTCCGAACGCCTTTGATAATAATATCAGCGGGTTTTCCGGCCTCAACTTCCAGGTCAAGTACCGGGGGCAGGTCGCCCTTTTGCATTTTTACTCTTTTAATAAAATTTTCGGCCTGAAGGTTAGAGTACACCCTGGGATTATAAAAATGGTAAGCCCCCCGTTTCATCCCTACCCGACGCGCTTCCCGCCAGTTTCGTTCAAACTGCCGGTCGTAGTGGGAGGCACCCTCGGTCGCTTTGATATACACAAAATCAATACGGACTCCCTCGGATTTAACAGCTTTAAGTTTTTCCCAGTCAATGCGGGCATTGTGGTGGGAAATATCAATACCGTGTACCGGGTACTTCATGGGCAACCTGATTCCAAACCGCTTGATGTGGGTCCACTTGTTTTCATTGGGGGTTTTCATCCACCAGGCCAGGCCCGCCACGAGCAAAGCTACCCCCAACACAATACCCCAACCTACCAGGGGTAATGGTTTCTTTGCGGGTTCTTTTTTACTTCCTGACTTTCTTGCTTTAAGTGCCATACCATCACAAAAATACAAAAGCCGGTTGAAATGGCTCTGCCTCCCAAAAATTGTTTGCACCTTAAGTATTGACAAAATAAAAAGTCCCTCCTCAAGCAGAGGAGGGACCCGAAGGTACATATAAGTTTCAGCCAGCCAAATTACTTGTTTGGCTGCGGAGTATAGCGCAGGTAAGGCTTTACGATACGCAACCCTTTCGTAAATTTTTTCTCGGCATCTTCGGTACTTATCGCCGGTACCACTATCACATCGTCTCCGTCTTTCCAGTCGGCCGGGGTAGCTACTGAATGGTTGGCGGTAAGCTGAAGGGAGTCTACCACACGTAGTAGCTCGTTGAAGTTACGACCCGTGGACGCAGGATACGTCAGTGTCAATTTAATTTTTTTATCCGGACCAACGATAAATACCGAACGTACGGTAGTTTTTTCGCTGGCATTGGGGTGAATCATATCGTACAACTCAGCCACCTTGCGGCCTTCGTCGGCAATGATAGGAAAATTAACCTCCGAACCGGTTACTTCATTAATGTCCGGAATCCAGCGGTTGTGGGAGTCCAGGTCGTCTACACTTACGGCCAAAACCTTTACGTTGCGCTGCTCAAACTCACCTTTTAACAGGGCTGTTTTGCCTAGTTCGGTAGTACATACGGGGGTAAAATCGGCCGGGTGGGAAAAAAGCATTCCCCAACTGTTTCCTAGCCATTCATGAAAGCGGATGGAACCCTGGGTGGAACCTGCCTCAAAATCAGGGGCAATGTCTCCTAAGCGAAGTGACATAGTTGTGTAGGTTTTTAGGTTTTAAAATTAAACTCTATATAGTTTATAGACTTTAAACACAAAGATAAAAGATAAGATTCATACAAACCGGTCTTTTTCTGCACCACATTTTTCGGCTAATCAGAGAAACAGCATAAGTAAAAAATTGAACATTTCTAATTTGAAGTCAGAAATTACCAATAAAAAAGTTCTTTTCCCGCTTTTTGCTTTTCCCCTTATTTAACCAAAAAAATGAGAAAAGATACAGTTGGTCGAAATTTACGGAGATGGACTTATCATAACCGTTATTTTCATAATTGTAAATATCGCTTTTGTAAAGCATAAATGAATAAAGATAAAGCAAATTAAGAGGTAGGTCCTCCTGATCAGGCTTATCACACACACGGCTATGACATACGTAATGAATTCCCCGAAAAGCTCGCATACCGCGACCGAAACCCTTGCCCTGCTTATTCAGGGTATCAACGCCGGTGTTTGGGACTGGGATATCAGGTCAGGACAGGAATGGTGGAGTAACCGGTTTTATGAACTTCTGGGGTACGACGACCTTGAACTGGAAGCTTCTAACGAAAATTTTCTGAACGTACTGCTTCATCCCGACGACCGGGAAAGGGTAATAGAAATTACGAAACTTCACCTGAGAAAGCAGCTACCTTACCGGATAAATATCCGGCTGAAAAACAAAGAAGGCCGGTACCAATGGTTTGAAACCGCGGGACAGGCCAAATTTGATGACCTTGGAGAACCCATCCGGATGATTGGGTCGGTGGTTAATATTGACCAGAAAATCCGGAACCTCAACGAATTGGAACGCAGCAAGCGGTTTTTGGAAGAAACCGAGCGAATGGCCAAAGTCGGGGGCTGGGATTTTAACCTGGGTAGCGACGAAGTACGCTGGTCAAAAACGGTATACGATATTCATGAACTACCCCACGGGGGCAACATACGAATTGAGGAAGCCATTCAGTATTATACCGAGGAGTCACGGCAGGTTATCCGGGAAAAACTAACCTTGGCGTTGGAATTCAGAATACCCTTTGACCTTGAATTACAACTCTTGACGGCCAGAAATAACCGGATATGGGTCAGGGTGGCGGGTAAGCCTATTCTTAACCCGGAAGGAAAGGTCGTGGGGCTGATGGGTACTTTTCAGGATATTAATGAACAGAAAAAAAGGGAGATACAGCTGGAAGATTCGCTTCGGGTTATTTCCTGTCAGAATAACCGCATGCTGGATTTTGCCCATATTGTCTCCCATAATCTGCGGTCTCATACCAGTAATCTGCAAATGATGCTGGAAGTAATGAAAATCACCGATAGCAGTGAGGACAGAGCGGCCATTATCAACCACATTGACCAGATATCCGAAGAATTAAATCAAACCATAGTCCACCTGAACCAAGTACTTTTTGTTCAAAATAATATTGACCAGCATAAACAGGTACTTAACCTGGCCGACTATATTAAGGTGACGGAAAAAGCTTTGCAAAAGGAGATTGAGGAGCATGACGTACTGCTAGTACACGATGCACACGAATGTCCGGAAGTGGAAGGCCACCCAAAGTACCTGGAAAGTATCCTGATAAATCTGGTTTCCAACGCCATCAGGTACCGGCAGCCCGGGCGCGCGCCCATTATCACCCTAAGATCATTTCTGGAACACAATAAACCTGTACTTCTTGTTTCCGACAACGGCAGTGGTATTGACCTCTCGAGGTACGCATCTGATTTATTTGGTATGTACAAAACCTTTCACGGAAACCCGGAAGCCAGGGGCATCGGATTGTACCTAACCAGGAATCAGGTAGAAGCAATGGGTGGAAAAATTGAAGTCAGCAGCGAACCCGGCCTGGGTTCTACTTTTAAAATTACTTTTTTATGAAAAGGATTGAAACCGCCTACATTATTGATGACAGCCGGATCTATGTTTTTGGTTTGACCAAAATCATCCAGACCTACAAGCTGTGCGATAATGTAATGGTATTTGAGAACGGAGAAAAAGCAATAAGGTACATTGCTGATAATATTACTGATAAGGGCGCCTTGCCGGAAATTATTTTTCTGGATATAAACATGCCCATTATGAACGGCTGGGATTTCCTGGATGAGTTTATAAAGTTAAAAGACAGTATCCATAAAAATATTGTCATTTACATGGTAAGTTCATCCATTAACCCGCAGGATCTGGAAAGAGCTAAAACATACAGCGAAATTTCCGAATACATCATCAAACCCATTGCCATTAGTCGCCTAAGGGAGTTGCTGACTGAGGCGTAGGTTCGCAGGTACTAAAAAGGGGCTTTTACCATAATATAAAGCGGAGGATACTGGTTTACAGTACCCTCCGCTCGTTTATAAAGCCTACTGTACCTGTAAATTGACGGCAAAATCGGGTACCGGACCCAGTACTGTTTCCAGCCTGAACTTTACTTTGTTACCCACTTTACTTCCAGCCTTAGCCGACACGGGAATCTTTAATTTTTCACCCTTTTTTAGTACGAGCGGAAAAGCAGGCAGCTTTACCGAAAATTGCTCCAGTTCCTTACCTATCAGTTCGGCCGCAATTAGTTCGACAGCTTCTCCCTGGTTTTGTATTTCCAGGGTCTGAATTTCCTTTTCCGAAACCTTTACGTCCTGCCGGGTACTTACCAATTTAGGACGACCCACCTGGACAAAATTGACTGGTCGCAGTTCAATGTTTCGCAGGAAATGCTCCGCACCCTCGCTCTGAAACTGAATCTGCCCCCCGGTGGTTTGTTCCTGCAGGTCGGCCCGGTAAATATTATACAGTCGATTGACCACAAAACCATTGACAATAAATACTGCGTCGGCACCCCGTGCTACCAGCTCACCGGTCGTCCACTGGTCAGGGGCACTTTCAAAATTTCCCGACCGGAAAACGCGCTTGTCGGTAGGCTGGAGGGGTGCCAAGGGATCATACTGGTTTACCTCATCGGCATCATCTTTGGCGGGCGAAAAAGCCAGCTGCGGTACCCCGGCACCTACGTTGTGGTAGTCGCCGATATCAGTTTCCTGAATCTGCATTTCAATGGAGCGCATCCAACACTTGGAGCCGTAGTCGTAGGGCAGCGAACAATGAAACAGCAGTCCGCCGTCGGCCACGGCGTTTTGGCGGGGTGCCCATTTTTCTTTACCAAACTTCACCTGGTACCGCAGGTGGTAGTTGCCGTAAGACTGCTCGGTAAATACCCCGCCCCAGTCCTGACCGGATACCCGTATCATGCCGTTTTCTACTTTGAATACCCCGTGGGGATCTTTATTCAGGCCAATGGGGGTCTGGTCGGCGGCGGCTCTGGATGGTAAAAGATAAGTACCCCAGCCCCGGAGGTTTTTGCCGTTGAATAAGCTTTGCCAGGTACTAACCGGGCTGGGCTGTTCGCTCCCGGAAAACCCGGCGGACAGGACCGTAAGTACCAAAAACGAGAGAAGTAGTAAGATTGGCTTTTTCATAATACACAAATGGTTAGCTGTTACACTGGATTGAGCGTTCAACTTTCTGCTGAAAGATTGGTACGCCAAAAGTAGAGAAGGTAAGTACAATGCTTATTGTATAAATCTACTATTTATCGGTAAATACACTATATGAAGCGTTATATCCAGTACGAGCCATTCAATATCTACACGTTTGAGGCCAGTGAGTGGCCGCATCCGGTCCATAATCACAGCTATTTTGAAATCATTTTCATCCGCAGCGGACGGGGTAATCATTGTATAAACGACAACAGCTTCCACTATTCAGCGGGAGATGTTTTCCTGCTGGGGCCGGAAGACTACCACTATTTCGAAATTGCGGAGCTTACCGAGTTTTGCTACATCCGGTTTACCGAAGTTTTTCTGGAAGACCATACCCAACCCAAATCACCGAACTGGATACGCACCGTTGAGTCCCTCCTGAATTCGCCCTATCAGTCGTGTGGCTCCCTGGTTGCTGATCGGCAGGAAAAGACTTTACTCGAACACCTGCTTACGGTACTTATCCACGAATACACCCACCGGGAAGAAGGCTCCTACGACCTGATTATGAATGGCATTATGAAAGCTATATTGGGCATTCTGGCCCGAAACGGCGTCAGGGAAGACCTGGTCAAACGAAAGGATATTAAAAGCGCTAAGCTGATTGAAGATATAGTACTTTACGTAAGGCAGCATATCCGGGAGCCCGAACAGCTCCGGATCGAGCACCTGGTTGGCAGATTCAACTACTCGGCCAGCTACCTGAGCGCCCTGTTTAAAACCCAGACCGGCGAGTCGTTACAACAGTATATTCTGAAGTACAAGCTCAAACTTATTGAGAATCGCCTGCTGTACAGCAGTCTGAGCGTGTCACAGATAACCTACGAATTTGGCTTTACGGACGGAAGCCACCTGAATAAACTGTTCAAGAAGTACTATGGCATGACGCCGAATGAGTTTAGACATTCTCTTTCGGGCAAAGATGAGAAATCAGTGGGGTAGCAATTTAGGTTAAGATAAAGCGATTTTAGGTGGCACTCTGGTGGCAATTAATAAAAAAAACCTCCAAATTTTTAAAATTTGGAGGTTTCTGTGGAGAATATCGGATTCGAACCGATGACCTCTTGCATGCCATGCAAGCGCTCTAGCCAACTGAGCTAATCCCCCTTCGTGCCTATTACCGCTAACGGAGTGCAAAGATGTTGTACAGATTTTAGATACACAAGTTCAATCGCTATTTTTTTTCTTTTTTCTAAAGAAGTGTCACCTGTCCAACTTCGGAAGTTACTCCATTTTATTTGTTTGATACCAGACTAAACTATTTTTCGTTAACTTTGAAATTGGCTTTCAGGTAGGTTGATCTAATTTTTAAAGTTGGTTCTTCTATTTGTCTTCTGCCTCAGTACTAAAGAACTAAAGAGCAACCGATCCCTTCAATGAAACTTAAAGGAAAAGTTAAATTTGTTAACAAAGACAAAAATCAGTTCTTCCATACCCTACGGAAACGCGTCGATCAACATTTTATTGAAAAAAATATTTCCCGGCACGCCAACGGTACGATGGTCCTGAAATCGGTGGTCATGTTAGCCGCTTATATTCTGCCCTTTGTTTTTATTCTTTTATTTCAGCCCCCTTTTGCGCTTAGTCTGCTGTTATGGGTTGTGATGGGCCTGGGGGTAGCCGGCATCGGAATGAGCGTGATGCACGACGCCAACCACGGTGCCTATTCTTCGAATCCCCGCATTAATGACCTCATGGGTTGTACACTGAACCTGGCAGGGGGAGGAGTACTTAACTGGAAGCTGCAGCACAACATTCTGCACCATACCTACACCAATGTGGTACCCATGGACGAAGATATTCAGGACCGGGTAGTAGTACGTTTGTCCCCGCACACGGTTACCCGTTTTATCCATAAATTTCAGTGGATCTACGCTTTTTTCTTTTACGGAATCTTAACCCTTTACTGGGTGCTGCTCAAGGACTTTGTCCAGTTTGTATCTTTTATCCGCTCCGGAGTAAATACCCAAACCAAAACCGAAAACCAGCTTTTACTCGTAAAGATGATAGTAATGAAGGTGGTTTACTTCCTGGTTCTTTTTGGAGTACCTGTAATTTATTTCAACATTCCGTTTTCCTATATTCTCCCCGGTTTTCTGCTGATGCACTTCACCGCCGGAATGGTACTTACGGTGGTATTTCAGTTGGCCCATACGGTAGAAGGTACCGCGCATCCGGTGGCTAACGAACATGGTGTGATTGAAAACGACTGGGCAATTCACCAATTACAAACTACGGTCAATTTTGCCCGTCATAACAAATGGCTTTCCTGGTACGTTGGTGGACTGAACTTTCAGATCGAACATCACCTTTTCCCGCGCATCTGTCATGTACACTACCCCGACATAGCTCCCATTGTAAAACAGACCGCCGAAGAATATGGGCTGGTTTATATGGAAAATGAATCCTTTACGGCAGCCTTCCGTTCGCACGTAGCTACCTTACAGCGTTTTGGTACACTACCCGATATTAATGAAGCCATTGGCTGATGCCTTATAGTTGCTTCCTAACCCCAACAAAAAAGCTCCCCGGACCGGGGAGCTTTTTTGTTGGCAGGATAGCTCCTATACTTCGGGTACCTCTCTCCGTTTATCGCCTTCCGCTCATGAGCTTTGCAAAAAGCCATATTACCACCACAATGACCAAAATTACCATAATGGCACCAACCCAAACGCCCCCCTTGAAGATCGTGCCGATGAAATCACAGCTGGTTAAGCCCAGGGAAAGAAGCAGAATTATCAATAGATTCAGATAAGCTTTCATGATTTGTATGAGTTTGAGTGAAACTATATTCTAAAAAGTAAAAAATCATTCCAAGTCTTAAAAACAAAGCCTTTTACCTGCGTATAGCCTCCCCTACTCAGCGTTTCTTACTTTCCAAGTACCTCCCGCTCACATTAATTCTTCTTTTCCCCCTGAAAGCACCTTCTCTCCTCCAGGTTTTCTGCTCCTAAACCATCTGTGGATACTTTTTAAATAATTTCTTAAAAATCGGCACGGTAGTTGCCAATCACGTAGTAGTACGTACGCAATCACGTAGTTAATACCTGATTTTCATGGTCAAATACACACACAACCGCCGCCCGTTTGCCTTGCAAAGTTTTGATAAAGAAGCCTCTACGCCGACTGCTTCTGTCAACACTCAACTCCATTCCCAAAAATATCCCTGGCCCGGACCGCCCTGAGGCATTGTCCAAAAGGAAAGTACCTACTTCTTTTTCTATATATAATACCGTTTACCGTGACCCGTAAGTCCTCCCTCATGAAAAAATTTTACTCTCTGATTTTCCATAAAACTACCCTCCTGCTCGCCGGTGCGCTTCTGTTTTTTACAGCTTCTGTATCACGGGCGCAGATACTCTCGACGGGGGCGGTAAAAGCCAATTTTGGGGTCGATGCCGGCTTATATTCCGGTACCGTGGAGTTTGGTCTCGGCAGCCCGGCAGCGGGCACCAACGACTGGTTCAACGGGCCTTCCGGAAGGGGTCTCATCAGGGAACTGTATCCTGATTCAATCAAAACTCTGCTTCAAACCTCGGCGAACCCCACCTACGAACGCCGGATGAAGGGAAACCTGAGCAGTTTTGTAGACGTGGCAGGTACTAAAAGTCAGATACTAATTGATGGGGTTTGGGCCCGCGACCATTTTGGGGGTACCGGCGGAACTGATCAAACTTCCTATACCACGGCGAGTAAAAATGGCGAGGACCCGGCTATCTGGAGTCCCGGCTCTTCCAACGTGCTCGGCAAAAATGACTTATTAGACGTGGCCGGGCACATGGTGCGGGATATTGATACCGATCCGGCCAATGCAAAAAATAATCTCTGGTTTTTTGGTATAATCAACCGGGCCGAGCCCGGTGGTGACGCCTACATGGATTTTGAATTTTTTGCCAAGAGTATTTCCTACACCCCCGGCAGTGGATTTACGTCAGGAGGGGCTGATTTGGGACATACCGCTTTTCAATTTGATGCCCAGGGCAACATTACCAAGGTAGGAGACTTTATCTTCAACGTAGCCCTCACCGGCGGTGGCTCAACCCCCACCATTGAAGTACGGGTGTGGGTGAGCCGGACCGCCTACAACTCTATTACTCCCAAAACCTTTACCTGGGGCAGTAGTTTCGACGGGGCGTTTACCGGCTCTCCTTTTGGCTATGCCACTATCAATCCCCTGCCCGGAAATACCGATGCCGTTGGCCTGGTTAACCAGAGCGGACAAAATCCGGCCGCTCCTCCCTGGGGTACCAAAGGTACCAAATCCAATACCTGGGGTACCAGCTACCTTGACTACTCGGTGGCCGAGGTGGGTATTAACCTAACCGCCTTTGGGATGGACCACGCCTCTCTTTCCGGACTAGACCCTTGTCTTTTCCCGTTGCACACCTTTATAATCAAAACGCGGGCGTCCTCTTCTTTCACCGCCCAGCTCAAAGACTTTTCGGGCCCCTACAAATGGGGGCAGCCCAATGTGGATCCTACCATACTGGGTAATCCACTGCTCTCCTGCCTGAACCCGACCACCACCCTCTCTACTGATATTGACAGGAAGGACGTAGGATACGCCTGGACTACAATAAATGGCAAAATTGATACTGACCCCAACCAGAGGACAATTCAGGTGAGTAAGCCCGGTACCTATACGCTGGACGTCACACTACCTACCGGCTGTCATAATCAGAAGAGAAGTATCTCTGTTTCGTATGACCCTACCAAACCTTTTTTAAATACTCCCACTACAACTACCAAAGTGGCCTGCAATGGCAATGACGGCGCAGTAACCCTGAACGTAACGGGTGGCACGGCCCCGTACACCTACCTTTGGTCCAATGGGGCTACCACCAAAAACATCACCGGACTGGTACCCGATACCTATTCGGCTACCATAACCGATGGCAACAACTGTACTACCACGGCTTCGGCCACAGTGGCAGCGCGGGTTTCTACGACTATTACCCACTCGAGTACTTCGGCCACCTGCTTCGGTCTAAAAAACGGAGCTATTGACATTAGCACAACCGGCAAAACCCCGCTGACTTTTCTTTGGTCCAACGGAAATACCACCGAAGACATCTCTAAAATCGGAGCGGGCACCTACACCGTTACCGTAACCGATGCCGATGGCTGCAAGCAGTCTCAGCCGGTAGTTGTGGCGCAGCCAGCGGCCATAACGGGTACCATAGCTAAAACCGACGATACCGACCCCAGCCCCCTGGTGGCCACCGGTACTGCTAACCTGACGGCCAGTGGCGGAACGCCGGGCTACACCTACCTCTGGTCCAACGCGGCTACCACCGAGAATCTCTCGGGCCTCAGCCGCAACAGCTACACCGTGACCATCACCGACCAGAACGGCTGCACCGGGACCGCTACTACCCAGATCTGGGAGCCCGAAATCTGTAACGACGGCATTGACAACAACGGCAACGGACTCACCGACTGTCAGGACTCAGACTGTACCCCGGCCAGTCCGGGTACTATTACTACCAGTGACACAAAACCGTGCGTCGGGGAAAGTACCGTCTACTCAGTGACTGCGGTACCAAATCTTCAGTATACCTGGACGGTACCTGCCAACGCCACCCTGGTAAGCGGACAAGGTACTTCCAGCATTGCGGTGAGCTGGACAACTACTTCGCCCGGACAGATTTGTGTAGTGGCCGACAACGTAGGATGCACCAGCGCGCCGGCCTGCCTTTCGGCTACTCCCCGGGAAGCCCCCGCCACGCCCAGCCTTATTCTGAAAAACTAATAAACGCAGGGCCAATTCACTCACCCTCATGAAGATGTTAACTGTACAGAATCGAATGAAGAAACTTTTACAAACTACCTACTGGCTCCAGCCTATACCTGTATACAGGAAGGTAGCCCAGGCGGTGGTTCTGCTGGTAATTTTATTTGGTTTTTCCCGCCCCTTACTGGCTCAAACCGTTACCAAGCAGCTTTATCTGAAAAGCGGTAATATCCTAAACCGGACCGTACCAACCGGTAGTACGGTAACTTCCACTATATCCCTGACCAAACAAACTGCGGTTGTTACCGGCAGCGGCACCTTTCAGACCAGTAATAGTGGCTCATCTACTGGCTCTCTCTCCAGTAGTTCTACCTTTGCACCTACGGGTTCCAATCGGCTGCTACTGGTCAGTATTGCCTCCACCCCCGGAGCAAGTAATGCCGTAACCGGAGTCACGTTCGGGGGTACCGCCCTTACAAAATTGAATCAGGTTGTTACGGGAACGGACGCCAAAGCGGAATTGTGGTACCTGATTAATCCCTCCACTACAGCAGCTTTGGTTACCATATCCTGGCCAGCCGGACAGACCCTGGAAGCGGTGGTGGGGGTTGCTATGTTTGATAATGTAGACGTGACGGCCCCTTTTGGCACCAATGTTACGGGCACCGGTACTACCACACCGGCTTCGGTAGCGGCGCCATCAGCGCTGGGTGATATTGTGGTAGACGTTGTGGGTACACGCGCCAAGAACAATGCCAGCAGTGGAGGTCAGACAACCATTTTCAACAGCAGCACCAATAGCATCGGTGCCTTGTCCAGTTACAAAGGAGCTACCGCTGGTTCAACTAGTATGTCCTGGAATATTTCGGGAGGGCCAAGTCAGGCCTGGGCGCAGATTGGGGTGGCGGTGAAAGGTGCCTCTACGGATGCTTCTTTTACCTTGTCGCCAGCTCTCTGCAGTAGTTTTAGTATTCCATCCGGGCAAAACATCGTAGTTACGGCTCATGCTACTTCCTCCTCCCCAATCAGTACCACTAGTTCTTTCCCCTTTATTACTGCACTTCGATACGGCACAACCACTATCGCTACCAGTAATACCGCGACCTGGACGGCCGGAGCTGGTAATACCGGTATAATTACAGCAACTTATACGCTGGCAGCTCCCGTTACGGTACCAGCCGGGCAGGCAATAGTTCTGGAGCTGTCCAATGACTACACCAGTGCCAATGTAGTCGTGAACTACGATGCTTCCACCACAATATCAAAAATAGATATTCCCACTACTACTTATATAAACATTAATAGCCTTGACGGCTACAATGCTGCCTATGCCTCCGGGGGCTCGGTAGTTACACAACGCACCGTTGGTAATACCGTTTACATCAGGTCGGTAGTGAGTGACCCATTTGGTGAATATGATATTAACGGCCTGGACCTGCTGATTAGCCGTTCGGGTGGCGGGTCAACCACCGTCGCTGTCCCCTATGTGACCTCGGTGGGATGTACCAAAATATACGAGTACGCCTGGACGCCCACCCAGGCCGGTACCTATACCCTGCAGGGTACGGCCAAAGAAGGGACCGAAGGTACCGTTACCCATGTATCTTCAAAAAGCTTCACGGTGGTAGCCCCCTCTCTATCGGTTACCAAAACCATAACTTCGCCCGCATCAGGTCCCTACACAATCAATAGTACTATAACCTACAATATTGCCATTGCCAATACGGGTGCTACCAGTATTACGACGCTGCCATTAAAAGACATTTATTACAATTCCTGTTTACAGTACGTCAGTGCCTCCGTAACGCCTACTAATGTCTCGGGTGGTACCATTACCTGGAACAACCTGGGAACTTTGGCTTCGGGTGCTACTCAGAATATTACCGTAACCTTTAAGGTAATTGGCAACTATGACCCGGCCCGAAATATTGCTCAGGTTGATAATGCTACCGATAATATCGGAAACACGGTTTCGGCTGTCAGTAGCCCCCTTGATATCACTATTGAGGAACCTCCCGTAGTCAACGACGACCAGGCCTGTGTCCAGGGGGCTGCGGCCATACATGTACTAGCTAACGATACTGACCCCGATGCGGCAGGTTTTCTGTCGGCTCATGCCAATTCATACACCGTTACCATTCTATCGGCTCCTGCGGCCGGTAAAGCCACCGTAGCCGTTAACCCCGACAACACCATTCAGTTTACCCCGGTCGGAGTGGCCGAAAACGAAACCCTGACGGTTGTATACCGCCTTACCGACAACGCCGGCTATACCGATGACGCCACCGTGGCGGTGCTTTATTCTACGGTGAATAACGCCCCCGTCGCCACCAACGACCTGGCAAGTACCACCTCTGAACTGCCGGTTGTCATACCGGTACTGTCCAATGACAGCGACGCCGATGGTACCCTGCAAGCACCCACTATCGTTGCGCAGCCTTCCTTTGGAACCGTAATAGTGAATGCGGACGGAACCATCACCTACACCCCAAGCCCCGGCTTTACCGGAGTAGATGAATTTACCTATCAGGTATGTGACAACGGCTGCCCGTCTCCTGCCCAGTGTTCTGTCGCTACCGTATCCGTTCAGGTTGACTTTGCCGTGTACGTCTGTACTTCCGGTCCCAGTACATTGAAGGTTCCGGCCATCCAGGATGCAGTCAGCTATACCTGGGGTTTACCAGCGGGCGCTGTGATTGTCAGCGGTGCCAATACCAATGAAATTCTGGTTGACTGGTCCGCCGTGGTACCAGGCCCTTATAATGTTTGCGTAAAGTCGGTGAACGAATGCGGTGAAAGTGCCCAGCAGTGTGTGCAGGTGGTGGTCAATACCCTCCAGCTTTCGCTGGTACCTGCCAATGCTACCTGCTTTGGGGTAAGTAATGGTTCCATAAACCTCAGCGTGACCGGAGGCATTGGCCCCTATTCCTACGCCTGGTCCAATGGCGCTTCGGTAGAGGACCCGGGCGGACTAGCCCCCGGTACCTATACGGTTACCGTTACCGACAAGTATGGCTGTACCACTACCGGTAGTACTACCATTACCCAACCCGCCTCAGCTTTGAGTATCAGCGGAGCAGTCACCAATGAAAACCCCCACGGCGCTTCTAACGGATCCATAAGTCTTACCGTAAGCGGTAGTACCCCCGGCTATACCTACCTGTGGTCCAATGGTTCTACCACCAAAGACCAGAGCGGTTTACTGGGAGGTACTTATACCGTAGTGGTTACCGACGCCGCGGGTTGCAGCAAGGAAATGATTTTTACCGTCGACCGGGTAGGTGGTCCGTTGGCTATCAGCTCCCTATCCAAAACGGATGTACTTTGTTTTGGGGGTAGTACCGGAAAAATTGAGCTGGAAGTAATTGGCGGAACCAAGCCCTATACTTATAGCTGGACCCGTTCGGGTACAGTGGTAGGTACTTCGCAGGATTTATCCGGCCTTATCGCCGGTACCTATTCGGTTACTGTTACGGACAATGCGGGAGCTACTGCAACCGGTAGCATTAGCGTAGGTCAGCCCGCCGGTGCGTTAACCCTAACCAGGACTTCCGTTAACTCAACCTGTAACGGAGCCAGTAATGGCACCATTGACCTGACCGTAACGGGTGGTACGGCTCCTTATACTTACCTCTGGTCAAACGGCTCCACCACCCAGGACCTGAGTTCACTGGCGGCAGGTACCTATTCGGTTACCGTAACCGATGCCAATGGCTGTACGGCTACTTCCTCCGCTACTATCACCGAACCCGTCGCCCTGGTCGTTACGGGTCTTGTTACCAACGCCGTTTGCAGTCTGCCCAATCAGGGTGCTGTCAATATCAGCGTTTCGGGAGGTACCGGTCCCTATACCTACGCCTGGACCAACGGCTCCACTACCGAGGATCTTACGGGCCTGACTACCGGCCAGTACGCGGTTGCCATCACTGACGCCGCCGGTTGTAAAACAGTAACTACCTTCACCGTCGAAAACCTTTGCATTGGTGTTGCTAAAACCATCAGCAGCGCCCCGGTCAATAACCGCGACGGCTCCTACACCCTTACCTATCAAATTAAGGTAGAGAATAAAGGGAGCATAAACCTATCCGGAGTACAGGTGGTGGAAGACCTCACCGCTACGTTCCAGGGCGCGGCCTTTGCCGTGAACAATGTAGCGAGTGGTAAATTTGTAGTAAATCCTTTCTTCAACGGTAACTCTGATAAAAATCTGCTGGGCGCTTCCCAAAGCCTCGTGGTAGCGGAGTCAGGTATTGTAGAGTTTACCGTAACGGTTACCCCAGGAGCGGTACTTGGCGTGTATACTAATACCGCCACCGGCCAGGGTCAGGACACCAACGGACTTTCGGTAACAGATAATTCTCAGAATGGTACCTCTACCGACCCCGATACCGACGGCAACCCCACCAACAACGACGTAGCCACCCCGGTAACTTTTACCGAAGCCCCGCTCCTGGGGGTAGCCAAGGCTCTGACCAGTGCCCCGGTCAACAACGGCGACGGCTCTTACAATTTGACCTTTACTTTCACCCTGCAGAACATGGGGAATGTACCCCTGAAAAACCTGCAGCTGACCGACAACCTGACTACGACCTTCGGGGGCGCGCCCGTTGCGGTAACAAATCTGGCCGCCAGTTCGGGTCTGACGGTTAACGCTGATTTTAATGGTACCAGTATCCAGAATTTGCTGGCCGGTGCAGACGAGTTGCTGGTTAATGAAATAAAAACCGTTACCCTCAGCCTGACCGTAACGCCGGACGGTGCGGGTCCCTATACTAATTTCGCCACGGGAACGGCCAACGGTCCGGGTGGAACGCCCACCACCGACCGCTCACAGGATGGTACCAGCCCTGACCCGGATAAAGATGGCGACCCCGAGAATGACGATGAGGAAACTCCTATTTCATTTCCCGAAAATCCGGGCATAGGTCTGGCCAAGCAGCTGGTAGCCGCACCCGTTTCCAACAATGACGGTACCTTTACGTTCACCTACCGGTTTACCGTTGAAAACACCGGGGATGTAGACCTGAAAAACATCCAGATTACCGATGACCTGACTGCTACGTTTGGCTCCAGTACCTTTGTTGTGGAGAGCATCCTGAGTGAAAACCTGGCGGTAAATACGGCCTATACCGGTACTACGAATAAAAATTTATTAGCCGGTACTGACCTGCTGGAAGTAGGGGAACAAGGTACCTTGCTGTTAACAATAAAGGCCACCCCCGGCACCAACCTGGGACCTTACCTGAACAGTGCCACCGCCCGCGGAACCAGCCAGTTTGGTACTCAGGTAGAAGACCTTTCGACGGATGGTATTGATGTGGACCCCGAAAACGACGGTCCCGGTGATAACGATGAACCTACCCCGGTCAGCTTTACCGAAACTCCGTTGTTGGGGGTAGCCAAAGAAGTAGGAAGTAGTACTAATAACCGCGATGGCAGCTACGCCGTTTCCTTTACCCTGCGGGTCCGGAACATGGGCAACGTACCATTAACCGGGGTACAGATTACCGATGATCTGGCCGCTGCCTTCTCGGGCGCAACCGACTACGTAGTAACGGGAGTCAGTACTTCTCAAAATTTAACAGCCAATGGCTCTTACAACGGAAGCACCGACCTGAATCTCCTTGCGGTGCCCAGTTCGCTGGCCTTCAACGAAACCGGCACGGTTACGCTTTCGGTACGGGTAACACCCGGAAGCAAACTGGGTGTTTATACCAATTCGGCTTTCGGCAGTGGTGTGTCACCGGGCGGCGTAACCGTGACCGATGTATCGGAAGACGGTCCAGAAGTAGACCCCGATGATGATGGCAATCCCGGTAACAACAGCACCGAAACGCCGCTCACCTTTACCGAAGCGCCCCAGATAGGGCTGGCCAAACGGGTAACAGGTACTCCCCTTGCCAACGGAAATAACACCTATACCCTTACCTACGAAATCAGGGCGGAGAATACCGGCGATGTACCTCTGAGCAGCGTGCAGGTAGTAGAGAACCTAAGCGAAACATTTGAGGGAGTGGATTCTTTCGTGGTGAACTCGTTTGGCATTACCCAACAGCCCTCCAGCACGGTACTTGCCACCGACCCAACCTACGACGGTACCAGCGCAAAGCCTACCCTGCTTACCGGGACCGGCAGTTTAATGGCTGGTGAATTTGCCCTGATGCAGGTCACCGTGACCCTGGCCCCCGGCAAATTGGGCGGTCCTTTCGAAAACTCAGCCATTGGTACCGCCATGAGTCCGGGTGGAACCTTTGTGATTGACTACTCGGAAGACGGTACCGAGGTAGACCCCAACGAAAATGGCCTGACTTCCGATGACAATACTCCCACCATAACTACCTTCTTCGAAAATCCAAAGATTGGTCTGGCTAAAAGTGTCGTGAGTGTGGAAGACCAGGAAAATGGAAAGAAAAAAGTTACCCTTCGATTTGTCCTGCAGAACCACGGTGATGTTGACCTTTCGGACTTAACACTGCACGACGATATCGTTTCACAGTTTGGTACGGTTTCGCCAACTGAATTTACCGCCATTGAAGGTAGTCTGTTTGCCAACGAGGCCTGGGACGGTACTGCTGCTTCCAATATTCTGGTTGCTGGCCAAATGTCTGCCGTTGGGGCCGTAGACTCCGTGTTTGTCAGCTTCGTGGTGACGCCCGGTGCCACCACCGTACTGAATAACCGGGCCACCGCCGAGGGTAAAGGTCCCCTGGGAGGCGATACGACCGATACCTCCACCGATGGTACCGACCCGGACCCGAATGAGGACGAAGTACCCGACGAGGAAGTACCTACTCCGGTTTACTTCTTCGGTTCTTTTGTAGCCGCGACCTACGATAACCTCGGAACTCTCGTATTGGGTGACAGCATCAGTTATCCTATCCTGGCCAATGACACCCTCAACGGCGCCAGCCCTATTGACCCGGCCCTTGTAAACATTACCATTACCCAACAACCCACTAAAGGTACCGTAACCATAAATGCTGCGACCAGTGAAATAACCTACGTAGCGGGCCTGACTGAGTTCGGTATGGATACGCTAATATATCAGGTTTGTGATAAGTTGAATGAGTTGGTGTGCGATACGGCCCTGGTATTAGTGAACATGGAAGCCCCTTTGAGGTACCAGCCGCAGGTATACCTGCAGGGCGCCTTGTACGGGATTACCTACCCCGATGGGCCGGCCAATACGACCGTTGACTCCCTCATGCGAGACGACCTTCGTGCCAAAGGCTTACTGCCGCTTGCCTCGCCCTACGCCAGTTGGGGTGCTACTATGACGGCCGCAGCTCTTGACCCGGTGGTGTTGACTATAACCGGAAAAGACGCCATAGTTGACTGGGTTTTTGTTGAGCTTCGTAATGCTGCCGATCCGACCCAGGTAGTAAAGAGCCAGTCGGCCCTTCTTCAGCGCGACGGAGATATCGTTGAACTTGATGGGGAATCGCCCCTGGAAGTCATTGCTCCCACTGGCACGGCCTACTACATTACGGTGCGGCACCGCAACCACCTCGGGGTCATGACGGCCGCGGCCCTGCCGCTCACAAGTACTTCAACCCTAATTGATTTCCGGAAGCCTGCCACGGCCACGTACGTCAAAGTACCTTCCAATCCTATTCATCAGCCGCAGGTGGAGGTAGTTCAGGGCCGGGCGCTATGGGCTGGCAATGCCCAGCACGACCACGAAATAGGCTACCAGGGCACCGCCAATGACGTGGTGCGAATCGGTAACCAAATTATGGGAGCCCCCGCCAACCAGCTACAACTCCCCTTCTACCGATTGACCGGCTACTACGACGCGGATATCAACCTGAATGGAGAGGTAATCTATCAGGGCCACCAGAACGATATTGAATTTATTTACCAAAACATCATAAAAAATCACCCCGGCAATGTACTACTAGAAAACAACTTCATGATTCAGGAGCAACTCCCCCGCTAACCGATGAAGGGGGAGAAGATCCAGTATCCCTGCTACGTCACACTAATCTCATTTTCCAAAACAAAAACTTTAAAAAGTACCGTAAGCCCACTAATAAATTATGAACTATTGTATACAAAACCTTCCTGTGAAATTAAATAGACTCCGCCATCGGCTATCCCTGGTAGCTTTTCTTTGCTTATTTTTTCTAACCAAAACAGCTTTCAGCCAGGTATCGGACAATACCGTCAAGTACCGGGTTTCCTACGATCCTCAAGAATCGCTGTATACCGTTTGGGCGGTACCTCAATACAATACGCCCAACGCCAACAACCCCGCTACCGAGGAATTTGGCTCCACGGCGCAGGTAACTTTGCGGGTACCCGTAGCCTTTGAAATCCTGACCATAACCGACAGCCTAGGCAGCTGGGATAAAAATCCGACTAAATTGGGTGAGCAGGCTAACTTTGGTACGCCAGGTGCTTACCGATACTATGCCATAGGCAAAGCCCCCCAGGAAACCAACTACGGAACTTTCACCGCCGGTGATTCCGTAGCGCTGTTTTCCTTTACCGGAAACGCCTGTGCCGGTGCAGTAGAAATTATGCCGGTAGACGACCCTTTTGTAACGGCAGCCATGACGGCCTACAATCTGCATGTCCAGAGCAGCTTTTATTCCCGCTCTGGCCAACCCGCCGGTGGTAACGTAGTTCCGCTCGAACAGTACATTGGAGTAGACGGACCTCCTGCCTATTGCCCACCTATCGCTACGGATGACCTGGTATCGGGACTGGCTCCGGGCAGCAATGCCGTGGTGGCCATTCTTACCAATGATAAATTGAGCGACAGCGCTGTTCCCCTGCCTAATCAGGTGACTGTGTCACTTTCGGTGGAGGTACCTTCATCGGGCCCGGTTCCGGGTACTTATTCCAGTACCGAGGTGGACGGTAAAATAGTGATGGTAGTAACGGGCCAGGGTACCTGGACATACGATCCTTCCACGGGTGATCTGACCTTTGATCCCGAAGACGGCTTCACTGTTAACCCTACCCCCATTACCTACAAGCTAACCGAAACATTATCAGGCTTGTGGGATGAGGCAACCGTAACGGTGGAATACGAAAAAGTGCCGCCCGTTGCTGAGGACGATACCAATGCACCTGACCCGACAGTTCTGGCCCAACTCGCCAAACCCGGTGACCCCGTAGTACTTACTATACTTTCAAATGATGTACTGGCCGACTCTACCTCTGCCCTTCCTACGCTCGTCGATGTAGACCTGGATACTACTACTGTGGAGGTGCAACATGAACTGGTTGTGGCAAATGAAGGTACCTGGGCCTACAACCCCAGCACGGGCGAGTTGACCTTTACACCCGCTGAAAACTTTACCGGCGACCCAACGCCTATTGTGTATGAATTGATTGAAAATTACACGACGGAGTCTGACTTTGCTACCGTAACGGTACTTTACAACGATCCGCCGGTGGCTGTGAACGACAAGTACGAAACCGACGAAGACACCGAACTGGAAGTTTCTATTCCAGGAATTCTTGCCAACGACACCGACCAGGATACTCCCGCCGAGCAACTGACCGTGGAAATAGTGGAGTCTACTTCAAATGGTACTGTCACTTTGAATCCGGATGGTTCATTTACCTACATGCCTAAGCTGGATTACACCGGGGCCGACAGCTTTACCTACAAAGTATACGACGGCGTGTCGTACAGTAATGTAGCCACCGTTTCCATTACCATCAAGCCGGTTAATGATACCCTCCGACTGGCGGCAAAGGTATACCTTCAGGGAGCGCTTTACGGAGTTACCGAAGGCGCGCTGATGCGGGATGATTTGCGGGTGAAAAACCTGCTGCCACTGGCTTCGCCGTATGCGGCCTGGAATCCAGCTCAGGGCCTGGGCGACGCGGCCGAAAGCGTACCATCCGTAGCAGTATTTGACGCGGCCGACGAGGGCAATGACATAGTGGATTGGGTGTTTGTAGAACTACGCAATGCCGACGACTCCACCGTAGTAGTAGTTAGCCGTTCGGCTCTGCTACAACGTGACGGTGATATTGTTGCCGTGGATGGTACCTCACCCGTTGAATTTGTCATGACCAAAGAAGCCAGCTACTATGTGACCATTAAACACCGGAACCACCTGGCCGTGATGAGCGCAGAGGCCATAGCCTTTACCGCTACTCCTGCCACCGTAGATTTCCGCCAGGCCGGAACGCCTACCTTCGTGAAGGAAAAAAGCAATGCTATTCATCAGTCGCAGGTTGACGTACTGCAGGGCAAAGCCATGTGGGCGGGTAACAGCAACAGTGACGGCAAGGTAGGATTCCAGGGTACAGGTAACGACGTCGAAACCATTTCGACGCAGGTGATGGGTGCCCAGACTACCCCTGACCTGCAGTTCCCGAACTACGTGCTGAAAGGGTACCACACCGGCGACGTGAACATGAACGGGGAGGTGATCTTCCAGGGTACTTCCAATGATATTGAATTTATTTACCAGAATATCATTAAGAACCACCCTGGCAACGTCCTGAAGGAGAACAACTTCATTCTTCAGGAGCAACTACCAAATTAGTAAAACCGGTCAGCCGGGAGCGGATAAAATTTTCCACTTCCGGCTGACCAAATAAATAACCCATAAAAACAAATTGGCAAACCGATTCCCGCACTGGAAGAAAAGGCCCTGGTCCATTTTTTACTTATTTGCTAAATGAAAAAATTCACCACACTAGTAGCTATTGCTGGTTTACTGATAATGGGAGCCTTAACCTCCTATGCCCAGCTATCCACCAACCAGGTGAAGTACCAGATCACCTTTGACCAATCTACCCAAACCTACACGGTATGGGTGGTACCTCAATACAATACCCCCAACCAGCACAACAGCAGCGCCGACGAAACGGGAAGTACGGCCCAGGTCACGCTGAAAATACCCACGGACTTTGTGATGAAAAACATGAAGGACGTGAATGGTGTCTGGACCAAAACCCAAACCAAACTCGGTGACCCGGTAACCCAACCGAACTTTGCCAGCCAAACCTACGACAAGGACTTCCGGTACTGTGCTATCGGAAAAGTACCCGGCGAAACCAACTACGGAGCCTTTACCTCGGGTACTCCGGTGGCGTTGTTTACTTTCCAGAGCGCTGGTTGTACGGGTCCGGTTTCGGTATTGGAAAAAAATGATCCCTTCGTGGCCGCAGCCTACAACGCTTATTCCCTCAACGTGGAGTGTAGCTTTTATTCCCGCTCGGGTCAGCAACCCGGAGGTAATGTACAGCCCCTCGAACAGTTTGTTCAAACGCTGGGAGCCGCCGCGGAATGTAAGGTACCAACCAAAATGATTGACCTGTCCTTAACCTCCCGACTTGACAACAAACTACCTGCCGTTGATGACGTGGTTACCATAACCGTAGTAGTAAAGAATAGTGGCCCCGACGATGCAACGGGGGTAGAAGTAAAACACAGCTGGCCTTCGGGACTGGAAATGATGAAGTCGTCGGCTAATCAGGGTACTTATAACGGAGGTACCTGGACGGTAGGTTCCCTGGCCGTGGGTGACTCGGTCGCAATGACCTACACCGCCAGGGTAGTAGCCACGGGGGTACAGTACTACATAGCGGAAGTTTCCAAAGCCGACCAGGAAGACGTGAATTCGGTACCCGATAATGATATTCCTGAGGAAGATGACCAGGACATGGATTGTACGGGTGCGCCTATCCAGCTTTGTTCGGGACAGGCGGTGGAGCTGAGTATCCCGGCTTCCTATACCAATATTCAATGGTTCAAAAACGCAGTTCCTGTGCCGGGTGCCAACGCCGCTACCCTTAAAGTAACCGAACCCGGTAGCTACACATTTACCGCCACCAACGTCAGTTGCTCCACCGGAGCCTGCTGCCCCATAGTGGTGGAAGACGGCAACTGCTGCCCGGCCGAAGTATGCGTACCGGTAACTATTAAAAGAGTACGGACGGCCAAAAAATAGGTACTTGTAGACAGGCTACCAATCAGAAGCCCTCCCCGGTGCGGGGAGGGCTTCTTTGGTTAAAGGAGAGTAGGTTCGGTATCTTTCGGAATCAGACGCTGGTGGTCGTGGCGGAGGAGCATTTCAAAAAGCGTTACCGTGGCCTCCGCGTCGCCCGCGGCCCGGTGGCGATCCTTTACATTTATAGCAAGACTTTGGCATAGATTGCCCAGGCTATAGGACTTAAACCCGGGGAAAATACGTCGGCTAAGCCGAACGGTGCACAACTGATCGCGCTGGTAGTACTCATCCAGCCACAGAAATTCTTTTTTTATGAAATTGTAATCAAAACTTACGTTATGGGCCACAAACCAGGCATCCTGGGTAAGGGAACGAACCGGGTCGGCGATTTCGGCAAAGGTAGGGGCATCCTTGACCATTTTGTCTTCGATACCCGTTAGTCTGGAAATAAAGGGAGGAATAAAGGTTTCCGGATTAACCAGGGATTGAAACGAATCAACTACCTGTTGACCATCGTGACGATAAATAGCTACTTCAATAATACGCGTAGGGCCTTTTACTCCACCGGTCGTTTCAATATCCACTATGCAATACATGTATCAGAAAAGGGTAAAACGGGGCAGCCCGACTCGGTTAAAACCGACAAATACTGCCATCATGATTAGTTTTCAACTTGAATAATACAAAGAAATAAAAAAATTCACGCACACGGTTATTACCGCCCGGGAATATTCAGGAGTAGCAATAAAATTATCTGGAAAAATAAAGAGTGTGATTAGGCAAAAAAGTAGTGGCACAGGGCGGGCAAAAGACATATAACCCAGAATAGCATTAAGCCCAGTAAGGTAGCGATCATAACATGGCCGGGGTACTCCCGGCGAAGGACATACGCTCCGTAGAGTTGGTTCCGGTTTTCAAACACGATATCGGTCAGTGAGGCATCCGAAGCAAGCCAGTGCTTTCTTTCAATTTGCAGGTGAGTAAGTACCAGCGGGTCGGCCTCCTGGACCAAATCCTGCAAAACAAGCTCGAATGGATCACCTTCCCAAAGCCGCTCCTCCGCCTCGCAGGCCAGGTGGTCCAGCAGTTCGGGTAAAAACGCCGATTCTGTACCACTTTTTTCCAAATGGCGACGAAGCTCGTTCAGGCGATTTTCATTGAGCGATTTCATGGGTATATAGTAGTGTAGTGTGGAAATAGTTTATCATTTTTTGGGCCGCGCCGCTATTCAACCGAAAGCCGGGCTGGTTTGAGTAATAATTTCATGGCTTCCATAAACTTTTCCAGTTCGTGGGTTTTGGTCTGGGCGGTTTCACTTCCCAGGGTCGTGAGGGTATAGTACTTGCGCAACCGGCCATCCACCGCTTCCGACTCGGTCAGCAGGTGTCCTTCCTGCTCAAGCTTGTGCAGCACCGGATACAGCGCACCAAAGGTCAGGGTTATATTCCCATCCGTGCGTTCTTTCACTTCCTGCGTTATTTCATAGCCGTACATCCGGCCCCGCTCCGCCAAAAGATTCAGGACAATGGTCTTTAAGGTACCCCGTACGTATTCGTTACTTCCGTTATTTTCCATAATTGATTCACCAGTTACTACACAAATATATAAGATTCCGGCATATAAAAACCCAAAACCGAAAAAATTTATTCTCCCCAGCCCATTACTCCTCCCCCAGCGGAATGGACCGATTGATACGTTCGTCCAGCGAAATGAAGGTTTCGGTACGCTGAATGCCCTGTACCCGCTGAATTTTATCGTGCAGTACTTCGCGCAAGTGTTCGGTATCCCGACAGACAATTTTGGCAAATATGCTGTAAATACCCGTTGTGTAATGAATATTGACCACTTCGGGAATCCGTTCGAGTTGCTCGGCCACCTCTTCGTACAGGGAGCTTTTATCCAGATAAATACCCAGAAAGGCGCTGATGTCCCAGCCGAGTTTGGCCGGGTCAATGATAAGTTGGGAGCCTTTTACAATTCCCATCTGCTCCATTTTTTTCATGCGTACATGCACGGTTCCGCCCGACACAAATACTCTTTTTCCGATTTCGGTATACGGCAAACCCGCGTTTTCCATGAGTAAAGCCAGTATGCGCAAGTCGGTATTATCAATTTCTAAATTTTTGTTCATTTTTGCTCTCCATTTTGTGGATATTCTAATGTAACGGTACAAAAATTGAAAATTATCTAAATTTTAAGAAATTTTACTGCAATTATTTTAATTTTTCAGCTTTGTCCTATACATTTGTATTGTCAATTCAGCGAAAGAACAAGCATCGGACGGGAAGTGACAGCGTTTTTTGACTATACTGTAGGATGATGAAACTGGCAGCCATGCCCTCCTGTCTCGGGGGTGGTGAGAACGGGAAAAACGCGGTATAACGTCGGCCTTTGGCTGACTGGGGTTGACCACCAACTCTTTGTATCGTAGCTAACCGCACCTTGGGTGGTTCGACTCCCCCTCCTACAGCTCTGAAAAACTTGACAAGCGAGAATAATCGCAAAAGTTTTATTTGGTTTTTAGTTTGTTGATGAAGTGTAATTTGACACGCGGGTTCATTTTGAAACCTGCGTGTTTTTATTTTATCCCCTTTCCGGCTTTTGCCGCTACCTGCGCTGGCATCAAGTCTGATTCTTTGCCTATCTTGCGCCACAAATAAAGGTATTATAAGAAATATTTCCCGAATTATTTCTTCAGGTACCTTGAAAGCTAACAGCTGCTACCTCTCACCAAAAACCAACGTATGATTCAGAATGACGCAACGGTACTGGGCATATTGATGCTGGTACTGGCGCTGGTATTCTATACCGCTTCCCTGCCGCAGCGCGGCTGGCAACGCTTTTATGGTGTAGTACCTCCCCTGTTGCTCTGTTACTTTATTCCGGGGGTACTTAACTCCCTGGGGGTTATTAACGGAACTACCTCACAGCTGTACCCCGTGGTGTCTAGGTACTTCCTGCCTGCCTGTCTGGTTCTGTTCACGCTGGGGATGGACTGGCCTTCCCTGCGCAAATTAGGTCCGCAGGCTTTGATAATGATGTTTGCCGGTACGGTGGGAATTATGCTGGGTGGGCCCGTAGCGCTCTGGCTCGTCAGTCTTTTCAGTCCCGAAACCGTGGGTGGCGAAGGACCGGAGGCCGTCTGGCGCGGCCTGGCTACCATCGCCGGTAGCTGGATTGGCGGCGGAGCTAACCAAACGGCCCTGCGCGAGGTATTTACCCCCAGCGACCGGTTGTTTTCGCAGGTAGTGGCGGTGGATGTACTGGTGGCGGAGCTGTGGATGGCGGCTCTGATATATGCCGCCGGCTACACGACCCGCATTGACAAGGTACTTCGGGCTAACAGCGGCCACATTGTCCATATTCAGAAACGCCTGGAAGAAATTGAATTGACCAACCAACGTATTCCGGCCACCCGCGATCTGATATACCTCGGCGCGGTAGGCTTCGGTGCCACCGGACTGGCCCACTGGCTTTCGGAGCAGATAGTACCCTACCTGGCCACCAACTATCCCGACCTGGCTAAGTACAGCCTGACCTCTACTTTTTTCTGGATTGTAGCGCTGGTTACCTTTATGGGTATCATGCTGTCGCTCACGCCTCTGCGGAGACTGGAACACGTGGGTGCCTCCAAAATGGGAAGCGTATTTTTGTACGTCCTGGTCGCTACCATCGGGATGCAGATGGACCTGGGGGCCGTAGCCGACAATCCCGGCTTATTTGCCATTGGCCTCATCTGGATGCTTATTCACGCTGCTTTTATTATTGGCGTGGCCTGGTTGCTTAAAATACCTTTCTTTTTTGCGGCGGTAGGTAGTCAGGCCAACGTGGGCGGGTCGGCCTCGGCACCGGTAGTAGCGGCGGCTTTTCATCCTTCCCTGGCACCGGTCGGGGTATTGCTCGCGATCCTGGGCTACGCGGTGGGTACTTATGCCGGGTACCTGACGGCCCTGATGATGAAGTGGGTAAGCGAAATGTAACAGATTGCCCCACCGCTACGTTACAAAGCCGGAGAGAGGTTCTCCTGTTAAAATAAAAGGGATAATCTGTAATAATCCCCGCAAGGCTTGTAATTTTGTATCCTTAAAAATAAAGAACCCCTGTTACTACTTATAAACTTCCCTTGGGGGTTAGGGCTAATACCTACATGAAAAACATTCGCAATTTTTGCATAATAGCGCATATTGACCACGGTAAAAGTACCCTGGCGGACCGTTTGCTGGAATTTACCAAAACCGTAACGAATCGTGAAATGCAGGCTCAACTCCTGGACGACATGGACCTGGAGCGGGAGCGCGGTATTACCATCAAGAGTCATGCGATCCAGATGGACTACCTGCTCGATGGCGAGCAATACACACTCAACCTGATCGACACACCCGGCCACGTGGACTTTTCGTACGAAGTGTCCCGTTCCATTGCAGCCTGCGAAGGCGCGCTGCTGCTGGTGGATGCCGCCCAGGGAATCGAAGCCCAGACCATTTCAAACCTGTACCTGGCCATTAATCATAACCTGGTTATTATTCCGGTCCTGAACAAGATAGACCTGCCCGGTGCCATGCCGGAAGAAGTAACGGACCAGATCGTAGACCTCATCGGCTGTGACCGCGACGAAATCATCCACGCCAGTGGCAAGGAAGGTATCGGTATTGAAGAAATCCTGCACGCCATAGTACACCGGGTGCCGGCCCCAAAAGGGGACCCCGAGGCACCGCTCCAGGCCCTTATCTTTGATTCAGTTTTTAACTCCTATCGGGGAATCGAGGTAATTTTCCGGATCAAGAACGGCAGCGTCCGGAAAGGAGATAAAGTAAAGTTTATGGCGACCGGCAAAGAGTACTTTGCCGACGAGATTGGAACCCTCCGCCTGCAGAAACAACCCAAGGACGTAGTGGAGTGCGGAGACGTAGGGTACCTGATATCGGGAATTAAAGTAGCGCGCGAGGTAAAAGTCGGTGATACTTTTACGCACATTCATCGTCCTTCGACTACTATGATCAAGGGATTTGAGGAAGTGAAACCCATGGTTTTTGCGGGTATTTATCCCGTGGATACTACCGAATACGAAGACCTGCGCGATGCTATGGAAAAATTGCAGCTCAACGACGCGGCCCTGGTGTGGGAACCCGAAACGTCGATGGCGCTGGGTTTTGGTTTCCGATGCGGGTTTCTGGGTATGCTGCACATGGAAATTGTACAGGAGCGTCTGGAGCGCGAATTTGACATGACTGTGATCACGACAGTACCATCGGTACAGTTCAATGTGATCAACACCAAAGACGAATTGCTGAAAGTAAGCGCGCCCTCCGAAATGCCCGAGCCCAACCATATTAACTGGATCGAAGAGCCGTTCATTAACGCGCAGATCATTTCCAAGTCCGAGTACGTGGGCGCTATTATGACCCTGTGTATGGACAAGCGCGGCATGCTTAAAAACCAGATCTACCTGACCGCCGACCGGGTGGAACTACAGTTTACCATGCCGCTGGCCGAAGTAGTATTTGACTTTTTTGACCGGCTCAAGACCATCTCGCGCGGCTACGCTTCGCTTGACTACGAACTAAGCGGTTACGAGGAGTCAGACATGGTGAAGCTGGATGTCATGCTTAACGGTGACCGCATAGACGCCCTTTCGGCCATTGTACACCGTACCAAAGCCTACGAGTGGGGTAAGAAATTATGTGAAAAACTTCGGGAGCTGATTCCCCGCCAGATGTTTGAAATTGCCATTCAGGCCGCCATTGGACAAAAAATCATTGCCCGTGAAACCGTAAAGGCCATGCGCAAGGACGTATTGGCGAAATGCTACGGGGGAGATATTTCGAGGAAACGAAAACTGCTTGAAAAACAGAAAAAAGGAAAGAAACGGATGCGTCAGGTGGGGAACGTGGAGATTCCCCAGGAAGCATTCATGGCCGTACTGAAGATTACCTAAGGCGCCCGCCAGGCGACAATTTTAATTACAAAAGGACGTGCTTATCGTCCTTTTGTTGTATTTTTGGCTGATTAATACCAAAACTCCTGAATCTAAATATACTACCGAAGTAATATGGCAGAAGCAATCCGTATGCCCAAGATGAGCGACACCATGGAAGAAGGTGTCATTGCCGAATGGCACAAAAAAGTGGGTGATCAAATAAAATCAGGCGATGTAATCGCCGAAGTTGAAACCGACAAAGCGACCATGGACCTTGAATCGTATGAGGAAGGTACCCTTCTTTATATTGGCGTAGAAAAAGGAGCTTCTGTCCCTATCAACGGAATTATTGCGGTAGTTGGAAAGCAGGGAGAAGATTATAAAGCACTGCTGGATGGCGGTGGAAGCAACGGCAGTTCTAAAAAAGAAGAACCCGTAGAGGAAGTAAAGCAGGAGAAAGAAAAAGTTACTTCCAATGACGCCTCCCCGGCTCCTAAGAAGGAGTCCAAACCTGCCGCACCGGCCGAAAAGATAAACGCTACGGTAGTGCGCATGCCCAAGATGAGCGATACCATGGAAGAGGGTACGCTGGTGTCGTGGCAGAAGAAGGTAGGTGATAAAGTTAAGTCGGGTGATATTCTGGCCGAAGTCGAAACCGATAAGGCTACGATGGAACTGGATGCCTACGAAGAAGGTACCCTGCTGTATACCGGCGTCAAGGAAGGCGAAGCAGTACCCGTTAACGGTATTATTGCCGTTATTGGCGAAGAAGGTGCCAACGTTGAAGCCCTGCTGGCCCGAGAAAATGGCGAAGGATCTGACGAACAAGTGGAAGACATTACGGATACTGCCAGTAAAGTATCCGAAGTACCTTCTACCCATGAGTCTTCCAAAGAAACGGTTTCGGCCAATGATTCAGACCGTATCAAAGCCTCACCCCTGGCCCGTAAACTAGCCGAAGAAAAAGGAATTGATATAAGCAAGGTGGAAGGCAGTGGTGATAACGGTCGCATCGTAAAACGCGACGTCGACAGCTTTGTACCTTCCGCCAAAGCCGCACCCGCCGCTGAAGAACCCAAACAAACCGAAGCCAAAGCGCCCGCCGCTGCTCCCGAGCCCGTGGGCGACTACGAAGACATACCGGTATCGCAGATGCGCAAGACGATTGCCCGTCGCCTGAGCGATAGCCTCTTTACCGCACCGCACTTCTACCTGACCATGGAAATAAACATGGATAAGGCCATGGAGCTGCGCCCCAAACTGAACGAGGTAAGTCCGGCCAAGATTTCCTTCAACGACATGGTTATCAAGGCCTGCGCCGTTGCCCTGAAACAGCATCCAGCGGTTAACTCGGCCTGGCTGGGCGACAAAATACGCCGTTACAAATATGTCAATGTAGGTGTAGCCGTAGCCGTGGAAGAAGGCCTGCTGGTACCTGTAGTACGTGATGCCGACAAGAAAACACTCTCCGTAATTTCGGGGGAAGTGAAAGAATTTGCCAGTAAGGCCAAAGACAAGAAGCTGCAGCCCAAAGACTGGGAAGGCAATACCTTCTCCATCTCCAACCTGGGTATGTTTGGCATTGATGAGTTCACGGCCATTATTAACCCGCCCGATGCCTGTATCCTGGCGGTAGGTACCATTAAGAAGGTAGCCGAATTTAAGGAAGATGGCTCGGTGTATCCCGTCAATATCATGAAGGTGACCCTGTCCTGCGATCACCGCGTCGTGGACGGAGCTACCGGCTCTGCCTTCCTGCAGACGGTAAAGAAACTGCTCGAAGAACCAATGAGCATGTTGGTTTAAGCCCAATCATATAGTTCATAAAAAAGGAGCGTCGGCTAAGCTGTCGCTCCTTTTTTGTGTAGCTTTAAACCAGTAAGTACTATTATCCATCCGGCCCTTTTTTCCTGCTACCATGAACCGCCTTGACCGACTCACCTCCATCCTGATTCAGTTGCAGTCCAAACGGATTGTAAAATCGCAGGAAATCGCCGACCGGTTTGGAATCAGTTTACGTACCGTTTACCGCGACATCCGCACCCTGGAATTGGCCGGACTGCCCCTCATCAGCGAGGCCGGTGTGGGGTACTCGCTCGTAGAAGGGTACCGGCTACCACCCGTACACTTCACCCGGGAAGAGGCCATGTCATTTGTAACGGCCGGAAAACTGGTCCAAAAGCTAACCGACTCTACAACCCGGCAGTCCTACCAGTCGGCACTTTTCAAGATAAAAGCCGTTTTGCGCACCAATGAAAAAGAGCTGCTGGATGACATTACGAACTACATTGAAGTACTTGACAATAAGTACCTGCCCAAAGACCGGCACAAAAATCTTTATATAGAACAAATTCTGAATTGTATTCTGAACAGGTACCTGGTCCGGATTGCGTATTACTCCACCAAAACGCTCCAATCCTCCTCGCGCGACCTCGAACCCATAGGTATTTATTCCAATGGCCCCTACTGGTACCTTATTGCTTTTTGTAGGCTCCGGGCCAGTTATCGTAATTTCCGGCTGGACCGGGTTCAGTCCATTCAGGTTCTGGAGGAGCGCTTTTCGACCCGCCACCCTTCCCTCCAGAACTTTATCGAGGAAACATCCCAGCAGAAATCGGTGCAGAAGGTAGTGATACGCCTGGAAAAAACCTCCTACCAGTACCTGTGCGACCAGCAGTACTACCACGGTTTTATATCCCAGACCGAAATCGGTGACCAGATTGAGATGACGTTTTTAACGGCTTCCCTCCCTGGATTCGCCCACTGGTACCTGCTGTTGGGGGAAGTGGCCGAAATAGTGGAACCCGAGGAACTGAATGCGCTGGTATTGGAAAAACTGGAAAAGATACGGCTCAGAATTTCTCAAAGTCTGCTGACATAGGGTTGTCACGGGGGTACCTGACCTTTGTACCGTTCACCAAAAAAACAACTACCTATGATTTCATTTATTGAAGCTTTCCAGAGAGAATTAGCCGACGAAGCCAAAGAAACCCGCCGGATGCTGGCGATAGTACCCGCCGATAAAATGGATTGGCAGCCTCACCCCAAAAGCATGATCATCAAGTCCCTGGCCACGCACTTGGCCGAAATCCCGCTGATGATTCAGTTTGCGCTCGAACGTAACAAGTGGGATTTTGCCGATGAGCCTTACAGTCCTGCCGACTTTCCTAACGCAGAGGCGCTGCTGGCTCGCTTTAATGAATGCGTAGACCTGGCACAAAACGCGCTGGCAAATGCCTCGGATGATGTACTTACTGACACCTGGCAACTCTGCTCGGGTAACGTGATTTACCTGGAAATGCAGCGGTGGGAAGCCATCCGCCATGCTTTTGGCCAGAATGCTCACCACCGGGCTCAGCTGGGCGTGTATCTACGCTTACTGGATATCCCCATTCCGGGTCCCTATGGGCCGAGTGCCGACGAAATGTAAAACCCGGATGGTACCGGTACCCAAGTACCTATACTCCTGAACCTTACCGGCTAACGCAACTACCCAGGTTTCGCAGGTGGACAGGTACCTCCGGCACCTGAACGTTCCCCCCCGGTTTCCAGTTATATTTACAATTCGGCGCTGACTCAACAAAAGTTCGGCGCTGAGTTGTAAATTGCCTTTATTGTTTAACCAGGATTTATGGAAAAAATTCACGCAACTACCGTCCTCGGAGTACTGCACAATGGTACCGTTGCCCTGGGCGCGGATGGACAAGCTACCATGGGAAATACCGTAGCCAAAAGTAATGTCCGGAAAGTACGCACCCTGCACGGGGGTAAGGTACTGGCTGGCTTTGCCGGCTCCACGGCGGATGCCTTTACGCTGCTGGAAAAATTTGAAGAAAAACTCAACGGCTACGGCGGCAACATGAAACGCGCCGCTATTGAGCTGGCCAAAGACTGGCGCACCGACCGCTACCTGCGCAAACTGGAAGCCATGATGATTGTGGCCGGTAAGGACGAGATTCTGGTTATTTCGGGAACGGGCGATGTACTGGAGCCCGAAAATGGCATTGCCGCCATCGGCTCGGGTGGAAACTTTGCCCTATCGGCCGCCCTGGCCCTGAAAAAACACGCCTCCCAGCTTTCGGCCGAAGAAATGGTCCGGGAAGGACTTTCCATCGCCGCCGACCTGTGTATTTATACCAACCACAACCTGGTGCTGGAGAAACTAAGCTAATTGGCTCCGCTCTCCCAGGGTACTTACGCTGGGAGAGTCTTTAAATATTGCCCAGTAAAAGCATCAGTTTCACCAGTTCCTGCCCGATGGCCCGGCTGTTGTCAGGCTGGTATTTGTGGGCAATGATAGAAAAACTGAGCCGCTCGCCGGAGCGGGTAGTTACGTAGCCCGCGTAGGCGCGGCTCCCCTCAATACTCCCACTTTTCGCCCGAAGATTGCCCGCCGCCCGGCTGCCCTTCCCCAGATTCCGAACCGTACCCGTTTGCCCCATAACGGCAATGCTTCGGTAAAAATCATTAAAATTCTTATCCTTAGCCACGGCATTCAAAATATCCGTCAGGTTATGGGTGGTCAGGGAACCGGAGGGTGAAAGCCCGCTCCCATCCTTGATAAAAAAGCCCCCGGTATCTACGCCGCGACCTTTCCAGTAGTTGGCCACCGCCTCGGTCGCACTCTCAAAGTCCGAACGTTCCGTCAATTTTTTGGAAGTTGTTTTTAGCAAGGCGTCGGCGTACAGATTGATGCTCCACCAGTTGGTTTGCTGGCAAATATCCCGTAAATAGGGGGATGTATAGGTATCCAGGGTGACCCTGGTAAGCGGCTGGCTGGGCGTTTCGTTAAGTACCAGGGGTTCTCCGGCTACCCCGATGGAGTCTCTGATTAAACTTTGCTGAAGCGCATAGGCGGCGTAGAAGGCCGCGTCGGGAAGTGCGCCCCTGACCGAAAAAGACGAAACTCCGCGGGGTACGGTACCGGTCAGCCGGGCCCCGTTACTGGTAGGACTGGAATAAATTATCACCTGATCGCCCGAGCCGGACTCCCCGGTCGTGACGCGGTTGGTAAAGGTGAGGTAAGGTAAGGCGGGCGTGGAATAGAGTACTTCGGTGGGGTCGCCCAGGTTTTGGCCCGGCTTGAAGTACACCCGGTACTGATTTTCGGTAAAATTCAGCCCCTGGACTCCGGCCCCGTAGTAATTGCCTACATCGCCCCAAATCCAGCTATCGGCCAGTGGCTGGTCGTCGAAGTAACTGGCGTCGGCCACCACCTGCCCCTGCACGTAGCGGATACCGGCCTTGCGTACGACTTCTTTCCAGCGCCGGAGCAAGGCCTCGTCGTCGGGATAGCCTTTAAAACGGTCACTGCCCAGGGAAGGGTCGCCGGTACCGCGCAGGTACAGGTTCCCCCGCAGGGTGTCGTTGTCAATCTGTCCGTCGTACTCCAAAAAAGTCTGGTACCTGAAATCTCCTCCCAGCACCGAAAGCGCCGTTGCTGTGGTAACCAGCTTAAGCGTAGAAGCCGACGGCAAAGACTGCTGCTGATTCAGGGCGGCAATAATTTTGCCATCGTTTACATTTTTGACACAAACCGACAGCACACCGTACTGCATCAGTTCGCTGTTCTGCAACTCCACCACCGCATCCGTAAACTGGTTTACAGCTGCCGAATCAAGGGATGGTGGTGGGACCAGGCCCACCAATAGTAGCCAAAGAAAAAGACTAAGCTGATTCATCTTATCTGAGCGTAATATTGCACTTTACAGCACCTGTTGCACGTTTTTCGTGCCAGTCCCCGTAAAACATGGGGTAAACTGTCCTGTTTTTGGTACTTTTGCCTGAATTATACTATCGTAACAAATGAAAGGCGTTTGATGTTAAAGCTTTTGGCTAATAGCAGAAAAAGACCTGATTACTGCATAAATTTTCTATGAAATTGACATTTTGGGGAGCCACCCGACAGGTAACCGGTAGCATGTATCTTCTGGAAGTAGATGATTACCGTGTCCTGATTGACTGTGGCTCCGACTTTGACCTGGACTCAAAAGAAAAAGAAGTACTTTATCAACAACAAAAAAGTGTTTTCCCCTTTGATGCTTCCCTGATAAACACCGTTCTTCTTACCCACGCTCACATTGACCACTCCGGAAACATCCCGAACCTGTATAAGGAAGGCTTTGAAGGACGGGTAGTATGCACCGACCCCACCTTTGGTCTGGCGGCCCTGCTCCTGAAAGATGCGGCTATGCTGCACCAGAAAAAGCTGAACGCCCAAAATGGAGCCGGTACCCGCCGACGGGGGAAGAAAGCGAAAAATGTACCGAAGGATTTTTTCCTGGAAAAACAGGTAAACGAAGCCTTGGATAACTTTGTACCCGTGGCCTTCGGCCAACGCTACAAAATTGCCGACCACATTGCCGTTACCTACATTACAGCGGGACACCTGCTGGGGGCCGCCCATATTGTGGTGGAAACCTGGGAGAACGGCGAGAAAAAAACGCTTTGCTTTTCGGGTGATATTGGACGAAAAAACTACCCACTCCTGCCTGACCCACAGCCCATACCACAGGTTGATTACCTGATTTGTGAAAGTACCTACGGCAACCGGCTGCACGAAGACAAGCGAACGCCCGAGGCTGCCCTGGCCGATGTAATTAACCGGACCTGCGTCGAAATACCGGGCCGATTGATTATTCCTTCCTTCAGTGTGGGGCGCACCCAGGCGCTGCTGTATACCCTGAACCGGCTCTACGTGGAGCATAACCTACCGCCCATCAAGGTATTTACGGATAGTCCGCTGGGCTATGGCAGTACCAAGGTGTACCAGAAACACGTACGGCTGATGAATAAGGAAGCGCGGGAGTTCAAGGAAGAAAACGATATGCTTTTTGACTTTGAAAACCTGATTTATCTGGAAAGTACTGATGCCAGCCGGGCCGTTTCCAACTACAACGAGCCGTGCATTATTATTTCCTCGTCGGGAATGGTGCAGGGGGGGCGCGTGGAGCAGCACGTAGCCGCCAACATTGGCAATCCGTATGCTACTATTCTGATGATTGGTTACGCCTCCGAAGGTACCCTGGGCTGGCGACTGCTGAACGGACAGGATACCATCACCATTAAAGGCAAGCAGTTTCCGGTCTTGGCGAATATTGAAAAAATTGACGTATTTAGCGGCCACGGCGACCTCAACGACCTGCTGGGTTTTGTAAATTCGCAGGATGCCAGCCGGTTAAAAAAAGTATTTCTGGTGCACGGAGAGCATCAGAGCATGATTAATTTTCAGGAAAACCTGCAAAGCAAAGGCTATAATGATGTGCTAATCCCTGAGCGGGGACAAACTTTTGACTTATAATCGACGGTCCGACGCTTTGGACCACCGAAGCGTTGGACCGTCGAACCTATCTATATTGGACGAATTAGCATTATGAGAACGTATCTCGATTTTGAAAAACCCATCGCCGAGCTGGAATCCAAGCTCGCCGAAATGAAGAAACTGGCCGAAGAAAACAACGTGGACGTTTCGACGGCTACCTCTTCGCTCGAAAAAAGTATCATTACCCTCCGCAAAGAGATATTTGAAAACCTGACCCGCTGGCAGCGCGTACAGCTTTCCCGCCACCCCGACCGCCCCTATACCCAGGACTACATTAAACTGATGTGCGATGAGTTTATTGAGTTGCACGGCGACCGTCAGATCCGCGACGATCCGGCTATTATCGGGGGCTTCGCGAACGTAGGCGGACAAAGTATGTTGCTGCTCGGCCAGCAAAAGGGCCGTAATACCAAGGAGCGGCAGCACCGGAACTTCGGGATGCCTAATCCGGAAGGGTACCGCAAGGCACTCCGGCTCATGAAACTCGCCGAGAAGTTTAACAAACCTATAGTAACCTTCATTGATACGCCCGGTGCTTTTCCCGGTCTGGAAGCCGAGGAGCGCGGGCAGGGAGAAGCCATTGCCCGTAACCTCAAAGAGATGTTCATGCTCAAGGTACCCGTTATCTGTATCATTATCGGGGAAGGAGCTTCGGGGGGTGCCCTGGGTATCGCCATTGGCGACCGCGTTCTGATGCTTGAAAACACCTGGTACTCGGTTATCTCACCGGAGAACTGTTCAACGATTCTCTGGCGTAGCTGGGACTATAAAGAACAGGCTGCTGAAGCCATGAAAGTAACGGCCCGCGACATGAAGGATAACCGTCTGATTGATGGCATTGTCCCCGAGCCCCTGGGTGGTGCCCACCTGGACCACGCTGTTATGACCGAAATCCTGAAAAAGGTAATTCTGGATACCCTGAAAGAACTTTCCGCGCTCAGCCCCGAAGACAGGATAGATCAGCGAATTGAGAAATTCTGCTCCATGGGAGTGGTTGTTGAGTAGCCGAAGATTTCCACCACTGTTTACCCGAATAACCCCTATTCATGGCTTTACCGGAAAAAATAAAGAATATCATTTTCGATTTGGGTGATGTAATCATCAACATTGATGTTCCTTTGGCGGCCCGCTCTTTTGCCCAACTCTGCGGACAGGAAGAAACCGAAGTACTTGAGTTGTTTAAAGAAAAAGAACTGTTCCGGCAGTTTGAAACCGGGAAGCTCGACGAAGCCGCGTTCCGCACCTACGTGCGGGAAATTCTGAAACAGGAGCATTGGGACGATGCTGCCATTAACAAAGCCTGGAACGCGCTGCTGCTGGACATCCCCCCCGCCCGAATCGAACTATTACAGAAATTAAAGGAGCGCTACCGCCTCTTTCTGCTCAGCAATACCAGTTCTATTCATATTGCCGAGGTAAATCAGATCCTGGAATCAACCACGGGGATACCCCGCCTTGATGGCCTTTTTGAGAAACTGTTTCTTTCCTACGAAATGGGGCTTATGAAACCCGACCCGGAAATTTACCACCAGGTACTGCTAGAAGCGGGCATCCGGGCGGAGGAAACCTTGTTCCTTGATGATAACGCTGACAACATCCGAGCCGCCGCCGAAATAGGCATCCACACCATTCACGTCCAGAAACCAACCACCATACTGGACTATTTAAAAGATTATGTCGCCTAATACCCGAACGTACCTTATTCAGGGGCTGCTTTTTGTACTTACGCTTGTTACCACTACCCTGGCCGGAGCCGAGTGGATGTTCGGAAACTTGTTTGTATTCGTTGAAAAACCGATGGGTTGGGCCCAGTTCTGGCAGGGATTGCACTTCTCACTACCCTTTCTGTTTATCCTGACGGTACACGAATTTGGTCATTACTTTACGGCCAAGGCCCACCAGGTAGGGGTTACGCTCCCGTACTACATACCCATCTGGTTTGGTATTACGCAAAGCATAGGTACCATGGGCGCATTTATCCGGATTACGACCCTGGTTCGCTCGCGTAAGAAGTTCTTTGATATTGGTATTGCCGGGCCGCTGGCGGGTTTTGTCGCTGCCCTGTTTGTACTCTGGTATGGTTTTACTCACCTGCCTCCCCCCGAACATATTTTTACCATTCACCCCGAATACGAACGCTACGGCATCAGCTACCCGCAGTTTGTGTACGAAAATGCCACCGGTAACCTGCGCCTGGGCGACAACATCCTGTTCTGGTTTTTTAAGACCTACGTAGCGGACCCGGCGCTCGTACCCCATCCCAACGAAATCATTCATTACCCCTACCTCTTTGCGGGTTACCTGGCCTTATTCTTTACGTCCCTCAACCTTATCCCCATCGGACAGCTGGATGGCGGACACATTTTATACGGACTGCTGGGCAAAAAACGCTTTGACCTGATTGCCCCTACCCTTTTTGTTATTTTTGCGACCTATGCCGGCCTGGGCCTGTTTCGTCCGGAAGAATTCGGAGTACCCAACGACGAAGATTTCTTTACGCTGATGGCCTACCTGTTCTTTTATATCTATTTCCTGTACATCTGTCTGCGACGAATCAGCGAGAATGCACGCACGGCCCTGATGCTGAGCCTGATGGTAGTGGTAGTACAGTTTGCACTGGTATTTCTAAGACCCGAGTGGGAAGGGTATCCAGGCTTTCTGCCGTTTATCTTCATCCTGGGCCGTATCCTGGGCATCTACCATCCCGAAACGGAGGAGAATGAACCCCTGGGCAAAACCCGGATTTTGCTGGGTTGCCTGGCCCTGCTGGTGTTTGTACTCTGCTTCAGTCCCAAGCCTTTTGTTATTATCTAACAGAAACCCCCTTCCCCGTTTCTCCTATGCTTCGCCACCTCATTGCTTTCCTGTTCCGTATGGCTGGCTGGCGGGTAGTAGGTCCTTCACCCCGATTGGTGCCGAAGGCCATTTGGGTAGTGGCACCCCATACCTCGAACTGGGATTTTCTGGTAGGATTAGGTACCCGGGCTACGCTGGATATCTTTATCGGCTACTTGGCAAAAAAGGAATTGTTTACATGGTACTCGGGCTGGCTATTCAAAGCGCTTGGTGGCTATCCGGTGGATAGAAGCAAGAATAAAAATCAGGTAGATGCCGTAGTGGAAACGTTCAGGAACAATGACTATCTGCATGTTTCTTTAGCCCCCGAAGGTACCCGATCTGACGTAGCCCGGTTAAAAACTGGTTTTTACTTCATGGCACTGGGTGCCGGGGTACCCCTTATTCCCGTTGCCTTTGACCATGCCAGCAAAACGGTAACCGTGGGGGAAGCCCTTTACCTGACGGGGAAGTACCAACAGGACATGAAGCAGTTGTATGAATTCTACCTGGCAGCCGCCAGCGAAAAGAAAAGCTGGCTCAAAGAGTACGAACGCACCGGGACCATACCCGAGCCGGGGCGACAGGCAACGGCCTAATCCTGCTTTGCCATTAGTTCAATGGTAAACTCCGTCCAGCCATCGGGTTTTGAACGCAGCGAGAACGTAAAACCGTGATTCAGGAGAATGTCGCGGGTGAGGGTGAGACCAATGCCCTGTCCGTCGGGTTTGGTACTGAAAAATGGATTAAACAGCTGTGCTTCCACCGCGGCCGGTATGGGGCAACCATTGTTCCGGATAACAACCTGGTGTTCTGAGATAAGTACCTGAATTTCGCAGCCCTTTTCACAGGCTTCAATGGCGTTTTTGAAAACATTAACCAGTACCTGTTCCATCTGACCGGGGTCAAGCGGTATCCTTATGGACGTTTCGGCCGGGGAAGTACTTATTTTTACCCCCCGTTGCCCGGCCATGGGCTGCATAAAAAGTACCACTTCGTTCAGGAGCCTGTTCAGGTCGGTGGGTTCCCGGCGGGGCAACGGCAGGCGCACCACGTCGGCAAAGTTGCGCATGAAGCGGCTTAGCTGATTATTCCGGCCCGAGGCTACCCGTAGCGCTTCTTTTAGCTCCGGAAAGTCCGCGTCGGGGAGGTAGGTTAGGGTGGTTTGCATGATGGAATCCGTGGCTCCCAGCGTATTGTTTACCTCGTGCGCCATCATCCGGATTACCTTTCCGTAGGCTTTTTTCTCCGATTCCAGAATATCCACCGTCAGCTCCTCCACCATCAGAAACGACCGTCGAAATCCGCGGTCCATAAAGTGTGAGCGCTGTACCTTGTAGGTCTCTACCCCGTTGTTCTTGATCGTCCGTGACTCCCCGTCCTGGAAGGTCGCTAACTGATTCAGCAGGGGGTTATTGAGTTCATCGAGCCGTTTGCCCTGGTAGTTTAAGGTACCTAATTGCAGCATACTCCGGGCCCGGCTGTTAACGGTGGTGATTTTCTCATCAAAGTCCAGAATCAGGATGGCAATGGGAGAAGCTTCAATGAGTTTTTCCAGGAAATAGTGCTGCTCGTTGAGCTTGGTACGCTCCTGCCGGAGCTGGTCAATCATGAGGTTATACACGTTGATAAGTACATCAATTTCCTTTTTCCCGGAGGGAACAAACTTGATGGTAAAATCCCGCTCCTTGATGGCCTCAATTCCGGCCCGTACAAATTCAATGGGTTTCAGGAAATCGCGGTAAATCTGGACGGAGGCAATAATGGAAAGTACCAGCAGTACCTCAGAGGCGATAAACAGGAGTTCATCTTCTTTGAGCCAGTTAAAGGTCAGGAGAATTAAAGCCGCGTGCAGCAGAACGACAAACAAGATGTAACGGGTGCGGAGGGAAAACTTCATCAACTTTCGGTATCGTAGGAAATGCCAAATTTCTCCAGACGTCGGTAGAGCGCAAAACGGGTTATTCCCAGCGAACGGGCTACCTTGGATACCTTGTTCTGGTGGAATTCCATGGCCCGCCGTATCATTTGAAATTCTATTTCTTCCAGCGTCATGGTACCTACTTCGGGCAGCGACTTCTGCACGGAAGGCACCGGGCCGGACGTAAGATTACGCTGAAAATCGGCCGCTTCCAGCAAGTCCTGGTTGGAAAGGAGTACCGTTCGCTCCACGATGTTTTTCAGCTGACGGATATTGCCCGGCAGCTGTAGGGTGCCCAGCCACTTCATAGCCGCCGGACTGATGCGCAGGCTGGGGCGGTCGTAGATTGTTTTCAGGTTATTGACGAAGTACTCAGCCAGCAAGGGTATGTCGTCGGGGCGTTCGCGCAGGGCGGGAAGTTTGACCGTAATCAGGTTAATCCGGTAAAACAGGTCTTCCCGAAAAGTACCCCGGGCTACCATTTCTTCCAGGTTCCGGTTGGTGGCGCACACTACCCGCACATCCACCGTTCGGCTTTTGCTACTACCCAGTGGTTCAAAGGTGCGTTCCTGCAGCACGCGCAGGAGCTTCACCTGACTCGACAGGTCCAGTTCACCGATTTCATCCAGAAAAATAGACCCCCGGTGCGCCATCTCAAACCGGCCTATTCTATCGGACTTGGCGTCGGTAAAGGCTCCGCGCACGTGCCCGAACAGTTCGCTTTCAAACAGGGTTGATGAAATCCCGCCCAGGTTGACCTTGATGAACGGACGCAGACGACGCTTGCTGTTGAGGTGGATGGCCTCAGCTATGAGCTCCTTACCGGTACCACTCTCGCCCGTAATTAGTACCGGGGCTTCGGTATTGGCAATTCGCCCGATGGTTTCGAGGATTTCGAGTAGTTTGGGGTCCTTGCCTACGATATATTCAAACTGGTACTGCTTGTCCAGTTTGGCCCGCGTAGCCGACTGCGGTTTTTGATTGGCCAGATTCAGCGCCGTCCGTACCGACTGCAGCAGGTGCTCGTTTTGCCAGGGCTTGGTAATAAAATCACGCGCTCCGGCTTTCATGCCCTGCACGGCCAGGTCAATGCTGCCCCAACCCGTAATCAGAATTACAGGAATAGACGGATGCTTATTTCGAATGACGTTCAGGAGCCGCATGCCTTCTTCCCCCGAAGTTTCTATGGAAAAGTTCAGGTCAAGGATAATCAACTCAGGAGTTTCATGGCGCAGGAAGTCGAGGGTTTCGGTGGGCGAGCCGCAACTCTTCACCTCAAACCCTTCCTTCCTGAACAACAAAGTCATGGAGGTACGGATAGCTATATCGTCGTCAACTATGAGGAGCATGTGGTTTAATGTATAATTGATAATGTAGAATCAGTAGTGTACGAAGGAATTATTATTGGTGCAAAAGCGGCCCCAGAGGGGCTACACCTTAGTAGCAGAATAGCGACTAGGAGAGTTTTAAGCCCCATCGGGGCGACACTAGGTCTTACATGTGCCGCCCCGATGGGGCTCAAAACTACTTTGTCTACCCATTTCTACTGAGCTTTCGCCTCGCTGAGGCTAAACTTAAATTCTTTCGTACAATACTGATGTAGAATATAGAATGCATAATGGTAGTTTTAACCACCATTATACATTCTACATTATTCATTCTTAATTACTTTCTACTCCTCGTGCAGCGCTACGGCCGGGTGTATCCGGGAAGCCTGCTGACTGGGGTACCAGGCACACAGGGTTACGATCAGGTAAATAACCAGCATGGACACTGCCATGGCCACGACATAGGTACCTCCGGCTATCTCAAATACGTTAAGCAACGGAAACTGTACCGCAAACAACAGCCCCAGCAGGATACTGATGGTGGCCAGCACCCATATTTCGCCCAGAAACTGACGGGTTACCGCCTTTTCGGTAGCTCCCATGGCCCGGCGCAGACCGATTTCATTCTTGCGCTTGGCTATGTTGAGGTTCAGAATGCCGAAAAGTCCCAGGGCCACGTTTATCAGCAGAAAGCTACAAATAACCAGGAATATTATTACAGGTACCATGGTGAGAGAATGCTGGTTTTTCCGGGAGTCAGTCATGTAGGAGACCTCCACATTCCAGTCCTTAACCATACCGGCTATGTCTTTCACTAGTTTGGCCTCAAAGTTAGCATCCGTACCGGGCTTTACCTTCAGGATAAATTCTTTTTCCCAGGCATTTTTGTCTTTGATGAAGGTAAACAGACCTGGTTCATCACTCATAAACTCGCCCTTAGCCTTATAATTATCCACCACTCCTACTATCCGCCAAAACGTTTTATCATCCCGCTTTACCAGCTTCCCTACGGGATTTTCATTTCCAAACAGCTTTTCCCGGGCGGCATCGTTGATCACTATGGGTTCATGCTTAGCCACCGCATCGGCCTCTGTAAACCAGCGACCCGATGTAACGGGCAGGTCCATGGTGTTGGCGTAGTTTTCATCTACCGGATAAAAGTTAGTCATGGTGCTCGCATCCTTATAGCTGACCGAATTATTCATCGTATTCATCGAAAAAGGCGTATTGGAGTCCGTACGGGTTACCTCCTCTATTTCCGGATACTGATTCAGCCGTTGCATAATGCTGGCTACTTTATCGCCAACGGCTACGGTATCCTGGTTGTTGGATAGGTTCAATACCCAGCGATCTTCGTAGTCGAAGCCGATCGGCTCCACGTAGTTGCGGACGTTGTACACAATCAGGGAAAGTACCCCAAATAGTACCATAAAGGAAGCCCAGATCTCCACCATCAGCAGCGAATGTGCCCTTTTTTTATTCCATATCAATTTAAATAAATGCCGTATCATAGTAGGTGTTAGTTATTAGGAGTTAGCTTTTAGCTTTCGAAACACTTTGATTTTGATAGTTGAACTTATGTAAGCTTCTGTCCGGCTGAGCGTACAGGGCCGCCTGGCGGTCGCCTTCACTGCAATCGGACTGCCTTCGACTCCGCTCAGGCTGACCTATTCCTACGCTTTGAGCGCGTCCACGATTTTCATTTTGGACATCCGCAGGGCGGGAAGTACTCCTGACAGTAATCCAAACACCAGACATACCCCCATACTGACCGCAAACACGTTAAAGTTGATAGTCAGGTCAGCATAGGCAAGCCAGCCGCTGGAATTGATTAGCTGAATGATCAGGAAGGACAGCAACAGGGCCACCCCACCGCCTATAAAGGTGATGAAAATATTCTCTACTATAAATTGCCACAACAACGCGCGGGACGGAGCACCGAAAGATTTTCGAACCCCGATTTCGGAGGCTCTTTCCAGAATGCGGCTCACGTTTACATTCACCAGGTTGATAGCGGGCAGGCCCATCACCATCAGCATAATCAATCCTATGATGGAATAGAATATGGCCTTACGGGAATCCGAATCCTGAAAGAAGGTACTTATGAAATCGTCCAGGTACTGATTTGCCTGCACCTTAACAATGTGGAACTTAAAGCCATTTTCTATGCCAGGCAGTGGAATCCGTCTCACGGCAGTATCAAATTCTTCCCGGATAGCTGGTATATCCGCTTTATCCTTAGCCAGTACTATTCCCATATAGCTCCCTCTCAGGCCCGTCCCCTGGTAGTTGCTCTTGGGTGCGGTATAGGGGAAGTACACATCCCCGTAGGTGTACGGACGAGTAGCAGGACTACCCTTCACGACACCAATCACCCGGTAGTTGATATTTTCGATATCAATAGTTTTCCCAACTACTGACTCATCGCTGTCTTCAAAGTACTGCTTCCGCAGATCGTCGGTAATCACTACCACCTGCTCTCCGTTGGCAATATTCTGCTCGTTAAAGGGCTTACCTTCCAGAAACCGGAAGTCCGTCACGTACCAGAAGTCGGCGTCGGTGTACTTGGTATTCAGCTTGATGCGCTTGCCATTGATATAGGTATTGGCAAAGCCAAACATGGTAGTTACCCCCACTCGTTCGGGGGTCTTGAGGGTTTTGGCGTAATCCTTCAGAAAGCGGAAGCTCACCGGTCCCATGTTGCGGCCATTCTGGGAAGTATCCTGCTGCATCATGCGGGTAATGTACAGGGAGCGGTCACGCTTGCCTTCGGGGTAGTGCGTCCCGAACAGGTGGTCCAGGAAAGAGGTAAGTACCATCAGTACCGTGAGGGTAAGGCTAATGCCGAACAGGGTAATGAACGTATAGAAAGGGTGCCGCAGTAGGACCTTCCAGGCTATTTTTATGTAGTTTAAAATCATGGCTTTTGTAGGTGTTAGGTATTAGTAGTTAGCTTTTAAATGCTACACACCGGTAGCCAGATTGGTAGATAGTACTGAGTCGGTTACCTGGGTACCGTCGAAGAGGCGGATCAGGCGGTGGGTCCGTTTGGCCATGGCCTCATCGTGCGTTACCATCACAATCGTGGCTCCTTCTTTATTCAGGTTCTGCAGGATGCTCAGGATTTCGTTGCCCATAGCGCTGTCCAGGTTACCGGTAGGCTCATCCGCCAGAATGATTTCGGGTTTACCTACTATGGCCCGGGCAATGGCCACGCGCTGCTTCTGTCCGCCGGATAGCTCCTTGGGAAAGTGCTTCGTGCGGTTACTGAGTCCTACTTTTTCCAGGGCTTCCTGGGCCAGTTCCCGGCGCTCCCGGGCCGACGTAGAGCGGTACAGCAGCGGAATCTCCACGTTGTCCAGTACCGACAGGTCATTAATCAGGTGGAAGCTCTGGAAAATAAAGCCCAGCTTCTCGTTGCGCAGACGCGCCAGGGCCTTGTCGCGGTACTCATCTACCCGCTTGCCGGCTATCTCTATAGTACCTTTGGAAGGTTCGTCGAGTAGCCCCATGATGTTGAGCAGGGTACTTTTACCGCAACCCGAAGGGCCCATGATGGATACAAATTCGCCGGGGCGGATGTGGATGTTGACGTTGTTGAGAGCTAGTGTTTCGATGGAGCTGGTCCGGTACACTTTTTCGATGTTCTGTAATTTAATCATGGCTGGTAATTGATTTTTTGGTTTAGTTCAAAGTCGTATAATGTAAGTAAGCGTAAGGTATAGAAGGCTTGCCAGTAGTCGCGCAGGGCCAGTATATAGTCGCGGCGGGCGCGGTCTTTTTCCTGGGTAGCAATGCCCAGGTCCGTCACGCTCAGGTTACTCAGGATAAAACGCTCCTGGGCTATCTGGTACCGGTTGGCCGCAATCTGGTCGGCCAGCGCGGTGAGTCTGACCTGCTTTTGCAGCATCTGTAGAAGAGTTACCTGCGTAAAAATCTCCTGTTCAAAGGTAAGTTTGTTCTGGTCTACCGACTGCTGGGCCAGTTCCTGGTTGGCTTTGGCTACCTCGGTACGGGCCTGGTTGCGGCCCCAGGTCATAATAGGTACCGTAAACTGCACCTCCACAAACTCCCGGTCCTGCGGCCGCTGGTACACATCGCTGGGGTGCGCGCCCCGATTGGAAAGTCCGAAGGCTACATTAAGCGAAGCGTTTATTCCGTTTTCTTTTTTGGCCCGATTTACATCACGTTCGGCTTCCAGTAATCTGCGCCTAAACAGGATGGCGTCGGAGCGATTGGCAAAGGCTTCGTCCAGGGCTTTGCGGGGGTCCACTTCTATATCATTCATTTCTTTGGGAATTTCCAGCTGCAGCTCGCGGTCGTCCCGGGAGTTCAGGTACATTTTCAACCGCAGCGAGGCCACCGCCGCCGCCTGCCGGGCCGAGGCCAGGTCTTTCTGGGCGGTAAGTACCCCCATCTGCAATTGCAGCAGGTCATTCTGAGAAATTTTACCTAGTTCAAGCCGTTGCTGGGCAATCTTAAAGAGGGTGTCGTTGTTGCTGAGGTTCTTTTCGGCTATTTGTAGATTTACCTGCGCTACCAGCAGTTCAAAATAAAGTCCGGTGGCATTCAGGGCTACGTTTTCCATGGACTCAATAAACTGCTGATTTCCTTCCTGAAATTTCAGGGGCTCAATCCGGCGCTCCCACTTCATGGGGTTGAAGCGAAGCAGCGGCTGGTTCAGGCCAATGGCGAGCGGAATACCGTTATAAATCGTATTGTTGCGGGCAAAATCGTCAAACCGCTGCAACTGCTGCTGCACGAACACGGTACCTCCGGTCAGGGGCAGGCTCTGGCTCAGCGCCAGGTTGAGCATGGAGTTGTTGTTGGAGACCGGCAGGAATGACAAGGTCCCGTCGGGTTGAAGTACCTCCACAAAAGAGCGGGTAAAACCGGGCAAAGTACCGTTGAGGCTGAGCTGCGGCTTGTAGTCGGCCAGGAACGAACGGTACTGCCAATAGTTGTTCTTCTTCTGAGTGGTAGCCTGCCTGGACGCGATGGATTGCTCCCGGGCCATCTCTACCACCTGATGCAGACCGAGGCGCTGGGCTGTGAGCTGTACCGGTGCCAACAGCAGCCCGACCAGTACCCACAGCATTATTGATATACAGAGTAAATGATTTTTCATAACGGGAAGGGCTTATTGTGTGATATCCAGCTCTGACAAATGCTCGTACTGACTCAGATCCGTCAGAATTACCTTCTCCCCCGCCTGTACGCCACTCCTGATTTCCACAAAATCAAAGTTAGAAAGCCCTACTTCCACTTCCCGGCGCCGGGCCTTACCGTCGGCCAGTACATACAGGAATTGCTTACGCTTCCCCTTAAAGGCTGGACCGTTGGCTACGCGCAGACTTTGGGAACTACGGTCGGTTACGACAAATACTTCTACCTTCATATTGGGGCGCAGGGAGGCGTTCTGAGCGTCGTCCAGTTGTACCACAAATTCGACCACGCCATTTTTTACCACCGGCTTCACCTGGGTAATAGTACCCCGTAGCGAGGTTTCGTTGAGTTTGACTATGACTGGCAAGCCTGCTTTCAACTGGTCAGAATATACGTCGGAGCAGGTACCTTCGATTCGGAAGCTACCCAGGTCGGCCACCTTCGCCAGCATCTCCCCTTCGTTTACCGAGGAGCCAATGTTCTCGTTCACCCAGGTAAGTACCCCCTTCCGGTCGGCGACGATGTCGGCCATGCGTAGCTTGTGCTGCATTTCTTTCAGGCTCTTTTCTTCTATCTGGGCGCTTAGCTGCGTCTCGCGCAGGCTGGCTCCCATGGACTCGCGGTTGTAGGTAAGGTCGTTTTCCAACTGCTTCTTTTCCAGTTCGGCAATCCGGAGGGCGTTCTCGGCGCGGGTAACGTCCTCTACAGTACCACCCCCTACTTTTTGCAGCCGTTTGGCATCTTCATAATCGGCGCGCAACTTGTTAATGTTCAGGGATTTAATTTTATCATTGATTTCTGCGTCGTACAGATCTTTGTTGAGCTTCATCCGGAGTTGGTCAATGCTGTTGCGCTTAAGAGCTAGCTGGTCCTGCATTTTCTCAAATTCAATCTGCGTAAACGACTTGTCCAGCTCCACAATGGCCTGACCGGGGCCTACCTGGGTACCGGGCGTAAGCAGGATACGCTTGATGCTGGCCTTAATGGGGCTGATGATAACCTGCTCATAGGCGGGAATTACTTCACCGGAAGCCGTCAAAGTATTTTCCACATCCCCTACCTCCACGGCGGCGGTCCGGATGCGGGAGGCTTCGACGGAGCTGCGAAGCGAGTTTCGAAAGGCATACACGACGGTAAGCAGGACTACCAGGGCTACGGCACCCAGCAACCAGCGCCGGCTTTTTTGTTTTTTTAGGTACTCGGGGGCTACTTCTCGATCCATGGGAAAGGCAGGGTTGTTTCTTTGAAATTTTCATGGCTAATACACCACTATATATACTATACTATATATACTATTGCCGTGCCAATGTGTAACATCTTAAATATCAGTACATTACTCGAAGTACATAAAGAAAAAACCGTGCGGTTTCGCACGGTTTGTGTGATTTGGAACGGGGTAGGTACCTTAGCTTACTATTGGAAGTACCAGTAGAAAAAGTACCGTTGGATAAATTTTTGCTAGCGAAGTACCTGATAATAAATCTTTTCTTGTAAGTTACCTACGTCATTTATGATGGTCCTGTAAAATTACCATTAATCCGTTCATTTTTAGTATTGGGATGGGCCTGCGAGTCAGTGAGATTTTAAACCTTAAAATCAGAGACATTGACAGCCGGAACAAACAGGTCTTTATTGAACGGGCAAAAGGCAAAAAAGATCGCTATGTAAATCTACCTGAGAGCATTCTTGAACAATTGCGGGAATACTATAAAGAATACCACCCCAAAGTATATTTATTTGAAGGACAGCACGGTGAGCAGTATAATAGGCGCAGTGCCCAATTGGTTTTTAAACAAGCATTGAAGAAGGCTAGAATAAATAAGGACGTTGGAATTCATGGACTAAGACATAGCTATGCGACACATCTTTTAGAAACTGGAACTGATATCAAGTTTATCCAGGAACTCCTGGGCCATAATGATATTAAGACAACGATGAGGAACACGCAAGTCAGTAATCATAGCTTGAAAAAGGTTAGAAGCCCCTTAGATACCCTTTTTTAAAACTTCGCATTTTGTGTTGTCAATGCCACATAACAATACAAAATATGAAGTTCGCATTCTATATTGTTAAAACGCCTGGTCATCAATATCACTTATACAAGATGCTATGAATCAAATACCTGAAAGTAAATTTATGGCAAAATACTTAGCTTTCAACGCTAATAAATTAAATTAAAGTACAGATCAAACCTTCGCCTATTTACTAGTTGGCGGCAATTTTAAAAGCGAATGAAATCATCAGAATTAAACAAGTTTTTATATACGGGTTTGGGGGGTGATGATTTCAAGGCTTTAATTGAAAATGAAGCTGCTTCATACGGACAATTAATGGAGAAAGTAGGGTTACGTATTTCACTAATTTTTGACGAAGATGAAGAACTACTCTTAAATGATACATCAATTAAGAAACTGCTTCAAGAAACTCTATCAGGAAGTTTAAGTAATGTTGATTTAGCTTATATCTGTGACTGTCTGACTTTAGGAGAAAGGGTTGATTATGAAAGTGAAGAGGCAAAGAATATCATATTTGAGATTGCTGACCCAGAAATTAATGGAGGCTATAAATCTGACGAAGAACTAAAAAGTATGATAAACGCTCTGACCACCGAGTGAACTAAAACTGCCTGTAACATTGTGTTTATAAAATTGTGGCTGGACGCTAAGCATTCAACTATAAATCGCTATTTTGCTTTTGTGGTTGATTGAAACTGACGTTTTTCAAAAGCCACAACTTCATAAACACTTAAACGTTAGCTGTTATTTTATGAAAACTGTTGCAGAACAAAAATTTGACACAATAATTAAGGATTGCTTTCAAACTTTTTTAAAGCCATTGGAATTTAAGAAGAAGGGGAATAACTTTTATAGGCAGCTTGCGGACATTGGACAAATCGTAAATATTCAAAAAAGCTCATTTTACTCTAAAGAACATATTTCATTTACAATAAATACAGGACTTTTTATACCAGAATATTGGTTGACTTATTATACTTATCATAAAGGCGAAATACCTAATTATCCAACAGAACCTGATTGCGCAATCAGACAGAGAATTGGGAAGCTGAAATATAACATTGACAAATGGTTTGACATTGAAGCAGCAACCGAAATAAGCGAGTTGAAGCAGGAGATGACTGACAATGTTGTTAATTACATTATTCCTTATTTTGAGAGTAACAAAACCAAAGTTGACGTAGTACGAATATTGCAAGATGATAACCTAAACCTTCAAAATTTTACGAGATTGATAGTTTTTGGTGAGTACCAGCATTTTGACAAAGCCCAAGCCGAGTATAACAAACTGAAACAAGACAAGTATATCGTCAACAATATGAAGTCTTCGCTTGAGGAGTATAGAGATAAATACAAGCTGGTGGACTAAAAACAACAGCTAACATTGTGTTTATAAAATTGTGGCGGGTCGTTAAGCATTCAGCTATAAATCATTATTTTGCTTTTGCGGTTAATTGAAACTGACGTTTTTCAAATGCCACAACTTCATAAACACTTAGACGTTAGCTGAAACCTTTAGAATTACCTCTGGAACTTCAATTATGCTTACCAATAGAAATACTTATGATAAAGCAGTAGTGGAAGCCATTATGAAATGTAAAGAGTTTAGCGGGACTGAAGTACATAATCTGCGACGTTTGAAATCCCTATTTTATAAAGAAGACGAATATCAAAAAGTAATTCAACAGGTAAAAGATAAAAAGTTAGAGGAATTAAACGAATTGGACATTCATGGAGAAGGATTTAGGGAATACTTGGACATAATGAAGTTTCAGGACCAAAGTGGTACTGCATTTATTGTAACCATTTATGATAGCGATGAAATGTGGCAAGACCCACAAGTATTAGACGTTTTCCAATACGAACAGTAAGGCTTCAGCTAACAGTGTGTTTATAAAATTGTGGCGGGACGTTAAGCCATTCAGCTATAAATCGCTATTTTGCTTTTGTGGTTAATTCAAGCAGCCGTTTTTCAAATGCCACAACTTCATAAACACTTAAACGTTAGCGGCCATACTAGGACGACCAATCGATATAGAGACAATAAACACTAAACAAACAAAAAAATGACAAAACTACTGACATTGAAACACTGGCAATTATTTGGACTTATGATTGGCGTTATGCTTATTAGTTCATTTTTTGACATAGCAACAAGTCAAATTGCTTGGGCAATTTCAATGTTACTATTTGTTGCCGTTTACTTCGGTTGGTTTTGGGCAATGGGTATAAATCTTTATCACAAGCTTCCACCTAACACAAATATGAATTTGAGCAGATTTAAACTGTTTTTGTTTATTCCTGTTGTTTATATTGCCATCATATCTTTTATATTTGGCGGAATATCAGTAGGAACGCAAGGAGATAGCACAGGTGGCTATTCAGCTATTATAGTTCCGATACATTTATTCAGTATGTTCTGTATATTTTGGTGCTTAGCTTTTGTTGCGAAATCACTTAAAGCAATTAAATTACAAAGACCAGTTACATTTAGCGATTATGCAGGAGAGTTTTTTCTGATTTGGTTTTTCCCGATTGGCGTTTGGATTATTCAGCCGAGAATAAATAAAATTTTTGACTCGACAGTTAGTGCTGACAATAACCAAATACTTGATAACAATACGCAATAACATGACGACAGAAGAATCACGAACCGCTAACAGCGGCTTTGCAATATGGTGGCTGAAGAACAATTGCTAAGCAAATGAACTTTATTCAACTTTATCAATAAGTTTAAACTGATGGAACACGGAATACCGCTTCTGCAGAAAGCCGATGACCGTTAGCCGACATTGCACAAGCAGTCCTCAATTCACACTATGTTTTTCAAGAAGAAGCAAAAGAACTTTAAAGAAGCGGACAACACAGCCGTCTTTACGACCAAGTATGTTATCAAGGATAAAAAGCCAATCACTTATGTGACACACGAAGAAGAAGATGGCGCCTGGCAATTTTTCAGCAGTGACGAATTTGAGAACTTCGAAGAGGTAGCAATGATTGTCGGATTAGTAGAAATCGTTTCAATAGACTCTTCCCTATTAGAGTTGGCAGATATGCCTGTTGGACACTACGCAATACGGGAAACGGCTAATGATAAATGGAGTATCCGACAGCAGGTAAAGCCACCAAACGTCGGCTAACACAAGTTTGCCAAAATAGCGGCTCAGTGCTAAATTCAACTGTAAAACAATAATCAACGGATGGAAGTAAGCCAAACAGCAGGAACACAGACTTCTGCTACTACGGCAAGCCTCTTTCCATTAGGTGCAATTAATGGAAGCTAAAAAGAAAATAAGAGCAAAGGTGGGAGACCTGTTCCAAATTCCTATTGACAGCAGTCGTGTGTCATATGGACAAGTTGCAGAAAATAAAAGAGGCGTTCTGCGTATCATTACATTCAATAAACTTTTTCAAATTACAGACAACACAACAATAGCGGAGATTGTTGACTCAAACATTGTCCTTCTAACTGATACAATGGATGCAAAAATTTATAATGGTGATTGGAAAGTTGTCGGTAATGCACCAGTAAAGGCTAATCTTCCTGTACCCAAATTTAAGTTTGGACTTGACACTGTTTATATTACCGATTACAGCGGTAAGAGAAGACGCTTAGCGACACAAGAAGAAACTGTTAATTTAGACTTCCAATTTTCTGTAGCACCTATAAGAGTACAAAATGCAATGCAAGCTCACTTTGATGTAAAAGAATGGGATGCAGATTATGATAAGCTTACTTTTGATTACTGCTTTCAAAAGTCACTGATTGAACTTTAACTGCACCTAACCGTGTGTTTAAAAAATTGTGGCTGGACGTTATGCATTCGCCTATAAATCATTATTTTGCTTTTGTGGTTAATTGAAACTGCAAGTTTTTCAAATGCCACAACTTCATAAACACTTAAATATCGGGCGTAATTATGCCGAGACAGCTTAAAATATTTATTTCATTAGCAATATTGTTCAGTTTTTCCTTCGCTGGAGAAAAGCAAAAAGTATTGGTTTTTCCAGGAGTAGGTATAGCGATTAATAACGATACTATTTACATTGAAAAAACATCCCCTAAGCAATTATCAAAGACACTTAAAATCAAAGAGCAATTTGGTACGTCCGATAGAATATGGGATGGCTATAATCCGGAAACAGGAGAAAGTGTAAGTGGCAGTGAAATGGTAAAGAACATAATTTATAAAGGAATCGACTTTGAGTTTACAGGAAAAATAAGAGATAGCTTGACCCTGAAATGGATAAAGATTAAAGTCAATAAAAACTTCAATGTTTATATAAATGACTCATTGTATTTAGGACAAATAAATCCTCCATTGGATAGATACTTTAAAAAAAACAATAAGTACGATTACATATCTGATAGTCGGATGACTTATAACTTGTACAGTGTTGGAATAAGTTTTCAATTAGATAGTTTGAAAATGAAACGTTGTTTGAATGAAGTTTCAGTTCATTATACGATAAAAAGCAAATAACTATGCACAACAGTGTGTTTATAAAATTGTGGCTGGACGTTAAAAGACATGTCCATAACAATACAAAAAGTACGGCACCAAAAGTACCATATATTATCGTTAAAATACAAATAAATACAAAAAGTACTGCAAAACTTTCGTATATTTAAGAGTTGTACGCCACTTTTTATGACACTCACTTTAGAGCAATTAACGAAAGACATAACAAACACTGACCTTCACGACATCTTATCTTGTTGGCAATGGCGGTTAGCAGGCATGAAAGGTGTGGCGACAATTTCGGCTTTGGGTGACATTTTTCTGCTTGGAGACGACGGCGCTATTTACAGGCTTCAGACCGACACCGGCGACCTGACTAAAGTTGCAGACACGTTGGAACAGTATCAACAATTTTTAAGTAACGAAGAAAAGGTTGAAAACTGGTTTCTTCCCTTACTTGTAGAGAAATTATTAGCTGTCGGCAAAACGTTGAAAGAAAATGAAGTTTATAGCTATAAGAAGCTGCCTGTTATCGGCGGCGAGTATTCGGTTGACAATATTGAGCCGACCGACATGAGTATCCATTTTGCATTCAGTGGGCAAATATGCGAACAGATTAAAGATTTGCCAGACGGAACAAAAGTGAACATTAAGTACGAACAGTAGGACGGCGGCGTACAACATTGGGCTTTCTGCTATGCTGGCAGAAGAATAAATCATCAGCTTTGTATTGCTACTCATCTGCTGCTCCGGCTGACAGGAACGCTGATGAGGCTTTTGAATAATCAATGAACTGTTTATCTTTAATCACCTTCGGCACCGGGCTGACTGAACCCTGAATACCAGCACAGCAGAAAGCCCTGTCCGTTGTGCGCAATTATAAAACTCGATTTTGGAATCTTAGCAAATGACTGGACAAAGTGCTGATAGAGAAAAAATGCTTGCCGAACTATCATGTGAAATCCTAAACGCAAGCCAAGTTTCTTATATTCTTAATACCCCAAAAGAGTTTCCAACAACATTAATTGAGGCACTATCAATTAATGTTGCTTTAAAGTACTGGAAGGAACAATTAAGTTATGAAGCTGCTGATTGTATTATGAATAATCTTTATTCATTTTGGGTGACCAATGATTATTTCGTCAAAACCTATCCATTTACAGAAGTGGCGTGGGAATGTTATGAGGCTTTTGATGCTGGTGAATACTATCGAGACAACGATGACAAGAATGTTAGCCCTGATGTAAAATACACAAGACCACTTGTTGAAGAACTATTGAGGAAAAGAATGTTGATAAAATAAACTGCACACTACACGGGTTTTGCGTTAGGCGGGCTGAAGTGCAAAATTCAACAGCAGTTTTACAATTGAATTTTGGTAACCATATCAGATTTTGTGTTTTGATTGCCCGCCCGAACGCAAAGCCCGAAACCGATTGCTACTACCCCCTTCCTCCATATCCAAACCTCCATCCATGAATACCCCGACCCCTACCGTCGACTTCTACTTCACAAAAGCCCAAGAGTGGCAGCAGGAACTGGAGCATTTGAGAAGGATTGTTCTTGGCTGCGGACTGACCGAAGAGTTGAAGTGGGGTGTGCCCTGCTACACCTTTCAGAAGAGTAACGTCGTATTGATACACACGTTCACGGACTACTGTGCCCTTCTGTTTGTCAAAGGCGCCTTGTTACAGGATGCAGAAGGTATACTTGTCCAGCAAACGGAGAATGTGCAGGCCGCGCGCCAGGTCAGGTTTAGCAGTGTTGGGCAGGTAGTAGAGAAGGAGGCCATTCTGAAAGCCTACCTCTACGAAGCCCTGGAAGTAGAGAAAGCCGGTTTGAAAATAGATTTCAAAAAGACTACCGAATACCACATTCCCGAAGAACTGCAAAAGAAACTAGATGAAATCCCGGCCCTGAAAACGGCTTTTGAGGCCCTGACTCCGGGACGGCAAAGAGGGTACCTACTCTATTTTTCGGCACCCAAGCAAGCCAAAACCCGGGAGTCAAGGATTGAAAAATGCACGGAGCGAATCCTTAATGGAAAGGGACTGAATGACTAATCATTCATCATCATGCTTTTTACCTCTTTTGAGATAAATACTCCGCCTATACGCCTATCCATACCGCCTGGTTTAAACTTTTCCACCTTCTGTTTGACCGGTTTGAGAGTCTGCAGATAGGTGTACATGGCACCCAGGTCTTCTTCGGACATACCGCTGTAAAAGTTCCAGGGCATCAGGGTATTGTAGCCATCATGTACTTCAAAAGGAACAAAAGTACCGGGCTGGTACGCTTTGAAACGGGCAATAAAGGCTTCTTTGGTCCAGGTACCCAGGCCGGTTTCTTTATCGGGTGTCAGGTTGGCGGAGCTCAGGGTACCTCCGGGCAGCTTCATGCTCACGCCTCCGGCCATAGCCTTACGCTTGATGGGCATGCCCATGCGTCGTTTGGTGTGGCAGTCGTAGCAACCGGCGGCCCCTACCAGGTACCTGCCATAGGCAACCGTATCCTGAGGTGAGGGCATAGGTTGGTGAGCCGCTTTATGGGGCATCTTTTTCAGGATGGGTTTCGCCAGGGCCACGGGACGGGAAGGAGGTACTTCGTTGGTAACGGAGGGTAAGGTACGCTGGTAGGCAATGATGGATTTTACATCTTCCTGATCCATTTTTCCGTAGGCCAGGTAGGGCATCATCGGTAACAACACACCACCGTCTTTAGACACTCCCGAGGTGAGAGCCCGGTAAATTTCCCCGTCGGTCCAGGTACCGAGGGCGTGGGGAGTAATGTTTTTACCGTAAAAAGTACCCGGCAGGCCCATCTTTTTGTCAAATTGGTCCCCTCCTGCCCCTAAGGTACCCGGTTTTACGGGCCCGGCAAATTTTGAATAGTCGCGTTGGGAGTGGCAGTCGAGGCAGGCGGCCACATTATTGACCAGGTACTCGCCCCGCTGGAGGCGTTGGGGAGTGCGTTCTACTGTTAGGTCCGGTGCGGCACCGATACGTTTCTGGTAGCTGGTACAGCTGTTGGCCGTAACCAGGCAGCCCACCAACAGGAGTGGAAATAAGTCACTTTTTTTCATGGCTGATACTTTTAACTAAGATGCCACAAAATTACCGGGTATTTGCAGAATTAAATAACCGCTCAGCTACTTGTTTCAGCCTTTCAACAAGTACTTAACCATCAAAGCCCCGGCCCGCCGGGCAATGGAAGTGGAATGAAATTTTATTTTTATATTGAGGAGCGGTAATGGATGGATAGAACACTAAATCCCTGCACGCATAGAGACAGCTAAGTATGGCCAAAAATGCTTTTTGGTCTTTTTTATACCGTTAATATAAAAATTGTATGGCAACATCAGTAAACTTAAACGAAATTCTTTCGCAAGTAAAACAGCTTGATAAAGAAGATCAGCTCACATTACTTCAACGGATGGCTTATCTGCTTAGAAGAGGAGAAGCGCCAAAGAAAGCTTCCATGCGCCTGACTTCTCTTTCCGGACTGGGAAGCGGTATTTGGAAAAATACAGATGACATTGACCAATACATTGACGGAGAAAGGCAATGGTAGCCCAGAATTTCATATCATAAGTGGTCTACCTTGACACGGCCCCCTTGATCTACTTCATGGAAGGAAACAATCTGTATCAACCCATTCTTGCAAGTTTTTTTGACCTACATGATAATGAAGGCTTTTTGCTTATTACTTCTTCTATTACACTTCTCGAAGTATTGGTAAAACCTTTGCGGGAAGGACAAACAGCGATTGCTAAACAATACAGAGACATCCTGACCAATGCACCCGGCATGGAGATAATTGAGGTAACTTCTGCAATCGCTGAACACGCTGCCCGGCTAAGAGCCAAATACAATGTAAGTACACCGGACGCTATTCACCTTGCCACTTGTATTAAGGCAGGAGCTGACTACTTTTTGACAAATGACAATAGATTAAAAATAGTCAGCGAAGTAGATGTTGTGACAGTCATGGAATTAACAGAGTAGTTCTGCTCAGCTACTTGTATCAGCCTTTCAACAAGTACTTTACCATTAAGGCCCCGGCCCTCTGGGAAGCCCCCGGCCCGCCTACCAGTTCGTGGAGCCGGGCGTAGTCCTGCAACTGGACGGCCCGTTTGGTACCATCCGGCAGAATAGCCCTTAACTCTTCCACCAGTTGCCGGGTGTTCAGTTCATCCTGAATCAATTCTTTTACTACCTCTTTTCCGGCAATGAGATTAACCAGCGAAATGTAAGGTACCCGAATCAGGCGTTTGGCAATGGCGTAGGAAATACCGCTGGTGCGATAACACACTACTTCGGGAATATTGAGCAGGGCCGTTTCGAGCGTAGCCGTACCCGAAGCTACCAGCGCCGCCTCGGCCACCGACAGAATATCGTACGTAGCCTCAAAGACAACCTGCACGTTGGGGAGAGCTGCGTACTTTTCGTATAGGGAGGCCGGCAGATTATTAACCCCGGAAATCAGGAACTGGTGTTTGGGAAAGTGGGGTTGCACCGTTAGCAACGTATCCAGCATGTTGACGATTTCCTGGCGACGGCTACCCGGTAGCAGAGCGATAATGGGTTTATCGGCGGGAATGTGGTGCCTGGTTCTGAACGCCGGGTCGGGCCGGAAGGCCGCGATGGCATCCATCAGCGGGTTGCCAACGTAATCAACCTTGTAGTCGTATTGGTTGTAAAAGTCGGTTTCAAAGGGAAAGATCACAAACATCCGGTCCACCGTAGCCTTGATCTTCAGCGCCCGCTTCTGGTTCCAGGCCCATACTTTGGGCGATATATAGTAATATACCTTAATGCCCTGTTTTTTGGCGAAGGCGGCAATCCGCAGATTAAAGCCCGGATAGTCAATCAGAACGAGGGCGTCGGGCTTTTGGGTCAGGATGTCTTTCTTACATTTTTTCAGAAAGCCCGCGATTTTCCTCAGATTAAGTACCACCTCCAGAAACCCCATAAAGGCGGTATCCCTGTAGTGCGTTACCAGCTCCATGCCGGCTTCCGCCATCATGTCCCCTCCCCAGCCCCGAAACTCCGCTGCCGGGTCGTGCTGCCGTATTCCCTTTATCAGGTTGGCCCCGTGGAGGTCCCCCGAGCGTTCACCGGCTATGAGGTAATATTTCATGGTTTGGGGAGAAGGAAAGGTTTTAAGGAGGAGTAAAGGTTAAAGGGAGGAAAGGAGGAAAGAGAAAGGGTTAGGTAAAAATGGTCCGATGAGGCGGCAACAAAAGTATCAATACTTTACTTTTCGCTTCTCCCTCTACACAGCTACTCCCCGTAGTACTCTACGTAGTTTTTTGGAGTTTCAATGAGTTTGATGTAGTGCAGCTGCGCTTTGGGGGCAGCTTTAGAAATAGCGGGTGCCAGCAGTTGCCAGATTTCCATGACGAATATTTCGCAGGATGCCATTTTGCCCTGCATAAAATCCACATCTATATTCAGATTGCGGTGGTCCACTTTCTCTACTACTTCCTGCTTAATAATATCGCCAAGTACCTTTAAATCAATAACAAAGCCGGTATCCGGGTCGGGTTTGCCTTTGACCGTCACTATTATTTCAAAATTATGGCCGTGGTAGTTCTGGTTGGCACAGGGGCCAAATACTTCCCGGTTTTTTTCGTCCGACCATTTCGGGTTGTACAGCCGGTGGGCCGCGTTGAAATGCTCTTTTCGGGTTACATACATCATGGTACTCTATCCTTTCAAATCAGCCACAAAATTACACCTTATCCCGTTAGTTTGGAACCATTTAAGCGATCCGACTAAAAAAAATCCTACTTTGTGGGCGGAGCGGAGGTAGATTGGTAGCTGTATTTATTTTAACTTTACCTTTTGAACAGATTTGGCGTTCTTACTATATACTCATAATCTACACGTATGATCGTTGTCACGGGTGCTGCCGGTTTTATTGGCAGTTGTCTTATCAGTAAACTAAACCAGGAAGGTTTTAATTTCATCGTTGCCGTTGATGATTTCTCGAAGATAGAAAAGGCAGAGAATCTGGACGGGAAGACTATTCAGGAACGGGTCGAGCGCGATCAGTTTTTTGGGTGGCTGGACCAAAACCACGAGGAAGTTGAATTTATTTTTCACATTGGTGCCCGTACGGATACCACCGAGTTTGACCGGGCTATTTTCGAAGAACTGAACGTAAACTACTCCAAGGAAATCTGGAAGCGGTGCATTTCCTACCAGATTCCGCTGGTGTATGCTTCCTCGGCGGCCACCTACGGCCTGGGTGAGTTGGGCTACGACGATAACGAAACCATTATCCCTCAACTTAAACCGCTGAACCCTTACGGGGATTCCAAGAATGAGTTTGACCAGTGGGCGCTGGAACAGGAAGAGAAGCCTTTTTTCTGGGCCGGTCTGAAATTTTTCAACGTATACGGGCCCAACGAGTTTCACAAAGCACGCATGGCCTCGGTGATTTTTCACGCCTACAACCAGATAAAGGCCACCGGAAAAATGAAGCTGTTTCGCTCCCACCATTCCGACTTCAGGGACGGCGAACAAATGCGGGACTTTGTGTACGTGAAAGACCTGGTGGAAGTATGCTCTTATCTGATGCACCACCGCAAGAATTCGGGTATTTACAACCTGGGTAGCGGGAAGGCCCGCACGTTCCTGGATCTGGTTAAGAATACCTTTTACGCCATGGACCTGGAACCTGCTATTGAGTTTATTGATACTCCCGCCGACATCCGGGATAAGTACCAGTACTTTACCGAAGCCAACATGAGCAAGCTACAATCCATTGGCTACACCAAAGCTTTCCATACGCTGGAAGAAGGCGTTGAAGATTACGTAAAAAACTACCTGATACCACACAAATACTACTGATTCCCGGTTAATGGTCCGTAGCAGACCTTATCTATTCCAAAATTTTCCGTATTTTTGGCTTAGTCCAAAACTCAAGTCACATACACTTTGTTATCCTTTTGAACTAAGGTAGGTGACAAATATTATTATGAGCAAAGAAGCAGAATTATTAGAAGAGATCACCAGTTCGGAATATAAGTATGGCTTTGTCACGAACATTGAAGCAGATGAAGCCCCTCCCGGTCTGAGTGAAGATATTGTACGGTTTATTTCGGCTAAGAAACAAGAGCCGGAATGGATGCTGGAATGGCGGCTGAAGTCGTACCGCCTGTGGGTACAGCTGGTGGAGCCCACGTGGCCCAACGTATCTTACCAGCCCATAGATTTTCAGGGCATTAAGTACTATTCCGCTCCAAAAAAGAAAAAGCAGGTTGAAAGCCTGGACGATATAGATCCTGAACTGCGTAATACATTTGAGCGCCTGGGTATTTCGCTGGACGAGCAGAAACGCCTTTCGGGGGTAGCAGTAGATGCCGTTATGGATTCGGAGTCGGTATTTACTACTTTCAAATCGAGCCTGAGAGAAAAAGGTATTATTTTTTCTTCCATCTCCGAAGCCATTCGGGAGCATCCTGACCTGATCAGGAAGTACCTGGGCTCGGTAGTACCTCCCAAAGACAACTTCTACGCGGCCCTGAACTCGGCGGTATTTTCGGATGGTTCCTTCGTATATATTCCCAAGGGAGTACGCTGCCCGATGGAGCTTTCGACTTATTTCCGGATTAATGCCTCCGGTACCGGTCAGTTTGAGCGTACGCTTATTGTGGCCGACGAAGGTAGTTATGTAAGTTACCTGGAAGGTTGTACCGCTCCCATGCGGGACGAAAATCAGCTTCACGCGGCCGTGGTAGAGATATTCGCCCACGAAAAAGCCGAAGTAAAGTACTCGACCGTACAGAACTGGTACCCCGGCGATGCTAACGGTAAAGGTGGTATTTATAACTTCGTAACCAAGCGTGGTATTTGTGACGGAGCTAATTCTAAAATATCGTGGACGCAGGTTGAAACCGGTTCCGCCATTACCTGGAAGTACCCCTCGGTTATTCTGAAAGGTGATAACTCCATTGGTGAATTTTATTCGGTGGCGGTAACCAACAACATGCAGCAAGCCGATACGGGTACCAAAATGATTCACATCGGCAAGAATACCAAGAGCCGGGTGGTGTCGAAAGGTATCTCCGCCGGAAAGAGCCAGAATTCGTACCGGGGGCTGGTACAGGTATTTAAGCGGGCTGAAAACGCCCGTAACTTTTCCCAGTGTGACTCTCTCCTGCTGGGCGATCGCTGCGGAGCGCATACGTTCCCGTATATAGAGGTGAGTAATCCGTCGGCTACGGTGGAGCACGAAGCTACTACCTCGAAAATTGGGGAAGATATTCTTTTCTATTGTAACCAGCGCGGTATTCCTTCGGAACAGGCCGTTGCCCTGATTATAAACGGCTACGCCAAGGAAGTACTTAACCAGTTGCCCATGGAGTTTGCGGTAGAAGCGCAGAAACTACTTGAAATAAGTCTGGAAGGAAGTGTAGGATAATCAGGCTATTTCTTCCCCACATAAAGTAATTCTCAAAAAGCCTTTGCCTCGGTCAAAGGCTTTTTGTATTATATTGCCTGTCATTAAGTAAAGAATGCAGCAATAGGACCTATGAATCATGTACCTCAATTAATCGTTGATCTGGCCCTGATTCTTGGTGCGGCGGGAATCACTACCCTCATTTTCAGGCGCCTGAAACAGCCACTGGTACTTGGCTATATTCTGGCCGGGCTGTTGGTAGGACCTAACTTTCCCCTTTTTCCCACCATCCTCGACCTCGAATCCATCCGTATCTGGGCGGAAATCGGGGTAATATTCCTGCTTTTCAACCTCGGTCTGGAGTTCAGTTTCAAGAAATTGATGGTGGTGGGAAGTACCGCGGCCGTTACCGGGCTGTTCGAAATTGTGTTTATGCTGTTGTGTGGCTACACCGCCGGGCGAATCATGGGCTGGTCTTTTACGGACAGTCTATTTTTGGGAGGTATCATTGCCATTTCTTCGACAACCATTATTATCCGGGCGTTTGACGAACTTCGGGTCAAAACCCAGCAGTTTACCAGTGTCGTAATGGGTATCCTGGTCATTGAAGACCTGGCGGCCGTATTGCTTATGGTATTGCTCTCCACCATGGCTATCAGTCAGCAGTTTGCCGGGGTCGAAATGCTGGTTTCGGTGGGTAAGCTCCTGTTTTTTCTGATTCTTTGGTTTTTGGGCGGCATTTTCCTCTTTCCGTCTTTTCTCCGCACTTTCAAAAAGTTATTCAATGATGAAACTATCCTGATTACCTCCATTGCCCTGTGCTTCCTGATGGTAGTAATAGCGACTAAGGCGGGTTTTTCGGCGGCTTTGGGCGCTTTCATCATGGGTTCCATGCTCGCCGAAACTACCCAGGCCGAGAAGATTGAACATTTACTCAAATCCGTTAAAGAGCTTTTTGGAGCCATTTTCTTTGTTTCGGTAGGTATGCTGATTGACCCGCAGGTACTGGTGCAGTATGCCCTGCCGCTGGCCCTGCTGGTACTGATCGTTATTATAGGAAAAACAGTATTTGTTACCACGGGTGCGCTCATAGCGGGGCAGTCGCTGCGTACCTCTATTCAGGCCGGTATGAGTCTGTCCCAAATCGGAGAATTTTCGTTTATTATCGCCAATCTGGGCCTCTCGTTGGGCGTGGTGAGTAAGTTTTTGTATCCCATTGCCGTGGGGGTTTCGGTGATTACCACCTTCACCACCCCCTACATGATCAAAGCGGCGGTACCTTTCTACGGTTGGGTGAAACGAAAAATGCCGGAAAGATGGTACCATTCGCTGAACCGGTACAGCAATACGACCCAAACCATCAATGCTTCCTCCCACTGGGATGAGGTACTTAAAGACTACGCTCAGGTAATTGTTACCAATTCGGTGGTGATTGTAGCCCTGCTGCTGATTGCCTCTAACTTCCTGTTTCCCATAGTACAACAACGGATGCTGGACCCGATATGGGGCGGGATTATTACTACCGTGCTGACCCTGCTGACAATGGCTCCTTTTTTATGGGCGCTTATTTTTAAAAGGTCAAAACGTAGCTCTTATAAAGCCTTGTGGGTCGACCGTAAGTTTAACCGGGGGCCACTGGTACTGCTGGAGTTGTTACGGGTAAGCCTGGCGTTACTGTACGCCAGCCTGCTGCTGAATACCTTCTTCTCCATTGAGGTAGCTACCACCATAACGGCCCTCATCATAATCCCGTCGTTCGTGCTCTTTTACCGAAAGCTCCAGCAGTTTTACCACCGGATTGAACTACGGTTTATCCAGAATTTTCATTCGCGGGAGCAGGACGGCAAGTCAAAGTACATCCTTCCTCCCTGGAATGCTCACCTGGCTTTCTTTGATATTAGCCCCGACTCCCCCCTCGTTGGTAAATCGCTGCTCCATTTGAAACTCCGGGAAAAGTACGGCATCAATGTGGTGATGATCGAAAGAGGTAGCAGACGGATTCTGCTTCCCAACCAGCACCAGGTACTTTTTCCCAGCGACCGCATTGAGGTAATTGGTACCGACGAGCAACTTAGCGTTTTCAGGAGCCTGGTGGAGTCAACACCAGCCAACGGAGAGAACTTCCTGGCCGAAGACAACCCTATTGCCCTGGAACATATTAAAGTACTTAACGCGCATCCATTCACGGGCCAGACCATCCGGGAAAGCCGGATTCGGGAATATACCAACGGGCTTATAGTTGGGCTGGAAAGAAACGGGCAACGCATTCTGAATCCGGATTCGACCGAGGTGATAAAACCTGGCGATGTTATCTGGATTGCCGGCGATAAAAAGCTGATAAAGCAGATATTTCATATTTCCTGATGGAAGGGAGGCAGGCTCGCCAGCCGCCCCTGAAGCCCACCCGTATGAACGGCAACCAGGGTACTGCCGGGCTTAAAAAACCCCTTTTCCATCAAATCGTACAGGCCAAACAGCATTTTGCCCGTATAGACCTGTTCCAGGGGAATGTGGTGTCGCTGTTCAAATTCCCGAATGAAAGATAACAGGTCGTGGGTATAGCGGGCGTAGCCTCCGAAATGGTAGTCGGTAAAGAGCTGTAAATAGGCGGACTGGAACTCTGTTCCTGCCAACTTACTAATTTCCTCCCGCAGAAAATCACCACCTTTCAGGGCCGAAAAAGCCAGTACCGGAGCTGGCGCTGACAGGATTCCCGCCGAGGTGCCGCCGGTACCGGCGGCAACGGCATAGTAATCGGGCTTATACGTTAGTTGCTGCTCTACCTCCCTTACCATTTCCCTGACCCCCGGCAGGGCCAGTGGGTTACTGCCCCCTTCGGGTACCAGGTACGGCGCTTTTGCCTCTTCTACGATTTCCCTTACCCGGACCGATTCCTCTTTAAGTCGATATTCCCGGCGGCTTACAAAACAGAGTTTCATCCCCTGCTCCCGGCAAAACTGCAGGGTTGGCGATGAGTCAGGCGTCAGTTCTTCGCCCCGCACAATCCCGATGGTACCTATACCCGCCGCCCGACCCGCCGCCGCTACCGCAAACAGATGGTTGGAAAAGCCCCCGCCAAAAGTAAGTAAGGTACTATACCCGTTCTGCCGGGCGGTAAAGATAGTGTACTTCAGCTTGCGCCATTTATTACCCGAAACTGCCGGATGAATGAGGTCATCCCGCTTGATGAAAAGCTTCACTCCCGCCCGCCGGACTATCTCATCGGTCAGCTCCTGTAGGGGGGTGGGTTGATTTGGGGTCAGGAAGTCCACGTTTTTTGATATTTTTGCTAAATTACTCAGATACCCGACAAAAAACCGAGCAGAAATGCCCCTTGAAAATAGTGACCCCAGCGGTGCGGACGAAGATGAAGACCTGTACGAACATTACCGCATAGTAGCCGATAAAGGCCAGGGGCTGATGCGTCTGGACAAGTACCTGAGTCTGCACGTTCCCAACGCTACCCGAACCAAGATTCAGACGGGCATTGAAACCGAAGCGGTTAAGGTCAATAGCAAGCCTACCAAAGCCAGTTATAAAATAAAACCGGGCGATGTTATTACGCTGTCGCTGCCCGAGCCGCCGCGTGATACGGAACTTATTCCGGAGGATATTCCGCTGAATATTGTCTACGAAGACGAAGAACTGGTTATTGTAAATAAGCCCGCCGGTATGGTGGTCCACCCCGCCTTTGGTCACTGGAGTGGTACCCTGGTAAACGCGCTGGTGTACCATTTTCAGCACCTGCCCACTGCCCGCAACGGCGAAGTCCGGCCCGGACTGGTCCACCGCATAGACAAAGACACGTCCGGACTGCTGGTTATTGCCAAGACCGACTACGCCATGACGCACCTGGCCAAACAATTTTTTGACCATACCATCGAAAGGACCTACTACGCACTGGTATGGGGGGAACCCAAGGAATCAAAGGGTACCGTTACCGGTCACGTAGGGCGTAGCCCCAAGGACCGGCGCGTCATGGCGGTTTTTCCGGATGGCTCGCAGGGCAAACACTCGGTTACCCACTACGAAGTACTGAAATCCTTAAGGTACGTGGCATTGCTCAAATGCAACCTGGAAACCGGACGCACCCACCAGATTCGGGCGCATATGCAGTACCTGGGCCACCCGCTGTTCAGTGACGCTACCTACGGTGGCGACAAAATACGACGGGGTACTACCAGCGGTAGTTACAAGGCCTTCGTTGAAAATTGTTTTAAGCTAATGCCCCGGCAGGCGCTCCATGCCAAATCGCTGGGATTTCAGCATCCGCGAACCAGGGAATGGATGCAATTTGACACGGAAATCCCCCAGGATTTTAGGGAGGTTCTGGACAAATGGGAGGGCTATGTCAAGTTGTAAAAGAGGTTAGCCGCCTTTGACACCTAATTAAACCCTTAACTTTTTACACATTAATTATAATTTTTTTTAGTTTCGCATCCAAATCACTCCATACACCCTATGAACGTTACTACCCGCCAAGGCACCCTAGAAGATATTCCCGGCGTATTTGAGCTTGTAAAAGAGCTGGCTATTTTTGAAAGAGCCCTCGATCAGGTATCCAATACGGTTGACCGTATGAAGCAGGATTATGATAATAAACTTTATGATTTCTTTGTAGCCGAAAACGAGGAAAAAATAATCGGCCTGTCACTTTACTATTTTCGGTACTCGACCTGGAAAGGAAAGCGGCTTTACATGGAAGATATTATCGTTACGGAAGCGATGCGGGGCCATGGCATTGGTAAGCTGCTATTTGACGCTACCGTTCAGGCGGCTCATGATACCCACTGTACCGGTATGATGTGGCAGGTACTTGACTGGAATATTTCGGCGGTTGGTTTCTACCGGAAGTATGGTACCCGCTTTGACGATGAGTGGGTCAACTGCAACCTGGATTTTTAACAACAGAAAACCCGCCTCTTCCGGCGGGTTTTCTGTTGTTAGCCGGGGCTAATTTTTATCCAGCAAGTCCGGGCGTAGCTGCCGGGTGCGCTCTACCGATTGCTGATACCGCCAGTCCTCAATTTTGGCTTCGTGCCCCGACAGTAAAACGTCCGGTACGGTACTTCCCTCAAAATCGTAGGGCCGGGTATATACCGGAGGAGCAAGCAGATTATCCTGGAAAGAATCGGTAAGTGCGGAGGTCTCATCGTTAAGTACCCCCGGAACCAGCCGAATGATGGCATCGGCCAGAACTGCGGCGGCTAATTCCCCTCCCGAAAGAACGTAGTCGCCGATACTGATTTCTTTGGTAACAAAAAGGTCCCGAACCCGCTGATCCACGCCTTTATAATGGCCGCAAAGGAGCAAAAGGTTTTGCCGGAGGGACAGTTGATTGGCAATCCCCTGCTGGAGCGTTGCTCCGTCCGGGGTTAAGTATATAATCTCGTCGTAGGTACGTTCGCTTTGCAGGGCCCGAATACAGCGGGCTATGGGTTCTATCTGAAGTACCATCCCCGCGCCACCACCAAAAGCATAGTCGTCCACACTCTTGTGCTTATCGGTCGAGTAGTCCCTCAGGTCATGAACGTGTACGTAGGCGTGTCCTTTGTCCTGCGCGCGTTTCAGGATACTGTGGGCAAAAAAGCTATCTAACAAGCGCGGAACGCAGGTTATTATATCAATCCTCATTATCTTCGGATTCGGCTAAAGCCTCAGCGTCTGAGTCAGGATTCAGGTATACTTCCAGTAATCCTTCGGGGAGCTTTACCCTTACCTGCTTTTTTTCATGGTCAGCGCTAAGAACAATATCATCAACGATAGGAATCAGGACTTCGCTACCCTGGTAATCCATGGCTATCAGGTCCTGGGTATTAGGCGTATAAATAGCCCGGATAATGCCTAATTCACCCATAACTTCATCCACAACCGTGTAGCCCTGGATTTGGTGGTAATAGAAACCTCCCTCCCCCAGATCTTCCAGTTCTTCAATGGGCATATACAAGGCATTGCCCACCAGCGCCTGCGCCTGTTCAATGGAATCTACGTCTTCCAGTCGGACGATGGCCTTGTTCTGCTTCTGGATATTCATGTCCTCCACAAAATAAGGCACCAACTCGCCTTTTATTTCCACAAAGATAGAGTCTACCTCTGCGTAGTCTTCGGGATAGTCCACATCCAGGTGAATGGTGACGTCTCCCTTCGTGCCGTGGGTTCGAACAATGTACCCCAGCAGGTAATAATTATCGTGTGCCAAGAGTAGTTCAGGTTTAATTTGAAATTATTACGCTTAGTAAAACAAATATGGGTCTGTACGGCAAGCCGACAGACCCATATCTATACTTAGTATACCAGAATTATTCCGCCGATTGCTCTTCGGTCGCTTCCTCATTTGCGGCTTCTTCGCCAGCTTCTTCAGGTGCAGCCTCTTCAGCCGGAGGAGTATTCTTTTTGGTAATAGCTTCGAGACGAGTCTGATTTACTTTACGCTCGGCATCCATTCTGGATTCTTTTTCAGACACCTGCTTCTGCGTTTTAACATCGGCTTCCTGGGTCTTCTTGTTCTCTTTGGATTGCTTCCACTCCTCAAAACGAGAATCGGCAACTTCCTGGGTAATAGCTCCTTTGTTTACACCTACCTGTAGGTGCTTACGCAGCATTACACCTTCGTGATGCAGGATAGAACGGGCCGTGTCAGTAGGCTGGGCACCTTTAAGCAACCAATCTACTGCTTTGTCTGTTGCCAGTACTACTTCAGCAGGGTCATTGTTAGGGTTGAAAGTACCAAGCTTCTCAATAAAGCGACCATCCCGTGGTGCTCTTGCGTCAGCTACAACGATGTCATACATCGCTTTCTTTTTGCGTCCACGACGCGCTAATCTAATTTTTACAGCCATTCTGCTAAAAATGTTAGGTGGAGGAACTCGTCCTCCGGGTTAAACAGGCTGCAAATTTACGATAAAAATCAGTAACTACATCATCAGTACTAAAAAAGGAGCCAGGGTTACCTGACTCCTTTTTTTAGTACTTTATTGAAATATCTTAGTTCTGACGGTAACCGGCCGGATAAGTGGAGCGCAGGGTATTCATTGGCTCTATCTTTATCTCCACACGGCGGTTGGCCTGTAAACCTTCGGCGGTTGTATTCGGTGCTAATGGGCGGTACTCACCATAGTGTTCCACCAGAATACGGGACGGGTCAGCCAGACCGGCGCGGATCAGGTACCGCTTGGCTGCTTCAACCCGACGGCGGGACAGCGACATATTATATCCGTAACCAGCGCGGGCATCCGCGTGTCCAACCAGAACGATGCGGCAGTTAGGACGCATATTCAGAAGCTCAACTACCTGAGCCAGTACCGTCTGAGAAGCCTCGCGAATAATGGCTTTATCGGTATCAAACTCAACGTTACTGAACAGGGCTTCGCACTCATCCTTAGGCAGGTTGTTACGAATAGCGTCGCGAATGTACTTATCCAGGTCAATGGCCACCCCACCACCCGATACTACACTACCCGCCGGGGTATTGGGTTCTTTGTCAAACAGGTCAGCTACTCCATCACTATCCGAGTCAGTATACAGGCGGGGATCTACCGGTGGTGGCATATTGGCCTTGGCGATAGAATCGGCATCTTCCATGGTTGGGTTATACGGCGGCGGAATTAACGCTCTGGGGTCGGCCCAGCGAAGGTGATAACGACCTTTTGAAATATCGTAAACACCATTCTTAGACATCACTGCGTTTCGACCCAGCTTGTAAGTAAGGGCAATGGCTCCGTAGCCCCATTTGTCAAGCTTTGATTCTCCTTTCACAAAACCAAATATACCAGAAGAAGTAGCATGGCGTGTTAGATCACTGGCTGTTAAATCCAGCTTCTCAGTGTTTACATGATTGATAACAAAATCAAAACCCAGGTCTAAACGGCGGGTAAGTTCATAATGAATAGCTAACCCTAAGGGAACTACCCACTCACGGGTATATATGGTACCATTACGTTCCCAGCGCCCGGCAGTAGTTGAGCTACCTTCTGTGTTAGATGATACCAAGAGTTGAGTGGTATTCATATCAAACACATCTGTATGAAAATATATAAATCCAAAACCAGCGTGAGCATCAAACTTCCAACGACGAAGCTTATTAAACCCAAATAACAAACGGTTTAAGTTCATAGTACCATCCAGAGAAGCCTGTACAAATGATGGACTCTTGAAATACAAATCCCGACTTGTAGGAATAGTTTCACCAGGGACTAGGCTAGTATAGTTCCTTCTTGAACCGGTAAGGCTACCATTTAATACAGTAATCTGCGCGCCGAAAACGGGCGTGATCTGCTTGTTCAGTGATAGACCCCATACTCCCGTTATATCATCCCTTTCTCCACGTTTGAAGTCGTATTGGTTTAAATCACCAAAAAAACGGGTAATACCACCATAGCCGGTGACAGACCACGTATTCATTTTGTTTGTCCCTTCGTAGGGGTAATTCTGGGCGAATACGTCCGAAGCGAACAAGGACAAGCAGGATAGAACAACGTAAAGTTTCTTTTTCTTCATGAGGAAACACCAGTTATGTGATTCAAAAATTCAGCTTTAAAAAGCAATAATCGAAAGTAAAATAAGCCTGTAAGCCGGATTCTGTTCCCCGGATTACTCCGGTTCTCCTATCATTTGTCTGGGACTTCGGTCACCCGAAACCTCTAACGACCTACCCGTACTGATGTCCCGCTTGCGCGGAAGCTGGAACGGGTCGCTCCAAACTCAGTACCTATTTGGTCTTTCAGCCCGTAAGGTTTACCTTGCCCCGGCTGTTACCAGTCGGGCGGTGGTCTCTTACACCGCCTTTTCACCCTTACCTGAGCATAAAATATCATGCCAAGGCGGTATCTTTTCTGTGGCACTGGCTGTCAGCAAATCGTCACCAATCGGCTGCCTTCCCGTTAGGAAGTACGGTACCCTGTGCTGTCCGGACTTTCCTCCCCAAAAAATATTGGAGCGATAGGACGGCTTATCTACTTTCGTTGCCTGCAAAGCTAACACATTGTTGCTTTGATTAGCGACTAATATACTACAAAAACTAATAAATAATTGTTTTAAGACGCATTTTTAAAGGATTCCCAGCTTTCAAATCAGCCCTTCGATCCGAAGATTTACCTTGCCGGTTGCAAACACTACGGAGTAAATATGGCCGGGTGTAAGGTATACCCGATCCGGAATTATCTCATTCAGAGTACCGTTTAAATCAATGCCTTTGGATAGCAGGTTATGAGTCAGGGCCTGCTGAATTTTATTTCGTGCTTCTGCTATCTGGACCCCAACCGGAAATACCATCCTTTTCTGAATCATGCGGCTGAATGTACTCTGCAAAAGCCAGCTGGCCGTCCGGAATATTACATTTTGGGTATCAAGGTCATAGTCCATATCTTTCAGCGAGAGCAGTTGAGTCTCAGGATCATAATGCGGTAATCCCCGGAGGTAGATATACCCATTCAGGCTTCCCTTCAGCCCGGCTTTGATAATTAGCTTGTCGTCCTGTCCGTACATATCAATACTAGTGATCTGAACGGTATAACTATCCCCGCTAAACTTAAAAGTTTCTCCTACCAGCTTCTGGCTGGCCAGTCGCGCGGCGTCACGGTAGGTTATCCGGCTTATCAGGCCTACCCTGAAATTATCCGGGACCCGGTCTACCATCTGGAGCGGAGGCAGCTTGCTATCTGCACTGGTTTCCGGCCGGGTCGAGGCTGTAACGGTCTGGGTATACCCTTTAAGTCCAATGGTGGTCTTTAGGAGGCCGTTACTGGCAGCAAGCGGGGTCATTATGACTGAGGTTGGTACCACTACCAGCCAGGTCTGGTACTCTTCTGACATCAGCCGAGGTTGCCGGGCCAGGTCCCAGGCCTGCTGTACGTACTTTTTTAGGTCAATATTTTTGCTTACCTGCTCATCAATGGCTTTGGTAATTTTTTCAAAGTTCTTATTGAGCAATCGACTGACCATGGCTTTAATAGGAATCGTAAGACCCGCTACTTTGATGGAAGGCTCTGAAATCCAGTCGTAACTATCTACGTAGGTGTGGGTAGTAACCCGCCAGTCAGGCGTAACCCCTACCTTGGATAAAAACCGGATACGTAGTGAAAATTCGGTGTCCATGTAGCCAGACATGGTAAAGCCCAACGGACTGACTTTGTAGCCTGCACTTACCCAGATTCGAAGTGGTACATCAAAGAAGAAGGTAGAATCCTGGGCAGTCACCCGGATATCGTTCAGCTTCCATACTTTTGCTTTCAGGTTATCGTTTCCCTCGTCCTCGTAGCTATTGTCCTCATAGATAAGTCCCTGCAGCTGCGCATTGATTTGTTTTTCAAACTCGGCAATGGGCATTTCTACCGGTACGTTCAGTACCGATATGTGTTTTTCGTTTTGGATCTGCATATCCGAATAGAGGTATTTCTCAACGGGGGCAACTGGCTGTTGAGGCGCCTTAGGTTGACACTGCCAATGCAAACTACAAACAATTCCCCACAAAAACAGCCATAAGTACCCTGGGCTGCCATTTATGGCAAATTTATTTAATACGGACGAGGGTAGCTCCGTAGCCAAATTTTTCTTTTTGAGCATCTTTAAAAAAATCTACATGCTGGTGGCGGCTCAGCCGGCGGTGGAGTTCGTTTCGCAGTACCCCATTTCCTACACCATGAATAAAAGTCACTTCGTCCAGTCCGCCCGCAATAGCCTGTTCCAGTTGTTTTTCAAAGGTGGTCAACTGAGCTTCCAAAATCTCTGATCCGGAAATACCGGCGTGGTCGGTCCGGATTTTATCAATGTGTAAATCCACAACTGCCCGAACGGTACTACCCGGCGGAAGCGATGGAGGAGCCGGTTCCGGAGAAAGCATCTTCTCCCGGAGTTCCTGAGCAGTAACGGGTACCTGGGCTTTGGGACTATCACCTCCCTCTTCATCAAGCTGATACAGGTAAGCTTCTTTCAACAGCACAGGTACTTGCTGCTTACGTTTATAGAAGGACTGGGCCCGGCACTTCAGCCGCTTCTGAAAAGGGTCTTTAGCCTCCATGGCTCCCGGCTTAAAATACAAGGCCTGGAGGTCAAAGGTAGGCCAATTTTCAAATTCTTTGCTGAGTAAGTCGCTTAATTTCTGACTGCTACGCGGCGCAAGCGTGCCGAAAGCACCCCCGGTATGCCGCCCCTCCTGACTGGTTGAAAAAGTAAAGGGCAGGGTCCAGTCGGTGTTGTTGATAAGGTGAAGTGTGAGTTCGCGGTCATTGATCGGGACGAAGGCCAGATAAATTCCTTTTTGGGCAAAAACACCGGTACCCCTGGCCGAAGTAGCGGCTGTTCTGGGCTTTATTTCTTCCGGTACCGGAGTCTTTTTGAGTCGCTGGGCCTCCAGGGGGGAAATTACTACTACCTCCTGACGAAGTACCGGAATCCGGAATCCGTCCTCGATTTCAACTTCTACCTGATTACCAGGCAGGAAGCGGGAAATAATTCCTTCTTCCCGCCCGTGTACAAAGCGTACTTTATCTCCAATGTTCATTCTGTTGATGTCTTTTTAGTCCGGACCATTAGTTATTGGGAGGGCCAACGAGCCTGGATTTTAGTTAAAAATAAAAAGGTCTAAAAGCAAGTCCGTTCCGGTTGAATTCCAGGGCCGGGGCTGGTACTTTCAACGTATTGAACAAAAACCCTACGGTACGAACAAATTTATTTCGGGTTTTAATTTTGGTCAAATCTACATCCAGGGACAGGTAGTACTGGCGGTAAGGCCTGAATCCCCGCTCAATACTTTTATCTGTTTCACCGGCTACCATATCCTGAATTCCGTAGCCGGTTGAGATACAAAGCCAGGCGGGCCAGGCTGAGCCAGGAAAGAAGGTGCGGGGACTCCAGGAAAACCAATAGGTCTGCCCGTTATAGTCTTTCAGCCATCGCTCCGCTTTGTTATTTCCCAGGAGTCCGGGACGTTGCTCTGCCAGGGAAGTGTAGTGAAAGGAGAATTTTGGCTGAATGCGAATTTCGTCCCAAAGGAGGACCTGTCCGGCGTACAAAGCCGGCCCGGCCAGGTTGGCTACCATGTCGCCGGGAGAAAAGCCATAATCCGACGAAAACCCATCGAGAATTTCAATGGGGGTCTGAAAAAAAAAACCTGAAATAGCCCCGTAAATTACGGCCTGTTTCCGCGTTATTCCCGTCCAGCTGTACATTTGGGCGGTATGCCGGGAAATTTGAAAAGAAGTGTAAAGATGCCCCACTTTGTCCAACTGTTTCCACTCATGGGTATCGTCAGCTACGCCGAAACGCACAAGTGGGTTTTTGTACCAGGCTTTGCTCAGACCGTACAAACTACCGGCGTACAAGGCCGTCTGGGCGGCAAAAAGACCATGTAGTTGCTGATAGTTCGGCCGCTTGACCACCACCGAATCCGAGGGCCACATATCCTCTGCTTCTCCTCCCCGGGCAGAGAGAGGAAGTACCGCTATTACCAAAATTAAAACGACCTGCTTTATTTTTATCATGAAGTATCAGTAGCTACCGCTATACTTCCGCAGCCCCCACTCAGTGGTAGCCAGAAGCAACAACAGGAAGAACAGCCATTTGAGATGTACCAGCTCCACCATTTCTTCGCTACTTTCCAGTCGGTCGGGAGGGCGGTTGGCGGTCATCATCTGTACCAGGGTTTCCAGGGTGTTGGGCTGAACAAACTCCCCACCCGTACGCTGCGCCAACTCCCTCAATAAGCCAAAATCGGCCGTTGTATTTAAAGCTTCGATTTCAATATCACGCACTATAAATTGCCCGCTGACCTGCTCTTGTCCTCCCCGTAGGGTAGTAGTGGCCCGGTAGCGGTACACACCCTCCGCTAACCCGCTGATCTCAAACCGGGAATTTTCGGCCGAGTTGGTATAGGTATACGATTGGGCCTTACCGGCTTCATCGGTGATATTCAACTGAACTTCCTGACCGTAAATCTTTTCATAAATATCATTATAAATCTCAGTCTGAAAGGTCACACTTTCACCGGCGTCAAACTCTGCGCTGACCGGATAAACCCTGAATTTCCGTTTGTCTTCCTTAACTGACAACAACTGAATCACCTTACGGAACAGATCGTCGACGATCACCTGCTTTTCCGTTATCGAAAACTCTTCCTGCCGCCACTGCCAGAGTCCTTCTCCGGCCAGAATGGCTACTTTTCGGTCGCCGGCCGTATTCAGCGCCAGCAGGGGTTTGGTCGTGGCCACCGTACCTACCCGCTGGTACAAGACTACTTCACTTCCCGGACTTAGGCGGTACTCGCCAAAAGGTACCGAAAGCGGAGGAAGTCTTTCCAATAAATTCAGGCTTTCGGCGTCCAGGTTCAGCAGTTGAAAAGACGTATTAAACCGACCCGTTACTTTGTCAATCTGACCGGGGTTACCGGCAATCTGAACCGTTTGGCTGAGGGTACTGGTCGCAGCGGGAGCGGACTGATTGCCCAGGATAAAAAAGATGGGCTTGTTCTTCTGCATTAAACGACGTACGTACTCACTACCCAGGCCGCCCGCGTCGGGTAACTGATGCAGGATAATCAGGTCGTAGGGCTTCTCCATAATATCGTTCAGATTACCCATGGAAGAAAGCGCCCGGACATCCAGTTCGTAGTTTTCATTTTGTTCAATAATACTTCGGAGTGCTTTCAGGTCAGGGTGAGGTGCCAGGGCCAAAAGCAGGATTTTTTCCCGACCATCAATGATATCAATGTATATTTCCTGCCGGTTATTGCGGGTACTGAATTCCCCCGACATTCCCCCTACTTCAATGGTATAGTGTTGCACACCTTTCTGCGGGGAAGAAGTATTGAAGGTAACGGGTTTAAAGAAGTCATTTTTATCAATGACCACATTCTGGGTGGCAATGGTACGTCCGCCTTGCCGGAGGCTGACGGTAGTACTACGTCCCGCCAGGCCATTGGCTACGACATCGGCCTGAATCGGAAACTGGTTTCCCAGGTACGCTACCCGGTTGGCCGTAACATTCCTGATCTGTACGTCACGCTTGGGTACCGTATCGCCCACCGCCACGGTATGGACCTTGAAGGGGTAATTACCATAGGCAGGAGATACCCCCTGGTTTATTATCCCATCCGACAGCAGTATAACATCGGTTAGGTTGCGGCCTTCGTAGTTGGTCCGGACCCCATTCAGCAAGCCAGAGAGGTCAGTGGTTTTCTGATTAAATTTAACGGAATCAACTTCTACATTACCAGCGGCTTCGTCCAGCGTCTGGACACTTACATCGTACCCCTGCGAAGCCAATTGGCTCTGTACTTCACTCAGCGCGGCCAGGGTACTTTGGCCCGGCTGAGCCGTGGACTGGGAGTTATCAATGGCCAGAACTATCTTGGCTTTGTCCACGCTGGTCTCGGTGCTCCTTACCAGCGGGCTTAGCAAAAGAAAGCAAATAACCGACACCAGCGTTCCCCTCAGAACGGCCAGAAAAATATTGAGTCGCTTGCCCCACGATGGCTCGGGCTGATACAGAAAGAAGGCATAAAGTGCTCCTATCAGTAAGCAGAGTAGAATGAACCAGGGTGAAGTTGGAAAGAAAAGTTCGGATCGCATGGGTGAGGCGCAGGTCTCAGGTATATATGGGTATCAATAAGATAATTAACAAGATACAACCATAACGATAAAAAGCCCTACTGTGGTTTTAGGTGGACAGCAAAAACCCACCAAAAACCACAAAACACTGGAATTTTCTTTAAAACAGCAGGTATCAGGCTGGTTTAATAGACCTAAGTAAGCATACCGCCGTCTACCTGTAGTACCTGACCCGTAATGTACCGCGACATGTCAGAGGCCAGGAAAATGCAGGCGTCGGCCACCTCTTCGGCCTGGCCGCCCCGTTTCATCGGAATAGACTGCTTCCACTCCTCAATGGCTTTGGCATCAATGGCGTCGGTCATTTCGGTTTCGATAAATCCGGGGGCAACGGCATTAGACCTGATATTGCGCGAGCCCAGTTCGAGGGCAACCGACTTGGTAAAGCCAATAATACCCGCTTTGGAAGCAGCGTAATTGGCTTGTCCGGCGTTTCCCCGAATACCTACTACCGAAGTAATATTAATAATAGAACCACTTTTGGCCCGCATCATGGTTTTGATGGCGCCTTTGGTGAGGTTAAATACCGACTTAAGGTTAATGTTTATTACCGTATCCCACTGCTCCTCGTTCATGCGCATCAGCAGGCCGTCCCGGGTCACGCCCGCGTTGTTGACCAGTACGTCCAGTTTGCCAAAATCAGCTACGACGTCATTGATAAGGGTATCGGCGGCCTGAAAATCTGAGGCATCGGAGCGGTAGCCTTTAGCCTTTATTCCGTACTGTTCCAGTTCGGCTTCCAGCGCCTGGCCCTTTTCAACATTTGACAGATAGGTGAATGCAACATTGGCCCCTTCCTGGGCAAAACGAACAGCGATTGCACGGCCAATCCCGCGCGAAGCTCCCGTGACAAGAGCTACTTTATTTTCCAATAATTTCATGAAAGTAGAGAAAGCTAAAATTAATACGTAGGCCAAAAGTACATGATTGACACTCCCGGACAAAAAAGTAAGGGGAGGTTTCTAGAGTTGACTCTCTAAATGAATCGCTTTGCGGAACGCTACAGACAAAAAAGGCAGACCGACGGGTCTGCCTTTTACTTATTTATACAACGATTCTATTCGTTTGTTACTTCTTCTTCCTTTTTCCGGACCGAGATCGAAAGTTGCTCGCTGGTACCATCGTGGTCGGCAATCAGAATATCACCTTCCCGCAGGTCACCTTTGAGTATTTCCTCGGCAATTGGATCTTCGAGGTACTTCTGGATGGCCCGGTTCAGAGGACGAGCTCCGTACTGAGGATCATATCCTTTCTCAGACAGGAAGTCTTTGGCGGGAATGGTCAGCTCAATTTCATAACCAAGTCCTTTTACGCGGTGGAATAGTTTTCCGAGAGAAATGTCAATAATACGGTGCAGATCTTCACGTTGCAGTGAGTTAAACACAATCACATCATCGAGGCGGTTCAGGAACTCCGGCGAGAAAGCTTTCCGCAGAGCGCTCTGAATAGTATTTCGCATAATCTCGTCCTGATTTTCCGCTTTCGCCTTGGTGGAGAAACCGATTCCGCTACCGAAATCTTTCAGGTCACGCGCTCCAATGTTGGAGGTCATGATGATGATGGTATTCCGGAAGTCAACCCGGCGACCCAACCCATCGGTCAGGATACCATCGTCAAGTACCTGCAACAGGATATTAAATACATCCGGGTGCGCTTTCTCGATTTCGTCCAGCAGTACTACACTGTAAGGTTTGCGACGGATCTTCTCGGTCAGCTGTCCACCTTCTTCGTACCCAACGTAGCCCGGAGGCGCTCCCACTAAGCGCGATACACTGAATTTCTCCATGTATTCACTCATGTCAATGCGAACGAGGGCATCGTCTTTGTCGAACAGGTAGGTAGCAAGTACCTTGGCCAGCTCCGTTTTACCTACCCCGGTTGGTCCCAGGAAGATAAACGAACCGATGGGCTTCTTGGGATCTTTCAGACCAACGCGGGTACGCTGAATAGCTTTTACCAGTTTTTCGATCGGCGGATCCTGTCCAATTACTTTGCCTTTCAGCTCGTCGCCCATGTGCAGCAATTTCTTGCCTTCGTCCATGGATACGTTAGTAACCGGAATCCCCGTCATCATGGCTACTACTTCCGCTACGTTTTGCTCAGTAACGGTATAGCGCTTCTTCTTGGTCTCTTCTTCCCAGGCCTGCTTGGCACGGTCCAGCTGGTCAATCAGTTTCTTTTCCCGGTCGCGGAGCTGAGCGGCTTCTTCGTACTTCTGGCTCTTTACAACCCGGTTTTTCTCCTGCTTGATATTCTCAATCTGCTCTTCCAGTTTCAGGATATCTTCGGGTACTGTAATATTGCTGATGTGTACCCGGGCACCTACTTCATCCATGACGTCAATGGCCTTATCGGGCAGGAAACGGTCGGTAATATAACGCTCCGAAAGTTTCACCGCTGACTCAAGAGCATCTTCGGTGTAGTTGACGTGGTGGTGATCTTCGTATTTGTCTTTGATGTTTTCCAGAATCTGGATGGTTTCTTCCACGGAAGTAGCATCTACCATAACCATCTGGAAACGACGGGCTAACGCACCATCCTTCTCAATGTACTGGCGGTACTCGTCCAGGGTGGTAGCACCAATGCACTGGATTTCACCACGGGCCAGGGCTGGCTTAAACATATTGGAGGCATCCAGCGAGCCGGAGGCTCCACCCGCACCTACTATGGTGTGCAGCTCATCAATGAACAGGATCACATCCGGCGATTTTTCCAGTTCGTTCATCACGGCTTTCATGCGCTCTTCAAACTGACCGCGGTACTTGGTACCTGCTACCAGTGAAGCCAGGTCAAGGGTTACGACCCGCTTACCAAACAGTACCCGTGATACTTTTTTCTGGACAATCCGCAGCGCCAGACCTTCGGCAATCGCCGTTTTTCCAACACCCGGCTCCCCGATAAGGATGGGATTATTTTTCTTGCGACGACTTAGAATCTGGGCCACACGCTCAATTTCTTTTTCGCGTCCTACGATGGGATCAAGTTTACCAACTTCGGCCAGTTTGGTCAAATCACGGCCGAAGTTATCCAGTACCGGAGTACGGGATTTTTCCGCACTCTTGGATTCTTTACCTGAACCGCCGCCAAACATACCACCCCGTGGGTCGTCGTCGCCATCGTCGGTTTCGGGTCCCATGTGTGGACGGGTACCCGATGATTGATATTCCAACATTTCTTTAATGACTTCGTAGTTGACATTAAACTTATGGAGAATCTGGGTAGCTACGTTATCTTCGTCGCGCAGGATGGAAAGCAACAGATGTTCGGTCCCGATTAACGGGCTTTTGAAAATCTTGGCTTCCAGATACGTAATCTTCAGTACCTTTTCTGACTGACGCGTCAGCGGTATATTCTGAAGGTTTTTGACGTTGTTGGTAGCTGAACCTTTGGTGGCCTGCTCGACCGTCACGCGGACTTCATCAAGCGACACCCCCAGTTTTTTCAGGAGTCCAATGGCTACCCCTTCGCCTTCACGTATCATTCCCAGCAACAGGTGCTCCGCTCCAATATAATCATGACCTAACCGGAGCGCTTCTTCGCGACTCAGGGAGATCACCTCTTTGACTCTATTTGAAAATTTTGCTTCCATGTATAGGCAGGAATTAATTAGTATCTTTCTATAAGATTGTAACGAATATTTTTCTGGCTTTGTTCAATCAGACTTCAATTGCTGGCTGAATTGATTCGGCTAAAATTTGTCGGGCTTCGGGCCCCTGATTGAACAGTAAATCAAGTATGCTTAAGTTAGGTACAAAATCGTTGCCAAAGGTTTGGTAGTATGGCCTATTTTTGTAAAAAACAGTACCATTTGCCTCTTTTTTATCACTAATCAACGATCTGGCGTCAAAAATATAATTAGAAACGCTTTTTTCGTATGACAGATTGTACCCTACTTCTTTCCGGATGCCGATAAGTCGCAGACACAATGTCAGTAGTTCGTAGTTCAACTCTATAAGTAACTCCGGTTTGCGCTGATAGATATCTTCCAGGTAGGGCGCGTAATATTCAAAATAGGGTGATTTACCGTACGCTGATTGAAAACACCCCCAGTGGTTCCGGATCCAATCCTGATTGTAATCAATCCTAACCTCCCGGATTGCCCCCTTCTTACTCCCGGCCTGAACGGGTACCGTCAGTACTTCAACTTTGTTCGCTGTCAGTACATAACAACGGTTCCGGTAGGTTTGCTTCGGGTAGCTTTCCCAGGCTTCCAGCCATACTTTTTCGTGTTGTAAAAGACAGGTGAAGTAGGCAAGGCAGGGCAGGTAGTGCAGTTCTATCAGGACTTCCGTCGGGTCGGTTTGCTGCTTTGGTACTTCTGCCATTACCAAATATGGTAAAGGTGGGGGAATTTATCAAAAAAATGATAGAAAATATTTTAGAAAAGGCAAGAGGTAAAAATATTGCCCCAATAAGTTACAATTTCCGGGTTGTACTTTATGGCTACAATTCGATTTGCCCCAGGCCTTCCCGCACTATCTCAAAGTTATCCGAAGTGGCATCAATGATCGTAGAAGGGACGTTTCCCCCGTATCCGCCATCAATGACTATATCGACCAAGGCCTGGAATTTTTCGTAGATTAATTCCGGATCGGTAGAGTATTCAATGACCTCGTCTTCGTCCCGAATGGATGTAGTAATAATGGGGTTACCGAGTTCACGGACGATCTGACGGGGTATGTTGTTGTCCGGAACCCGGATGCCGACGGTTTTCTTGTTGGTATTTAAAAGGCGGGGTACCCGGTTGCTGGCTTCCAGAATAAACGTAAACGGGCCGGGTAAGGCTTTTTTCATCAGCTTAAAACCAGCGTTACTCACCCGGGCGTAGTCAGCTATGTGACTTAAATCGTAGCAGATAAACGAAAAGTCATTTTTCTCGGGCTTAATGCCTTTGATCCGTGAAACTTTCTCAACAGCCTTTGTATTGTGGATATCACACCCCAGACCATAGATAGTATCGGTTGGGTAAATCACCAGGCCACCTCCGCGGAGGCATTCTGCTACTTGACGAATCTTTTTTTCTTCAGGATTTTCCGGATATAGTCGAATTAGTTCGGCTGCCATAGGTTATATCAGGTTTCTGATATAACAAAGCTAGGGACTATTTGCTTTGAACGAAATTCAGATTTTTGAAAATAAGTCAGGTAAAGTCGGTAGAGTCCGGTCACCGGGAGGCGCAACCGGCACAAAATTACGATGGCCTCGGTCAGCAAATCGGGGTCTTCAATGTAATTAAGTAGCTTACGGTAACGCATGGCCAGTTCGAACTCCTGCGCGTAAAAACACTTCCGGATGAAGGTCCGGATCCGCCGGGCCAGTATATCAAACTCTTCCTGGGTCCGGTTCAGGTCGTAAGCTTTGTTACAAACGGCATAGGTTGACTCCAGTATACCGCTGTCCTTTTTATACACATAGGTCGAAAGCGAATCGGCTACGACCCGTTTCAGGGTAAGTACTTCATCCTGGTAGAAGTACTTGTACTTGACTGAGGAGCGCACCCAGAAATCAAAATCTTCGTAGCTGAGCGTTTCGTCGTACCCGCCCAGTTCTTCCAGCACACTCCGGCGCATCATCATGGTGGGGGTACATATAAAGTACTTCTTTAGAATCTCTTTGTATACATCGCCGGAAGGCACTGGTACTTCGGTTTTTTCTTCTTCGTCAACCTGGTAGTGGTAGTGCAGCAGGCGGTCGTTGGCATCGGTGTAGCGGGCATTGGAAAAAATCACCCCGTACTCGTACGATAGCATTTCAAAGGCCTCTACCTGCCGCTTGATCCGGTTGGGCAGCATGAGATCATCGGCAGAAAAATCAACGATATATTTTCCGGTGGCAAGTTTAAGTCCCTGGTTGAAGGCCACGCACAGGCCTTTGTTTGTATCGTTCCGGATGAATTTAACGGAAGGGTAAATATTCAGCAAATCTTCAATGGCGGAAACCGAGCCGTCAGTACTGGCATTGTCAATAACTATAAGTTCAATATTGGGGTAGGTTTGGTTTAATACTGACCTTAAGGCAGCCACTACGTAGGGCTGGTGATTATAAACAGTACAAATAACAGATACGGGGGTATATCTTGCCATATTTTTACGGATTTAAGTGTGTTGATTTCCAGAGCATACAACAAATTTTGTACTATTTACAAGTATTGTTTTAAAAAACATAAAAAATTGAGTGTACGGTAAAGCCCCTCCTGCCTCCTGTGCCCTTATTAAGAACTTTTGCACCTCTAATCCGCTGAAATACAAAGCACTAACTAAGTACATTGTAGGTACAACTATTTTTTGGCACAGTAATGGCTACAGAGGCTACAAATTGATGTGGTACGGAATCCCCGAACATCTGTTTTTATGGGTTAGGGTAATACATAAAATGCCAGGCCAAAGGTGGGTCTGGCATTTATTGTTTGGCCGTGGCCCGGTTACGACGAGCCAGAATTATGCTGGCGTTTATCTCAAACCCAAAAATGAGGAGTAACGCAATAAGATAGATCCAGATCATGAGGGCGATCATGGTACCGATTGATCCGTAAAGCTTATTGTAAGAACCGAAATTGGACAAATAAAAAGAGAAGGCCCAGGTTGCCAGTACTATCAGCGCGGAGGCCACCACTGAGCCAATGTTAAAGAAGGACATCCGGACGGAGCGGTTGGGGGCAAAACGGTAAATAAGGGAAACCGCCAGTGTAAGCGTGGCAAACGTAATCAGGTACCTGGTAATGTTGACCAGCGCAATGATACCCGCATCACGGAAAATATTCCAATCGGCTACTACGGCCATAACCCGGTCACCAACGACTAGCAGTACCACCGCCAGAAACAGTACTATAGCCAGTAATATGGTTAGCATGACCGCAATGCCCCGGGTTTTAAGGAAGCTCCGGTTTTCCACGTCGCGGTATACCATATTAAAGGCCCTCATCAACGACACCATTCCGTTAGTGGCCGTGACAACCGTTAGCAGGAAACCGACCGAAAGAACTCCCTTGCGCGGGCGGCTTACAATGTCCTGTATTGTTTGGTTGGCTTCGGCGTAAATACCCACGGGCATAACCTCCCGCATAAAAGACATGATCTGAACATCCAGGTCTTCAATGGGTATGTAGGGAATTAGGGTAAACAAAAATATTATCGCCGGAAAAGAGGCCAGCGTCAGGCTGAAAGCCACCGCAGTTGCCCTTTGATCAATGTCATGGACGAGGATTTTTTCCGTAAGATTTACCAGAATATCGTACAAAGAGACCGTCCCCCGGAACAACATTGTACCCCGCAACCATTGTCCTACTCGCATGAAATAGCGATTCTCCAATAGTTTCTGCAGCATTTTGTGCGTTAGTTTTTATCCTGATAAAAAGGCAGTAGTTTATCAATCAGGGCCGGAGGTGCGGTACACAGGCGACCCGTATCCCGACGCTGGAAAACCAGAGTTGTTTCTCCGACATTCAGCAATATACCATCCTGATTCCATAATTCATAGTCAAAAACTACCCGCGCCGTGGGAAGTTTACGGATGGACACTTTTATGGTCAGCAGGTCGTCGTAGCGGCCTGGCTGCAAATAGCGGGAGCGATTCTCATAAACCGGCATCATAACTCCCGAATCTTCCATGGCTTTGTAGTGAAAATCCAGACTACGCAGCGCCTCTACCCGCCCAATTTCGTAATAGCGCGCGTAGTTGCCGTAGTACACGTAGCCCATCTGATCCGTGTCGGCGTAGCGCACCCGGATTCCGGTCACTTCGTAAGTAAACATGAAGGAGTAGTTAAAACAAGTGGCCCCGATTGGGGCCACTTGCAGGTTATTGTTTAATATTCCGTTGGTTAAGCGCCTGCTGGTATTGGCGGGCATTTTTCAGGTGCTCCTGGTAGTTTTCAGCAAAGGCGTGGTAGCCGGAGAAATCGTCTTTTGCACAAAAATAGACGTAATCATGGTCCTCGTGGTTAAGCACGGCATCAATGGAAGACGGAGCCGGCAAATTGATTGGTCCGGGGGGTAAGCCGGTGTTCCGGTAGGTATTGTAGGGAGACTTAATTTCGGTATGGTAGTTGAGCACCCGCCGGATACCGAAATCCCGCCAGGCAAACACAATGGTAGGATCGGCCTGTAAAGGCATACCGTTTTCCAGTCGGTTGAGGTACACCCCCGCTACCCGTGGCTTTTCGTCTTCTTTTTTGGTTTCAGCTTCTACAATAGAAGCCAGCACCGAAACCTGTGCCGGAGAAAAATTCATGGCCTTCGCCTTGGCTTTACGTTCATCGTTCCAGAACTTCCCGTATTCGCTATGCATCCGGTCCAGGAATTTTTCCGTTGAAACATTCCAGTAAATCTCGTAGGTATTGGGCAGGAACATCGCCATAACCGTTGTTGAGTCAAAACCGTATTTCTGGCTTACCTCCGGATTATTCAGCGCCTCCCGCAGTTTCTCCTCACCAAACGCGAACCGGGGGCCAATGCGGGCAATCAGGTCATCCTTAAGGCGAATATTATTAAAGGTAAGACGTATGGGGTCCTGGTCGCCCGCTTTTAGTTTTTTAATAGCGGCGTAATTGGTAGTCTTGTACTTGATAACATAGCGGCCCGGCTTAACATTTTCGGGGTAGTCGAGGAGTTTGGCCACAAACCGAAATGATACCTGATCGTTTACTACCTCATGTTTTCTCAACGAGTCAAGTACCGTTTCGTAGGTGGCATTTTCGGGGATCAGGAGCGCAAAGCTTCCTTCCTTATTTACCCGGAGGTTAGGCGTTTTGAATATTTGCCAGAAATAAAACGTGAATGAGGTTACCATTATCGCTAACCCAATAAAAATTCCAATTTTAATGTTGCGTGACATAGTTGTTTGTTAACTGTCTTTACTTCGAAAGTGAGAACGAAGCCAGGTCGTTCATTTCCCCACGGTGGTACTGTAACTGCATTAACGAAAAAAAAGGCAAACCCGCTATTTCATCTCAAAATCCAGTCCAAAGCGCTGGGCCAGTTCACTCAGTGACTGTACAACGGGCGGGAGCAGGCTTACTCCTTCCCGACGGCGAATAGCTTCGGTTTCGCGCTCGGGATCGCCCGGGATAAGTACCTGCTTGCCCTCCACGGCGCGGGCCTTACGGAATGCCCTGATCCAGTTATCCATGTGGTTCCGGAACTCTTCGGCCGGACGAAATCCATCAACACGCATAGCACCCAAAAAGTGTCCTGTCCCCAGTCCCACTCCTTCCTGGGCCGTCATGAAGCCAGCCGTGGCAAAAGGAGGTACCCAGGGACCGTAATTGGCTCCTGAAAGTACCCCGGAGAAAATATCTACTATAGCCCCCAAACCATAGCCCTTGTGGCTGCCGTGCTCCCGGTCGGAGCCAAGGGGCAGCAACCCTCCCCCACTTTTCACCGCGTTGGAGTCGGTGGTTGGCTCGCCGCTGGCGTCCTGCGCCCAGCCCAGCGGAGCGGGTAAGCCTTTCCTCTGCAGGATTTCAAACTTTCCGTAGGCCACCGCCGTAGAGGCAAAGTCGGCCACAAAGGGTGGTTCCTCGTTGGCAGGCACCGCTACGGCAACCGGATTGGTACCCAGCATTTTGTCCAGGGAGAAAGTAGGTACTACCAGGGGCGCGGCGTTGGTCATGGTCCAGCCAATCATTCCTTTTTCCAGCGCCATCATAGCGTGGTACCCGGCTATGCCGAAGTGGTTGGAGTTACGAACCGATACCCAGCCTGAGCCTACTTTATCGGCTTTTTCCATGGCAATCTGCATGGCGTGGGGAGCTACCACCAGGCCCAGTCCCCGGTCCCCGTCCACTACGGCGGTACTGGGGGTTTCGTGTACTACTTTTATATCCGGCGTTGGGTTTAAGCGGCCTATGTCGTAAAGCCGGACGTAGCCAGCCAGCCGGGCTATACCGTGCGAATCAATCCCGCGCAGGTCAGCGCTGAGCAGTACTTCGGCGGCCAGGGCCGCCTCCTGATCCGGACATCCTAATTTCCTGAAAACCTCCTCGGTAAAATGCTGTAAATAATCAGCCTGGTACATAGTATTTATCCGGATTGAAAAATAAAAAAACTACTTCTGAATGATGTATTAAATGCTAACCTTTGTAGCAGTAACGGCGCAAATATCCGAATAGCCGCACACGATACAAAACCCAGCCTAAAATAAGGCCCTGGGTTCTGTTTTCCGTTCAATAATGGGGTAAGGCGGCTGGCAGGCAAAACAATTTATCAAACGGTACCTAATTCGTTGATTTTCCGGGAACCCAGACCCAAAAAAGCAGGTTGAACAAGTACCCCCTGCTGTTCCTGACGAAGCGTTGCACTGAATGAGCGGACAAGGGTAAAATTCTGGGTATTGTACATAACCTGACTATCTGAAATAACTAATTTACCAATCCTCCCCGATCCATGGAGATCAATAATGCTTTTCTGAAACGAATCCTAAACTACTTTGTACGGGGGCTGGTACTCGTCGCGCCTACCTACTTTACTATTCTTATTATCTGGTCAGGAGTGGAATTTCTGGATAGTATCCTCCCTATTTACATTCCCATTTCTGAAACACAATCGGTTTACCTGCCGGGTTTGGGGGTACTTATTATCCTGTCGGGAATTATTCTGCTGGGCTTCTTTTTCTCGACAGTAGTACCGCAGTCGTTTTTCAAATTTACCGAGGGCATTCTGCGCAAAATTCCCCTTGTGAGTATTATCTACTACTCCATCAAGGATCTCATTACGGCCTTTGTGGGCGACAAGAAAAAGTTTAACCAGCCGGTTTTGGTAACCATCAACCGCGAGTCTGACATTAAAAAACTGGGTTTTATCACCCAGACTGACCTGAGCCACCTGTACATCAAGGACTATATTGCAGTGTACCTGCCGCATTCCTACGCCTTCTCGGGGGAATTGTTTATTGTACCCGTGGGCAATGTCTCCCTGCTCAATGCGACCAGTGCTGACATTATGAAAATGATTGTGTCGGGGGGGGTGTCGGTTAAAGCTACGGTTGCCGAAGAAAGAGCAGAGGTAAGCTGATTTAAGTGAAAATCTGCAACAAAGGCACCAAAGTCCCCGTTGTATTTTTGGAGTGTTGACTTAAACCCTGTACCCGGGAACAAGCATGAAATTCGTAAACGTCATATTGTTTATTCTCGTAGCAGCTTTGCCCCTGGCCGCCCAGGATAACTATGATCCCGCCCGGGCCTTGAGTAGTGAAGAATTACTGCTGAAAAAAAATCCCTCGAACCGGGCCATTACCAAACCCGGGCAACGCTACCTGGTACTTGACGCCTCGCCCCGAATCGGGGCGTTCCGGCGCTACCGCTATTTCCCCGGCGACGACATCCGGTTTAAGCTTAAAGGCGAATTTAAACGCCGCCGTGAAAACATTCACAGTATTACCGATAGTACCTTTAGTATAGTCATCATTGATGAAACAGCCCGACGGATGTACTACCAGCCTATTTCATTGGGTCAGGTGAAGCAGATCAAACAATTCCAGCGCATACCCTGGGTGACCGAAGGCGCTTTTCTGTTTCCGATTGCCGGTTTGGTTTACGCGGCGGCCGACTTTTTCAACCCGGGCATTGACAACCAGCGCTTCACCACCGACACCCGGGCACTGGCCGTGGGCGGCGGACTGATTGTCACGGGTATTTTATGTTATAAAATAAGTTTTCCTTCCTACCGGATTAACAACCGGAACCGTCTCAAGGTACTCCAGACCTATTAATAAGTAGGTTTTCTTATTACTCGGCATTTTAACTCCCTACTTAACTTTTACCGTAATAAGCCCGGCGGCTGGTCAGCCGCCGCCACGAGGAATACTATTCTTCCTACTCCCGGGCAGTTTTCCTGCGTGCCGGGGAACTGCCTTTTTTGCTAAATAGCGCCTTATTTGGGCATTCTACTGGTACATCTTTGTGCCTTCCCTTCCAAAAAATATGTACCTTGCAACCGATTTTCCGGCTCTTTAAAAAAGCACAGGCCGGTCGCCCTTTCAGTTACAGAACTTAGTTTTAGATCAAGTGAAATCCATCCTGGTACATACCCCCCAGCAACCCATCCGGGCCGTTATTCGCCTGGCCTCTTCCAAGAGTGAAAGTAACCGTGCGCTAATCATCAACGCGCTTACGGGTTTTAGGAGTGAGCTAACCAATGTGTCGGAAGCCCGCGATACCCAGACCATGCTTCGCCTGCTGAACTCCACCGACCCGACCGCTGACGTACTGGATGCCGGCACTACTATGCGATTCCTGACGGCCTACTACGCTATTACTGGCCAGCAGAAGACTATGACCGGTACGCCCCGTATGTGCGAGCGCCCCATCGGACTACTGGCAGATGCCCTGCGTACTCTGGGAGCTGATATTACTTATATTAAGAACGAAGGCTTCCCACCGCTGCAACTGAATGGCTTTACCTACTCCGGCCAGTCGGAAGTAACCATCCGGGGCGATGTGAGCAGCCAGTATATATCGGCCCTGCTCATGGTAGCGCCTACCCTGCCCGAAGGCCTGACGCTCCGCCTCACCGGAGAAATAGGCTCCCGCCCGTACATAGAAATGACCCTGCAGCAGATGGCTCAGTTTGGCATATCGTACGAAGCTAACTGGGATGAAAAGGTGATACAAGTACCTGCTCAACCCTATAAACCTACTTCCTACGCCATTGAGTCGGACTGGTCGGGTGCCAGCTACTGGTACAGTATCGTCGCTCTGGCTGCTGATGCCAAAGTGGAGCTACTGGGACTGAAAGAAAATTCCCTACAGGGTGACAGCGCCATCGTTCAAATCATGGAGCAACTGGGCGTAAAAAGTACCTTCACCGGACGCGGCGTACTATTACAAAAGATCGAAGCCGCCCCTTCCCTGACCTGGGACTTTACCGATTGCCCCGACCTGGCCCAGACCGTGGCCGTTTGTGCCGCCGTAAAAAACATTCCTCTTTCCCTGACGGGGGTCGAAAGTCTTAAGATCAAGGAAACCGACCGAATCTTTGCCCTGCAGCAGGAGCTCTTAAAGTTGGGCGCTGAATTGACCGAAGTAGAAACAAACCACCGGTACGAGGTAAAGCGCAGGCAGGAAACGCCTCCCAGCCAAACCCCTTCTATCCATACCTACGACGACCACCGGATGGCCATGGCCTTTGCTCCGGCGGGTATGGTAACTCCTGTTATTATAGAGGAGCCGGGTGTAGTTGTAAAATCGTACCCTGGTTACTGGCAGGACCTGGCTACCATCACCAAACTGGAAGAATTACAACCTTCGTGAGAAGTTTGGGGTTGTTGTAGCAATAACAGGAGAGTTTTCCTGTCCGGATATTTCTCCTTTCAATAACCTTAATCTTCCCGTATGAACCAGTACGTTGAATATATCTATGGCTTACCCTGGTGGACCTACTTTCTGGTCCCCCTGGTGATGCTTGCTATCTGGGATATAACCCAGAAGAAACACACTATTCTGCATAATTTCCCGGTTATCGGACACCTGCGGTACCTGATTGAAACCATTGGTCCGGAGCTACGCCAGTACATCGTGGCGAATAACCGGGAAGAACTACCCTTTAACCGCCGGCACCGCTCCTGGGTGTATGCTTCGTCCAAAAACGAAAATAACTACCAGGGCTTCGGTACCGACCAGGACATCATGAGTGCGGGCTACGTATTCATTAAGCCCGCTTTGATTCCTTCTCCCCGCTCACAGAGGCGCCCCCGCGGCATTGACCCCGCTTTGCCTTTTGAATACGCTATTCCGGCGGCTAAGGTAATTGGTTTGTCCCATCACCGGCGGCGGCCTTACCGTCCCCACTCTGTGGTGAATGTCAGCGCCATGAGCTACGGCTCGCTCTCAGCCAATGCCATTGAAGCATTTAATAAGGGTTCGCTCAAATTTGGCAACTACCACAATACGGGCGAAGGCGGACTCTCGCCTTACCATAAGTTCGGGGCCGACGTGGTTTTCAACATGGGCACTGCCTATTTTGGAGTGCGGGACGACGATGGTAACTTCGTCATGGAAAAGCTCGTCCGGATGACCCAGGCCAACCCGTTTGTCCGGATGATAGAACTAAAACTGTCGCAGGGTGCCAAACCCGGCCGGGGTGGATTGCTGCCCGCCAGCAAGATTACGCGCGAAATTGCCGAAATCCGGCACGTAGCCATGGGCAAAGACATCATTTCTCCCCCTTTTCACAACACTTTTTCGGATGTGCGGGGTATGGTTGATTTTATTGAACTGATAGCCGAAGCCACGGGCCTGCCCGTGGGAATAAAGGCGGCCGTTGGTAAGCTGGAAATGTGGGAAGAACTGGCCGACATTATGGTGCTGACCGGCAAAGGTCCCGATTATATTTCAATTGACGGGGGCGAAGGTGGCACCGGCGCAGCTCCCCCCTCTTTTGCTGACCACGTAGCACTTCCGCTGGTGTACGGGTTTAGTAGCGTGTACAAGATTTTTCAGAAACGTAACCTTACCCACCGGATTACCTTCATCGCGGCCGGTAAGCTGGGGCTACCCGCGCAGGCTATCATGGCCTTTGCCATGGGTGCTGACCTGGTCAACATAGCCCGTTCGGCGATGCTGTCCATTGGTTGTATTCAGGCGCAGGCCTGCCACACCAACCGCTGTCCAACCGGTATCGCCACCAACAATGCCTGGCTGCAGTCGGGGCTGGACCCTAGCCTGAAAAGCGAGCGTTTTTTCAATTACATGAGGACCTTGTCGAAGGAAATTATGGAGATTTCCCACGCGGCGGGTTATGAGCATCCGTGCGAATTTGGCATGGACGATGTTGACGTGGCCATGGGTGATAACAACCACACGCAGTCGCTCCGCCTGACCTACGGCTACGCCAAAGACAAAGTACCGCACGAAGGCATTGCAGAAATGCTGGAATGTACGCATATTGGCGGTGTAAACAAGGAATTGCAAAAGGAGTGAGCTATTCGTTCAGCAGAAGACCGTTTATTTTTCAGCTATTCCTGCTGGGTTGGCTGCTTTCCTGCCAGTCAAAAACGCAGCCTGTTCCCGCCATTGGGTATGAGTACTTCCCCCTGGAGGTGGGGCAGTATGTTCAATACCATGTTGAAGAAACCCGCTACGCCCTGGCCCAGCCCCCTACTTCACGTACCTTCCAGCGCCGGGAAACCATCACCGACACCTATACCGACGCCAGCGGGCAAACCGTTTATACCATAGAGCGGGCTGTGTTACAAACCAATGGCCAATGGAAGGTTGATTCTTCCCTGACCGCCTGGCGTACCCCCGACCGCGCCCTGCGCATGGAAAACGGTGTGACAGAGGTTAAATTAAGTTTTCCGCTGAGTGAGCGGCAGCGCTGGAACGGAAACCTGTACAATCAGCAGGAGGAGCGACTATTTGAAGCAACCCGCGTAGCTAAACCCATTACACTGGGCCAGCAGAATTTTGATAGTACCGTGACTGTAGTCCAGCAGAATGATTCCTCACTCATTGCTCTGCGGCGGCTACGGGAAGTGTACGCGAAGGGTGTCGGGCTGGTGCAGCGGGAACGTACCTATCTTTACTATTGCAGTACTTCTGGTTGTGCCGGTCAGGGTAAAATAGATTATGGAATAAAACAGCTAAGTACCGTCAGCTCGTACGGAAAACGTTAAACAGTAACTACAATTCATGAAACTATACTTTACCGGACTACTGCTGGTACTAGGCACGTTCCTAAGCGACAATATACTGGCCCAGAATGCCCCCCGCTACCTGGTGCTTTTTAAGGATAAAACCGGTTCTCCGTTCTCCATCCAGAATCCCGAGGCGTATCTGTCCGGAAGGGCCATTGCGCGGCGGCAGCGGCAGAATATCGCCATCACGACCCAGGATTTACCCGTAAATCCTGCTTATGTTACCGCTTTGCGCCAAAGCGGAGCCCGGGTTTTTTATACCAGCCGCTGGTTTAACGGGGCCGTGGTGGAAGCTACGGATACCCAACTGGCCGCCATCCGGAACTTACCGTTTTTCCGGGGCCTGGAACGCAACCTGCCTCTGGCCAATATCAACAGTACTACCACGCCCGGGATAGCCCGCCTGGCTGAAACCGAACAAAAGCTGGGAACCACCGAAATTATTGATTACGGCCGCATGACTGACCAACTGGCCCTGCTGGGGGTACCTGCTCTCCATGAAAAGGGTCTACTGGGTCAAGGTGTACTTATTGCTGTTTTTGATTCTGGTTTTTCAAGGGCCAATCAACTTACCTATTTAAAACCACTTTTTGATACCAAACGGGTCTTGGACACCCAGGATTTCGTGGCCCGCGACGGCGATGTGTATCAGGACGACAACCACGGTCTCAATGTACTTTCAACCATTGCCGCCTACCAGCCCGGCGCCCTCGTCGGAGCCGCTTTCGGGGCTTCATTTGCGCTTTACCGCACTGAAAATGACCTTAGTGAGTCGCCCTACGAAGAAGTTACCTGGCTACTGGCCGCCGAACGGGCCGATAGCCTGGGGGCCGATATCATCAATAGTTCGCTGGGGTACTCTACCTTCCTGCGGGAATTTAATACCCCCGCCTACAACTACACCTATGCCAGCATGAACGGCAACACGACCATAGTTTCCCGGGCTGCCCGCTTTGCCGCGCGCAAGGGTATATTGGTGGTTAATGCCGCCGGAAACGACGGGGACGACTCCTGGCGCTACATCTCGGCTCCGGCCGACGTGGATTCGGTACTGGTGGTGGGGGCTACCTACCTCAACCGCGCCTACGCGCCCTTCAGCTCGGTGGGCCCTACTGCCAACGGAATCATGAAGCCCGACGTGGCAGCCCTGGGTGTGGGGGCTGTTATTGGTACTGATGCGGGCCAGGGGGGCGGAGCATCGGGTAATGGTACCTCTTTCGCGACTCCCCAGATAGCCGGACTGGCGGCATTACTCCTACAGGAATTTCCTTTCCTGTCGGCCCAGCAACTAAGTGAGGTACTTAAAAGGTCAGGGCATCAGGCCAGCCGACCCGATAACTTCCTGGGGTTCGGGGTACCTTCGGCTCAAAGGGCTGAGGATATTGTAATGCAGGAATTCGCCCCACTGGGTACCGAACCCGGCGCTTTAAGTACCGTTACGCTGTTTCCCAACCCCGTTACGGAAGAAATTTATTTGAATTCGGACGTTTTGCCGGCGGCTCCCTCAGGTACCTACCAGGTACTGAATGTGGCGGGTACTATTCTGCTTGAAATCAAAGAAACTACCCGCCCCGTGGCGTCCATTCCGGTAAAGCAGCTACCGTCAGGCCTGTACTTTCTACGAATTACGACCCCAGGTCAGGTTCGGACGTTTAAGTTTGTGAAGCAGTAAACGTGTTTAAAGTACACTAAAATAGTTACTGGAGGGCTTGTCCATGATTTCCGCTCCGTAAAACCGAGTGGGTGCTTATAGCGGGTTTCTGCAACCTCTAAGAAGTTAAACTCTTTTAAATTTAAGAACACGGTTGGAAGTATTATTCCTGACTGAAAATTCCCTTGTCTTCTTTTCAATTACAGAATAACTATTCCTCCCGGGCCGATAAAGTTGTAGTACCTCCCCTTTGCTCTGGTATGTCCAGGTCATCTCCTGCCACTTATGCCCAACGACTGGCGCATTGACTTCCGCCTCAAAAGTACCATCGCTGTACAATGTAATCATTGAAGTAGAGAAACGGCCATCTTGTACGTATAAGGGTGTACTTAGTAGCCATGTACCAACAAAATAGGCTGATCCTCGGGGCTCTATCTTTTCATAATGCTTCGAACAGGAAGAAAACGAGATAACTGTTAAAATAAGGAAGTAGAGAATGCTTTTCATAGTCAGTTTTTATTCAACAAATCTATATTTAATATGTATACTGCCATCGCTCAAGTAAATGTACCATCAAAACATACCCTTTCATCTTAGGGAGCAGCAATCTGCTGCAACTTCCGCACCATCCGCAGAATAGATTCAGAATTATTGTATTCAGCTACTTTATCCAACGATATCCACCGTACCTCCTTTGACTCCGCATTGCGTTCAATGGGCTGGTTAGGGTCGGCTTCCAGCAGGAACCGGATGTCGTAGTGGTAGTGAGCGGCTTCTTTGGAATTGGCCGGAATCAGGTGGACATCTACGTCAAAAATCTGGTCGCTGACGGGTGTTATCTGCCGGAGTCCGGTTTCTTCGGTGGCTTCTTTCATGGCTACTTCAAGTACCTGCGGGTCTCCATCGCAGTGGCCTCCCGGCTGAAACCACCTGTCGAGTTTCCGGTGGTGCATCAAGAGTACCTGTGCCCGGTCGGGCGACACCACCCAGGCCGAACCCGTCACGTGGCCAATGGCCAGCGTTCTCTCAAAGCAGTCAGGCTGAGTCCTGATAAACCTTTTTGTACTAAGGCACATTTCCCTTTCGTTTTCATCCAGTGGCGTATACTCCTCTAATCGTGACAGTAACCAATCTCTTTGCATGCGGGTAGTTATTGTTGGATTTTCCTCCTAATTTCGCCCCTAATAAAGGTCTATTTAAATAGTAAATCGCAAACTCATGAAAAAGTATTTTTTATCAATTGCCTTTGCCCTGGCTGTAGCGGGTACCTCCCTCGCCCAGCGTACTCCCCAGGCCAGTACCTCAGCCGGTGTCATGCAGACGGTGGGCGTTACTGATTTTACTGTAACCTACTCCCGGCCCAGCGCCAAGGGCCGTACTATATTTGGTGACAGTACTACCAAAGCCATAGTACCCAACGGTCAGTTGTGGCGCACAGGTGCCAATATGGCTACTACTCTCGAAGCCTCCACCGAATTTATGTTTGGTGGTACGCGGGTACCGGCCGGTAAGTACGCCCTCTTTACAATGCCTGGCAGCGGTGAGTGGACGGTAATCCTGAACAAAAATTGGAACCAGGGAGGTACTGCCGCCTACAAGCAGGCCGAAGACGTAGCCCGCCTAAAAACCTACCCTACTTCGTCTTCATTTAACGAAACCTTCCTGATTACCTTCACGAATGTTACCGATAGCTCGGCGAAGCTGAACCTGTCGTGGGGGTCGTTGACCGTACCGGTCCAGCTGGAACTGGCCACTACCCAAATGACCATGGCCGGACTGGACAAAGCCGTAGCCGAAAAACCGGAAGACCCTAACACGCTGATGAACGCCGCCAACTACATGATGGCCATCGGCAAAGACCTGGACAAAGCCCTGGCTCTGACCGACAAGGCCATTGGTCTTCAGCAGAACTTTCGGAATGTGTGGCTGAAAGCCCAAATCCTGAATAAAATGGGTAAAACCGCCGAAGCGCTCCCGCTGGCCCAAAAGGCGTTGGCCATGGGTAAAACTTCCAACGAAGGTGCCTTCTCTTTTATGGGTCCCCAGATTGAAAGCGGAATAAAAGCAATGCAGGCTAAGGTACCAGCCGCTGCCGCAACTGCCGCCAGCGCCGCAGGTACCGCCACTGCCAAAGGCAAGAAGAAAAAATAAGGGTCATAGTACCTCCTGACAAAAATGCCCGATGAATAATCATCGGGCATTTTTGTTGGTTAAAATTCAAATCTTTGAATCTGGCAGCTAATTCGGGTATTTTTGTTGACATGTGAATTACAATTATTTAAAAACTAAGATGAAATTGTTCAGGTCGTTCCGGCTTGCCCTCCTCCTGACCCTACTGGGTACTGGTACCTGGGGCCTGGCTGAATCCAAAATTCCCAACGGTCGGCAGCCTTCGGTTTCCGTTGACCAGCGGGGTATTGTCCGGATGGTGTATGGATTTCAAGACAGTATTTTTTGCGTAACCTCCCAAGATCAGGGAAGTACCTTTTCAAAGCCAGCGCTGGTGGCGGTGCTGCCGGGCCTGTACCTGGGCATGGCCTGCGGCCCCCAGCTGGCCTCTTCCCGCACCTTTTCCATGGTAACGGCCATTGATAAAAAAGGTACCATACACTCCTACTGCCTGAATCATCGCCTCCCGAACTGGCAGAAATTACCAACCGTCAATGACTCGGAGGGTTCGGCTGGCGAGGGACTCATGAGTTTAACCGCCGATACTGAAGACAATTTTTACGCGGTTTGGCTGGATATGAGAGAGGATAAAAAGAATACTGTCCATACCGCCACCTACAGTAACCAGCAAAAAGGCTGGAGCCCGAATAGATTGGTGTACAAGTCGCCCGAGGGGACGGTTTGTGAGTGTTGCCGCCCCACTATTCTTTTTCGGGACAATAAGCTCAGTATTACTTTTCGCAACTGGCTGGGCGGCGCCCGGGATATATATTACGTAGTCTCAACCGACCGGGGAAAAACATTTGGGAAAGCCGCAAAATTTGGCAACGGAACCTGGAAACTCAACGGCTGCCCCATGGACGGAGGCAGTGTGTCACTTAACCCAAAAGGCCAGGTAGTAGGGTTGTGGCGGCGAAATACTGACTTGTACCTGGCCGTGGAGGGGCAGGAGGAGATAAAAATAGGTACCGGCAAAAACGGTTCTCTGGTTTACTCCAACGGAAAAGCAGTACTAGCCTGGCAGGAAAATAATAGAATAAAATGGACGGTCTATTCAGCCAACAAACCACCGGTGGAGGTAGGAGGAGGTGGATTTCCGGTACTATGTGCCCTGCCCAATGGCAAGGTACTTTGTGCCTGGGAAGCAGACAAGAGCATAGGATACACGGTTTTGTAAAAATACACCATATGAAGGGTTTACGGAGGTACTTATCGGTTGGATTGCTGGTCCTTTTTGCCGGGCTACCGGTTGCATTGGCCCAAACTACCAACACCCAGGTACTGCTCCTGCCCACGCTGCACGGCGCGCATAAGCTCAATAAAAACTACACCTACGAGGATATCCGGACTATAATCGAAAAATTTAATCCGGATATTATTGGGGTGGAAATTCGCCCTGAAGATATGCAGCGTGATTCCACCTACCTGAAAGGTCTGTATCCCCACGAAATGAGGGCGGTTCGCGAACAGTTTCCCAATAAAACACTTGTCGGGGTGGATTACTACGGGGAGGAGTTCAGAGGTAAACCCATTCCGCCGGAGGCATTTAATCAGGGTACCAATGAGTTAAGAAAGTTCAAAAACTATGAACGGGCCATAAACCTGGACCCGATGGTACTTCAGAAAAAACGGGAGATGGGAATAGACTCACTGGCCAAAGAACAAATGAAAATGGTCATTTCTTCCACTGCCAACGAGCTGATGGCTGGTCCCCTCGATACACTGATGAAGGAGTACTACCAAAAGCTGGACACTCTTTACAGCGGAACCCGCTACGACTGGTACCTTAGGTTCAATACCCGGCGGGACATCCAGATTACCAACAACATTGTAGAAACTATCCGAAAAAACCCGAACAAAAGAATCCTTTTTCTCCTTGGGTCCGCGCACCGGTACCGGGCAGCCGAACAGGTCAAAAAATTGCCAAACGTTACTCTGATGGAAAAGATTTAGAGCTTTCCTTTTCAATCCAATTCTCTAAAAATAGTCTGGAAGGAACAAAAAAATTAAAAAAGACGAAACCGTGGGCTTCGTCTTTTTTAATTCAATAAACTTGCCCCTATACCTCCTTCACCTCGCCTTCGGCAGCAGCGGGTGCCGGACCGGTTTCATGCAGGCTTTTGCGGCCGTAAGCTACTTTGGCGATAAGCGCAAACAGGACAGGTACTATAAAAACGGCGATCAGGGTAGCGGCCAGCATGCCTCCCAATACCGTCCAGCCTATGGTATTGCGGGCGGCAGAGCCCGCTCCGCTCGAAAGCGCCAGGGGCAATACCCCCAGAATAAAAGCCAGGGAGGTCATGAGTATGGGTCGCAAGCGCAGAGTAACCGCTTCGAGCGTCGCATCCCAGATGGATACCCCGTGGTCGACCCGTTCCTTGGCAAATTCTACGATAAGGATGGCGTTCTTGGCCGCCAGACCAATCAGGGTTAACAGACCAATCTGGGCGTAGACGTTGTTGTTGATTCCGGGGAATAAGGATAACGTCACAATGGCACCAAAGGCACCGATTGGCACCGCCAATAGTACTGCGAAGGGTACTGACCAGCTTTCGTAGAGGGCGGCCAGGAACAAGAATACGAACACCACCGAGAGCCCAAAAATATAGATGGTACTGGAACCCGCGTTGATTTCTTCCAGGCTTAATCCCGAAAATTCGTACCCGTAGCCAACCGGAAGTACCTCGTCGGCTACCTCCCGGAGAGCCTGTATAGTCTCGCCACTACTATAGCCCGCAGCAGAGTTGCCGTTGATTTCAGTAGAGCGGAAAAGATTGTAATGTGAAATCAGCGGGGCGCTTTCAACTACCTTGTGCGACACCACCGCACTGATAGGTACCATTTCGCCGGACTGGTTCCGGACGTAGTAATTACCCAGTTCCTCAATATTGGACCGGTAAGCGGTATCGGCCTGGGCGACTACCCTGAAATTACGACCATACAGCGTGAAATCATTGACGTAGCGACTACCGAGGTAGGTTTGCATAGTACTGTAAACATCCGAGATGGAAACACCCAGCTGCTTGGCCCGGGCCCGGTCAACGGTGAGTTGATAGCTGGGAGTTTTGGCGGTAAAAAAGGAAAATGCACCACTAATCTCCGGCCGCTTATTTGCCTGGGCGACAAAGTTTTGTACTACCCCTTCAAATGCCTGAATGTCGTCGTTACTTTCCTGCTGCTCCAGTACAAAACTAAAACCACCCGTCCGACCCAGACCCGGAATGGCCGGTGGCGTAATAACGACTACATTGGCTTCTTTGAGTCCGGCAAATCGTTTCCGGAGGCGGGCCGCAATGTTTTCCACCGAAAGAGAATCGGCGGTGCGTTCATCCCAGGGGGTAAGTTGCGTAAATATGGTACCGCTGTTCGACTTGGACGCAAAGGTTACCACATTCAGGCCGCCGAGTCCCGCAAAGTGGTTGATACCCGGAGTTTCCTGCAGGATTTTCATCAGGGTATCCAGGGTCTCGAGGCTACGCCCGGTGGAAGCCGCCTGGGGTAGTTCGTAGGTAATAAACAAGCGGCCGCTATCTTCCGCCGGAATAAAACCGGTGGGTTTTGTGGCAAAAAGAAAACCGGTACCTACATACACACAGATAAGCATGACAAGTACCAGGGGCGTGGCTTTGATGGCTTTTTGTACCCCGGTAGAATACCGCGAGGTAACCCGACGGAACCATTCGTTGAAGCGATAAAAAAACCGGTTCAGGCCTTTGGACTCCCTGGACAACTTCATCGGCCGCAGTAGCATGGCGCATAGCGCAGGCGTTAGGGTAAGGGCTACAAAAGCGGAAATAACCACCGACACCGCGATTGTAATGGCAAACTGCTGGTACAGACGCCCCACAATACCGGGGATAAAGCCCACCGGCACAAACACCGCCGCCAGAATCAGGGCCATGGCAATAACCGGTCCCGAAATATCCTTCATGGCCCGGTAGGTAGCCTCGCGGGCCGAAAGCCCTTTTTCATCAATATAATGCTGAGCAGCTTCTACCACCACAATGGCGTCATCCACCACAATACCTATGGCCAGTACAAAACCGAACATGGTCAGCGTATTGATGGTAAAGCCCAGCGGAATAAAAAATACGAAGGTACCTATAATGGAAACCGGAATCGCCAGCAGGGGAATCAGGGTAGCCCGCCAGCTCTGCAGGAAAAGGAATACCACTATAATGACAAGACCCAGTGCCTCGAGCAGGGTTTTAACTACTTCATTGATAGAAACCTCAATAACCGATACCGCTTCGAAAGGTACTATATAGCCCAGGTCGGCCGGGAATGTTTTGGAGATTTTCTCCATAGCCGCATATACCCCGCGGGCTGTTTCAATGCTGTTACTTCCGGGCGCTTCGTACACCAGAAGATACGCGGCTTCCTTACCATCAACGTAGGAATTGGAAGCATAGCTGAATTTCCCCAGTTCCACCCGGGCCACATCTTTCAGGTAAACGATAGAGCCATCTTCCGGCCGGGTACGAACAATTACGTTTCCAAATTCTTCGGCAGTAGTGAGGCGGCTGTTGGTGAAAACCGTATACTCAAAGGCCTGAACGGAGTTCTGAGGAGGTGCTCCCACTGCGCCTACCGCTACCTGAATATTTTGTTCCTGCAGGGCCGCCATTACTTCACTGGTGGTTAATCCGAGTTGAGCCAGTTTGTCCGGCTGCAGCCACACCCGCATACTGAAATCATCGGCCCGGCTGAATATATCCCCTACCCCTTTGACACGCAACAAAGCATCACGGACGTAGATATTGGCGTAGTTGTTAATGAAGTTGACATTGTGGGTACCTTTAGGAGAATAAATAGCCACCAGCATCAGTATACTCGGACTCCGCTTGCGCACCGTTAATCCCAGGCGCGTTACCTCACTGGGTAATTGGGGCGTAGCCACACTGACGCGGTTCTGAACGTCCATAGCCGCCACGTCCACATCAGTACCTACCTCAAACACCACACTGACGGAGGTGCGTCCGTCGCTGGTACTGTTGCTCTGCATGTAGGTCATGCCGGGGGTACCATTCACCTGGGTTTCGATGGGAGTAGTTACCGTTTGTTCGACCGTAGACGCATCGGCGCCAGTAAAGGTTCCCGAAATCTGGATGGTGGGAGGCGTGATGTCGGGGTACTGGCTGACCGGCAAACTCAGGATCGCCAGCGTCCCCACCAGCAAGATTACCAGGGAAATGACAATAGCCAGAATGGGACGTCGTATAAATTTATCTGCAAACATAAGCTGGACTTACTCTTTAAAACCCGGGTAGTGTAGCCAGTACCCGGTTCTGTTTATGCTGTTTATCGGCTACCCGGAGTAGCCTGTATTTTACTTCCGTTTCTGAGTTTCTGAATTCCCTCCGTCACAATCGGTGTATTTTCGGAGATTCCCTCCCGTACTACTATCTGGTCCCCTACTACATTTCCCAGTTGTACCAATTGCTGCCGGACGCTGTCACCCTGAACCACGTACACAAAAAATTCCCCCATTTGCTCCATGACGGCTTTATTGGGTATTAGCAGCGAAGCACCACTACCGGTACTTTTTACCCGAACGTTAACGGTCATTCCAACTTTAAGCAAATCACCGGGGTTAGGAAAAATAAGCCTTACCTTAATAGTACCCGTCTGCGGATTAACGGCCCGGTCTATCAGATCAATTTTGCCGGGGTGAGGGTAAAGACTACCATCCGGCAGGGCCAGGGTAAAGGTAGAGTCCTGCCCATTGCCTTGCTGCAAAAGAGCCGTAAACCGGACTATCTCTTTTTGATTTACCTCAAAGTCAACGGCCATGGGATTATCCGTAGAAAGTGTATTTAGCAAAGTCTGATTCTGCGTTACCAGAGCACCCAGACGTACCTGCGAAATACCTATGGTACCGGCAAATGGGGCATTTATAGTAGAATAGTTCAGGCCGGTTCGGGACTGGTCAACGGCGGCTCGTGCCGCCCGGACCTGCATCTGTGCCGTTTCCAGGTCAGCCAGCGCGTTATCAAGTACCTGTTTGGCGATAGCTTCCTGCTTGTCAAGGGCCGTGTACCGTTCGGCTTCCCGCTGGGCCCGCCGCTCGTTCGCTTCGGCTACCCGAAGTTGTGCCACCGACTGGTCCACTGAGGCTTGGTACTGCTGCTGGTCAATCTTGTACAGACGCTGCCCTTTTTTAATTCGCTGGCCGTCTTCAAAGTAAATACCCGCCACGTAGCCGCTGGCCATTGCCCTTAGTTCAACCATCTTGAGGGGAGTTACCGCCGCCGGATATTCATCGTAGCTGGTGGCTTCCCCACGCTGAACCTGATAGGTCGTAACCTGCACCGGTGGTGGAGGTGCCTGTTGCTGGGTCTGTTTATCGCCGCAGGAAACCAGGATACTTACTAATCCTGGTACTAAAATGTAAAGCGGGCGTATCAATCTGTTCATTGTATGAAAACTTATATGCTATCGTTGGTTCAGTCAGTCTGCCCTACAGGTACTTAGGGCTGAATAGTCCCGAGTGCTCTCTCCACGTCCAGCTTGCTGCTAATCAGCTGGTACAGGGCGTTGGTGTAGTTGAACTCGGCGGTTTGCAGGTCAGTCTGGGCTATTATCACATCCAAATACGTCTTTACCCCCGACTTATACTGCAGCTGTATCACATCGTATACCTCCCGGGCCAGATCCACGTTTTCCTTCAGCGTCAGATAATAGGTCAGGTTGGCTTTATAACTCGCCAGCGCCTGTTCATACTCGGCATTTACAACATTCTGCAATCTGGTAAACTCCGAGTCCAGCCGGTTCAGCTCCAGTTCAGCAATCCGGATATTGTGAATTCGGCGTCCCCCCTGAAAAATGGGCAAAGCCAGCGACAGCCCAAAAAAGGAATTAGGGAAACTTCGGTTGTAAAGATTGCTGAACTCCTGATTTTGAAACACTGTATTATAGTTAAGAAACGCCGATACGGTGGGTAGGAAGCTCCAGCGGTTGTAGAGAATCTCCGACTGCTGCAGGTTGCGGCGGGTCTGCAGTAGCTGGTATTCAATGCGGTTGTTATAGTCCAGGGCGCGGGTTGTGTCCATGAAGGCTTCCTGGTCCAGGGAAGTATTGTTCAGTTCCAGGTCAATCGGCCGACCGGCCGGGTACCCCATCAGGCTTTTCAGATAGGCTTTTTTGGCGTTGAGTTCTTCGGACGCCTGCTTGTACCGGGCTTTGGAATTATTCAGGGCAATGGTAGCTCTTTTGTAGTCGGTTTTATCAACTATCCCGCCCTGAAACTGATTGAAAGCGTCGCGTAGGTTGCGTTCTGAGCGTACAATTTCACTTTCCACGATTTCCAGTTGCTGCTGGGTGAGCAGTACATCATAAAACGCCTTACTGACATCCACCACCACATCAACCTTGGTACGTACCGTGTTCTGGGCAGCCTGACGATATACTTCCTGCGCGGTCCGGTTGGCGAGCAGCAAATCACGGTTCAGCAGATTTTGATTCAGCGAAAAGCCCGCGGTGGAGGTATTGGCTACGCCCGACTGAACCTCCCGCCGCGCCCCCGAACCAGGATTGGCAAAATCAGGCAGGATAATAACCGGTAGCTTAAGGTAATGCTGAACGTTGTAGGTGAGGTTTAACTGCGGGTACCAGTCGGCCAGGCGGCTCTTTACGGTACGGGATACAATCTGCTCGTCCAGTTGTGCCTGTCTGACCAGCGGTTGGTGACTCAGCGCATACTCTATACATTCCTGAAGGGAAACACTTGGTGAAAGGGTATCCGCCGCCGGTTGCGACCTGACTAGTTGGGGAACAATAGCGAGAAACGCCCCCCAGAAAAGCATTGTGAATGCTCTCATCTGTTAACTTAATAAGAACTTAAGTATGTTTTGTGACTGCAGACGAAAATTAAGTTAATTAACCTACGGTCACTTTCTGATAATTAAAGATAAAGCGAGTGTACAAAAGAATAGTTTCAATAATTGTATCTACAACTACTAATTATTTACAGAATCCAATAACTCGTTGAAATATTTTTATCGGTAGGCTAAAAATTGCAAAGTCGAATTGATCCAAAATATTTAAACTCCTCATTTCTCACTTTTCTCTTTTCTTCCTTTCCTACCTCTACCCGGCTTTTCCCACCTGCTTCTGAGGCCATACTTTTTCAATTACCCCTGCAAAGACAATTACCAGCACACATCCGATCAGGTTAAGCCAGAGAAAAGCGGTTAGTTCCAGCCAGAAACTGATGATAACGAAAACTTCACCAATCAATGCACCCCAGAATACGGCCCTCGCTCCGATACTCTTAAAATAGAAAGCCACCAGGAATACTCCCAGAATTACGCCGTAAAACAGCGAGCCCAATACATTGACCGCCTCTATCATACTTCCCAGGCGGCTGGCATACTGGGCCACAAAAATACAGAATACCCCCCAGCCAAAAGTAATCCAGCGTGATACCGTAACGTAATGCCCCTCGGGAGCCTCCGGCCGGATCATACGCTTGTAAATATCTACAACTGTGGTAGAAGCCAGAGAGTTATAAGCGGCCGCTACCGAGCCCATGGAGGCCAGTAGGATAACGGCAATAAGCAGCCCCACAAGACCAGCGGGCAGGTACTGAATCACAAATCGCAGAAAAATATAATTTACATCGTTGACCGCCTCGCCGTTGGCCTTACTGATTAAATCCTGGGCATCTTTCCGCACCGCCTGTACCTCCCCTTCCAAGGTACCTAACACGCCCCGGGCCCGGTCAATAGCGGGCTGGTCTTCCCGGTTGAGGGCTTCGGACAAGGCTAGTACATGCTGGCGTTTTTGGGTTTGGATGGCATCGTGGCGGGATTCCAGTTGCTGGTACTCGCCCGCGTAGGCCGTTTGATTCACCTTGTCGACCTGGACCTGATTAAAAAAAAGAGGTGGCGTGGTAAATTGATAAAATGCGAAAACCAGGGCGCCAACCATGAGAATTAGAAACTGCATGGGTATCTTGAGTAGGCCATTCATGGCCAGGCCCAAGCGGCTCTGCCCCACCGAACTACCCGTGAGGTACCTGCCTACCTGCGACTGGTCGGTACCGAAGTAGGAGAGCTGCAGAAAGAAACCCCCAATAATACCCGACCAGACGTTGTACCGGTTGTTGAGGTCAAACGAAAAATCAATAAGGTTGGTCTTGCCCATTTTTCCGGCTACGTGCAGCGCATCCGTAAACGACACTTCATCGGGCAGCAGCATGACCACCGTAAATCCCGCGATAACCATGCCCAGGGTCACAATCCCCATCTGCTGCAGGTGGGTATGCGAAACCGCCTTAGCCCCCCCCGTGACGGTATATAACATCACCAGCCCGCCCGAAATAATATTGGTAATGGTAATGTTCCAGCCCAGAATTGAAGACAGAATTATGGCGGGCGCATAAATGGAAAGCCCGGTCGAAAGGCCCCGCTGAAGCAGAAATAGTCCCGCCGTTAGCCCGCGGGTGCGGAGGTCAAACCTGCCTTCCAGAAACTCGTAGGCCGTAAAAACCTTCAACTGATGAAAGCGGGGCACAAAGGTGATACAAAGCACTACCATAGCCAGCGGAAGCCCGAAATAAAACTGCACGAAGCGCATACCGTCGGTATAGGCCTGGCCGGGTGCCGACAAAAACGTAATGGCGCTGGCCTGAGTGGCCATCAGCGACAGCGTAACGTGGTACCACGGCAGGGACTGATCAGCCAGCAGGTACGATTCGATGTTTTTGTTTTCGCGGCTGCGGTAAATCCCGTAGCTGACGATAAAGGTGAGGGTTAGTACAAGGACAATCCAGTCGAGGTAGCTCATTGAAAATGGGTCATAAACAGATAAAACAACACGATCATCAGCACCAGGGTCGCAATAACAATGGTGTACAACTGCGGCCAGGTTTTCACAAAGGGCGGCAGACCGTCGGTACGTGGTTGTTTTTCGGGGTCGGGTTTAGTCATGGCTGGGCAGAAAAATTGTCAACTACCAGCAGAACGTAAGAAAACGCTGGTCAGTTAAGGCAAAAATAGGAGGCTTTTTGGAAAAGGATGGTTTTTTTTGCTAATAGTAGAGCTGCGTTGGGTAAAGTCCTCGTTTCGGCTGCTTGTTCTATTGACTTTGTACCAATCTTGATTCAACAATTTATTTAAATAGAAATTGCCAAATAGTAAAGGTATGCCACTAATTTAAGGGGCGGGAAGGACATTATCCTGTTGCCTCCTTTGGTGCTTTACTATTTCTTAATTCAACATTCTACTTTATACCTACTCACTTCTATGCCTGAAACTATAAAATGGGGGATCATCGGCTGCGGCGACGTGACCGAAGTCAAAAGCGGACCGGCCTTCTCCAAAGTACCCAACTCCGAACTGGTGGCTGTCATGCGCCGCGACGGAGCCAAAGCCGCCGACTACGCCCAACGCCACGGGGTACCCAAGTGGTACGACCAGGCTGATGATTTACTAAACGATCCCGAGGTCAACGCCATTTACGTGGCTACCCCACCCGATTCGCACGAAGAGTATACCCTGAAAGCCCTGCGCCTGGGTAAACCGGTGTACGTAGAAAAACCCATGGCCCGCAATGCCGCTGAGTGCGAAGAGATGGTGAGGGTAAGTAAGGAAACAGGTACTCCGCTTTTCGTTGCCTACTACCGCCGGGCCCTCCCCTACTTCCTGAAAGTTAAGGAACTGGTTGAGCAGGGGGTAATCGGGGATATAAGAATGGTACACGTGACGGTCTATAAATCTCCGTCCGGCGAAGAAACAAAACCCAATGCGCAACCCAGTTGGCGGGTACAACCTATGGTGTCGGGGGGAGGGCATTTCCACGACCTGGCCTCCCATCAATTCGATTTCCTGGAGTTTCTGCTGGGCCCGATCAGAAAAGCAGAAGGCGTAGCCCGTAACCAGGCCGGGCTGTATCCGGCCGATGACGCCGTGGTGGCTGCCTTTGCATTTGAGTCGGGCGTAGTGGGTTCGGGAAGCTGGTGCTTTACGGCTCCCAAAAATCAACAAAAAGAAGAAACGTACCTGCTGGGCAGCAAGGGCAAAATCACATTTTCATTTTTTGAAATGGGGAAAATAACCGTTGAAACAGAATCCGGTACCGAAGTACTTACTATACCGGCCCCTAACCATATTCAGCAACCCATGATTGAGACGGTCGTGGCAGCGATCCGTGGTGAGGGTACCTGTGCGAGTACCGGCGAAACGGGTGCACGGTCCAGTATGCTCCTGGAAATAATCACCCAGGGGTAGAGGCAGGAATTTCATTTCTTATTAATAGAATCAATTAAGACTTCAATGGAGAATTTTCAGAGTTTATTCAGCCTAAAGGATAAAGTAGCCATCATTACCGGGGCCAGCAAGGGTATTGGCGAGGCTACCGCCCGCTTTATGGCCGAAGCCGGAGCAAAAGTAGTAATCAGCAGCCGCAAGCAAGCCGATCTGGACGCGCTGGCCGGTGAAATGCGGGAGGCCGGGGCCGACGTAACCGCCATTGCCTGCCACGTGGCGGACAGCGAACAACTTAAAAACCTGGTTCAGCAAACCATCGAAGGGTACGGTGGGGTAGATATTCTGGTGAATAACGCGGCGGCGAATCCGCACTACGGTCCCACGGTAGAATTCCCGGAGGCGGCATTTGATAAAATTATGCAGATCAATGTAAAAGCTCCTTTTGAGCTGACCAACCTGGTACAACCCAGTATGAAAACCCGAGGGGGCGGAAGTATTATTAACATCAGCAGCATAGCGGGCCTGACTCCCGACCCCGGACTGGGTATGTACAGCGTATCTAAGGCCGCCCTGAATATGCTCACAAAAGTATACGCCAAAGAACTGGGCGCGGATGGTATCCGGGTCAACGCGGTGTGTCCGGGGCTCATTAAGACAAAGTTTAGTCAGGCGCTCTGGGAAAACGAAAAGACCCTGGCGCATTTTACCAAAAGACTACCCATTGCCCGCATGGGGACCGTTGAAGAAATAGCCGCGATGGTCTTGTACCTGGCGTCACCCGCTTCGGGCTACTGCACGGGTGGAATCTTTACGGCCGACGGAGGTACCACCATTTAATTTATTGGGAGATTGGGAGAATGAGTGATTGAGTGAGTTGTTTTGGGTGGTGCAGTGAATGGGGGTACTTGTTTTCTGGTTTCTTCGTTTATAATGAACTGAACTTGTAACATGCCGCTTCAACAACCAGCCCTGTCAGTAGTTTGAATAGTAGAATTTCTTTGTTAGTTTTGATATACGGAAGTACCGGCAATGGTACTTCCAACAGCTACCCTCCCCAAGTGCCTTTTGTAGCGTAGCGGCGAGCTCCCACCCGAGAGTTGGCAGATACAACGGCATATCCTCAGCAAGTCGGAAAGAAGTAATGTGGCGTCGGGATTTTTCATCCAAGTATTGACTTAGTACTACCTGGTACTCCCTTAAAAAGGATTGCCCTAAATGGATAAGGTTATGTTGAAAAAATACTTTACACTTTTGCTGGTAATGCTTTCTGTATCCAGCTTTGCCAACTCCATCCTGATTCCGATGGATGACAGACAGGCCAATCACCTCAAAGCTTACGGTATTGCTTTCTCCATCCTGAAACAGGACCTGGATGTAGACTGGCTGCTCAACTACCGCGGGGGTAGCTTCATGATAAAGTACACGCCTCTGGCCGAGAAGGAATGCCGGGTCCGGGGGGTATCCTACGAAGTAATTTCGGATGCCAATGCCAACGCCATTCTGGAACAGATTGCCGTACCGGAAGTGAATATGGCAATGGTAAAGTTACAGAAGGCCCCAAAAATAGTGGTGTACTCTCCGGTAAAGGTAGGTCCGGCCGCTTTTGAAGCCAACGATGCCGTTTTGCTGGTACTTAAGTACGCCGAAATACCCTTTGAAATAGTTTATGATGAGGAAATCCTGAAAGGTGACCTCCTTAAGTACGACTGGCTTCACCTGCACCACGAAGACTTTACGGGCCAGTACGGTCGTAACCTGCGTCGGATGTCGGCCGAAGATATTAAAGCCCAGGAAGATATCGCCAAAAAGTATGGGTACAGCAAAGTATCCCACATGAAACTGGCCGTGGCCAAAACAATTCGTGACTTCTGCGCGGGAGGCGGGTACCTGTTTGCCATGTGCTCCGCCGCCGAAACCTTTGATATAGCCCTGGCGGCCGAAGGGGTCGATATTGTGGATAGTCAGTTTGACGGGGACGGTATTGACCCCAACGCCCAGAAAAAGCTGGATTTTAACAAAACGGTGGCCTTTGGCAATTTCACCCTGGATTACGAAGAAGGCTACGGCGGAATGGCTTTTTCTGACATCAACTCCTCCGCCGGTGGCTACGGGTACGGCCAGAGCAATGAGTTCTTTTCCCTGTTCGACTTCTCAGCCAAGTGGGACGTTATACCCAGTATGCTGGTCCAGAACCACGAAAACTTCATCCGGGAGTTTATGGGACAGACTACTGCTTTCAACAAAAAAACGGTGAAGCCCAACGTGCTGGTAATGGGCGAAAGTAAGTCATCGGACCGGTACCTGTACGGAGAACTGGGGCGGGGGCAGTGGACCTTTTACGGAGGCCACGACCCGGAAGGCCGCCGCGGCGGGCACCGCATGACCACCGACCTGAACCTGTTTCCCCACTCGCCCGGTTATCGTCTGATCTTGAACAACGTGTTGTTCCCTTCGGCCCGCAAGAAAAAACGCAAAACCTGAGTAGCTGCCTTAGGGTACCTTATTTGTACATCAACTCAACTTTTACCGGAGTCCGGGCAGTGTCTGTCCGGATTTCTTTTTTCTGAGCAGCTTCACGGCGGGCCTGTTCCATTTCCCGCTCTTCCTGTTTGGCCTTATTGCGGAAAAAAGTCCGGAACAGGAAGCTGCTTTGCACGGCCTCCAGGGTACCGTCCAGTCGTTGACTGCCCCGGTTCAGGTTGCCCAGCGTATTTCTCAGGTCGGCGGCGGCCCTTTCGTCGTTGAGCAGGACCCCAACCGGACTGTCCGTATCTGTATTGAGCTTTTCGGTGGTTTGTTTCAGGTCTGCTACCATGGCGTCGGCGGTGGCGGCCGTTTCGTTAAGCTGCGTCATGGTGTTTCGGGCCTGTTCCATGGTAGAACGTACCTGGGGCATAATGGTCGTGTCCGTTACCAGTTCGTGGGCCAGGGAACCCTGCTGATTCAGCTTGGCCGTAAACTGAGAGAGTGAGGCCGACATCCGCTGGGCATTGGCCGAAGCCTGCTGCAGCCGGGCCATGGTACTTTCCAGTTCCGTATACAACGACTCATCATTGAGCAGTTTTCCTATACTTCCTTCCCCCTGACGAATACGGGCGCTTATGGCTTTAAAGTCACTGGTAATGGCCAGGATGTTGCGGTTGTTTTCCTGCAGGGTTTTCATCATTTGCTCGGTACCTTCCGTCTGCTCCACCGCCAGGCGCGCGCCGTCTTCAATGGGCGGTACTTTGGGGGTGCCGCCATAAATCACCACTATTTTATTGCCGATGAGTCCGTCGGTACTTATCCGGGCTTTGGCGTCCTGACGAATAAATTCCTGGGATTTCTCTTCGATATTCAGGGTCACTTCTACCTGCGATCTTCCCGAAAATTTTATTTTACTGACCGTACCTACCTTCACCCCCGAAAACCAGACGTTATTGCCGGCCTGTAGTCCTTCAACGTCTTCAAAGATGGCCGTAGCCATTACTTTTTTTCCAAATGCTTTCCGGATGCTCCCGATGGCCAGTACCCCTACCACCAGTACTACCAGCCCCAGAAATATAAATAGACCTACTGTTATCGCACGTTTATTCTTATTGGTTTCCATATTTTATTCTGTAAAGTTATAGTCATAAAAATTCCTGACTCTTTCCTCATCGGTATCAAATACTTCCTCAAAAGTACCTACCCGCAAAAACTGCCCGTCAAACAGCATGGCGATGCGGTCGCCGGTAAGTTTAGCGCAGGTCAGGTCATGGGTAATAATAATGGAGCTGGTATGGTACCGCTCCTGTACTTCATTGATCAGTTCATTGATTTCAATGGAGGTAATGGGGTCAAGGCCGGCGGTAGGCTCATCATAGAGCATGATTTCGGGTTTCAGAATCAGGGTGCGGGCTATGCCAATCCGCTTTTTCTGTCCGCCCGAAAGTTCCGAAGGCATCTGGTTAATGGTCTGTTCCAGTCCCACCGACTCAAGTACTTCTTCCACGGCCGTATTCACTTCCTTACGCGAAAGGTTCTTAACGTGCCGAACCAGCGGAAATTCCAGGTTTTCCCGAATGGACATACTATCATACAGGGCGCTGTTCTGGAAGGAAAAGCCTATTTTAAGCCGTAATTCCATCAGCTGTTTTCTATCAAGCGTATCTACCTCCCGGTCAAGCACCACTACTTTCCCAGTATCGGGCAGCAGTAAACCGGAAATAATTTTTATCAATACCGACTTCCCGGTACCCGACCGGCCCAGTACCACTACGTTCTCCCCTTTGAAAACATCCAGGTCCACGCCCCGCAGTACATGCAGGTCCCCGAATGATTTGTAGAGGTCCCGGATATGAATGACGGCCTGACTGGTATCGATATAGGATTTATCTTTCTGCATGGAGACAGTGGCTTAGTACCCTCTTATGGAGTTAGCTATTTGAACAATAATAACTTCTTCAATAAATATCAGGAACATGGAAAGTACCACCGAGGAGTTGGCCGCTTTACCGACGCCTTCGGTACCTTTGCTGGCGTAATAACCTTTATAACAACCCACTACGCCAATCGTAAAGCCAAAAACAATCGCCTTGATTACGGACGACCATACGTCCAGGAAGGTTATCTGGTCAAAGGCGCTCTCCCAGAAGGCAATAAAATTGGTTTCTTCGTTTTGAGACACATTCAGGAAGGCCCCCAACATACCCACCAGGGCGCAGTACAGCATCAGGATGGGAATGGTAACAGTGGTAGCCACTATCCGGCTCACTACCAGAAATTTAAATGGATTGACGGCCGATACTTCCATGGCGTCGATCTGCTCGGTAACCCGCATGGAACCCAACTCAGCCCCGATACTTGACCCTACCCTACCTGCACTGATCAGGGCGGTAATAAGGGGAGCCAGGGCCCTCAGAATGGCAATGGCTACCAGAGAAGGTAGCCAGGAAGCCGCCCCGAACTCGACCAGAGAAGGACGCGACTGTTTGGTAAACACGATACCCGTGATAAAACCCGTGAGACTAATCAGGGGGAGAGACCGGTATCCGATTTCATAGCATTGCCTTACTATTTCCTGAAATTCAAACGGTCTCTGAAACACTTCTTTAAAGAAGCGCCCTATAAAAAGAAAGGCATCATAAATACTGGAAAAGAAGGAATCAGCTTTTTTAGAAATTACGTATGGTTTACTCACGATGTATGATTTTTTTTCCTGGCTTTGCAAGTCCTACGAAAAGCGCTCCGGGGCTATCAAAAAATCTTTCCCTGATTCCGTCCGGCCTGGAAACGGGTCAGGAATGAAAGTTTCAGCAGGAGCGACTACTATACAAATGTGTAATAAAAATTACGTGCCAGGGCTAAACCTCATTGTTATCAAGAGCGGCTTTATCCGTTCGTTCCGTGGCCGGTCCCCGCGACAAATCGGACTCACTTTCGTAGCCACGCCGGGTTTTGTCTCCCCCTTCGACATTGTCCGGCAGAAAACGGTTGGCCAACCCCATCACCGCGTTCATCCATCCCGGAGCCACGCCCTGAAGTACCGTAGCCAACCGCGCCGACACCGTCAGGATTACCTCCCGCTCACCGTACTCAACCGCTTTTATGATAGTACGGGCCGCTACCCGGGCATCCTGGGAGAACAGCGGAGACGAATCCAGAAACTTAAACAAGGCGTACTCTACTTCGTGGTTTCCCTTAATGAAGGCGTTGCGCGGGCTACCGGTGCGCATCAGATGAGGTACTACGGTCGTGACTTTAATTCCAAATTTTCTAAGTTCATTGTGCATCCCTTCCGACAGCCCCACCATGGCAAATTTACTGGCCGAGTACGGTAACAGGTGCGGTACCGCCACCTTACCACCAATGGACGTGATATTGACAATCCGGCCGCTGCCCCGCTCTTTGAAGTGGGGAATCACGGCGTGCATGGTGTAAAGCGGTGCCCAGAAGTGGATGTTCATGGCCTGCCGGTACTCTTCAATACCCATACTATCCTGCGGGCCACCCGTTATGATACCAGCATTGTTGATGAGTACATCCAGATGACCGTAGTGCCCGATGACCCGTTGAATCAGCGACTGCACCTGCTCCTGACGGGTTACGTCCACGGTCAGGGCCAGTACTTCGGCTCCCCGCTGTTCAAGTTCTTTCCGGGCACGCTCTACCTGCTGTTCTGTGCGGGAACAGAGGGCGATTCGGGCCCCTTTGACCGCCAGCTGCCGCGCCATGATCAGCCCCAGCCCCCGGGCGCCTCCCGTTATCAGGACCACCTTCCCGTTAAAATCGTATTTGGTAAATTCCCGGTAAATAGCTTTGGTTGCCAGCAAGGCTCCCGCCCCCAGCGCGGCCCACCCCATGGCGCGGCTTAGTGATGAGTCAGAATCGGTGGTAGTACGGGCCATAGCTTCAGGATTTTTTTCGTGGATATTCGCATTCTGTAAGTACCTCATTAGCGCTAAAAATTGTATGCCATTTCCCAACTGGCTGCCGAACTCTCATTTGCTGACTCCTGCTATTTTTTTGCGTCCCTCTGCGAATTATCCTGTTGAAAAATCTTTAAGTACCTGTCTAATTTTACTTTTTTAGCTCCCCTTGCCATTTTATTTCCTCTAATTATTTATGTATATTTGTAGAAATCAAGCGGTTTGCTGACCAGAGAAAACAAAAGGTCAGCCATGTAGTATCTTTAATTTGCTGAGCTTTGTATTTCCAGGATTTTAATCTCCACGACGATCTTATCAGCGCCGTGGACTCAATGAATTACCAACAAACCACACCCATTCAGGAACTTGCTATTCCACGCATCCTCCAGGGCAAAGACCTTATTGCCTGTGCCCAGACGGGCACAGGCAAAACGGCTGCCTACCTGATCCCGATTTTGAATGAGATTGCTAAAAATCCCCAGGAGCACATCAGTACGCTGATTCTGGTACCAACCCGCGAGCTGGCTCAGCAGATTGATGAGCAGGTACAGGGGCTGGGGTACTTTGTGGGAGCCACGAGCATAGCTATTTACGGGGGTAATAAAGGCCCCGAATGGGACCAGCAGAAGAAAGCCCTGACGCAGGGAGCCGATATTATTGTGACTACACCGGGCCGACTCATTGCGCACCTGCAGTTGGGGTATGTGAAATTTAACCACATACGGCACCTGATCCTGGACGAAGCCGACCGGATGCTCGATATGGGCTTTCTGGGTGACATTATGAATATCATGAGTTACCTGCCCGCCAAACGTCAGACGCTGATGTTTTCGGCTACCATGCCTCCTAAAATCGGAGAGCTGGCCAAGCGGATTTTGCTGGAACCCGAAGAAATAAGACTGGCGGTGTCCAAACCCGCCGAAGGGATTGACCAGCAGTTTTATCTGGCCTACGACCAGCAAAAGCTTCCACTCCTGGCGCATTTGCTCAAGAAAGCCGACAACCCTAGCATGGTTCTTTTTACGTCCCGGAAGTCCGCCGTTGACTCCATTGTGAGGGCTTTAAAAAAGTTAAAATTTGAAGCACGCGGCATTTCGTCTGATTCAGAACAGGCAGAGCGGGAGGCGGTGTTACGGGATTTTAAAAACCGGAAGTTTCCCATACTGGTAGCTACCGATGTACTTTCTCGGGGAATTGATATTGACAACCTCAGCCACGTGGTCAATTTTGACGTACCCCGCGACCCCGAAGACTACATCCACCGCATCGGGCGTACTGCCCGGGCAGCTACCACTGGTACCGCTATTACCTTCATCAGCGACCAGGATCAGCATTATGTACTCAGGATTGAAAAGCTGCTGGATCGGGAAATGGAAAAAAGCGCCATAACTCAGGAACTTGGCCTGGGCGAAGCCCCTGACTTTGATCCCCGGCGTTCCAGGGGAAACCGGCCCGACCAAAACCGCCGGAAATCATCGAGGGGTCCTCGGGAGAAAGGTGCACGCGGTCATTCACCCCGGCCGCAGGCCGCTCAGACTTCGGCCTCCGCGGATACCAGTAGTACCCCGGCTGCCGCTGTGGAAGGCGAAGGGCAGGCTGCGGGGGAGGCCAAACCCCGGCGCCGGAAGTACCCCAGAAAAAAATCTAAAAACAGCCAACCTCAGAATAACGCGGACGCTGGCCAGCCAAAAGATCTTCAGTCGAGCTAATCAGCTAGGCCCGAAAATATATTGAAGAGGGTACTTACCACACGTGTAAGTACCCTCTTTCTTTTTATTCGTCGGACCGGAAAATCCTCCCCCTATTTCAGATTTCCCCATCAAAAAAGAAACGGGTCTTCGCTGCACCGGGTCAGAAAATACGGCTTAACTTTTTTTAACAGCCTGGTTTTCATCAATGTTATTACCTTGCCTCCTGAATTATAAAAGGGGCTCCTTATGTTTCAAAACTACCTGAAAATTGCCGGTCGGAACCTGCTGGCCCAACGCACCTACACGGCCCTGAATACCATAGGCATGGCAGTAGGAATGGCGGGGGCCGTATTGATTTTCCTTTATGTACGCCATCACCTCAGTACGGACCGGCACCACAGTCAGTTTGAAAAAATTTATCGGATCAATACCGACCTGTACCTTGAGGATGGCTCCATTGAGTATAATCCCGAGGCTCCCCTGCCGCTGGCCCAGGTACTTCGTACCGACTACCCACAGGTAGAAAATGCCGCCTTTCTCATCATGAACCGTGACCTGACCGTAAGCGTCCGACAGCGCGGTCAGGCGGCGCCACTGCGCATCAGGGAAGCTAAAGGTACCGGCCTGGTGGAGCCGACCTGGTTTAAAATATGGGATTATGAGTGGATACAGGGAAACCCCGAAAACGCCCTGCTGGCACCCAACACCGCAGTACTTACCCAAGCCTGGGCGAAGAAGTACTTTGGTGATACAAACCCAATTGGGCAAGTCCTGACCCTCAATAATAAAACTGAGGTTACAATAACGGGTCTATTGGCCGATGCGCCCCCTACAACCGACCTGAATCTGGGGCTGTTTATTTCAATGGCTACGCTGAAAGGACTTTATCCCGAATATGAACCGGACAACTGGTACTATCTCAACAGCACCAACCGGCTGTACGTTACCCTCCGGCAACCCGGTGCAGCGGCCAGTATTCGTCAGACTTTCCCGGCCTTGTCCCAAAAACAGTACGGGGCCGATGCCGACATTTTCCGGTTTGGAATCCAGCCCTTGCGGGAGGTCCATTTTGATGTGGCAAGAGGCGGGGGAGCCATTCGCGTGTCATTGCTCTGGTCCCTGGGGATAGTCGGTTTGCTTCTGGTAGTTGCGGCCTGCATCAACTTTATCAATCTGGCTACCGTACAGGCTCTTCGGCGCAGCAAAGAAGTAGGCATCCGGAAAACCCTCGGCAGTACCCGGGTACAGCTTATCCGGCAGTTTTTATCTGAAACAACCCTCGTTATTTTGGCTGCTGGTGGGCTGGCGCTGCTGCTGGTGGCCGTTTCGCTCCCGCTGTTTACCCGTTGGGTTCAGGTGGATCTATCCTTCCGGCTGGACGGGCTGACGGTGGCATTTTTTAGTTTGCTACCGGTACTGGTTATTCTTGTTGCTGGTGGCTACCCGGCTTTGGTACTGTCCGGCTTTTCGCCGCGGGCAGCTTTGCAAGGCAAATTTACTACGGGCACCGGGAGCCGGTTTACCGTGCGAAGGGCGCTGGTGATAGTCCAGTTTGCCGTTTGTCAGGCGCTCCTGCTGGCGGCGTTGGTAGTGGCTTACCAAATACGCTTCATCCGTAACGCTGATCTGGGCTTCCGGAAAAATGGGGTCGTGGTTGTGTCGGTACCACCCAAGCAAAACCAAAAACTGGATGCTTTCCGACAAAGCCTTTCGCAGTATCCCACTATAAAATCGATCAGTTTCAGCCACCGCCCTCCATCCAGCGACCAGTTGTTTGGCGGATCATTCAAATTTGACGGCAAACCCGATTGGGAACCTTACCCCATTCGTGATCGGCTGGCGGACGCCAACTACCTAAGTACCTACGGCCTGAAGTTGATCGCGGGCCGCAATATCCAGCCCAGCGATACCATTCGTGAGTACCTGGTGAACGAAACCCTGCTGCACAAACTGGGTTTCCGGGACCCGCAGGAGATCCTGGGTAAAAACCTACAGTATCATTTATCATCGGTTCCGCTCCCCGTGGTGGGGGTGGTAAAAGATTTCCACCAGAAATCCCTGCGCGAAGAAATCGGTCCCTGTATCATTGCCAGCCAGGCCGACTGGTACTCCAGGGCGGGCATCTGGATTTCCGGACAGGAAACCCAACAGACTCTTGACCATATCCGCCAAACCTGGCTCCGCTTCTTCCCCGACGAAGTTTTTGAATACCAGTACCTGGACGAACAACTGGCGCAGTTTTATGAAACAGAAACGCTGCTCGTCCGGCTGATCAATACCTTCACCGGCATGGCCATCCTGATCTGCTGCCTTGGTTTGTACGGGCTGGTGTCACAGGTGGTAGTACAAAGGACCAAGGAGATTGGTATCCGTAAGGTACTTGGAGCCAGCGTAAACAGCATCGTGGCCTTACTGTCCAGAGAATTTTTGCTACTGGTACTGCTGGCCATTGTTATTGCCTCGCCGGTCGCGTGGTACTTCCTGAATCAGTGGCTGCAGAACTTCGTCTATAAGGTGAGCGTGGAGTGGTGGCTTTTCGCCGTAGCGGGGGTACTGGCCACCGGCGTAGCCCTGCTGACGGTGAGTGTACAAAGTATCCGGGCAGCTTTAATGAATCCGGTAAAATCGTTAAAAACGGAGTAAGGGAGGAAAGGAAGAAGGGAGGAAGGGAGAAATGAAGGAAGGGGAAGTATCTGAATGTGGTAAGCTCTGCTGGTAATCTCCAATATGATTGAATAAAAGACTAAACAAGGAGTAGAAGTACCAGAATTAGAAACCTGTATGGGCAAGCCAACTTTTATTGCTATGTAGCGGCGGCTTTTGGACCATTTATTCTTAAACACAAATAACCATGATTAATAACTACCTTAAAATCGGCTGGCGTAATCTGCGGCGGCGCACGTATTACTCTGTCCTGAATTGTACGGGTCTGGCGGTGGGGCTTACGTTTTCCCTGCTGATTGGCAGCTACGTCTGGGGGGAGTTTCAGGTAAACCGAAAACTACGAAATGCCGGTCAGCAATACCTGGTGCAGAGCCGCTGGAAACAGGAAAACATGGGTATGGACATTACGACTTTGGCACCCATTGGCCCGGCACTAAAGGAGAAGTACCCTTCTCAGATTGCCAATTATTACCGGTTTCACGGCGTAAGCGCTACTCTGTCCAAAGGAACCAACCACTTCCGGGAATCTATTCAGATTGGGGACTCCACGCTGCTTACCCAATACGGATTTAAGCTCCTGGCCGGAAATCCGGAAACGGCCCTGACCGGCCCCAACTCCGTGGTCATTACCGCTGCCAAGGCCATGAAATTATTCGGAAAAACGGACGTATTGAATGAAACGGTTACGGTAGAAACGCCCCAGGCTGGGAAAAAGGAGTTTATGATAACGGCTATAATCCAGGAGCTTCCGCCCAATTCGGTTTCCCAACTTCTTCCGGAAGACAACGAGGTATTTATGGGAATGGGTGCCCTGCCCTACTTTGGCGCCTCCATGGATTCCTGGCTTAACCCCTATATTGTAAATTACGTGGAGCTACGGCCGGGTGTATCGCCCGAAGCAGTGGAGAAATCCCTTGCTCAATTGGTCGCCAACCATGCCTCCGCCGACATCCGGAAAAACCTGACGGTTTACCTGACGCCGCTGACAGACTACTACCTCCAAAGCAACAACGGACTGGTCAGAAAGATGATCTTAACGCAGATTATCGTAGCACTCTTTATACTGCTGATGGCCATTGTTAATTTCGTTACCATTTCCATCAGTAGCTCTTCAACCCGTCTGCGCGAAATTGGCGTCAGGAAGGTACTTGGCGGGCTACGTCGGCAACTCATTGCCCAGTTCCTGAGCGAAGCCCTGATCCTGACCCTGCTGGCGGCGGTACTATCCCTGGGGCTTTTCTGGCTTTTCCGTCCCCTGTACGGCGAAGTAGTAGGCAAATCAATCTTTCCACTGACCAGTTTGCCGTGGCACGTGAGCTGGCTGCTGCCGGTCCTGATTCTGGTCGTTGGCGGGCTGGCGGGCGGCTATCAGGCGCTTTATTTATCGGCCTATTCATCGGTCGACTCGCTGAAAGGAAAAGGTAAATCGGCCCGGGACACGGTTTTGTTCCGGCGGGGGTTGGTAACGGTGCAGTACAGCATTGCCATTTTTGTATTTATCGGGGCCGTCATCGTATCGCGCCAGGTTGGGTACTTCTTCCAGACGGACCTGGGTTTTCAGAAAGAAGCCGTACTGACGGTTTCGTCGCTCCCCCGCAACTGGTCCGCCGACGGAGTTAGCCGCATGCAGGCCGCCCGTGACCAGTTTGCGAGGGTACCTGGTGTGGAGTCGGCCAGCTTGTCTTTTGAAATTCCCAACGGCAACGTGGGCAACAGCGTCCCTATCTATGCCGAAGGTCAGGATTCGACGCAGGCGGTTAGTATGATGATAATGACCACGGATGAGCACTACGCCCGCACCTACCAAATCCCGCTGCGGGCCGGGCAGTTTTTTCAGTTTGAAAAGTCGGGTTTCGACCCCAACAACCTGGTACTTAATGAAGCTGCTGTGAAGGCCCTGGGCTTCCGGACCGCCGAGGCTGCATTGGGGCAAACTATCAGGGTACGGGGCGGCAGCAATCCATTACAGATTAAAGGCATAGTTAAGGACTTTCACGTAGGTACCATGCACGAAGCCATTAGTCCGCTGGCCATCGCGCACGTCCAGGTACGTCCTATTTACCGTTTTTTTTCTTTTCGATTAAACCAGGGTACTTCCCGCCAAACCATCGCCGCCCTGGAACAACAATGGAAGGAGTTGTTTCCGGATGCCCCTTTTGACTACTCATTTATGGACCAGACCATCCAGAAACTTTACCAGACCGAACTGCAGCTGGAAAAAGCCGCCTACGTTGCTACTTTCCTGGCTTTGTTCATTGTGGTACTTGGGGTTATCGGGCAGGTATCGCTAAGCGTAGTGCGGCGGACCAAAGAAGTCGGTATCAGGAAGGTACTTGGGGCTTCGGTGGCGGGCGTGGTCGTCTTGTTTATCAAAGAATATATCTGGATAATGGTACTGGCCAACGTACTGGCCTGGCCCCTGGCGTACTGGGTACTGTCCGACTGGCTGAACGACTACGTGTATCATATCCGAATGGACTGGCAGCCGTTTGTGCAGGTAGGTATTCTACTCGGTATCCTGACCGTTTTGCTGATTAGCCTGCAGGTAGTCAGGTCGGCGCTGAGGAATCCGGTGGAAAGTTTGCGAACCGAATAGATGACCCTGTTTTTCAAAATTAAAAGAGCCTGAAAGAGGCTCTTTTTTTATGCCCGAACCGGCCACTCTCCCTGGGTACTTGTCTCTGAATTTATTTTTTCGGTAACCTTGCATTTATTCGCCTGATTATTAGTTATTTTACTCCCTGATACTCACTATAACCACCTCCTCCAATGAAGAAATTGTTTCCTTCAGCCGCCCTGCTGCTGACTTTCCTGCTTACGGGTGTTGTTAACTTCGCCACGGCCCAGAATATCTACGAATGGGAAGACTACAAATTACAGATTTCGGTACCCAAAGATTTCAAAGTAAAAAAGAACACCAGTGAAACCTTTGAAATGAAAGGTGACGGCATGGAGCTGATCATGGAAATAGTAGAAGAGGACATTACCCTCGACGACCTGGAAGAGGCAACGGTTGAGGGAGCCGAAGAAATGGAACTGGACGAGATTGACCAGGCTACTTCGGTAAATTCCAACGGCCTGAAAGGTTTTTACGTAGAAGGCACAAAGGAGGGCTCACGCATTATGTTTGCCGGAATGCTCGATCCCCGCACCCAGACCAATTTCTTTATCGCCATCGTATTTGCCGACGACGACGCTCAGGCCGAAAAAGACGCGCTGAAAATATTAAACAGTATCAAAAGAATGCGTTGATTTCCGGGATGGTACTCATTGCGGCAGCGGGCCCCGGTCAACCACGGCCGGGGTTTTTCTTTTGTCCTTTGGTCAAGATATTCAACCGTTTATCCTCACTACGTAAAAGTATTTTACTACTAAATAGCTATATTAGCCTTATCTGCAACTATACGTTTATAACCCTACCATTGCTCTGCCTATGCAACTTATTATCCAAAACCTCAACAAAACGTACTCTAACGGGGTACAGGCGCTGAAAGATGTATCCCTGACCATTAACCAGGGTATGTTTGGTCTGCTGGGCCCGAATGGTGCCGGTAAGTCGTCCCTGATGCGAACCATCGCTACCCTGCAAGAACCTGATTCGGGACAAATACAATTAGGAGATACGGATGTACTGAAACAAAAGGATGAAGTGCGCCGGGTACTGGGCTACCTGCCGCAGGAGTTTGGGGTGTACCCCAAGGTCGACGCCGAAACACTGCTGAACCACCTGGCGGTACTTAAAGGCATTACCCAAAGCAGCGAACGCAAAGAGGTAGTAAAAGCACTCCTGCAAAAGACAAACCTGTACGACGCCCGGAAGAAAAACCTGGGTGGGTACTCCGGGGGAATGAAGCAACGCTTCGGCATTGCGCAGGCGCTGCTGGCCAATCCCAAGTTGATAATCGTGGATGAGCCTACCGCCGGCCTTGACCCCGCCGAACGCAACCGCTTCCTGAACCTGCTGAGCGAAATTGGAGAAAATACCATTGTGATCCTTTCCACGCATATAGTGGACGATGTGAAAGAACTTTGCTCTGACATGGCCATTATCAACAAAGGAGAGGTACTTTACAAAGGCAGTCCCCAACAGGCGCTGGCAAATATTGATGGCAAGATCTGGGAAAAACGGGTACCAAAGGCCGAACTGGAAGATTACCGCACGCAGTACACTATTATTTCAGAAAAACTGGTAGGCGGTACGCCCGTTATTCATATCATGGCTGATACAAATCCGGGCAATGATTTTGCGGCGGTCCAGGGCGATCTGGAAGATGTCTATTTCTCGCACATCTTTGGTCAGAAGCCGGCGGTTCCTGTTTCTACATTTCCCCAAACCAACTAAGCGCCCGGTATTATGTTGAAAGAAATAATTCGTTTTGAGCTGGACTACCGCAAGAAACGTCCGGCTACCTACCTGTATTTTGGCATCCTGTTCCTGTTGTGTTTCTTCGCCGTTACGTCCAAGTACGTCGTGATCGGGGGAGTAGCCGGGGGACAAATCGTCGAGAACTCGCCCTACAATCTGGCCTTCATGACGGTGATCATGACCTTTGCGCTGACGTTCATCGTGTCGGCTATTATGGGGGTACCTGTTCTTCGTGACTTTGAACACCATACCGATTCCATGCTGTTCACGACGCCAGTTTCCAAGTTTGCTTATCTCTTTGGTCGCTTCTTCGGGTCATTTCTGGTGGCTGTTCTGGTTTTCTGTGCCGTCTGGATGGCCTTTATTCTTGGCTTTGCCGTGGGTAAGTACCTGCCCTGGGAGCCTTCCTGGGCAGCAAAAGAAATCCTCCCCTTTAATTTCTGGCACTACATCCAGCCTTTTCTGACGCTGGGAATTACGAGTATTTTTATCCAGTCGGCGCTTTATTTCGCCGCCGGTACCCTTAGCCGACAAACTATCGTTATTTACGTGCAGGGTATTGTACTCCTCGTTCTTTACCAGATAGCGGACACCATGCTGGAAGACATTGACAACAAAACGCTGGCTGCCCTGCTCGATCCGTTTGGTTTCCGGGCGTTCCAGATCTATACCGAGTACTGGTCACCCGCCGAGAAAAACAGTCAGATGGTAGGGCTGGAAGGTGTACTTCTCTGGAACCGGCTGATCTGGGTTGGCTTTGCGGGTCTGGTCCTGGCAGGTACCTACTGGGGATTTAGCTTCAACGTTGTCCGTACGGGCTGGCGCAAGGCAAAGGCCATAGTGGCTGAAAAAGCTACTTTCCGCCCCGAGTCGGTGAAGATACCCGTTGTACAGCAATTCCTGACTACCGGCAGCTACCTGAAAATGCTCCAGCAGCAGGCGCTTTTCTACTCCCGCATGATAGTCCGGGATGTTCCCTTTCTGGGTATTGTGATTGTCGGGCTTATCAACCTCATTGTGGGGGCCTTCTATTTCGACAAGATGTACGGGACCAGCTCCTACCCCATCACGGCCAATGTACTGGGCTTGCTCAACGAGTTCGACCTTTTCTTCCTTATTATTGCCATTTTCTACTCGGGCGAGCTCATCTGGCGCGAGCGTTCGGTCAACTTCAATCTGATTATGGATGCGCTACCCGTACCCGACTGGGTTAATCTGGTGGCGAAGTTTGTGGGGCTGTTCCTCATTTACCTGGGGCTACTGCTGATCCTGATCGTCGTAGGCATGGGCGTTCAGGCGGCCCACGGGTACTTTAACTTTGAGCTGGCGCTGTACTTTAAGTCACTGTACAGCTCCACCCTGTTTTTTCTGGTGGCGTATACCCTGCTGGCCTTCTTCGTACAAATCATGGCTAACAATAAGTTTGTTGGTTACGCGCTCATGTTTGTGTTCTTCATTGTTACGTTCACCATCGGTGCCATGGGTGTGCAGCATCCGTTGTTTATGTTCAACAGCGGTAGCCTGGGCGAGTACTCCGACATGAACCGCTACGGACATTTCGTGACCCGATTCTCCTGGATGAAACTCTACTGGTTCACCTTTGTCTGCATCCTATTTTCGCTTTCGGTAGTGTTTGCGGTGCGGGGTTCGGAAGCAGCCCTGCGTACCCGCCTGCGCATTGGCCGGCTGCGCTTGTCGCGTCCGCTGGTGACTTTTGCCCTGGTAACTATTGTCGCCTTTACCGGTACCGGTTTTTATGTGTACTATAATACCAATAAACTCAACACCTACCAAACCAAAGAAGAGGAAGAGCAATGGGCCGTAGATTACGAAAAAACCCTTAAAAAATTTGAACACTTACCCCAGCCCAAGATAGTTGAAAGTAACCTGAAGGTTGAGCTGTACCCCGATACCCGCGACTTTACGGCCGAAGGATTCTACTGGTTAAAGAACAAAACGGAGCAGCCCATTACGGACATTCATATACAGGAAGATGTACCCAACGACGTCCGGACCGACTACCTGCGCTTTGGCAGCGGAGAGGCCAAAGTAAAGCAACAGTGGGAGGACTATGGCTACACGATTTATCAGCTTTCCCGACCGCTGGCCGCCGGTGATTCGGTCAGGATGGACTTCAAGGTTAACTTTACCACCAATGGCTTTACGGCCAGTGGAGGTAATACCAGCGTAGTCCAGAATGGTACGTTCATTAACAATACCTACTTCCCCTCCATTGGCTACGCCGAAGCCGCCGAACTGGGCGACGACGACCTGCGCCGCAAGCACCAGCTCCCCGAGAAAGATCGTATGATGGAGCAAACCGACCCGCGCGGCCTCAGCCAGAGCCTGTTCGGCGACGATGCTGACTACATCCGTTTTCAAATGGTAGTAGGTACTGAACCCGAGCAGATTGCCATTGCCCCGGGTTACCTCGAAAAAGAGTGGACCGACCAGGATAGCCTTGGCAACAACCGCAGGTACTTCCGGTACCAGATGGATGTACCCATGGTGAATTTCTATTCGATAGTATCGGCCCGCTACGAGGTAAAGCGTGATAAATGGGTAGGCCCGGATGGTAAACCGGTCAATCTGGAAATCTACTACAACAAGGGCCACGAGTACAACCTCGAAACCATGCTGGCTTCCATGAAGAAATCGCTGGACTACTTCTCCAAAAACTTCGGCCCGTACCAGTACCGTCAGCTGCGTATCATGGAGTTTCCGCGCTATGGCTCGTTTGCCCAGTCGTTTGCCAATACGGTACCTTTCTCGGAGGGAATAGGTTTTATTCAGAAAATCAGTGATCCCGAAAAAGACCTTGACATGCCCTACTACGTAACCGCCCACGAGATTGGGCACCAGTGGTGGGGACACCAGGTACCTGAGGCCGGCGTAAAGGGTAACGCCATGCTGTCGGAAACGCAGTCGCAGTACTCGGCCTTGATGGTGATGAAGCACAGCTTTTCGCCGGAGCTGATGCAGAAGTTCCTGAAATACGAGATGGACAAGTACCTGCAGGGCCGCGCCATGGAGCGCAAAAAGGAACAACCCCTGGTACTGACCGCGGGGCAGGGCTATATTCACTACAACAAAGGCTCGGTTATTATGTACGGTCTTCAGGACTACATTGGCGAGGATAAGGTCAACGCCGCCCTCCGCAATTTCCTGGCTGACTGGCAGTACCCCGGCCCGGACTCAAAACAGAAGCGCTACCCCACCAGCCGCGACCTGCTGGGGTACTTCAAGGCTCAGACGCCCGACTCTTTGCAGTACATCATAACCGACTGGTTCGAAAACATAACGCTGTACGAAAACAAAGCCACGGAGGCTACCTATGTCAAAAAGGGCGAAAAACAGTACGAGGTTACCCTCCAGTTTACTGCTGAGAAGTACGTAGCTGACAGCGCCGGTAACGAAAAACCAGTCCCGCTGGCTACGCAGTGGGTAGATGTTGGCGTGTATGCCAAAGACAAAGAAGGAAAGGACAAACTGGTGTACCTCAAGAAGCATAAGGTAACGGCCAAAGACAATTCCGTGAAGGTAACCGTAGCTGAACTACCTACCAAAGCCGGTGTTGACCCGATCAATAAACTCATTGACCGCCACCCGGACGATAACACTAAAAAGGTTAATGAAGGCAGTCCGACGACTTGAGAATGCTGAATTCTGAGTTTTGAATGCTGAATTCAACTATCCATCAGCCTCCCCGCCAGCCAAAGCGCTTTCGGGGAGGCTTTTTTAAACTTTTATATTAATGGAAGAATTAGACTCCCGCTCCTAATTCAAAATTCCTTATTAGTAGTGTACGAAAGAACAGAAGGTGCCGCTCCTACGGAGCTGGAGCTATCTATTCCCTTTATGGCTATTTCTTTCTACTAAGGTGCGGCCCGGCAGCGGCCGTCCGCCTCCGGGGCCCGCTTCCAGTGTCTGAAAGCTACTCATGCTCAGGAAATCATTCCTTCGCACACTATTGACTCAGCATTCAGAATTCAACAACTATTTCCTGCGGCGCTTGCCGGGGCCGTAGTAGATAAAAAGTATGATCAATAGGATACTTAGCGCTATACCTCCCAGGGCCATTTGGAGGTAGCTAAGCTGGTAGTTGAGGAAAACGGTCAGGCCCATGAAGGCAAATACGCCCACCACCATTATGATCATGTACAGAAAGTCTCTCATAGTCCGGCCGATTCTGCGGATTAATAAACCAATTCTATTATTCGTACAGATACAGGAGCCTGATCTTTTACTTAAGCCCCGGACGGCAATTTTGTTTTTGTTGTTCTCCAATCAAAACCTGATTAGTACCTCAGGCAAAGTAAATTAACAGCACAAGTACCTTATTAGATACTGGGGCCACTGGTACCTTTGCCATCAGGTTTTACTATTAAAAACAGTATTCATGGAAAATAACCGCCGCGACTTTCTGAAAAAAGGTGCTTCGTTAGCCGCACTTTCCGTGGCAGGCGTAAACACAACTCTTCCCCACTCCGAGACAAGTACCTCCCGGCGCTTTTCCAGAAACAACGACTTCCTGAAAGACGCCGGTATGCAGTTGTGCCTGGCGTACTTCTGGGGCATTGAAGAACGAAAGGCGGCACTGGCCCGGCAAATGAACGTGCTGGGGGCCGTTGGAGGAATTAATCCTCGTATGGCCGGATCAGCCCTGGCTGGACAAACCGATGTAAAGCCCTGGGATTTTAAAGCAATAGTGGCCGTAAAAGAAGCCTGGGAAAAAGTAGGCTTAACCCTGAAAGTTATAGAAGGGCCGCCGGCCCTGGGTACCCAAACCAAACTTGGCCTCGCCGACCGGGACGAAGAAATTGACAACTTCATAACCCTGATGAAAAATCTGAGTCGGGCGGGCATAGATACCATCTGCTACAACTGGATGCCGGTCATCAACTGGGCCCGTACCGCCCTCGACCGCCCCAGCCGGGGTGGCGCGCTGGTTAGTGCTTTCGATATTGAAGCTGTCAAAGACCAGGAAAAGATTACCGAGTTCGGCGAACTGACCCACGCTGCCATGTGGAAAAACCTGGAGTACTTCCTGAAAGCCGTGGTACCCGAGGCCGAAAAAGCAGGTATGAAGCTTGCCCTGCACCCCGACGACCCACCCATCGATAGTATACGTGGCATACCCCGGATTATGACTTCACCAGAAGCCTTCCGACGCCTGCTGGACCTCTACCCCAGCCCCAGCAACGGCATCACTTTTTGTCAGGGTAGCTTTGCCTCCATGGGAGATAAAGGCCAGGAGGTGGATATTCCCGCTACGATTGAGTACTTCGGAAAGCGGAACGCTATTCATTTTGTACACTTTCGTGATGTACGGGGGTATAAAGACCATTTTGAAGAAACCTTTCACGACGACGGCAAAACCGATATGTACCAGGCCATGCAGGCGTACTATAACGTAGGCTTCCGGGGGCCGCTGCGGCCCGACCATGTACCTACTATGGCCGGCGACAGTAATGAACACGCCGGTTACAGTACCATTGGTACCCTGTTCGCGATTGGCTATATACGTGGCCTGATGGAAGGTGTCGTAAAAAGTAAAGCGTAATAAATGAAGTAGGTCTATAAAAAAACAACTGCTACTTCCGGGATAATCCCGGAAGTAGCAGTTGTAAAGCTCTTGAATGCGCTACCGCTTTAAAGGACTCGTCCTCCCCGTATTACCCGTAGTAATATGGCAATAATAGCAATTACCAGTAGAATATGGATGATGTTTCCCATCCCATAACTATCAAAGCCCAGGAATCCGATAAGCCATAATATAATCAGAACTACAGCAATAATATACAGCAAGTTGCCCATTGTTTTGATGATTAAGAGTGAAGAAATGATTTGATCTATAAAGTAATAAATAAAGTACCAGAGGCTTTCTCCATCATTTTTAACCCCAAATCATAACAAATCCGCTTTTTGTGTAGAAAAAAAACCGCAAAAAGTATTTGGTAGTACCAAAGCTGTAGGTGTGTATACGCATGCCCGCCTCAGGCCAGCTTTTTGAAAGAACTTCTCCCGTCCTACTCATGCACCAAAACAAAATTAGCCTTCCAGTTTAGAATCCGGAAGGCTATCTCTTGCCAGCACTAAATAAGGCTATTACTCTACAATGCTATGGGCGAGTTTTACCTGAAGGCGAATATCCACTTCGCGGTCGGTGGTACCATTGCGGGAACCAGAACCCAGGCCCACCCCAACGCCTCCACCTCCCATACCAAAGCCACCCATGCCGGTGCCCATGCCTACACTAACCCGGGGTGAAATACCCGACTGCGACGATACGCCTTCGATCCGGATGCCTACATCCAGTACACTCGCCTGCTCGGGATTTACCCCAATCATGGAAAAGGGAATGGTAATTTGTTCGGTAAGCTCTCCGTTTTGATTCATGGAAATATGGGAGCGGATGCCCGTGTCGGTCGTAACCAAATTAATGAATCGTTGCCCCTGAGGAGCTTTCCAAAGAGCTTCCTTGTTAAAAACATCCAGCATACGGTTAAGGCTTAGGCTATTGGGCAGGTCTACCTCAATGTTCCGCATGGCTTTTTTGTCCTCCCGGCTTACCACCGGAAATACCAGTGAGTAGGCTCCTTTGCGGGTACCAGCCGGGCTCAGCGCAATATTCAATCCATTGCTCAGAATCTGTTTTACCGTTTGGGGGTCCTGCGTTTTCAGGGACAGGTACAGGAACTTATCATCGTTGATAATACCGTACTTCAGCCGGGACTTCTGGTCCTGCTGGTCCGGTTGCAGGCCGTCGGCGTAATTGAAAGGAGCATTCCATTTGGCCTGGTAAGGTACCGGTTTGGTGGTACTGCAGGCAGTAAGGAAAAGCCCCAGCAAAAAGAGCCAATAACTATTTTTTTTCATATTTAGTAATTCACAGATGGTAGTAAGTTCAACTATAAGTTAAAACGAACTATTAAAAAAATACGTATCCGGGGACTATCCCAGTAGTACCTTCTGGACCTTAAAAAAGGGTAGAATCAGCAGTTATTGCTGATTCTACCCCTTTTTCTCCTTGGTCAATGTAACCTACTACTACCTTCTGATCGAAGTATGTCCATCCATGGAATGTTCCAGTTCCAGCTCTCCTTCCGGTTGCGGCTTCAAGAAATCATCTGCTTTTTCACCCACGGGTCCTTTACCGATCGTTATTCCGCCATCTACCATATATAAATCTATTTCCCATTTTATTAGTAAAATTTGAAATTGAAACGCTAAAATTTTCACGGGGCATCTTTCAGCCGCGCTCCGATACATGGGCTCCAATCTGTTTCATAATGCCGAGTTCATCGGAACTTCCCCAACGTTCCACTAGCTGACCGTTTTCAAAGCGACCAATCTGCACTCCGCGAATACTGATCATCTGCCCGGTCCCTGCTATTCCTTTGTAGTCTCCCTGATGGGTTCCGGTTAGGGTATAGGCGATGGCTACCTTGTCTTCATCGGCTACCATCTGGTCGACCTGGATGTTCATGTCAGGAAACGCCGAACGCATCTTGCTGAATAAACCTATATAACCTTCCGGGCCGTAAGCCTGCCCTGGTGCCGGATCGTGATCAACGGCATTAGGCGCTACCACCTTTCTTAGTTCTTCCAGATTGCCGCTATTGACGGCCTCTCCGAATTTTTTCTGGGCCTGAATGTTATCTTGCTTGCTCATTATTAGTCATTTAAAAGTTATTACCACTATTGGCTTAATGGCTGCAAACAGTAAAAAGAAGTGCCAGTAAGGGTGCGATTTCCGGGTTTTATCAAGGTGATGCACCCCTTTTAAAGAAAGAAAAATAGCCCATACCACTAAAAATGAGATGCTTACGGGCATACTTTCAAAATAATTATAATCCATATCCGCGCTTTTTTATAAGAGGTAGTAGTGCAGAAGTGGGTAAATAATTCAAGTACCAGTAGCAGAGCATTTTACACACGACAGTAATCAAGGTATCACCACCAGCGCTTTGAAAACAGCCTGTTAGGAATAACTAATACCTGTTTTGAATGAAAACCTGATTGAAGCGGGTAGTGGATGGGCCGCAGGTACAGTTTTTATACCCCCTAACTGAAAAAACACTCATAGCTAGCTTACCATCCGGTTCCACCTTCACCAGACTGGAAATAAACTTAAAAGCCAGCATTCATTAATCACTCATAAAAAATTATGATACAAGACCTATGGTATAAAAATGCAGTAATTTATAGCCTTGACCTGGAAACCTTCATGGACCTGAATGGGGACGGCATTGGTGATTTTGAAGGCCTTACCCGCCGCCTCGACTACCTCAACGCGCTGGGTATAGATACTATCTGGCTGGCTCCTTTTCAGCCAACTCCCAATAAAGACAATGGCTATGACATCAAGGATTATTACGGGGTTGACCCGCGACACGGCTCAAGCGGTACCTTTGTTGAATTTATGCACCAGGCCAAACGCCGGGGTATCAAAGTTATCATAGACCTGGTCGTAAATCATTCTTCTGATGAGCACCCCTGGTTTCAGGATGCCCGGAGCAGCCCGGATGCCAAACACCGCGACTGGTATATATGGTCCAAAGAAAAGCCTTCTGACTGGGATCAGGGAATGGTATTTCCGGGGGTGCAGGAAAGTACCTGGACCTACGACAAAAAAGCCAAAGCGTACTATTTCCACCGATTTTATGACTTTCAGCCCGATCTCAACATGGATAATATTGAGGTTAGGGAAGAGGCGCGCCGGATTATGGGGTACTGGCTGGAGTTGGGGGTATCAGGTTTCAGGGTCGATGCCGTACCTTTTATATTGGAAAGTCCGGCACCCGGCGCGGCCGAGCCCGAAATGCGGTTTGAGTTCCTGAATGAATTACGAAAGTTTCTGCAATGGCGTAAGGGGGACGCGATACTGCTGGGCGAGGCTAATGTACTTCCCGAAGAAACCAAACAATACTTTGGCGAAAATGAGGGAGGCATCCACATGATGTTTAATTTTTATGTAAATCAATATTTGTTTTATACCCTGGCCACCGCCGATACCAAGCCGCTAATTAAAGCCCTGGAAGCCACCCGCCATAACCTGCCAACGGCCCAATGGGCGAATTTCCTGCGAAACCACGACGAACTGGACCTGGGTAGGCTTTCGGAGGAGGAACGCCAGAAGGTATTTGCCCGCTTTGGCCCTGAGGAAAATATGCAACTTTATAACCGGGGTATTCGGCGTAGGCTGTCCACCATGCTGGGCAACCGGGCGCAAAGTGAGCTGGCCTATAGCCTGATGTTCTCTCTGCCCGGTACGCCCGTGATCCGGTACGGCGATGAAATCGGAATGGGTGACAACCTAAGCCTGAAAGAGAGGGATGCCGTAAGAACCCCGATGCAGTGGTCCGACGACCCGCAGGCAGGTTTTTCGGAGGTCCGGGATTTAATTCATCCGATTATTACCGAAGGGCCCTATGCCTATACCCATACAAACGTCGATCAGCAGAAACGAGAGCCCAAATCGCTGCTCAATTGGATGACCTCCCTCATCAGGCTTCGCCAGGAATGCCCCGAAATTGGCTGGGGCGACTGGATAATTCTGGAAGTTAACCATCCCCAGGTACTTGCCATGATGTACACCTGGCAGGGCAGCTCGCTGGTTATCCTCCATAATTTCGACGAAAAAGCGCATGAGGTTATCCTGACTCTGAAACAGAAAAATGATGATACGCTGGTCGATCTTCACCAGGATAATAAATGCAAGGCTGATGAGAAGGGTACCTACCGCATAACCCTGGATGCCTACGGGTACCGGTGGTTCCGGGCCAGTGACCTTTCCCATTTGATCCACCGCCAAAACAAATAAATACTGGCCGGACGCTCACCCCTGGGTGAGCGTCTTTTTTGTGAACTACTTTTACACAATCAAAGTACTTACCTAATACATGGGTAATATTTACCATAATCGACTTTTGTACAAAAGACTTTTTCATCAAGTACTTGTGGGTAATAACCAATGAGACGATATAGTACCTGCTACCGATTTTTTTTCCTGCTGTCCTTCCTGTTACTTGGGCTAACCGAATTTACCCGGGCGCAGTCAGCTCCTGCTTTGGCATTCCGGCCCCTTTTCAACGGTAAAAACCTGGACGGCTGGGTAGATGTAAACACCTCGCCGGAAACCTGGAAAGTAAAGAAAGGTACCCTTATTTGCTCCGGCAAACCCATTGGCGTGATGCGGACCGACCGGCAGTACGAAAACTTTATACTGGAGATAGAATGGAAACACATGGAAGCGGGGGGCAACTCAGGAGTATTTGTATGGAGCGAAGGTACCCCTTTCGAAAATGACCCGCTTACCAAAGCCATTGAGGTACAAATGCTGGAACTGGAATGGGCCACCCAGCACAACCAGACCGACGCCTACGTGCACGGTGAATTGTTCCCGACCATGGGTATGAAAGCCATACCGGATAATCCCAGAGGTCCCCGGAGCAAGTCCCTTGAGAAAAGGTGCAAGGGCAAAGGCGAATGGAATAAGTACGTAGTGGTGTGCGTGGACGGCACGGTGAAGTTATCCGTCAACGGCAAATTTGTCAATGGGCTACGGGGGTCGGAGCGCAAAAAGGGCTATATCTGTCTGGAAGCCGAAGGAGCCGAAATCCACTTCCGGAACATCCGGATTCTGGAACTCCCGCCGGGGGTTACTTCGCCCGAGCAGACCGCGCCGCTGGTCAACTAAGCTCTTTTCTTTACAGCCACTTCTTAAAAAACGCCATAATGTCTTTTCGCATTTCGGCATTTTCCAGGTGCGGCACATCATAGATTTTTAACTGCCAGGCCTGGGGAGCGCCTTCCTTCTGGTACACCGCTTTTAAGTCCCGGTCAATTATTTCCAGACCTTTCAGCGGCGTGAGCGGGTCCTGCTTGCCGGCCAGCCCCAGGTGCGGACGGGGAGCGATAAGAGCGTTGATACCGGAGGTAGAAAAGTGGTTAAGGAGGTCCGGCACGTAGTAATAAATTCCGTGCAGATTAAGGCCTTTAACCTCAATCAACGTTTGAAAGTCGGTCAGGCAGTTCAGGTCTACGCACACCTTTATACGCTCGTCCAGGGCGGCCAGCCACCAGGCCATGGTACTTCCCATGGACATACCCATGGTACCTACCCGCTGCATGTCCACCTCGGGCCGGGTTTCGAGGTAATCCAGGGCGCGGAGGTTGTCGTACACCATCATTCCCCAAAGTACCTGTCCTTTCCAAATCATTTCCTTGAATAGTTCCAATTCGGTAGGGCCTTTGCGCTCGCCGAATCCCCAGCTGTCCAGACAAAGGCCCGCATAACCCGCGCGGGCCAGGGCCAGCGCGTAGGGCGGGCTCTGCATTTCTTTACGGCCCTGCATAAATTCATTTTTCCCAACTTCATACTGACCGAAGTGAGAATGGTTAAACAGGACTACCGGTACTTTGCCGGTTGCATTTTTGGGTCGGGTAAAATAAGCCGGTACCTGCTGAAAACCGTTGATATCCATCAGCAGTTTTTCCACGATTATCTCATCCGTTTCCTCCCGCGAAACTACCTTTACCGACAGGGGCCGGTGCCGGTCGGGAAGCCGACCCAACAGCTGGTACAGTTCCTGCCGCCGCTGATTTTTAGCCCCGGCACTGGTGTCTTCGGATATAGTCTGGCTCATAAGACCCCGGTGTTTTAATTCGTAAGGATTCCCTTGTCCCGGCGGTTGACTCCCCGGAAGTACCCCCTGCAACCAGCAAAAGGTTAGTAATAAAATGTTCATCGTCGACGGTTAAATTTACGTACCTCTACTACCCGAACCAGAAGCCGCTACCGGTACGCGCTGATGGTCTCGATGGTACCATCCGGCAGGTGCTTCAGCTCAGTCATTTTTATATTACGCAGGTGGGTTTGTCCGCCCGACAGTACGCTGTCGTGGTAGAACAGGTACCACTTACCTTTAAACTCCACAATAGAGTGATGGTTGGTCCAGCCAATGACCGGATTCAGGATCACCCCCTGGTAGGTAAACGGACCGTAAGGGCTGTCGCCCACGGCATAGGCAATAAAGTGAGTGTCGCCGGTGGAGTAGGAAAAGTAGTACTTACCGTTGTACTTGTGTACCCAGGCGGCCTCAAAGAAACGCCGGTCGTTTTCACCGGACAGAATGGGTAGGCCGTTGCTGTGCAGAATTTGTACATCCCGAACGGGTTCGGCAAAGCCGAGCATGTCTTTGCTTAATCTTGCAACTTTGGGGGCCAGGGCCGGCTGGTCTTTAACGGGCTCGGTCCGGGTGGTGTCGTAGGTGTTATCTACCCATCGCTGGAGCTGTCCGCCCCAAATCCCGCCAAAGTACATATAGTAGGAGCTGTCGGTATCCTGAAAGACCGCCGGGTCAATGCTAAAGCTGTTTTCTATGGGTTTAGGCTGGGCCTTGAAGGGCCCCGCTGGCCTGGTACTGGTGGCTACTCCAATCTTAAAAACGCCTTCTTTGTCCTTGGCGGGAAAGTACAGGTAGTACTTTCCGTTGGCAAAAGCAGCGTCGGGTGCCCACAACTGGCGACTGGCCCAGGGAATATTTTTTAAATCCAGCGCTACCCCGTGGTTCGTTACTTTTCCTCCGATGCTGTCCATGGAAAACACATGGTAGTCTTTCATGGCAAAGTGATCTCCCGCGTCATTGGACTTTATATCTGTCTCGACATCGTGGGAAGGGTAAATATAAATCCGGCCGTTAAACACGTGCGCCGAAGGATCGGCCGTATACATATCCGTTATCAGGGGCTCTGAAATGGAATTTTGCCCCAGTGTGTCCTGGCTTTCCCCGGAGGTTCCCTCCTGCTCTTCCTCTGAATTGTTCTGACACGAAATAGTAACTACCGAAACTGCGACTACAAAAAAGAGGAAAGCTTTAATATTCTGAAACAGAGACATTGGGATGAGGAATTATTAGTAAGTAATCTATCAGGAATAAAGCAAAAAATATTTTCTATCCTACTCAAAATCTGTTCCTAAAAACGTAAACGCTTTTTAAACTACCAGGACCCATCTACCAGGTACCGGCCGAAACTATCTGTTTTTAGAGGTCTGAAAAACCAACAAAGTTAGCACAAAAAACAACCTAAAATAGACAGACAAACTACCTCAACCTAGGGCCATTTAGTCGCTGCCGGTAAAACATTTTAATAAAGTTGCGGCTTTATTATATCATAACCACACCTTTAAATTTTGTAAAAAATGCGTTCAATATTACTTCTAATAGCTTTTTTAATCCTTCCGGTTGCTGATGACTGGGAAAAAGAATACACCAAAAATAACATTGCGGTCTATACCCGCAATGTTGACGGATCGAGATTCAAATCAGCCAAGGCTGAGACTACCTACGGCAGCTCTTGGCAGAACTTACAGCAGATGCTCTTTAAGCCTGAAATATATTCAGATTTGATCAATAACTGCGAATCTTCCGAAATGGTGAAGGCCATAGATCAGGACAGCTTCATTGCCTATCTGACCTTTGATTCTCCCTGGCCCTTCGAGAACCGGGACGTCTATATTCACTTCACCTCCAGAATGGACAACGGCAACCTGGTCATCAACCTCAAAGAGGATGAAAGCTACGACAAAAAAGATGAATATGTCCGAATAGAAAACCTGCGGGGAGAGTGGATAATTAATGGTAGCGGTGGCAATACAGCGGCGTCATTCACATTCTTTATGAACCCGGGCGGCAGTATTTCTCCCTGGATGGTAAATAAAAAAGCTGATGTAATCGTATTCAACATACTATTAAACATCAAAAACCGGTTGTAGCAGCTACTTTGTAAAACCAAATCCCAAAATTACAGAATAACCTTTCATTCGGCTGTTGTATTTCTGACTTCTACTGTTTATTTTCGAATCGTAGAAAAGCACGAAAATCAAAAACCCTCCATCACAACGGAAATCACCTCACCTTTGGCATAAACTCCAGCTACTTTGTGGAGCAAAACTGGTGTATTTTAAACCCTACACCGGGTATAAAAAGCTAAGTCGTGTGGGATAACTGTTGGGAAAGAATAGCCTAATTAAATGAAATATGCCATTTTGATCGGGCTTTTCGCCCTACTCGTTTCTTTTACCGGGACTCCCTACAAAAAGATTGCGCTTCAGCCCTTTGATGGATTTGACAAAGCTTTACTGGACACGGTAAAACTAACCATCAAGGACGTATATGGGTACCAGGTGGTAGTGATGGAAGACATTGCACTGCCCCGGCAGGCCTTTATCAACGTTAAATTCCCCCGCTACCGGGCCGATTCACTTATTCGCTTTCTGAGAGATAAAGACTATGGCTCCATGGATTACGTTATGGGCCTGACTCCAATGGAACTTTCTCATACGAAAAAAGACGCGGGAGGGCACGTAAAAAAGCCCGCCATGAAGTACATTGACTGGGGCGTACACGGCTTGGGGTACTGTCCGGGAACTTCCTCGGTGGCCTCTACTGCCAAAATCGAAAGCGATGAACCTTCGGTATTTATTTCAAGGCTTAAAAAAATATGTATTCATGAATTCGGGCATAACCTGGGGCTTCCCCATTGCCCTACCGACAAGTGTGTCATGCAGGATTCGGCCGAAAAAATGAGCACAATTGATGATGCTGAACTCCGGCTTTGTAACGACTGCAAAGACAAACTCGCTTCGATAAAGCAAAGCCCCTAGTTCAGGTAGGTTAAGGTAATACTGGTTGTATGGGTTTTGACCGGAAGCAGGACCGACATGCCCGCTTTACTGGCAAGGAAACTAAACCCTAGTCTAACTTAAGACTGGCATTCATTCCATACTGGGCGCGGCCATAATTTACCACCAGCACACACTTATAACTCCCCTTGGGCACGCCTTCAATGGCTACTTCGTACAGTTTACAGCTTTGGGGGTATATATTGCGAAAGGGTACCTCCATTTTCTTTACTTTTTCCTCGCTCCTGTTATACAACTCAAGTACTAGGGTCGGATTAACCAGGAAGATGCCGTTGTTTTTCAGGACAACCTGAATGGTAGTGCCGCCATTGGGCTGCTTTTGGAGTTTTATATCCTGGTAGGTAATTTCAGAAAGGCTCGTTGGCCCAACATCCGTAATTACCTGCACCGCATAACGTAATTTTGACCCGATTGAAACGCCGAGGCTGGTCTTTTCTTCCCGGATGGGGTCAACCACCTCCACCATCAGCAGCGACCAATAGGAACCCCTAAAGGTAGTATCCCTGGGAATGGCCATACTGTACACAACCTCGTAGCTTTCACCGGCCCGGAGCGTCCATTCCGAAACATTGAGTTTTATCCAGCTGCCCGAGGACCGGCTGTGACTGTTTACTTCGGCAAAGGCGGTCCGGTCATCGCAGCCCTGAAGCAGGTCATTTTTAAAAATCAGGACGCGCTCATCTTTTTTACCGGAATTAACCAGCTTTATAGTACCGGTCAAAACATCGCCCCAATTACCTTTGTGGGTGTGGCTAAGACCGTTTTCAACGGTGACGCCCGCGCGGGACAGGGAAGATATTAATAAGAAGAGGAGGATAATACGAATTGCACTTTTCATAGTAGAAAAAAGCCTGTTGAATAATGGTTCCCGGCGGCACGGGAGCTTTTACCCAAAGATACAGTCCTGGCAGCCCAAAGCTGTATCCCGTCTGTTTTTATTGTTGACCTCGTTGGATAGAAGTCCGGATTTAGTTTACCCGAATGGTTTAAGTTACTGAAAAGGTACCGCTTTTCTTAAAATCGAGGTTATCAAAAGCCGCATTATTGACCAGTGATAGTGAGGCCAGTTGACGGCCGTTTACAGGGCCTTTGCCCGTGCAGGTACTTCCGATGCCCGTAATAATATCCAGCGGAATAGGGCCCGGAATTACGCCCCCGCTGACCGGAGTACCCGGGGTACCTTTACCTGTTCCAGTGGCCGCGGCAGCTACCACTACCAGTTGTACTCCGGCGGGTACGGTACCGGTACTAATCTGAGCAGTACTTTTCAGGAATGCCGGGACTGGGAGCCATTGATAGAAGAATAATGCAGCCAAAGCTCAGAGTGCTTCCCGATAAGTACAATTACCAGTTTTTGATGACTTTTTATGTAATGCCGCTTCCGACTGAAATAGTTTTCAGAGAGAGGGCCTTGAAGGCACAATCTTTTTAAGAAATTACCTACTGTAAAGTGATTGTACTAACTTTTTTCAAGCATGAGCCATCCTGCCTATAAAGTACCGCAAGCCCAGACCCCGGCCCGGCCGGAAGAAAACCCGGCCCGACCTACTGATCCCGGCGCACCCGCCCCGGTAACACCTGGCAAAAAAAATAGCCCTACGGAGCCCGACCGGGAAGAAAACGAAACGGATTCAGGTCCGTCGTCCCCGGATGAGGACATCCCCGAACTGAACCCCGATCCGATTCCCGGCCAGGACCCGGTCAAGCCCCTGATGCAGAACCTTTGTTGAAAGATGGCAACCCGGGCCTACCCGCAGGCCAAATCGCATTGAACTACCTTATTTTATCAGATTTATTCAATTGCTTCTTTCATCAACACCGCCTGCCACCTAACCAGGCAGGCGGTGTTGATGTTGGTTTTCCCGCTGCCCCTACCTTTTTTCAATTCTAACCAAAACAAAGCTTGACGTATAGGGTTAATGCTACACTATTTTTTTGGTTCAATTGTGTGATTTAAGGAAGAGGGGATTGATTATGAACAGAATAAAAATGTGGGACTGGAAGAGGGGGAGCATTCTATTTGCGCTTTGCCTGCTTTCTTTGGGTTGTAAGAACAACCTTTCCCCCCAAAGCAATAACGATGACACGGTAACGCTGACGATTCCCCATCATCCGTTACGGAACGAGCAGGACCTGGATGTACTTCTTAATGAAATCGGGGATGCCCGGGTAGTACTCCTGGGTGAAGCCTCACACGGTACTTCGGAGTACTATACCTGGCGGGCGGCTATTTCCCGACGGCTGATTCAGGAGAAGGGATTCGATTTCATAGCCGTTGAAGGCGAATGGGCCGACTCCTACCGGGTAAATAACTTCATTAAAGGAGAAAAAAAAGACAGCGCGGCGGCGGTTAACGTACTCCGGCAGTATGACCGCTGGCCCACCTGGATGTGGGGAAACTACGAGGTAGCCTCGCTGGTAACCTGGCTCAATGCCCACAACCAGTCCCGGACCACCCAGGAAAAGGTCGGTTTTTACGGCCTGGATGTTTACTGCCTTTGGGAGTCCATGACCGAGCTGATGCCCTACATTCAGGGAGCAGACCCGGCCCTGGTTAAGGCAGCCCAGAATGTACACCAGTGTTTTCAGCCTTTTTCGGCGGACGCGCAGGAGTACGCCAGAGCCGTAGCCAACGCCTCGGCTGACTGCCGGGTCGAAACCAGTAAACTCTGGAACACCATCAGTAAGCAAAGCAATGGCACGCCTCGAATTGAAGCCCTGTTTGTAGCCCAGCAAAACGCGCTGGTGGCTTTAAACGGTGAACGCTACTACCGCTCCATGGTAAGCAGTAACACCGAATCCTGGAATATCCGGGACCGGCACATGGCCCAAACGCTCCGCCGGCTGCTCGACTTCCACGGTCCCGACTCCAAAGCCATTGTCTGGGAGCACAATACCCACGTGGGTGATGCCCGCTATACCGACATGGTCAACAGCGGCGAGGTAAACGTGGGGCAGTTGGCACGGGAAGAGTACGGTCAGGACAATGTATACCTAGTGGGCTTTGGATCGTACAGCGGTACGGTTATCGCGGGTAGCAGCTGGGGTGCTCCCCTCCAGACCATGCCGGTACCCGAAGCCATGCCCGGAAGTTGGGAACAGATACTGCACGAACTAAGCCCGACAAATAAAATTATTCTGTCTAAAGATATCCAGGCTAATGAGTACCTCAGTAAACGCATCGGCCACCGGGCTATTGGGGTAGTATACAACCCGGCTATTGAGCAGAGGGGCAACTATGTACCTTCGGTTTTACCCAAACGCTACGATGCTTTCCTGTTCATTGACCAGACCCGGGCCTTACGCCCCATCCTGCCGCCAACGTCAGCCACGCAGCCACCCGACACGTATCCTTCGGGCCATTAACTAACAGGCTTTCTAAAATGGGAGTATTCAGGAAGAGCAAGTCCCCGTTTGGTATTTCAAACGAGGACTTGCACTTTTGGAGCTCTACTACCTTCCTAAATTTTTAGTAGATTGAATACGTTCAACAACTCCTTTTGCCATGACTTCCACCATTTTTCAGGATTCGGTGTTGCTGATAACGGCTGCCGCCTTCAATATCACTGGCAAAAACACTACCCTCTACCCCGGCCTGACCTACCACTTCCGGAAGGAAACCAAGCGGTTCAGGCCGGACGTATACCAACGGGTCAGACAGGTACCTGCAACTAAAAACCCGGAGTCAGCGAGCCGGTAGAGCAAAAAGCTCTGCCTCCTCTTTATTTTGCTTTACCAGCCCACTCTCTATATTGGCAAACGTACTTTTTGTGTTATATTGATAAGAACAATTTAACTGGCATTCGCTTCGGATGCTTTCCATATCAGAAAGGGGATCAGACAAATTATGAAATGGTCATTTGTTATTCAGCAAAAAGTTAAGGCAGCCCTGTTGTTATGCTGCATTATGCTTATAATAGTGGGAAGTACCCTTATTTCAAGGAATAATATTGAAGGCATTGATAAATCGTTTTTGTCCATATATCAGGACCGGCTCATGCCCGCCATTGATATTGTATATCTATCCGAAAACCTGTACAACAAACGGCTCCTGCTCGAAAAGCATCTGCTGAGCGACCAGGGCCTTACCCAGGTACAGGTGCAGGAACAACTCACCCGGCACAACAGTACCATTGATTCACTCATCAATGTTTTCAGCAAAACCCACCTGGTGGATGAGGAGTCAAAAAGTCTGTTTGCGTTCAGGAAGCGGGTCCAGGAGTACGCCGGTATCGAACGGGAAATAATACGATTGAGCAAAGCCGGCGACAAAAAAGCCGGTCAGGCTCTTTTTGAAGGAACGGGTGCCTCTACTTTTCAAAGTACTATTTCCCGCCTCAACGAATTGACGCGTATACAGTCGGTGGTGGGGCAAGAATTGGTGAGGGACACCCATACCAGTGTAGCCCGCTTTATCAACCTTTCAAATCTGGAAATATCGCTGGCCGTCGTAATTGGACTCATGATTCTGGCCCTCATCCAAAGCGCCAAAATTATCAAACCTGACACCCAGCCATTTTATCTGAATTAAGCCGGACAGGTACCCACCAAAGGCAGCGGCCCCGAATCTTAACGATTCGGGGCCGCTTTGTACAAATTTCCAACGTTTGTTTATTGACCTCCAACGCGACGGCCCTTCTGGGTTTCGCGTTGTACGTTTACCTGCTTCAGGAGGTCTTTGTTGACGAACAGACGGGTACCAATACCAGCCTGGATATCAAAGAGACTGCCCTTATAATCAAGCTTGGCGTCTTCGGTGGTGGAGAGGTAGTACTGGTTGCCATTCAGATTAAAACGCATACCCTTGGTATCCTGCTGGGTGTCGTCCCAGGACACATTCATACTTCCTCCGCCGGTACCCAAAACCACCCCTGGTGTAAACGGGCGTACGTTGATCGTCTGGATTGTTTTTCCATTCTGAATACTGATACTCCCTTCCGAATTCACATTAATATCGTTGGGATTGATACCTTCCCGCTTCACTGTTATGGGCTTGTCGTTGTAGAACTGCACTTTTTCCAGCGGAATGCCGGCGTTTTCCAGATCCCGGCGGAGATCTTCGGTAAAGGCCGTAAAGTTGGTAAATGGTACCTGGCTGGGCGCACAGGCTGACACAGCTGTCATCAGGATTACACCTGCAAAAAGGTTTTTTACGTTCATTTTCATGACAAAGGGTTCCGCGTTATTTCCAGATTTAAAGTTCGATGGAGTTACCTCTCTGCGCAATATTACTAAAAAACACCAGGACAAACCAGCTTTCCGCAGTGAGAATACCTGCGGCTGTCAAACTGTCAGCGAGGAGGAGGTAATTTGGTATTGGAACGCAATTTTTTGAACGGTATTGCAAGTACGAAATCTTTCTAAGTAAAATATAATCCTTAAAACCGAACGACTATGGAATCAGTGGTACAAGAGAAAGGAAATCTCAGCATCCACACGGAGAACATCTTCCCTATCATCAAAAAATTCCTGTATTCCGACCACGAAATCTTCCTGCGCGAGCTGGTATCCAACTCGGTTGATGCTTCCCAGAAGCTGAAACAACTGGCTTCGTACGGCGAATTTAACGGAGAACTGGGCGAACTGAAAGTAACGGTAAAGGTAGATGAAGCGGCCAGAACCATAACGGTAAGTGACCGCGGCATCGGGATGACCGCCGATGAAATCAAGAAGTACATTAACCAGATTGCTTTTTCCGGTGCGGCCGAGTTTGTAGAGAAGTACAAGGATAAAGGCAACGACAAAGGCATCATCGGACATTTTGGTCTGGGTTTCTATTCGGCCTTTATGGTGGCCAGTCAGGTAGAGATAATTACCAAATCGTACAAAGAAGATGCTGAAGCGGCCCGCTGGGTATGTGATGGCTCAACAGAATTTGAGCTGACCACCGCTGAAAAAGCCGAACGTGGTACTGACATTATACTGCACATAGCACCCGACTCGGAGGAGTTTCTCAGTCCGCACCGACTGCGGACCATCCTGGAGAAGTACGGTAAGTTCCTGCCCATCGAAATTGAGTTTGAGGAAAAAATTATCAACAATCCCGCTCCCGTCTGGACCAAAAATCCGGCGGACCTTAAGGATGAAGACTACCTGAACTTCTACCGCGAGCTGTACCCCTACTCAGAAGAGCCTTTGTTCTGGATTCACCTCAACGTAGACTACCCTTTTAACCTGACGGGTGTACTTTACTTCCCTAAACTGAAAAATGATTTTCAGGTACAGCGGGAAAAAATCCAGTTGTACAGCCGCCAAGTGTTTATTACCGACGAGGTAAAAGACATAGTACCTGACTTCCTGCAACTCCTGCACGGGGTCATCGACTCCCCCGATATTCCGCTGAACGTGTCGCGCAGCTACCTACAGTCTGACAGCAACGTGAAGAAGATCAACGGGTACATTACCCGCAAGGTAGCTGACAAACTGTCGGAGCTGTTTAAGAATGACCGCGAAGGCTTTGAGAAAAAATTTGATGACATTGATTTGTTTATCAAGTACGGAATCATCAGCGACGAAAAATTCTACGAAAAGGCCAAGGATTTCTGTCTGCTTAAGAACACCGAAGGCAAGTACTATACCTTTGAGGAATACCGTGAGGCAATTAAAGAAAACCAGACCGACAAATCGGGCAACCTGGTATGGCTCTATACCTCCGACCCCCGGAAGCAGGATGCTTTTATAGAATCGGCCAGGAAGCGTAGCTACGATGTACTGGTACTTGATACCGTTATTGACTCGCACTTTATCAACGCCCTGGAAAGCAAGCTGGAAAAAACCAACGTTAAACGGGTAGATGCCGATACCGTTGATAAACTGATCGAGAAGGATGTGACGCTGGAAAGTGTTCTTTCTAAAAATGACGAAGAGAAAGCTAAAAAACTCTTTGAAGACCTGCTCACCAGCAAGGCAAGTACTGTAGTGGTGGAGGCCATGCCTACCGACGAACTTCCGGTGGTTATCACGTTCCCGGAATTTATGCGCCGCATGACCGACATGCAGGCCACCTCCGGGCAGCGTAGCATGTTTGGCGACATGCCCATGATGTTTACAGTATCTATCAATGCCAACCATCCGCTGACTTCCCGCATCCTCAACACCGAAGATGCCGACCAGCAAAAGGCGCTGGCCAAGCAAGCCTACGACCTGGCGCTGCTCTCGCAAGGTATGCTCACGGGCAACGAACTAACCCAGTTTATCAAGCGCTCGGTAGAGATATTGTAAGTACTTTATAGTACCCTTATATAAAAAGTGAACGCTCCGGCTATTGGTCGGAGCGTTCGCATTAAAAGACATTAACCTTTACAAGTCCTCTATTTTAAATCGCGTTTTGCCCCTTGGTACCACCCGACTGGTCGTCTTCCTTATTTCGGCCTTTGCGGCTGTTACTGATCTTTTCGGTGTCTTTGTTTTTCAAGTGACCGGTCTGGCCCGGGACCCGCTTCACATCCTCCTGCGACTGATGGGCATCGTTGCTTCCTTTATTATGTCCTTTGGTCATAGCGTTTAAAGTTTGGTGTATGATTCCATAAACCCACGGCCCCGGGTATTGTTGAATAAATCACCCTGAATTTCTTCTGATAAACTTCTGGTCACGCAAGCCCCGGCCAGTTACCTACCAGCAACCACCCAAGTATTGGTACCTTTTAAAACAGATAGCCCCACCAGATTACTCGGGCGGGGCTTTTCAAGAGGAAGGATTTACAAGATCTTATCTATTCATTGATATTAGGAACTCGTCGTTGTTGCGGGTACCTTTCATATTGTCAAGCAGGAAGTCCATCGATTCCATCTGGTTCATGTCAGACATGTGCTTGCGCAGAATCCAAACTTTCTGCAGGGTTTCCTTGTCAAGCAACAAATCCTCCCGACGGGTACCTGAGGTCATGACGTCAATAGCCGGGAATACCCGCTTGTTCGAAAGCTTGCGGTCGAGCTGGAGTTCCATGTTACCGGTACCTTTGAATTCCTCAAAGATTACTTCGTCCATTTTAGAACCTGTATCAATCAGGGCCGTGGCGATGATGGTCAGCGACCCTCCGTTTTCTACGTTACGGGCCGCCCCGAAGAAACGCTTCGGCTTATGCAGCGCATTGGCGTCTACCCCACCCGACAGGATCTTACCGGACGAAGGAACGACGGTATTATACGCACGAGCCAGACGGGTGATTGAATCCAGCAGAATTACCACATCATGACCGCATTCCACCATACGTTTTGCTTTTTCAAGCACGATGCTAGCCACTTTTACGTGGCGGTCGGCCTGCTCATCAAAAGTAGAGGCAATTACTTCGGCCCGTACGCTACGCTGCATATCGGTTACCTCTTCCGGACGCTCGTCTATGAGCAATATCAGCAGGAATACCTCGGGGTGGTTGCGGGTAATGGCGTTGGCTATTTCTTTCAGCAAAACGGTTTTACCGGTTTTAGGCTGCGCCACGATCATACCACGCTGTCCTTTCCCGATAGGAGCAAAAAGGTCCAGAATACGGGTCGAAATCTGATCGGGACGGGTACTTAGGTTCAGGCGTTCCTCGGGAAAAAGCGGAGTAAGGTACTCAAACGGAATCCGGTCGCGGATTTCTTCGGTGGTTTTACCGTTGACGGTTTCAACGCGTAGCAGCGCAAAGTACTTCTCCCCTTCTTTGGGCGGACGAATCTGCCCTTTTACCGTATCGCCGGTTTTAAGACCAAAAAGTTTTATCTGCGAAGGAGAAACATAAATATCATCCGGGCTGGCGAGGTAGTTATAGTCGGCCGAGCGCAAAAAGCCGTAGCCGCCATCCTGCATTATTTCCAGTACACCTTCGTTCAGGATCAGGCCATCAAACTCCCGTACGTAGTTGTTGTAGTGGCGCTTGATTTTATTGGTCTGGTCTTCACGGGCTTGAGAGGGAGCGGACGGACGCTCAGAACGGTCATTTCTTTCGTTTTCTTCCTGGCGCGGCTGGGGGGTAGTTCTTTCTTCATCCCGGCCGTTAGAATCATCGTCTTTTGCCTCCATGGTTTCGGTACGGGTTTCGGGCACCTGTACCTCAACGGCTGCTGCGGTTCCCAGGTCATCCGAAAGGTCCAGGTCTTCCCCAACTTCTACGCTGGTATCTACTTCATTGGCTGAGGCAACCGGGCGGTTTGGTTGATTGTCGGCAGGACGGCCCCGGCGGCCGGCGTTTTTGTCATCCCGGGTTTCCCGATTATCCCGGGGGGCATTACTCCTGGCGGCGGGAGCCGCGACACTTCTGGGTTCAGCATCAGCCATTTCTTTGGGCCGACGCGCACGCTTCCGCTTGGGCTCATCGTCGGCTTTATCGGCGGTTTCCTCAGAAGGCATTATGGCCTGTTGGCTAAGTATTTTATAAACAAGGTCTTTCTTGGTGAGTTTGTTATAGTCTTTGATACCAAACTTCTCCGCGATTTCCTTTAACTCCGAAAGAAGTTTAAGGTTCAATTCATCAATTGTAAGCATAAAGAAATGGGAAGTAAAGCTTGACTTTACCTGGATAAATGATTGATTATGATGGTAGAAACAATAACTTTAAAGGACAGACTATGACGAGGGATCACGTTTTGGAATTAAATGCGTGAAATAAGAATACAGGTGGTGTGTATCGGCAACCGACAACTTGAAACTTTGATGAGAATAATAGGCTGGAATCGGACGCAATGATAGTGCGAAAAAACCGTGTTGTCAATAAGTGAATGCCTATTTTTTTCTAATGTAACGCTTTTGGTAGAAAAACGTTCAGAAGCCCTTTTTATTTTCAGTATCGGCGGAGATAGATGGGGTGTATTCATTGCGAATGTACAGCTCACGGGCCGGAAATGCAAACCTTGCCCCGTGTTTCTCTACTATTTTTATTATTGCCAGGTTTATTTCCTCCTTTACCTGGTTAAATTCCTTGATGTCCTGCGTCAAAACGTAAAAGATAATGAGCAGGTCGAGTGAGCTTTCTCCAAATTTATCAAAACGCACCACCCCCGGCTCCTGCCGGGTTTTTTCGTGCTCGTTCAGGGTAGTCTGGATTTCGGCTACAATGGCCTGAAGGGCCTCCGAAGGAGTATCGTAGGCCAGTCCTATGTAGTACCGGGCTCTTCTTAAACGTCGTTCGGTCAGGTTGTCGAGGGTTTGGGACGTGAGCAGCCGGTTGGGTATGGTAACCAGGCTCCCGTCAAAGGTCCGGAGGCGGGTACTTCGGAAACCGATGGTTTCGATAGTACCCTCGGTACCGCCTACGTTGATAGAGTCGCCCAGAGTGAAGGGGCGGTCCAGCATAAGGGCAAAGGAGGCAAAAAGATTTTCGAGGGTTTCGCGGGCGGCCAGGGCTAAGGCCAAACCACCAATTCCCAAACTGGTAACCAGGGTCAGTACATCCACCTCGAATACTTTGCCCAAAACGATAAAACAAATGGCAATGACAAATAACAGGATGGTCAGGTCCCGGAAAAAGGGGACCAGCTGATCGTCCACCCGGGATTCGGTCTTTTCGGCTTTCCGGATAAAAACCAGCCCCACGTATTTTATAATACGCACGCCGGCCCAGGCCATACCTATGATAAATACCACCTGGTAAAGTTTATCAATAAAAACCCGTAAGGCGGTTTTTCTTACATTCAGCCAGGGCCAGATCTCAGGTACTTTCAGTTGTTCAAAAGCCAGGTACACTATAAGCAGGATGAGCAGAAACTCCACCGGCGGCCGGATAAGCCGTAAAAATTCAGAAAGAGGTACCCCTTCGGATTCTTTCCTGACCATACGGAACACCCACTTGCTCATAATGCGGGAAACCGCCCTTTTAATAAAAAACCCAACCACCAGAATCCCCAGAGCCCACAGGTAGTCCTCAATTGAATTTCGCCATATTTCCTGCCGAAGCCATCGGTTTATTTCTACCAGGTCCAGTTTCATGCTTTACTTTAATCCGGTCTGTTTTGAACTATCTGCAAATTGAAAATATCCGAAAACCGGCAAACCTTGCCTTCCGGTGCCCGATTCTAAATCAAACATACAGGTAGTGAGCGATGTTTGCAAAACTTCTTTGAATGCGCGGCCGGGTACTTTCAACGAAAGGGTGCAAATAGCCCGTACCAACTAAAAGCCTCAACCCGGACCGGCATGGTTAAAAAATGTTAATAAATTTGGGAGCATGGTACTTTACTGCCTGACCTCTTTATCTTTATGCCCGGTTTGGAAATTACCCGCTGCCAGGTACCTTGGATTTACAATTTGATTTTTCCTGTGTTCCCAATGTTACAATGTCATTCTAAAAGAGGAATTTTGCCGGCAGATGAATATTGTAGTTGATTCAGGCAATACCTTTTCAAAAATCGGCTGGTTTGAAGGGGACACCCTGGTGGAATACCGGGTAAGGCTTACCTTTGAGGAATTGTTGTCGGCAATCCGCACACAACCTCCTGAGTACCTTATTTATTCGTCGGTCAGCCATCCGGTGGAAGAATTTCGGGAAAGGCTCCAACTAAATACCCCGGTTCTGAATCTTACGGGTAGTACCCCGGTACCTATTACCAAAAATTACGACACGCCCCATACCCTGGGAGCTGACCGGATTGCGGCCGCGGTGGGGGCGGTTGCACTTTTTCCGGAGGAAGACCTGGTGGTAATTGACATGGGTACCTGCATTACCTACGACTATGTAACCCGGAGCGGGAGCTTTGAAGGAGGACTGATTTCTCCGGGAGTACGTATGCGATTCAGGGCTATGCACTCGTTTACAGAAAGGCTCCCCCTGGTTGAACCCGATGGTTTACCGCTCTTTCCTGGAAAAAGCACCAGCAGTGCCATGCAAAGTGGTGTTATGAATGGCTTGCTGGGCGAAATCAATGGAATTATCGAGGCTTACCGCCAAATTTGCCCGGCCTGCCGGGTAGTGATGTGCGGCGGAGATGTGCCGTTTTTTGAAAGTCGTCTGAAACCGACCATATTTGCAGTGCCAGAACTGGTACTGATTGGACTGAACCGAATATTACTATACAATGTCGCTTTACAGCAGGATTAAACTTCTTACCGCCGGGCTGCTGCTCGGGGGGCTTTCTTCAACCTACTTTTCACCACTCTACGGACAAGGATTAGGTAACTCTCCCTACACAGTACTGGGGCTGGGCGAAACTTACAGCGATGCTTTCGCCGCCAGCCAGAGCATGGGTGAAGCCGGAGCCAGCACCAGCAATGGGATTCATATCAACAACCTCAATCCGGCCCTGTGGGTGCGCAACCGCTTTACATCGGTTGAGTTTGGTACCATTGGTCAGTACAAGCAGATAGCCAGTCCTACTTTGACCCAACGGGACTTCGGTGCCAACCTGGCCTACCTGGCTATAGTATTTCCTGCCACCCCCAGGTGGGCAGTTGGTTTTAGTCTGAAACCCTACAGCTTTGTTGATTACGAAAGTCGCACTACGGCTAAGGTGCCGGGTACCATATACGACGCCTACTACTACTATACCGGCAAAGGAGCCATTAGTAAAGCTTCTTTTACCAATGCCTTTCAGATCGGAAGGTACCTGAGTGTGGGGTTGGAAACATCCTACCTGTTTGGCAACGTACGCAGAGCCTCCGAATCGCAACTCCTGATTGGCGACGGCCGCGACTACCTGGTAAGCCGCAATGAGCGCACCAGCTATTCTGACATTTCTTTTAGGGGAGGAGCTGCCTTACAACTCCCACTAAAGCCTGACAACAAGCTGAACCTTAATATAGGGGGGGCCTACAGCTTTGGTACCAACCTAAACGCCCAACAAACTACCAGCTTCGAATTGTCGAATAATACTTTTCCCGTTGGGCTACCCGATACACTTACCAATAATGCTCAGGGCGGGGTATACCTGCCTTCGCAGTACCGCATGGGGGTAAGTCTGGAATGGCCTTTCAAATTAACCCTAGCGGCCGACTACGAGCACCAGTCCTGGTCTAATTACCAAAGCTTTGGCAACACCAATGAAGGCCTTAACAACGCCGGCAGAGTCCACGTTGGAGCGGAGTATATACCGCGCTTTACCTCTACCCGCTACTTTGACCTGGCGGCTTACCGTTTGGGCTTTTCCCACGGAAAATCGCCTTACAACCCCGGCGGAACCCAGCTGAACGATTCCAATGTGAGCATGGGGATTACGCTGCCCATTGGAAGTGGAGGAAACTCATTTACCCTGAGCCTGATTGGCGGACAACGCGGGGTAATGAGCACCCAGGCCATTCGCGAGCGGTATGCCAGGGTACTTCTAGGCCTGACCCTTGTTGACAGAGGTTGGTTTGTAAAACCCAGACTTGACTAAGGAGGTAGGTACTTACGGTTATCCGGGTTAAGCAGCTAAAAATGGCCGCCCCGGAAACGTACTTGCCCGTACAGTTGTTACTGTTGCAGGATGTCAGATTCAATTAAAATAAAACCAGGGCTGAAAGCGGGAGGCAAGTACTTATCTCCGGTGTTCTTCGTGTTATTGTCGTTGCTATTCGTGGCCTGCGAAGACGACAAGAACAAAGCCAGCATACCCTATACCGGCCCCATTGAAGAGGTTAACGATGTGCGGGTACTTTACAGTGAGAATGGTTTTCTGAAGGTAGAGATGAAAACCCCCAAGCAGTATCGCTTTCAAAACGAAGATAAAGTCTTTCCGGATACCGTCAATATCAATTTCTTCGATGATACCGGAAGTACTGTAACTACTACGCTCCGCTCCGATTCAGGCCGGTATGACAACACAAAAAGCCTGTACGTAGTAAAAGGTAACGTGCGGGTAGTAAATTCGCAGACGCAGGAGCGGCTATCAACTTCCGAACTATACTGGAATCCGAATACCAAGAAAGTCTATACTGATAAGGAGGTCACCATTGAAAAACGAAAAACCGGTGATATTGTAAAAGGAATCGGACTGGATGCCGAGCAGGATTTCTCCCAGACTTCCATCCGGAAGCCAACCGGGATATTCAGCATTGATGGTGCTTACTAAGCATTCTACAACACTAAAAGCCCCGGAATACCAACTTCCGCATTATTTATTCACCGCAGGTACCCAGTACTTCCGTAACCATTTCGGTACTGGTATAGGTACTGTCCTTTCCCCAGGTTGTATACACGTAGGTAGCTATTTCGGCAATTTCCAGGTCTTTCAGCTGCGGATTAGCCGGCATAGGCCGGTTGTAGGTTTTTCCGGCCACGGTAATTTCCCCACTCAGCCCGTAGCGCGTAATGCAGATAAACCGCTCCTTATCGGCCAGGTACTCCGAACCGGCCAGCGGCGGGTAAAGATTGGCCAGTCCCTGGCCTTCAGCCTGGTGGCAGTTGGCACAGTGGGTAGTGTAAAGCTGATAGCCTTCGGCGTAGTACTGGTCTTTTTTGAGTTCATCCGCCGTACTACAACTAAGTACCAAGGCCAGAAAAGCACCGGCGGCAAAAGTACTAATACGTGGAAAACAGAGCGGCATCACGACTTTTTTGACTCGGCTAGGAGTACTTTTATATCCTGAATAAGCTTTTGGGTACCTTCCTCGGTGGTACCATCGTACATACCGCGCACCCGTTTTTGCTGGTCAACCAGAATAAACGCCCCGCTGTGAATGTACCCGCCCTGGGCGGTTGAATCTTCGTTGGCGGTTACCATGTAGCTCCCCTGCCCTATCTCGTAAATCTTCTCTTTGGGACCCGTTACAAACTGCCACTGCCTACCGGTTACACCCAGGTCCTGAGCGTATTCTCTAAGTACTTCCGGAGTGTCGTGCACCGGGTCAATGCTGTGCGAAAGTATCATCACGTCCGGGTTGGATTTGATCTCCTCGTACACCTTGATCATCTGCTTTTTCATAACCGGACATATCGTCGGACAGGAAGTAAAGAAGAAATCGGTAACGTAAATTTTCCCCTCTACATCTTTCTGCGTAACCGTATCACCGTACTGGTTGACGAAAGCAAACGGAGGAATAGTATGGTAAACAGTATCTACTACTTCTTTGCCGTTCACGGTTTTGGTAACCGTATCGCGCTCACCCAGGATGGGCAGTTTCTTCTCGGAGGTACCACAACCCGCTACCATGGCAGTAAGGAATACGCCCGCCAGGCCGGTTGCCCATTTTATTTTTTGTACTATCATAGCTATTCCCGATAAAAAAGGAAACGTCTCATTTCCGGATTATCTGTCCAGAAAACCTTCCGCTTCCTTAATACTTTTCAATGTTTTATCTTTTACTACTGTTATTTTTTCTTTTTCCTTATTGAAATAGTCCATGGCCTGGTCGGATGGTAACGCCTTGGCCGAATCGCCCCGGTATTGGTACATCCACTCCATCATCAGGCTATCGGCCAGGACCAGCTGCCGGTTCAGGTCCGATGCCTTGATTCGTTCCTCCGCCATGGTGTTGCTGCTAATTCCTTCCTGCTGCAAACTGTCCAGATTGGCTAATTTAGTTTTCAACTGCTGCTTAAGCTTCATGACATCGTCCATTTTGGGCATTACCTCGTCATGAATGTCCAGTACTTCCTGCTCTATTTCTTTAACCTTATCCGCATCCTGAGTACAACTCCCGAGGGCAATTACGGCTAACATAGTGAGTGTTTTTCCCTTTAACATGTGGTGGCTCTAATTGGGTTTACTTCAAATTTTTAATCAACAATCTTATTTTCAGAATAACCTGGTCTGATTCTTTTTCCGGGACAGGGCCTCGGTGGTACTTAAAATTTCGCGGGCATTGTGTACCACCGTATCCGATGGAGTGCGTCCGCCAATCATCTGGGCTATTTCCATAACGCGCTCCTCAAAGCTCAGACGGCGAATACGGCTGACGGTTTTGGCTGACGAATTATCCTTGTACACAAAGTAGTGCGCAGTACCCTGGGCGGCTATCTGGTGCAGGTGCGTAATGGCAATAATCTGGTGGCTTTTGGCCATGTGCTGCATCATGTTACCCATTTTAATGGCAATCTCGCCGGATACCCCCGTATCAATTTCGTCAAAGATAATGGTAGGCAATTTACGTTTATCGGCCAGAATGTACTTAAATACCATCATCAGACGCGAAAATTCCCCTCCGGAGGCTACGTTGCGCAACTCCTGCGGGCGAATGCCTTTGTTGGCACTGAACAGGAAAGAAATAAAGTCAATGCCGTCCACCGTTGGGGCCACCTGCGACACTTCAATGGCCAGCGTGGCATTGGGCATACCCAGCTCAATCAGCCAGCTGCACATCTGCTGCTCTATGTCTTTCGTAACACTTTTACGCGCTTCCGATAGCCTGGTCGCGCTTTGCATCATCCGCTCCTGCGTAAGCTCTACTTCCTGCCTGGCCCGGGCCAGTTCATCGTCCAGGTTCAAGACTTTGCCAACTTTTTCTTCCAGTTCGTGCTGTATCTGTAGGAGTTCCGACAGGGTGCGTACGTGGTGTTTTTGCTGGAGCTGATACAACAGGTCAAGGCGCTCACGAACCACTATGGTGCGCTCATCGTCCAGGTCGACCATAGCACCGGCGTTGCTTATTTCGTCGGCCAGGTCGCGCAGTTCAATCAGAGAGCTTTGTGCCCTTTCGCGGAGTGGCTCGTAATCAGGTACCAGCCTGCTTACCTGGGTCAGGCTGGCAACGGCGCTTTTCAGCATATCCAGCACCGACTGCTCCGGATTATCGAGGTAGTCGTAGGCCAGTTGCAGGCGCTCTTTTATTTCCACGGCGTTTTCCAGCAGGTTCAGCTCCCGTTCGAGCTGGTCCTGCTCATCCGGCTGCAGATTGGCCTCGCTGAGCTCCTGGTACAAAAAGTTATTGAAGTCAAATTCTTTTCGCATCCGGGCCGCTTCGGCATTCAGCGACTCATACGTATCACGGGCCTGGCGAAAAGCCCGGTAGTCGGTCCGGTAGTTTTTAAGCAGCAGGTCATTGGTCGCATAGGTATCAACTACCTGCAACTGAAATTCGTTATTACCCAGCATAATGGAATCGTGCTGGGAATGTATATCCATAAGTTGATTAGTAACCCGGCGGAGCGTTTCCAGGTTCACGGGTGTGTCATTCACAAAAGCACGTGACTTGCCCGTGGGACTAATTTCCCGCCGCACAATGCAGCTGTCGGCAAAGTCCAGTTCTTCTTCTTCAAAAATATGCTCCACCGCGTAGCCTGACACGTCAAAGGAACCTTCAATGACGCATTTGGTGGTGGGATCGTACAAGGACTTGCTGTCGGCCCGGTTGCCCAGTAGCAGACCAATGGCTCCCAGCATTATAGATTTCCCGGCACCTGTTTCCCCCGTAATTATATTCAGTTCCGGATCGGGAGAAAGTTCAAGGTGTTCTATCAGGGCGTAATTCTTGATCAGTAAGTTTGCAAGCATGTTGTAGTGAGTGGACAGTTTAGAGCGTCCGTGGCAAAAGCGGGTAAATACCTTACCCAAAGGTACCTGGCTTTACCGGTTCTTTCTGCGAAGTTAATCAAGTATTCAACAAATCAGAAGCGGCCGGGGTTCGGCTGTATTAAAAGATATTTAGCAGGGTACTTCGGCCTTAGTAAGGGCTTTTCCGGTCATAAATAACTTCCTCAATTTCAGGCAGGGAAATTTGGTGTGCGTGGCCGCGGGTATCGCGCAGGGTCAGTACACCGGCGGCAAGTGTTACCAGGGTACCCAGGTAGGTTTGCCCGTTGCGAAGTACTACGTGGAGGTCTTGTCCGGATAGTTCGTTGAGGCGGGCTGGTACCTCAGCCACAAATATCCGGATCAGGCGTTTACTCATAAAGGCTGGGCGGGTTTTACTGAATCAGCTTGCGGTACAATTCGGTTTTGGCCGGGTCCATGGAGGAAAGCAGGGTATATACCTGCTGACGCTCGTCGGGACTCGCCTCTTTCATGATTTTATACAGTTCTTCGGACTTGGCATCAAAAAACGAATTAATAACAATGGCTCCCGGCCGAAGCTGCGATACCTGCCTAAGGGCCTGAAGTACCTCCAGTACGGTTTTACGGGATTGCCCGGGGGTTTCGGTAGCCGTATCGAGCGCCAGCCGGTGGTAAGCGTACACACCTTCCCGGAAAGGGAGAAACTGCTGACTCATGAGGTTCTCAATGAGCCAGTAGCGGTTGCGGGTATCGGAGCCGGTAGCCCAGGCCTTGGGAAAAGTTGAGGCGTTGCGAGCTAGCGTGGCCAGATTAAAAGCCCGCTGAATAAAGGGGCTACCGCCCTGCTTGCTGAACGAGTCGTAGTCCAGCGCCAGGGCTATGTAGGAATAAAACGCCAGGGTAAAAGGCAGCTCGTCGGTGTAATTATTTTCGTTAAAAAATAGGGGGCTGTTGGGCAGGTAGGTGAAGTTAAAGTTCCGGTCGACATAGGTAAATAGTACCGACTCGTAGGTAGAGTTATAGACCGGACGGGTAACAATCAGCTGAGCGGTGGCTTCGAAACTACCCTGCGTCACCGACCTAATCAGGTTGATGTTGAGCTTACACTTGACGCGTTCTTCGGGAGCAAACTGGTCGTTGGTCCAGCGGGTATTGTTCAGGAAATCCGTAATGTACGTCTTGAGCTGCTCCATGGTCTGCGCGTCAGTTTTCTGTTGCGCAAAAAGCTGATCATAGTTCAGACTCACCGTGAAATTCAGCTCCTGGGCCTGTCCCTTGGTACTTATTGCCAGCAGCAACACCCACAACCAAACGTAAAGTCCCTTTTTCATACTTCGCTCCATTTATCAATAATAATTTCCATGATGTCGCGGGCGGCCTTCTGCTTGGATTTCAATTCAAAGTACCGGATCCGCTCCTCCTTGTCAATAACGGTTATTTTGTTGGTATCGTGTGCAAAGCCCGCTCCGGCATCGTTCAGCGAGTTCAGAACTATATAGTCCATGTTCTTACGCTGAAGCTTTTCCATGGCGTTGGCCAGCTCATTGTCCGTTTCGAGGGCAAAGCCAACCAATAGTTGTCCGTCGCGCTTCTGTTCCCCCAGCGAAGCCGCAATATCCACGGTCCTGAGCAATTCCAGATCTAGCGTTTCACCCTTTTTCTTGATTTTCTGAACCGCCGGATGGGCCGGTCGGTAATCAGCCACGGCTGCCGTCAGTATGGCCAGCTCAGTCCAGGGAAAGTACTCCTTTGCCGCCTCGTACATCTCCCGGGCCGACTCAACCGGTATTACCTGAATGCTTTCATCAGGAACGGGCAGCGAGGTAGGCCCGCTCACCAGCGTTACCTGGGCTCCCGCGTAGGCAAAAGCCTGAGCCAGAGCGTACCCCATTTTTCCGGTGGAATGGTTACTAACGTAACGTACCGGATCAATGGCTTCCCGGGTGGGTCCGGCGGTAATGAGTACCCGCTTCCCTACGGCCACCTCCCTCCTGAAAAAATACTTCTCAAGTACCTCAAGAATCTTTTCGGGTTCGGCCAGACGGCCATCCCCCACCAAACCGCTGGCCAGCTCACCAAAACCGGCCTCAATAACCCGGTTGCCGTAAGAAACGAGCCGCTGCAGGTTGTGCCGGGTACTGGCGTGATGGTACATGTCCAGGTCCATGGCCGGGGCAAAAAACACCGGACATCGCGCCGACAAATACACCGCGGTCAACAGGTCATCGCAGAGGCCATTGGCACACTTTGCCAGCGTATGGGCCGTAGCCGGTGCTACCACGAAGGCATCAGCCCACAGGCCCAGCTCTACGTGGTTATTCCAGGTACCCTGGTCATCCTTTATATAGGAAGAGAGCGCCGGGCGTTTGGAAAGGGTAGCCAGGGTTAAGGGGGTAATAAAGTCACGGGCGGCTTCGGTCATAATGACCTGTACCTCCGCCCCGGCTTTGACCAGCAACCGTACCAGCAGCGCCGATTTATAGGCTGCTATACTGCCACTTACGCCAACTATTATTTTTTTGTCTGCCAGAAACAAGATAGTGCTGATTTGGGATGGTACTACTTACGGAACGGGTACTTAGTCTTGTTTCAAAAGTGACAGTACCTGGTTTTCTTTGAAGCAATACTAAAAAAAGCAGCCGTACGAACAAAATAGTAGTTCGTACGGCTGCGCTTCACTGCCTGATTTTCTTATGCCTCGTCTTCGGCGTTGCGGTGGCTATAATAGGTTTTGCCTTCCAAAAACTCGTCAATTGCCATACTACCCGCTTTGGGCATACGCTCGTAAAACTTGGAGATTTCTATTTGCTCGCGGTTTTCGAATACCTCTTCCAGGTTATCAACGCCCGATGCAAATTCGGCCAGTTTATTATTTAACTCTTCTTTCATCTTGCTGGAAACCTGACGGGCGCGCTTTGAAATAATAGAAACCGATTCGTACAGGTTACCGGTAACCGCAGCAATTTTGTCAGTGTCTCGCGTTACGATAGATGGATTCGTTGCCATAGTGTTTTCTTGTTATCTACTTTAGTTATTGTCGCTTATTTTATGGAGGAAGAGGCCTCGGAGGTCGTAACCCGGGCCGGCTTGGTAGTTGGTTCTTCCTCTTTTTTCTTTTGACGGGCTTTCTCAATTGTAGCAATACGTTCCAGCTCCTGCTGGCTACTACCATAGAGTTTTTCCGCGTCGCGGACGTACCGGCTTTGGGGGTACTTATCTATGAAAGTCTGATAGTACTTAACCGCCTCCTCGTAGCGCTCTTTTTGCTTATTGGCAAAACTGCTTTTTGCCAGATTGTACTGAGCATCTACCCGCAGGTACGAAAGCTCTTCGTTAAAATTGGAGTCCGGAAAATCTTTCTGGAAATTATCAATTGAAATAACGGCTGACTTGAGCGAAGCGAGGTTAAAATCACTGATTTTGTAGTACAACCTGGCCTTTTCGTAGGCTTTCAACTCCAGTTTGTTACGCAGCTCCATGATGAAGCGGGTACACTCATTCCGGAAAGGGCTCTCCGGGTAGGTGTTGATAAAATCCTGCATGGCCGATATAGCCGTCAAAGTACTGGCTTGGTCCAGCGAATGCGGGGCCGAGTCTTTATACAGCGAGTAAGCGTGCATGTAAAATGCCTCCTGAGCGTAATCACTCCGGGCATACGTATCATAAAATTTCTTGAACAGGTACTGGCTCATGTTGTAAAGCCCCTGGTGGTACTGGGTGTAGGCGTAGTAAAACTGCGCCATTTCCGACTCGGTACTCCCTTTCAGAATTGGAATTAATTCCTCAAACAGCAGACCGGCTTTATAGAAGTCTCCTTTCTTGTAGTAGTTTACCGCCGCCTCGTACTTCTTCTCGTCGGTACCAGACTTCTGCAGTTTGGCAAACTTGCTGCACGACGTAAAAAGGAAGAGGGTGATAATCAGTAAGAGATAACCCGCAGATTTGTTCTTTCGCATAGGGTTGCAAATGTAATAAAAAAAGCTACACCATTCTAACGAAAGTGTAGCTAAGAAAGTGCCTTAGTATAAAGTTATTGCTGATGGCGAATCAGCATTTTTTTGGTTGCCACTTTTTTCCCTTCTACGGCCAGCTGGTAGAAATAAACGCCGGTTGGCAGCTCACGGGTATTAACCCGAAGTTTACGGTCATTCTTATCCAGCGAAAACTCCGCTACTGGAGAACCAAGTACATTATAAAATATCAGCTTAACGTCCCGAACGGATTGGTTTACGCTATAATCTACCTCAGCGTACTCACTGGCTGGATTGGGATAAATGTTAGAGACGGTAATACGGTCGCTGGTGTACAGTTGCTCTTCGCCGCCTTTTTCACTAAACCCAGCACCACGACGTTCGTTGCGATCAACCGGAGCGGCCACGGGGGCAGCTTCGCCGGGCGCGGTAGCCTGCGCTACGGCCGGATTGGCAAACAGCAACGACCGGTAGTAGTTGTTCAGGGCAGTCGGCTTGGGCAGAGCCAGCGGCTTGTATTCAATCACCGAAGGCTGACGCACCAGAGCTGGGCGATCCAGGGACGTCGGCTGCTTCTTGTAAGCCATATCCAAACGACTACTGGTAGCCGTGGTCTGGGCCTGAACGGAAGTCAGGGCAGTGATGAGAACTATATATGTAAGAAGTAAAGTTTGTTTCATGGCACTGGGTTAGGTCTGTGCCAGTAAAAGCCGTGGCTGAACTGGTCTTGTTTACAAAAATATACATAAAAAATTGTACTATCAAAATTTATTGTGCGGATGCAAAAAATTTTTTAGAAAAATTCAGAATCTCCTTTAAGTAGCTAGTTTGTTATTAATCAGGAACAAAAAGTATGCTATAAAGATTCTGGGGAATTTTCTCAACGAATTTTCGCTTCCAGGGTTGCCCTGGGCTTTTTTTGTCGGCCCTCCGCGGGTGGCTCCGACACCGGAGGCACCTCTTGCCAGAGGGTTTGGGCCCGGGTAGGTTTCTCGTTAATTCGCCAGTTAAACCCCTCGAGCTTCGTTTGGTCGGGTTGGATTTTTTGGGGAGGGATAAGTTTACCATCGGGTCGTCCCACAAAGGCTATCCGCTTTACCCTGTTCTCCACAAACTGGATATTCATTTTTCCGCACTCTACTCTGTTTAAGCCAATTAAGGTTTCTTCATCTCCAACGGCATAGTAGGCGCTTTGTCCGTTCCCATCCACCAGTACCTGTCTGAGCTTATTCTCGGAATTGAAATATGCGTTGATCGTCCTGCCCTTAACCTGATTGTGCTGGTGCAGGAGGGTATCTTCGGATATGACAAATGAATTGCTTTTCAACAGCATCCGATTTATCTTGTTATTGACCAAAAAAGCATTTATCGAGTCGGCTTCCAGCTGAAAGTTGTCACTCCACAATATGGGGTTCCGGAAGAACATGATTGTAGAATCAGCCGTATTATAAATCAGAGAATCACACTTGCCCTGAAAGTCGGTTTTGTACATAAAAATGTTTTTGTTGCCTACCAACCGGCGGGTACTATCTACCTTATTTTCGTACGAGTACAGCGTATCGGCCCGGATAAACAGGGTATCTTCGGATACCACGCTTCGTACCACCGCATGCCCGTACACCTTTGAGAATCCTTCCTGCCCCCGGTAAAATCCTTCGTCGCCCGTCAGCAAGGTCTTATCGTTCTTGGCGAATATTTCTACGTTGCCTTTGGCAAAGCCCAATTCGTTCTGGTTGTCAAAGGACAACGAGTCGCCCGTCAGGGTATAGGATTCATTGTCCACCGAGGTTCGGGTATTAAATATGGCTTCCCTCGTTTCGGTGTTGTACCTGCCCTTTTTGGCTACCAGGGTACCGTCCTCACTTACAATACGGGTTGCGCCCTGAAAGTACGACCACTTGGTTATGGAGTTGAACAGCAGGGTATCGGTAGTGAGTGTGTACTTCGGATTGACAATCTTCACATTTTTATAGTATGTAAACTCCTTGGTACGGGTATCGTAAAATCCTTCGTCACTGGTCAATACACTTTCTTTATCGACGGTACGTCCCGGCAGGGGATAGCTCGCAATTCCCATGGCCATGTCGTACACTAGTTTCCGCGAGGTGAGCGTACTTTTTTTATCTTTCAGCGTAGCCCGACGGCCACTGACCAGGGCCAGGCGGGTATTGCCGTAGTAGTAAAGCGTGTCGCCCGTAACGGTAATGGTATCGCCCTGTACTATTTTTACGTTTCCGTAGGCCTCAATTACGTTAGAGGCCACGTTATGGATGGCCAGGTTACAATACAAAATTGATCCTTTATGCCGAAAACGTACATTATTTACGACGCGCCGGGTTTCCACTCCTCCCTCGTTGAAAATAACCAGGCTATCGGAGCCGGGCAGCAGCTCAACTCTTTCGGAGGCCCCACCGGGTACTCCCTGCGCCCATCCCCAGGACGAAGCCAACAGCAAACCAAAGAACAACAGTAGTTTCATCCCTCCTTTGAGTATAATGATTCCCGAAGGTTTAAAAGGGTTGCCTCTGTTTTCAATTTTTTTTGTTTGCTTCATGTGGTGGTGGTTTCTGCCTACCTTTGGTTTATTACTCATTGACTCGTAAAATTACTTGATTAACCTCAGCCCGGGTTATGCTCGACGATTTTTTAACGTTTATTAACGCCCATAAGATTCCCCTGTCCTCCAAACGTACCCTGCTTACTGTGAGCGGGGGGATCGACTCGGTTGTGATGGCAGACCTTTTTTATAAGGCAGGATTCGGGGCGGGCGTAGCACACTGTAACTTTGGGTTGAGAGGAGAAGAGTCCGAAGGCGACGCCGTATTTGTAAAGAGACTTGCCGCCTCCTACGGATTTTCCTTTTACACCCAAAGATTTGATACAAATACGCTGGTACAACAAAAAGGGATCTCGACCCAAATGGCTGCCCGGGAATTACGGTACCGCTGGTTTGAGGAGATTCGGCGGGCCGAAGGCTACGACTACATAGCTACCGCCCACCACGGCAACGACGCTCTGGAAACAGTGCTGCTGAACCTGGTAAGAGGTACGGGCCTGGCTGGCCTCAAAGGAATCGCCTTTCAGACCGGATTCCTGATTCGTCCGTTTTTGTTTGCCACCCGGGAAACCATTGACCACTATGCCCGGGAAAATAACCTGATTTGGCGCGAAGACAGTTCTAATCAAAGTACTTACTACCGGCGCAACCTGATCCGGCACCGGGTGGTACCCATCCTCAAGGAAATCAATCCTTCTTTGGAAACTACTTTTCAGCTGACGGCGGAGCGACTTCGGGCGGCGGAGGTACTTCTGACTGCTCACCTGAACGAATGGCAGACCACAGCCGTACGTACTGAAGGTACTACCCTACGGGTGTCGATTGCCGCTCTTCGGCAAACCAACGAACCCGTATTCCGGCTGGCCGAGGTTTTACAACCCTACGGATTTTCCTACCCGCAGGTCCGGCAAATTTTTGATTCACTCGGAGGGCAGGTCGGCAAATTGTTTCATTCAGCCACCCATACGCTGGTCAAAGACCGAACCGAACTCCTTTTGACACCTACTGCACTCCCGCCCTCGGAAGTAAGTATTGCCGAAACCGAAAGTGAAGTACCTTTTCGGGAGGGTACGCTTAGGATACACCGTCAGGTCAGGTCTCCCGATTACCAGCATCCGGCTTCCCCCCAAACCGCCAGCTTTGACTCCAGTCTCTTACAGTACCCGCTTTGTCTGCGGCAGTGGCGGCAGGGCGACTGGTTTTGTCCGTTGGGGATGGGCGGAAAAAAGAAAAAGATAAGTGACCTGCTGATTGACTTGAAAATTCCCCGTAGTCTGAAAGAAACCGTTTCGGTGCTAACCGACAACCAGGGCCGGATCTTGTGGGTAGTAGGGTTGCGCACCGACCATCGCTTCCAAATTACCGGGCACACCACCAAAATTACCCAAATCTCCATTGTCCCTACCTCCTGACCATCGGGTCCTAAACCAGACTTGACTAAGGAGGAGCCCGGTTGAGGTACTTCGTAATTTCCTGATCCTGAGTTAGTAGCTAAAGTAGGTACTTTCTGGCAGGAAACTTGCTGTAAATGAGCTATTAGGATTAATAATTAGAAAGAAATTAAAATTTGGCACTATCTTTGCTAATGACCCTCACAGGATAACACCAGATTACCCTGAAACCCAACAAACACACATGAAAGTTAACTACCGACAAACCCTGCTGCTGCTGGCTCTGCTGCTATTTTCGCTCGGAGCTATGGCACAAAGCACACGTCTGCGGACTGCCAATAAGCAGTTCGACGACATGAGCTACACCAGCGCTGTGAGATTGTATGAGGAGTTTTTGAGAATTGACAGAAAGAAAGAGCCGATCGAAACCCGCGAAGCCCTCACCAAACTGGGCTACAGCTACCGTCGCCTGCAGGATACCCGAAATGCCGAAAGGGTGTACGCTGAGGCGGTCAACAGTTTCAACGACCTTCCCAGTGAGGTGTACCTGTATTACGCCCAGGCGCTGGCCTCGAACCGTAAGTACCGCGAGTCCCAGAAAATGTACGCCCGCTACGGTGAAAAACAAACCGAAGACCTGCGCGGACGACGATTTACCGTATCCTACATGGATATGAACCGCTTTTACCAGGATTCTTCTTCCTACAAGCTAGAGTACATCCCCATAAATTCCCGGCAGGCCGATTTTAGTCCCATGTACTACCAAAAGGGACTGGTGTTTGTATCGGCCCGAAACGAGAGCGGTCCCATCAAGCGGGTTTTCAACTGGAATCAGACGCCGTTTCTGGACCTGTACTTTCATCCGGATACGGCTGATTTACGGGGCGTACCCGAGTCGGTAACGGCCGCTTCGCTGGGCGGAAGTACCATCAATAATGCTTCTGAAAGTACCACTCCCAACGAAAATAGCCTCAGCCGGACGGAAGTATTCAGCCGGACGCTGAATACCAAGTACCACGAAGGCCCCATGACCTTCTTTCAGGACCAGAAGCGAATTGTATTTACCCGCAACAACGACGACAGGGGCAAGTCCGGAAAGAGTGACCAGGGAGTACGAAAATTAAAATTGTATTCTGCAGAACTCAGCAGCGGCAACAAGTGGGGAAATATCCAGGAACTTCCCTTCAACAGCAAAGACTATTCGTGCGGGCACCCGGCGCTTTCTCCCGATGACTCCAAACTGTACTTTGTGTCGGATATGCCCGGCGGCTACGGTGGTACCGACCTGTACGTCGTAGATTTTACCAACGGACAATGGGGTATCCCGGTCAATATGGGTCGCGAGATCAATACCGAAGGAAACGAGATGTTCCCCTTCGCAGATGCCAATGGCAACCTGTACTTTTCTTCGGATGGTCACGAAGGACTGGGCGGTTTGGATGTTTTTCTGGCGGAATTAAAGGATGATATTCCCATAAAAGGTGTAGAAAACCTGGGCGCGCCCATTAACTCCGAACGTGATGATTTTGGCTTTATTACCGACGCTACCCGTACTTCGGGCTACCTGAGTTCCAACCGCAAGCGGGGTGCATCGGACGACAACATTTACAGTTTTCGCCGGGTGTGTAAGCAGCTGAATGTGTTTGTGTACGATGCCAAAACCAAAGCCCCGCTGGAAGCAGCCGACGTTCGGATGATGAAGAACGGGGTTAATCAGAATCTACAGCAAACCGGACTGGATGGCAGCATAAGGATGTGTCTGGATGTAGCTACTGAGTACGAGTTTAGGGCCATAAAAGAAGGGTATGCGGCCAACAGTGTCCGTTTCTCATCGCAGACGCAGTCTTCCCAACCTACGATGGGGCTTTCGATTTACCTGGAACGCAGTGACAATACTATTGTAAAAGGGGTAATCAGGAAAGAAGTGGATCAGCAACCGGCCGATGGCGTACGGGTAACGCTGCGCAACGAAAAGAATAATGCGCAGAAAACCGTGACTACGGGTCCGGATGGTAGTTATGAGTTTGATATGGACCCCAACTCCAACTATACCATCACGGCCGAAAAAGATCGCTACGCTACCGATAAAAATCAGCTTAAATCAGCCAAACGGAGTAATGTCGTAGAAAACAACATCGGGATTTATGGCGAAGGGGATGTGTTCCGGCTGGATAACATCTACTACGATTTAGACAAATTCTTTATCCGGCCCGATGCCGCCAAAGAACTGGAACGGGTCGTAACCCTGATGAAGAAGTATTCCGACATGACGATAGAACTCCGCTCTCATACCGATAGCCGATCGAGTGCGGACTATAACCAGAAACTTTCCGAACGCCGGGCCCGGGCCGCCTATGATTACATCGTAAGAAGAGGTATCAGCCCGATGCGCCTGATTGCCCGGGGCTACGGAGAAAGCGAACTTATGAACGATTGCGCCGACGGGGAAAACTGTCCGGAAGACGAACATCAACTTAACCGCCGGACCGAATTTAAAATCTTAACTGTCAAGTAAAATAGTTAACGTGTGTGTAGATTGTCGAAAAGCCCCAGTCATCTTGACCGGGGCATTTTTTTGTTTTACGTCCACAGAAAATTCACTTGCCTGTTCTGCCGGGCGGCCAATGCTACCCGGCTGACCTCAGGACCACTTGCGGGTAGCCAGTACGCCAAAAGTAAATGCTACCGAAGCCAGCGCCCCCCAAACCACGGCTTTATGCGTAGCCGCCCATACCTGAGGGCTGAAGTCCCATGACTGCGCATCAAAATCGCCGTGGGCTCCGTAGTCGCCGGGTAGCGGCTCATAAAGGTTATTCTTACGATTTGGGTCTTTGGGTTCATCGGTTTGTTGCCCTTCGTAGCCAATGCTACCCAGGTACTTATCAAGTAGGCCGGGAACAAACTTATTACCCAGAATGGCCTGCACCGTAGGGTACCCTACATATAGCTCACGCTGTGGATTTAAGGCTACGTGTACAATGGCCCGGGCCGCCACTTCGGGCTGGTAAATAGTACCCATGGGACGAGGCTTATTAGGCAGCAGACTTTTAACGAAACTAAACTGCGTAGTATTCATTGCGGGTAGCTGAACCATACTCAGGTGTACCTTGCTGTTATCGTGGTACAGTTCGGAGCGCAGCGAATCAAAGAATCCCTGAATACCGTGCTTTGCCCCGCAGTAGGCCGACTGTAGCGGTATGCCCCGGTACGCCAGCGCCGAACCTACCAGGATAATACTTCCCGAGTCGCGCGGAAGCATTCTTTTCAGGGCGGCCTGGGTTCCGTAGACCTGACCCAGGTAGGTAACTTCGGTTACCCGCTTAAAATCGTTGGGTTCAATCTTCTTAAACGGCCCAAACACACTGATCATCGCATTATTTACCCAAAAATCAATGGGTCCTAATTCTTTTTCAATTTGTTCGGCGGCTGCTTCAACCTGGTCCGGATCGGCCACGTCAGTAGGTACTATCACCGCTTTGCCGCCGTATTCTTCAACTTCTCTTTTGGCTCCTTCCAGTCCATCCTTACCGCGGGCCAGCAAGCCCAGGTGCGCTCCGTGTTTGGCAAATTCCCGCACAATGGCCCGGCCAAGTCCGGCCGAAGCCCCTGTAACTACTACTACTTTTCCTTTTAGTTCTGTATTCTCTTCCATGATTCCGTTTCTGTTTGTTTCTGAAAGCCCGAAAGGCTACTAGTAAGATTTTGGAATATTCAATTTCACGCTGGTATTCTACTCCTGGTTCATGATTGCATCATACACAAGACCCGCCGTTATTGCATAAACAGCATGGTGGAGGGCATCGGTAGCGATGGCTTCGGGTGCTTCCTCGGTAACGGGCGGTGCCACGTCGAGGCTGGGCAACATCACAAGTTCGGTACCCCATACGGCCGCGAAATGTGCCGCCGTGGCCGGTATTCCGGATAGACCGGCCAGCGAAAGAAGGCCCCTGGGTACCCCCCAGCTAATGCCGTAAGTCCAGTGGATCTCCTGAATAACTTTGGGCTTTTTTTCTTTATTTACCGGCTTTACATTCAATACTTTGGACACCGCCTTAGTAGGTGAATCACTCCCTTTTCGCTTGGTAATTTTCATTTCTATCATCTGGGAAATGGTAATGGCGGCGGTACCTGCGAGTCCGGCAATCAGCCCTACTCCAATGGCCGTGCCCAGTTCTTTGAGTGGATTGTTGATCATAGTTTGCGTGTGGTTAATTATTTAAAAGATGAGTGTACTGGAATGACGCGTGCACAGCGTCACCTATTCCCACCAAAATATCCTGCCACCGCGGCGGCTGCTTTGCCAAATCAACTCCCTGAAAGACAACATATAGTTCTTAAATACAAAAAAATCCGGAGCAGAAGAATCTCTGCTCCGGATTTAGGACGGGTACCAGTACCTTGCAACTAAGGCAGATACTCCTTTACCACATCTTTAAATGACTGCTTTATTATGCCCGCCTGTTCGGGATCCCCTTTGAGCATTGATTTAGAAAAATTCATAAGCTGACTCATGCTGATATTGGGCGGTAAAGTAGGTACATTCGGGTCCGTTACCATGTCCAATACGGTGGGCCGATCCGCCGCCAGAGCCTGGTCCCAGGCGGCGCCAACCATTTCCGGAGTTTCCACCCGAATACCGTTCAGGCCCAGCATTTCGGCATAGCGGGCGTAGTTAAAATCAGGAATATCCTGCGAGGCTTCAAACTTGGGATCACCACTCATTATCCGTTGCTCCCAGGTAACCAGGTTAAGGTCCCGGTTGTTGAGCACCAAAATCACCAGGCGCGGGTTACTCCACTTTTTCCAGTACTTGGCAATGGTGATAAGCCCGTTGATCCCCAGCATTTGCATGGCCCCGTCCCCAACCAGGGCAATGGCCACCCGGTCGGGGTAGGCAAATTTGGCCGCGATGGCGTAGGGTACCCCGGGGCACATAGTGGCCAGATTTCCCGACAGAGAAGCCATCATTCCTGCCCGAATTTTTATAAATCGTGCAAACCAGAAGGCCGCAGTACCCGAGTCCGCAACCAGAATGGCCCGATCGGGCAGGCGGGAAGAAAGCTCCCAGAAAACCCGTTGCGGATTAATAGGATCCGCTTCGTTCATAGCCTTGCCCTCCACTACTTTCCACCATTCCTGTATATTAGATTCAATCCGTTCCCGCCACGAACGCTCTTCTTTGTACCTGAGGTAGGGAATCAGGGCGCGCAGGGCTTCCTTGCTGTCACCAATCAGGTTTACTTCCATGGGATAGCGCAGACTTAACCGGCGCTCGTCCACATCAATCTGCACGGCCCGGGCCTGCCCTACTTTGGGCAAAAATTCGGTATAAGGAAAGCTGCTTCCTACCATCAGGAGCGTATCGCATTCGGTCATAAGGTCCCAGGAGGGGTTGGTACCTAATATGCCGATCGAGCCGGTCACAAAGGGCAGGTCATCCGCCAGGGCGGCTTTACCCAGTAATGCCTTGGCCACACCGGCACCAAGTAGCTCGGCCACTTCTTTTACTTCTTCGGAGGCACCCAGGGCCCCCGCGCCAATCAGGATGGCCACCTTTTGCCCTTCGTTCAAAATTGCCGCGGCTTTTTCCAGCTCAGTGGCCGGAGGTACCAGGTGTAACTGGGCATAACCAATACCCGAATGGGTGGTACCATGCTCGTGGGGCGGCTCTTCTACGGCATCCAGCGCCTGCACATCGTTGGGAATAATAATGCAGGTTACGGTACGCTGGGCTTTGGCAATCCGAAAGGCCCGGTCAATGACGTGCTTGGTCTGGGCCGGGTCCACGATCATCTGAACGTACTCGTGGGCTACATCCTTAAACAATGAAATAAGGTCCACCTCCTGCTGGTAATCGCTTCCCAATGCGGCCCGGGCTTGCTGACCAATTATAGCTACCACGGGCTGATGGTCCAGCTTGGCATCGTATAATCCATTCAGCAAATGAATGGCACCGGGCCCGGAGGTAGCCAGGCAAACGCCCACTTCACCCGTAAACTTCGCGTGCGCACAGGCCATAAAACTGGCCATCTCCTCGTGCCGGACCTGAATAAAATCCATTTTATCCTCCGCCCGGTTCAAAGCACCCATGATACCGTTAATACCATCACCGGGAAAACCAAAAATTCGGTTAACCCCCCATTCGCTCATTCTGTTAATCAGAAAATCACCTACCTGTATGCTCATAATTGGTCGTTTGTTGTGTGGATATTTTTTAAAGAAATCTATGCGTATTGCAAAATTAGGTCTGTCAGGAGGAATAAACGAGGACCAGTAGCTATGGCTAAAATCTCATTCCAACTAAAAGTACCACTTACCAATGCAGTACCCTGCTCCCACGGCCACTCGACCTGAATTCCTTTTATTTACGATCAAAAAGTAGAAAGCTCACCCTTTCTCGGGTAATATTTTCCTCACTTTCAAATTTTTTACTACCTGTTTACTCCCCCGCTTCTTTATGCCCTAAATAGCCATGATTACCACCAATAACCGCAAAAAAACCAGGCAATTGGGGATATGGTGTTTAATTTCAAAGTCCAAAAATGGACTTTGGTGCCTCCTTTGGCGATTTACGCGCCGGTTAGGACTACGGAAACCCAGCTACTTATTTCATCAATTCAACTTCCCCTGTAAACCAGCTGTATTTAAAGGTACTTCCTAATGGCCTGTTTTTTCTGTTGCTTCTGGTGCACATCATCCACTCACGTACCACTACATAGGCTATGTTTGAAAATAATAAAGCAGACAATCCGCCCGGCTGGAGCTATAATCCATCTGCCTGGGACCAGCGACTCCCCATTATTATTTTGGCTTTGATAGGTACTGGTATTGCTACCTATCTGGCGTTATACCAACTCAGGGTAATCAGCAACGTGTGGGAGCCCTTTTTTGGGAATGGCAGTGAAAAAATCCTGAATTCCAAAGTCTCAAAAATATTACCTATTCCGGACGCGGCACTGGGAGCTTTGTCTTATCTGGCCGACGTCGCCACGGGAATTATTGGAGGTACCCGCCGCTGGCGTACCATGCCCTGGATTGTTATTTTATTTGCGGTGGCGGTAGGCCCGCTGGGGGTAGTAAGTATTACGCTGGTTATACTACAGCCCGTCATGTTTGACGCTTATTGTACTCTCTGTTTATCCTCGGCTATTATTTCCCTCTGGATGATTGGCCCCGCTATGGATGAAATGCTCGCTTCGCTGCAATACATGAGACGGGTAAAAAACAGCGGCCATTCAATGTGGAAGGCCTTTTGGGGAGTTGATGAAGTAATTAGCCAGGTAAACTAACTGTACTATGTGGGCACAACTCATTAATGTATTCCTGGGGCTTTGGCTTATGGTAGCCCCGGTTTTTCTTACCTATAATAAACAAGGTACTGACAACTGCCACGTTGTAGGTCCTTTGGTAGTTACGTTTGCTTTTATCGCGTGCTGGGAGATAACCAGGCCGGTTCGTAAAACCAATTTTTTGACTGGGCTCTGGTTACTGGCGGCTCCCTGGGTATTTGGGTACAGCGAAACCATGCCCATTATAAACGACATGGCAGTGGGCGCCCTGGTCCTGGTATTTTCATTTGTGGAGGGTAAAATAGAAGAATCGTACGGCGGCGGATGGAAATCGGTCTGGCAGTCGGGGCCTACGCTGCACGAAAAAGAGGCTAATAATTGACTGCCGCATCAGCCTTTTTGGAAGGAGTACTGAATTGGTGTAACTTGAAAACCATTTAGTAATCTTTTCACCATGCGTACCTTCTTCTTCAGCCTTTTTCTGTTAAGTCTGTCCCTTTCGGCATTTTGCCAGTACGAAACCCGCTTTGAAAAAAGCGGTGGTACCCAAACCCCTACCTACGAGGAAGCCATGGCCTTTTATTCAAAACTGGCCAAAGATTTTCCCCAGATACGACTTGTCGAAAAAGGACCCACGGATAGTGGTAAACCGCTTCATCTGCTGCTGTATTCCCGCAGCCGGGAGTTTGATATGGCCAGACTCAAAGCGCAGGGCAAGGCCATTTTGCTCATCAACAATGCCATTCATCCCGGCGAATCTGACGGTGTGGACGCTTCCATGATGCTCCTCCGCGACATAGCTCTGCATCCGGAACGCTTCCCGCAGCTCGACAGCCTGGTACTTGCCATTATTCCTTTTTATAATATCGGGGGCGCGCTCAACCGGAACAGTACTACCCGGGTTAACCAGGATGGCCCCGAAGAGTATGGGTTTCGGGGCAATGCCCGCCACTACGACCTCAACCGTGATTTTATTAAGGCAGATACCCGCAACGCCCGTAGCTTTGCCGCTATTTTTCACGAGCTGGACCCCGACCTGTTTGTGGATACCCACGTGAGCAACGGCGCCGACTACCAGTACGTTATGACGCTGGATTACACCCAGGAGGATAAACTGGGGGGCGTGCTGGGCGACTTTCAACGAAGTACTTTCCTGCCCTACCTGTACCGGCACATGAAGGAAGCCGGCTACGAGGCGACTCCCTACGTTAATGCCTGGGGCCAGACCCCCGACAAGGGTTTTGTGCAGTTCCCCGACTGGCCCCGTTACTCCACTGGCTACGCCGCCTTGTTCCATACCATCGGGGTTATGACGGAGACTCATATGCTTAAACCTTACGACCAGCGCGTAAAAGCCACCTATGCTTACCTGGAAGGTACCACCCGGCTCCTGGCCCGGTACCGTCGTCAGTTACTGCGCATGAGACAGGATACTAAAGAGGCCGTAAAGCAACAGGAGAAATTTGCTGTAACCTGGCAGGTTACCAAGGATCAATCCACCCAGATCCAGTTTAAAGGGTACGAACCTGAGTACTTCCCCAGCCAGGTGAGTGGTTTGGAACGGCTACACTACAACCGTTCCAAACCTTTTACAAGAACAGTTCCTTTTTTCAATACCTACGAGCCGGTAGACGTCATAAACCGACCCGCTGCTTACGTTATTCCGCAGGGGTGGCACCACGTTACTGAACTACTACGACTTAATCAGGTACAGATGCAGGCTTTGCCCCGGGATACTGTTATGGAGGTAGAAGTGTACCACATCCGGGATGTAAAAACCGCCGGGCAGCCCTACGAAGGACATTACTGGCATACGGGTGTTACCCTTGAAACCCAGACCCAAAAAGTCTCCTTCTGGAAAGGCGACTGGTACATTCCGGTTAACCAGTGGGTAAACAGGTACATCATTGAAACCCTGGAACCCAGGGCGGTTGATTCGTTTTTTAAGTGGAACTTCTTTGATACCATTTTACAACAGAAGGAAGGTTTTTCGGCCTATGTATTTGAAGACCTGGCGGCCGAACTTTTAAAGAAATCACCGGATTTGCAAAAAGCCCTGGAAGAAAAAAAGAAACAGGATGCCACCTTTGCCAACAGCGCCGAAGCCCAACTGGAATTTATTTATGAAAATTCGCCCTACCGGGAAAAAGAGTACCTTCGGTACCCGGTTTTCAGGATACCCGTGAAATAGCGGCGGTTTGTTTTTTTGATAATCACTCTGAAAGTATGCCCAGAAGTACTTATTTTCTTTTGATACCGCTGCTGCTCGGTGCCTGCCAGGGTAGTCAGCAGAACCAGTCCGCCGAAAAAGCGGATGCTACTGGCAGCTACTGCTTTGGCTCCACCTTCCCGACCGATGCCCCTCCGGACCGGCAGGACGTGACCGAACTGCGGTGGGAGGTGGCTCCCGATGGCAGCGTCAGCGGGGTGTATAACCGGCTGCCGTTAGAAAAAGACAGCCGCAAAGGTACCCTGCGCGGTAATACCGAGTCCGGTCATATTGACGGTTTTGTGGTACATGCTACCTACACCTACCAGCAGGAAGGTACCCAGTCTGAAGAAAAAATCAACATCATTGTCCGCGGTGACCAGGCCATAGTACTGCCCGACGGGGAGTTTGTGTGGGTAAACGGCGTGGCTTATCCCCGCGAAATGGGCCTGGCCGATACCCTACAGCGAGTAGATTGTAAAAAAATAAAAGGGCAGTAAAACGGGCAACCGAACGAATATGCGGCAAAATGGGTTATTTGTCCGACCATAGAGGTCAATTTCATATTTCGGACTTTCTCTTGAAGTTTACCTGGGTGGGTCCTACTACAACAATTACATGACATTTCAGGATTTAAATCTCATTGAGCCTATTCGTAAGGCTCTGAACAACGAAGGCTACACCCAACCTACTCCTATTCAGGAACAAGCCATCCCCCTCCTGCTGCAAGGCAAAGATTTATTAGGCTGCGCCCAAACCGGTACCGGCAAAACGGCGGCTTTTGCTATACCTATTCTCCAGCTTCTGTACGAAAAACAGAATTCAGAACTTCGTAAAGGCAGAAAACAAATCAGAGCACTTATCCTGACCCCCACGCGCGAGCTGGCCATCCAGATTGGCGAAAGCTTTTCGGCCTACGGACGACATACGGGCATCAGGCATACTGTTATTTTTGGTGGAGTGGGCCAGAAGCCGCAAACCGATGCCTTAACCAATGGTATTGATGTACTGATTGCGACCCCGGGTCGTTTGCTTGACCTGATGAACCAGGGCTATGTCCATCTCAAAGGCCTGGAAATGTTTGTCCTCGACGAGGCCGACCGGATGCTGGATATGGGCTTTGTACACGATGTTAAGAAGGTCATTGCGGCCCTGCCCTCCAAGCGGCAATCGCTGTTTTTCTCGGCGACCATGCCCCCGGCTATTACCAAACTGGCAGATACCATCCTGACCCGACCCGCCAAGGTGGAGGTTACTCCGGTGTCTTCCACAGCCGAAAAAATCCGGCAGGCGCTGTACTACGTTAATAAAGGCGATAAAAACAACCTGTTGCTTCACATTCTGAAAGATGCGTCCATTGAAACGGCCCTGGTATTTACCCGGACCAAGCACGGAGCCGACAAGGTAGTAAAGGTACTTAAGAAAGCGGGGATTTCGGCCGAAGCCATCCACGGCAACAAGTCCCAAAACGCGCGACAGAATGCTTTGAGTAACTTTAAAAGCCGCAAAACCCGGATTCTGGTCGCAACGGATATCGCCGCCCGGGGTATTGATGTGGACGACATGACGCACGTGATTAACTTTGAAATACCCAATATTTCGGAAACCTACGTACACCGCATCGGTCGGACCGGACGCGCCGGGGCCAGTGGCATAGCTTTGTCATTCTGTGATGCGGAGGAGAAAGCGTACCTGCGGGATATTCAAAAGCTGATTGGAAAGCAGATACCCGTGGTGAAGGAGCACCCCTACGCACCCAAGTCATAAGCTTGGTGTAGTAAAAACTCTTTTTTAGCATGCCCCGCAAAAACTACACAGATGTTTCGCTGGCGGAAATGGAGGAACTGAGGAAGAAGTCCCGGACCCTGGTGGTGGATGTACGGGAGCCCTGGGAATTTGAAGAATTCAATGTAGGGGGTGTGAATATACCCCTGGCCCACATCCGGGAAAAACGACCTGAGTTGGAACCCTACGACATTATCATTGTGATTTGTACCAACGGTGCCCGAAGCAAGGTAGCGGCCATGGATTACTGCCGCGTCCCAGACTGGCCCGATAAAACTATTTTCCACCTCAAAGGAGGAATTCTGGAAGCCGAATAACAGGTCTTCTTTATTTCAAAACCCTGACCGGTCAGTTCCTTATCCGAATTGACCAGTCAGGGTTTAGTTTTTTACATCAAAATAGTACCTTCAAAGACACGCACCGCCGGGCCAATCAGGTAAATATCACAGAACTCATCAGGTGCCGACTGACTGAAAGCGACCTGTAAGGTACCTCCCACCGTTTCGATGGTGACTGGCCCCTCCCAGCCATGGTGCAGATGTGCTGACAAAACACAGGCTGTCACTCCCGTTCCGCAGGAGTAGGTTTCGTCTTCTACACCCCGCTCATAGGTCCGTACCTTTAGATGATTATGATCGAGTACTTCCACAAAGTTTACATTGGTACCACCCTTGGGGCCAAATTCCTCATTGTACCTGATAGCCCTGCCGTTACCCACTACGTCCGCTTCATCCACTTCGTCAACAAACGTTACGTAGTGGGGTGAGCCGGTATTCATAAAGTCGTGGGTGTCGTGGCGCTGTACACCTTTTACGTCCCCCATCTTCAGGCTTACCAGGGCTGGCGTGGCCGTCGCCCTATGCGGGCCGTCTACGGCCAGAAAATGGGCAGACTCGGTAAACATACCCAAATCATTGGCGAACCTGACGGTACACCGGCCGCCGTTCCCACACATACTGCCTTCGCCGCCATCGGCATTATAGTATACCATTCTGAAATCGTAACCCGGCTCATGGCGGAGCAGAATCAGGCCATCGGCCCCAATCCCAAAGCGGCGGTGGCACAGCCGGGCTACCTGTTCGCGGCTGGCGTTAAAAGTTTGCTCCCGGTCATCAATCATGATGAAGTCATTGCCGGTGCCCTGGTATTTATAAAAATGAAGTAGCATTAGCTAATCTGGATTCGGCCTTTTCGGGCCAAGGTAGTGGAATATAAAAATAAAGCCCCGCAGGCGACTAAACACGTGCGGGGCTTGGGAGTCTGCTCGGAAAGCAGGAAATTACTTGGTAGTTTTTAGCTCCTTGATACGTGCTGCCTTACCCTGACGACCACGGAGGTAGAACAGGCGTCCGCGACGTACTTTACCGCGGCGTAGCAGTTCGATCTTAGCAAGGCTTGGGGAAAGAATCGGGAAGATCCGCTCTACACCAATACCGTTGGATACTTTACGAACAGTGAAAGTTTCGCCTACATCGTTAAGATTACGACGCTGGATAACAGTACCCTGAAACTGCTGGATACGCTCCTTGTTACCTTCTCTGATCTTAACGTGTACGTTAATTGTGTCGCCCGCCTTAAATTCGGGATACTCCTGCTTACGGTTCTCGACCGTAGATTCAACGAGTTTAATAAGTTCGCTCATGACGATTATTGAATAAAAAGATAAATTTGGTTGGGTCTGCTTCCAGCGGACGGGGTGGCGCCCCTTCATTCAAAACAGCCTGTGCGAAAAACGAGTGCAAATATAGCTCTTCTGTTTTGCTTTAAAAAGGTTTCTACTTTTTTTCTATAAAAGACAACAGATAAAGAAGTTGACCTACCCTAATGGCAAGTACTTTTAGTACTTGCAGTACCTAATCCTTACTAGTAAAACCATGAAGATCTTCACCGTCCCGCAGATTCGCGCGCTTGACGCTTATACCATCCAACACGAGCCCATTTCCTCCGTAGACCTGATGGAGCGGGCCTCCCGGGCCTTTGTCCAGTGGTACTGTAATCGCTTTACCACCCAGCAGCCCGTCAGTATTTTTTGTGGGAAGGGCAACAACGGCGGCGACGGACTGGCCATTGCCCGGCTGCTGTCCGCAAGGGGATACGGTGTAAAAGTTTTCCTGGTAGAACATTCTGACAGAGCCTCGGCCGATTTTCGCCATAACCTGGACCGACTGCCCGTTTCAATTACTAGTACTACCATCAAACAGGCGAATGACCTTTCAGCCCTGCTTATGGGTATGGTGGTCATCGACGCGCTTCTGGGCTCCGGCCTGACGCGCCCCTTGAGCGGGCTGCTGGCTGAGGTAGTGGAGGTACTTAACGACAGTGGATGTACCATAGTAGCTGTGGATATTGCCAGCGGCCTGTATGCCGACCAGCCTAATCAAGATGGGGACTCTATTATCAGTCCCGACTATACCGTTACCTTTCAGCTGCCGAAACTGGCGTTTATGCTACCGCAAAACGAGCCATACGTGGGCGAATGGCACACGGTAGACATTGGCCTTTCGACAGAATTTATAGAAAAAGAATCTACTCCCTACTACTACACCGACCAGGCAGTAGCGGACGATCTGATAAAACCAAGAGAGAAATTTTCGCACAAAGGTACCTTTGGCCATAGCCTGCTGGTAGCGGGGAGTTTTGGAAAAATGGGCGCTGCCCTGCTGTGCGGCCGGGCCTGTCTGCGGTCGGGGATTGGGCTGCTTACCATGCACATACCCCGTTGTGGTTACGATATTATTCAGACGGCGGTACCCGAATCGATGGCCTCCGTTGATCCGCACGAACAGCTCATTACTACGCTACCACCGCTGCAGTCCTATAAGTCCATCGGGATGGGGCCGGGTATCGGAAAAGATCCACAAACGCTAAAAGTACTTCAACAACTGATTACACAAAGTGAAGTACCGCTGGTGCTGGATGCCGATGCGCTCAACCTGCTTTCGGAAAATCCGGAACTCCTACCGCAACTACCCAAAAACAGCATACTAACCCCCCACCCCCGCGAGTTTCAGCGGTTGGCGGGTGAAAGTCAGGATGAGTACCACCGACTGCAGCTCGCCCGGGAGTTTGCCGCGCAGTACCAGGTCGTACTTTGTCTGAAGGGGGCGCACACGGCGGTGATACTACCAGATGGTACTGTGCATTTTAACTCAACCGGTAACGCGGGGATGGCAACCGGCGGTACCGGCGACGTGCTGACGGGTATCATTACCAGCCTGGCCGCCCAGGGGTACAGTCCGGTCCAGGCGGCTCAATTGGGTGTATACCAGCACGGTGCAGCCGGGGACAAGGCGGCTAATGCCAAAACAAAAGTGGGGATGATTGCGTCGGATATTGTGGAATATTTGGGATGGTAATTTTGGGCCAAGGAATTTTTTTCCACATTTTGAGTAATGCGGCAGAGAAGCTATAAGGGGAGTATTTCTAATTTTTTTCTAGGCTATTCCAACCAATTTAAATCCTGGCTGCTCTTTTTCTCGTAACTAAGGGCATACCTGCTTTTACTGGTAAAATTTACAGGCCAGCCCTGGTACGACCTCCACGCAACAGGCATATATTTTGTAAAAACCTATTCGCACCGTTAAACCCATTATAGAAATGAAATTAGCTCAGCGCAATTGGGAGGGTTTCAGCACCTCAAAAAGAAACAGTTCATTCACCATTGATCAGGCCACTCTGCTGGGAGGATTAGCCGTTTTGATTTTTGTTTACATTCTTTTCCGCTTTATTTATCCCCTGATTTCCAAAGGAGTTATTTTTTAAACATTAGCTCATCAGCTGATACACTACAAAAGCCGAAGCATAGGCCAGCACCATCATATAAAGTAGCTGGATCATTGGCCACTTCCAGCCGTTCGTCTCGCGATAAACAACCGCCAGGGTACTCATACACATCATCGCAAACGCATAAAACATAAGCAACGAAAACGCCACCGCCGGAGTGTACATAGGTCCTCCGGTGGATGGATTTCGTTCACTTCGCAGTTTTTCCTTAATAGTCTTTACTTCTTCGTCTTCATCGGTTGTGGTACCTATACTGTAAATAGTTGCCATAGTACCTACAAATACTTCCCGTGCGGCAAAGGAGGTAAATAGCGCAATCCCGATTTTCCAGTCGTAGCCCAGCGGACGAATTGCCGGCTCAATGAATTTACCAAAACGCCCGGCGTAGGAACTTTCCAGACGGGCCGAAGCAATAGTTGCTTCCCGGACCTCCGGTGTAGCCTGAGCCGTTTGGGCAATGGCCCTTTCCTCGGCCCGTTCCAGACTATCGCCCGGTCCGTAGGAAGCCAGTACCCACAGTACTATGGCAATGGCCACGATAATCTTACCAGCTTCCAGGACAAAGGCCTTGACGCTTTCAAACATCATGATACCCACGTGGTTCCAGCGGGGCAGTTTGTAAGTAGGCATCTCGAGGATAAAGTAGCTGGTCTCGCGGCGGCGGATAAACTTTGAAAACAACCAGGCCGAAAGCAAAGCCCCCACCAAACCCAGCAGGTACAACCCAAGGAGTACCAGTCCGGCCAGATTCAGGAAACCCAGTACCGTGCGGTCCGGTACAATCAGGGCAATCAGAATAGTATAGATGGGAAGCCGGGCGGAGCAACTCATCAGCGGAGTGACCAGGATAGTCAGAAGCCGCTCGTAGCGGTTGTTAATGCTACGGGTAGACATAATGGCCGGTACCGCGCAGGCTACTCCCGATATGAGCGGCACTACGCTTTTTCCGTTGAGCCCGAATTTTCGCATCATCCGGTCCATAATAACCATGACCCGCGCCATATACCCTGACTCCTCCAGCAGTGACACCAACCCGAACAGAAAGGCAATCTGGGGAATAAAAATGATTACCCCCCCAATACCAGCCATTAGTCCGTCGGTGAGCATGTCGTTGAATACTCCCTCGGGCAGGGTCTGCTTGGTCCACTCAATCAGATTGGCAAAGCCCAGGTCCAGCCAGTTCATGGGGTATTCGGCCCAGGCAAATACCGCCTGAAAAATGACCAGCAACACCAGCAAAAACATGGCGTACCCCCACACCGGATGCAGCAACAGCCGGTCCAACCGACGCGTCCACAGGGGTTGTTCGGTTTTGCCTTCCGCCTTCACTACCTTAGCCACCAGGGGTTTCAGGCGTTCGTAACGCGTTATGGTTTCTTCGGCCAGAAATTCCGTTTCGTCAAAACCATGCTTCTCAATTAATTCATCAAGCCTGGCCCGCCGCGGCTGATCCAGAAAAGAGAAGGTATCGTGCTGACAGACGTACTGTAGCGCCAGGTAGTTGTTGGTGAGGCCGTAGCTTTTCTTTACCTCCTCAATCAGCGCGGGAATTGTTTCCGCCGGATCGAAGAAGTACGTAGCAGGCGGCACAAAATCGCGCTCCAGGACCTGCCGAACCGCAATTTTTAAGTTTTCTTTTCCTTCCCCGGTACGGGCGTTAATCTTTACCACCGGTACCTTCAGTTGCATGGCCAGTTGGGTGGCATTGACCGAAAGTTTCATACTGTCGGCAATATCCAGCATGTTCAGGGCCAGGATGGTCGGAAGTCCCAGGTCAGCAATTTCGGAGTATAGCAACAGGTTACGCTGCAGGTTAGAAGCATCCGCTACCACCACCACTACATCGGGGTAATCGGGATGGGCCGGGTTAGCCAGGATGTCCATGACCACCTGCTCATCGTAAGACTTGGGATAAATACTGTAAATACCGGGAAGGTCCACCAGGATGGCTTCCTGAGAAGCCGTGGTCAGAACGGCTTCGGCGGCCGGCGCTCCGGCGACCGGCGCTCCGGCGACCGGCGCTCCGGCTTTGGCAGTACTTAGAGTCGGGGTATCGGCCGTGACCGCTTCGGCTACCACCACCTCAGAAGCGGAATGGCTGAGCCGGAAGGTTCCCGATTTTTTCTCTACCGTTACGCCCGGAAAGTTTCCGGTTTTCTGGCGCAGGCCGGTTAGCTGGTTAAACAGGGAAGATTTCCCGCAATTGGGATTCCCTACCAGCGCAACTATATATTTATTTGATTTCAAAAGAATATGGATTCACCCTACAGTACCTGACGCGTAGCCTGATTATTCAATAATAATGGTAGCTGCCTCGTTGAGTCGTAAGGATAATGAATAAAAACCACCAATGTTGACACAAATGGGATCGCCGAAGGGGGCCACCGCGTCCAGCCGGATTTCACTCCCCGGCAAGCAGCCCATTTCCAGCAATTTAAGGGACATCGGGCGATCTGTAAATGACTTGATGACGGCCCTTTCACCTTTTTTCAAGTCAGCTACACTTCTTTTAGTCATAGCAGCTGCTTATTTAGAATAAATATAATTAATACAAAGTAACTACGCAATCCTGATATTATCAAACGGAGCCGGACCTGATTGGCGTACTCCCTGATAAAAGTCTCTTAAAAACATGGCTGAGGTCTTACCACCCTACTGTTTTATAGTGTACTTTTGTGCAAAAATGCAGGTACTGGTACCTGATAGCCGGGCCGGGAAGAAATTGCCGAACGACGGGAGAGTAGTTCCTAAGGTACCTGTCAGCTATTTACCGATTTACGTCTTGAACGAAGTTAAGACCCTCATCTGGAAAGAAATAACCCTCGAATGGCGGCAGCGTTACGCCCTCAACGGGATGTTACTTTACGTAGTAAGTACGGTCTTCGTGTGCTATCTCAGCTTCAACCTCCGCCGCAACCTCCTGACCCCCATTGTCTGGAATACCCTTTTCTGGATTATTCTGCTTTTTACGGCGGTCAACGCCATTGCCAAAAGCTTCGCTCAGGAACGGTACGGCCGGTTGCTTTACTACTACACCCTGAGCAGTCCGCACGCCATTATTATTTCCAAGATTATCTACAACTCCCTGCTGATGCTGGCCCTGTCGCTGACGGGTTTTGGGTTTTATATGGTGGTAATGGGTAATCCGGTGGGTAGCCTGCCGATGTACCTGACCAGTATTGTGCTGGGCAGCCTGGGGTTTTCGACTACGCTAACGCTGGTGGCGGCCATTGCTTCCAAAGCCGAGAACAACGGCGCGCTTATGGCTATCCTGAGCTTTCCCCTGATTATCCCGATGCTGCTAATGGTGATTAAACTGGCTAAAAACGCGCTTGATAATCTGGAAATGAGCGCTAATCAGGATGAAATACTGGTACTGCTGGCCATGGATGCCATTGTGGTAGCGCTATCTTTGGTATTATTTCCTTATTTATGGCGTTCTTAGGATAATTTTGTTGTAATTTTTTGTTAGTAAAAATATGAAAAAGAACTGGTGGAAAATACTGACGGTCGTACTGCTGTTCTACGTACTCGTTATGGGGCTGGTAGGCCGGGTACCCCGCCAACCGATCCTGAACGAAACCGTGCGCAACCTGTACTTCCACGTAACCATGTGGTTCGGGATGGTAATTTTCCTCTTTATATCCCTGGTATACGCCATCAGGTACCTGCGCAGCAATAACCTGACCGACGACGACAAATCGGCCGAATTTGCCAAGACGGGTATCCTGTTCGGGTTGATTGGCTATGTAACGGGCGCTCTCTGGGGAAGCGCCACCTGGGGCGACCCGCTGCCCAAAGACCCTAAGATTATCAGCGCGGCCATTGCTATGCTAGCCTACTTTGCTTACCTGGTGCTGCGTGGTGCTTTTGAAGATGAACAAAAAAGAGCCAGAATATCAAGTACTTATAATATCTTTGCATTTGTGATTTTTAACGTCCTGATCTGGATTCTGCCCCGGCTCACCGACTCGCTGCACCCCGGCAACGGCGGTAATCCCGGCTTTAAGATTTATGATTCGGATAATGTCATGAAACCAGTCTTTTACCCGGCTATTCTGGGCTGGACGCTCCTGGGGGTATGGATTACCACCCTGCGGGTCCGGCTCAAAAACCTGGATCGGAAGCTGACTGAAAATTAACCATAATCCTCCTACCCAAAGTACCCTGTATTGAAATGATACACCTAAAAAAACTTGTTGCAACCGTACTACTGTTTTTATCGGTAACCGTAAACCTCATGGCTCAGCAGGCTGCTACTCAGGATATTGAAATGGCGGACCGGCTACGTGAAGATGGCAAAATATGGGTGGTAGTGGGGGTAATTGCCTTGATATTTGCCGGCATCGTTATCTATCTGGTCCGGTTGGACAGTAAAATCAGCAAACTAGAAAAGAAAATCTCCTGAGGAACGTTTCTTCCCCGAAGGTTGTGTAAACCATACAATTTTTCACAAGTACCTGTATATGAAAAAGACCCATATTTTCGCCCTCATTATTATTGCCGTGGCCGCCGGTATTATTATGTCAACCGCCGGTGACGCCAGTACCTACGTTGACTTCACACAAGCCGAAGAACTGGCCCTGAACGGCGACAACGGCAGTATCCACGTGGTTGGAAAACTAAAGAAAGACACCCACGGACAAATCGTAGGCCTGCAGTACCAACCCGAGGTGGACCCCAACTACTTTGCCTTTACCCTGCTGGACAATAATAACCGGGAGCAAAAAGTAATTTACCAAAGCCCCAAGCCGCAGGATTTTGACAAGTCGGAGCAGGTGGTGGTTATTGGCCGAATGGAGAAAGACCATTTTGCCGCCGAGAAAATCCTGCTGAAATGTCCTTCCAAATACGAAAACGGAGAACTCGAAACTACTGAATTTAAGGCCGCTACGTTATGATTCATACTGCCGTGGGCCAGTTTGGCCATTTATTTGTAATTCTGGCGTTTGTGTCGGCGCTTGTGGCCACCTTTGCCTACTTTAAGTCCGGGCTCACCACCACTGCTCCCGACGAGATTACCTCCTGGCGACGCTTTGCCCGGATAACTTTCTTTGTACACGCTGCGGCGGTACTGGGCGTGGTATTTTGCCTGTACTGGATCATTGGAAATAACTATTTTGAGTACCACTACGCCTGGGACAACTCCTCCCTTTCCCTGCCCACTGAATTTGTCATTTCCAGTTTCTGGCAGGATCAGGAAGGTAGTTTTCTGTTGTGGATATTCTGGAACGTAGTACTTGGACTGGTACTTATCGTGACCAACCGCTCTTGGGAAGCTCCGGTAATGACCGTTTTTGCTCTGGTGCAGGCGTTCCTGGCTTCCATGATACTGGGTGTAATTGTTCCGGGTATAGACCTGAAAATTGGTTCTACTCCATTCCTGCTCCTGCGAGAATCCATGCCCGACCTGCCGGTCTGGAAAATGAACCCCGACTTCATTCCCGCGGATGGTAATGGTCTGAATCCCCTGCTCCAGAACTACTGGATGGTGATTCACCCGCCTACTTTGTTTCTGGGATTTGCTTCTACGCTGATACCCTTCTCTTTCGCCATTGCCGGCTTGTGGCTCCGCAAGACCCAGGACTGGATTCGCCCGGCCCTGCCGTGGGCGCTGTTTTCGGCCCTGGTGCTGGGCGTAGGTATCCTGATGGGGGCTTACTGGGCGTACGAGACCTTGAACTTCGGAGGCTACTGGAACTGGGACCCCGTCGAAAATACCTCTTTTGTACCCTGGCTGGTGCTTATTGCGGCCATTCATACCATGATTATCGGCCGCCGCAATGCAACCGCCCTCAAGACGGCTTTCATCCTTTCCATTGCTACCTTTATTCTGGTTCTGTACTCGACCTTTATGACACGAAGTGGTATCCTGGGCAACGCCTCGGTACACTCCTTTACGGATTTAGGACTGTCGGGTCAGTTGCTGATTTACCTCCTTACCTTTACGATTGCGGCCATTGGACTGCTGATCTACCGTTGGAAATCTCTGCCCTCCGACGAAGAGGAAGTTTCTACCTACTCGCAGGAATTCTGGATTTTTATCGGGGCTACTCTCCTGTGTCTTTCCAGTTTCCAGATCCTGGCAACTACCTCCATTCCGGTGTATAACAGCATTGCCGAGTCCTTCGGCGTTGTGCTGAATCTGGCTCTGCCCGCCGATCAGATTGCCCACTTCAACAAGTTTCAAATCTGGTTTTTCTCCCTGATTATTATTCTGACGGGCATTGGTCAGTACTTCTGGTGGAAACGGGCTGGTAAAGAAAAGTTGCAGGTACTTTACATTCCTCTAATGATCACCCTGCTTATCAGTGCAGCGGCCATTACTATTGGTAAGGTGAGCAATATCTCTTACATCGTTCTCCTGACCGCCTCCATATTCGCGCTGGTTGCCAATGGCAGTATTCTGCTTGATATTATCCGGGGCAACTACCGTCTGTCGGGTGGCGCGGTTACCCATATTGGCGTGGCGCTCATGCTGATTGGTATCCTGTTCTCCTCGGGTTATACCCAGGTAGTTTCCATCAACAATTCCGGGCTTATGATTTCCCGTTCGGAGGAATTTACGGCCAATGACAACAAAGAAAACAAGGAAAATATAACCCTTTGGCGCAACAAACCCGAGCGCATGAACGACTTCCTGCTGACCTGGCGGGATGTTCGTATTGAAGGCCGGGATGTACCGGGCTATATCCCTATGAGTTGGGTAGAAATGATCGAGGGCGACTTCCACGCCGTTGCGATGCGGGATATTGTCGTCAATGACAAAGTCTACCACGAAAAAGGCGATACGCTGGAAATTTATCCGGAGAATTTCTACTACGAAATTGAATACCGCGAACCGTCGGGTAAGATATTTACGCTGTACCCCCGGGCGCAGATTAACCCGCGCATGGGCCTGATTTCTTCGCCGGATATTCAGAGCAAATACAACAAAGACTTGTATACGTATGTATCCATGGTGACCAACCCAACCGCCGAGCCGCAGTGGAGCCCGACCGAGGAGTTTACCGTGGCCATGAAGGACACTTTCTTTGTCAACGACTACGTGGCTATTCTGGAAAATGTAGTACGTACCGAGGAAGTGGAAGGGGTAGCCCTGGGGCCCAACGACGCCGCCGTAAAAGCGGTGATTCGGGTACTGGACAAAGAGCAGGAGTTTGTGATAACGCCTTCGTTCATCATTCGTGACCGCGCCATCGGCCGTAAGCCTGAGGTGAGCGAGGAACTGGGTTTGCGTATTCAGTTTAATGAAATCAATCCGCAGACGGGACAGTTTACCTTTGCTGTCAATACCACCCAGCGGGACTTTATAGTGATGAAAGCGCTGGAGAAGCCCCTGATCAACGTACTTTGGCTGGGTACTTTCGTCCTGATAATTGGCTTTATTATGGCCACCTTCCGCCGCTTCCGCGACTTTGTCAAGATGCGCGACAAGGAGGCCCGGGAAACCGCCGCCCCCAAATCACCCAAAATGAAACCCCAGCGGGTGTAGTACTTTTTGATAGTTAAAATGCAAAAGCCGAAGTACCACCAGGTACCTCGGCTTTTTTATGGGTTATTGACTAGCTTTTACGAATGTAGCCCTATTAGTACAAGTACTGGCTACTCCGTATATTAGCCCTTTCAACGCCAATACTAAACCCTTCACCATGAAAGTACTCTTCTACTGCCCCATGTGGGGTATGGAAAGCCTGAGCTACGCTGAGGCAGCCCGACGGGTCAAGGCCGCCGGGTACGACGGTATGGAAATAGCCGTCTGGGACAATAAGTATGACGAAGCGGTACAGGCCGTGCGGGACAACGGACTGGACTTGATCCTGATGGCTTTTTCGATTGGTGATTCGTTTGCCGAAATGAAAAAGAACTACCGGGGCTGGCTCGACAAAGTGACCTCATACCAGCCCCGCCTCATCAACTCCCATACGGGCAAGGACTGGTACTCATTTGAACAAAACAGCGAGTTGATTCAGCTGGCGATGGAAGTACAACAGCAAACCGGGGTAGCTATCCTGCACGAAACCCACCGCGGCCGGTTTACCTACAGTGCCCCGGCCGTGCAACCCTATATCACCGCCTTTCCACAGCTTCGGCTCACGGCCGACCTTTCCCACTGGGTCAATGTGTCGGAGTCGCTGCTGACCGACCAGCCCGATAACGTACAACGGGCCATACAACGCACCGACCATATTCACAGCCGCGTGGGGCATCCGCAGGGGCCTCAGGTCAACGATCCGCGGGCACCCGAATGGAAGGAAGCCCTTGAGATACACCTGGCCTGGTGGGACGCGATGGTAGAAACGCACCGGGAAAAAGGTACCACTACCCTGACCATTACCTGCGAGTTTGGTCCGGCCCCTGGCTACCTGCCCACCCTGCCGTACACCAACCTGCCCGTTGCCAGCCAGTGGGACATTAACCTGTACATGAAAGACCTGCTGAGCAGGAGGTACAACCGGTCCTAGGCCGTAATCTCGATGCGGTTCCCGTCGGGGTCAAGTACTACGCTTTCGTAGTAGCCGTCGCCGGTGGTGCGCGGTTCGCCCACGACAGGGTACCCGTCGGTACGGAGGCGCTCAGTGAGGCGGTTGACGGCATCGTGGGTACCTACTGCCACGGCCAGGTGGGTAAGGCCGGTAAGCTCAGCACCCGGCTCACCACTGTGTTCGGGTACGCTCTGCTTTTGCATAATCTCGAGCTGGGCTCCCCCGTCAAAGCTCAGGAAGTAAGATTCGAACCTTTTGGTAGGGTTGGTATATTTTTCATTGGAAGTAGCGTCGAAGTACTTTTCGTAAAACTCCCGGAGTACTTCCAGCTGACGGGTATAAAGGGCAATGTGCTCAATGTGCATGGTAAATCAGGAATGTAAAGTAGTGGGGTAAAATAAATAAAATGCATTCAGTATATTGAAAAAAATATCCTCCTCATGGTTCGTAAAGCTTTATTGATACTGGGCCTGGCCCTGCTGGTACTGGTAGGTGTGCTACTCTGGAATACCTTTACCTTCACCTCCCGACAACTGACCGATGTTCCGCCGGCACCACCGGTTGCCATCAGCGATTCGGCCATTGTTCACCTGAGCCGGGCCATACAGTTCCGGACGGTTTCTTATCAGGACCCTTCCCTTACCGACACCACTCAGTACGACGCTTTTCTGTCGTTCCTGGCTACTACCTACCCCAGGCTCCATAGTCAGCTGACGCTCGAGCGCATCAATGGCTACGGCTTACTTTTCCAGTGGAAAGGAAGCGATTCTACCCAAAAACCCATGCTCCTGATGGGGCACTACGACGTAGTACCAGTTATACAAGGTACGGAGCGGATGTGGAAGAAGCCGCCTTTTGCGGGTATCATCGAAGATGGGTTTGTGTACGGCCGTGGTACCCTGGATGACAAAAGTACGGTGATTGGTATTCTGGAAGCCGTTGAGTACCTGCTAAAAAATGGGTACGCCCCTACCCGCACGGTGTACCTTTCCTTCGGGCACGATGAAGAGGTGAGTGGCCGACAGGGGGGCAAGGCCATTGCCACTTTACTCGAACAGCGCGGCATTCGGATGGAAATGGTACTGGACGAAGGAGGTACTATAAAAACCGATGGCGCGGCTGGTATTACCTCGCCGGTGGCGCTGGTAGGAATTGCCGAAAAGGGCTACACCAGCCTTGAACTTACCGCCACGGGGGAAGGTGGTCACTCGTCCATGCCTCCGCAGCAAACCAGCATCGGGAGGCTGGCCACGGCCCTGGATAAGCTACAGAATACCCCCTTCCCCTCCACCCTGGGAGGTACCGTGGGTGAAATGCTAACTTATCTGGGACCTGAAATGTCCTTTGGCCAGCGACTTGCCGTTGCGAACAAGTGGCTGTTTGAACCCGTACTTATCAACGCCTTTTCGGCCACCAATGCCGGGGCCGCCAGTACCCACACCACCATTGCACCTACTATCCTGCGGGCTGGTATCAAAGATAATGTACTTCCCGGCGAAGCGACCGCCATTGTTAACTTCCGGATCTTACCCGGCGATTCGGTACAGGGTGTGATGGAGCACGTCAAAAAAGCCATTGACAATCCGGAAGTTTCCGTAAAAACGCTGGGTGAATTTGACACCGAGCCCTCGCCCGTTTCATCGCCGGATGCGGAGGCTTTTCAATTGCTGCACCGGACCATCCAAAGCTGCTACCCCCAGGTACTGGTAACTCCCTACCTGGTGGTAGGGGCCACCGATGCCCGGTACTTCCGCAACGTGAGTGACAACGTGTACCGGTTCACGCCTTACCAGCTCAACGACGAAGATCTCAAACGCATTCATGGTACCAATGAGCGGATACAGGCGGACACCTTTAAAGAAATGATTCGCTTCTATACTACCCTGATCCGGAATATGGCTCAGTAAGGTTGGTTAACTAAAAAGCAAATCCGATACCACTTTCGTAGCCCGCTGCCAGCGGGCTTTTTTGCAAAATATAAGGTGGAAGTAAAGACAGTTTTCCACTATTAGCCTACTAAATAAATAGACAAAAACCGGATTTGGTGGTTAATGAGGTAGTTATTGGTACACAGGTAAGATTAAATACCAGCTATGTTCGACAAAGTTTCCAAATGGTTTCGTCAGCGTTATTCCAACACTGTAAATAGTATTGCCTTTTATCCGGCCCTCATAGCCATCGGATTTCTTGTCCTTTCCTACGCGGCCCTGCTGCTCGATTTTTCAGATATAGGCAAAAATATTAAGCAGAATTGGGACTTCATTAGCCTCCAGGATGCCAGTACCGCCCGCTCTATTGCCACTACCATTGCGGCGGGAATCCTATCGCTGACGGTGTTCAGCTTTTCAATGGTGATGATTCTGCTGAACCAGGCGGCTTCCAATATGAGCAACCGGATACTTGACAGTATGATCGGCAACCGGTTTCAGCAGGCAGTACTTGGTTTTTATATAGGTACCATTGTGTACGCCCTCTTTCTGCTAAGTACCATTCGGGATATCGACTCGGGCATCTATATACCAGCTCTTAGCATTTACCTGTTAATCCTGCTCACGGTTATTGACATCTTTCTTTTCATTTATTTTCTGCACTACATTACGCAGTCAGTCAAGTACCAGACTATTATTGAAAGACTGCACAGGGAAACGCGGAACGCTCTGGAACATTGCGACCGAAGTAACCCTGAGGAGGATGATTCCGAAATCCGCTTTCCGGACCTCTCGGGAAAGGAAATAAAGCTGAAGGTAGGCAATTATTTTCAGGGATTTGACGAAAAAAGTCTTGTTCATTTTTGCGAGGAAAACGACTTGCTCATTAGTTTTCCCTACACCATAGGTACCTACCTGCTCGCCGGGTCAACCTACATGGTAGTGCAGTCGAACGAGGAGATTACGTCCGAAAAAATAGATACGCTCAAGGTACTGGTTGACTTGCATGCCGGTCAACCCATTAAAAAAAATCCTTACTACGGCTTTGAACAACTGACCGAAGTAGCTTTGAAAGCCCTGAGCCCGGGAATCAATGATCCCGGAACGGCGGTTTTGTCCCTGCACGTGCTGGCCGACCTGCTAACCTATCAGCAGGAGTTTCACCCCCGTACGGTACTGCGCGACAGCAAGGGTCAGGTACGAATTGTGGCCCGGCGTCCTTCGTTTACTGCTTTGATTGAAAACTTCCTGCTACCCATTTGGGACTACGGTAAAAACGACCGGGTACTACGGCAGGAGATGCACCGGATGCTGGAACAACTTGTGACTGCTCTTAATAAGGTGGAAGACCAGGTACCGGTGGTAAAGCTGCTGGAGCTGGTTAAGCAGGCTGTCCGACAAAACAGCCTCAACAGCCTCTCCTATTCCCGCCCCGACTAAGTACTATATTTTTCCTAAACGTTCGAAAGCCGCACTTTCCAAATCTTCCCGGTGGTCAGGGTGGGCTATATTGATCAGGGCCCGGGCCCGTTGCCGCAGGCTTTGTCCAAACAGGCTGGCTACCCCGTATTCCGTCACCACGTAGTTCACGTGCGCCCGGGTCGTCACTACGCCCGCTCCCGGTTTCAGAATCGGGACAATCTTGGATTCGCCCCGCGTAGTGGCCGAGGGCAGAGCAATGATAGCCTTGCCCCCTTCGGACAGCGAGGCGCCCCGGATAAAATCCATTTGTCCGCCCACCCCCGAGTACAGGCGGGTACCTATGGAGTCGGCACTGACCTGACCGGTCAGGTCAATTTCGATGGCACTATTGATAGCGGTTACCTTTGGGTTGGAACGAATCACGGCGGTATCGTTGGTATAGCTGGCCTCCAGCATTACCAGCATGGGGTTATCATGAACAAAATCATACAACCTCCGGCTGCCAATCAGGAAGGTCGAAACCATGCGGCCACGGTATTTCTTTTTCATGGAGCCATTGATGATACCTTTCTCCACCAGATTGATGACCCCATCGGAAAACATTTCGGTATGCAGCCCCAGATTTTTATGGTTGGTCAGGCAGCTTAGGGTAGCATTCGGAATTCCCCCTATCCCTACCTGAAGGGTAGCGCCGTCTTCTACCAGGCTGGCCACATTTCGACCAATAGCCATTTCTATTTCGTTGGGTTGTTTTGGTTCGTGCCCCAGCAGGGGTCTTTCCTCATAGTAGAGGGCACTGAAGCGGCTCACGTGCACCTGAGCATCGCCGAGTGTTCGGGGCATGAGCGGATTTACCATGGCTATCACCTGGCGGGCGGTTTCGACGGCGGCTTTGGTTACGTCTACCGATACGCCCAGCGAGCAGTACCCGTGCAGGTCGGGGGGTGAAACCTGTACAATGGCTGCATCCAGGGGCCAAATACCCCGTCGGAAAAGGAGGGGTGCCTCGCTCAGAAACACCGGAATGTAGCTGGCCCGGCCTTCGGCAACGGCCTGCCGGAGATTACTGCCAATAAAAAGGGCATTGGGATGAAAGGCATCCCTACATTCCGGAGCGGCAATGGGCATGGGGCCTTCCAGGTGCAGGTGGATAGTCTGAACGTCCCGGAGTTCGTCTTTGCGGGCGGCCAGGGCTTCTATGAGCGGGGTAGGCGTAGCGGCGGCAGCCTGAATAAAAACCCGGTCATTACTTTTTATCAGTTTAACGGCCTCTTCGGCACTCGTAAAATTCTGCATGGTACTTGATTCGATGGTAAAGTAGTTAGGGAGCAAAGCAAAAATTATCATGCCGCAAATTGGAGAATCGCCCCCGGGGCAGCTATGAGCAAAATCATGTTTGGGAGTGTTAAGAACCGGAGCTTTTTTTGCCCGTCCGGGGTTATATTTGTAATTTCAACCTAATTTTTTCGTCAAACATGATTGATTTAATAAAAACCTCCCTGGGCCGGTTACGGGTAGTGGGTTTTCTGGAGGGTGTTTCTTACCTGGTCCTATTGGGAATAGCCATGCCCCTCAAGTACATGGCAGGTATGCCCGAGGCCGTTCGGGTTACGGGTATGGCCCACGGTATTCTGTTTGTGATGTACGTGCTCCTGGTGGCGCAGGTAGCTTATGAGTTGGGTTGGTCCTGGAAAAAAATTACCCTGGCCCTGGTCGCCTCGCTCCTGCCCTTTGGTACATTTTACGCCGACATAAAGTGGTTCAGGTAGGGTTTAATTGGGAATGAGTAAATGGTGAATGAGTGATTGTGTCTCTAAAATGGCACTTATCTCTCTTCCCCTGATTTAACAAAGACACATTTGAAAATTTTATTCTCTCAATCTCTCACTCCCTCATTCTTTAACTAAAAAATGAAAGGCCTCCGGGATATTCTCCTTCTGGGCGACGACCGCCTCTACCAACGCTGTGAACCTCTCCACCCCGGCGAGATGGAGTTGATTAAAACCATGGTGGCTGATTTGCACAATACGCTTTTTGAGTTCAGAGAGAAGTACCGGGCTGGTCGGGCTATTGCTGCTCCCCAGTTAGGGTACATGAAGCGGCTTATTTACATGAATATAAATAATCAGCCCACTGTCTTTATCAATCCGGAGATTACCTTTCAGAGTGAAAAAACCATGGAACTGTGGGATGACTGCATGAGTTTGCCGAATCTGCTGGTGCGCCTCCGGCGCCACCGGCAGATTCGTATCCGCTTTTACGACCTGGACTGGCAACAACAGGAATGGGACCTCAGCGACGACCTGTCGGAACTGCTCCAGCACGAATACGACCACCTGGACGGTATCCTGTGTACCATGCGGGCCATTGATGAAAAGTCGTACCGCTGGCGGGCTACGCCTGAAAAGTAAACTCCGCATTATATACTTTTCTATTACTCGTTAAATTTATTAAAAACTAATACTATATTCTGCCAGGTTACCATTTGTCACTTAATACTTCGGTTTGTTCTAGGAGTATAAACCAATTCTTCCGAGCTTTGCTTTTCAACCAGTTTCTCAGCATAGTTTTTAGAAAAGTGCAGCAACGTTTACTACTCTTATTCCTCTTTGCCCTTTCGCTAATGGGGCCCGTTCTGGCCCAGAAGCCCAACGCAAACTATAAGTACCACATACATAAAGCCACGTCAGATATAAAAATAGACGGTGTGATGGAAGAAGAGGCATGGCAGTCGGCCGAAGTAGCCAGCAACTTCCACATGATTCAGCCCATGGATACCAGCTATGCCCGCGCCCGGACCGATGTACGCATGGCCTACGATGAGCAGAATCTGTACATCCTGGTTGTAAACTACAAACCAATTCCGGGTACGTTAATCGTAGAATCTTTGAAGCGTGACTTTAACTTCGGAAAGAATGACAATTTCCTCCTCTTCATGGATACTTTCAACGACCGTACCAATGGATTTTCGTTTGGTGCTAATGCGGCGGGGGCGCAGTGGGACGGGCAGCAGCACGACGGCGGGGCCGTGGACCTGAGCTGGGAAAATCGCTGGTTTACAGCCGTAAAGAACGAAGATGATAAGTGGATTTGGGAAGCGGCTATCCCTTTTAAAAGTATCCGATACAAGCCCGGTATTACCGAATGGGGCGTTAACTTCAGCCGCCTTGACCTGAGCATAGCCGAAAAATCGGGCTGGGCACCGGTACCCCGGCAGCTTGCCTCGGCCTCTTTGGCCTATACGGGTGTGCTGGTTTGGGATCAGCCACCACCAAGTCCGGGACCCAACATATCGATTATTCCGTACGTAGCTACCCGCTTCAACCGGAATTTCAGTCGGGACAAAGGTATGGGTCGCTCTTTTGATGCCGGAGGTGACGTAAAGATTGGTATAACTCCTTCCATGAACCTGGACCTGACGGTAAACCCGGACTTTTCGCAGGTTGACGTGGACGTTCAGCAAACCAATCTGGACCGGTTCGAGCTGTTCTTTCCGGAACGCCGTCAGTTCTTTTTAGAAAACGCTGACCTTTTTGCCAATTTTGGCTACTCTACTATCCGGCCTTTCTTTTCCCGGCGTATAGGCCTGGGAGTACCAATCCTGTTTGGTTCGCGGCTGAGCGGTAAACTGGATAAAAACTGGCGCCTGGGTTTACTGGATGTTCAGACGGCCGCCCAGGATGACCAACCCAGCAACAATTATGCGGTATTTGCCTTGCAGCGGCAGGTACTCGCCCGGTCAAACGTCCGCTTTATGATGGTCAATAAAGAGGCTTTTAACTTCAATCCGGAAATACACAGGTTCCACAGCCGGTACAACCGTAACGTTGGGGGAGAATTTAATTTAGCTTCTGCCAGTGACGTTTGGGCCGGAAAAGTTATGCTCCTTAAGTCTTTCAGCCCCGACCGACGGGGCGATGATTTTGCTCACGCGGCCAACCTCAATTTTAATAAGGCCAATTTTTTCTGGCGCTGGCAACACGAATACGTTGGCTCTAACTACAATGCGGAGGTAGGTTACGTACCCAATGCCGCCCGTAATGGGTATTTTAAAATTAACCCAAGTATCGGGTACCTGTTTTTTATCAAATCACCCAAAATCATTAGTCACGGGCCCCGTATGTTTGCCTCCACCTTCTGGGACAAACAACGACAGTTGAGCGACAACGAAATAGTATTCATATATAATGTTAACTTTATAAACAGGGGCTCGGCTTCGGTTTGGGCCGCCTCCGACTACGTGAGGTTGCTCAGGCCCTTCGACCCGACCAATTCGGGCCGGGAGCAGCTGGCAACCGGTACCGAACACCGCTGGACTTCCACCGGATTTAACGTTATATCCGGGCCACAGAACCTCTTTACTTACTCGGTCAGCGGACGCTTTGGTGGTTACTATGCCAACGGCTCCCGAACTAACTTCAGCAATGAGTTAGGGTACCGGTTTCAACCGTACGTAGCCATTACGCTCCGAAGCGACTACAACGACATACGGCTTCCCGCCCCCTGGAACCGCACGCAATTCTGGCTGGTTGGCCCCCGGGTTGATGTGACCTTCCGGAATAACCTGTTTCTGACTACCTTCCTGCAGTACAATAAACAAGCTGATAACGTCAACCTTAACACCCGCCTGCAGTGGCGTTACAAGCCAGCCTCAGACTTGTTTGTGGTATATACCGACAACTACCTGCCGGAAAACTTTATGGTTAAAACCCGCGCGCTGGTTATCAAATTTACGTACTGGTGGAATGTCTGATTTCTGTCATCCTTTACCAGACAGTTGACCTGGATTCGCAGGGAAATTTGATGTGGTACCCAAATGTATACAACTGGGTACTTTAAGCCGGTAAATACCCATTTATCAGCCGCATTATGTATACAAATTTCCGCAATATTAATAGAGTATCCAGCTTAAAAACTAACAATTAAAGCTCCCATCTATTTGTATATCAACTTATTGTACCCAAACTCGTCAAAATACTGACCATTAGCATAACAATTTAAATAGAGGTAGGTATAACTTACTTTCTATCTATTATGAAATCAATTGGTCAGGCATTCTGCCTGTTGGCAATAATCCTGGTAGGTACTACTGCCTGTCAGCATACAGCCGTTGAAAGAACAGATGAGAATCTGATAAAGGAACTGGGCGAAAGAGAAGCCTACGAAAAGTTACTCAACTACGGAAAGTCAATTGGTATCAACACCGAAAAGTTTGCTTTTCGGGAAGCCAATGCTCCCGTACTTGGACTACTGGAAGAAATTGGATATGGGCATAAACCCGCCAACATCAAGTACATCAAGAAAGAGAACGAAGCCGACACTGCGGTTATTCGTCAAGTAGGGTGGAACCTGGTAAACGACGAACCTAAAGAAATGGCTGAATTGGAGCCAATCATGGCTTCCTTAGAACCGCCTTATGATTCGTACAGACAGTTAAAGAACCATTATAAGCGACTGCAGGGTGAAAACAAAGGCGACAGTGCCGCTATTGTTGCCGCTTCTCTGAATGCCTACCGCTGGATACACCGGCAAGCCCGGCAGGCGGAACGGCTGGTCATGGTGAATATTCGGGGTGCTTACCTGAAAGGAATTGATGCTACGGGCAAAGATGCCATGAACATGCGGGTAATTACGGGGAAAAAGGATACGCCTACACCCTCCATGGATACCTATGCCACCCAAATCATCACCTATCCGTACTGGAACGTTCCCACAAGTATTGCTACCAAGGAAATGCTTCCTAAAATAAAGAATGACCTGGGCTTTCTGGAAAGAAACAAGATTGAGGTTATTAATGGTCAGGGGGAACGGGTAGAACCTGGTGAAATTGACTGGTATAGCCTGAGTGAGAGTGATTTTCCGTATCGATTCCGGCAGGATACCGGAGAGGATAACTCGCTGGGTCTTCTGAAAGTCGATATCGAAAACCCCCACGCTATTTATTTGCACGATACCAACGCCCGGTACCTTTTTGCCAAAGATCAACGGTGGAGAAGCCACGGTTGCGTTCGGGTCCAGCACCCGGCAGATCTGGCCAATTTTATGGCCGGTGAAAAGCTACTGGAAAATGAGTTTCTGGAAGATCCAAAGGAAGATCATCCTCCGAAAAGCCACCCATTCAGCAAAAAGGTACCAGTGTTTCTGTTTTACCTGGGAGCCGATATCAACGAAGCTGGCCAGCTGGTTTATTTCGAGGATGTTTACGGCTGGGACAAGCGTACCGCCTGATCAACGTTAATGGGGTCCAGTCCGGCCAGCAATGTAGAGGTACTGAGGTACTTGGCATCCGGATAATACAGGAACAAACCTGCTCCGCCGTTCAACAAACCGATTAAATTCTGATGGTCGGCCATTGAGATGGCGGGGCAGCCAAGGCTGCGGCCCAGACGACCGGTACGACGAATAAAATCTTCGCTTACGTAGTCGGCACCGTGCATAACAATGGCACGCTGAAGCGCCTGATCGTTGATACCTTTTTCAAGTCCTTCCAAACGAAGCGAAAGGCCATGCTTACCCTGGTAAGTACCCAGCGTGCGGTAAAATCCAAGACTTGACTGGTAGGAAGAATTTACGTTGGAAAATTGCTTTGCGTACTCATTGCCGGAGTTGCGACCGTGCGCTACGTGGGTATTCAGGAGAATTTTCTTAGTACTCAGGTCAATTACGTACAAGCGCTTTTTACAGGAAGACTGACTGAAATCGGCAATGGCAATAATGGGTTTACGCAGGTTCATCTTTTGAAAACCAGCTAACGCATAACGAAAAGTTTCTTTGGATAAACCCAGCTTACTCAGTTCCAGCGACTCGTAAAGAGCAGCCCATTCAAGATTTTCGGGGGAATTTTTGGGAGTAGTTACTTCAATTTCGTTATCAATAGTACTTATGTTGTCCTTTACAGGAGAGGGAGGAGTTGTATTAACATTTCTGAAACCAAACAAAACACCAAGTGTTATTACGGTCATCACCAGCACTACCAAAGCCTTCTTCATGTACAGAGATTTTAATTATTAAATACTTTTTGAATACAATTGCACTTTTTCCTTTAACGCTCTTTCAGCCCCCAAGCTTGTCCTGCTGCTACCTTTTCATCCGTCTTTTTGAAAGAGAATCAGTTTTTATACTTGTTTCCTTTCGGTATACTCCTAATTTTCAGGAGCTTAATTACTATATACAAGCGGGTACATACTGTCAACAACGATTCTAAAAAGAATGGTTCCCCAGGCTGTTTACTGTTGGTACAAATAGCTTTTTTACAATTTGTGCTGGAATTTTTTAATATCTATAAATCACTTCGTTTAAAGCAGGGGGTAAAATATAAGGAAGTTGGAGGCCTTTCACCAGTCCGTTTGTACTTTTGTCATCTGAAAAATTTCGTAGTCAACTTGTGTCTGAAATATCCTATACCACCGACCGTTACGCCTTTTTGCGTTCCCTCCGGCTTTTTTTTACCGATCCACACACGCGGGCTGTCGGATTAGTATTCGCTACTGATAGTTTGATGTTTGGCAGCTGGGTAGCGCGTATTCCCTATCTAAAGTACAATTTAGGGCTTAACGACGCCCAGCTGGGACTTTCGTTGTTTATTATGCCCATTGGCTCCGTACTTGCAAATCCTTTTTCGGGTAAATTAATCCGTCGGTTTGGTTCAGCCCGGGTTTGTTTGTGGAGCGCTTTTGGCTTTTTTCTGAGTGTACCTATCCCTATAAACGCTTCTAATGTGTATGTGATGGGAGCCGGCATGGCCATGATGGGTGGGTTTGCGGCGGTACTTAACGTCGCTATGAATACCTGTGCTTCTAACCTGGAAAAAAGTAAGGGGGTTCGTATTATGGCTGCCTGCCACGGTATGTGGAGCCTGGGAGGAATGCTGGGCAGTGCCCTGGCGGGTTTGCTCATCTGGGCTGATGTAAGTGCCTCGTTTCACATGATGCTGATTGCCCTGTTTCTGTGTACGGTAACCCTGCTGCTTCAACCCTTCCTGCGCGAAATACCGGAAGAAAAAAACATAAGTGGTACCTCGTTTGCCCGCCCCACTCCTACCCTGCTTATCCTGATATTCATTGGCCTGACCGTCTCGATGGGGGAAGGGGTATCGTTCGACTGGAGTGCCATATACCTGCGCGAAATTGCCCACGCTACTCCCTCGGTTTCGGCCCTGGGCTTTGGCTGTTTTGCCCTCACCATGACCCTGGGACGCTTCCTGGGCGATACAATTATACCGCGCTACGGCGAAAAGAAGCTGCTAATTTGGGGAGGGATAATTGGTGCCGCGGGAATTTTTATTTCCATCGCACTACCCTTTCCGCTCACTACTTTGGTAGGTTTTCTGATTCTGGGAATTGGCTGCTCGCTGGGTGCCCCTATGCTTTACGCCATTTCGATGCGCCAGCCCAATACTCCACCGGCGGCGGGATTGGCTACGTTTGCTACCTTCAGCTTTATGGGATTTATGGCCGGTCCGCCCCTGATTGGCTTTGTTGCCGAAGCCTACGGTCTCCGTTATGGATTTGGTTTAGTGGCGCTCCTGCTGCTGATGGGGGCTATCATGAGCCGCTGGGTCCGGACCTAAGTACTTAAAAAATTTACCGCTTTCGGCCCAGGGTAATGAGTACCACCCCCGACAGGATAATTAAGCCGGCAATCAGGGACTGGCCCGTCAGGCTTTCACCAGCGAAGGCCCAGCCGAGCAGCATGGCCACCACCGGATTCACGTAAGCGTAGGTAGACAAAAGCTGAGGGGGCGCGTTGCGGGCCAGCCAGGCAAAGGAAGAAAATCCAATGATTGAACCAAAAATAACCAGGTAAATAAGCGCGCCAATGGCCTTGGTAGGTGCATAGCTGATACTCACCAGCGTAACCGGTTCCACTACCAGGCTAACCAGTAGTAACAACCCTCCCCCGACCAGCATCTGCACCGCGCTGGAAACTATCTGGGAAGGCAGCGATACCCGTCCCGAAAGCAAAGTACCCGTAGCCCAGGCCAGATTTGTAATCATAATGATACTGATTCCCACCCAGCTTTCGGCTGAAGTAGCTTTGAATCCGCCGGGCCGTACCAGCAAAAATATACCCACCAACCCAATCAGCAAACCCGCAGCCGCCATTTTGGTAGGTTTAACCTTACTGAATGTCATCCAGTTAAGTACCATGATGAACAGAGGCAGCATACCGCCCAGCAGAGCGGCTATTCCGGTAGGAATATACTGTAAAGCAATGGTGAGTCCTCCGTTGGCAACACTCAGTAGCAATATCCCGATCATCCCGGCCGACAGCCATTCCTTTCTGGTAGGGCGCGCGTGACCGGTCAGGCGGGCGTAGGGGTACAGTATGAGCCCGGCCGTCAGCAGGCGGCAGCCCGCCATATAGAGGGGCGGCATGCGCTCGGTCATGAAGTGGATAAACAAATAAGTAGAACCCCACAGCGTGTACACCGACAGCAGGTTCAGCACCAGTTTTGTGCGGGAAGAGTTGAAACTTGGAGATGGAGAAAATGCCATACACTCAGGTACTTTACCAATACGTATATGACCCTAAACGAGTCCCTTGCAGCGGGTAGTTCCTGAGTAGCAGAGATATTTCACAAAAAAAATATTATTGAATTTTACTGATACTAACCATAACTTTTCTGCCTCCGCCACCCAAACATTTAGTACTATTCCAATTAATAATAGACTTCCGTTGCATTGGTTTTCAACTGGTCAATCAGCATGCTGTACTTTTTGTCAAGGCTGCCCTTAAGAAATGGATTTCCCCGCAGGTAAAGCTTCTCTAATTGCTTTAATGCCAGCAGCGATTCGGGAAACTCATGCAGGTTATTTCCTGAAATGTCGAGTTCCTTTAAGGTGGTAAGTTTTCCTATCTCCCCCGGAAACGTGGTGTACCAGTTGTACCCCAGGTCCAGAAGACGCAGCTGAGGCATTCTAGCCACCCCATCGGGCAGGGTACTTAGCCGGTTGTGGTGGGCATACATGACCTGCAGCCGCCGGAGCCGATCCAGGCGTTTGGGTAGTTCGGTCAGTTGGTTATGCGATACCGCCAGGTAATTCAGCCGACGCAGTTTCGTAACGGAGGGCGGAAGTTGTACCAACTGGTTATAGTACAAATCTATAACCTCGAGGCGGCGCAGTTTCCTGACGCCTTTGGGTAACCGGGTCAGTCCGCTTTGGTAAAGATTGATATCGCGTAAGTACCGCAATTGCCGAAAGCTGCCGTTGGAAAGTTCCGTGAGTTGGTTACCTCCAATCCAAAGGCTGGTAAGGCGGCGGCAGGAGCGCACGGCATCGGGTATGTCCGTAAAAAGATTACGCTGAATATTAAGTATCTGAATCGAATTGTTCCGGCTAATGGTCAGACTCTCGTTTGTAAGCTTATTTTCGCGCAGGTCTACCTTCTGGAGCCGGGGCAGCCGTTGGGCATCGATATAAATAGTGGTGAGCTGGTTAGCGTGCAGGTCCAGTTCTTCCAGGTTAGGAAAGCGATAAATAACCGCAGGTAGCTCGGTTAAATTCAGCTGGTTCAGAAACAGCTTTTTTACTTTCAAGGTATCCGAAAACGTCAGGGCATCGTCAACGGTGGCCAGGGTGCTGTCGCCGGTACGTACCTTGCGGGTAGACCAGTTAGGTACTGTTTTGAGCAGATCATTTGGCCGGGTGCCAATGGCAATGCTGAACCCAAAGCGGTACGCCTGCCCTTTGGTATTTTCGAATTTCCAACCGACCAGTCCCTCAGTGAGTTTAGTCTTCACGGCCTGCCGTAACGAGTCAAGAGCGGGGTGATCTGCAATGATCTGATAAATCAGGTAATCAATCTTGCCCTTTTCATCGGCGTACAAAGTACCCATCAGGTAAAAGCCCGGGTTGGGCGTACCTTTAAAAAGCTTTACTATTTCCTCCTGGAAGGCATTAATGGCCCCCATACCTCTTTCATTGATCCGGTAGCCCATATACTGGTTGCCCAGTACCTGCTCATCAATGCCGTTGCGAACCGCTTCTTCCCGCGTCAAAACGCGGCTTTGGGCGAACGAAGTACCCATTGTCAGGGTCAGAGCTAGTACAAGCAGAGTTTTCATACCGGCAACGTATAGTTTACTTACATATAACCGCTTTTGGAGCTGCTTATTGTATGAAATTAGGAACATTTTAACGGAAAGAAAAATTTTATTTTCCCAGCTGTTTTCTTTAAAAAAAGAGGGCGCTTAGGTATACCCTTAGCGCCCTCAACTACCTGCTTACCAAACTCGTTTATTTCTTCGGACTTCCTCCCATGGTGGCCGGGGTGCCACTGCCGGCAGGTACTTCTTTACGTGCTTTTTCAAAGTCGCCGGCCTTGATAACCGTAATTTTGGAATAGTCGATGTGCTTGTTCATCGCCGCCCGGATTTGGTCCGGAGTCAGCGACTCCACTTTCTTCTCAAACTCCTCGTCCCACTTCATGGTACGGTCAAGGTAGAGGTTATTCACCAGCGCCGACGCCAGGGAAGCATCCTGCGCCCGGCTCACCTGCCGCGACTGCAGGTAACCCGACTTGGCTGCTTTTATTTCCTCGGCGGTAAAACCTTCTTTCAGCGCTTTTTCCAATTCCTCTTTAAAGGCCTGCTCGAGTTTATCTACGTTTTGGGGGGCATAGATAGCGTAAGCCAGGAAAGTCCCGTTCTTATCCAGCGAACTGGCACTAAACTGCGACCCCACTCCGTAGCTAAGTCCTTCCTTCTGGCGAATTCGGGTGGCCAGGCGCGAGTTCAGGAAACCGCCGCCCAGCATGTAGTTGGCCATAATCAGGGCCGGGTAGTCGGGGTCGGTGTCCTGCAGGGGCATGGCCATACCCGCCACAAACATGGCGTTGGCTTTGTCGGGAGTTTCAAAGGCCCGGTTCTGCGCCTTTACGGCCTGGTAGGGCGAGGCGACACGCTTAAACGGTTTGGCGCTTTTCCAGTTGCCAAACTCCTCCGTCAGGAGTTTCTGCATTTCGTCCTTGTCAAAATCTCCTACGATAGCCACACTGGCGTTATTGGCACCGTAAAAGTCTTTGTAGAACTCTTTTACCTGGTCCAGGGTAGCCGCTTTTACATCGGCCACATCCTCATCAAAGGTAGTTATGTACCGGATATCCCCCTTGGGATAAGGGCTTACCACCCGGCGGTATTCGTTAATGGCGATGGCCTGCGGCTCACTGCGTTGCGCTTCAATCTGGGCCAGTTGCTCCTGCTTTAGTTTCTCAAATTCGTTGGCATCAAAAACGGGTTGCTTCAGGACTTCGGCCACCAGCTTCATAACCGCCGGCAGGTTTTCCCGGGTGGTTTCCACGTTGACCCCGGCGGTATTACCACTTCCAAAGAAACTGACGCGGGCTTTCAGCCGATCCAGTTCATCCTTTATCTGCTGACGCGTTTTGTTTTTGGTACCTTTATCCAGCATACTGGCCGTCAGGCTGGCGATGGTAGCCTTGTTCATCAGGCTTTTTTCATCCCCCATCCGGAAGGTCATCCGGGCCGCTACCACATTACCCCGGGTTTGCTTGGGCAGCAGAGCTATCTCTATGCTGTTGGGTTTTTCGACCAGGGTGGTACGGCTGTCAATATTGGTGGGAGAAGGGTCAAACGCCTCACCCTGCGCCATAACGGCTTCGCCTTTGTAATCTTTTACCAGTTCAGCTACGTTGGGAGCCGCCGGAATTTCGGCGCGCTCGGGAGCCGGAGTGGGCACAAAGGTACCTACCGTGCGGTTAGACGGCTTGAGGTAATGTTGCGCCACGCGGTATACATCATCGGGGGTTACTTTACGAATATTGTCACGGAACAGGAACGCCAGCCGCCAGTCGCCGGTGGCAATGTACTCACTGATCCCAAGGCCAACCCTTTCGGCATTCCGGAATTGCAGGTCCCAGTTTTTCAGGATGGCCGCTTTGGCGCGCTCTACGTCTTCCGCCGAAGCCTTTGTGCGCGAGGCGGAGTCCAGCGTGGCAATAAGAGCAGAGCGGGCTTCATCCAGGGATTTTTCTTTCAGGACTTCGGCTCCAAAGTAGGCAAAACCCGGGTCATTCAAAGCAAAACTAAACGCGTACTGCGAAGAAGCCTTTTTGGTATCCACCAGGTTTTTGTACAGCTTTCCGTTGGGCTCGGCCGAAAGTACCTCCACCAGTACATCCATAGCGGGGTAGTCGGCGTGGGAGCCGGGCATGATGTGATAGGCGCAGGCCACCATTTGCACGTCACCTACCCGCTTTAGTTCTACCAGGCGCTCACCGTCCTGGGTTGGCTCCGAAGTATAGGTAGTAGGCAGTACCCGCTCCGGCTTTTTAAGTTTGCCAAAGTACTCGTTGACCAGGGCCAGGGTTTTGGCTTCGTCTATTTTACCGGCTACCATCAGCACGGCATTGTCGGGCTGGTAGTACTTTCTGTAAAAAGCCTGCAGGTTTTCGATGGGTACATTTTCAATATCGGAGCGGTTACCAATGGTGGATTTCCCGTAGTTATGCCACAGGTAGGAAGTAGAAAGCACCCGCTCCATCAGGACCCGGAACGGACTGTTTTCGCCCGATTCAAATTCATTGCGTACTACGCTGAATTCGCTTTCCAGGTCTTTTTTGGCAATGTAGGAATTGAGCATCCGGTCGGCTTCCAGATCCAGGGCCCATTTCAGGTTTTCGTCCGAAGCCGAGAAGGTCTCGTAGTAGTTGGTGCGGTCGTACCAGGTAGTACCGTTGGGACGGGCTCCGTGCTCCGTTAGTTCCTGCGGAATGTTGGGGTGCTTGGGCGTACCTTTAAAAACCATGTGCTCCAGCAGGTGCGCCATACCGGTTTCGCCGTAGCCCTCGTGGCGTGAGCCTACCAGGTAGGTAATATTAACGGTTACAGTCGGCTTTGACGGATCGGGGAACAACAGTACCTTGAGGCCGTTGTCCATCTGGTACTCCGTGATACCTTCCACCGAAGTAATTTTTTTCATTCCTTTGGGTAGCTCCTGGGCCCATACCGGTGCCACAGCCAGTACCCCCACCAGCAGCAGACCTGTCAGTTTTTTGGTTGTAAGGTTGACCATACTTGAAGTGATTTATGCTTGTCCTAAAAGTTGTAATGATAACTAAAAAGCGCCGTTTGCCAACTAAAATAGTGACAAACGGCGCAGGAATGAAATAAATGCTTTATTAAGAAGCCAAACCGCTATTTTACCCGGGTCCAGACGTCGGTTCGGCCAATAAATGAAAAGCCTATATACCCACGGACTTCCAACGTATTGTTGTTCTTCAGGGTCATCTTGCAACTGTACTCTTTGCCATTTTCGGGATCGTAGATTTTACCGTCTTCCCACACATTATTACCCGCGTAGGTAAAATCCCGTAAATTGACCAATCCGATAAGGGGTTGCTTTTGCTTGCCGGATTCCGGATTATTTTTATCTAATTTTGGCGCACCGGTAGCCGGGTCGTTCGGTTCTTTGAGCCACACAATTTTTCCATAGTACTTATTACCTTGCTGGTAAATTTGTACGTGCCCTTTTTTGGAACCCGTTAGCCAGGTACCTAGTATATCGTCCGCCTCAACGGCTGGCCGGAAGGAGGAAAGCATGGTCAACGCACAGAACAATACGGTAAAAAGGGCCAGAGAGGAGCGGAATCGGGATTTTTTCATAAGGAAAGGAATTGAATGACGGTTAAATCGGTTTTTTAAATATAGTAACGAAAAAAGAAAAAATAGATTTATGACGGCTCAAAAGATTTTGGGGAAAGTTCTATTCGGAAGTTGTATGGTACTCCTGAGCGGATGTTTCCGTCCGGCTATCCCGATCTCGGGCGGACCGGTTTACCCGATTGATGTATTTTTTGAGAACCAATCGCCGGACCGGCCTTATTCGGAGCTGGAATGGGTAGAACTCAGTAAGGAAGAAGTCCTGAATGAGCAGCAAAAGAAAAACAGCGAAAGGATGCTGTTTCGGGGCAATAACGCCCAGACCAAAGAGCTGCTGACCGCCCAGCTGATCCTGAAAGCCCAGAAGCTGGGCGCTGACGCCCTGATGAATGTGCAGTACAAGTACTATACTACCGCCACCACCGAAGGCTACCTGCTGCGGGGGATGGCCATTGAGTACCGGGGCGAATAAAGCCTAAGTAGCGCATTGGGAGGTAAAGCATTCGCTGGTACCGGTCTCCTGAACAACTGACCTATCGTCGGGTGGTATCGGGCGGAAGCGAACTTGAGGTTAACTTGCCAGATGACTCTTCCGAGTCGGACGAATCCGGCTGAGCAGGCATAGTAATGACTGGCTTGGGCATTGCGAATCGGTTGAAGCTGTGGGTAAACTGCATACTCACCCCACCGGTAGTCAGGGTGTTGCTCAGCAGAAGGGGATTCTGAATGTTGCGGTTGTAGGCTTTCAGCCGGACACTACCGGTTTGCGTGAGCCAGTATTCCAGGGTCCACTCACCCAGCAGGCTGGCGGCGTTGTTCTGGTTAGTTCCGTAGGCAAACCGGCCATCTCGCGTAACGCGGAAACGATCGTTGAGAAAGCGATACGAAAACCGCAACTGCAGGTTATTCAGGGCATTCTGATCCAGCGAGAGGCCCGTCAGCCCCACCTCCAGATTTTCGTTCAGGGCCGAGGCCCACTTACTTACCTGGTTTGTCACCAGCTCACTGATACTGTTTCCGATAAAGGTCTGGCTTTGGTTCGACTGCGCCAGCAGGGCGTCCTGCGGGGTCAGCAACTGATTGAACAGAATTAGGCTACTCACCTGGCGGCTTAGCTCCTGCTCGTCGCTGCGGAGGCGGTTTTCAAAAGCAGCCACCGCTGAACGGTACTCGCCGGAGGCCGGATACTCCACTACCCGTAAATCATAGGCAATCTGGGGCGACATGAGCCGGTCCGAAAGCGAAATGGTGACCTCCACCGGATAGCGGCGCGACAAGGGGTTGGAGGCATTATTCGCATTGGATACAATGCCCGGAAGTACCCCCGCCAGCGAAGCCAGCTGCGTATAGCCCGCCTCCACATCCAGAATAGCCTCGTAGGGATCGCCCGACCAGGTTATACGGCTGCCGGGTTTTATTTCAAACTTTTTATTCAGGGCATTCTGAAAAGTAAAGGTATAGTCCCCGCGGGCAATTTCGTAAGTACCCGACATGGCAAAGTCGCCTTTGGTATCAATCTTCATGTTCAAAAGGCCGCTACCGTAGGCTTTTATAATATCACCCGCCTGGCGGTCCAGCTGTATTTCACAGTAGGCATCGGGCGTAATATTGAAGTTAAAATCCATTTTGATACCCCCCATATCTACCTGCCCCTGCTGACCACCCGTGTTGGTGGAGTCCTCTTTGGGTAGCTGGCTCACAAACTGAATATAGTCCTGGGTAGCTACTTCGGTAGCACCGTCGAGAGGAATGTAGATACGTGTGCCCCGGTTGCTGGTTACAGTTGCTTCAATAGTGAGGTTATCCAGCGGGCCGAAAAGGGCCGCCTTACCGGTAACATAAGCGGCTCCGTAAAACAGATCGTTGTCGTTGGCGTTGGTATTCAGTATTTTGAAATTTCGTAGGTCGGCATTAAATCCTAAGGAAAAGTACTTGAACCCTTCGTGGTATACGCCGCCCCGTAGCGTGGCCGTGTTCCCGTCGGGGTCGGTCACCACCATATTGCGGGTAGCGATTTCACTTTCGCTGAAATAAATCTTATCACTGAAATTAAGTACCGACTGTAGGTAATCAAATTTCAAACGACCTTTATCCACGGTTACCTCACCCTGCAGAATGGGATGGTCCAGGCTACCCGTTACCTGCACGATACCGTTGGCCTTTCCGCTTACATCCGATACCAATCCTTCCGAGAAGGGCTCTATCACTTTCAGGTCTGTATCCTGAAAGTTGGCTTTCAGGTTCAGCGCATTCTCCTTGCGGTTCGGATTGTAGGAACCTACCAGGGAGAAAGTCTTGCGGGCATTTTTTTCCAAAACTGCATCAACAAAAAATTGATTTGTCAACTGATCCCAGTCACCCACTCCTTCTACATTCCCCAGTTCGTAGGCATCGTAGGTCAGTCCCTCCACGCTAAAATCAGCCTTAAGCTCACTAAAATCCTGAACATTGCGCAGCCGGACCATACCGTCCATTACCCCACCCAGCTTAGTATCAAATACCGGATTCAGGGTACCTAATTTAAAGTTCCGGGCTTCCAGCAGGAGGTTCTGATCCGCATTCTGCGCATAAGTACCATTGAGCGCCAGGCGCTGTTTGCCACTGGCCAGCGCCAGATTACTGAACCGGACACTCGACCCGGCAATCGAAATCAGGTTGTTAGGAGCCACCTGCCATACCTCTTCCAGCAGATTGAGGCGGGAGTTCTGGAGGCGTATGTCAAAGCCGTTGGTCAGGAACCGGACTTCACCGTTGAGGTTAGCCCGGTTGCGGCTGCTTGCCTGCCGCAGTCCACTCGTAAAATTGATATGGTCGTGGTCCCAGGTAGCTTCTATTTCCAGACGCTCGGTGGGTGCTATTTTACTGATTTTCTGTTGCGAGGAAGTAACCAGTCCGGAAGCAAGTACCTCGGCGCTATTGACAAATTTGGAGGTGGTAATATCCACCTCGGACTTCACAAACTGATTACCCGCCACCCGAACGGTATCAGCAGTGGCATTCAGCGTCAGCAGTGCGGTATTATCCATCCGGAAAAGACCTTCGGCGCGGGCACCGGCAGAGACATAGCCGTCGGGGTACAGAAATGCCAGTACCTGCGACAAGTCCCGCGTTTGTACTTCGTAATTTATTTCGTACCGCTTATTAACTACATGGTTTACCTTCTGATCATAGTAAGTATTCCTGTCCTTTTCGTCCCGAAAAAAATAAAGCTTGTATTCGGTAAGTACCCGGCTCAGGTCCTCTACGGCCGGAGTCAGGACAAAATCACCTTTAACCCGGGCGGTCATGAATTCACTTTCCAGTTCCATAGTCCGCTGCTCCCCTTCCTGCACCGAGGTCACCATAAGGGTATCGATCACCAGGTTTCGCTCATTGCTGGGGGTCAGCAGGTACGAGTTGAGCAGGCGGGCCCGGCCGGTAAGTTCATCAATGGTATTACCTACCACCTGCACATCCAGCTGGGTACGCAGGGTGAAAGGGTTCTGGGTATACCCCAAAGCGTGAAGATTGGCTTTTTCAATGATGCCCTGCAGGTCAAAGGCATTCAGGGCTCCCGACAAATCAAACTCTCCGTCCAGGTTCACTACCAGGTTGGTGTCGCGGGTACTTACCTGACCGTTAAAATAGGCTTTCTGGAGGTTACCCCGCACCCGGATAGACCGGTAATCGTAGTTTTCGAATCCCAGGCGGCTAATGGTCGCGTTAAGGTTGGCCGACGAGGAAGCCAGGTCAAACCCCCGGCCGGTTATGGTACCGGCCATATCCAGCTTTTGCCACCGCTCCGGCTGGTCCAGCAGGATACCCAGGTCCAGAGCCGTGGTAGTTAGCTCGCCGCGGTAGGTGGTATTATGGGTATCATCAATATGAAAAATTAGATCTGGTTTAAGGGTACCTATCTCGGTATTCAGCTGGCCATTCAGGGCAAAGTCTTCAAAGGTACCTTTGAAAGTACCCGCCATCTGTACTAGTCCGAATTTCTGGAAGGTCTGGTGAAGGTCTGTTTCGGGGTAGTACTGTACCAGGTCGGGGGTATGTACCTGCGAGCGATCCATCCGGAAGTTCATCACCATACCTTCCGTTTCTGGCAGCCCTTTGAAAGCAAAGTCCCCAACCAAACGGCTCTTTTTACCAAACCGAAGGTCCGTATTGGTTACCCGGAAATTATTGACGATTCCGTTGAATCGCCCGGAGATTTTCCAGGTTTCGTCGAGCGTAAGCAGGTACTCCGCAAACAGGCCCAGGTCACCGGAATGAACGCGGCTGTTGTCCAGATGGCCTACCATGCGCACCCGACTGTTGAAGTACCCCAGATCGGCCGGACTATCGTAGTTGAAGCTGATATAGTCACTCACGAAAGAACGTCCCACGTAAGCGCTCAGGTTAGCCAGTTCCATACGCTTTACACAGTACAGAAAGCGGGTATCCAGGTCGTGTACTTTTAGGTTGGTCTGCTTGTCAATGGTAGTCAGGTCATTGGCCTGAAAACGAATGGTATCGCCCAGCAGTAGAAAATCGTCCATGCTGGCGTGGAGTTGTCCCAACTCAAAATGATTGTAGTCAAATACCGTCGGGGTTTTTATCCGGGTTTCCCGGGGGTCGTCGTAGCGGAAGTTACCGTCTACCAGATGGGCCTTCCCGATGGTAAAGGGAATATTCTGGTTGGGAATGTAGTTGGAAGTATCGGCAGGGGCGGTAAGCTCGTTGATGCGGGCGATAAACTCATCAATATTGAGGTCGCCGTTTTTGGGGTTTTTGATCAGGTGGACATCCGGCTGAAAGAGCGTAACCTCGTCCAGGTGAATATCCCGTTTCATGTTTTCAATGATACTGCTGAGGCTGAGGTTCACATCAATCCGCTCCACCCGAATCATGTGGCGGTCCTGAGCATCCCTCACCGACACCCCACCGAGCGAAACAACATCAAACCACTTAATATGGAGCTCGCGGATAGAAACCGGAAAATCCAGGAGCTCGGTAAGCTTGCCGGCCGCTTTATTTACCACCCAACTCTGGACCGCAGGAAATTGTAAAGCAATCGAAATCGTCTCCAGCGCCAGTAACGCGAAGATAATTACGACCACCAGTCCGTTCACTACCGATCTCAGAATGTTCGTCATCTATTGATTCGGAATAGCGGTCTATCCCGACTTGGAGTAATTTATGTAAATTTGTGCAAATTTTACCTATTTACATGAATATCTTAGCCATAGAGTCGTCCTGCGACGAAACCTCGGCAGCTGTCATATCTAACGGCAAAATCTGTTCTAATGTTGTTGCGACCCAGCTCATCCACCAGCAGTACGGGGGCGTAGTGCCCGAGTTGGCTTCCCGTGCCCACCAACAGCACGTACTTCCGGTGGTTGAAAAAGCCCTCAATGATGCAAAAGTAGCGAAAAAAGACCTCCAGGCCATAGCATTTACCCGAGGCCCCGGACTTTTGGGGGCTCTGTTGGTAGGTACTTCCTTTGCCAAGGCCATGGCGCTGGGGCTGAAAATCCCCCTGATTGATGTAAACCACATGCAGGCGCACGTTCTGGCCCATTTTATTGAAGACCCCAAACCGCGTTTTCCTTTTCTGTGCCTGACCGTCAGTGGAGGACATACCCAGATTGTAAAAGTACGGGACTACCTCGACATGGAAATCATAGGCCAAACGCTCGATGATGCCGTGGGAGAAGCCTTTGACAAAACTGCCAAGCTGCTGGACCTGCCCTACCCCGGAGGTCCTTTAATTGACAAATACGCTCAACAGGGCAACCCGCTGGCCTTTGAGTTTCCACCCGTCGAAATGCCCAGTCTGGACTATTCTTTTAGTGGAATCAAGACTTCGTTTTTGTACTTTCTGCAAAAGAAAACCAAAGAAAATCCGCATTTTGTGGCCGAAAACCTAGCAGACATCTGCGCCAGTATTCAGTATACGCTGGTTAGGATTCTCCTGAAAAAATTAAGAAAGGCTTCCAAACAAACGGGTATCCGGGAGATCGCCATTGCGGGTGGGGTATCGGCCAACTCCGGGTTGCGGCGGCACCTGCAGGAAATGGGCGAGGAAATGGGCTGGAATGTGTACGTTCCCCGCTTTGAATACTGTACCGACAACGCCGCCATGATTGCCATGGCGGCCCACTTTAAGTACCAGCAAAATGACTTTACGGACCAGAAGGTAAGCCCTCTGGCCCGGATGGAGTTCTAAACACCTCCTACGGGTTAACTCATAGACTATAAACTTATAAACTCCTTGTACACACTTTCCGAAATCTGGATTTACCCAATCAAATCCCTAGGGGGCATTCGACTTGATGAAGCCCAGGTACTGGGGCGGGGCCTGCGGCACGATCGTCGCTGGATGATTGTGGACGAAAACGGCCGCTTTGTTACCCAGCGCAGCCTGCACCGCATGGCCCTGCTGGACGTAGCTCTGGAAAAGGACCAACTCCTGGTGGTGGATCGAACCCAACCCGCCGAGGTACTGGAAGTACCTATGCAGCCGATTACCAATGAGCTGGTATACGTAAGTATCTGGGATGATAACCAGGTACCGGCCCTGACCGTTTGCGACCGCGCCGACCAATGGCTCAGTAAAAAACTGGAGCGACCCGTTCGGCTGGTGTTCATGCCCGACTCCACCGAGCGTCGGGTGGATCCCCGCTACGCCAGAAACCAAGAAAATGTAAGCTTTGCTGATGGGTACCCTTTTCTGCTGATTGGCCAGTCATCCCTCGACGACCTCAATCAACGCCTTCCCGAGCCAGTTACCATGCAGCGGTTTCGACCCAACCTGGTGGTACAGGGAGCCGGTCCCTACGCGGAAGACGACTGGCGGGAACTCCTGATTGGTGATATTGCCTTTCAGGTTGTGAAACCCTGCGCCCGCTGTATACTTATTACTGTCAATCCCGAAACGGCCCTGCCTGGGTCTGAGCCGTTAAAAACGCTGGCCACCTACCGTAAGCAGAATAACAAAGTACTGTTCGGTCAAAACCTTCTGACCTCAGACTCCGGAACTATTAAGACAGGCGATAGTATCCAGGTACTCTCTACCTCCGCTCAGCCCTCATGAATACTGAATCCAATACTATGACCTACCGCTTTCAACCTATCCATCTGCATTGGTTAAGTCTGGATGTGGTAGCCGGGGCGGTGGTATCACACCTGGCGGCCAGCCGCCTGCCCACCGGGCGTACACCCATCAACGTGTGGGTGACGATTATTCTGGGGCTGGTGGTACTGGGCATCTATTCACTGGACCACCTCCTGGACAATCACCGCTCAGTACCGCCCAGGACTCAGCGCCACCGGTTCAACCGGCAGTACGAGCCATTGATCCGGCAGCTGATCATGGGCGTCTTCGCCCTGGCTGGGGCTTTGTGCTGGTTTATTCCCGCCGAGCTCTGGAAATTTGGGGGAGGGATGGTAGCTTTTGTAGCCCTGTACCTGTGGGTAGTTTCCCGGCTTCCTCTGAAAAGCCACAGGCAGGCACTAAAGGAACCCCTCACGGCCCTTATCTATGCCTCGGGCGTGTGGGCCAGTACCTGGTTTCTGGGGCAACCGGTCATCTGGGAAAGTATAGTACTTGGCGTTCTTTTCTACCTGCTTACCCTGCAGAGCCTCCTGCTTTTTTCACATTTTGAAGCCATTCAGTACCGTGAAGTGTATAACCTGGCCCGTTGGCTGAAACGGGCTTCTACCATGCAGGTACTGCAAGGTATCACCTTCCTGACTGCCCTTACCTGCGTTACGGTTTGTTACCTGACCGACTACCGCTATGTTCAAAGACTGGCCATCATACTGCTGTTCATGTCGCTGGTACACCTTTGGATGTGGAAAAATCCTGAAAAAATCATTTCTAATGAACGATTTCGTATTTGGGGAGAGTTAGTATTTGTGATGCCCTGGCTGGTTCTTTGATTAATGAGTGAAGGAGGGGATTGTGGTTGAGTGAGTTTTACAGTGAGCAGTGACCAATGAACATTGACCAACGGTGAGTTTTCTAGTTAGAAACCGTACGCCAGACTCTTCACTTAAAAGCAATTCAAAATTCAATAAGACATGGCTTACTTCAATATAGATAGCGCGAAAGCCCGTACCTACGACGCCATTGTCATAGGTTCGGGCATCAGTGGAGGCTGGGCGGCCAAGGAGCTTTGTGAGAAAGGGCTGAAAACCCTGGTACTGGAGCGGGGCCGGGACGTCAGGCATATCACTGATTACCCCACCGCCCTTTTGCAGCCCTGGGAACTGGAACATCGGGGGCGGGTACCGCTGGCCCTTCAGCAAGACTACCCTATTAGCAGTAAGAATTACGCCTTTCGGGAAGACAGCGCCCATTTCTTTACCAAAGATGCCGAACAGGAGTATATACAGGACCGTCCCTACGACTGGATCAAAGCCTACCAGGTAGGCGGCCGCAGCCTGATTTGGGGGCGGCAAACCCAGCGCTGGAGTAACTTTGATTTTGAAGGCCCCGCCCGGGATGGTTACGCCGTTGACTGGCCCATCCGGTACGACGACCTGGCACCCTGGTACAGCCACGTAGAAAAGTTCGCGGGTATTACCGGAAACAAGGACGGACTCCCTACCCTGCCCGACGGCGAGTTTCTGCCTCCGCACGAAATGAGCTGCGTGGAAAAGCATTTTAAGCAAAAAGTATTGCAACACTACCCGGACCGGCACCTGATAATCGGGCGGGCGGCCCACCTGACCCAGCCTAATCCTGTTCATTACCAGCAGGGGCGGGCGCAGTGCCAGCACCGTACTCTCTGTGACCGGGGGTGCCCCTACGGGGGCTATTACAGCAGCAACTCCACTACCATTCCCTGGGCCGCCAAAACCGGTAATCTGACCCTGCGCCCCCACTCGGTAGTCCACTCTATTATTTACGACGAGAAAAAAGAGAAAGCTACGGGGGTACGGGTGGTCGATGCTAACACGAAGGAGTTGGTTGAGTTTTACGCCCGGATTATTTTTGTCAATGCCTCCCCGCTGAATACCAACCTGATTCTGCTCAACTCTACCTCCGGCCGTTTTCCCGTCGGCTTGGGCAACGACAACGGCCTGCTCGGGAAATTTATGGCGTTCCACAGTTACCGGGGCCGAATAATGGCTGAGTACGAAGGACACCTGGACTCCGCAACCGAAGGTCGTCGCCCCAACAGTAGCTACCTGCCCCGCTTCCGTAATGTATACCGCCAGGAAACCGACTTCCTGCGGGGCTACGCGGCTTCGTTTTCGGCTACCAGGGGTACCGTAAATAGTCAGCAGGGGCTGGGTGCTACACTGAAGGAAAACCTGCATTCTGCCCGCTGGGCCAACTGGCAGATTTACGCGGGTATGATGGGCGAAACCATTCCCAAAGAAAGTAGTACGGTACAACTGGATACCCGGCTGACGGATATATACGGTATACCGCAGCTACGGGTATCGATTGGGTACGACGCCAATGACGAAAAAATGCTGAAAGACTTTCACGCCCAGTTTACGGAAATGTACGAGCAGGCAGGCTTCACCAATATTCGGCCCGTTGATACCAAACGCACGCCCGGCAACGAAAATCACGAGATGGGTGGCGTACGCATGGGCCGTGACCACAGGACTTCCCTCCTGAACCAGTGGAACCAGCTGCATAGCTGCCGGAATGTATTCGTCACCGACGGCTCCTGCATGACCTCCACCTCCACCCAAAACCCTTCCCTGACCTACATGGCCCTGACGGCCCGTGCGGCCGATTACGCCGTAAATCAGATGAAGGCAAAGGAGCTGTAAGCAGCACCAGGGTAGCACCAAAAGAATTTTTTAACCGTAGTAGGCCTGTTCCGGAAAGAGCAGGCTTTTTTGCTTGTGATCATCAGTTGCTACTGAAAAGAAGACCAATTGAATTGATCGGATAAAACTTAAATCCTGACAAGCAAAAAAGCCTTTCCCTACTCCCCCTGGACAGTCCAAAACATTCCATGGAAAATTATACCTCGGTAGTGCTTTGGACGCATCGGGGAATGCCTTACGCAACAGGAGTTACATGATTGACCAAATTACCCTGCCAGGCGGTTTTCTTCAGCCGGAACAATATTTTTTGATAAAGAGGTATAAAAGCTTATTTCATTGCTACCATGAAAGATCAACGAATTCAAGCAACCGAGGATCAGTCGGACCGGGTACCTGGAGAGGATTTTCAAAAATCTTTTAAGGTAATTCCGGTCTTTGAAGAACAGGTTCATCTGGACAAAAAGATTGTAGAAACCGGAAAGGTGACTATATCTAAAAAAACAGTTGAACACGAAGAAACGGTTGATGATTTCTTTAGGTATGAGGATGTACAGGTAGAGCGGGTAGAAGTCAATGAATATATCACGGATGGTATGCCCCCCACTACCCGGCACGAAGGTGAAACCATGATAATCCCTGTTTTTAAGGAGGTACTCGTGGTTGAAAAACGATTGCTTCTGGTGGAAGAAATCAGAATTACTAAAAAGCAGGTCGAACAACCTTACCAAACCCAGGTAACCTTGAGAAAGGAGGAAGTCACCGTCGAAAGAACTGACCCTCAACGAATTCCTGACCCTACTGATAACAATGAGTAGCTTATATTTTTAGCCAACACATAATTCAACTAAACATTTAAACAAAAACATTATGAGACAGACAATCGTAGGAATATTTGATACCTCAGAGGAGGCAAGGAAAGCAGAGAGTAAATTGATGGAACGCGGATTTGACCGATCCAGGGTAGATGTATCCTACCGGAATGAGGGGCAAAGGACCCACCATACCGATAAGCACGAAGACGATGATAGCATTGGCAGTTTTTTCCGCTCCCTGTTTGGTGGTGATGATGACAATGCAACCAAACATACCCATGTAGCCAATCGCACCGGTTCTGTAGTAACGGTACATACCGATACACGCGAAGAAGCCGAACGGGCTGCTGATATTCTCGATGATGCCGGAGCTGTTGATGTGGATGACCGCGCCAGCCAATATGGCTACGCCGGAGCCACTCAGTCCCAGGAAGGGTATAAAAACCTGGAAATAGATCCTGCTATGGGTACCAGAGGTACTACCACAGGTACTTCAACCCGCGATTTGACCGACCGGACTGATACCGACCGCGACACGGCTTCCATGAAAGTAATTGAGGAAGACCTGCAGGTGGGTAAAAGAACCGTCCAGACCGGTGGTGCCCGTTTGCGGAGCCGGATAGTTGAGCGTCCGGTCGAGGAACACCTGCGTTTACGTGAGGAGCATGTTACCGTAAATCGCAATCCTGTTAACCGGGCAGCAACTGAAACTGAACTTAACGCCTTTCAGGATGGTGAAATAGAACTGACTGAAAAAGCCGAAGTACCGGTTGTGTCAAAAGAAGCTCGGGTCGTTGAAGAAATCTCACTGAATAAAGAGGTAGAAGTACGGGACGAGACAATTCGGGATACCGTTAGAAAAACCGAAGTGGATGTCGAGAATCTTGATAATGAAGATACCAGACTACGTGACGATGACCGACTACGTGATGATGATTCGCTGAACAATAGAGAATCAACCTTTGGTGATACAAACCGTAGGTTTTAATCCTTAACCAGGACCACAAAAAGAGCTACGCCGAATATGACGGCGTAGCTCTTTTTGTATGCGCTATTTTTGGTATTGCTTGAAAAGGTACCTTAGTCTTCGGCTTCAATTGTAAGCCGTACCAGTTCTATGCGGGTATCCTGCATGGACACTACCTTGAACGTAAAGGGCGGCTGACTGATAACGTCATTGACCTTGGGCAAATCCTCGTGAATATGAATGAGCAAACCAGCCAGCGTATCGTAATCCCCTTCGGGCAACGACCAGTCGTATTTTTCATTGAGGTAATCTATCTCGTGGCGGGCGCTGAAAATAAAGGTACTTTCGTCAATCTGGCGTTCAGTCCAGTCTTCGGTAGTATCGTATTCATCCTGAATTTCACCAAATATCTCCTCCACCACATCCTCCACGCTTACCAGTCCGGAGGTACCTCCAAACTCGTCGACTACCAGGGCCAGACTTTTCCGCTCTTCCAGAAAGCGTAGCATGAGGTCACTGGCCGGCATGGCTTCGGGTACTATCAGGATGGGGGTAATGATGCTGCTGATCTCTTTTGGTTTGCGAAAAAGGGCCAGCGAGTGGCAGTACCCGACTACTTCATCCACCGAATCGCGGTAGACCAGGATTTTGGAGTGCCCGCTGGTAATAAACGCCTGCCGGAGGTCTTCAATGGTATCCTCCAGACTCACGGCAGATATCTCGGTACGCGGAATCATGCAGTCGCGAAGGCGAACGTCTTTAAAATCCAGCGCGTTGATAAACATCCGTTCTTCCATGCTGTGATCTTCAAAGTCGGGGTCATCGGCCGAGGCGGTTTCATCACGGACTGCCGCGGCTCGGCTTTCACCGGGTTTTTCTTTAACCAAAGGCTCAAGAAACCAGTATACCGGCGTCAGTAACCACTCGGCAAACCGGATGGCATAGGATTCCAGACGCATAAGTGCCGGATAAGTACGTCCCGCCTTCATCCAGACGGCGTAAGCTATCAGCCACAACATGACCGCCCCGAGCAGAAGTACCAGCAGGGCCAGGCCGTCAGAGCCCCCAAGCTGCAGCAGGCCGGTATACCCGGCCGCTACCAGGCAGAAGCAGGCCAGCCCCACCGCCAGGAGCCGCGCCATACGAAGCATCCTGCGCCAGTAAATAACTTTAAAAAAATGCCCTTCGTCCTCGTGGCGCAGTCGGTGCCAGTCGACGGTCGACTCCAGCAGAAGTACCCGAACCGAACCGTAGTACCCGGCCAGAGTGAATAACAGGATTGCCAATACCAGCAGTGTCAGCATTATTTCTTTTTGCGTTTGGGTGTCACTGATTTTTTAGGAGCAGACGAGGCTGGTTCTTTGGGTTTTTCACCGGTGGGTATACCCGTGGTACCCTGCCGGATGCGGTAGTACTGAAAAGAAAGCAGACAGGTAATACACAGCAGTATGAGCCAGTAGCTATCCTTCAGGTCGGTACGCTGGATTTCGAGGAGCCACATGATAAAAAAGCCAATGGCTCCGGCTATCAGCAGGGTTTTTATGAGTTTTGGATTCATAGGTAAAGTACTGTCCCGACCGGTACTATGGTGGTACTGTTGAAGTATGAAACTACCTGAGTCGGGTCCTTGTTCCCTCCAAAGATAGAGAGATTGGGCAAAAGTAAACATCAGACCGCCTTACCGGCGCGTGCCCCCAGCAATATAGAGGGCTATATGCTTCATTCTCCTGCAAAATAACTAACTTGCAAAGGATAGCTAAAATTTGGCAACAAGCCAGTTTTGCAAAATTATTTCTTGAAATAATCTCTTAAATTACCATGAGCGAAACCATGACCCGCTTTAAGCCCGGTGTTGTGACGGGCGAGGGAGTAAGTGAAATCTTCCGTCATGCCAACGAAAACAACTACGCCCTGCCGGCTGTCAATGTTGTCGGTACCAACTCCGTCAATGCTGTACTCGAAACCGCCCGCGCGGTAAATAGCCCCGTCATCATTCAGTTTTCCAACGGAGGTGCCAGCTTCTACGCCGGTAAGAGTTTGCCCAATACCAATCAGCAGTCTGCCATCGCCGGAGGTATATCCGGTGCTATGCACGTACACCAGATGGCCGAATTGTACGGCGTGCCCGTAATCCTGCACACTGACCACTGCGCCAAGAAGCTCCTTCCCTGGATAGACGGCCTGCTGGAAGCCGGAGAGCGTCACTTCGACCAGTATGGTAAGCCCCTGTACAGTTCACACATGCTGGACCTGTCGGAAGAGCCGTTGGAAGAAAACATTGAAATATCGTGCAGGTACTTCGAGCGCATGGCCAAATTGGGCATGACCATTGAAATAGAGCTGGGTGTAACGGGTGGTGAGGAAGACGGCGTGGACAACAGCGACGTGGATAGCTCCAAACTGTATACGCAGCCCGAAGAAGTAGCACATGCCTACGAAGAGCTGAATAAGATTTCACCTAATTTCACCATCGCGGCCGCTTTCGGTAACGTACATGGTGTATATAAGCCGGGAAATGTGAAGCTCGAGCCGAAAATCCTGAAAAACTCGCAGGAGTACATTCAGCAGAAGTTTAATACCGAGGCCCTGCCCGTAAACTTCGTATTCCACGGTGGCTCCGGCTCAACCCGGGGAGAAATCCGGGAGGCCATTGAGTACGGTGCCATCAAGATGAACCTTGATACCGATATGCAATGGTCAACCTGGGAAGGCATTCTTAAGTACTACCACGCCAAAGAAGCCTACCTGCAGACCCAATTGGGTAACCCCGAGGGTGACGATGCTCCCAACAAGAAGTACTACGACCCACGTGTATGGTTGCGTAAGGGCGAAGAGAGCATGGTAGAGCGCTTGAAGGTCGCTTTTGAAGACCTCAACTGCATCAACCGACTGGCTTGATTTTCTACTACTATTTAATTCTCAGAATAAGAGGCGGCCCTAAAAAGCCGCCTCTTATTTTTTGCCAGTACTTATTCAAATTGAACAAATATCAGATTTATAGTACTTTGCATAGACAATTTTAATAGCAGGAGGTTATTATTACTACAACCTCTACACCTATGTTCCGCTATATACGAAAATTGTTTCCGTCACTCCCCAAAGACACCAACGATTCGGATGAGGCAGTCCGGCAACCAGCAGCATTACCCGTTGCTGTGAAAGATTCTCCTGCCTCCGCCACTCCTGCTCCTGATCTCACGTATGCCCAAAAAGTTACCATCGCTGTAGGTATTACCCTTATCATGGTTTTGGTAGTGCTGATGATGCGGGCGAGCATCAGTATTCTCCTCCTGGGTTTCGGGGCGGTTTTGTTCGCGGTATTGCTTCGTGCCATCGCCCATTTTATTCAGCGTATGCTCCCCCAACTTCCTGACCGGTGGGGGGTAGGCATCGCTACGCTCCTGCTATTGGGGTCTTTAGGTGGCTTTATCACCTACGCCGCTCCCCAAATCTCGGAACAATTTACCACCCTAACCGAAAAAATCCCCCCGGCGATTGAACAGGTTGAAAATTCGCTTAATCAATCGGGGGTGGGCCGGTTCGTACTTTCCTATATACCCACCGATGGGACCCCGCAGCTTTCCAACACCTTCGGACAACTGACCGGTATAGTTGGTGGTTTATTCGCCTTCATAACCTACCTGCTGGTAATTCTGGCCGGTGGCTTATTCCTTGCCCTCAACCCCCGGGTGTATGTTAATGGGTTTGTCAGCTTATTCCCGATTCCAATCCGGCCACGTGCCTTTCAGGTTATTGGCAAGGTAATAGAAAAACTGGAAGGCTGGCTCCTTGGTCAGTTTGTCGCCATGCTCAGCGTAGGAGTGCTGACCTGGATCGGACTGGAAATAATTGGGGTGCCGCTGGCCCTGGTATTAGGGGTCATCATTTTCATTTTTGACTTTGTCCCTTTTATCGGTCCCTTAGTAGGGGCCGTGCCCGGCATACTCGTAGCATTTTCCTACGACCCCGACTCAGTCATTTGGGTAGCGCTGGTGTATATTATTGTACAGCAAGTCGAAAGTTTACTGGTGGTGCCGCTGGTTCAGCAAAAAACCGTTTCTCTCCCTCCTACCCTGCTGATGCTGGGGGCGCTGCTGGGTGGAGCTATTTTTGGGTTACCGGGCACAGTCATAGCCATACCCGCGCTGGTGGTGATGATCACGCTCATTCAGGAAGTATTCATCAAAGACATCCTGGGCGATCCGATGGAGTAGCCGCTGATGATTTCCCGGCCAAATTGTCATTCCAGTCAATATCCTGCTTAATTTCATCGTTCATACAACGTTACGGCCTGTTTTTACATCTACTGTCCGGGTTAGCTTTTAATACTTTATGCGATTTTTTCTTGTACTTTCTTTTCTCCTAAGTACCCAACTACTTTATGCCGGTGGTATTCGCGGACGTATTACTACCTCCCAGGGTGAGCCGCTGCCCTATTCCGGAATTTTGGTGCAGGGTACCAGTACCGGTACCTTATCCAACGCCGAAGGTCGCTACGAACTGGCGCTGGAACCGGGTCGCTACGAAATATTTTTTCAGTACCTGGGCTTTAAAACCGTTACCCGTTCGGTAACCGTCGGCAACGACTTCACCGAAATAAACATAGTGTTGGAAGAGCAGCCCCTGAATCTGGGGGAGGTACAAATCGGGAAGGGCAAGGAAGACCCGGCCTACAGTATCATGCGCCGCGCCGTTGCCAAAGCGCGTTTTCACCAGTTGCAGGTCAGGGGTTATACCGCCCGCGCCTACTCGCGAAGTACCGCCCTACCCACCAAGATTCCATTCCTGCTCGAAAGAAAGTTAAAGAAAGAGGGGGTGCAGGAAGGCAAGGTTTTCCTGAACGAGAGCGTGGCCGAAATCACCTACCGCCGCCCCAACACCTACAACCAACGTATCCTTTCGACCCGTAACAGCCTGGACAACAGTACCCCTACTCCTAATCAGTACATACTGGCCAGCTTTTACAGTCCAGAGGTAGCCGGTGCCGTCACGCCCTTGTCGCCGAAAGCATTTTCTTACTACAAATTTGAGTACGAAGGTTTTTTTGAGGACCGGGGTGAAATAATAAATAAAATCAGGGTAGTACCCCGGGCTTACGGTGAAGGGGTGTTCCGGGGGAGTATCTATATCATCGAAGACCGCTGGGCCATCCACAGCTTTGATCTGCAAACTACTACCCAGGGCCTGAAAGTAGACATCAAACAATTGTTTACGCCCCTGCAGAACGTGTGGCTGCCCGTTAATCAGCAATTCAAACTGGAAGGTGGGTACCTGGGCTTCGCGGGTGAGTTTAAGTACGTGGTGTCCATGACCTACCAGAAACTGAATATTGACCCGGCCCTGCGCGAAGAGATTGTCATCAACGATCACAAAAAAGAACCCGAAACCGCCCAGACCCAGCGCAAGGCCGACCTGGAAAAAATGATTGAGCAACAGAAGGAATTTTCCACGAAAAACTTCCGAAAAATCATTAAAAACTACGAAAAAGAGCAGAAAAAGGAGCGTAAACAGCAGGGCGAAGATGTACGGGTAGTACGGGAAGATTCTATATCCATTGATTCGCTGGCCAACAAGCGCGACACGACCTACTGGGAATCGCTGCGCCCGGTACCTCTCACCCAACTCGAAGTAAAAAGCTATGTAATTCAGGACAGTATAAAGGTAGTAAAACAGGCCAAAGCCGACCGGGACAGCACCCGCAATGACTCTACCACTTTTAAGCCACTTCACCTGCTGACGGGCCACAACTACCGCTTTGCCAATCGGAACACCCTTACTTTTCAGAGTCCACTGCAGACGCTGATTTACAATACGGTGGAAGGCTATGCACTTGATGTTTCGCTGGAATGGACCAAGCGGTGGAAAGATAACCGGTTTAGTCTGCGGCCGCTGGGGCGGTACTCCTTCGGTCGTGAACGCTTTAGTGGTACCCTGCGTACTGAATTTGGCAACCGAAAGTGGACCGCCGGTCTGGACGGTGGGGAGTATATCTACCAGTTCAACCCCAACAACCCGATTCCGCCCGGCCTGAACAGCCTGACTACGCTGTTTTTTGAGCAGAATTTCATGAAGATTTATCAGAAACAGTTCGTTCGGTCCGACTACACCTATCGGTACCTGGGCGACATTCTGAGCCTGGCCGGTAGCCTCGAATTTGCCCGGCGCAGCGAGTTGTTTAACCTGGAATCGCCGCAGCGCTATATCAACTGGCCTAACCGGGGCTTCACGCCCAACCGTCCATTTAATCTGGAGACAGCCGAAACCGGTTTCCCCACGCACGACGCCCTGCTTTTTGACCTCAGTCTGACCCTCAGGCCCTGGCAGAAGTACGCCATCCGGAACGGACAAAAGCGGTACTGGTACAACAGCGGCCCTACCTTCCAGGTCAACTACCGCAAGGGTATACCGGTCAGTACCAGTGCGGTAAATTTTGATTTTGTACAATTGGGAATACTGCATACTATAAACACCGGTCCCCGCAGCGGCCTTCAGTACGCCCTGAGCGGTGGTGGCTTCCTGAACACCCGACGCCTGTTCTTCCCGGATTACCGGCATTTTATGGGTAATGAATTCTTTTTCCAGACCGGCAACCAGCTTACCAACTTCCGCATGCTGCCCTACTACGAATACAGCACCCGCGAGGGGTTCCTGCAGGCCCACCTGCTGTGGTCTACGCAGCGGTTCCTGATTACGCGCCTGCCCTTCCTGCGCCTGGCCGGACTGAAAGAAACCCTACAGGCCCACTACCTCACAACGCCCCGTGCCGGGCACTACACCGAGCTGGTGTACGGTGTAGACGGACTGCTGCGCCTGTTCCGGGTGGAGGTGGTGTCGCAGTTTAAGGGCAACCAGTATCAGGGGGTAGGCTTTCGGGTAGGAACGACAATAAATATCAGGTAGGGTACTGACTACTAATTATTAAGTACTATCTTACTTGCATTCAGCTTTTAGGTAAATCAAACTATTTGTATATTTAGATATGGAAAATTTACTTAACCGAATTACCCTTAATCCGGATATTTGTCACGGAAGGCCCACTATACGCAATAAACGCTATACGGTCGATCTTATACTTGACCTTTTGAGTGCAGGTGAAACATTTGAGGAGATTCTGGAAGAGTATCCCGCCCTTGAAGCAGAAGACATTCTGGCCTGTCTGGCCTATGCCAGCAAACTTACCCGAACAAAAACATATATGCCTACTGCATGAGGTGTATTATTGATGCTCAACTTCCTGTACTCCTTGTCAGCATTTTATCCGGGTTAGGAATTCATGCAGAACACGTAGAGGAGTTACCAAAGGGTGATGAGAGCAGCGATATCGATATTTATCAATATGCTGACAAAAACAATCTTATTGTCATTACTAAAGACACTGACTTTTTCTATTCTCACACCTTATTAGGAAAACCCCGGAAGCTTCTACTGATTACTACCGGAAATATTAAAAATAAAGAGCTATTTGATTTAATTAGAACCAACTATCAAACACTTTATCTCCTGTTTGAAACCTGCAACTTCATTGAGTTTAATAATGAAGGGATAATTGCTCATGACTAAGTTCAGTTCTCACATTATCGTGTGCCTATTTCTACTCGCAGGGCACTAAAACCTGCCCGTTAATCAGCAACAAGTCCGCCCACCGTAATATTGAGGTCACCCAAGTGGCCGGAGCTCGTACCCTAGGACTTCAATAAAATCCCACAAGAAGAGGTAGGACCGGGCCAGGCAGAAAAATGTCTTTCATATTCCTAAGGTAAAAAGCTCAGGCTGAAAACAGGTACCTTCAGGACTTTATACCAGGGGCCGGGGTAGGAGAAGTACTTAACTGTTTACTTTTAATCAATAAGGAAACTTTGACTTAACCTGGAATAACTAAAAAATACTATCAAAAGCTAATTCTAAACTCCCCATGCCCCAGATCTACTACAAACAAAACCGCCGTTCCTTTCTCAAATCGTCCGCTCAGGCGGCTGGTCTGCTTACTGCTTATGGGCTGGGAGTAACCTCGGTACCTGGCGCATCGGCCGCCGACGAAACCCATCTGGCGCTACTGTCGGATACGCATATCGCCGAAGACGCGCAGAATGTCTACCGGGGTTTTTACCCCTACAAAAACCTGCAGGGCGTGGTACCTCAGGTACTTGCGTCCAAACCCGACGCGGTACTTATCAACGGCGACGTAGCGCGGCTGACCGGTGAAAAGGGCGACTATGCCCAGGTAAAAGGGCTGCTGGCACCGCTGGCCGAGCAGAAGCCCATTTACATGACCCTGGGTAATCACGACGACCGGGACAATATTCAGGCGGCTTTTCCGGCTCCGAAGGGGATGCAGGAAGTAAAAAACAAGCACGTTATGGTTGTTGAGCAGCCAACTACCCGTTTCATCCTGCTCGATTCCCTCATGTACGTCAACAAAACACCCGGACTGCTCGGGCAGACCCAGCGTGGCTGGCTGGAGGAGTACCTGCAGACCTCCGACGCCAAAGCTACGGTACTATTTGTGCACCACACCTTATCGGACCAGGATAGTTCCCTGCTGGATGTAGAACGGCTGTTCCAGATTATCCGGCCGCACCAAAAAGTAAAGGCGATCTTTTACGGGCATTCGCACGAGTACAAGTACGACAAAATGGAAGGTATTCATCTGGTGAATCAACCCGCGGTAGGCTATAATTTTGCGGATAGTGAGCCGGTAGGCTGGCTAACGGGGAAGTTTGGGAAAAAGGGCGTGGACCTGACCCTGCATGCTTTTGCCGGTAACTTAACGGAAAATAACAAAAGCCGGTCGCTGGAATGGAGGTAATACAGGTACTACTTCCCACTCCCAACCGGCCATAAAAAAAGGAAGCGCCTGCTTCCTCCTTTTAAGATTGAGATAAGTAAGCCGACCGGCTTACTTATCTTTATCAAAGCCTTCCATCTTCACCAGCTTGTTGTATAAACCTAACAACAGGAATGATGGGGCCCACTGACCAATAAACAGCGCAGTCTTATCACTACCCGCTATTTTCAGCGTGGCTGAAACAGCCATAGAACCAAGTGCAGCCCACAGAAAAGTATCTGATGGCAGACGGGCGGTATAATCTTCAATGGCAGCGGCTACAGGACCTTCTTTGTGCTCCGGATTGAAACGATCTGCTTTGTCTTTGAGGTCAGCTGCCTTTGTTTTAAAATCTTCGGTTGTTGTTGCCATAGCTTAGTTCAGTTTAATTATGTGTGGTTAATAATAAGTTTAACCCCTGCAAAAGGTGAATGTTTGTAATTGCTTACAAAATGCCATTCCCGCAAGGTCTACCCCTTTTATCAAAAAAACTGTACCACTTCCTAGGTTCCCAACAACCGGATTGGTCGAGTTTATTGGTGGATTGGTCTATGAAATTCACCGTATTATATACAAAACAGGCTTGGGTCACTTTAGAAAGAGTAAAAGAAGGAGTTTCGTATGTTTTCTTTGCAGTAGAAATACAGTTACAGTTCCAAGTAAAGATTAAACCATACGGCCATAATGCATTCTTTTTACTCAAGTACTTTCTTCTGTTCCTCGTTTTTACTCCTGCTGGGTCTGCTAACGGGCCTCCCAACGAAGCCAATTATGGCCCAAAGTGGGGGTAAAATGAAGTTAACGGGCAAAATTATCGACAGTCAGAGCAACGAGCCTCTTGGCTACGCCAGCATCCGGCTTTTCCGCCAGGCCGACAGTACCTTTGCCACCGGAGCCATTACCACCGAAACAGGTACCTTTAGCATTGACGCTACCGCAGGTACTTACTACGCGCTAACCGAATTTATTGGTTATAAGCCCCTGACTACTTCTGCCATACGGCTGCTGGAAGGTAGTACCTCCCTGGATCTGGGTACGCTAAAACTTTCGGTGACCTCCACTACGCTGGATGAGTTGGTAGTGCAGGCCGAGAAAAGCTCCATGGAACTGTCGCTGGACAGGAAGATATTTAATGTAGGTAAGGACCTGGCCAACGCGGGAGGTACCGCCGTGGACATTCTGAGCAATATTCCTTCGGTAGCCGTAGATGTGGAGGGTAATGTGAACCTCCGCGGAAGTAGTAACGTTCGCATCCTGATTGACGGTAAACCATCCGGTCTGGTCAGTTTTAAGGGCGGAGCCGGTTTGCAGCAGCTACAGAGTAGCATGATTGAAAGGGTCGAAATTATTACCAATCCCTCGGCCCGCTACGAAGCCGAGGGCATGGGGGGGATTATTAACATAGTACTTAAAAAAGAACGTAAGGAAGGCATTAACGGCTCTTTTGACGTCATTACGGGCTACCCCACCAACCTGGGAGCAGCCGCCAACATTAACTACCGCCGTAAAAACCTGAACTTCTTTATCAATTACACCGTTTCCTACCGCAATACCCCCGGACGTACTTCGCTGTACCAGGAGCTATACCGGAACGACACTACCTTTATTACCCAACAGACCTTCCGCAACAACCTGAAAGGGATGAACAACAGCGCGCGGGGCGGCCTTGACTACTTCTTCTCCCCTACCAGCGTATTAACGGGTGCCTACACCTGGCGTATCAGCAAAGGAAAGCGCTTTTCCGACATCCGGTACTATGACTATGTTTCATCGCTGAATAACCTGGATAGCTATACCTTCCGGACCCAGGACGAAACCGAAACCGAGCCCAATTCGGAGTACGCCCTTACCTACAAGAAAAGTTTTAAGCGGAAAGGACACGAGCTTACCGCCGACCTGCGCTACCTCGACAACTGGGAGCAGTCGGACCAGTACTTCGGGCAGCGTACCTTTGAACCCAACGGTAAGCCCTCGGGTATTCCCTACCTGCTGCAGCGCTCGCTTAACGACGAAACTGAAAAGCAGTGGCTGGGACAAATTGACTATGTACATCCCTTTGGAAAAGAAGGGAAATGGGAAGCGGGTTTGCGGAGTAGTTTCCGGGATATGACCAACAACTTTGCCGTAACTGAGCAAACCGAAGATGGTAGCTGGCGCTCCCTGCCCGGCCTGACCAATAACTTCCTCTACGAAGAAAACATCAACGCGCTCTACGGTATTGTGGGAAATAAGGTGCGGAAGCTGTCGTACCAGCTGGGGCTGCGGGCCGAATGGACGGACGTTACCACCACCCTCCGCGAAACCAACGATGTAAACCCCCGGCAGTATACCAACCTGTTCCCGAGTGTACACGTTACCTATGACCTGCCCCGCCTGCACGCCCTCCAGCTCAGCTACAGCCGCCGGGTGCGCCGTCCGCAGTACAACGACCTCAGCCCTTTCATGACGTTTAGTGACAACCGGAACTTCTTCAGTGGTAACCCGGACCTGAACCCCGAGTTTACGGATGCGTTTGAACTGGGGCACATCAAGTATGTAGAAAATGGCTCGCTGAGTTCGTCGGTTTACTACCGCCATACCACCGGTAAAATTATCCGAATCCGGCGGGTTAATGAGCAGGGCTTTGCCACCACTCTCCCCGAAAACCTGGCAACCGAAAATGCCATGGGAGCCGAATTCACCAGCTCCTACCAACTCCTGCCCTGGTGGAAGATGGACGGAAGCCTTAACTTTTTCCGGGCCATTACGGATGGTGGAAACCTCGACACCGGCCTGCGCAGTGATACCTATAGCTGGTTTGCCCGCATGATGTCGCGCTTTACCATCCTTAAAACAACCGACCTGCAGCTTCGGGGTAACTACGAGGCACCTCAGCTTACTCCCCAGGGACGACGCAAAGCCATAGCTACCCTGGACCTGGCCGTAAGCCGTGACGTACTCAAAAACAATGGTACCCTCACGCTGAACGTGCTGGACGTATTTAATTCACGCCGGTTCCGGACCATTACCGAGGGATTTAATTTTTACACCGAAACCAACTCGCAGGGTCGGCTACGGCAGATTAACCTGACTTTCCAGTACCGCCTGCACCAGGCCAAACGGAAGACGCCCACGGGAGAAGAAAATTAATAATAAGGTACCTAAAAAAAGCGAGGACGGTGAATATTCACTGTCCTCGCTTTGCTTTATAGTACCTGCCCTAGCGTTACCTTTTCTTCAGTTCCAGTAGTTGAACCGTATTCTCCCCGTCCGTTGAGCGCCACCGCTGGGTAGTACGATCATCGTCGACGACGATCCAGGCTTTGGCAAATTCAGAACCTGGGCCTTCCAGCGTTATGTACCCTTCTGACTTGGACCAGTTAAACGACAGGGTATCCGTAAATTGCCGGTCCAGGACCGAATACCGGATATTTTTAGTACCCGTCTGGTCCGAATTGAACGTAATGGTACCTATACTCTGGACCCGAACGCCCTGCTGGCCGGGCTGCTGCATTTCAAAAGAGGTAACATCCCAGGTACCCACCAGCCGGTCGCCGGCACAACCAGCCAGCGCTATTGTTATAAATAAGATTAATCCTAAAAGACTTCCTGCTCCTGTAATTTTAGTTTTCATATAGTGCAAAGGAATATTTAATATTAATAACTAAAAAAACCGGGTATTGTGTTCAGAAATCCTCCGCTACTGCACCTTTGAACCATTTGAACGCGGCGTTTCGCGCGGTAGAGCGGGGTACACATTATTCTCAAATTCCATATCGGCCATGCGCATACTGGGGTCAATGACAATGCGCTGGATGTCATTCATGCTCCGGTCTATGGTAAAGCTATATTCGGGGTAAGCCCAGGCCCAGTCTGAGAGCAGGGTCCGTTTGGCGTAGGCTTTTTCGTTCTTTTCCCCCCGCATTATTTCCAGCGGAATGTAGAAGTTCTCCTGGGTACCATCTTTATAAATCACCACTACATCCAGCGGCATGGGCATCTGCCCGATGCGTTCCAGGACCACATTGGTAGTATTCGCCGCCGGCAACACCTGCTTTACCGCGTAGTCAATGGTTTTAGTAGTACCTATCCAGTTTTCCCAGTACCAGTCCAGTTCCAGCCCCGACTCTTTTTCCATGATGCGCTTGAGGTCGGTGGGGTTGGGGTGTTTATAGTGCCACTCGTTGTAGTAGCGGCGCATGCCCCGGTCAAACACTTCCTGCCCAATAATATAGCTAAGCTGGTGCAGAAAAATACCTCCTTTCACGTAGCTCGCTACGCTGTAGGCACGGTTGGTATTATAATGGTCCGAGTGCGTGGTCAGGGGCTCTTCCAGTCCCGACTGCACCAGACTGCGGTAGGCCGCGTAGGTAGCCTGGTGGGCATTGGTACGGCTGGGAAAAAGCTCGGCCATTACCTCGTTTTGCGCGTAGGTAGTGAAGCCTTCGTCCATCCAGGGGTACTTTGACTCATTGGTACCCAGCAGCATCTGAAACCAGCTGTGGATGGATTCGTGTACGGTCACACTCACTAATCCGCGGAAGCTGGTGTGGCTGGTAATGAGCGTAGCCATGGGGTACTCCATACCGCCGTCGCCCCCCTGAATAATTGAGTACTGCTTGTAAGGGTACCGGCCAAAGCGCTTATTCATGATTTCAAAGTTACGTACCGCGTAAGGCTGCATCTGCTTCCAGTTTTCGGCCAGGGTATCGGTTTTGTAAAAAAAGTGCAGGTCCAGGTTGTCGTCTACTTTAACTATGTCATGCTTATAGTCCGGGTCGGCTGCCCACACAAAATCGTGTACGTTGGGGGCTACAAAGTGCCAGGTAAGACGGTCGCCTTTTTTGTGATTGACAGTTTTGCGGCTATACCCGTGACCTATCTTGTCGGGGTTCTGCAGGTAGCCGGTCGCGGCAATTACGTAAGACGCGTCCATGGTAATTTTTACGTCGTAGTCGCCCCATATACCGTAAAACTCGCGGGCCACGTACGGATTGGCGTGCCAGCCTTCGTAGTCGTATTCACTCATTTTGGGATACCACTGCGCCATGGAGTAGTCAATCCCTTCTTTGTTAAAGCGACCCGTACGACGCACCTGCACAGGTACCTGCGCATCAAACTCCATATCGAAGGTGTGCTGGGTTCGGGGTAGCATGGGTTCGTTGAGTGTAACTTCCAGGATAGTACCTACTACCTGGTACCGCAGCGCCTTCCCGTTTTGCTTGAGGGAGTTCACTTTCTGATAGCCGATTTCGGTGGGTGAAAGTTTGGAAATGCGGTCCACTACCCGGACGTCCGGATCTTTTATGGTCCGGGAGCGCACATCCATCTGGCTGCCCGGCTGAAAGGCGTTCAGGTAAAGGTGGTAGAAAACCCGGGTAAGCGTATCGGGCGAATTATTGGTGTAAACTAACTTCTGGGTGCCGCTGTAGCGGTGAGTAGTTGCATCAAAATCAATGTTCATTTCGTATTTAACACGCTGCTGCCAACGATCCGACTGAGCAGTCGCCGTGACAGCCCACCCACCCAAAAGCACTAGAAAGAGGAGTTTTTTCATTACTGGTTTATTAATTTATTGATTAAGTTTGGTCGCAAAATAATGTAAATACACGATTTTACGAGCCATCTTTCCTACTAACGTAAAAAAAGGGTATGTCAGACATACCCTTGGTTACTACCTGAGCCCGAAAAACAGGCTCGGTCAGGAAAACCTCCCCGTTCAATCCTTATTCGATTTTACGCCAAAACTTAGCCCGGCATAAACATCCACCCCCTGCGCTTTGATGTGTCCATTACGGGCGAATAGACCCAGCAGGTTATCCGATCCAAGTACCACCGGCCCCAGGCGGGCGGCCCCTCCCACCGCCCAGGCACCGTTCTGGCGCACGATGGGAAGCGAAAGTCCTATTTTTTTACCGTCGATGCGGGGCGTTACGGCCAGTAGTGACGTAGCCCGGAAACCGGGTACCTGAGTAACCCGCATACTTTGAATCCATGTGGTATTGACGTACATATTACCCATCAGGCGCAAATCGGCACTCATGTTGAGCGCCTGCGGAGTCGCAAGGGCAAACTGGTTGGTGCGGTCGGTTTCCGTCAGACCAAACTCATCTTCCAGGATACGACCGATGGCACTTAGTTCACTTTCGCCTTCCCGGGGCGTTGAGTAGCTCTGCCATTCGGCTTCGGTTATCTGCCGGTCCTGCGCATTGATCGTGTACTTCCTGACGCGGGGATCATTATAGTTGATACGTCCGATGTCGGTAACCGCGGCACTCAACCGCAGTACATGTTTGCCATTTTCTTCGGATAACAAATCGTAGCTTATTCCCAGGTCAAGGCCCCAGCCCCTTCCGGTGGCGTTTTGGCCAAACAACCAGCTGGGCGAAAGAAACGCCCGGTTATTGACCTGCGTATACCCCAGGTCGGCATCAAACCGGTCCACGTGCAACAGGGCCGCGTTGACCGCACTCGTGTCCGGACGAAGCTGGTAACGCAGGCTCCGGTTCTGGATGTACCCACCCGCGTAGCCAAAGAACCGTTTGACGGTCACCCCACCCTGCAGGCGATGGGTAGCGCTTTCAGAAAGTACCTGCCCCAAGGTTAGTCCCCACTCCGAATAAGCCTGACTGACGCTGTTAAGTGTATTATCCGAATGGGTAGCGTATAAGGCCAGGTACTCCAGGTTCTGGTAATTCTCAATATTGGCCAGTCCCAACCTAACCACCCCCAGTAGCTTTTCGGAGGCGTTGGTGACCTGCACCCCGCTTCTGACGCGGGTCATCAGGGCTATGTGGGTAGTTGGGCTAATCTTGAAAGCCAGGGCCGGGCCGCGCAGTTCAGCGACCAGGGTACCGTTTTTGGGTTTCCCGTCCCGAATCTCCTCCAGGTCATAGGGGTCGAGCGGCCGGAAGTTACGCCCCAGGGCCAGGTCGACCATTGAAAAAGGAGCCGCGTACTTGACGTAGTTATTGTTAAAATGCGCACCGGCCGTGGCTACGTGAAACCGGATTTTGTACTGGTCGTTGACCAGGTGTGAAGGATTCTGGTACACCGACCAAAGCCCGGAGTTTTGCTGAGAAGTAATTCCTATGAAACCCTGCGTTGCCCCGAGCCGGGCGGTTAGCACCAGCAACAGCAGCAAGCTATACTTACCTATTGATTTTGTGTTATGCATATACGCTTTTGATGTTTTTCACCTACTTCTCTAAAAGTATGCCTAATTATTTTTTGTATACCAAAAGGTCGGATATTTACCCATACTGTTGCTTCAAGTAACAACTCCTTCTGTTTTGGGTACCACAACTTCCACCCATCGGGGTCTTCAATATTATTCCAGCCGGTCCGTGTACTGATAATAGCCGGAGGTATCTCCGGAAACGAGCCTTATTTCTTCGCTGGAAATATACCCCCGAGAACTTGCCCGTACCGTATTGGTAGCCGACCCGGAAAGTTTATAAGAAAGGGGCGACTCCCCGGCCTGAGCGGATGTACTGGCGCAAGTCGGGTACCCGTATATTTTTAAGTTGGCCGGAAAGTCTTTTTCAAGGAATGGCCTACCGCCCTGGTGGTAAATAAAGTACCTGAACGCGGCCGGGTGCCTACCGGCGCGGAGACTTCTGAAAGTACTACGGTCAGAAGGTAAAATAGCGGAAAGAAGCAAGGTATGGGCAAGATTATTTGCAATGCAACCAGTTGTTAGATACAGCGACCTCAGTTCCCGCAGGACATTACCGCAAATAAAAAGACTAATCGACAAGTTTCAGCGTCAGAAGCGGGGATTTTTTACCCCTTATGTATACCTAAATTCGTCTACTTCCGATAAAAAACGGCTTCAAAGTACTTCAAATCCCTTATTTACCAAATGGCACAAACTTTTATTCTATTAAAGCATATTCGTTTCAAACCTCTTAAACTTTTTCAATCATGCTTAAATGGACCATAATATTTCTGATAGTTGCCATCATAGCGGGTGTACTCGGTTTTGGTGGCGTGGCAGCCGGTGCAGCTGGAATCGCTAAAATACTTTTCTTTGTATTCCTGGTACTTTTCGTTATCAGCTTAATCAGCGGACGGGTACGAGGGTAGCAAACCTGGTATTGAATCGTAAAAAACCCCATAATAACAGAAGAGGCGGGCCATTGGTCCGCCTCTTCTGTTATTGCTATTCCCATTCAATGGTTGCCGGCGGCTTGGACGAAATATCGTACACCACCCGGTTGACGCCTTTGACCCGGTTAATAATATCGTTGGAGACCTCCGCCAGAAACGTATACGGCAGATGCGCCCAGTCGGCGGTCATTCCGTCTACGGAGGTAACGGCCCTGAGGGCTACTACATTTTCATAGGTACGTTCGTCGCCCATTACGCCCACGCTCTGCACCGGCAGTAACATACTACCCGCCTGCCATACGTCATCGTACAAGCCGCTTTTCTTCAAACGACTGATAAACAGATCATCTACTTCCTGCAGGATAGCTACTTTCTCGGGCGTTACTTCGCCCAGAATACGGATGGCCAGACCGGGGCCGGGGAACGGGTGCCGCCCCAGAATGTTGGCCGGTACCCCCAGGGTACGCCCCACCGCCCGTACTTCGTCTTTGAACAGGGTGTTCAAAGGCTCAACTACCTTAAGGTTCATGAGATCGGGCAGGCCGCCTACGTTGTGGTGTGACTTAATTGTTACCGAAGGCCCGTTTACCGAAACCGATTCTATTACGTCCGGATAGATAGTACCTTGCCCCAGCCATTTTACGTCCTGAATCAGGTGGGCTTCGTGGTCAAATACTTCAATGAAAGTTTTCCCGATCGCTTTCCGCTTCTGCTCCGGGTCCGAAAGGCCCCTGAGGGCGTTGTAGAAGCGTTCCTTCGCGTCTACGCCTTTTATATTCAGGCCCATATCCTCGTAAGAATGCAGTACCTGTTCGTATTCGTTTTTACGAAGTACCCCATTATCCACAAAAATACAGAACAGATTTTCGCCAATGGCTTTATGCACCAGACTGGCCGCCACGGTAGAGTCGACTCCACCCGACAGCGCCATTACGACCCGGTCTTTACCCAGTTTTATTTTCAGACTGTTAATGGTCATTTCGGCAAATGCCTCGGAAGTCCACTCCTGCTTGCATCCGCAGATATTTACCACGAAATTGTGCAGGATTTTTTTGCCGTCGGTCGAGTGGGTTACTTCCGGATGGAACTGAATGCCATAGGTCAGCTCATCTTCGATTTTGTAAGCCGCTACCCGAACGGTTTCGGTGGAAGCAATCAAACGGAAGTTGTCGGGAATATCAACGATGGTATCACCGTGCGACATCCATACCTGGGAGGCACTGGTCAGGCCTGCCAGCAGTGACGAATCCGGGTCGGTTATATCCAGGTGAGCGCGGCCGTATTCGCGGTGAGAAGCGGGCAGTACACTCCCGCCCAGTACCTGGGCCATGAGTTGTGCGCCGTAGCATACTCCAAGTATGGGTACTTTGTTCCGGAACTGGTCCAGGTCCACGCGGGGGGAGTCGGCATCCCGGACGGAACAGGGACTACCCGACAGGATAACTCCTTTTAAGTCAGGCGTGAGTTCGGGGATTTTATTGAAAGGATGGATTTCGCAGTAAACATCCAGCTCACGAACCCGCCGGGCAATTAATTGGGTATACTGCGAGCCAAAATCAAGAATTAAGATCTGTTCGGTCATGTATGGGGATATCTAAACCGCAAAGGTAGACAGAAACCCGCAAAGCACGAAAGAGAAGGTACTTACTATTTGAGGACCCGCCCTATTTTTACTTACCTGCTCCAGGCATTTTCCCCACTATGAGCCTGTTCAGGGACGAGCCATTGTACAGAATGCCGTTTATTTTACAGGTTTATTAGTAAAAAAGTGGTAACCGAAAAGTCCGCATTTTCACCGTTCAGAAATCCCTGACCATGGCCCTGAAAAGTAAGAAATGAGAGCTTGGGCCAATATTTAACAGAAATAATTTGGAAATCAATATTTTAATGTACCTTTGCTTAAATTCTTTCAAAAAACAATTATCATGAATCAAGGAGTAGTAAAGTTTTTCAATGATTCCAAAGGATACGGATTCATTAAAGATGCCAAAACAGGACAAGATTATTTCGTACACATCTCAGGTTTAGTAGATGAAATTCGCGAAAATGACGAAGTGACATTTGACCTGCAAGAAGGAAGAAAAGGGTTGAATGCCGTTAACGTTAAGCTTGCTTAATCTGAGACATATCATACAGCCATCAAAAGGAAGGCCTCACCTCAGGGTGAGGCCTTCCTTTTTGGTATCCATCCTGGTTTCCGGTTGGTCATAAAGCAAAAAGCCCCACACTTGCGGTGGAGCTTTTTGCTTAAACGTATAGGTAAGTAGGTCAGGCTTTTGACTTACGTTCTTTCATCGCCACGGGATCCCAGTTAATTACCTTCTTCTCAAAGTAGCTTTTGTTACAGGCCAGTACCGGTGCCGCCGCGCGGTACCCAAACACAGGGTCTTCGATAGTACCCTGGCTGCCTTTCTTTACGTTTTCGAAGAAATCAAGGAAGTGATTGGCGTGGGCGTCATCCCCCTTGGGCGACTCAAACTTCACCTCCTTTACCGGCTCCGCCTTACGGGTTTCGGGCGGGTACTTGGCGTCATACTGCTTCACAAATTCCTTTTGCACCTCTTCGGGGAAGGTAAATACGCTGTCGTATCCGCCGTAACCGGGGGCTATGGGTAGCTTTTTCTTGGTCAGAATCAGGCTGTTTTCCGAAAATTCGATCTGTCCTTCGTTACCAATAATGCGGGTATTGTTATTAATAGCGCCGGCATTGGCAAAATTCACCCGCAGTACCATCTGGAAATTAGCGTGGGCGTCGGTTTTGGGGTATTCCAGGATAGACACCAGCACATCGGGTACATCGCGTCCGTCTTTCCAGTAACTGGTTTCGCCCGATGAAAATATCCGGTCCGGTCCCAGCGAATTGGTTACGAAGTGCGCCCCCGTAATGAGGTGAACAAACAAATCACCGGCTACACCCGTACCGTAGTCGCGGTAGTTGCGCCAGCGGAAGAAACGGGTTGGGTCAAAAGGTACTTTGGGCGCGTCACCCAGGAAGGTATCCCAGTCCACTGTTTCACGGGAGGCATCCGGTGGTATGGAGTAATTCCAGGCCCCGATGGCACCAAAGCGGTCATTATTGGATTCAATGTAATTAATTTCGCCAATATCACCGGCTTCTATCATGCGCTTGGCTTCCTTAAAGGGGGCGCTGCTGATGCGCTGGCTACCTACCTGCATGGTTTTGCCGGATTTTTTCCAGGCGTCAATGACCGAAGGTCCCTCCTCAATATGGTGTACCATGGGCTTTTCGCAGTACACATTTTTACCGGCTTTCAGCGCGGCTTTAGTAATGTGGTCGTGCCAGTGGTCGGGCGTTACCACCAGTACTGCGTCTACGTCCTGACGGGCCAGAATTTCGCGGTAGTCGCGGGTGGTGAAAATATCTTTTCCGTAGGTTTCCTTTACCCGGGTCAGGCGCCCGTCGTAAAGGTCAGCGGCGGCTACAAATTCCACTTCCTTGGAGCTCTTCAGGGCAGCGCGGGTATCCATGTGCCCCTGGATTCCCATCCCGATGGTGGCAAAACGTATTTTGTCGTTGGGACTCATCTTCTTCAGGTCCCGGATAATGTTAAAGGGCTTGGCAATACTTTCCGTGGCCAAAAAGGCCGAAGTAGCTGCCACACCTTTAATAAAGGTTCTGCGGTTTGGTTTCATACAGTTATAATAGGATATACTATATCTTTGAAAAGTAAGGCATTTATTTCTTCAAAAGTAAAGCCTGCCGCTATGCTTTTTCTACTTACAACCCAGGCTGATCCAGCACAATAAACCCAGGTACCCATGTTCGACACCGTTACCTTTACCACCCGAATCCATAGTTTAGACTACCTGCTGGGAATGACTTACCTGGAAATCCCCGGCTCCATAGTACAACAGCTGGGGGGTGGTTTCAGCCAGCGATTGGTGTGTACCGTGAATGGGGCGGTTAGCTGGCAGTGCGGACTGGTGGCCCTGGGGCAGGGCAATGCCTATATCAGCATCAGCGCCAAACGCATGAAAACCCTAAAGGTACTGCTGGGCGATGAAGTGGTAGTAGCGCTGGTGAAAGATGAAAGCGAGTACGGGGTAGAGGTACCCGAGGAGCTACGGGAGCTTTTTGAGCAGGACCCGCTGGGGTACCAGCGATTCCAGCAACTTAGTCCGGGTAAGCAGCGGTACATTATTAACTATGTAGGTACGGTCAAAAGCAGCCAGCTTCGCATAGACCGCGCCATCCGGCTGATCGAAAACTTGAAGCGGTTGCCCACCGGAAAGGAACAATTCAGGGATATTCTGGGAAAATAAGTTAACAGATTTCCCCCTGGTGTAGAACTTCGGTTACAAAGTCCGATTCCAAGAACAGGAGGGTTTTTTTATATAATAACCGCCTGATTGGATGCAATGAAAGGTTTTTGACATTTCCGCTTAAACATTTGATAAACAAATATTTAACATTATTTCCTGGCACACCTTTTAAAGAAAGATCGTCTATGTCTAACTAAAATAGCTAGTAATATGAAAAAGCAAATATGGACCATTGCCCTGGTCTGTTCGATGGGAATCGCGGTTCCTTTCGCTACCCAGGCGCAGGTCAATAATAATCCTACTAACCAGAATCGGCCGCAGAACCAGAATCAGCCGCAGAACCAGAATCGGCCGCAGAATCAGAATCAGCCGCAGAATCAGAATCAGCCGAGAAATAATCAACAAACTGGTACTAACCAACAGACCGGTACTAACCAACAGACTGGTACTAACCAACAGACCGGTACTAACCGGCAATCTGGTACCAATGATGGGGTTGGCCAAATGGTGCAGGGGCTGTCACGGGTAGATATGAACACCATGAACTACGACAACCTGACGGAAAAAAACTTCGTAGACGTGAGTGAGGTACTACAGGACAACCAAATGAGAGGGTTGGATACACAGCTGAAAGGTAACCAGAACGCCACCACTATTCAGAACCAACTAAATACCCGTTTCCGGGAGAAAAACCTCCTAAAAGAAAATCAGGAGGTAGTTGGGGTGCATAGTGATGGAAGGTACATCATCAGGAACCGAAAGGAGTAACCCCTGAGGTACTTTGAATAAAAGCGCAGCGGCAGTCGGGACCATCCCGGCTGCCGCTGCGCTTTTAGGTCCTATTCCAGCCGGTACTTTGGACCTGCCCTTTCAATCCAACCCAGCAGAAGGCCCTAAGGTAGTAAGCTGCACAACTGCGGCCTGTAGGTAAGAGCAGGTGCGGGGTATTTTGGGGAAATAGATTAGCAGATACCTGGAGATGGGCCACCTTAGCAAAGTTCTATTTTCTTTCGCCTCTGCACAATAACACCTCCTGATCGCTCCATGGCAAATAATTCGATCACAATTACGTAAAACTACGCGTAAATAACTGTTTGACAATTATTTGTGGTACAATTTTGTAAAATAAGGGCTTATATTGTTTAACTTAAAATGTAAAGTTTATGAAAAAAGTCATTCTTGCTATCGCCATGTTCTGTGCATTGAGCATCGTAGCTCCTTACGCCGCTGAGGCGCAAAATCAAAACAAGGATCAGAAGCAAAATAAGACCAACCAAAATAAGAAAACCACCGCCGGGGTAGGACAACTCGTGCAGGGATTAGTCAATGTTACCGTGGGCGATGTGAACGTTCAGGACATTACCGTTCAGGATTTGGTCAATGTGAACGATGTTTTAAATAACAATCAGATTGATGTGTTAAGAAACTCCATTAACAAGAACGAAATAGCCAGTCGTAATCAGAACTTTCTGAACAATGCCTTACGGGAGGCCAAAATCCTCACTGATAACCAGACCATCGTGGGTGTACTCAGCGGTGGCCGGTATGTTGTCGACGGTGGAACTACGACAACTTCGGGTTCGCGAGAGTAGAAATAATTATTCTGGTTTTTATACCAGTAGTATCTATACAGCAAAGGCAGCGGGTAATTATCCGCTGCCTTTGCTGTAATATTTTGGTTAAGAAGTCGGTAGAATATTGCTTTATTAGCAAAGGTACCGCTCATGCCAGAGACTTAGAACCAGAAAAACACGTAGAAAATGACGAAAAAAATACAAGTACACGAGTTGCCGGTGGGCGTAGTAGGTCTAGGCTTGATGGGCAGCAGCATTGCTACCTGCTTACTCATAGCCGGCCACCCCGTGGTGGCGGTAGCCCCCATTTCTGCTGATCTGGACCACGCCGAAAGACGAATCCGGGAACACCTGAGCCGGGCCCAACAGGAGCAACTGATCCGGGAAGCCCCTGACTACTACTTCCGGAACCTCACCATTACCGAAGACTACCAGGCGCTACAACCCTGTGGGCTGGTTATAGAATGTACCATTGAAAGTCCGGAAATTAAGAAAACCGTATACGGGAAAATTGAAGACGTGATTGCGCCGGATGCCCTGCTGACCAGCAATACCTCCGCCATCCCGATCAGCCAGCTCCAGCAGCAGACCCGCCACCCGGAGCGGTTCTTTGGTCTGCACTGGTCCGAGCCTTCCCACACCACCCGCTTTCTGGAAATTATCTGCGGAGAAAAAAGTGACCAAACCGTTGCTGAGTACCTCTACGCGCTCGCCCACTATTGGGGCAAAGAACCTACCCTGGTCCGGAAGGATATCCGCGGCTTTATCGCCAACCGCCTCGCCTACGCCATGTACCGCGAAGCCTTTTACCTGGTCGAAAACGGCTACGCTACCGTGGAAGACGTAGACCGCGCTTGCCGCAACAACACCGGCTACTGGATGACGCTGGTGGGGGTTTTCGGCTGGATGGATCTGACGGGCGTACCCGCCTACCATACAGTCATGAAGGACCTCTTCCCTACCCTCTCCAACAGCACCGAAGTACCCAGGCTCATTGATGATATCGTCAAAGCCGGTGGAAAAGGCGTCGCCAACGCCCATGGCTTTCATCAATACACGCCGGAAGAGGCGAAGCTTTGGGAAGAAACCTATACTGAATTCGCCTACGACATCCGCAAACTAGCCCTCAAGTACCCCGCCGATGTAGTAAAGCGGAAGCTCGGAGAGCAGGGGGGTAGTGGAACATCTGGTATTGAAGGTGAAATTGAATAAACCTGGTTCTTCGGCTCTATTTAACTTGGTTGTGTAATGCTATCGCTTGCCCTCACGGCCGGGAGGCGCTCCTCCGGGCGGGCCCCGCTCTCCCCACGCCACTGTGCTCTGTGGGCCTGCGCAGGGCTTACGCACAAATGCCCACTGCGCAAGGTGGCTTAGGGGAGAGCTGTTAGAATTTGGCAAAGTGCATATTAGCAACTGTATAGTATTTTAAAATTAAGGACTACCGCTACTAAACATGTACTATGTAATCTATAACAGCCCTTCCATAAGCCGCCTTATTTTACAGCCATTTGTGCGGCTGGCTAAAGCAGGGCTGTAAAATTTAGCGGTGTTGGAAGGGCGGGGCCCGCCCGGAGGAGCGCCTCCCGGCCGTGAGGGCGAAAGACAGTATTACACATCGAATTGGCATAGGGCCTATAACTAGGTATCAGGATAGTAAAAACCTGAATGACCCGAAAAAATTTAAAAGAGGCGAAGAACAAAAACTTTCCTAATTCCTGAACCGAAAGTCCCAAATACCCCTCTATGCACCGCATAACCATAACCACTATCCTGCTCCTGCTGATAACCATAACCGCCGCCCAGGCGCAAAGTACCTTTACCTGGTGGAACCCCGCTACGGCGGCTTACCCGGTACTGGAAGGACAAGCCTGGCCGCAGGAAACCAAAAACCGCTACGACCGCCTCCCCGCCCGGGCCGAGGGCAAAGTACGCCCGGTGGTCTGGAACCTGTCGCGGCAGTCGGCCGGACTGATGCTGCGCTTCCGCTCCAACGCCCCCGAAATAAAGGTACGCTACGTGGTGGAAGGCAAACACGCTCTGCCCCACATGCCCGCTACCGGAGCCAGCGGGGTCGATCTCTACGGTATTTCGAGCGACGGCGACTGGCGGTGGTGCTCGGCAAAGTTCACCTTCAGCGACACCATCGAGTACCACTACCGCAACATTGAACCCAACGACGCCTACCACAAGCTGGGCCGCGAGTACCGGCTGTACCTGCCCCTCTACAACAGCGTGAAGTGGATGGAAATCGGGGTACCCGAAGGTGCCCTTTTCTCTCCCCTACCCGTCCGTTCTGACAAACCCATTGTTGTATACGGTACCTCCATCGCGCAGGGGGCCTGCGCCAGTCGCCCCGGTATGGCCTGGACGGCCATCCTGTCGCGCAAGCTGGACCATCCGCTCGTCAACCTGGGCTTTTCGGGGAATGGGCGGCTGGAAAACGAAGTACTGGAACTCCTGCCCGAAATAGACGCCAAGGTGTACCTACTGGACTGCCTCCCCAACCTGGTCAACCGGGCCGACTACCCGCTCGATGAAGTCAAAAACCGTATTCTGAATGCCGTGCGGGGACTGCGGCAGAAAAAACCCGCCACGCCCATCGTCCTGTCCGAACATGCCGGCTATACCGACGAAGCTATCAGTCCCGGCAGCCGGTTGCGCTACACGGAGGTGAATGAGGTACTTCGGGCCGCCTTTGCCCAGCTGCAGGCCGAAGGGATCAGCCAGCTGTATCTGCTTCCCAAATCGGACTTTGGTCAGGATATAGAAACCATGGTTGACGGTACCCACCCCAACGACCTGGGCATGATGCGCTACGCCGAGGGCTACGTGGCCCTGCTCCGCAAGGTACTTCGTGAGCCGACGGGTGAAGTATCAACCACCCGCCCGGTGATACAGATGCGGGAGCCCGCCAACTACGACTGGGACGCCCGCCACCGTGAGGTACTTCGGCTCAATAAGGAAGACCCACCGCAAGTACTCATGATTGGCAACTCCATTACCCACTTCTGGGGCGGACTGCCGCAAGGGCCGCGCGCGACCGGCGCTGACTCCTGGAAGGCAGTCTTTGAGCCAGCCAATACCCGCAACCTCGGCTACGGCTGGGACCGCATCGAAAACGTACTCTGGCGCGTGTACCACGGTGAGCTGGACGGTTACCAGGCCCACCGGATTTACGTCATGATAGGTACCAACAACTTCCACCTCAACACCGACGACGAAATCCTGACCGGCTGGCGCCAGCTCATCGAAGCCATCAAACAACGACAGCCTACCGCAACCCTAACTATGGTTGGCGTATACCCCCGCCGTAAGGAGGAAAAGCGCGTCCAGGAACTGAACATCAGACTCACCAGACTAACCGAGGACATGGGAGTTAAGTACCTGGATGCCGGGAAGGTACTACTCAAGCCGGATGGTACTATTGATGAAACGCTCTTTTATGATGGACTTCATCCCAATGCGGAGGGGTACCGAAGGGTGGTAAAAATGTACCGTTAGATAAATTTTTTGTTGCAGAAGCTAAATATCGGCGACTAAATTATAGATTTATGGGAGATTGACAGATACGGTTTAGCTATTTGTTCAGGTAGACATGGTTCCAGAATAACCCCTTCTTCTAAATATATAAGACACACATACGGCTTTGTTGCATGGCTCCCAATTAGTCAGAATATCAAGAATAAATGAGCTTGACATTGTATTTTTAAGGAGTAAATTTTGTACTTATAGTACATTTATGGGTTTCTGACAGATAAGTTTCAAGGCGAATTGAGGTTGAAATCAGCTTTTTTGAAGCCATGCAACAAAGCCAGTTAAAATACAAATAATTCCAAAATTACTATAATACGTTTACATATTTCCTAGTTAGCGATCACCCGTAATAAACTTGCAACAAACGAAAAGTTAAATTAAGACTATTTAATAAAGGATGAACGACCTTATAACGAACGGCTCAGAAATTAAACAAAGAATTATTTCTGAAATTAACAAAGCAAGTCAATATATTCATGTAGCAATGGCTTACTTTACGGACAGAGACATTGCAATGGCAATCGTTGAAGCAAAAAACAGAAATGTAACCGTTGATATTATACTTTCCTCAAACGCTCAAAATGAAAACGTTAAGATAATACTCAAAGGTGCAGGCATCAATGTCCATGCTTTTGACACAGGTGATGCACGAGGGATTATGCACCATAAATTTTGCCTTATTGACAACAAAATCACAATCAATGGCTCATATAATTATTCCTTAAATGCAAGCAACAACAACGTTGAAAACATTCAAGTTTCAGATGACCTTTCAATATATTCGCAATTCTTATCCGAATTTGAACGCCTAAAATATAATATTGATAATCGAATAGCTGTAAATGACCCTCCCCTAATATCTGAAACTAAAACGCAACAAGTAAAACCAATAAATGTTATTGACAGTTTTTCTCAACAGCTACACAGCCTTGTTTATTCAGCAGCACAAATTGATACAGAAAAATATAAAGGCAACGGATATAAGATATCAAAAGAAAGCGGAGGTAATATTGATATTTTCCGAACCGAATACAACAACATAAAAGAGAGAATTAGAACCTATGCTACAGACGAGGGATTGGGGAGCATGAAAAATGTTTTAACTTCTAATATCTCTATTGCATTTGAAAGCACAAAAATAAATATAGAATCAGAAAAGCAAGATAAAATAAACGTTGAAAAAAGAAATAATGCACTGGAAACAAATCAAATCTCAAATAAAATAATCGAATTAAAACAAGAGAAGTCTATATTAGAGTCAGGCAATCAAAACACTGGCGAAAAGGGATTATTGCAAGTTAATAAAGAAATTGAAAAAAATAAGCTTGAAAGAAGAATATTAGAACAGTCTTTTGTTGTAAAAAAGTTTTGGACTATCGGCACTACCCTTGTTTTACTTGGATTAGGAATCTTTATTTTTTATTTATCAGTATTTTTTGCCTCGGCAGTTTATAAAGTATTTTTTGAAGGCAACGTAATCCGAGCATCGTTAGAAGCAGGTATAAACCCTGGACTTCCGCAACTTGTAGATGCAAATGCAATCATTAAAATATTTAGACAACAAGGTACATTATTCGGGCTTATCGCTGGACTTTTCTTTCTTATTCCAATTTTGTTATCTAATTTAAAAATTCTAGGAAATGAAAATGAATTGGTAAATAATATTATGTTTTGGGTTGGTTTGGTAATATTTGATATTTTAGTTTCGACTATGGTTGCCATTAATACTGATGAAATAAAATCTTTGTTAGTAGGACGAGAATCCACACTTCAAATTTGGGAAGTTGTAAAGCACGGTGAGTTTTGGTTGATTTTTGTATTTGGCATGTTTCCTTTAATCCTAACACACTATTTAATTAATTACACAACTAACGCCTACAAAGATTCCCAAAGAGAAATTGTTGATGCCGAAAAAAACAGAAAAATTCAAATATTAGATGAAGAAATTATAGACCTTATTGCAGAAAAAGAATCATTCACGAACAAGGTAAAAGAAAAGTACGATGCTATTAATGAAAATAATAAGAAGATTCTTAGTCTAGAAACTGAAATCAATAATCGACAAATCCAAATAGAAAATAGCTATGCTGAATTGCAGAAGCATATTAAAACTATTTTCGATGACTTTAGTGCTAGGATAACAAGCGGCAGAATCTTTACTGATGTGATTTTTAATAGTGTTATATCTGCATATAAGTCAGGTTTTATAGAATTTCTACCTGAGTATTACTCCACTGACCAGGTGGCCAATAGGGTAAAAGAAATAGAACAAACAACTACAACTACAATCTAACAATATAATCACATTGGAATGAAAAATATATTAACCTTTTGGTCAATGATACTATTATTTACTTCTTGTGGCATTGAACCACAAAACAAATATTTGACATACAAGAACATCGTCATTCTTTCAGATATGTCAAGCCGTATGGATAATAAGCCACCAAAAGACTTAAATGAAATTAATAAATTAATTCAATTTTTCAAGAACGAGTGCGTCAAGCCTGGCAAGAAAATTGGCGACAAATCTTCTATCTATTTTTCATCATTTTCTGATAAAATAATTTCTTCAATTGACATAGACAGCATTAAAAATTTGGGGGAAAAACAACGTTTCATAAACTCTACAGGAGAATATCAAAATAACGGATTAGTACAGAAAATTGATGATTTTGAACAGAAAATAAAAAATACATATGCAGACACAAGAAACAATGGATTGGACTTGATAAGCATTTTGATTGAAAAAATTGAAAACGAACCGATTGTTAAGAAAAACACTTACTTGACTGACGGTGTAGATACAACATACCTAAAATATGACAATCATATTTATATTTTCACAGATGGATATTTAGAATATAAGAACAAAAATATTAATAATCAATTTTATTTTGGAATCTCTGAAATAGACAAGATAAGACAGTTTTGCAAAGCTAAAAACGTGGACATAACAAAAGCACTTGAAATCAATAGCTCATTATGCCTGCCAATCAGTAAAAGTAAAAATAGTCAATACATACATCTTCACTTATTAGAAACTCATGAACGAGATAAAAATGACAGATTGCAGACATACAAGTATCCAATAGGCCAAAGAGACAATGAAATTCTTGAAGCAGTGTGGCGAAAATGGGCAACAGAGAGTGGTTTTAAAAGTTTTGAATGGAAAAAGTATTGAATGATAATAAAGTTTCAACAATCGGGCGAACAGCAAACAACATCTACCCAAAAGTGGCGGATTATTGGTTAAAAAAAGCTTTGTGTTTCACGTTAGTCTGTGTCCTCACGACCTTTTACGAAACTTGCTAAACCGCTGAAAATCAACCAAGTGAATACTCGTACCCCATATAGACTAAGGACTTGCTGGTCATCTTAGCGGATAACCAGAGCTACTGCGGCACTAGGCCACCATAAGATGCCGCCGTTTACCCGAACCGTTAGCATCCTTCAAAGATAAATAATGGAATACCTATTCGGAGATACCTACGGTTTGATTCACCTGATTTCCTCCATTACTGCGCTGGTAACAGGTACCTTAGTACTTGTGATGAGAAAAGGAACCAAACGGCACCGGCAAGTTGGATATGGGTACGTAGCCAGTATGGGGGTACTGATTCTGACTGCCTTTATGATTTATAGGTTGTACAATGGCTGGGGCGTATTTCATTATACAACCGTCGCGATCCTGATCACCATTGGATTAGGCATGGTACCTATCTGGCTAAAAAAACCGGCTGAAAAATGGCAGTACCGGCATTTTTCATTTATGTACTGGTCCGTCATCGGCTTGTATTCAGCCTTTGCGGCAGAGGTGTTAACAAGGGTACCTCAGGCTCCTTTCTTTGGCATGGTCGGAATTGCCTTTGGGGTAATCATGCTGGCAGGTGGAGTAATCTTTGTGATGAATAAATCAAAATGGTCAAATCTGTTCAGAAAAGATAGAATTTGATGAAGTACTACCCCTTCCTGCCGCAGGTAGGTACCTGGCTCTGTCCCTCGCAAAAAAGCAGATCTGGTTAGTAGCCGGAGTTTATTATTTTGCCGTTGCTTGTGTTTCTCACCAGTACCTTGCCCTTAGGTACCTTATTCGCCGGTAGCAAACCGGCACAGCCGGCTAATAACCCATGTAACCCAAAAGACAAAACCCTCATTCTATGGAAACAAACAACAACAGGAAACAACTAATCATTGGTTGGGCATTAAGCGGATTTGTTATTCTTTTTATGTTATTCGATGCGACTATTAAGTTCTTAAAGACAGCAGAAGTCATACAAACTACGGTAAACGAACTTGGGTATACTGAAAATCATATTTTTATACACGGAATTCTAGCCCTAACGGCAACAGTACTTTATGCTATTCCAAGAACTTCTGTTTTAGGAGCAATACTTTTAACCGGGCATTTGGGTGGTGCCATTGCTTCTCATTTAAGAGTTGACAATCCACTTTTTAGCCATACTCTCTTTCCTGTATATGTTGCTATAATGATTTGGGGCGGATTATGGCTACGAAACATAAAGCTAAGACAGGTATTTCCCTTCGTTAGCTGATGCAAAAATCAATAACACTTAAACACAAAACCACAGCCATTTCCGCCATTGCCGGTGTATCTCACCAGCGACTTGACCTCGAGTACTTCATTGATCGGTTAGAACTCTGCCAAAGGCGAAAAAATAGCAAGCACTAACAAGCAATTCAAAAGAGCCCCGCAGCCAGGTATTTTGTCTGATCCATCGCCTAACACCACCAGCCCCTCCTCCCGGTCAGTGCTTTGTTTCCAGGTAGTGCTGCTTCAATAGATCCGCGCCAAAGTCGTTGCCTTTTTCGCGCAGGATGGCATGGATGTGGTTTCCGTCGTTCTGGAACCCCACGTTATCGTATTCAATCAGGAAGTCGGGGCCGTTGATGATGTAGTAGTGGGGCTTGTCGTTCTCGAAGCTACCTACCCAGGCAAAGTAAATTTTATCAATACCTGACAGCATGATTTTCTCAAAAAACTGGTGTGCCTTCTGGTGTTCAAAGTTGTGAACATACTCCTGAATCACCAGTTTCAGAAGGCTTTGCTGGGCTTCGTCCAGCTGCGCGGCCGGAATACCGTAGTAGCCGGTAATGCGCTGACTGCTTTGCGGAGTAGTAATAATATCTTTAGGTACCGCCTGTTTCAGCACGGCTACGGCTTTTTGCTTTTCCGAAAGGGAATTGATAAGCATAAATCCATAATCTTCCTCCTTACTCAGTACCCGCAATCCGGCGTACTTGGCTGATTTCACCTCGGCGGGATCGGTGCCTACGAAGTAGGGGGACATCACCACCTGATTGCCCCGGCAGGTTACGTTGAGGGCAATGTGGTGACCCCCAAAGTTTACGCCCCAGGGCTCTTGGGCCGATGGCTTACCCCACACGGAGATATAGTAGTTACCGTGCGCCCATTGGAGGTCCTGCATCCGTTTCAACGTTTGCTGATTGATTTCTCCTTTATCAAAGGCCTGCTGGTACAGGGTATTCAGGATATCGTCCAGCTGCATGAGGCTGGTGGTTTTCAGGTACCCCTGCGAGCTCAAAAGAGAAGATAAGACCCGGTGGAATGCCATCCGGCTTTTATCGGATAGCGATCCGTATTGAATGCCGGGCCGGGGTACCAGGCCTACCGGCAGGTTGGTCCACTTGAAGCGCAGGGAGTCGTCAAATGCGTAGGTAGTTTTGGCAAGTTCGTCGGCACTCAACGTTGCCAGGAAGCGGGACGTGGTTTCACTGGGTGATAGGTTCGGCTGGGCCTGACCAGACAGAGCTCCCCCAACCAGTATAAAAAGCCCATAGACAAGGGGCGTTTTGAAAAATGACAGACTTAGATGCATGGGTAGGGTTCCGTAGATTTAGGTGAGTACACTCCTCCTGTTCAGCAGATTAGCTTCAACAGGAGCAGACGTGCAGAAAGGTAATCAATTTATGAATGCTTTATGTAGTACCATGTTCTTTTTCAATATTTTATCGGTAGCGTAGTAGGAAAAATCACTTTGTATTGGGTAGTGGCGGGTAAGACTGGTGCCGGATACCTATTTGGGTAAATATAAGATACTCTTGCTTTATGAAGCAGGTGAACTAAAAAGATAGCATGAAACAACCCATTACCCTATCCCTGTTTTTCTTCCTCATCTTGGCCCAGGCCGAGGCACAAGACCTGCTGCCGGTTCCGGCTTCTTCTTTTCTGGACGAAGTACCCAAAGGAAATGTAATCACAACGGCGGCCGAACAGCGGGTGCCCTGGCTGTTTAATAACACCGGCATCCGGCTCAACTCGGCCACGAACCTGATGACGCAGGTGGCCGTGGCCGAGGAAGGCACCTATCATCTTTTTGTACGGAGCGGTGGCGACAAAGGTTCTTTCAAAGTAGCCGTAAACGATAAAGTAACGGATGCCGTGTTTGGGAATGCTCCGTGGGGCTGGAAGGAAGGCGGCCGCTTCCATTTACACAAAGGGCTGAATTACGTAAAAATTACCCGCATCAATCCGGGCGCTGTATTTGATGTACTGGTGCTAAGCAAGGCACCCACCCTGAACGAAGAAAGTGTTGTGGCGCTGCAATTACATCCGGACGTAAAGCTGCTGAAGGAGTACAATATACCCCGATCGAATGCGGTGAAATTTGGGGACGTCAACGGGGACGGGCAAACCGACTTTCTGGTACTGGAACCCGATTTTTCGGCACATGTTTTTGACCATAGCGGCAAAGAGCTCTGGCAGTGGCAAGCGCCGGAAGAATACAAAAAGGAGCGTTCGGAGTTTGAGGCACCCGGTGTGTTGTGGGATTTTGATGGCGATGGCAAAGCCGAAGTAGTGCACTGGCGCATGGTGGAGGGAAAGGAGTGGCTGGTCGTGGCGGATGGGGAAACCGGACGCATCAAAAAGCAAACGGGTTGGCCTACAGGGCCCCTCCCGCATGTGTACAATAACTTTCGCCTGGCCATTGCCAAACTGACGAAGGGCGCTCCCAATGAACTGGTCGTGTTTACCGATTTCGGCGGCACTATGAATATAAATGCCTACAGTGCTGATCTGAAGCCCCTGTGGATACATACCGAGCAGCGTAAGAAAGATAACCTCGGGCACTATATCTATCCGGTGGATCTGAACAACGATGGTATTGATGAAGTAGTGGTGGGTTCGTTATTGCTCGATGCTAAGGGAAAAGAGATTTGGAACCGCTTTGATCTGCTACCCGATAACCACGACCACGCCGATAGCTACAAATTTGGCGATGTGAACGGAGATGGGAAACTGGACATCGTGACCGCCAACAGCGAAACCGGAATTTTTATTTACGAAGCCATGACGGGAAACATTATCTGGCAACAGGTAGCCGAACATACCCAGCAAATACAGGTGGGTAATTTTTTGAAAGGGGGAACTGCCCCGCAGGTAGTAGCCGGTGGCAGGGTTTATGGCAACCGTCAGATCGGCGAACCGTATCTTTCCAGCCAGCTCTATTGGTTCGACAACAAGGGCCATTTACTGAGTAAGTGGCCCGGACAGCCCATCAATGGCAATCCTGATTTTGTGAAAGGCGACTGGCGTGGCGATGGGAAAGAGGAACTGTTCTGGTACAAGTTCCGCCTCAATGACAGAGGCAAGGGGGAGCTTTACTTTCCCGACCCGGTCTTCCATCAGTTTGATTTTATGGGCAAAGGCGCGGAAGAGGTGATCACCCTGAGCAACGGCCTGTTGCGGGTATACGGCAGCGCTACGGCTACCTATACCAACAAAGACCGTAAAAAAGACAAGATGTATTTAAAAAATACGGTTGTTAACCATACCCATTATTAACCACAGACCCCAGTGAGGAAGTCCTGGCACTACTGCTTTCTGACCGCACGTAAGCCGTAATGTTTTACCTGTCGTATTTTGAGCTGGTTGTCGACAATTTCTACCTTTTTCAGATCCATAAATTCGCCCTTAGCGTCGTAGAAACCAATCATACTGGAGAGCTCATTCTCATGCTTTTTCACGTCCACTTTGGGCTGATAGCCGAAGTTGGGTATATCGACGCTATCCTGTACTTCCATCATTTTGTAGGTGACGTCCACCCGGTAGCGGAATCGCAGCGGCGTTTCGTACAGCTTTACCGTGAATTTAAATTCATTCAGATTATCAGGGTCAGGGACGGGCGCGGAGTAGGTGGCTACCGGCTCGGAATTGACGTTGGTCCGCTCCATGGGAATCGTGTCGTTCACGAAGACCCGGTTTTCGGAAGCATCTGTTTTCTTTTGGTTGCAGCCAGCCGTAAAAGCCAGCAGGGAAAGTAAAACCAGTACTCTCATGCGTTGGTACAAATGGGTGGTTAGAGTTTGGGGATGGATAAAGCGGGGGTAAGTTAGTTATTTTTCTGCCGTGGCTGGTACCTGTCACCAGCAATATATCCGCAAGTACCTCTATTGCCGGCGACAACACCGGCAAAGGCGAAATGGTCGGTTTAGCCTTTGTAGTAATAATGATCGCAGGGGAGTTATATTTACGAGTAATAGATCAAAATGGTCAAAACTGTTTAGAAAAGAGAAAATCTGAATGAAACACTACCCTTCTTTAACAGGCTCTGTTCTTGTTACCCTCTTACTTTTTCTTCTGGCTCCTGTGTTGAAGTCCATTGCTCAAACCCGGCCCAAGCCCAAAGCCAATTACCCGTACCTACTCTATCTTCCTAAGGAGTATTCAACATGTAAAGAGACGTTTCCTTTGGTTATATACCTGGGTGGTGGCTCACAAAGGGGTAACGACTTAACTAAGTTAAAGAGCTACGGAATCCCCCATTATATAGAACAGGGACAACATTATCCTTTTATTGTTGCCTCCCCCCAGTGTCCGGGCAACAAATACTGGACAACCGAAAACTGGTTTGATTCCCTGTACCTAAACCTGACCACCAACTACCGGATTGATACTACCAGGATATATGTTACGGGTATCAGCCTTGGTGGTTATGGTACCTGGCAGGTCGCCATAGACTATCCCGAAAAGTTTGCAGCCATTGCTCCCTTATGTGGCGGCGTTAATGATAGTGATACGGCTAACATCAGCAGGCTAAAGCAGCTTCCTGTCTGGACCTTTCATGGTAAAGCCGATAATATTATTCCCATTTCTGAAACAGAAAGGGTAGTAACCAAACTGGAAGCCCACAGGGGGAATGTCAAATTTACCCGATTAAAAGACGTAGGGCATGGCATTCAGTACTTGTATGCAGATAATACAATTTTTGATTGGCTACTAAGCCATCAAAAAAAGAACAACTCACCCAAGAAGTAAGGTCTTGCTACTAGTAGGCTTTGGGGTGATGGCAATTACTGATGAAGCTATCCGGATCTTCATAGCGTTGAATTCCTACTGAACGGCCCCATTTTAGATAGAATTTAAGTGTATCCTCCTTTATACAACTAGATTCTAAGCTACTTACTCATCAAAAATACAACCCTATGAATACTCCGCTCGGATTGATAACCTCATCAAGACTCCATATCACGTTGAAATGCACACTTTTATGGCTCTGTCTGGGGGCGAAGGCAGCCATGGCCCAGGGGCAGGGCGCAAGCCTATCGGAACAGTCCGCCGCCGTGATAACCTCCAATAATCAGAAAACCGAGGTAAGCAGCGATAAAAATGGGGTACTACGGGTAAATGTCTCTCCCAAAGATGCGCAAACCTTCAAGAAACGGGGCTGGGTCAGGTACAGCGACTTTGGCGCGCGGGGTGACGGTAAGACCGATGACATCGACGCTATCGCGGCGGCCCATGCCTTTGCCAATCAGCAGGGGTTGCCGGTCAAAGCGAACGAAGGCGCTACCTACTACATCGGCGGGAAGGAACGCACCGCTGCGATCCAAACCGACACCGATTTCGGCACGGCAGCCCTTATTATCGACGATACCGAGGTGGAAAATCGGAATGCGCCCGTTTTTCTGGTCAGTTCCAGCCTGCAATCGTTTCCCTTGAAAGGAATAACCTCGCTGAAGCGGAATCAGAAAAAAATTGACGTTTCCTTATCCGGCCCCTGTCTTATTACAGTCACCGATGCTAACGTGAAGCGCTATATTCGGTATGGCTTGAACCAAAATAATGGTGCATCGCAGACGGATATTTTCATCGTGGATAAAAATGGTAAGGTGGACATGGATGCGCCGATCATCTGGGACTTCGACCAAATCACGGAAATCAGTGCGCTTCCCATCGACGAAAAGCCCCTGACGATCACCGGGGGACGGTTCACGACGATTGCCAATAAAGAAAAATCGGCCTACACGTATTATAGCCGCAATATCACGATCAAACGCTCCAATGTCCTGATCGACGGACTCGAACACCGCATTACGGGCGAAGGCGATCACGGCGCACCCTACGGCGGCTTTCTTGGTTTTCGGGACTGCGCCAACGTAACCGTCAAGAATACCCTCCTAACCGGCCACAAAACCTATAGTACCATCGGCGCGGCCGGGAAGCCCGTCTCCATGGGTACCTACGATCTCTCTGCCACCCGCGCCCTCAATTTATCTTTCATTGACTGCCGCCAAACCAACGACATCAACGACCGCACCTATTGGGGCATCCTGGGGTCCAGTTTCTGTAAGAATATCCTGTACGACCGCTGTACTTTTTCCCGGTTCGATGCCCACATGGGAGTGGCCAACGCCACCATCCGCAACTCAACCCTGGGACACATGGGCATCAACGCCATCGGCAGCGGGACTTTTCTCGTGGAGAACAGTACGATCCGCGGCGGTACCCTCATCAATCTACGCTCCGACTACGGCAGCACCTGGCAGGGTACTTTCGTGATCCGCAACTGCACTTTTGTGCCGTCGGGCGGCCGCCCCGTCAGCGCTTCTCTGATCGGGGGTTCCAATTCCGGTCAGCATGATTTCGGCTATACCGCCTATATGCCCGAACGAATTCTCATTGAAAACCTCAAAATTGATGACTCCAACCACCCGGAGAATTACCAGGGCCCGGCTATTTTCGCGAATTTCAATCCCCAAATGACGGATGAGTCCTATCAGGAAAAATTCCCGTATGTCAAAACCAAAGAAGTTATACTCAGAAATGTGACCACCGCCAGCGGTAAGCCCCTGCGCGTGAGTGATAATCAATTCATGTTCAGGAATGTAAAAGTGGAGGTTAAGTGAGGTGGTGTCAGGGAGTTATACTCCGCAAGTTATGTAGGCTACCCTGACTCAATTGCCAGACGATTTTCTATTTGCTGAATGGAGCCTATTCAGATGCTTTGCTTTGGCCCCTGCGGATTTCTATGATAAAATCCTCGGTGAGATCTAAGGTAGAGAACATTAGTAAGAAAACTTATTTCGTATTTTTTGATTATTTCGATTATTTTTATAGTTGAAATCAAAACCCATCAAAGTATGGAATATTTAGAAAATATCACCAAACCTTCGAAAGAAGAACAGAAGGTGGCGATGGAATCCTATACTGCACTCGCGGAAGTTCTTGAAAGTCTTCATAAAGACAATCCTGAAATAGAAATTGAAGAAACAAAGGAAAAAATCAGGGTTCCCTTAAAAGCTTTAAAATTACTTGCAACCATCTTAAAAGCCACGAGCCAGGGAAAGCCAATTTCGGTAGTACCCATAGCTACCGAGATGACTACTCAGGCAGCTGCCGATTTGCTGGGTTGCTCCCGTCCTCATTTAGTGAAATTGCTCGAAGAAGGAGAAATTGAGTACACTACGATCGGGAAGCACAGAAGAGTCAAATTTGAGGATGTAATGGCTTACAAGAAAAGGATGAAGGCAAAACAGCAGGAATTGCTGATCAAACTAATGAACGCAGACGAAGAATCAGGACTCTATGATTCATAGTATTCGTTTTACATGTATTCTTGATACCAATGTTATTATTCCAGTTGAGGTTCGTGATTTACTATTTTGGTTTGCTCATGATGACTTATATACTCCAAAATGGAGCAAACACATCTTTGATGAATGGGTCGATGTATTGAGAAGAAAGAATGTCAGCGAAGAAGAAATAAAGAAGCGAATTGGTTGGGCAAATCAGGCATTTCCCGATGCAAGGGTTGAAAACTACGAAGTTCTGATTGAAGGATTAACCTTGCCAGATGAAAAAGACCGTCATGTTTTAGCCGCGGCAATCAAGACCAACGCGAATATAATTGTGACCAATAACCTAAAGGACTTTCCAGAAGAATACCTTGCAATATTTGGATTGTCAGCGAAAAATGCAGATGACTTTTTAACCGAAACGATAGATTTGAATCAGAAGGTTGCTGTCAATTCATTTCGAAAATTAGTTATGAACAGGAAAAATCCTGATTTGGATGAATATGAAGTTTTGGACTGCCTGAGAAGAAATGGGCTGAATGATACTGCAAACTATTTACACACATTAATATAGAAAAAGAAATCTATCGGAAACAACGGGTAGCCTTCGATTACCAGCCAAAGCCAGAAACTGCGGCTGCACAAGACGTAAACGACTACCCTTATGATACCCTTTTTTCCTGCCGTTGCTGGTGTTTCCCATCAGCAACTTATCTGTAAGTACCTCATTCGGCGGTGATAACTACTATAAAAACTACCCAACAGTATAGAATAACCTGCGTAATGTTTTTTAAGTATATCTTTTATAAAGCCCCGACCTGCGTATGCTATTTTTTAGAAAAAATGTAAGTTGGATTGTGTTCCTCTTTCTAGGATTCACCACCGTTCAGGCTCAATCTGCCCGGGTTTCGGGTACAGTAGGTGTACGTCCTACTCCTACCGATACCCTTCATTTATTCCTGATTGGTAACAGTTTCTCGCAGAATGCGGCCCGGTATCTGCCCCAGCTGGCAAAGGAAGGCGGACATCCCCTCAAAATCGGTCGGGCCGAACTGGGTGGCTGCTCGCTGCAGCGACACTGGGAGCACGCCGCTGCCGCCGAAGCCAACCCCGACGACCCAAAGGGAAAACCCTACAAAGGAAAATCCCTGCGCATGCTATTGTCTGAAGGGACCTGGGATGTCGTAACCCTGCAGCAGTATTCCATGCACTCGGCCGACCCGGCCGCCTATGAGCCTTACGCCCAAAAACTGTACGATTACATCAAATCTATCCAGCCCCGGGCCGAAGTTGTATTTCACCAGACCTGGGCCTACCGCTCCGATGCAGATGGCTTTGGACAGGTTGCCCCCAATACCTTTGCTCAAAGTGAAAAGGAAATGTGGGAAAAATCCAGAGCAGCGTACCATACTATAGGCCGGCAACTGGGGGTACGTATCATTCCCGTAGGCGATGCCTTCTGGAAAGTAAGCTCCGACCCTACCTGGGGTTACCGCAAGGACCCCAATTTTAACTATAAAAATCCGGAGTATCCCTCCCTGCCCGACCAGACGCATTCTCTGCACGCGGGCTACCGCTGGACCAATGATCAGAAATGGGGATTTGATTCGCACCATGCCAACGAAGCCGGTTGTTATCTGGGGTCTCTGGTATGGTACTCATTCCTGTTTGGCGAGTCGCCCCGCGAGCTAACCTTCACGCCCGAACAGGTACCCGCTGATTTTGCGGCTCAGTTAAGAAAGGTAGCCGAAACAACACAGAACAGAGTCAGGAAATAGGGTAAATGTAGAAGCAGTAATGGCAATGATTGATTAAACGAAAATTTCACAAATCGTAATCCCCGTTGCTGATGTTTCTCATCAGCTGCTTATTCGCAAGTACTACATTCGCCGGGGATAACACCGGTTAAGGCGAAAATAAATTATTCTCTAAGTTGCTGCTGCTGATAGGAACTACCAATAAAAAGCATCCAGTATCAAATACATTCCATCTAAACCTTTCCTATCCTCGTAAGTGGAAATGAATATTTATTATCCACATCAACCAGAAAATATCATGTTACTATTTAATAAAGTGAACGAGGCAAAGCTAGTAGCATGGAGAGCGCGTAACGGCTTAAAAATTCTTAGAATATCACTTGGTGTGCTCTTTCTATGGTTTGGGCTGCTAAAGTTCTTTCCCGGTTTAAGTCCGGCAGAAATGCTGGCAGGGCGCACTATCCACGTTCTGACTTTAGGTAGGGTGGAACCGGAGATATCAATGCCTCTTCTGGCAATATGGGAAGGACTTATAGGATTAGGCTTAATATTTAATTATCAGATAAGAATAACTTTATTGTTATTGTATTTTCAAATGATAGGCACATTTTTGCCAATTATATTTTTTAATAATGAAACCTGGACCAGTAATGTATTAGTACCCACGTTATTAGGTCAATACATAATCAAAAACATAATCCTGATTTCAGCGGCAATAGTAATTGGTGCAACATCCAGTGGTGGAGCCCTAATCTATGATCCCATTATTGCAAAACGGGCGCAGTACTTAGAGCTACTTTATGAGCGGTTTCGCCGGCGGTTTAAGAAAGAACCTGTGGAAAAGAAATCTGGTCGACAGGAATTATAAGTATTTGGACCGTCCATCCAAAGGCCCCCGCTTAACCGGGACCAACTCCTGGAAAGCCGTATTTTTCTCAAATGAAGCCCGCCTCCGGCTATGGTTGGGACCGACCGCATCCAAAACGTGCACTGGCGTGTGTATCATGGCGAACTTGACATCTACCATATCTAGCGATGGAAACGGACGTAATCTAACTCGATGCCAGAAAGTCACTACTCAAAACAGATAGAACTATTCACCCGGAAATGCTACATTCACCAGAGATAAAACTGGCAAAGGCGTATTTAAACAAATGAAATTTGACCACTATATTATCAGACCGTTAACGACCGACGACCTGGCACCTTACTTCGATATGGTAGAGCGGAACCGAAAAAGGCTGGAAGATTTCTTTACCGGCACCGTATCTCGCACCCAAAGCCTAGAAGCTACCCGGGAATTCCTGGCCGATATAATAGAGCGGGCAAAAAACCGAACCTATTTCCCCTACCTGATCATTGACGAACAGGACGGACGGTTTGCCGGTTTTCTTGACCTGAAAAATATAGACTGGAGTATTCCAAAATCTGAGGTAGGCTTTTATATCGATGAAGACTATGCCGGTAAAGGGGTCGGGACCAAAGCGTTGCGGACATTTTGCACGTACTGCTTCCCTACATTCGGCTTTCGAAAGCTTTTTCTCCGGACCCACGACAGCAATACCGCGGCGAAACGCATGGCTGAAAACTGTGGCTTTGAACGGGAAGGTGTCCTGCGCCGCGACTATAAAACCACCTCCGGCGAACTCGTTGACCTGATCTACTACGGACGTCTGGATTGATACTGCACGAAGTACCTGGTAGTTCTGCCGTTGCTGATGCTTCTCACCTTCAACTTATCTGTAAGCGCTTCAATCGCCGGTGATAACACCGGCAAAGGCAAATTACTGAAAGGCGTCTCCTTGAACAGGAGTTGAACCTTGCAATTTGATTCGTTTTGAGTACATTAGCCCCATTAAAGTACTGAGAAATACTTGCGTATACCGCCGGGCGGCAGGCCCGGCTATTACTAACCAAAGTCCCAGGGATATGAAAAAAATGCTACTGAAGGGTTTCTTCATTTTTGTAATCGGTATCATGTTCGCGGTACCGATGTATGCCTGTACTATATTCGTCCTTACCGATGCCCAAAGAACCTTGTTTTTTAACAACGAAGATTACTCCAATCCAGCTACCCGGATATGGTTTCTGCCCGGCGGGAAGGGGTACTACGGGACTGCGTACGTTGGATTTGATAATGACTGGGCACAGGGTGGCGTCAACACCGCCGGGCTGGCGTTTGACTGGGTGGCCGGGGTTAAGGAGCAGTACGTACCAGCCCCGAGCCTGTTAAAACCACGGGGCAACCCCAGCGAACGCATGCTGGAAAGCTGCGCCACCGTAGAAGAAGCCATTGCCTTCTATCAGAAATACCAGGAGCCCAGTTTTTCCTACGCCCGAATCATGATCGCCGACAAATCCGGTGCTTCGGTAATTATTAGCGCCCACAATGGTCAGCTTTATTTTGACAGGTCGACCCAGTCAAGGGGCTTCGGATACGGGGAAAAAGCCCTGGGTGACTATCTGACCAAAGCACCCCAACCCACGGTGCAGGGTGGTCTGCCCATTTTGCGGGCTTGTTTGCAACAGGGGGAGTATGCTACCAAGTATTCCAGTATATACGATCTCCGGTCGGGCGATATTTACCTGGTACCTCCGGGTGATCAGCAGTCGGAAATAAAGCTCAATCTGTCGGCCGAGCTGGCGAAAGGAGGACACTACTATGATATGCCTCAGCTAAACAACCAGCTGAATGGGGAACAACTGGCGCTCCGGCCCGGTATGCGGCGTTTTCTGCACGATGGATACACACCAGTTCCTGATCCTGATCCCGTCCTTGACGAACGATTTAAGACTCTTTTTGAAAACAATGCAACCGGATCTTTGAAGGCAGAGGAGTTTAGTCCGGAATTATGGCAGCAAATTGCTCCTAATCTAAAAGGTATTCAGGAGGAGGCTAAAAAACTGGGCAGAGTCGAATCATTTACGCTGCTGGAGCGCAAAGCGATAGACCAGCAGAGGAGCTTCCTCTACCTGATCGAATACGAAAATGCTACCATTCTGCAGCGCTTTGTGCTCAATGACAAAAATCAACTGACGATGGTAAAGTCAGAAGGTTGGGAGCAGAAGTCCAAGTGAGCTTTTTAGTAGAAGGCTGGTTGTGATCCTGTGATTAAGTTAAGTTGGCAGTAATTATTTTCTGTTGCTTATAAAGTGCTTTACCCTTACAAAATACAAAATTCATCTATGATGAGGATACCTCTACTAACCCTGGCATTGGTGTTTCATGTTCTGGCCTTAAACGCCAAGGAATACAATATTGCAGACTACGGTGCAGAAAGGGATAAACTATCTACTACTGCCATTCAAAAAGCTATTGATGCGGCATTTGAAGCAGGCGGGGGTACTGTAGTGGTACCTGCGGGTATGTACATTACAGGCGCAATCATTTTAAAAAGCCGGATTAACCTGCACCTCGAGCAAGGAGCAGAATTACAGTCCAGTACTAACCTGGAGGACTTCCTGATAGGCAACAAAAGGTATGGAATGATTTATTGCGAAGATGCCGTTCAGGTAAGCATTACCGGTAAAGGCATCATAAATGGAAGAGGTTCTGATTTTTATATTCCCAATGAAAACCATACGAACAGTACTTTGCCAAACAGTGTCCCGGAATTTTATCCGGCGCTGACGCGGCAGAAGGAAAAGTATATGAAGGAGAGTCCCTTTTTTACGGACGGACCGCTTAAACGCAAACCAAGGCCGGGAATGACAATCGTATTTTTTCATTGCAACCAGGTTACTATAAAGGATATTACGATTAAGGATACGCCTATATGGGCCACCCGTTTTGGTTATTGCGAAGATGTACTGATAAGCGGTGTTTCCATAATGAATAACCCTATGATTCCGAACAGCGACGGAATTCATCTTACGGTTTCAAGAAATGTCCGTATTTCTGATTGCGATATTGTTTGTGGGGATGATGCCATTATTGTTACGGGTTTTGCAAAAATTGAAAATACGCCCGGTTTTACTTCCGAAGAACAGGATAAGTATAAAAACGGCAATAAGACCATCTTTGCTGAAAATATCCAGGTAAACAATTGCCGGTTACAATCCCGTTCATCGGCCATCCGGATCGGCTACGGGCAACATCCAATACGGAGATGTACCTTCACTAATATTATTATTTCAGAGTCAAACCGCGGTATAGGTATTTATGCTCATGATTCTTCGTCTATTGAGGAGCTTATATTTTCTAATATCACCATCGAAACCCGTCTGCACAACGGTGTTTGGTGGGGCAAAGGCGAACCCATTCATCTGTCTTCCATTTCGCGACTCAAAGGCGAGCCCGCCGGTAAGATCAGGCAGGTGCAATTCAATAATATATCCGCTATTGGAGAACAGGGAATCCTGGTTTATGCAATGAAGGAAAATCCAATGGAAGATATTCAATTTCAAAACGTAAAATTTTTCATCAGAAAAGGTAAAGAAACCATGAACTATGGCGGTAATTTCGATTTACGGCCCACAGCATCTCCCGAAACGCAACTTTTTTCACATGACATTGCTGGTCTGTATGCTCAAAATGTAAATAATTTAAGCATAAAAGGGTTTGAGCTCAGCTGGGACAAGGACCTCCCTTTCTTCTTCACACACGGCATACATGCTGTTAATGTTGGGAATTTATTAAATGAAGGTTTCTACGGTTCTGGTAATCCGAGCTTTCCAGGTAGCAAAAAAGTTCATCTTGAAAATGCTTCAATGAGGAAACCATGACCAGTTGACAACCAATCATACATGAAGGAAAGGAAACGACCGGTACCCGGCTACAGACAGGGCGGACATTTATTTCACCTCAAAAACATGGTGGCTCGACTCTTCTCTACATCTTACAATTACCTACCTGTACGATCCTTCCATCGCTGTCTTACAAGTATTCTGGCCGTGGCAGGACTGTTTATACTACTCGCGGCGGGGAAAGTACTGGCGCAGGACAAAGCCCCCACTGACCTCATCCGGAAATTCCGCTCCCTGCGCGACACCACTACCTGGAACCAGGTAAAGCAAGTACCCCTGAAATTTCCCGTTCATCATCCGCAGGGTATGGTTAAAGTTGGCCCTTACTTTTATATGTCATCCGTAGAAGTACTGAACCGGGAAGCTGGGCAGGGCGTAGGGCACCTGTTCAAATTTGACGCAAACGGAAAATTGCTGGCGGATGTGAAGCTGGGCGAGGGAAGCAGGTACCATCCGGGCGGCATTGACTACGACGGGCAACATATATGGGTACCCGTGGCGGAGTACCGGCCTAGCAGTAGTTCGATAGTTTACAAGGTCAATCCTGAAACCCGGCAGGTCACCGAAGTCTTTCGGTTTGCAGACCACCTGGGCGGCATTGTCCACAATACCGACGCTCATACTCTGCATGGTATTAGCTGGGGCTCCCGAAACTACTATGACTGGAAACTGGATGCCCGGGGAGGGGTACTTGCTTCCGGCAAAAGCCCCGGACAACTCCGCGTACCGAATCCATCCTACTACATCGACTACCAGGACTGCCAGTACGTGGGGAATAACCTGATGCTGTGCGGTGGGTTGAAGAACTACCGACAGGGTACCTCCACCTTTCGCCTGGGTGGCCTGGAACTGGTAGATTTGACGAAGCAGCAGCCCGTACATCAGGTACCGGTACCTCTGTGGGCACCCTCCGGCCGGCCCATGACCCAGAATCCTTTCTGGCTGGAAAGTACCCCGGGGGGCATCCGGGCTTACTTTGTACCGGACGATAACGAAGCCACCCTGTTTGTGTACGAAGCTACCGTCAGGTAATTTGACCCTAAACCAGTACGGAGGTACCGGCTTCCGCCGCCCCAGAGTTGTAAAAGTACATAGCTACTGCTCCTCGTTTGGTAGTACAGACAGCTATCCGCTTGAAAAATACATTTCAGCCCGAAAAAAGAACAGTTCATTCCGTATAGCCTGTACCGCCAATTTAATTTTTTCTAGCTTTACAACGAAAAGAGACCTCCAGTACTCTTATCAAAAAAACCAGCCCTTATGAAGTTATCCGTCTACACCCTGCTGATGGCCCTGTCCATCACAGCCTGCAACACGACCTTCGACGAAACCCCTCCGGGGCCTCAGTTTGATGGTACGGCCTACCGTCCGGTCTATGCTACCTCCCAGGAGATAAAGAATATCCAGTCGCTTCCCGCGCGTGCCCTCAAAAAGCCGGGCAAGATTTACCTGCTGGGCAGCTTCCTGTTCATTAACGAAATGGGGGCCGGAGTACACATCATCAACAACAGCGACCCTAAAAATCCGGAGAATCTGGCTTTTGTGTCCATTCCCGCCAACTACGACATCGCCGTTAAAGGCAACTGGCTCTACGCTGACAACGGTACTGACCTGGTAGTATTTGATATCAGCAACCCACGGGAGGTACGGCTGGCCCGCCGCATCGAGAAAGCCATCCCACTCAACAAGTACCCGCCCTTCCAGAATACCTACTTTGAGTGTGTGGATGATACCAAAGGGGTAGTGGTAAGTTGGGAAAAAGTTACCGTGTCAGCCAGACCAAGTTGTTATCGTTAAACCACCCGTTTTTTATGAAAAGATTTTTTCAAAAGACCTGTATAGTACTCCTGTCGGGCTTGCTGGCCCTGAGTGTATGGCAGTGCGAAATGGGGGCCTCCGCCGACGTAGCGCCGGGCGCTACCGGAGTAGGTGGCTCCATGGCCCGCTTCGCCATTACCGACAACACCCTGTATATAGTAACCCGTCAGAGCCTGGACGTCTACGATATTTCCAGCCCGTCGGAACCCGTTCGCAAAGGCAAAGCCGAACTGGGCCTTGGTATTGAGACCATATTCCCCTACCAGAAAAACCTGTTCGTCGGCGCTAACGACGGTATGTATATTTTTGATAATCGGCAACCCCAGTCGCCGGTGTTGTTGTCGAAGTACACCCACGTCATGAGTTGTGACCCAGTGGTAGTACAAGGTACCTACGCCTACGTAACGCTGCGGGGAGGAGTTGGCTGCCGCATGTGGCAACCCCAAAGTACCCTCGACGTCGTTGATGTGTCCAATCCGTCTAGTCCGCGGATGCTCAACTCACAGCAACTACTGTCTCCGTACGGGTTGGGGGTTGACGGCAACAAGCTGTTTGTGTGCGAAGGAGACAAAGGGCTGAAAGTATTTGATATTTCCAGCCCCACCGTACCTATCCAGATCCAGTTCCTGACCGAGGTACCCGCCTACGACGTGATTCCCTACCGCAATACCCTGATCGTAACGGGTAATAAAGGCCTGTACCAGTACCGCTACGATGGTACCCAAACGGGTACTTCCCTGGAACTGCTTAGTAAAATACCGGTTGAATGAAACGAATAGTGTTTTTTTTGTTGGTGGCCCTGGCAGGAAGTATATCGGTAATAGCGCAGGATATGTACCAGTATACGCCTACCCGTGCTCCCCAGTATCCGGATTCGCTTAATCGGCAACCTATTTTGAAATTCGCGCCCCTCGCCCTGTTTGACCCGGACAATACCTTACAGGTGGGAATAGAAATCCCGCTGCCGGACCCCCGTTTCAGCGTTCAGCAGGAAGCAGGCTACGGCCATTCGGCCTTTAATGTGTACCCTTTCCAACGGGAGGAATACCCCAACCGGGAAACCTGGCGCTTCCGGACCCAGCTCAGGATGTACTACCGAATGAACGAGAGCGGTGCGGGGTACTTTGCGGCGGAGTACCTCTTCAAAAAAAACAGTATTCAGCAGTTAAAGTCGGTGGGTATGGATTGTGCCTCACCGGGCCAGTGTGCCTATTTCCAAACCCGAAACGTTTCGCTGGGGCGCTTTGTAAACGCCTTCCATCTCAAAGCAGGATGGCAGTACTACCTGGCTCCGCGTATGAATCTGGACGTATACTTCGGTCTGGGTATGCGTAATCTTACAGTACGTACCCTGGGTCAGGAAAATGAGCAGTTGCGTAATAATTCCAATTCCCTTTGGTTCGGGACCGACCAGCCTGGGCGGTATGGCCCGATTGGCAGCTTCACTTTTGGCTTCCATCTGGGGTGGGTACTCGGGAAACTGTAGGCAGCTGACAAGTGGGTAAATTAGGCGGGGTTTTTTCTTATGTTTGAGAAAACAATAACTTTCCTCAAACCTAATCATTCACCTAAAACTCCTCCTTACTACTATGGTTGGCAAAATTTTCCTTGGGATACTCCTCCTACTCGTGGGTATACAACTCATTCGCCCTACCCCTAACGATTCCGACGACCGTACCTACGACATCACCACCCGCTACACCGTACCGGACGATGTGCAGCATATTCTGGCGGTAGCCTGTAACGACTGCCACTCCAACAAGACCACCTACCCCTGGTACTCCAATGTACAGCCCGTAGCCTGGTGGCTCGACGATCACATTGTGGATGGCAAGCGGCACCTCAACTTCTCCAGCTTTACCAACGCTCCCTTGGCGATACAGTACCACAAGCTGGAAGAAGTAGTAGAGGTAATGGATGAGCGCGAAATGCCCATGAAAGAGTATACCTACCTGGGCATGCACGCGGAAGCTAACCTCACGGATGACCAGCGGCAACGTCTGATCCAGTGGGCAAAGGCGCAGATGGATACGCTCAAAGCCAACTACCCCGCCGATAGCCTGGTCAGGAAGCCACGCCGTGGTTAAAACTACCACTGAAAGCTGTAAAACAAAACGACTGAACCTGGTGTAGTAGGTCGTGTGTGCTATCCTTTCCATTAATTTTCATTCCTATGGCAAGATTTCTGATTATTTTAAACCTGATTCTGGCTGGTACTGCTGGTTTGTTTTCGTGGCAGCCCCAGTCTTCTGAATCCCCAACGGCCATTCCCGTATGCTATACTCCCCTACTGCCCAGCCATGACATGAAACGGTTTGCGCTGGACCCAGCTTTTCAGGCGCTGCACCCGGCTCCCCTCCCGCTTCAATACGAAGGAAAGGGTCAAAACATTACCTTCAAGACCCCTGATGGGAAAGATGCCAATGGGTACCTGATCAAGGCCAAAAACAAGAGCGATAATTGGTTGCTGGTGTACCAGGAATGGTGGGGGCTTAACGACTACATTCGTCGGGAGTCGGACCGTTATTACGACGACCTGCGCGGAGACGTGAACGTACTGGCCCTGGACATGTACGACGGACAGGTAACAGACAATCCGCAGGAAGCCGGCAAACTGGTGTCTAGTGTAAAGGAGGAGCGACTCACCAACATCATCAAAGGCGGACTGACCTACGCCGGGCCGAATGCGCAGGTAGCCAACGTGGGCTGGTGTTTTGGAGGTGGACTTTCCCTTCGTTCGGGGCTGCTTGGAGGTAAAAACACCATTGGGGTGGTAATGTACTACGGCATGCCGGTACAGGACGTACAGCAGCTGAAAAACCTCAATAGTGATGTACTTGGGGTGTTCGCCACCGAGGAGCGAATCTCTAAAGAAATCATCGAAACCTTTGACTCCAATATGGATAAGGCCGGCAAGCAGTTGATCTACAAGATATTTCCCGGTGTCCACGGCTTTGCCAACCCGAGTAATCCCAAGTACGATCAATTGAACGCCGAACAGGCCTACGGAATGTCCATAGCCTACCTGAAGAATAAGTTTAATGTATAGTGAATGCCATTCTATAATAGGCCAACGGGGTAGGCTGCAGAGACTACCCCGCTTTTTCTAAATACTACTCCGCCTCCTCCGCTTTTTCGCCCAGCTCCACGATATCTCCTTCCTTGAAAAGAATCATCTTCATCATTTGCCGACACTTCGACTTTTTCCGCAACAGAAATTCCAGGTCCATCGCAAAATGCTTAAATTCTTCCTTCTGAGCATTCTGCATGATGCGCTTGGCCTGATCGTCTTTTTCCACCGAAATCCGTTGCTCATACCAGTCAATGGCCTCCGCCTCCTCAATGACCGAACTGATCATTCGGGCAAAGGTTCTTGTTTCTTCGGATAGCTCCTGGGGAGGTTCGTGGTACTGATCAAATCCCATAGTATAGCTGTTTTAGCAGAGAATAATTAAAAGCAAACGGATAAACCAATAAATGGTTTTTCCAGAAAGGTGTATATTGACTGATGCAGAACTCGTACCATTTAAGAGCGTAACCGCTTCGGTGAGGTGTGATGGAAGATAAAATTCTGTTCTTTGATTAGTATTGTTCGGAAGTAATTATCATAATTTGGTAAATTGAGTACCTAAACCCGATAGACTATGAAACCAGAGCAACTACCCAATTCCAAACAACCCTTCAATAGCCTGGACATGGAGCTGGACCTGTTCCGAAAAGTAGGATATGAAGTAATTGATGCCATTGCGGAGTACTACGGTACCTTGCGTGAACGGAGGATTATTTCGGAAAGTAATTCTTCAGAAATCGAACAGGTATTCCAGGAACAGCTTCCCTGGACGGGTCAGGAGCCAGAGGCGATAATAGCTGAGTGGAAAGAACGGGTTCTGCCGCATGCCACGCACCTGGGGTCGCCCCGGTACTTTGGTTTTGTGAATGGCTCGGGTACCATGATGTCCGTCTTTGCGGATGCACTGGCTACCTCTGTCAACATGAACGCCGGAGGGTGGAAAGCCGGACCGGCCGCCACCGAAATAGAGCGCCGGGCTATTGCCTGGGTTGCCGAACTAATCGGCTACCCCATCGACTGCGGAGGCTTGTTTGTGGGAGGTGGTACCATCGCTAACTTTTCGGCGCTGCTCACCGCCCTGCGCAACACCGCCTCTTATGATACCACCGCCGAAGGCCTTCAGTCTGAACAGAGAAAGGGCCTGCATACGCTCTATATGTCCGATCACGAAGGTCATATATCCATCGTAAAGGCCGCCGACATGGCTAATCTGGGCAGGAACGCCATCCGGCGGGTACCCAGCCACGAAGACCTGACCATGAATACTATAGCTTTGGAGAAGATGATCGAGGAGGACCTACGGTCTGGCCATGTTCCCTTTTGTGTGGTGGCGCAGGTAGGCTCCATCAACGTAGGCGTAGTAGACCCACTGGAAGATATCGCCAGGATATGTAAAGCAAGAAATATCTGGTTTCATGCTGATGGCGCCTGCGGCGCCGTGGGCGCTATGCTTCCCGAAAAAAAGCATCTGTACCAGGGTCTGGAAAAAGCAGATTCGGTTACACTCGATCCACACAAGTGGCTTTACATTCCGTACGAATGCGGATGCTTGCTGGTTAAATATCCGGAAAAGCTCCGAAGAACCTTTTCCATCGCGGCGCCTTACCTGCAGGGTACCCTGCCCACCGATTACAATGGCCTTGACTACTTTGAGTTCGGACCACACATGTCCCGGAGTTTCAATGCCCTGAAGGTATGGATGTCCATCAAGCACTACGGCCGGGAAGGGTACCAGAAACTACTCAGACAAAACATCCTGTGCGCCCAGCACCTGCACAGGCTGGTTAGTGCCTCCCCGGACTTTGTACCCATGCACCAGCCGGAGCTGTTTATCTACACATTCCGCTGGGTACCGGCCGAGGTACAGCAGCAGGCGGCAACCCTACAACTGAATACTTACCTGGATAAGATGAATCAGAAAATAACTGACGAGATCATGTCTACCGGCTTCGCCTTTATTATGACATCCAGAATATGGGGGCAGGTAGTGATTCGTCTCTCCATCTGTTCGCACCGCACTACGCTTGAAGATATAGACATGGTCTTTGAAAGGCTACAGCAGATTGGCCGTAGGCTTTATCAGGAGGAGAAGTTTCCTGCACCAGCCCATTAAAAATTCCCGACCCACGATTTCGTCTGGGCTTATCCGCTACGCCTCACTCACCTCAATCCATACCGGCGCGTGATCGCTGGTTTTCTCCCAGCCCCGTACCTCCCGGTCTACCCCGGCGGACAGGAGACGGCCTTCGAGATGCGGACTAAGCAGGAAATGGTCAATCCGCAGGCCGGTGTTGCGGCTGAACGAGTACCTGAAGTAGTCCCAGAAGGTATAGATCCGCTCGTTGGGGTGGAGTTTCCGGATAGCGTCAATCCAGCCCTGGCTCAGCAGGGAGTCAAAGGCCGAGCGGGTTTCGGGCCGGAACAGGGCGTCATCCAGCCAGCGCTCCGGCCGGTATACATCCAGGTCGGTGGGAATAACGTTAAAGTCTCCGGTCAGAAGAACAGGTTTATCCAGAGTAAGTAAAGTCGCTGCGTACCTGTTCAGGCGTTCCATCCACCGGAGCTTGTAGTCGAATTTTGGTCCGGGGGCCGGATTACCATTTGGAAGGTACAGGCATCCAATGAGAATTCCGTTCAACTCGGCCTCAATATAGCGACTCTGCTCATCTTCCGGCTCTCCCGGAAGGCCGCGCTTCACGGCCCGGATATCATGACCGCGGGACAAAATGGCGACTCCGTTCCAGCTCTTTTGTCCGTGCCATACCGCCCTATACCCCACCTCCGCAATCGCCTCCTCCGGAAACTTTTCGTCCGGTGCTTTCAGCTCCTGCAGACAAACTACATCGGGTGTGGTAGCCTGCAGCCAACTGAGCAGGACCGGTAGCCGGGCATTGATTCCATTCACATTAAAGGTGACAATTTTCATAGTATAGTACCACCGCCTGGGTGGTAGTTGCAGTCTTTGGATTGAATAAGTACTAGGTCCTGATTAACATTCCTATCTATTTATCTATTTTTATGTCATTAAAGTTTACTTCATTAAAGGCACCAGGGTACTATTAGCAAGAGGTGCCCTGGCCAACAGACTTGTTCACTAAAATCTTACCCAATGAAAAAAGTAATTATTACTTGGTTCCTAAGCTTATCCTTCATTTTTAATGCTGTAGCCGACGAAGGCATGTGGCTCCCCTTACTGCTGGGCCAGCAGGTGTATAACGACATGGTAAAGAAAGGGCTTAAACTTTCAAAAGAACAGTTATACAGTGTCAACAAAGCCTCCATCAAAGACGCCATCATTATTTTTGGAAATGGCTGTACTGGCGAAATTGTAAGCTCCAAAGGGTTGATTTTTACCAACCACCACTGTGGTTATGGCGCTATTGCCAATGCCAGTTCGGTGGAGCACAACTACCTGCGGGACGGCTTTTATGCCAAGAGCACCAGCGAAGAAATCCCCACCAACCTGACGGTGCAGTTTCTGGTAAGGATTGATGACGTGACTAAAGAGGTGAATGATTCGCTGATGGGCCTGTCTGGTGCGGCAAGAGCCAGCAAGCAGGCCGCGGTGATGAGTCATATCAACAGCCGGATGAGCGATCTATCCAAAAACCTGGAAACCCGGATCAGTCCGCTCTTCAAGGGCAATCAGTTCCTGGCGTTTGTGTACCAGCGCTACAACGACGTGCGGCTGGTAGGTACCCCGCCGGAGAGTGTAGGTAAGTTCGGGGGCGATACCGACAACTGGGAGTGGCCCCGCCACACCGGCGACTTTTCGGTATTCAGGGTGTACGCTACACCTGATGGCAAACCGGCTCCGTACACCACGACCAACGTACCGCTCAAGCCTAAGTACCATCTGCCCATTTCGCTGAAAGGCGTGAAGGAAAATGACTTTGCCATGATTTTTGGCTATCCGGGCGGTACCAACCGGTACGAGTCTTCGTACGGGGTGCAGCTGGCTACCGAAACCAACAACCCAACGCTGGTAAAGCTGCGGGATATGCGCCTCAAGTATATGTTTGAGGAAATGAAAAATGACCCGGCCATCAAACTGCAACTGGCGTCTGACTATGCCTCCATTGCCAACTACTGGAAGTTTTTCAAGGGGGAAACCGAGCAATTGCTGAAATACGACGTGTACGGACAGAAGAAAAAGGATGAGGAAGCTTTCATAAAATGGGCACAGTCCAAACCTGAGTACAAAGACCTTTTTACGGATCTCGAACAAACCTACGCGGCCTGGCGCCCTTTTAGTATGCATCGGGTTTATATTAACGAAGGTATACTGGGTTCGCCGCTGTTGGCCTTTGCCACCTCCCTGCAGCAACTGGAAAATTCCCTGGTCAATCCCAATGCTTCGGCGGAAGACATTAAAAAAGCAGTGGAAGCCGCGGGTACGGCCCGGCAAAATTTCGTGAAAAGCCACAACCGGCCTTCGGACAAGAACATCGTGGCCTCGGTACTGCAGTTGTACTACAACGATGTACCCAAGGACCAGCAGCCAGCGGGTTTGTATGAAGCCATTCGCAACGAGTACGGTGCTCTGGATAAAGCCTCGACCTACGAAAGATACGTTGACCAGCTATTCACCAGCACCATGATCCTGAGGGATGCGAAATGGAACGGTTTTGCCAGAAATCCGGATGCGAAAACACTGCAGCAGGACCTGGCCTTTAGCCTGGCAAACGCTTTTGTTAAAAACTACCAGAGCAAGTACCTGCCACTTTACCAGCAGTTTACCTCCCGCAACAACGAGTGGGGACGCCTATACCTGAAAGGGGTGAAGGAATTGAATCCGACGAAAGTAATGTACCCGGATGCTACCTTTACCATGCGGGTTTCGTACGGACAGGTAGATGACTACCAGCCCCGCGACGCGGTATCGTACCAGAATGTTACCACCATGAAAGGCGTACTGCAGAAGTACAAACCGGGCGATTATGAATTTGACCTGCCGGAGCAGTTGGTTAAGCTGGCCCGAGCTAAGGAATACGGCCCCTACAAAGACCCGCGTACCGGCGACCTGGTCGTAAACTTTATTACCAGCAATGATATTACCGGGGGTAATTCCGGCTCGCCGGTCATCAATGGCAATGGGGAGTTAATTGGCCTGGCCTTCGATGGTAACTACGAAGCCCTGAGTCATAAGATCGCTTTTGATAAGGACCTGAACCGCACCATCAATGTAGACATCCGTTATGTACTATGGCTCATTGACAACCTAGGCGGCGCTGACCACATTATCAAGGAACTGACCATTCGAAAATAAATAAACTTCCTGTTCCCCAGAAAAGCCCCGCCGGTGCGGGGCTTTTCTGTAAGTCCAATTCAAAAAAGCATGAAACTACTTTGCTTCCTGCTCGCACTGGCACTGCTGGCCTGTACTCAAAATAACGACAATACAACCGCTACTGAGGATTCAGCCCTGGTACAGCAAGACCCTCCTCCGGAAAAGGTACCTCCGGCCGACTCCTCCAACGAAAGGTTCAAGGAAGTGACGGTCCGGGCACTGGGAAACAATACTTACCGGGTTCAGGGCAAAGCCCGGGTTTTCGAAGCGGCTTTCAGCTGGGTAGTGGAGGATGGGCACCACGAACTAAAAACGGGTCACGAAATGACCGATGCCGGTGCGCCCGCCTGGGGTACTTTTGATTTTACGGTAGAGGTGCAGAAACAACAACCTAACTCCACCCTTATGCTGATTCTTTTTGAGGCCAGCGCCAAAGACGGGAGTAGGCAGTACGAGCTGCCGGTTAAGCTGGATTAGTCTGGTATATGGGGCTATTCCTGCCGGGTTGGCGCTTCTGGCGCGTACCCAAATCCATCATTCCAAATACCCGACGGCGTCCCTAAATCTTTTCTATATTTCATAGTTGTACACTTTTAAGAACAGCCTGTATAAACACTCACCAATTCGAGAATCCCATGACAACACAACTAATTCCTTTGGACCCTATTTATATCGTAGGTATTTCCGTGAGGACAATAAATCAGAACGGGCAATCAGGGGCAGACATTAGCAGTTTATGGCTGCGGTTCTTTTCAGAAGATATCGCTAGTAAAGTTCCAAGCAGAACAAGCGACGACCTTTACTGCGTCTACACAGATTACGAAAGTGACCATACAGGTGCCTACACAACCCTTCTTGGCTATAGAGTTGAAAGCGAAAAGGTAGTCCCGGAGGGTTTAATACTGATTACTATCCCAGCAGGAATTTACAATCGTTACACCTCGGAGGGCAAACTTCCTTATTGTGTTCTTGCTACCTGGGAATACATCTGGCGGACTACAACGGAGAGGAGTTACATGGCTGACTTTGACATGTATGGGCCGGAGGCTCAGGACCAGAACAACGCCCAGGTGCAAACTTTTGTTTCTGTGGCTAAATAGCCTTCTATACAATAACAACCGCTAGGTGCGATACGGCTAAACGTTCTTACTGAAAACGGACGACATCGTACCAAGGCAACAAACAGACCGTCGGAAACAGGTAGAAACCTAACCTTTTTTTGTTCCTTTGCAAAAGTACTAACCAGTATCTTTTATGAAAAAGGCAGAGGCAACCCGGCTAATGATCCTGGAAAAAGCGTTTGAGCTCATCTACGTTAATGGTTATCAGACCACGAGCATTGACCACATTATTGCTACCACGCAGGTAACAAAAGGGGCGTTTTACTATCATTTCAAAACAAAAGATGAAATGGGACTCGCCATTATCAATGACATTTTGAAACCAACCCTTACCAGTAGCTTTATTGAACCTCTACAAAAAGAACTGGATCCATTAGATGCAATTTACAACCTGATGCATCATCTTCTCTTGGAAAATGAGTTACTGAAAGTAGAATACGGCTGCCCAGTCGCCAATTTTACGCAGGAAATGACACCCTGGAATGTTGAATTCAGCAAAGTATTGGACGAACTTACCCAGCAGTGGACAAAAACAATGGTCGCTACCATTGAAAATGGTCAGGAAAATGGATTCATACGCAAAGACGTAAACGCAGAACAGGTAACGATGTTTATCATGTCGGGTTATTGGGGTATACGAAATTTCGGAAAATTGGAGAACAGCAAAATAGTTTATATACCTTTTTTAAAGGAGCTTAAAAGCTACCTGAACAGTTTGAAATAATTTTTTCTTTAAAAACATACCGATTAGTATGTTTTTAACTTTACCTTAGCATCGAAATTGAGCTTTGGAGTTCCTTCGGTTTGGAGCTTGATTAGAAAGCAAAAAATGATCCCGATAAAAAATGTATTCAACCCTATTAGCCTTACATTCTTTCGTTCGTTGGCTTGTTTTAGCAAGTTTACTTTATGCCATTTTTCGTGCTTACAAGGGTTGGTTTTCCAAAAAAGAGTTTACAAGGTTTGACAATTCCATCAGGCATTGGACTGCCACCATAGCACACGTTCAACTTATTATCGGACTTTGTCTTTACTTCATTAGCCCAATTATTGAGTACTTTCTTCACAACTTCAAAGACGCTATTTATCAAAGAGAAATCCGTTTTTTCGGAATGGAACACAGTTCCATGATGATAACTGCAATCGTCTTTATTACAATCGGTTCAGCAAAAGCAAAACGCAGACAGACCGATATTGAAAAGTTTAAGACAATGGCACTTTGGTTTACAGCCGGACTTTTGATTATCCTGTCCTCTGTTCCCTGGGCATTTTCGCCCCTAACAAGCCGACCTTATTTCCGGCCATTTTAGACCCATACATAAAAGGGGGTGCGGTTACAAGTGATCTGAATTTAGCAAAATCTAAAAATACACTACCTTTGCGCCCAAATTCCTGGGCCTGATGATCCACTCCGAAACCTACCGCATCCGAAACTACGAAGCTGATACCAACGGCAACTTGTGGCTGACTTCGCTGGCCAATTACCTACAGGACGCCGCCAACCGCCACGCCATTGAACTGGGGGCCGGAGTACCTCAGCTACTGGAACAGGGGCTCACGTGGGTCTTGCACCGCATGCGGCTCGACATCCACCGCTGGCCCCGGCTCCCCGAAGAAGTGACCGTTACGACCCACCCTTCCGGCGAAGAACGGGTGTTTGTATACCGCGACTACCGCATGTACGACAGCGAGCAGACCCTGCTGGTAACGGCCTCCTCGACCTGGCTCCTGTTTGACCTGGTTAAACGTAAACTCACGTCGCCTTCTCCGGAATTAAAACAGTACTTTGAACCCTACCATAACTTTCCGCATTTCCCACGGGCCAACCAGAAGTACCCGCCCCTGCCCGAATCCTGGCAATACCAGACCCAGGTGACCGCCCGGCACAACGAGATTGACCAGAACCAGCACGTAAACAACAGCGTGTACTTTCAGTGGCTGCTGGAACCCCTGCCCGCCGATTTTATAAGTACCCATCAGTGCCAGTCGCTGGATATTACGTTTAAAGCCGAGTGCATGCGGGGCGAAACTGTCCATTCACTTTGTCAGCCGCTGTCGGACCACCAGCTGATGCACCGCCTACAGAGCCAGGAAGGCACTGAAATAGTGACGGCGCTTACTACTTGGTCGTCCTGAATAGGCGGTGCTTTAAAAATTGTGTTTTCTCTTTGCGCCGGTAGTGCTTATCTTTGCAAAACTTTCTCCTGAAATAGCAATGACAAAACTTTCGGTTCGGCACCTCCTTGGCATTAAAAACCTGACTGAGAATGACATTCATACGATATTAGATACCGCTACCCAGTTCAAGGAAGTCATTAACCGGCCCATCAAGAAAGTACCTTCCCTGCGTGACATTACCATTGCCAACGTTTTTTTTGAAAACTCCACCCGTACGCGTCTGTCCTTTGAGCTGGCCGAAAAGCGGCTTTCGGCCGATGTAATTAATTTTTCGGCCTCGGGTAGTTCGGTCAAAAAAGGAGAAACCCTGCTGGATACGGTCAACAATATTCTGGCCATGAAGGTGGACATGATTGTGATGCGGCACAGTAGTCCGGGGGCTCCGCACTACCTGTCGAGCCGGATACCGGCCAATGTAGTCAATGCCGGCGACGGTACCCACGAGCACCCTACCCAGGCCCTGCTCGACGCCTTTTCCATGCGGGAAAAACTGGGCGATCTGACCGGTCGGAAAATCGCTATAATTGGTGATATTCTTCACTCCCGCGTGGCTTTATCCAATATATTCTGTCTGCAGAAACTCGGGGCCGAGGTTATGGTTTGTGGCCCTACTACCCTTATCCCCAAGTACATTGGCGACCTGGGCGTAAAGGTAAGCCACGATGTACGGCAGGCCCTGCAGTGGTGTGACGTGGCAAACGTACTGCGAATACAGCTCGAGCGTCAACAGATTAAGTACTTCCCGTCGCTGCGCGAGTACTCGCTGTACTTTGGGATAAACCGGGAAATGCTCGACGAAGTAAACCGTGAAATTGTACTGATGCACCCCGGCCCCATTAACCGGGGCGTGGAGCTATCGTCCGATGCGGCCGATTCGCGGCATTCCATCATTCTTAATCAGGTGGAAAACGGAGTAGCTGTAAGGATGGCGGTCCTGTACCTGCTGGCCCAACAGTAGGCCGACCGCCTCGGTACCGCTGTTACCGGAGCAGGAATGCTTTGCTTTTTACCGCCTCTTTTCCGGCTTTCCAGATTTTCTCAATATAGACCGGCGCGTAGGGTACCCTACAGGCTGTGCCACCCAATTCGACCTGTACTTTACCGATTTCATTGGCTACCCCCAAAGCTTTTTCGCTCAGCGGACTGTAAAGGCCACCCACGGCAATCAGAAAATTATTCATACTGTAACGTACCCGGTTAGGTACTTCATGAATGGTGGTCCGTACCCGTTCGAGCAGTTGTTCCAGTTCCGGTTGATCCAGGGATTCGTTTGGCAGGAAGGCCACCATTTGTGCCCAGGTAGCCCAACCTGCATTGGCGATCATTTCCTGGTCGTTATCAATCCATTTACGGGCCATTTCTAATCCGTAGGGACTTTCGGCGGCAACACCCGCCACGGCATATTCACTCAGCAGGTACCAGTGAGCCTTTTCTACCCATTCATTAAGAAGCTCGGGGGTCATTTGTTGCGGATCGGCCAGCATACCCGCCAGGTACATGGCATCGGAATTGCCAGTGCGGTAAAGATCTACCGCCAACGCATGATTTTGGGCGTAGCGCTTGGCTAATTTTTTCACGTCACCTACCCGCACGCCAAAAAGCGGCTCCCGGGCGCCCTGACTCATAAATACTTTTTTATTGGAATCGTTGCCATAACCGGCCAACTCATTCATTACCTCTTTTACATCTTCCATTTAATAGTGTGGTATAGTTACTTCTAAATAAAGGTACAGAAAGTAACAGTTCACCCATTAGAAATTCAGTTTTTTTTCCTCTTAATCTCTTATTCTGTACTTAACGTTTTTACGTGTGTGATAATTATCCGGTTTATTTCTTCGGCTACCAAACTTCGTCATTCTGTTTCATCAAGATTAAACAAAACACCGGCTCCTGCTCTGGGTTACTACTATAAAGTATCCCGCTAAAATATGACAACCCAACGCACCGCCCTCATCACCGGCCCCACCTCGGGCATTGGCCGCATCACGGCCCTGAAACTTGCCAACAAACAATTTGACCTGATTCTGGTGGCCCGAAACGCTGACAAAACCGCCGAACTCCAGCGGGAAATTGGCAGCCGGGTCAGTACCTGGTTTATTGAATGTGATTTGTCAAGTCTGGCTTCGGTGCGCGAAGCTGTAAAAACAATCAGGGAAAAATTTCAGAAAATTGATGTTCACATCAACAACGCAGGTTTGATTCTGGACCACGAGGAGTTTAGTCCGGATGGCCTTGAAAAGACCTTTGCCGTCAATCATGTAGCGCACTTCTTATTAACCACCGAACTGCTCGACCTCATCAAAGCGGGTACCAGGCCGCGTATTATCCATTTGTCTTCCGAAGCCCACCGGGCGGCCCGGTTTCAGATTGACCAGTTGGTAAAACCCGATAAGTACAGCGGCTTCAGAACCTACGCTAACTCCAAACTGGCCAACATCCTGTTTTCCAACGAACTGGCGGAGCGCCTCCTTCCAACGGGTATTAGTTCCAATGCGCTTCATCCGGGTGGCGTAGCGACTAATTTCGCGGGCGAGGTTTCAGGGCTTTATAAATTGGCCATGTGGCTGGCCCGTCCTTTTTTTATTTCGCCGGAAGAAGGTGCCCGGACTACCCTGTTCCTGGCCAGCTCGCCCAAAGTGGAGGGCATTACCGGTAAGTACTTCAGTGATTTAAAGATAAAAAAACCAAATACCGAAGCCCAAAGCAGCTTTCTGGCTAAAAAACTCTGGGCCCTTTCGGAGGAGTTGGTGCGGGATTTTCGGGTAAAAACCTGACCTAAACAACGTCCAGTGCCTGCCGGAGGTCCTCAATCAGGTCGTCGGGATGCTCAAGGCCTACCGATAAACGCAGGAGGTTAGCGGGCGTGGTACTGGCGGGGCCTTCTACCGAGGCCCGGTGTTCAATCAGGCTCTCAACACCCCCCAGGCTGGTAGCTCTGATAATCAGGCCCAGCTTGTTGATAAACCGTAAGGCTTCTACTGCCCCACCCTTTACCTGCACCGACAGCATGGCCCCCGGCAGGATCATTTGTTGCCGGGCCACCGCAAAACCCGCATGGCTTTCCAGCCCCGGATAGTGTACCTGCTCCACCGCCGGATGACCACTCAGAAACTCCGCTACCCGCTGTGCGTGGGCCGACTGCTGGCGTACCCGTACCGCCAGGGTTTTTAGGCCGCGGGAAATAAGCCAGCAATCAAAAGGGGAAGGTACCGCTCCCCCCAGCGTTTGAATTTGCCGGATGCGCTGCGCCACGGGAGTATCTTCCCTGAACACCAGCGCGCCGCCCAGTACATCGCTGTGGCCGCCCAGGTACTTGGTGGTAGAGTGCATGACTATGTCACAGCCCAGGTCCAGTGGCTTTTGCAGAATGGGGGTACCCCAGGTATTGTCACATACCGTAATAGCGCCCCGACTACGGGCCAGCCTGACCATAGCGGCGATGTCAGTTACCTTCAGCAGCGGGTTTGAAGGCGTTTCCAGACAGAGCAGCTTGGTTTCCGGGCGGAAAGCCTCCTCAACCGCCAACGGCTGAGTGGTGTCAACTTTGGTAAAAGTAATACCCCAGCCCGAGAATATATCCTGCAAAAGCAGAGGGGTACCGTAGTAGGCATCATCCGGTACAATAACGTGGTCGCCGGGCTGGAGTCCCTGAAAAAGGGCCATCGTAGCAGCCTGTCCGGAGGCAAAGGCCGTGGCTACCGCTCCTCCTTCCAGGGCCGCCAGCGCCGACTCCAGCTGGTGGCGGTTGGGATTACCGGCCCGGGTATACAGGTAGCCATGTGGTAGTTCATAGTTGGCATCCCGCTCAAAAGTGGTTGATAAATATAGAGGGGAAACAACAGCAGCCGCGTTGGCATCGGCGAAATGGGTACTGCGAAGCGCCAGGGTTTCAGGATGCATAGTAGTTCAAAAAGAATGAGTCGTTGACAATGGGTATAAAGTAAGCACCCCTACCTGAAAGTACCACCCTCCTCTTACTTTAAGAAAATTTTTTCCCACTTTATTACAAGTATTTTCCGGGATTAAATTTATATTTGTGGCCGTATGCTTGCATACTAATAATACTTTATCAATTTTTTTGTCCGTATGAAGTACGATACGCTCCGTATCACGGTTCAGTCTCAGGTAGCTCAGGTTAGCTTTAACCGTCCCGAAAAAGCCAATGCGCTTAATCAGGTAGCCTGGAACGAACTGCAGTCTCTGTTTGAAGAACTCGACGAAAGAGATGATATCCGGGTGGTGGTACTTAGCGGTGAGGGTAAGCATTTCTGCGCCGGTATAGACCTGGAACTGTTAATGAGCCTGGGTACTTTACGGGAGAAATGTGAAGGCCGCACCCGCGAAAAAATACGTCGGCAGGTACTGGCCCTTCAGGCGCCTATTAACGCCATTGAGCAATGCAGCAAACCCGTCCTGGCCGCCGTACACGGTGGCTGCATCGGGGCCGGCCTTGATATTGTTTCTGCCTGCGACATGCGCTATTCCACCGAAGACGCCTACTTTACCATCAAAGAAATAGACATGGGTATGGTGGCGGACCTGGGTACGCTGCAACGCCTGCCTAAGCTCATTCCGCAGGGTATGGTTCGGGAACTGGCCTACACGGGCCGACCGATGTACGGCCCTGAGGCCGAGCGAACCGGGCTGGTCAATCGCACATTCAGCGATCAGGCTGGTCTGATAGAAGGTGTCATGGAAGTAGCCCGTACCATTGCCGCTAAGTCGCCGGTATCGATCCGGGGTACCAAGCACATACTCAACCACTCCCGCGACCATAGCGTAGCCGATGGGCTGGAATACATAGCAACCTGGAACGCGGCCATGCTGCTCTCCAAAGACCTGAAGGAAGCTTTTCAGGCGAAACTGGAGAAACGTCTGCCCGAATTTCCCTGAATTTTCATTTTCTTAACCTATCTTTAATAAATGGGTAGTAAGCCAGCCTTTGCTAACTTACTACCCGATTTTTTTAACCCAATACCAATCTTTACTGCACTATGAATCATACCCAGGGTATGCTCCGCGAGGGAGCTTTAGAAGGCAAAACAATTATCGTAACCGGCGGTGGTACCGGCTTAGGCAAGTCCATGGCTCGCTATTTTCTGGAATTGGGTGCCAACGTTGTTATCTGTAGTCGCCGGATGCAGGTACTGGAAGAAGCCGCCCGCGAACTCGAAACCGCTACCCAGGGAAAAGTACTTCCGGTTGAATGTGACGTCCGGAATCCGCAGCAGATTGAGCAGGTAATTGAAAAGGCCATCGAACGGTTCGGGCAGGTAGACGGGCTGGTCAACAATTCGGCCGGCAACTTTATCAGCCCCACCGAACGGCTTTCCTACAAGGCTATGGATGTGGTGGTGGACATAGTACTTAGGGGTACTTACTACTTTACCCTGGCCATTGGTAAGTACTGGATCGAGAAAAATATTAAAGGTACTTTGCTCAATATCTCCACGACTTACGCCTGGACCGGCTCGGGCTGGGTAGTACCTTCGGCCATGGCCAAAGCGGGCGTGCTGACTATGACCAGGTCCCTAGCGTACGAATGGGGCAAGTACGGCATCCGCCTCAACGCCATTGCACCCGGTCCCTTCCCGACCAAGGGCGCCTGGGACCGTCTTTTCCCGGCTGAACTGGCCGAAAAATTCTCTTTTGAAAACCGGATTCCCCTAAAGCGGGTCGGCGACCACCAGGAACTGGCCAACCTGGCCGCCTACCTCATGTCCGACTTTTCGGCTTACGTTACTGGCGAAGTCATCACCATTGACGGAGGTGAAGTACTTTCGGGTGGACAGTTTAATTTCCTGCACGAAGTAACTGACGAACAGTGGGATGCCATTGGAGAACAGATCAAACAGGCTAACCGGGCCAGCAAGAAAGAAGGTACCGGTGGACCGGCCGATGCCTGACTTACTTGTATTCCGGCCGGAATAACTACCTTTACGAAGCAGAAACCAACCTAAACAAAGGCTGGTCGTTATTTTATTCCCCAATTTTTGGGTAAATCGGTCGCTTCGTTCGTTATTTGATAAAAGAAGGACCCATAGCATGAAAACACATTATTTAGTAAGCAGTTTCCTGATCGCTTCGGTACTATTCGCGGGTTGTTCCTCTTCCCGCCAAACAGCCCGTGTACCCGAATCCCGCAGCGGCTCTGTTGCTACCCCCCTTCCCTCCGACAATGAACTGTCGCTGATTGGGGTTCGGAGCAAATTTCTGGAGAAGGACACCTCCACCATGCGGGTTTACCTGTATGTCGATGCCCTGAAAGGAAAATCGCCCGTAGCGGCGTCCGAATTTGGTGGCTTGTATACGTTAAATTACGTCATCTATTCCGACTACGGTACCCGCGACCGCCTTGGCTACGGTAATGTACCTCTCAACAGCAGCAATCTTTCGCAGTCCGGTGACCAGGTAGTCATTCAGTTTGACATCAAGAAACCAAACAAGGACTATGGCGTACTCCTCAGCGAAATAAGCCAGACAGGTACCCTAAAGAAGGTATTGAATGATTTGCCGATCCGGTTCCGGGAACAACGCGCCAGCGACCGCTACGGTATATTCAACGCCAACGGGGAGGTACCGGTGCAGCGCCACTACGTTAATCAGGGAGAACCCTTTCAGGTAAAGAATTTAAGAAACGAGTCCGAACGCCTGTATGTTTACTATTACAGCCATCCTTTTGACCCGGCGGGCTCACCCATGAATACGGTACCCCGCTCCGTGGCCAAAACCCTACAGGTTGACAGTATTTTTACCATCAATACCGGACAATCACTTACTTTCGAAAATGAAGGCCTGTATTATATGCTGGCCGATACCACCCGAACCGAAGGTCTGGGCCTGCTGGTAACAAATGAGCGCTACCCCAAAATGACCAATCCGGAAGACCTGGTGGAGCCCTTGCTGTATATGAGTACCAACCAGGAAATAAACGAGCTACAGTCGGCGCAGAACCACAAAAAAGCCCTGGACAAGTACTGGCTTTCCCTCATGAACGGCAATCCTGACCTGGCCCGTCAGGTAATAAAAAATTACTACAACCGGGTTGAAGAAGCCAACCGGCTATTTACCAGTTATAAAGAGGGCTGGAAAACCGACAAAGGTATGATCTATATCATACTGGGTCCGCCCGATAAGGTGCAGCGCAGCAAGGATAAGGAAGTATGGTCCTATGACCAGCGTGCTAACGCCAGCAATGTTAATTTTACTTTTAATCGTCGAACAAATCAATTCGTGGATGACCACTATGAACTGGTACGCTATGTAGAGTACCAGCCCATTTGGTATCCCATCGTAGAAGCATGGAGAAACGGAGCTATCCGATAAGAAAACCAGCCCGCCCCCCGCAGGCAGACATGGTATTTGGGACGCAGTCGGTCATGGAAACGCTCCGCTCGGGCAAAGAAATTGAGCGGTTGCTGATTCAGCGCGAACTAGGTATGGGTGAAATAGTGAAACTGGCCCAGGAGCTACAGATTCCCTACCAGCGGGTACCGGTCGAAAAACTGAACCGCGTGACCCGCAAAAACCACCAGGGGGTGGTTTGTTTTGTTTCCCCGATTCGGTACGTACCCCTGCATAATGTACTTACGCAGGTATACGAAGAGGGAAAAACGCCCCTGTTGCTCATGCTAGACCGCGTAACTGATGTACGGAATTTTGGAGCCATCTGCCGTACCGCCGAGTGCGCCGGCGTACAGGCCATTGTAGTACCTCAGAAGGGAGGCGCTCAGATCAATGCCGACGCCATGAAAACCTCATCCGGTGCCTTAAACTACCTTCCGATTAGTCGGGAGCCGAATCTGGTGGAAACCTTGAGGTACCTCAGTGAAAGTGGCCTACAGGTGGTAGCCTGTACCGAAAAGGCTACTGCTACGCTGTATGAAGTTGATTTTTCAACCCCGACGGTCATTATTATGGGGTCAGAAGAGGATGGTATTTCTCCGGAGCTGCTCCGGGCCTGCAATCAACGCGTTCGGATTCCGCTACAGGGACAGGTTGAATCGCTGAATGTATCGGTGGCCACTTCGGTTATTCTGTACGAAGCCGTACGGCAACGGGTACTTCCTTTATAATCCAATTAGGGATAAAACAAGAGAAAGCCCTGCACCAGAATTGGTACAGGGCTTTCTCTTGTTTTCTTCAAGCCGACTACTATTTCCCAGTACACTCACGTGGACAAAGTGGACCATCACCGGCGGCATAAGTGTCAGAGGTTGTACGACCTACTGAGCTGGATTTGATATCATTGCCGTTTTTGTCAACTCCAATCAACACTACAGTGGTTCTACCAAGGGCATCTTTAGCCAGGTAACAACGAATACCCACGCAGCCTTTCTGGGAAAGAAGAGCATCTACTACCGTAGCACCATACGCTACCGCGCGGGTCTCTTTGGGAGAAACTTTTTTCTGATAAGCTTCAGTCATAGTATTGAACTGCTCCAGAGAGATAAGGGACCCCATAGCGTCAGCTACGGTTTTTTCGGCTGCCGATAGAACATTTCCCCTGGCTGAGTTGGCTGCTTTTTGATCGTCTAAGGGAGAGACGTTCTCATTGGTTTCTTTTTCACAAGCCCATAGAGAACCTGCCAAAATAAGTAGAGTGAAAAGTAATTTTCTCATAATACGCTTTGTTACAGTGGATTAATAGATAGTTAAGAGAATTAAAATACTGAAATTTTTAGTAGGTTTAAAAGTACTGGTACTCACTATTACTAGAAAAATGGCCATTTGACTATTGACTAGCAAAGGGAGTGCCAACTTTTAAAAATGGCAAGTTTTTGAAAAAATAATTTCGAAAATAACCCAGGCTGATAATCGTTTGCCTTCGTGACAAATATAGCTGCTCGTCGGAATTGCAGATATATAAATATTATTAAATCATTGTAAAGAAATTAATTTACTCCTAATTGAAAAAAGAAAAACCGTAAAAAAAAGCCGAGGGGGGTACGCCGCCTCGGATCTGCTACACAACCTGGTTACCTTCCCTGAGCCTGTAGGTCAGGTCTTTTCTCGAATCAAAGATAGTGGTAATCAATAGTTGTTTCTTATGTGATTTTCCCCTGTTTTTAAAATCAGGTATTTCAACGTACCAACTACGTAATTTTACGTGTTGAGATATTTCTTTCCCTAATGCTTTCCTTCCCTTCGGAAGGTAAACATTCTTACTAGCAGGGACTCAGGACAACTAACAGAAGAGTAAACCAGAGGTACCGTGAAAGCAAATACAGGAGTATTCATTAGTAACGATTAAAATTTGTATACTTGCCGTAGAAAAAGGTCAGGTTTTTGCTTTTGCACTAAATGCTGGTTTCCCTCCGTGCTTAATTATTAGTACATCTATCTGCTGAAGCCTTATAAGCCCGATGAATGAATATATACAATTTTTTATAAAAAACCCTGTTTCCAGTCTCGCGGTATTTATTACCATAGTACCTATTGTTATAATATGGTTCAGGAGAGCATTTATAGATAAAGCTATCCGATTTTTATTTATCTATCTTTTGATCAAACTTGTCATTGATACTGTAATGTTACAGTATGTACTTAATAACCTCAATAATCTTATTTTCTACAACATTCACATTCCTATCAGGTACATTTTATTAGGCGGAATGTTATACTACTACTTTGAGTCCGTTGTTTACAAACGGTTGATAATTAGCACAATGGCCGTTTTTCTTGTATTTTCTATTTGGGATATCCTAAGTGTCAACCCTGACTTATCCGATACTTATAATCATTTGCTGGTACGGTACTCTTCCACGGTAGAGAGCGTACTGATGATTTTCTGGTTGCTGGCCTTTTACTTTGATGCCATTCAATCCTTGCGAATAACCAACCTTTTGACTTTTCCTTTCTTTTGGATTTGTGGGGGTCTGCTTTTATTTTATTCGACTTATGTATTTATAGCACCCCTCTTACATTATGTGGTAAAATGGGAAAATCAGTTTGATATTGGAATCCTATATCAAGTACCCTATGTATTCGAAATCATTAGTATGGTGCTGATTGGACTAGGCATTACCTATTACTCACCCCGCCAATATGATAGATCCTAGTCAAATTCGCTGGGCCATCCTGATTGCCATGTTAGCGATGCTGATGATGGCAGTGTTTGTTATTACCTTCGTAGTGTTATACCAGAAGCGGCAACTCGCCCAGGAAAAAAACCTGCGGGAGATTGAGAAGGAGTACCAGTTGAAGTTACTGGAGACCGCCCTCGACTCGGAAGAGTCGGAAAGGAAGCGGATTGCCCAGGATCTGCACGATGACATAGGTACCATGCTATCACTTACCAAGCTGAGCCTAAACCAGTTAACGAAGATTATCAATAAAGATGAGCCTCAAACGGAGTATACTGCAAATAAGGTACAATCTTTGCTGGAAGAAACAATACTCCATGTTCGCCGGATCACGCGCGAACTGGTACCTACTACTCTGAAACAGTTTGGGTTGCCGACGGCGATTGATGAATTTGTGCAGAAACTGGATTCAAATCATTCGACTTCTATCCAGTTTAACTGTAATTTTGAGACTATTCCCCGGCAGTCGCAGAAGGTAGAACTAACCCTTTACCGGATTATGCAGGAGTTGGTTAACAATGCCCTGAAGCACTCAAGCGGAGACCAGATAGTAGTGGAGTTGCAGTTGGAAATGGGCAAAATAGAGTTGCAGGTAACCGACAACGGCAAAGGTTTCGATGCCAAGGCCATGAAAGAAAGCAAAAAAGCCGGATTGGGTTTGCACAGTATCGACAGTAGGTTGAGCGTTGTACATGGTAATGTTGCCTACCTTACCCCGGCTACCAACGGTTGCCGGATTAAAGTGCAGGTACCCCTGGAACCCGAAAAGCAGAATAAAACCGAACCACTGCATCCGTTTAGAAAAACGGCCTGACGCAGCTGCATCCACACCACCGACAGATAGTATATTTCTTCCCTTACCAATAAGAAAATAAGAATACCACTATGTTGAAATTAGCAATTGCTGACGATCATGAGTTGTTCCGGAAAGGTTTCATTTCCATGTTGAATGCCGTGTCTGATTTTGAGTTTGTACTGGAGGCATCCAACGGACAGGAACTACTCGACAAGTTGCCCGGCCATATTCCCGATATAGTTTTGATGGACCTGCAGATGCCGGTAATGGATGGTATGCAGGCCACCGAAATCCTGTTTGAACAGTACCCTGAAATAAAAGTGATAGTAGTTTCCATGTACGACGAGGACCGCTTTGTTATTCATATGCTCGAAAAAGGAGTACAGGGGTACCTGTTAAAGGACACATCGCCGGATGAGGTGGAGAAGGCGATACGCCGGGTTGCGGACGAAGGCTTTTACTACAGTGACTTTGTGTCGCGGGCTATGCACCGCAAAATGGTCAACCGCCTGCCTACCAAGCAGCCGTTCTTCAACAGTGCCAGCAACGTGGGGTTGTCCAATCGGGAGCAGGAGGTACTTCAGCTGCTGTGCGACGGCCTGTCAACTACCGAAATCAGCGAAAAACTATTTATCAGTTCACGAACTGTTGAAGGGCACCGGCTGCGGATTCTGGAAAAAACCGGGACAAAAAACACCGCGGCGGCCGTGGCCTTTGCCTACAAAAATCACCTAATCTGAGTGGGAAAGGTAGGCGGTAGCCTCAATCTCGATCAGGTACTCCGGAGCGATCAGGGCTGATACCTCAACCAGGGTAGTGCAGGGGCGTATTGTCCCAAACACTTCACTGTGCGCCCTGGCTACCTCTTCCCACCGGCTAATATCCGTTACAAACATGCGGGTCCTGACTACGTCGGAAAAAGTACCTCCCGCTTCCGACAGTACTCCCCCTATTTTTTCCAGGGCATAACGGGCTTGTTCGTACATGCTGTCCGGGCCTACTACATTCCCGTCGCGGGAAGCTACGGTACCCGTTATTTCCACCACATTGCCAACCCGAACGGCCCTCGAATAGCCTACAATAGATTCCCAGGGAGCGCCCGAAGCATAATTGATTCTCTTGTTCATCTTTGTTAATTCGTCAAATGCTGTTACTGTAATCTAAAAGTAGTACTTTGAACGTATGTTACCCCATGCAGCTTCACCAAATTTATAGCTTTAAGAGCTGGTAAGCCCGGTAGCTAACCAGTCAAAAAGTTGAATTTCCTCCCTATGAAACATATTGTTATTCTTGGCAATGGTATCAGTGGTATTACGGCGGCCCGGCATATCCGTATGCTCAGTGATCACCGCATAACGGTTATTTCCGGAGAAACAGAGCATTTTTTCTCCCGTACGGCCCTGATGTACATTTATATGGGCCACATGAAGTACGAGCATACCAAGCCTTACGAAGACTATTTCTGGCCGAAAAACCGCATTGAGCTGAAAAAAGCCTGGGTTAAACAAATTGATTTTGAGCAAAAAACACTGTTGCTGGAAGGAGAAGAATCTGTTGGGTATGATGTACTAATCCTGGCGGTGGGTTCTGAACCGAATAAGTTTGACTGGTCGGGACAGGACCTGGATGGGGTTCAGGGACTATACAGCTACCAGGACCTGGAAAAACTGGAAAGCTCTACCACGGCGGGTATCCGGCGGGGGGTTATCGTAGGGGGAGGCTTAATTGGAGTAGAGCTGGCCGAAATGTTACTGAGCCGGGATATTCAGGTAACGCTGCTGGTACGGGATGATGGCTACTGGGGCAGTGTACTACCGGCCGAAGAATCGGCTTTGGTCACCAATCATATACGCACCCACGGGGTGGACCTACGGCTCAATACCGAACTGGCCGAAATTAAACCCGACGGTACCGGAAAACGCGTAGGTAGTATCCTGACTAAAGGCGGAGAACAAATTAATTGCGAGTTCGTGGGCCTGGGGGTGGGGGTTCATCCGTTTATTGAGCTGCTGCAGGAGACATCGGTGGAAACCGATAAAGGTATTCTGATTAATGAATTTCTGGAGACTAGCCTGCCCGACGTGTATGCCATAGGCGATTGTGCGCAGCACCGGCAGCCCCCCGCGGGCCGGAAAGCCATTGAGCAAATATGGTATACCGGCCGTATTATGGGCGAAACCGTCGCCCGGACCATCTGTGGCGACCGTACTCCCTACACGCCCGGGGTGTTCTTTAACTCGGCCAAGTTTATTGACATTGAATACCAAACCTACGGGCAGATTACGGTTCCCCTGGAGGAAGATACGGACACTTTTTACTGGGAACATTCTAACGGCCAAACCGCGTTACGTATTAACTACCTGAAAGAAACGGGAGCAGTTATCGGTTTTAATGCCCTGGGGTTGCGGTTACGACACGAAGTGTGTGATCGGTGGATCAAAAATGAAAGAAGTATCCGGTACGTACTGGAACATTTGAAAGAAGTACACTTTGACCCGGAATTCTTCCAACGACACGAAGACGCCATCGTACAATCCTACAACAGTACGCATTCCGAACCAGTCAGAAAGCAGGAAGTCCGGAAATCGTTTCTGGGCCGGTTGTTTACCTGAGTGATTCATGCCGGGCTACTACCCTACTCTCCCCCAAATTTAATAGTAGATTTTTATTACTGTAGACAAGAAATATAGATGAATACCATCCAAAAAATAGGCCTTGGAATGTTTATTATAGGTTTCCTGGCCTGGATTGCCACCCTGACGATGGGGCAATTTACCCTGACGGACCAGATCTTAAAAGACAATCTGAAGCCGGATCATTATGAACAGCTTCGGCCTTCCCTGGCTCCTATGCTGAACTATACCTATGCTACTCCCATTGGTTTTAACCGTGACCTAGCCAATACCATTGAGCAGGTTAACAAAGGGTTTAAGAATCAAAACCAAATGGGTAAGGCCATTAATGACAGCTATGCCTTTGTACTCACCAAAGCGGCTTCGCACGGGTATATCCGCGAGGCCAATGTCCTGTTGTTCTGGCTGAGTATTGGTTTGGCTATTGTGGGGGCTTTGATATATATATTGGCGGGGCTTGGCAAATTACCCGGTATCAAAAACGACCATGTTTACCATCAGTCGGCTACCTCCAGGGGTTGGGTGGGTATCATTGTGGGGGCCTTTCTGATCCTCTTTTACATTATTATTTATTTCTTCCCCCAGTACATTGTTAACTGGACCCTCCTGGTCGATCCGCTCAGCCGGGCGTTGAGTGGGAATCCGGCCAGCCAGTGGTTTTTGTACGGTACCCTTTATACGCTGGCAATTCTGGTCATGGGTGTCCGGATGCTGATCAAGTACCGGCATTCGCCCTACCAGCAGGTACGTACCGTGTCGGTCATGTTTTTTCAGTTGGCCTTTGCTTTTATCATTGCCGAGATTCTGGTCAGCCTTAGCCTGCCCTACTACGATTTTAAAAACATGTGGCCGCTCGACTATGACTTTTTCTTCGAATGGCACCTCGACTCCCTCATTAGTAGCGGCCGGTTGGGCGTATTCATGCTGGTATGGGGCATTGCCTTATTTATGATTGGGGTACCTCTGCTCACCTACTTCTACGGCAAACGCTGGTACTGCTCGTGGGTATGTGGCTGCGGAGGCCTGGCCGAAACGCTGGGCGACCCGTACCGTCAGCTTTCCGACAAGTCGTTGAAAGCCTGGCAGGTGGAGCGGTACATGGTACATGGAGTACTGGTATTTGTGGTGGTTATGACCGCCCTGGTACTTTATACCTATTTTACGGGTCAGGGAAATATTGGTCCCATCAGTACCTACAGCGTACGCAGCGCGTATGGCTTCTGGATCGGAGCACTATTTTCGGGCATTGTGGGTGTGGGGTTTTATCCGTTCATGGGCAACCGGGTGTGGTGCCGGTACGGCTGCCCGCTGGCGGCCTACCTGGGCATAGTTCAGCGTTTCAAATCGAAGTTCCGGATAACGACCAACGGCGGGCAGTGTATTTCCTGCGGCAACTGCTCTACCTACTGTGAAATGGGGATTGACGTGCGCTGGTACGCGCAGCGGGGTCAGGACGTGGTCAGATCTTCCTGCGTGGGTTGCGGTATCTGTTCGGCGGTATGTCCGCGGGGGGTACTTAACCTGGAGAATGCCGACCCCGATAGCCGGGTCATGATTGCGCCCGAGGTGCTTGTCGGTAACGATATGCCGCAGATAAAAAAACAAGTAAGTACTAGCGTGCCTTCGGACCAAAAGGTATCTGGAAATGAGAAAGAGGGGTAAGTTTTCGGAGTTAACGGTTTTTTCCTATTTTTCGGAAGAAACCAAATCCACCAGTTGCCGCCATGAAAGCCCTTATCGTCTGTACCAATCACAATGCCTACCCCACCAAATCCGGCAAAACAGGATTATGGTTGAGTGAATTAACCCACTTTTACGATGAACTAGCCCGGCACCGGATTCAGATGGATCTGGTAAGTCCGCTGGGTGGAAAGGTACCTATTGATGAGCGCAGCCTTGACCTCAAGGACGAAACCAACCGGAAGTACTACGAAGATCCGGCCTTTATGCAGAAACTGGAAAACACCCTGAAACCTTCCGATATTAAGCCCGCCGAATACCGGCTCATTTACTTTACGGGTGGGCACGGTACCATGTGGGACTTCCCGGACAATCAGGAGCTACAGGAAATCACCCGGCAAATTTACGAAAACTACGGTATGGTGTCGGCGGTATGCCACGGCCTAAGCGGACTGCTGAACGTAAAGCTTTCGGATGGAACGCCCTTAATCAAGGACAAGTACCTGACCGGCTTTTCCAATATTGAGGAGAAACTGGTAAGTTTTGTCAGCGAAGTACCCTTTTACCTGGAAGACAAACTTCAGGAAAACGGAGCTAACTATACGAAGAGCATGATTCCGTTTGTTCAGTACATTGAAGTGGACGAACGGCTCGTGACGGGACAAAATCCCAACTCGGCCCGCAAAGTGGGCCGAAAGGTACTGGAAGAAATGTTTGATAAATAGGTACTTTACTTCTACCTACCTTACCTCAGTTCGTTGTTAAGCAACCCGATTTCGGTCATGAGGCGAAAGTAAGGCTGACAAGCCGCTTCGTAGAGCAAAGGTACCTGGTCTTCGCCCTGCAGATTGGTACCTACAAACGACACCATCCGGTAATCGACCAGTCTTTCAGCAAATTGCCGGAGTTGCCGGTCGCCCTGAGGATGGAAGGTCTGCCAGTCAACCTGAAAAAGTACCCCCATCCGAAACAGGTCAATGGCCCTTTCAAAGTTTTTTTGCAGGTACAGGTACCTTTCGGGGTGGGCCAGTAGCGGGACAATATTGCGCTGAGTGAGGCTATAGACCAGTTTTTCCAGTTCGGCTGGTTCTTCAAGCAGTCCGGTTTCCATCAGCAAGAAAGGCTTCTGGCCGCGTACGCCGAAAGTAAGCAGCGGCTCACCCGCCCTCACCTGCTGGTACAACTCCGGACCTACGTAGTACTCGGCCGCCAGGTCGATGGTGAGCGGAATCATTCGGTTTCTAAGCTCAGCTTCCAGGTCCCACCGCGCCTGCCGGATACACTGCAGGGAATTTTCGTAGTACCCTTTCATAATATGAGGAGTAGCCACTACCCGGGTAATACCGGCTTCGACCAGGGCCCGGGCCATCCTGACGCTGTTTTCCAGCAGCAGGGCTCCGTTATCCAATCCGGGTAAAATATGAGCATGAACATCTACTTTAATAGACGAGGGAGTTTTTGCGTGACGGAGAAGGGTATCCGGTTTACGGCTCAAAAAAGAAAAAGTCATATACCTTTTTTGTATTTGACTTTCATATGGCAATGAGCGTGCCAACTTAGGGAGCAGAATTAGATATAAAACTAAAAATCCTGTAATCAGCTGGATTACAGGATCGGCCCTTTTTAATGAAAAATTTTTAATAAATTTTCACATCACTTCCTTCGAAAACAACGACCGGAACGTCGGTAGTACCAGGTCTTTTTCCGACACCAGTGGCTCCTTCATTCCCCAGTCAATGGCCAGGTCCGGGTCATTCCATATAATCCCCGACTCCGACGCCTTGTTGTATAAATTAGTACACTTATAGCTGAAGACCGTATTCTCCAGGGCCACAAATCCGTGGGCAAAACCTTCGGGGATATAAGCCAGATTATTCTTTTTGCCATCCAGGTCAAACAGCTCATAGCGTCCAAAAGTAGGTGAATCGGGACGAATGTCTACGGCTATATCCAGTACGCGTCCGGAAATAACCCGCACCAGTTTGCCCTGGGCAAAGGGCGCATTCTGAAAATGCAAACCCCGCAGTACCCCTTTTACCGAAAATGACTGGTTGTCCTGTACGAAGTTAACCGGGAGCCCGGCCTTACGGAACGCCTCTTCGTTGTACGATTCAAAAAACGCACCTCTTTCGTCTTCAAATACTCGGGGAAATATTTCGACCAATCCTTTTATTGACGTTTCTCGAATCTGCATGGGTACCTAGTGATTAATTAAAAAGCCGGATGTACGGGTATTCTCTGCGCAAATTTATGAATCTATTGGTAGAGGTTGTAATTTCGGCGCAATATTTCACTACTTATGACCTACGAAGAGCTATTTTCGACCATTCAGCAGAAAAAATCTTACCTATGTGTGGGCCTGGATACCGATATTCGCAAAATTCCTTCCCACTTGCGGCAGGAGGCCGACCCGGTTTTTGAATTTAACCGGCAGGTTATTGACGCTACCGCCGACTACTGCGTGGCCTATAAACCCAATATAGCCTTTTACGAGGCCATGGGCGCGCGCGGCTGGGAAAGCCTGCAGAAAACGCTCGAGTATATGCCTAATACGCATTTCAGCATTGCCGATGCCAAGCGGGGCGACATCGGAAACACGTCGGGGCTCTACGCCCGTACCTTCTTTGACCCGGCCTCTTCGGGGCTGAACTTTGACTCGGTAACGGTGGCTCCCTACATGGGGCAGGATTCGGTAACACCTTTTCTGGACATAGCGGGCAAGTGGGTTATTTTGCTGGCGCTGACCTCCAACGCGGGCAGCGCTGATTTTCAACGGCTCACTACTCCCGAGGGGGCACTCTACGAACAGGTACTTCGCACTTCCCAGTCCTGGGCCGGTCCCGACCGGATGATGTACGTAGTAGGTGCCACCCAAGCCAGCGCCCTGCAGCACATTCGCACCCTGGTACCTGACCATTTCCTGCTCGTACCGGGCGTTGGCGCCCAGGGCGGAAGTCTGGAAGAAGTATCCCGCTACGGCATGAACTCCCACTGCGGTTTGCTGGTAAATGCCTCACGCAGTATCCTGTACGCCGGCAGCGGTACCGACTTTGCCGGCAAGGCGCGCGAAGAAGCCAGACACATGCAGCAGGAAATGGCCACCTACCTGGACAAGTACCTGAACTAGTAAAGCTCTGCTTTACGCTGACTTTTTCATTGACCTTTTTTGGGGCTGGTCCCCTTCCAATTTGTACAAGCAAATTTTGTCTTTATATATCAATGCAGTTATCAGATAATCAGTATTCTATTCAGGGAGTCGATCCCGTTGAGCTGTGCCGGCAGTATGGCTCACCCCTTTATGTATACGACGGTGGTACCATTCGCCGCAAAGTACTGGAGTTGCAGGAGGCGTTTTCGGGGGTGAAAATGAAAATAAAATACGCCTGCAAGGCCAATACCAACCTGGCGGTGCTGCGGCTGATGCGGGAACTCGGGGTTGAACTCGACGTAGTTTCGCCGGGCGAATTTGAAATGGGACGATGCGTAGGGTACCTGGGTTCCCAGATTACCTTTACCCCCAGCGGTGTCCCCTACCCGGAGGTACGTACCGCGGTAGAAGCGGGGGCTACGGTCAATATTGACAGCCTGCCGTTGCTGGAATGGTTCGGGCAAACCTACGGCAGCAGCAAGCCCTGCCTTATTCGCCTAAAACCCAACGTAGCCGCCGGTGGAAACATAAAAATTATGACCGCCCATACCGACTCCAAGTTTGGTATATCGGTAGCGCTGCTGGACAACGTACTGGCCATTGTTGAAAAATATGGGATAAAAGTGATCGGCCTGCACCAGCATACGGGCTCTGACATAAAAGAGGCGGAGCCTTTCCTGAAGGCCGCCGGCGTTATTATGGAAGCCGCCCTGCACTTTCCGGATTTGGAGGTGATTGACATGGGGGGAGGATTTAAAGTTGCCTACCATCCCGAAGACTCCCTGACGGACATGCACACGCTCGGCCAGCAGATTACCGCCGGATTCAAGGATTTTTGCGCCCGCTACGGCCGCGAACTCGAACTTTGGTTTGAACCGGGTAAGTTTCTGGTGAGCGAGTCGGGGTACCTTTTAGTAACAGCCACAGTACTAAAAAATGATCCGGCCCGTTTCTTCATCCACGTTGATTCCGGCCTGAATCACCTGGTCCGGCCCATGATGTACGGCTCCTACCACCATATTCTGAACGTATCCAACCCCGGAGGGGAAGCAAAAACCTACACGGTAGTTGGCTATATCTGCGAAACCGACACCTTTGCCACCGACCGCCCGCTGCCCGAAGTACGGCCGGGCGACGTGCTGGCTTTCCTGAACGCCGGGGCCTATGCTTTTACCATGAGCTCCAACTACAACGCCCGTGTACGTCCGGCCGAAGTTTTGATTGACCACGGTCAGGCGCGGCTGGTGCGCCGTCGGGAAACGCTGGATGATTTACTGCGTACGCAGGAAGACCTGTAAGCTGACTTTCATGGAGGGAGGAAGAAGGGCCGGAAGGTAGTTCTACCTCCCTTTCCCCCCAACTTCTTTTCTATTGGCTACTTCTCCCCTTTCCATTCTGTACCAAACTGAGGACCTGGTGGCCATTAACAAGCCGCACGGCCTGCTGGTACACCGGTCGCCGCTGGCGAGTGATGCCAGCGAGTTTGCAGTGCAATTACTGCGCGACCAACTGGGGCAAAAAGTGTACCCCGTACACCGGCTGGACCGTAAAACGGGAGGGGTACTGCTGTTTGCGCTCAACGAAGAGATGAACCCAACTATGCAGGTACTTTTTGCGGAAGGGAAAATACACAAGCAGTACCTGGCCATTGTACGGGGACATACCCCAGATACCCTCGAAATTGACTATCCACTACGCCGCGAGGATGGCGTAGTACAGGAGGCATTTACCGGACTAAAAACCCTACAGCGTACCGAGATAGAAGTACCTTTGGGCCAACACCCTACCTCCCGGTATTCACTCGTGGAGCTAACTCCCACTACCGGGCGTATGCACCAGCTCCGCAAGCACATGGCGCATGTTTTTCACCCAATAATCGGGGATCGCCCGCACGGTTGCAACAAACAGAACCGGCTGTTTAAGGAGCGTTTCTCCATGACAACCATGCTGCTGCACGCGCAGCACCTCCACTTCCAGCATCCTGCTTCGGGCGAGCCAATCTATATTCAGGCCCCGTTACTGCCCGAGTTCGAGCGGATGCAAAGGGAGTTGTTTGGGAGTGATTGAGCGAATGAGTGATTTAGGGAGTGAGTGGGGGAAAGAGTGATAAAGTGCGGCAACTCAGGGGCCAGTAAGAAAGGTACTAAGGAAGCTCTCCAAAAGTTGAGGTTGAGTCGTACCAAGACAGCTACTTTAACTAATTCTCTAAACCACTCATTCACTCCATCACTCATTCACCAAATCACTCATTCACTCATTCGCTCATTAGTAAAGTACCCACGTATCCTTGCCGCCGCCGCCCTGGGAGGAGTTAACCACCAGCGACCCCTTTCGTAAGGCTACCCGCGTCAGTCCTCCGGGAATGACGTGGATGTCTTCCCCGTACAGGATATAGGGGCGCAGGTCTACGTGCCGGCCTTCGGCGTGGTCCTCTACCATACAGGGTACCCGCGAAAGCGAAATGGTAGGTTGTGCTATGTAGTTGCGGGGATTTTCCAGAATCTTCTGCCGGAACAGTTCGTGCTCGGCTTTGGTAGCTTTGGGGCCAATGAGCATACCGTAACCTCCGGCTTCATTGGCCTCTTTTACCACCAGTTGCTCAATATTATCAAGTACGTACTTCTGGTCGCTTTCTTCCCGGCAAATAAAAGTCTCAACGTTCGGAATAATAGGGTCTTCCTGTAAGTAGTACTTAATAATTCGGGGCACGTAGGCGTAAATTACTTTGTCGTCGGCCACGCCGGTACCGGGTGCATTGGCCAGGGCAACGCGTCCTTTTTTGTAGACGTCAAAAATACCCGGTATACCAATGAGTGAATCCGGATTGAAGGCTTGCGGGTCCAAAAAAGTATCGTCAATGCGGCGGTAAATGACGTCCACAATCTGAAAACCCTTGGTCGTGCGCATTTTCACGTACCCATCTGACACCACCAGGTCGCGGGCGTCAACCAGTTCGACGCCCATTTGCTGGGCCAGGTAGGAATGCTCAAAGTAGGCCGAATTGTAAATACCCGGGGTTAATACGGCCACCGTGGGATTGGGGCGGTCGGCCAGGTACTGGAGCATGGAAAGCAGCCGGGTCGGGTAATCAGATACGGGCCTAACACCGGTGCGGGCCAGTACATCCGGAAAAATCTGTTTGGAAAGCTCCCGGTTTTCCAGCATGTAGGAGACCCCCGACGGACAGCGCAGGTTATCTTCCAGTACCATAAAGGTACCGTCGTCGCCCCGGATCAAATCGGTACCGGTAATGTGGCACCAAACGTCTTTCTGCGGTTTCAAACCCATACATGCCGACAAAAAGCACTTACTGGACTCAATCAGATCGCGGGGAACTATGCCGTCCTTAAGAATGTGCTGCTTATTGTAGACATCGTGAATAAACATATTCAGCGCTTTAATGCGCTGCTTCAGTCCCTGTTCCAGCCGCTCCCATTCGCTGTTGGACACTACCCGGGGAATAATATCCAGCGGCATGATACGCTCGGTACCTTCGCCTTCCGAATACACGTTAAAAGTGATTCCCATGGAAAGCAAAGCCCGCTCGGCGGTCAGCCTGCGGTGGGTCAGGTCTTCACTGGACAGCAGCTCAAATTTATTTTTAAGAAATTCGTATCCTGGACGTATACTCCCCTCCCCGGTGAACATTTCATCGTAGTAATTTTCACTCTGATAATCGGAAAAAGAAAAATTCATATTTGCTATATCCGTTTAGCCCTTTTGTAAATAATTCAAAACAATTTATCGTACTGTACCAACATTACCAAATTCTGTATGATTTATTACCTGTTTTTCAAAATATAGTAGAATATTGTTTAAATACGTGCAGTTTTTTACCTATAAAGTTCAATTCATTCGTTTTCGGAATCAAGCCCGTTCTCTTACATTCACATCGGATTGGATTTTTATTTAACAGTACCTCCAATTGAAAGTTATAAAAAGATGACCGGGACACTATACAATTGTCTTTAAATACTTTTCTTTGCGACCAAGGGTAAATTTACCAATTGTTTCAAGCGGGAGGTACCTCATAAATCTACTATGCTCAGATTCCGTTTACTACTTTTAGTGGGTTGGTTAGGCGTTGTACCGGCGGCAACCGCTCAACATTTGCCCGGTGCGGCTATGAGCAATTATGCCGGTACCCAGGCTCTCTACCACAATCCGGCTTTTGTAGCTGACTCCCGGTACAGCGTTTTTTTGCACCTGGGCGGCGCGCAGGTATACATGGCGGGGAACCACGCCAAGTACGGCGCTCCATTTTCCATTGCCTCCCTGCTTACCAACACCGTACCGGACAAGTACCGTAACGAGACCGGAGCCATTGCTTTTCCGCGCAGCTACATCGCGGAGAAACTGAACGGCAATCTTAAGTACCTCAACGCCGGTGGCGACATTCGACTGCCTTCCCTGATGGTTACCCTGCCGGGGGGCCGGTTTGGAATTGCGGGTACCCTACGCGCCCGGATGGGCCTCAACGTTTCGCAGGTAACCGAACCCGTTGCCCGGCTGGCGCGGGGCGGCACACGGGAAAGTAATCTGATGAAAGAGGTGTTTGAGAACCAGGCGGGCAATTTGCATATCAACGGCCTGGGGGAAGCGGCCTTAACCTTCGGGGGGATTGTCCTGGACAACGATACGGATTTTTTCAAAGCCGGTATAACCGTAAAAAGGCTCATCGGGCTGTACAACGCGCACGCCGAAATCCAAAATACCACGTTTGAAGTAGAACCCGACCCGGCCTGGAACAACCGCCGCGAAATCATCAGGGTACCCGAAATCACCGCCCGCTACGGCTATACCACCGAAGGAGCCTTTACCAATTTCAGACCTACCCCGGCCTGGCTCCTGGGCGGAGCGCCCGCCGGTAGTGGCTGGGGACTGGACCTGGGATTAGTGTACGAGTACCGCCCGGATATAAATAAATACTCCTACACCGAAAAGGCGGTTCGCAAACACGACGCCAGCAAGAACAAGTACCTGTACCGGCTGGCTGTTTCGCTGACGGATATCGGGCGGGTCAACTTCCGGCATCCGGCCTACGTAAGACAACAGGAGGCATCTGCCGCCAACCGGGAGTTCAAGTACGACAGCTTTCAAAAACTGGGGGGTAGCGATGGATTTTTCCGGGCAGTAAGTCAGTCCCTGGGCGTACCTGTTCCCCAGCCCGCCACCTTCCGGTCGGTGTTGCCCACGGCCTTTCAGACCAGCCTTGACTACCAGCTCAAGCCCAACGTTTACGTAAGTACCTTATGGGTGCAAAATCTCCGGAGCCAGTCGGCTTTCGGCATGAAAGCCGAGTCGGTACTGGCCGTTACGCCCCGTTATGAACACCGCTGGTACGAACTTTCGGTACCCGTTTCGCTGATGAACCGGTACCGGTCACTGGGCATTGGGCTGGCCGGTCGCGCCGGTCCGCTATGGATTGGCACCGACCACCTGACGGCCCTGCTCAATATTGGTAAACCACGGGCATTTAATGTTTACTTCGGGGTTTCGGCCGGGTTGTTCCGCCGCCCACCGCAGTCCCCCAACCAATGCTGGCCGCCCGAAGCACCGTGGTGGAAACGGCTTTTTCAGCGTAAAAAGTAACATTCATCCGGGTTCAGCCTGACTATTTCTACTTTTTGCATTGGCCGGCGGGCAAGGTAGTTAAGGTGACTGACCGTACATTTTCCAGTAATATGACTCATTTATATCCCTCCCCAAAATATTTCTTTACAGTACTGGCGGCCGGGCTGCTTTCCGTCAGCTTTGCCTTTGCTCAGTTACAGTCAGGTCCGATGGTGGGGTACTCGGATATGCTCGAGGTTATGCTATGGGCGCAGACGGACCGGCCCGCCCAGGTAAAAATTATGTACTGGGAAGCCGGCAACCCGGCCCAAAAGAAAAGTACTGACAAAGTACTCACCCAAAAACAATCGGCCTACGTAGCGCGACTGTTTGCCGACCAGGTACGGCCCGGCCAAAAGTATGAGTATGAAGTGTATATTGATAATAAAAAGGTCTTTATCAAGTACCCCCTTCGGTTCCAGACCCAGACCCTATGGCAATGGCGCACCGACCCGCCGCCCTTTCGTTTTGCCATTGGCAGCTGTAACTATATCAACGAGGAAGGGTATGATCGTCCCAGTCGTGCTTACGGCGACGGCTACGAAATTTTTCAGAGCATTGCCGATAAAAAACCCGATTTCATGCTATGGGGCGGTGATAATACCTACCTCCGTGAGGCCGACTGGAATACGCGTTCGGGAATGCTTCACCGCTACACCCACACCCGCTCGCTTCCCCGGCTACAGTCCCTGCTGGGCAGCACCCACCACTACGCCATCTGGGACGACCATGATTACGGAACCGACGACTCCGACCGCTCTTTCTGGATGAAAAATACCGCAGCGGAAGTGTTTCGGCTGTTCTGGGGAAATCCTGGATATGTTTTTGAAGGGGCAACTACCGGTACTTTCTTCTGGAGTGACGCCCAGTTTTTTATCCTCGACAATCGCTGGTTCAAAGCCCCAAACAAGCTGGCTGACCCCCTACGCGACTATTTTGGTGACGCCCAGATCAGGTGGTTGCTGGATGCCCTGACCAGCAGCAAAGCGCCGTTCAAGTTTATTGTAACGGGTGGCCAAATTATAAATCCAGCCAGGGTACTTGAGAACTATGCCAATTATTCGACGGAGCGGGACCGGTTGCTGGCCGCCATTACGGAGGCTCGCATACCTGGTGTGCTGTTTCTGACCGGCGACCGCCACCATACCTCAGTACATCGGCTCGACCGCCCGGGTACCTACCCCCTCTATGACTTTACGATTTCGCCTCTGACCTCGGGTACTACCAAACCTTTTCCGGATGAACTAACCCTACCTACCCTGGACAGTGGCACCCTGGTAACTGAGCGCAACTTTGCCACCTTTGATGTAAGCGGCCCCCAGAACGACCGCGCGTTGAAAGTTACTGTTTATGATGTGAAAGGGAAGGAACTTTGGACCCGGCAATTACGGGCTAATGATTTAAAATAGCGCTTCCATACGCCCCGTCCCAGTCCTGGATTTCGAAAAGGAGCGAGGTAAACCATTTTTGGATTTTCAACGTTTATTTATATGCTACCAACTAGCTGTTAAACGTCCCTGTCTGTCTAGCAACGGGGACGTTTGATTAAATAAACTAACCATTAACCAGAGCAATACCCTTATGAAAAGTTTGCGTATAATAGCCCTCGCCAGTACCCTTTTCGGCCTGCTTTCAATTTCGTGCAGCCAGGCCCAGAAGCAAAAAACCCAGGAAAAAGAAACAGTACGCCAGGTACAGAAAACCAAAGAAGAATGGAAAAACCAATTATCGGCTCAGTCGTACTACGTCCTGCGTGAAAAAGGAACCGAACGGGCTTTTACCAGTCCTCTGAATGCCAATAAGCAAAAAGGAGTGTATAAATGTGCCGGTTGTGGTACTGAATTATTCAGCTCGCAGCATAAGTTTGAGTCCGGTACGGGATGGCCGAGCTTTTATAAACCATTGGTTGCCAAGAACGTGGACGAGAAGGCAGATCACGACGCCGGCATGGTTCGGACCGAAGTACTTTGTAACGTATGTGGGGGGCATCTGGGGCATGTTTTTGAGGACGGTCCGGCTCCTACCGGTCTCCGCTACTGCCTTAACGGTGCAGCCCTTACCTTTGAAAAGAAAGATTAAACCTTATGTAATGAAGCCGGACGTACCAGTTATCGTCCGGCTTTCGTTATATTTGACCCCAATGAAATTAAATGTTTAATGGAAGCTATTCGAGCTTTTTTTAGAAAAATAAGTACCTTACTTCAACGCTTTGCAGATCAGGTAAAAACCTTTTTGGGTAACCTGTTCTTTGGTGCAATTGGTTTAATTGCGGGCAAAGAGCGGGCCGCTCAGTTTCGTTTACAGGCAAGCAATACCAACCAGCGGTTGCGCCGGTCCTGGGACCAGGCCGTGGACCGTCACTCGCCTTACTACCGTCCGGTTGTACTTACCTGGAAAGTTTTCTTCTATGGGTTTCTGGCCTTTGCCTTTTATATTTTTTGCGTAGAGACTAACTTCCTGTGGCTCATGGGTAGTATGCCCAGTGTACAGGATCTGCAAAACCCTAAAGTATCGCAGTCATCCGAGATTTATACCGCCGACGGGGTCATGATCGGGAAATTTTACACCGAAAACCGAACGCCCGTTCCCTACGAAAAAATATCGCCCCACCTGGTAGAAGCCCTGATTGCCACGGAAGATATCCGTTTTTATGAGCACTCAGGAATTGACTACAAAGCCCTGGGGGCGGTAGCGGTGGGTATAATAACCGCCGAAACGGACCGCGGAGGGGGAAGTACCATTACCCAGCAGCTGGCCAAGAAATTGTTCAAGACGCGCCGCTCCGAGGCCCGTGGGGTATTGGGAAGCCTGCCCGGCTTGCGAACATTTATATATAAAACCAAGGAGTGGCTCACGGCCATTAAGCTGGAACGTAACTTTACGAAGCAGGAAATCCTGACCATGTACTTTAACACCGTGGACTACGGTAACAACGCCTACGGTATTAATACCGCTGCCAAGTCCTACTTCAGTAAGTCACCCGACAGCCTGAATGTACAGGAGTCGGCAGTGCTGGTGGGGTTGCAGAAAGCCACCACAACCTATAATCCAATCCGGAATCCCAAGCGGTCCAGGGAGCGACGTGACGTGGTGATCAGCCAGATGGCCAAGTACAACTACCTTAGCGCGCAGCAGGCCGACTCCATCAGCCAGCTTCCCATTGAACTGAAGACCAACTTTGAAACTCCATACGACGGTAACGCCAACTACTTCAAAAACGCGGTGGTGGATTTTGTAAAGGAATGGGGCGAAAAAAATGGCTATGACCTTTATACCGATGGTCTGAAAATACATACGACTATTGATTCCCGCATGCAGGAACACGCCGAAGAGGCCGTTGCGTTAAAAATGCGGCAGCTGCAGCGGGTATTTGAAGACCACTGGGGAAAACAAAATCCCTGGGTTGACGAGAACGGCAAGGAAATCCAGGATTTTCTGGAAAACGTGGTAAAACGCACCCGCCGGTACCAGACCCTGGCCACCCGCTTCCCCAACCAGCCCGATTCAATTACCCACTACCTCAATAAAAAAGATACAATGGTAGTGTACGACTGGAAAACCGGTGGCGAAATGACCCGGTACTGGAGTCCGCTGGATTCGCTCAACTACTACAAGCGCATTCTGCGGGCCGGTATGATGTCTATGAACCCTTATACGGGCCATATCAAAGCCTGGGTGGGCGACCTCAACTATGAATTTTTTAAGTATGACCACGTAAAGCAGGGCCGTAGGCAACCGGGCTCTACTTTCAAGCCCTTTGTGTACGCTACTGCGATCGACGACGGCGCCTTCGACATGAGCCCGTGCGACCGGATTCAGGATAAACCGTTTTCCATTGAAGTAGAACAAAACGGAAAAATGGGCGTCTGGCGACCCAAAAACTCGACTGGCTATTTCAGCTACTCCAACATGACCCTACGCCGGGCGCTGGCGCAGTCGGTTAACTCCATTACGGCTTCGCTAACCGACCAGGTGCGCCCCAATAATGTGGTGAAATACGCCAAAAAACTGGGTATTACCAGTAAGCTGGACCCCGTACCTTCTATCGGGCTTGGCCCCTTTGATGTAAGCCTATACGACATGGTAGCGGCTTACGGCGCTTTTGTCAATAATGGTACTTATACCCGGCCCATCATTGTTACCCGCATTGAAGACCGTAACGGAAACGTGATTGAGGAATTTGCCCCCGAGCACCGTGAGGCCATTCGTCCCGAGTCGGCCTACCTGATGGTACACATGCTCAAAGGGGGGGTGGAAGAACCGGGAGGTACTTCGTCGAGTATCCGGTGGCTGTTTCCGGAGGTGGCCAAAGACGGCAACGAAATCGGCGGCAAAACGGGTACTACCTCCAACAACTCCGACGGATGGTTTATGTCCATTACCCCCGAGCTGGTGACGGGTGCCTGGGTGGGCGGTGACGACCGGAGTATTCACTTCCGGAGTACCCGACTGGGAGAAGGCGCAAAAACTGCTCTGCCCATTGTAGGAAGTTTTCTGGAAAGGGTATATAAAGACAAATCCATCGGACTGGAAAGAGGTCCTTTTCCCAAACCCAGTTTCCCCATTAACAAAGATATTAATTGTGCCCCGGTCTACGAAGCCCAGGCCGACACCCTGGAATTTGAGCCAGATAGTACTGCCAGCGATATTGACGAGGATGCCATAGATTTCGGACCGCCCCCACCACCGCTGCCGGGGATTGATTCTGTCCGTAGGAATTTCAGGTAGTAAAAGAAAGAGGAAAGCCCGCCGGACTTTCCTCTTTCTTTTACTACCCTTTTATATGTTTTTCCAAAAATCAGCCTTACTTAGCTTATAATTTTGAGGACATCTTTGTACTGCATCCGGTACAGGTTGGCGTAGAAACCGTTCTTTTCGAGTAATTTTTCGTGATTACCTTCTTCCTTGATCTCTCCCTTATCTACCACTATTATTTTGTCGGCTTCCTGAATCGTTGACAGGCGGTGGGCAATCACAATGGCCGTGCGGCCTTCCATCAATTTTTCAATGGCTTTCTGTATCAATTCTTCGGTTTCGGTGTCCACCGACGAGGTAGCTTCGTCCAGGACCATAATTTTGGGGTCGTGGACCATGGCGCGCACGAACGAAATAAGCTGTCGCTGCCCTACCGACAGCGTGGCTCCCCGTTCCATGACATTGTACCCGTACCCCTGGGGCAGGCGTTCAATAAAATCGTGAACCCCTACCAGTTTAGCGGCCTCCACAATCTTTTCGCGGGTGATGTTTGGATTACCCAGCCGTATGTTATTTTCAATGGTATCCGAGAAAAGGAAAACATCCTGCAGTACCACCCCGATATTACGTCGCAGGGCGCTTAATTCGTAGTCGTGTACCTCCACGTCATCAATGTAGATATTCCCCTTGTTGATATCATAAAAACGGCTTAGCAGGTTTATGATGGAGGATTTTCCGGCTCCGGTGGCTCCCACAAAGGCTACGGTTTCTCCTTCGTTCACTTTGAAATTTATGTTTTTGAGTACATAGTCCTCATCGTTGTAGGCAAACCACACATCTTTAAACTCTACCTTACCCTGAATGGTATCCGGGTTGTGGGTTCCTTCGTTGGTCGTAAACTCATCGCTGTCCAGTAATTTCAGGATGCGGTCGGTACTTACGATTCCCATCTGCAAGGTATTGAATCGGTCAGCCAGCTGCCGGATGGGCCGGAAGAACAGGTTGATGAACATAACAAAGGCTGTAACGGTACCAAAAGTCACTTCCTGATTCAGGATCTGTTTGGAACCGTACCACACCACCAGTCCGGTACCAGCTGCCGCAATAACGTCAGCCACCGGGAAATAAATGGAGTAGTACAAAATGGACCGGATGTTGGAGTCGCGGTGCTGCTTGTTTATATCTTTAAACTTTTCAAATTCGGCTTCCTCACTGCTGAATATCTGTACGATGCTCATGCCCGTAATGTGCTCCTGCACGAAGGAATTCAGGTTAGAAACCGCCGCCCGTACTTCATTGAAAGCATCCTTTATTTTTTCTTTGAAAATATAGGTACTTATCAGCATCAGCGGAATCATGGACAGGCTGATGAGCGAGAGCTTCCAGTCAGTATAGAACATGACCGAAATAATAAGTACCAACTGCAGAATGTCACCCGCAATGGCGGCCATACCATCCGTGAATACGTTCGACAAGGTTTCAATATCTGAAATGGTCCGGGTTACCAGGCGGCCGATGGGCGTATTATCAAAGAACTTAAGGCGCAGGTTAACAATCTTTTCGTACAGCTGCACCCGGATATCACGGATAATGTACTGCCCCAGCCAGCCCGACAGATAGGTATTGACGAACTGTACTACCCCCTGCACGACCAGCACCAGCACCATAACAGCCAGCATCTGGGCCAGCAGGGTGTAGTTACCCTGGGCTATGGGTTCATCAATGGTGTACTTGATCAGCAGCGGAATAATCGGGGCTAGTACCGCACTAACCATGATTATGAGAATAAGCAGGTAAAATTGCTTCTTGTACGGCCCCACAAAAGTATACAGACGCTTCAGGGTGGGAAGGTCAAATATCTGGCCGCTCTTGGTTTCTTGATTCACTGGTTACAGGCTTGGTTTCTGGTACTTTTTCTAACACACAATCCACAGTGAAAGTTACAGTCACCGTTTAGTACAGGAGAATATAGTTCTACGAACTTAGCCAGTTTTAGAGAATATTTCTAACTTCACCTGTTCATCTTATTTTAATTAAAATTACTCATGGAGCTTTTCCTCAGTATTTGTCTGGGTTTAGGGCTAAGTGCCAGTACCGGCTTCCGGATTTTTGTTCCGATGCTGCTGGCTAACGTGGCCGCCATGAGCGGATGGATTACCCCTACCGAGGGCTTTATGTGGCTGGCTACCTGGCCGGCCTTCTTTGCTTTGCTTACCGCCACTATTGTCGAGATTGGCGCCTACTACATACCTTTTATTGACAACCTGCTGGACACCATCGCTACGCCCCTGTCGGTCATAGCGGGTACGTTGCTTACTACCTCGTTTGTGGAAATAGAAAGTCCGGTACTGCAGTGGGGACTCGGGCTGATAGTCGGAGGAGGTACCGCCGGGCTGGTGCAGGCCGGTACCAGTCTGCTGCGGCTGGCTTCTTCCAAAACCACTATTGGCCTGGGCAACCCCGTGGTTTCTACGGCCGAAAACGTAGCTTCGTTTGGTTTGTCGGGCATTGCCATTTTTCTTCCGGTTATTGCCCTGTTACTGGTAGTGGGGCTGCTGTGGTGGCTGCTGCGCCGGATAGACCGGTGGAGGAGAAAATCAGTACAATCCTGACGGCAATTCTCTCCTATTCGCATGAAAGAAACAATACTGACCAGTACTTTACCGACGCATAGTCTGCCGACACACAGTCTGCCGAAAGCGGCGGGGGAAGCGCCGGTTCTCAAAATTTTTCGGTTCAAGAACAGTCCCCCCGAATCGAAAACGACTGCACCCGGTCTGCTGCCCGTTACTCCTTTACCTACCAATGCCCCTCACCGGCACAGCTACTACGAGATATTGTTCTTTGAAGAAGGGCAGGGTTTCCACGAAGTAGATTTCCGTACCTACCCGGTCAGTGCGCCCAGTGTTCATTTCCTGCCGCCCGGCAAGGTACACCTGCTGACCCCCACCTCCGACTGCCGCGGCTACATTATGGCTTTTTCAGAAGGCTTTTATTCTTTCTATGGTACACCGCAGTCGGTACCCTTGTCGCAGGTACCTTTCTTTCAGTCGGGTGTGCACGAGCCGGTGCTTTCGCTGAATGAGGAGACCAAAAGGTACCTGCAGTACCTGCTCGAAAACATGGTGGGTGATTTGCTGGAAGGTAGTGCGGAGAATAGCGCCATCCTGGGTTCTTACCTGCATATATTTTTACAAAAGTGCCAGCGACTGACTACCCGCCCCCCCGATCTGTCCGCCCCGTCCGCGACCCACCCGTCGGACCTGACGGGTCGTTTCCGGGAAATGGTGGAGAAGAATTTCCGGGAAATGCACGAGGTGCAGCAGTATGCCACCGCCCTGGATGTAACACCGGATTATTTAAGCAAAATCGTCAAGAAAAGTGTTGGGGTGTCGGCGGGCGAATATATCCTGGACAAGCTGCTGCTGGAAGCCAAGCGCCTGCTGGTATTCACCCAAATGAGCAGCAAGGAAATATCTTACCATATCCACATTGAAGATCCCTCCTACTTTGGCCGCATCTTTAAACGTAAAACCGGCCTTACCCCCAACGAATACCGCATTTCTGTTCGGAAAAGTGCCAGCCAATAGTAAAAAAGTCCCTTGCCACCCCTTTCTTCTACTTCTATCTTTGTATTATCCTAGAATGATGAATCTAAATAATACTATCCTACAAGTACATGAAGATCAGGGAAGACATTTCAGCGGCCTCGCTACAGCCCAAAATTGACCGGCTGTGGCAGCTTTCAGCCGAAAAAATCCGGTTAATTAACCAGGAGTACGACATCTCGAAAGGCTCACCGGTATTTACGGTACAGGGCAAATACACTACCCGCGGCTGGACCGAATGGACCGAAGGCTTCCGCTACGGAGCCGAAGTACTACAGTACGACGCTACCAACGAAGAAGAGTTTCTGGAAGAGGCACGGAAGCATACCGTGGCCCAGATGGCCTCGCACGTCGGACATTTCGGGGTACACGACCACGGCTTCAATAACGTAAGTACCTACGGCAACCTGCTTCGCCTGATGAACGAAGGCCGCATTCCCGAAAACAAGTGGGAGCGTGACTTTTATGAAATTGCCCTTAAGGTTTCCGGTGCCGTGCAGGCCCGGCGCTGGACTACAATTAAAAACCTTCCGGTAGAAAACGGTGGCTATATTTATTCGTTCAATGGTCCCCACTCCCTCTTTGTGGATACCATTCGTTCGGTACGGGCCCTGATGGTGTCGCACAAGCTGGGCCACAGCCTCATGGGCGAGAACGACCTGAAAGTAAGCCTGCTCGAACGCGGCACCAAGCACTCCATCGCTACGGCTATGTACTCGGTGTACTACGGCGAAGGCCGCGACAGCTACGACCTGCGCGGACGCACCGCCCACGAAAGTATCTTCAACACCAACGACGGCAACTTCCGCAGCCCCAACTCGCAGCAGGGCTTCTCGGGCTTTACTACCTGGACCCGCGGACTTGCCTGGGCCATGGTCGGTTTTGCCGAACAGCTCGAATCGCTTGCCAGCTTTTCGGACGAGGAACTCGCTCCGCTCGGGGGCCGCAGTGCTATCGAAAGTATTTATCTTAAAGGTGCCCGGGCTACCTGCGATTTCTATATTGACAATACCGCCGCCGATGGCATCCCCTACTGGGATACCGGAGCGCCGCAGCTCCACAAGCTCGGCGACTACACTACCCGCCCTTCCGACCCCTACAATGCCTACGAACCTGTCGACAGCTCCGCCGCCGCCATCGGCTCACAGGGGCTACTCCGCCTGGGCAAGTACCTCCAGGAGCAGGGTCAACAGGAAGATGGTAACCGATACTGGCAAGCCGGATTGACGGCCCTGGATTCGCTGTTCGACGAGCCATATCTCTCTACTGACCCGCAACACCAGGGCCTCATCCTGCACTCGGTGTACCACCGCCCCAACGGCTGGGATTTCATTCCCGAAGGACAGCAGGTACCTTGTGGTGAGTCGAGCATGTGGGGCGACTACCACACCCGCGAGGTAGCGCTGTACCTGCACCGCATCAATCAGGGGCAGCCGTACTATACGTATTTGGGAGCTGTGAAATAATTTTGGTTGAGAGAATGAGAGAATTGTGAATAATGTAAGAATTCTCTCATTCTCTAACAGAAGTACTTATTCTCTCATCGCGGGGGCGGACCCCTCTCTCAAACACTCATTCAAAAATGAATCTAGACAAATGCTGCGTACATACGATAACTACCAAGCCCTGGGGGTTATCGGAAGCCGTGGAAAACTACGCGGCCGCGGGAATAAAAGGGATTAGTGTGTGGCAGAATGCCGTTGAGGGCATCGGTCCGCACCGGGCCGGTGAGCTGATTCGTAGCGCCGGACTGGACGTGGTATCGTACGTACGCGGCGGCTTTTTCCCGCATACAAGCAGTACCGAGCGGGCCAAAGCCCTGGACCACAACCGCAAACTATTGGAAGAAGCCGCCGCGCTGGGAGCTCCCCTGATTGTACTGGTGTGCGGTGCCTCGCCCGACCAGCCACTGGAGGTGTCGCGTCAGCAAATTCGGGATGGTATTGAAGCAGTACTGCCCCTGGCCGAAAAACTGAACGTAAAGCTGGCCATAGAACCACTGCACCCGATGTATGCCGCCGACCGCTCGGCCATCAACACCCTAAAGCAGGCCAATGAAATGGCCGAAGCGATAGGTTCCGGACACGTGGGCGTGGCGGTAGATGTATACCACCTCTGGTGGGAACCTAACCTGCGGGGTGAAATAGCCCGTTGCGGCGCTAACGGCAACCTGCTGGCCTACCACGTCTGCGACTGGAAAGTCAACACGCTGGACCTGCTCAACGACCGGGGCCTGATGGGCGAAGGCTGTATTGACCTGAAGCAAATCAGCCAGTGGGTAGAGGAAGCCGGGTTTAACGGGTACAGTGAGGTAGAAATTTTCTCGAACATTTACTGGCAGCAAGACCAGCACGAGTTCCTGAAGAAAATCACGGACGCTTTTGTAGAATATGTGTAGGTAGTTATTAGCTGGTAGCTATTAGTTGTCAGCTTTTAGCTTTTTAAAACAACTTATTCCTGGCTACCTAAAGGCCCATAGAGACACGGGCCACGGTAAAAAGTTACTACTAAGGTTTCGCTCCTATGGAGCTTTTTGAATACAGGTTGAAGGATATAGTTGCAATGGCAGTATTCGAAACTCTGCCTTTAAATTTAAATATTCGACATTCTGAAAGTGAAATTCGAAAATAAAAACACTCCGCGCGGGAGGCGCTCCTCCGGTGGCCGCTCAATCACTAATTCATTAATTCACTAAATCACAAATAGATAACCATGACTCAGCATACCATTGGTATTATCATGAACGGCGTAACCGGCCGTATGGGTACTAACCAGCACCTGTTGCGCTCCATTAAAGAAATCATCGCCCAGGGCGGTGTAAAACTTTCGGCCGACGAAGTCATCATGCCCGACCCCATCCTGGTGGGTCGCAACGAGGCCAAGCTGCAGGAGCTTTGCCAGCGCTCCGGGGTACAGAAATACACGACAGATCTGGAATCGGTCCTGGCGGACCCTAACTACCAGGTATATTTTGACGCCCAGGTTACCGGTCGCCGGGCCCCCGCGATCAAAAAGGCGATCCAGGCTGGTAAGCACATCTACTGCGAGAAACCCACCGGTACCACCACTGAGGAAGCCCTGGAACTGTTTGAACTGTGCGAAGCCGCTGGCCTGAAGCACGGTGTAGTACAGGATAAATTGTGGCTGCCCGGTATGTTAAAGCTGAAAAGACTGATGGAGAATGATTTCTTTGGAAAGATTCTTTCCGTTCGGGGTGAGTTTGGCTACTGGGTATTTGAAGGCCACAATGTACCCGCGCAGCGTCCTTCGTGGAACTACCGCAAGGAAGACGACGGTGGTATTATTGTCGATATGCTTTGCCACTGGCGCTATGTACTGGACCACCTGTTCGGTAACGTGAAAGCGGTTTCCTGCCTGGGTGCTACCCACATTGAAGAGCGGATTGACGAAAATGGCAACCCTTACAAGTGTACCGCCGACGACGCCTGCTACGCTACGTTTGAGCTGGAAAATGATGTAATTGCCCATTTCAACTCCTCCTGGACCGTACGCGTTCGCCGCGATGACCTGCTTACGCTGCAGGTAGATGGTACCAAAGGCTCGGCGGTGGCTGGTCTGCGCGAGTGCTACATTCAGCACTACGGCAACACGCCCAAACCGGTATGGAACCCGGATATTGAGCAACCGATCAATTTCTACGAAGGCTGGTCTAAAGTACCTCAGCAGGAGCCTTTCGATAATGCGTTCAAGGCGCAGTGGGAGCTGTTCCTGAAGCACCTGGTAAAAGACACGCCATTCCCCTGGGGCCTGAAAGAAGGTGCCAAGGGGGTACAACTGGCCGAAAAGGGTATTGAAAGCTGGGAGAAGAAGTGCTGGGTGAACATTGACGAACTGTAAGCATGAAAAAAACCGCACTCGTAACTGGTGGTAGCCGGGGCATTGGCCTCGGCATCGCCAAAGCCCTGGCCCGCGAAGGATATAACCTGGCCATCAACGGCGTACGACCCGAAGAGGCCGCTCAGGAAACGCTGGACGAACTACGTGGACTAGGCGCTGAGGTAGTGTATTGCCAGGGCAACATTGCCGTGGCGGAGGACCGAGCCAAGGTTATTGATACAGCTTATCAGGCATTCGGACAGCTAAATGTACTGGTTAACAACGCCGGTATCGCACCCCGTCAGCGCCTTGATCTGCTCGAAACTACCCCCGAAAGCTACCGGGAAGTAATGCAGACCAACCTGGAAGGGCCCTTCTTTTTCACCCAGGCCGTTGCGAAGCGGATGGCGGAAGCCCGACAGGCTAATCCCGGCTTTCAGGCGACCATCGTATTTGTGACGTCTATTTCGGCAACCGTGGCCTCCATCAACCGGGGCGAGTACTGTATTTCCAAAGCCGGTCTGGCCATGACCTCTTCTCTGTTTGCCGTCAGAATGGCGGAGTACGGTGTTCCCGTCTACGAGGTACGTCCGGGAATAATTGCCACCGACATGACGTCCAAAGTACAGGAAAAATACGACCAGCTTTTTGAGAACGGCCTGGCGCTGCAGCCCCGCTGGGGTACGCCCGAAGACATCGGCAAAGCCGTAGCCGCCCTGACAAGGGGCGACTTCCCCTACTCCACCGGCCAGATAATTGGCGTGGACGGCGGTATGCTGATAGACCGTTTATAGTACCAGACTTTTGTAAGTATCCTTAGCCCCTGCTCTTTCAATAGGAAGGGCAGGGGCTTCATGGCTCGATTTTTTTAGAAGAATATCTACTGATATTTGTCTAACAAAGCGATCAATACCATGAAAAAAGGAATGATACTGGCCCTGGCTATTTTTGGTACAGTGGCCTGTACGAACAATAACGATACCCAGAATCTGGCCGATAATGAAACGCCCGTGGCCCGCCAGGATAACGCAACGGCAAAAGAGAATGCCCTTGATACCATTGCCACAAATGAGGCGTTGGGTGAGATGAGCATGCAGTACCTTACTACTCATCTGGGCGAGCGACCAGGTCAAAACAACCTACTGGAAACTGAACCCCTTAACACCCGTCTTAAGCTTATCCTGGGCGATCGGCTTAATGAATTCAAAGACCTAATGAAAAACGGGGAGCCCCTAAAAATGGATCAGGTATACTATACCATGAGCTCTTCGGGAAATAAGTCGGGTTACCTGCTCATAGATCCTAAAACCAATGTAATACAGGCTACCATCATCGGGCCAAACGGGCGGGAGGACTTTCCCAGAAGTACGGGTGAAAGGCCGCTCTATGTACCCACAACGGTGAATGACCGAATGAAAAAGGTAACTCAATAAAGCACAGCTAAAGGCAATTATTCCTATTCTTTACAATACTGCTATAAAAAATACCGGCATCGGCCGGTATTTTTTTATTTAACCTGAGCAATAGACCCCAGACTTTGATACTTTTATGGGTAACTCTAACCAATTGTTTGTATCATGAAAAAATTACTAATCATCGCGGGTCTGCTTTCACTGCCAATGCTGGGAGTACAGGCCCAGGCATTCCGGGGGCTCGACAAAAGTTCGCTGGAAATGGCTTACTACCCCGACGACTTCGCCCACACCCGCAAAACCAACGATGAAAAACCACTGGCCCGGGTCCTGTACAGCCGCCCGGCCCGAAACGGTCGGGAAGTTTTTGGCAAACTGGTACCTTATGGAAAGGTATGGCGTACGGGTGCCAACGAAAATACCGAGATCAGGCTATATCAGGACGCTACTATCGGTGGTAAAAAAGTAAAAGCAGGTACCTATTCCCTGTTCACTATTCCCGGTGAAAACGAATGGACCATCATCCTGAACAATGAACTTGACTACTGGGGCGCCTTCCGGCATAAACCCGAAAGCGACGTCATCCGGGTGACTGCACCGGTTAAAAAAGGCACCGAATCTTTGGAGAATTTTTCCCTCCAGTTTGCCAAAGCAAGTACCGGTGGTCCTAATGACGCCGTAATGCGGATGGGCTGGGCAGATACCGTAGTAGAAGTACCTGTATCCTTTCAGTAAAAAATTTCAAAATGTAAGTACCTCCTGCTCCCCCCCGTAGGGGAGCAGGAATAGTACAACGCAGGTACCTCTCCTATACCTTGTGCGACACAGCTACTTCCCTGTCGCATTTTGCCTGATGGCAACTTTCAATCAATAGATCGTCAGCTCTGGCGAATAAAGAGTACGCAGCAGTCTGGTGTAATTATGAATACAAGTTTGTTACAACGCTTTGGTGCTATTGATATTTACCTGTTTGACCAACTGCTGAAAGGCCGGTTCGACGGTTGCCAAAAGGTACTTGACGCCGGTTGCGGGGGTGGCCGGAATCTGGTTTATTTCCTGCAGAATGGCTTTGACGTTTATGGAAATGACCAAAACGAATTAGCTATCGAGGAAGTCCGGATTCTTTCGAAGCGGTTAGCTCCTCATCTTCCAACTACGAACTTTCAGGTAGCCTCCGTTGAGGCCATGCTTTTCCCCGATACTACTTTTGACATGGTCATCTGTAGTGCCGTCCTGCATTTTGCCCGCGATAAAGCCCATTTCGATACCATGGTCAGGTCGCTCTGGCGGGTACTGGCTCCCGGCGGCTTTCTTTTTACACGTCTGGCTTCTACCATCGGTCTTGAAAACCGTATAGTCCCCCTCGGCCATGGCCGGTATTTCCTGCCGGACGGCTCCGAACGGTACCTGGTGGACCAGCAAACGCTGTTAAACTATACGCAGGAATTGGGCGGTGAACTCTTTGAACCCATCAAAACAACCAATGTTCAGGACCTGCGTTGTATGACAACCTGGTGCGTGCAGAAGATGTAGGACAAGAAGTAAATCTTATCCTGATACTTAAAAGAAGAGCCCGGCACCTTGTGAAATGCCGGGCTCCTTTTTATGTGTAGTATGTAAATCTTAGGTAGTCATCAGAGCTTTGCGGGCGTACTCCACGCATTTGGCTACTTCCTTAACTGCGTCTGAACCAGCCGGTATTTCGTATTCCAGCTCCACCGTAGCCGGAAACTTGTACTTGTTCTTCCGCATCAGCTGCAGTACCTCCACGATTGGCGTATCTCCTTCACCCCAGGGTACATTAGCACCGCCGTTTTCTTTGTTTTTCCGATCCTTGGTGTGCATACTTACGATATGCTGGTGCTTGTCGGTAATCAGGGGAATGGGGTCGAAGCCGGCGGCAACGTAGTGGCCCATGTCAAAGTTCATGGCGTTGTACTTTGACTGGCTCAGGGCCTCGTTCCACCAGGTTGGGGTCTGCTGGGTATGGCCGTGGTAGCCGACGTATATTTTATTTTTAGCCGCTATATCACCCAGGCGTTTGGTCTGGTCGGCGCTGGTAGGTAGCTCAATAGTAGCCTGGTTGGCACCCAGGGCTTTGGCCGCCCGAAATGCGTAATCTACTTCGGCGTCGGTATTATTGACTCCCAGGGCCGAGGGTTTATAGCCGTAGATACTCACCCCTGCTTTGTTGTACATTTTCCGGAGCTGCACAAATTTATCCATGGAAACCTTGGCCCGCCAGTCCGCCATCTTTTTCATGTACTCGGCCTGCTGGGCTTTCTGCTCATCGGTCAGGGCCTGACGCGGACCACCCGGACGAGCCGGGGCCTCGGGTGCTCCGGCGAAAGCTTCGGCTGCGGGTCCCATCAGCTCAATAGCGCTGACGTTGCAGTCGATGCAGTACTGCAGAATGTTTTCGGCGCTGCCGGGCATACTCCGCCAAGAATACGTAATGGCACCTACCTGTACCCCGTTGAAAAGGGAATTAGGCTTGCCCAGGTTTTTGATGTAGGCCGGTGCGCCAAAAACTGTCTCGGAAGCCAGCCCGATGCCCGCCAGGGCCAGTGCCGACTTTCCAAAAAACTCCCTGCGTGAAATCTCTTGATTTTTCATTTTGTATACGTGGTTTGAAACTGGTACCTGTCTAATCATATAAAAGAAGCCGGGACCAGGTAATTAACTACTCATGGCCGGTATATTTCTAAAACAGCATGAATTCTACCTAAGGTATTACAGAGGGGTCAGTCGGTGCTGGGTTCAATCAGGTCCCACAGGTTCCCGTAAAGGTCGCTGAATACGACCACCTTTCCGTATGGCTCCTGCACCGGCCCCCTCACAATGGGAATATGATGTTCAAGCAGGTTCTGGTAATCACGCTCAAAATTGTCAGTGTACAGGAAGAGAAACACCCGACCACCTGTCTGATTCCCGATTCGGCTTTGCTGCTCTTCGGTGGCGGCTTTGGCCAGGAGCAGGCCGCACCCCTCCGAACCCGGCGGTGCTACCCGTACCCAGCGTTTGGTTTCACTCAAGGTGGTATCTTCCAGCAGGGTAAATTGCAGCTTTCCGGTAAAAAATTCGATAGCCTCGTCGTAGTCGGCCACGACCAGCGCCATCTGAGCAATTCGCTGATTCACTTGAAATCAGTTTGGTTGTTTATCTTTCCAAAGTTTAAAATCGTCCCAGTAAATCTGCAGCGTTTTCCCCTGACTTTTCATGTACCCAATTAATTCTTTAGATGTATACAGTTTCATTGGGTTAAAATCGGTCACCCCGTCCGGATTGGGGTCCTGCGTGTTATGAGTAATTTTCTGCACGTCAAACACCACTTTTTCTTTTTCTCCATCGGGGATGATAGACATATAAAAACGGCCGTTTTGCTGGTTACCCTCTTTGTAGTAGTAGTTCATCGTGAACCATTGCCCGATGGGTACCTGCACCGCCTGATTCGTCTCGGCCCAAAGGGTGGTGTATTTCTGTTTTCCGTCTTTGAATAATTCACAGTCCTGCGCGTCCAGGATAAAGTACAGGTCACTTTCTTTTTCGGTTGGTTTACCAATTCCCAGCGTGATGCGAAAGCCATAGGGTACCTGCTGACTCCAGGTCACATTATTCCAGAATTCGGCAATGGTCAGCCAGTGGATTTTTTTCGGGAAAGTCCGAACCGTCCTGAAATCCTCGGGCAAAAACATCCGGACCGATTGGTAGAACTCTTTCATGCCCTGATTCCCGTACAGGTTAGCCTGAATCCGGCCTTTGGAGTTGTCAACGTTGGGACCATCAAGCCAGAAATGAAGTACCTTATTGGCAGGGTTGCCCGGCTCAGGAACAATGCGGGCAAAGCGCTGGGTAGTATCGCCTCCCTGGTACTGGATATTAAAATTACCAATTAAAGGATGGTTATCGAGGTGGTTGACCCAATCGTTTCGGTCCGGCAGGGAGGTGTCCAGGCCGATAATATCCTCATCGGCGTTTCGGGGTACTATCCTTACTCCGTTCTCAAAACCCGACTGAAAAATCAATTCTCCTTCCGGGGGACTGTTCTTTGCGAGCTTGTTGTGCTGGCACCCGCTGCTTACTAAAACAAAAAAGGCAAAAATGAGACAAGGTTTCTTCATGAATCGTCCTGGGTGACCGGTTTTACTTTATAGTACTACTTTCCAACTGCCCCCGTGGGGTTGGCAGCTGTTTCAAAGAATAAAGTACAGCCCAACTGATACTACTTATTAACGGATCGATTTCTTTCGGAAAGTAAAAAAAGTTCGCCCATCGCTATACGCAACAGACCCCGGAGCAGAAAGCCTGCCCCAAGGTCCATCGATAATGACAATAGGTACTTTCCGGCTATGGCTCAATTCGGCTGATTATAGTCGTTGCTAACCATCCACTGAATCCCAAACTGGTCAGTAACCATGCCAAAGTAAGCACCCCAAAAGGCTTTTTCGAGCGGCATGGTCACCTGGCCGCCTTCCGACAGTTTGGCAAATAGCTGATCGGCTTCGGCCTCGCTTTCCGTGCTGATGGTGAGGGAGAAATTGTTGCCCACGTTGAGCGTATGGCCCATGGATTCCAGCGCGTCGGTAGCCATCAGCATATTTCCGTTACCAAGGGGTAAGGCTACGTGCATAATTTTATCCTGATCTTCAGCGGGCAGTTTTGCCCCTTCCGGAGTGTCTTTGAAACGTTGCAGGGCCAGAAACTCTCCGCCAAATACCGATTTATAAAACGTAAATGCTTCTTCGGTGTTACCCATGAAGTTGAGATAGGGATTAACAGTAACCATAATAGTTGATTAAGAATGAGAAATAGTAGTAGTAGTAGTAGTATTCCGAATCTTATTCAGGTACGCTTCCAGTTGATCCAGAGTACCCTGAAAGCCCTGCTCCAAAGAACGGAATGACCCCTGAAAGGTCAATTGCTCTTTTTCGGTAGCATTGAACGGGCCACTCCGTAGGGTCAGGGTAGTTTTACCGCTTTGCTCATTTAGTGTCAGGGTATTGTATACTTCGAGCGGCCAGGTAGTGCTGAACGGCGCCCGCATCACGTTGCCTTCCTCGTCAGAGAAAGAATTGATATAAACAATCTGCTCTGGCTCCGCGATACCCAGGTACACAAAACGTCCCCACATTTCGTGGCCAGTGGCAGCCTTCATGCTGTAAAGGAACGTACCTCCCGGCCGTAGTTCCAGGCGGGCTACTCCCAGCTGAAAACCTTTGGGGCCCCACCAGTTTATCAGGTGCTCCGGTTTCGTCCAGGCGTTGAATACCAGTTCGCGGGGAGCGTCAAAAATACGGCATATTTCAAAGTCCCGCGCTACTACCTCTGTTTGAGATCCATTTTCAGCTATCATACTATTCTATAAAGGTTTGGTTAGAAATACTAATTAAGATTCCGAAAGGGGAACCGGACCAGAGGAACAAACAGGGCTACCGGAAACCAAACGCCCGGTCTGATACAATTTTTGTCCTGCTACGCTTTGAACTCTTTTTTAGTTGCTTCCGGTCTGGCTTCGTCCGCCTTCTGATAGAACAAAGGTAGGGCAGAGATGCGGAAGGAACAGGGTGTTAAAACGGCAATGTTAGGGTTGATTGCGACATCTATTCTGTGTAGATTTGAAACCATGAAACATATCTCCATTCTGGTTCCCCAGGGCGCTATCCTGGGAAGCATCGAAGGCCCTCGTCAGGTACTTACCGAGGTTAATAAACTCCTGAAAACTAAGGGAGCTCCTGCCCTTTTTGAGGTACAACTAGTTGGGCTTACAAAAGAAGTCCCGGCCGCCGGTGGTATCTATACGGTTAATTCCGATGTACTGGTAGAGAACGTCGTCAAAACGGACCTCATCATTATACCGGCGCTGGACGGCGACATGGGTAAAACCCTGGAAGTTAACCGTGATTTTGTCCCCTGGATCATTGAGCAGCACCAGGCGGGGGCCGAGGTAGCGAGCCTGTGCGTAGGTGCTTTTCTGCTGGCCTCCACTGGTCTGGTTACGGGACGCAAGTGCGCCACCCACTGGATGGCCGCCAAAGATTTCCGCCGGATGTTTCCGCAGGTAGAGCTGGTAGAGGACCGGATCATTACCGACGAATACGGCATCTATTCCAGCGGCGGGGCTTTCTCTTACCTCAACCTGATCCTGTACCTGATTGAAAAATACGCGGGCCGCGAGGTAGCCGTGTTTATGTCCAAGGCCTTTCAGATTGACATCGAGCGCCGCAGCCAGTCGCCTTTTGTGATATTTAACGGGCAAAAAGACCACGAGGACAACCTGATTATCAAAGCCCAGGAAATTATTGAAAAAAATATTCAGGAAAAGCTTTCCGTAGACCAACTGGCCGATCAGCTGGCCCTGAGCCGGAGAAATCTGGAGCGCCGGTTCAAGAAGGCTACGGCTAATTCCATTGTAGAATATATCCAGCGGGTAAGGATTGAAGCCGCCAAGATGAGCCTGGAATCATCCCGGGAAAACGTGAACGAAGTAATGTACAACGTGGGCTACACCGACCCCAAGGCCTTCCGGACTACCTTTAAAAAAATCACCGGCCTGTCGCCCGTTCAGTACCGCCAGAAATACAACCGGGAAGAAGTCGTGTACGGGTAGTACTTGGGCAAGATTACCTTTTCCTACCTCTGAACCCTGACAAAAGCCGGTCAGGCTACTCCCCTTTCGTTGCATTCATGAAAAAGTACCTGATACAATTCTTAGTAGCTATCGCTGCTCTTTCCCCCGCACAAAGCCAGGCTCAAAAAATGAGCCCGGAACCACTGGTTGTTACGATTGATCTTAAAAACCGGGCCCAGGTGATCGATAACTTTGGGGCCGCGGGCTGCTGGTACGCCGAAGGTATCGGCAAACACTGGCCGGCCGAAAAGAAAGAACGAATTGCCGAACTGCTTTTCAGCCGGGAACGTGATGCCCGGGGCAATCCCCGGGGCATAGGGTTATCGGCCTGGCGCTTTAACATCGGCGGGGGTACGGCCGAGCAGGGCGACAGCAGTGGCATCCAGGACGTGAACCGCCGGGTAGAAGGCTTTTTGAATGATGATGGTACCTACAACTGGAACAAGCAAGTGGGCTATACCTGGTTTCTGAAAAAAGCGAAACAATACGGCGTGGAAAATCTCATTGCTTTTTCCAACACGCCACCGGTACAATACACCAGCAACGGCCGGGGTTTCAAAACGGAAAAAGACTACCGTTCCAATCTGAAACCCGACAAGTACGAAGCCTACGCCGATTTTCTGACGGAGGTACTTGGTCATTACGAATCGGAAGGATTAAGGTTTCAGTACATTAGCCCGGTCAACGAGCCCCAGTGGGACTGGACCGGCAAAATTGGCGAAGCCAAGCAAGAAGGCAGCCCCTGGCGGAATGAGGAAATAGCCCGGGTGGTAAAAGCGCTGGATGGCTCCCTGGTAAGTAATAAACTAAGTACTCAAATTATCCTGCCCGAAGCCGCTCAACTTAACTTTCTTTACGGAGGTACTTCGACTGCCTCGCGGCAAGTACAGCAGTTTTTCGGCCAGAACAGCCCCCTGAACCTGAGTACCCTCACCCATGTACCCAGGCTGGTGGTGGGCCACAGCTACTTTACCGATACCGGCGACAGCGGCACGGTAGCCATCCGGCAGCAGGTAGCCGATACCACCCGGCAGTACGGGGTCCGGTTCTGGCAATCGGAGTACTCTATGCTGGGCGATGGTTTTCGGGAAGGTACCAAAACCCGGCGCTCCGCCAGGGATTGTGGTCTTTTCCTGGCCAAAATTATCCATGAAGACCTAACCGTAGCCAATGCCGGAGCATGGCAGTTTTGGAATGCCTTTGAACCCGGCCGGGCTGAATATGACACCCGGTACTACCTCATAGCCCTCCAGCCCAACCAGGACCATACCGATGGCTCCTTCTCCCAGACAAAAAACCTCTGGGCGCTGGGGCATTACAGCCTGTTCATCCGGCCGGGCATGCACCGGGTACTAACCAGCCGGAGCGATAACCTTACGGCGGTGGAAGCGGCCCAAAAGGTAATGGTATCGGCTTATTCGGGTGAAAAAGGCAAACTGGTAGTAGTGGCCATTAATTACGAGCCGGAGGCCCGGGACCTGCGGCTGGATGTAAAGAGCCTCAAATCAGGTACCACTTATCAACGGTACGTAACCACCGCAGCTCCGGACGAAAACATGAAGCCTTATCCGTCCGGCAAACTCAATCAGCCCGTTACGTTACCTCCGCACTCCATTACCACGTTGGTTGTGAATGAGTAGGTACTTAATTCGAAAATTCCATTACTACTAAATAATAAGAGTACTATTACGGAGTATTGTAAGGCTATATCAGCGTAACATAAACGATGTACCCGTTTACTACTATCAACTTCAGCCTCATCTCCTTTGTGGATCTGTATCCTTCCGACCCATTATACTTACCTTAGCCAAAAAGTTACTATGCAGCCAGACCAACTACTCAAACAGATAGAGTTTATAAAGGAAATTGATAAACTCAAATACATCGTACGTAAGACCAAACTACTTAATAGCGATAGACATGAAAATGATGCTGAACATAGCTGGCATCTGGCCATGATGGCCATTATTTTGTCCGAGCACTCTAACACTCCCATTGACGTCCTGAGGGTTGTAAAAATGCTTCTTATTCATGACATAGTTGAGGTTGACGCAGGAGACACATTCATTTATGACACGCAGAAAAGTCACGACAACACCCAGGAAGAAAGGCAGGCAGCAGAACGGATTTTTGGCTTACTTCCCGATGATCAAGCCAATGAATTGATAGCGATCTGGGAAGAATTTGAAGAACAGGTAACCAATGAGGCTAAGTTTGCCAGAGCAATGGACCGACTGGAACCCCTGCTCCAAAACGTGTCAAATAATGGTGGTACCTGGAATGAATTTGGGATAAGCTATGATAAAGTTTTTCATAAAAAACAAGTGATCAAACAGGGTTCTTCGCGTGTTTGGGAATATGCTGAGCAGTTGTTAAATGAAAGTGTTGAAAGAGGGATATTGAAAAAAGAGTAAGATAGACAGTCGCTGATGCAAGCCGCCAGCCCCCTACCAGTTTCAGCCCCTGTATACCAGCTGTAGTGTGCTTATTGTAAAGCAAGAGTGGTATTCAGGAAGTCGTTGCGAAACTTCCCGGTTGGGTCAAAGCGGTTAACCAGCTTTTTAAAATCCGGCAACCGCTCGTAACGCGCTGCCAGTACAGTAGTGGCCATCGTAAACAGCTTACCCCAGTGGGGCCGGACCCCGAACGGTGCAAGTTCCTGTTCAATAAGTGGTAGTAGTTTACTCACCGCCGGCCAGTCCTGTTTCCAGGTAAAATGAATGGCTACGCTGGGTCGCTGGTAGCAGGGGCTCATCCAGAGGGTATCGGCCGCAATGGTACGTATTTCCGTGATCATAAGGTGCGGGTTAATCTGCTTACCCAGGCGCGCCACCGCCCGAATGGCTTCCACGGCCTGCTCCCGCGGCACAAAGTACTCCGATTGTAACTCTACCCCACTGCTGGGCGTAAAGCCCATTTTGAAGTGCGGCAACCGTTCGTACCACGGGCCTGGAACGCCCATTTGTTCGGTACAGTTTTCGGCCGAAAGCTCGGCAATCGGGTGCAGGTGCCGGGTAGCGGCTTTGGCCCCGAAAAATTCCGGCCTGGTTGCAAAACGTTCTCCTTCCTCCTCCCGGCATTTTATCCAGACTTCGTTTACCTTATCAGTTCGCCAGTCGGTAAACAGGCTGACACTATGACCAGCCGACATAATTTCATCAAAATTGTTTTGCAGCTGACCCATGGGTAGTTGCTCATACACGTACTGCTGCATCTGGAAAGCAGGTTGCAGCGCGAGCGTAACTTTGGTAATGATTCCCAGGGCGCCTAGTCCAACCACGGTGCCGTCAAATACATCAGAATCCCTCCCTTTCGACAGCTGATGTACCTCTCCTTTGGCATCTATTAATTCCAGCCCAACTACCGACGTAGCCAGGTTACCGTTCGTGACCCCGGAGCCGTGGGTACCCGTCGTAATGGAGCCCCCTACCGAAATATGGGGCAGTGAGGCCAGATTGGGTAAAGCATAGCCTTTTTCGTGCAGGTAAGGAGCCAGTTCGCCGTACTTAATGCCTCCCTCTACGGTTACAGTATTGGACTGCGTATCTAATGCCACTACTTTATTCAGCTCCCGGGTCGACAGCAGAAAGTCCCGGCTGTCGGCAATGCGATTGAAGCAGTGACGGGTACCCAGCCCTTTCAGTTTCGCCTGTTTTTTTACCAGTGCCTGTACCTCCTCCCGCGAGGCAGGATACGACACGCTGGAGGTACTATAGGTAATATTACCGGCCCAATTCTTCAAGGGATCAGCAGTCAGCCATTCCGAAACCGGCACCAGGGTACTCCCGGCGGTCACAACCGAAGATAACTTAATAAAGGGTCTTCTTTCCATAGGTACTTAATTGAAAGGCTGAATTTTCTGCTTCCGGATTACTTTTTTCACCCATTCCCAGACACAGGAAGGGACGTCTTTTGTAAATATACTTTTTATTGAAGAGAATGGCGCTCTCTGGTCCAAAGTCCGGTGCGTAATCTTGTCAGGTTGTGGTACCTGTTTGGTTTTTAAACCGGCCCTCTCCTTCTTCTCAGGCTACTTTTTGGGCTGTATCACTTCTCCTGTTCTTTCTGTTAGCCAGCTTTCTTAAGGTACGAGCCAGGCCCGCTAAGGTGCAAAATCAGCGAAACATCAGGGTTACTATTTTACAATTTTTTCTTAAATATATTAAAGTAAATAAATGTGCAACTTATTTATAATCAGATTATTGTGCAATAAAATATTTTTTGTTAAAGTATTTTAGCCTTAGTTTTGTACGGTGTAAGCACAGTAAATGTGCAATTTTAATTAAAGATTTAGAGTTGATGACCAGACGCCTGAACCTCATCGCAGCCGTAATTTCCTTAGTTATTTTAACAGCCGCCCAGTCCTTAGTATTTGATTTCAGTAAATCAATATTTGTAACAGATCCAGCGCCCGATTCGAGTGCCATCGGTCAGCGGGTACCCGCCCCCATCCAGTCTGCTCCCGTTGTTTTTGGTATCCCAACCGACTCGCTTCTGGTTAAAGAAGGAGTTGTAAAGCGGGGGGAAACAATCTCAACCATTCTGGGTGCCAATAACATTGGTCCGGCTACCATCCATGAGCTTACTCAGAAAGCCAAAGGGGTTTATAACCTGAAAAACATCCGCACTCAGCGTAGTTACACACTCCTGTACGCGACCGATTCAACCCAAACCGCCAGGTACTTTATTTACGAACCCAACGAGCTGGAGTACGTCGTTTATGACCTGCGCAACGAGCTAAACGTAACCCTGCACAAGCGGGAAGTGGAAATAGTACAGCGCGAGCTGGTGGGTGAAATCAAAGGTTCCCTGTACCAATCTATTCTGAAGGCGGGTGGGTCGGCACAATTGGTGAATAAACTGGCCGATATCTATGCCTGGCGCCTGAACCTGAACCATATTCAGGTGGGTGATACCTTTAAGCTGATATTTGAAGAAAAGCAGGTAAATGGCAAGACCATTGAGGAGGGACAGCTATTCGCGGCCTTTATTGAACACAACGGCCAACCCCTTTACGCCATTGGGTTTGACCAGGGCAACGGCATCAGCTATTATGACCAGGATGGCAAAAGCTTCAAAAAAGCCTTCCTGAAAGAACCGGTAGAGTACAGCCGCATTAGCTCCCGCTTTACAAAAAACCGCTTTCACCCGGTTCAAAAAATTAACAAACCCCACCTGGGTACCGACTTCGCTGCCCCCACCGGTACCCCCATTCGCTCTGTTGGCGATGGCGTAGTACTGGAAGCGGCTTTCACCAGCGGAAACGGGTACTATGTAAAAATAAAGCACAATAAGACCTACACTACACAGTACCTGCACATGTCCAAGTTTGCGAAAGGTATCCGCCGAGGATCCCGCGTAGCCATGGGACAAACGATTGGGTACGTAGGCAGCACGGGTCTTTCAACCGGCCCGCACCTTTGCTACCGGTTCTGGAAAAATGGGGTACAGGTCGATGCCCTCAAAGAGAAACTTCCCCTGGCCGAACCCGTTAGCAAGCTCCACCGCATGGCTTTCCTGGCTACAAAAGAAAGTTTAATGGGCCGGATGGAGGCTATGGATGCCAGGTTAATGAAGCAGGATATGCTGGCGGCCAAACAGTCAGCGGCGGATAATTCTTCTATTTGACCGCACAGCCGTTTAACCAGTAGTTGTTAGGCTAGAGTCTTCGTTTGTTCAATTTCCTCCTGTCTTAGGACCAAAGGTCTGTTGAACATTACCATACATCACCAAAAAACAGGGGCCAATCCGGATTCCGGATTAGCCCCTGTTTGTATCAGGTAAAGTAAATCTGCGATCAACTTAGTTTAGCCGGGTCAAAAGGCAGCTTACGGATACGCTGACCAGTAGCCGAGAAAATAGCGTTGCAAAGGGCGGCGGCGATGGGTGGCAAACCTGGTTCGCCTACGCCTCCGGGCGCTTCTTCGTTCTCCACAATGTAGATCTCAACCTTGGGCATCTCGTCCATCCGGAGTACCCGGTACTGGTGGAAATTGGATTGCTGCGCTTTTCCGTTTACGAAGGTAATACCCGGCTTGGTAGCCGCCGATATCCCCATAACGATGTTGCCTTCGGTCTGGGCGCGCACGTTGTCGGGATTCACGTACATGCCGCAGTCAATAACCGATACCACACGGTCTATTTTCACCCCGCTTCCTTCTTTCTTTACAAAGAAAACGTGGCCGCAGATACTTCCAAACGACCGGGTAATGGCTACGCCCTTTCCCATACCTTCGGGCAGCTTCTGGTACCAGTTAGATTTTTCGCCCAGGGTTTTAAGTACCTTCAGGAAGCGGGGTTGGTCCTTCATAAGTTCCAGACGGGCATCCAGCGGGTCTTTACCGGCGGCGTGGGCCAGTTCATCCACAAAGGACTCGTGTCCGAAGGCGCTGTTGGAGGCATAGACCGACCGCCACCAAACAATCGGGATGTCGGTTGTGACGCGGAGAAAGCCAACTTTCGCGTTTGGAAAGGCGTAGGGGCTCTCCTCGTGGCTGATACCTTCACCCGCCCAGGGATCGGGCTTGCCGGCGGGAAAACTTTTAAATACCTGTCCGGATATAGACTCGCCAATTAGGGTATGTTCAAAGGCTACAATATTTCCCTGATCGTCCACACCACCGCGCATGGCACTCAACATACCCGGACGATACGGTCCCTGCTGAATGTCGTCTTCGCGCGTCCAGATTACCTTGACGGGTACCTTGGCTTGTTTGGAGAGATAAACCGCTTCAAGTACAAAATCCAGATAAGCTTTCCGACCGAAGGCACCACCCAGAAATGGTACATTGACTTTTACCTTTTCGGGAGCAATACCCAAATACTTCGACACCTGCTCAATAGCCCCGTCGGGACCCTGTACCGGTGCCCATATTTCGCAGGTACCGTTGTCCTTAACGTGCGCGACGGCCACCTCCGGCTCCATGGGAGCGTGGGCCAGAAACGGCGTTTCGTACTGCGCTTCCAACTTTTTGGCAGCTTTTCCAACAGCCTCACTTACATTGCCAATGGTACTATAGGCAGGGGCCTCCTGCTTCGCTATCTCCCGAAGTTGGGCAAAGTACTTGTCGGTACTCATTTCGGCCGGGTAGTTGGCGTTATCCCATTCTATTTTTAAGGCTTTGCGGCCCTGGAGGGCTGCCCAATAGTTAGTGGCGAGTACGGCTACCCCTTCGCAGGTTTTGTAGGGCAGCGGGCGCTCGGCTTTCACCACCATTTTTACACCCGGTACCTTTTTGGCAGCAGCCTCATCAATAGTCAGTACTTTACCATGAATAACCGGGCTGCGCTCAATGGAAGCGTACAGCATACCTGGTACTTCCACGTCCATTCCGAACTGGGCCTGACCTGTTACTTTAGAAGGCACCTCCGGACGGGGCAGCGACTTGCCCAATACTTTAAAATCTTTCTTTGCCTTTAGAGGCAGCTCCTTGGGTACTTCCAGTTGGGAAGCGTCTTCTACCAGTTCCCCGTAGGTAAAGGACTTGCCGGAGGGTTTGTGGTAAATCCTGCCTTCCTGGGCGTAACAGTCACTTTTTTCGGCTTTCCAGCGGGTTGCGGCGGCCTGTAGGAACATTTCCCGGGCGGCGGCCCCCGCCTGACGCAGCCGGTTCCAGCCGGTCCGGACGGTACTGCTTCCACCAGAAAGCTGGCCCCCGTACTTACGCAGCCCGTCGGACTGTTGTATTTTGATCTGATCCATACTTACTTCCAGCTCTTCGGCGATCATCATCGGTACCGACTGCCAGGTAGCCTGCCCCATGTCGGGACGGTGGTTGATAAGGGTTATTGTTCCGGCGTTATCAATGACCACAAACGGGTGCAGTTCAAACGACAAAACCGCCGTTGGACTCTGCTCGCTGATGTTGACGACCGTTGCCACGGCTCCGTTGGCTTTGGTGGTAAAGCCCAGCATAAGGCCAACGCCCGACAGTCCGGCGATTTTCATAAAATCGCGACGAGCAACGCTTTGCCGGTCCACGCCTGGATGGGCCACGCCTGGACGTGCCGAACCCGCTTCTGAAGTACCTGCTTCTTTATTTACCTGTAACGCCATTGCCTTTCTTGTTAGCTGTTGTTGCTGCTGCTGAATGAATTGCTTTCCGAACGCGCTGGTAAGTACCGCAGCGGCAGATGTTGCCGCGCATAGCGTTGTCAATGTCTTCGTCGGTTGGGTTGGGGGTGCTTTCCAACAGCGCCACCGCCGTCATAATTTGTCCCGACTGGCAGTAGCCGCACTGGGGTACCTGCTCTTCTATCCAGGCTTTCTGAACGGCGTGCAGTTTTTCTTCACTACCTACTCCTTCGATGGTCGTGATTTTTTTGCCGGCGGCGGCTTGTACCGGATACGAACACGAGCGCGATGGTTTGCCGTCGATATGTACCGTACAGGCCCCGCACTGGGAAATACCGCAGCCGAATTTGGTACCTTTCAGGCCCGCTTCGTCGCGGATGGCCCACAGCAGGGGCATTCGTGGATCAACGTCCATCTCATGCGCTTTGCCGTTGATGGTAAGAGTTATTACTGCCATGTAGTTGATTAATTGAAAGTTGTGATGTAGACAGGAAAGCATCTATCAAAAAAGCAAATTAAAAATTCTGGGTACTATTTGCAAAATATATGGTAGGAGTGGATGTTAAAGGACTATGTACGTACTTTGCAATTTGTTTTGTAGTGGTTACTACATAGGCCCTAATTGAACGAACTACCTGAAAAAATGATAACGATTGATCTTCGCTCCGATACCATTACCCGGCCTACGCCTGACATGCAACAAGCCATGTGGTCCGCCGAAGTAGGCGATGATGTACTCGGAGATGACCCTACCGTCAATGCCCTCGAAGAAAAAGCCGCCCGGCTGTTTGGCATGTCGGCCGCTTTGTTTTGCCCCTCGGGTACCATGACCAACCAGTTGGCCATCAGGGTACATACCCAGCCCGGCAATGAGGTAATTTGCGATAAACTCTCCCACATATACCTTTACGAAGGCGGAGGTATCATGCTCAACGCGCTTTCGTCGGTGCGGTTGCTGGAAGGGGACCGCGGGCGGGTTACGGCTCGTCAGGTCAGGGACGCCATCAATAACCCGGACGATGTACATGCGCCCCTGACCCGGCTGGTGTCGCTCGAAAATACCATGAACAAAGGCGGCGGGGCCTATTACGACTTTGACGAAATCAAGGCCATTCGCCGCCTGTGCGATGACCACGGACTGGCCCTGCACCTGGACGGTGCTCGGCTCTTTAACGCCCTGGTCGAAACGGGTGAGTCACCCGCTCAGTACGGACTGGAATTTGACTCAATCAGCATTTGTCTTTCCAAAGGGCTGGGCTGTCCGGTGGGTTCACTGCTACTGGGCAAAACAGAATTTATCAAAAAGGCCCGTCGCTTCCGGAAGTCAATGGGCGGAGGATGGCGGCAGGCGGGGTACCTGGCCGCTGCTGGTATCTACGCCCTTGACCACCACGTGGACCGCCTCAAAGAAGACCACAGCCGGGCCCGGGCCATTGGCGAAATGCTGAGTCAGAAGGCCGAAGTGGAAGCCATTTATCCCATTGACACCAATATCGTCATTATGCAGCTACCCGACTCCATTACGGCCGAAGACTACGTTCGCCAGCTTGAGATGATGCGCATCAGGGCGGTTCCGTTCGGCAAGCATCTCGTACGCTTTGTCACACACCTTGACTTTACGGATGAGCACCTGGACGAGTTGAACAAACGACTTCAGAAAGTGTAGAAGTACCTGGAACATGGTACTTACGAGCCTTTTTATTTGAGCAATAAAGTAAGTAAGGAGTACTATCGGCGGGCTGGGTAATTTCCCGCTACCTGATCAAATCCCTATTTTTTGGACCGTAGCGAAACTCTCGTTACGGTTTTTTTTGTTATATTTGAAGAATTACGTCTTCACTAGCAAGTACTTATTACCCTCTCTGTCGTAGCGGTATTAGCCAACAGTCATCCATTAGAAGGGCATTTTTGTAAATAAGTCGATTTTGTAACTTTATTTGATTTTTGCATTTTTTGACTAGTTTTCCTTTTACTACCACCCAGGCTGGATGAGCAGCCCACAGATTTTAACTAATAGCAAGACATTACCTTTGAGAAAATATCCCTTATGAAAATTATTACCAGAAACCTCACCAAAGAAGATTACCCGGACCTGAAAGCGACCATGATTGAAGCCTACCGGGGAATTGGCGGACAGTATTGGCACGAAGAAAAAATTGACATCCTGCTTGATAAATTTCCGGAAGGACAACTGTGCGTAGAGGTAGACGGCAAGGTGGTAGCCTGCGCGCTGGCCATTGTGGTTATGTACGATAAATTCGGAGATGAGCATACGTACCAGGAAATTACGGGTAATTACAACTTTGGCACCCACGACCCCAAAGGGGATGTACTGTACGGCATTGAGGTATTTGTACACCCCGGGTACCGCGACCTGCGGCTGGGCCGGCGCCTGTACGACGCCCGGAAGGAGGTGTGTGAGCGGCTGAACCTCCGGAGTATCGTGGCCGGTGGCCGCATTCCTAACTACAATACCTTCAGTAAAGAGCTTTCACCGAAGGAATACATTGAAAAGGTAAAGCGCCGGGAAATTTATGATGCTACGCTTACGTTTCAACTGGCCAATGACTTCCACGTTAGGAAGGTACTTAAGAACTACCTGCCCGGCGATACCGAATCCAAAGACTACGCCACGCTGCTGGAGTGGAATAATATCTACTTTCAGCCCGACAAAAAGCGTACAAACCCCTCCGACTCCATTATCCGGATTGGTGTAGTACAATGGCAAATGCGTTTGTTTAACAACGTGCAGGCCTTTTATGACCAGGTGGAGTTTTTTGTTGATGCGGTAAGTTCTTATAAAGCCGACTTTATCCTGTTTCCGGAGTTCTTTAACATGCCGCTGCTGGCAGAGTTTAACTACCTGCCCGAGCCGCAGGCTATCCGGCAACTGGCCAGCTATACCGAAGAGGTACGGAAAAAAATGCAGGAATTCGCCATCTCTTACAATGTAAACATAGTGGGAGGTAGTATGCCGCTGATGGATGAAGGCGAATTGTATAACGCGGCTTACCTGTACCGCCGCGATGGTACCTACGAAGAGTACCGCAAGATTCACATTACACCCAACGAGGTACGTCACTACGGAATGGTGGGCGGCGACGACGTACAAATATTCGATACGGATTGCGGAAAAATCGGGTTGGTTATCTGTTACGATGTGGAGTTTCCGGAACTGAGCCGGCTACTGGCCAAGCAGGGCATGGAAATCTTGTTTGTACCCTTCCTGACCGATACCCAAAACGGCTATATGCGAGTACGTAACTGCGCGCAGGCGCGGGCGATTGAAAACGAATGCTATGTGGCCATATCGGGTTGTGTGGGTAACCTGCCCGGCGTGGAGAACATGGATATTCACTACGCGCAGTCGGCGGTATTTACCCCCTCCGACTTTCAATTCCCGACCAATGCCGTTAAATCGGAAGCGACGCCTAATACAGAAATGATGCTAATCGCGGACGTGGACCTGTTTCAGTTGAAAGAACTCCACGAACACGGCTCGGTGCAAACCATGAAAGACCGCCGTACGGACCTGTACGACGTAACTATAAAAAAGTCACGGCGCAAACCAAAGGTAGTAATAAACCGCACCGAAGAAGCCTGATAAACCAGGTACCCCCTGTTTCGACAAGCGCCTGCAAAAGTGGGCGCTTGTCGTGTTTATATACCTGGTTATTCTCTAATAAATAGTGTATATTTGGTAAAACCTTCACACAATACCACTGCTTGATAGTTAGTTATAAATGAACACATTATATTCTCACCTGCCTGATTGAAACAGTTAACCTGGTTGCGTTATGAAAAAATTCACTTTACCCGTACTACTGCTCCTGCTGGTCGTGGGTTTACGGGACGCCACTGCCCAAAGAAAGAAGGAAATTGCGTACGATTCTCTTTCGGATATTCACTACTATACCTTTATTGGTCAAAACTACGACTACAACCGCAACACGCAGGAAGGAGGCTCCCATACGGTGGCTATCAAAGGCACTGCTTTTTTGTACAACGGATGGCCGAAAGGGCACATCCTGCTCGAAAACGGGAGAAAGCTGCCGGTATACCTCAACTATAATGTCATGGAAGACCAACTGCTGGTGCTATGGGAAGGAAAAGAAACCCAGGTAACGCCCAGGCGCTTCTGGATAAACAAAAGGGAGTTTGTTCAGGTCCGGGGCCAGTACCTGGAGCTGATCCACGAGGGGAAAATAAACCTCCTGAAGCAGCACAAGGCCCGGCTCGACGAAGTCCAGAGAAACGGATACAACGATGCCATTAAGTATGATTTTGAATACGCCAAGCTCGAAACGCTCATGCTGCACACCGAAACGGATGAATTGATTCCGATTCGGCTCAATGAGAAAAATATTATGTCCAAACTCGCCGACCAGCAGCAAACGGCCCGGGCGGTTATCAAGGAAAAAAATCTGAATCTAAAACAACTCGACCATCTGGTTGACCTGCTGCAGTCACTGGATTAGGAGCTAAAAAGGGAGTATTTTAAATTTTGATTTAATGCCGCTGCGTAGTTTAGCGATGTAGTAGTTGCTAGAAACTACCTTCCCCGGCCTGCTTCCCCCTCTTCGGCCAGGGAGCACTACTTTACCAGGCCCAATACTTTCCCCGCCTCAATGGGGCGGTCAGTAGAAAGTATATCGGCCCCATTCTCCACAAATTTCCGGTATACCTCGTCGCCGCGGGCCAGAGCCATGTTATCCAGGTTACCGAGGGTACCCAGTATACACAGGATACCTTTCTGGTGCAGGAATTCGTAGAGTTCGGCGGGGGCCTCGCGGGTACCCACAAAAGCTACCATACGGTTGTCGGGGACTCCGGCTTCCCGCAGGCGCTGGTACTCTTCCCGGTTCCGAATCGTAACCGAAATCGTCAGGCCGGGGTCAAGCCGGTGTACCAGCTCCGCCTGCTGTACCGTATACGTAATTATAGCCGCGTAATTGGCGGCACCGGCCTCCTGCACCGCCTCCACCACCCGGTGGAGCGGTACGCTCCGTTTCACGTCCAGCGTATAGATAACTTTATTTTCCCCCCATTTGAGGACCTCGTCCAGGGTAGGTATATGGTAGCGGGTGCGGTTGCCTTTGTTGTCTTCCAGGTACAGCGACCGGGCGTACTCCCAACTTTGGTCGGCTACGCGGCCACTGCCCGTGGTAGTGCGCTCGTAGGTGTCGTCGTGCATCATCAGCAAAACACTGTCGCGGGTCATGGCTATATCGGTCTCAATCACGACGGGCATCCGGCGCGCCAGAAAAGCAAATGATTCCAGGCAGTTTTCGGGGTAGCCCGTGTAGTCGCCCCCGCCCCGGTGAGCACTTATCTGCGGCTTTTTACCCGGCTCGTAGCGCAGGTAGCTGGTCAGGTCGTTTACCCGCACATAAGTCCGGGGCGAGCAGGCTGTGAGCCCGAGTAGAAGAGCAGGGAGAAGCAGGAGTCTTAATAACTTCATTTATAGGTAACTTTCCTTATAAGCCACAAAGGTACCTCTTGTGAACGAAGCAGTGGCTAAAAATAATGTAAAGGTCCCACTTCCGCCGACCTGTTGCTTCTTACCACTCATCCTTTCGGGATTCCATTCGTGTACTATGCAATGCAAAGTACCTAATATAACCCATACATTTGTACAGTCAATAACGACAACTATTAGTCACTTTTTAAATTTACAAAGCCATGAAAAACACATTCAAAACTCTGATCTGCGCCCTGGCGCTTAGCACAACGGTAGCCTTTGCCGGAAACGAAAAAGAAGCCGCCAAACCTACCACGTTCGCCACGGGTGTTTACACTTCCCTGGATGGTAAACTAACGGTAAATGTTGTGAAGAAAAGCAGAATCCCTACGACTGTCCTGATCCGCAACGCCGCCGGGGACATTCTGACCCGTGAGTTCATTAGCAAGAAGCAACTGAAGCAATCGTATAAGTTTGATGTCAGTGACCTGCGGGAAGGTGAGTACACGGTGGAAGTAGTGGGTAACGGCGAAAAAGAGGTTAAATCCTTCACCATCACCAGCCGGATCCTGGTAACCAAGCGTACGCTGACGGTCGAGTAGTCGGGGCATGAGCGGACGTTGAACCCTTCCGGGACATATACATAGAATAACGTCCGCTCATCACCTTCCTTTTCCGTTCATTAACTTAGTAAAATACAATTCCGAATACCCGCATACCTTTGCACAGTCGATTAAGACATTACTATTAGCCAACATTTAAAAAATAACAAGCCATGAAAAATTCAATCAAAATCTTCGTTTGCGCCCTGGCGCTCAGCACTTCGGTCCTTGGTACTACCGCTTCTTATGCCGGTACAATTTCAGAGGACAGCACTACTACCAAAACAACTACCTTGGTAGATGGAAAAGCAAACATTCAGAAGGCAATGCAGAATTTGCCCGCCACTGTTCCCCCCATGGAAACTCCTGCCCCCTGCAAGGACCGTGTGGTTCTGAGCAAGAAATATACTCCTGAGCAGAAAGCAGCCATCACTGGTTTGCAGCTTTCGGGCCAGGCAAAATAATCAAATTGGATTTGGTTAGAGCCGAAACTTCCCCATCAGAAGCGTAGGTATTTAGGTTGTGAACCCAAAATTAGTGGTAATTAAGGGAGGTAATTTGCAAACAGGGAGAGGTTGTTCCTCTCCCTGTTTTGTTTTTATATCACTACGTTAACAATCCGCCTGGGTACTACTATGACCTTTTTAGGCGTTTTACCTTCCAGCCAGCGCTGTACTGTCTCGTTGGTCAAGACTTCTTTTTCAATATCCGGCGGGGCTGTATCCAGGGCGAAAGGCAGGGTAGTCCGTACTTTGCCGTTGATCTGAATGGGATACTCAAATATATCATCTACCACGTACTGCTGCTCCCACTTTGGAAATTGTGCTTTCGATACAGTACCTTTTTCGTTCCCCAAAGCCGCCCACAGTTCTTCGCTTATGTGGGGCGCATAGGACGAAAGCAATACTACCAGCTCCTGCAATACGGCTTTTTTATGGCATTTCAGGCTGCTTAATTCATTAACGCACACCATAAAAGCGCTCACGGCGGTATTGAAAGAGAAGTTCTCAATGTCTTCTTCAACTTTCTTAATGGTCTTGTGCAGGATGCGCAGTTCGTCGGCTTTAGGTTCTTCCTCGGTTACCATCCAGCGTCCGTTGTCGTTGTAGAATAACCTCCAGAACTTCCGGATAAACCGGAAAGTACCGTCTATGCCGTTGGTGTTCCAGGGTTTGGCCTGCTCAAGTGGCCCCAGGAACATCTCGTAGAGGCGTAAGGTATCGGCTCCGTATTTACTTACTATGTCGTCCGGGTTCACGACGTTGAACTTTGACTTCGACATTTTCTCTACCTCTACCCCACACAGGTACCTGTCCTGCGAGGGACCGCTCTCTTCCAGGATAAACTCCGCCTTTTCACCGGCGATATCCTGGCGGGTGGCTTTGAATCTTTCGACATCCAGCACATCATTCTCCACAATATTCACATCCACGTGCAGGGGAGTTACTTCGTACTGGTCCTTAAGTCCGGCACTTACAAATACGGGTTTGCTGTAGTCAGTACTCTTGACCCGGTAAACAAAGTTACTGCGCCCCTGAATCATGCCCTGGTTAATGAGCTTTTTGAAGGGCTCCTCTTCGGGTACGTAGCCGCGGTCTTTCAGGAACTTGTTCCAGAAGCGGCTGTACAACAGGTGCCCGGTGGCGTGCTCGGTACCGCCAATGTACAGGTCAACCTGACGCCAGTAGTTAATAGCTTCACCGGAGGCAAAGGCGTCCTGGTTCTGCGGGTCCATGTACCGGTACCAGTACCAGCTGCTACCGGCCCAGCCGGGCATGGTACTTAGCTCGTAGTCGTACCGGGTGCCGTCGCCCGCGTGCTGGTACTTCCAGTCTTCGGCCCGGCCCAGGGGTGGCTCACCCGATTCAGTGGGCAGGTACTTGTCAACGGCAGGCAGTTCCAGGGGCAGGTCGCTTTCCTCAATCAGGTAAGGTACTCCCTGCCGATAGTAAACCGGTACGGGCTCGCCCCAGTACCTTTGCCGGCTGAAAACCGCGTCGCGCAGCCGGTAGTTGATTTTGCCTTTGCCCCTCCCCTGCTCTTCCAGCCAGTTTATCAGGACAGTAGTTGCTTCCTGGTAGGTAAGGCCGTTTATTATACCCGAGTTGATGTACCGGCCTTCCTTGGTGGCGTCGGCTTCTACCTCTATATCCTTCTGGGCATCCAGAATGGGTACAATGGGCAAGCCGAAGTGGCGGGCAAAGTTCCAGTCGCGCTGGTCGCCGGACGGTACAGCCATTACAGCGCCGGTACCGTAGCCAGCCAGCACGTAGTCGGCAATGTAAACCGGTATTTTTTCCCCGTTAAAAGAATTAATCGCGTGCGCTCCGGTAAATGCTCCGGAAACGGTTTTGACGTCGGCCATCCGGTCCCGCTCCGACTTCCTCCTGGTTTTTTCCAGATAGGCGTCAATCTCGCCCTGCTGGGCGGCGGTGGTTATTTCGGCTACCAGTTCGTGCTCCGGTGCCAGTACCATAAAGGTTACCCCATAGATGGTATCAACGCGGGTGGTAAATACTTCTATTCGCCGGCCGGCATGCTGGTCTACTTCAAACTTAACCAGGGCACCTACCGAGCGGCCGATCCAGTTGCGTTGCTGCTCTTTGAGCGATTCGGTCCATTCAAGGCCGTCGAGGCCGTCGAGCAGGCGCTGCGCGTAGGCAGTGATCCGCATCATCCACTGGCGCATAAGCTTTTGCTCCACCGGAAAGCCGCCCCGCTCCGATACCCCATCTTTTACCTCGTCGTTGGAAAGTACCGAACCCAGGCCCGCGCACCAGTTTACGGTGGCGTCGGCCACGTAGGTCAGGCGGTATTTCAACGTCATAAGGTACTGCTCTTCCTCGCTCATGGTACGCCAGTCGTCGGCGGTAAAGGAAGGTGTATCTTCATCACAAGGGGCATTTACCTCCCGATTACCCACGTTTTCAAACAGGGCGATCAATGACTCAATGGGCTCGGCTTTCTGGGTTTTGTTGTTATACCAGCTGCGGAACAACTCCATGAATATCCATTGGGTCCAGCGGTAGTAATCAGGGCTGGAAGTGCGTACCTCGCGGCTCCAGTCGTAGCTGAACCCAATGTTCTTGAGCTGCTCAATGTACCTGTTTATATTTTGTTCGGTTGTAATGGCCGGGTGCTGGCCCGTTTGGATGGCATACTGCTCAGCGGGCAGACCAAAACTGTCAAAGCCCATCGGGTGCAGCACGTTAAATCCTTTCAGGCGCTTGTACCGCGAGTAAATATCGGAAGCAATGTACCCAAGGGGGTGCCCCACGTGTAGTCCTGCCCCCGAGGGGTACGGAAACATGTCCAGCACGTAGTATTTGGGCTTAGTGGCGTGGGACTCTATCCGGTAGGTCTGGTTTTCTTCCCAGTACTTTTGCCAGTTAGCTTCTATTTCGCGGTGATTGTATTCACTCATGCGTACTTTTTATTTCGGTTAATTGGTAGAATCATCGGGTAGTATGCCCGCAAAATTAGCGTTTTTGGTAACAAACTGATATAGTACCTCTGGCCTTTCCCGGCAAAGTGCAAGTTACTCCGGATGGGGAAACGACTACCCAAACTTCTTTTTAAGTCAGGTTTTGGGGGTACAGTACCCTATGGTACAGATTTTTCTGCACTCTTTCCTTAGTAACATACTTTAAACTTTAATCGCTATGAGAAAATTATTCTATGTGGCTATTGCCACTTTACTAAGCTTCGGAGCATTTGCTCAGGATACAACCTACCAATACAATCGGAACAGCCGGACTGAAACTAGTACTACGTATGACCAGAATAACAACCGGTATAACCGTAACAATGACTACAACAATACCAATGATACCTGGAATCCGTTTTTCCGTTTTGGTATAAAGGCCGGAGCCAACCTTTCCAACATTCGTGGAAACGATTTAGCACTAAACAACGGAGGTTCTGCTTTTAACTTCCAGGACATGGATAACCGTAGTTTCGGTTTTGTAGGTGGTATATTTATGCGTTTTGGTCGTACGGTCTTTCTACAGCCTGAGATTCTGCTTTCTCAAAAAGGAGGTACTTTTAATGTGTTCCGTGATGGGGTTACTGATCCCCAGGGAGAAGTGGATGTAAAATTCTCGAATATTGACATTCCGCTGCTTCTGGGGGTACGAATCGGAAAAACCTTTCGTATCAATGCCGGCCCTATGGCTACTTTCCGGCTGTCAAACCGGCCATTAAGCGATGCCTTCGGTGAGTTTATTGGAGCTTCGGAAGACTTTTATGACAATCGTACTACCTTTGGTTATCAGGCTGGGATAGGTTTCGACTTTGGCCGTCTGTCGCTTGATGCCCGCTACGAGGGGAATTTCAATGATGTAGTGAGTATCAACTACGGTAATTCCCAAACAGCCACCCAGTTTGGTCGTAAGAGCAACCTATGGCAGGCAACCCTTGGTTTTGCCTTATTCTAAAACCCGCTTTTTATTCCTGAAAAATGGCCACTCCCACGAGTGGCCATTTTTTTATGCCCCATCGCTGGGATTATTAAATAATTTTTAAACCTTAGTCAAAAAATTGGCTCTAACTGATAGAATTGCAAGATTTGAAACTTAACCTACATTAAGCCATGAAACGAATGTCATTATACCCATTCTGGATGGGGATGGCCCTGATTTTGACCCAATGTGTCAGCAGCCAGCCTACCACTACCTCGTCGCCCCCCGCCAATGGTCGGGTAGCCCGAACCACCGCTGAACATGGTCTGGAAAACGGGTGTCCGCTGGATAAGCTCACCTGGCTGGTAGTAAGTAAAGAGTACAGCGACGGAGACCTGGCCGCCCTGGCTGGTCGGTTGTCGGAGGCGGCGCGTAATGATGCTGAGAAATTGAAGGAGATGACAGCCCGCGGAGAATCAACACCCCTGGAAATGTCTTCCAACCTGAAAGACCTGGTAGAAGCTACTTCCCAGACTAAAATGCAGGTAGATGATAGCTTTTACAAGGAGTATATAAATAACCGGATGGCCATTTGTTCGATTCTGGACGCACTTCGCAAAGGTTCCATTAAGAAAGACGAAAGCGTGAAGGCTACGGAAAGTGCTTTTCGGAAAGTAGCTGAATCTTTTGATGAGCTAAGTGTAACCCATAAAAATAAAGCCGCCAAAAAAATAAATAAATAATCAGAGGTTCACCACCTCACCCACCGCCGCCAAATGGATAAGTTTTTCATTTGGCGGTTCTTTTTTTAGCTCCTGCAGCCGACGGTAGGGATCGCCCAGGGGTTCATCTGACAGGTCGAAGGTACCATAGTGCATAGGAATAAAGCGTTCCGCGTTTATTTCATGCGCTGCCCGAACGGCGTCAGCCGGCCCCATGTGACTGGCTCTCATGAACCATTCGGGCTTATAGGCCCCAACCCCCAACAAGGCTATATCTACCCCACCGAACAACTGCCGGAAGTCGGTGTAGTGGCTGGCGTAACCCGAATCTGCCCCAAAGTAGATGCTTTTATTCCCGCTCCGGATTAGGTAACTCCCCCACAAACGTAGATTGGTGTCGTTGAAGTACCTCCGCCCCCAGTGGTGGGCAGGCAGGTATATGATTTCTATTTTTCCCGGCTCCGTCTGGTATTGCTGGTACCAGCCTGCGGCCTGAACCCGGGCACCGGGTAGCCATTTTGTAAGCAGTTTTCCCAGCCCCAGGCCGGTTAGGTAGGTAGCACCGGGGTTCTGCCGGGCCAGCATCTGCAGGCTATCCTGGTCACAGTGGTCGCGGTGGTCGTGCGAAACCAGGATATAATCCAGACCAATGATCTTTGTGGGATCAAGCGGTAACCGCGAATGACGTTTCATTAAACGGGAAGGAGAGGTAAGTACCGGATCGGTAAGTAGCGTTACACCGTTGAGCCGGATAAAGAAAGAAGCATGACCCAGCCAGACCACACAGTCTTTGTCTGAGTGCAAAAAATGGTCATTATCCCGGACAGGCAACCGGAACTGATCCCGTTTTTTTTCCTCCTTTTGGGGGTTTTTCTGCGTTTGCCAACGCCAGAGATCACTAAAGCCAGGTACGGGTTCTCCGTCTTCGTTCAGGAAACGTCCCTGCTTATTAATGGGAGTACCCGCCCAGCCTGGTTTAATCGTTTTTAGCTTTTCATTAAGATGTACTCCGGCCTGCTCCCAGTCCAGCTTTTCGTAGAACGCAACAAAAAATATTATTACTACAAGGACGATAAAGAAAGCTATAACCATAAAAAGGAAATTAGTGGTGTGAACCCGGATGCAACAGCCAGGTACTTTTTTCATTGAAGGTACCGAAAGAAGTTCATTCCACCCAGTTTCATTTGGCCGGCCCGGTCCCACATTCTTCGTTGAGCCAAAAAAGGCGAAGTACTGGTTGAGTACTTCGCCTTTTTAAAAGTTACTAGTCAATTTACATTCTTACTGCTTTTTACTTTCCTGACCAGTCCGAATCCGGTTCAGGGTATCTCTTACCTCACGGTCTACCGACTCCATATCGTTCCGGCCGTCCTGGTATACCTTTCGGTGAGCACGGTACAGTTCCATTCTGTCTTTTTCAAGATCCCGGAGCTGTTTCTCCATCTGCTCCCGGTCACGCTTTGAGCTGTCTTTTGCTTTCTCAGCGATATCTTTCATCCGGTTTTCAATATAATCTATCTCATAGGAAACCAGGTCTCCCAGCCGGTCCATATCATTTCGGTTCTCATTGGCGTAAGGATTCCGGTTCTCGTTCTGGTAAGGGTTAGGGTAGTTATCCCCCATCATCGACGACCGGTTCCCCTGATTATTGTAGGTACCCTGACTGTTCATCTGGTTGGGATTACTACGGGGTTCACGGTAGCCATACCGGTTATCGTAGGGCTGTTGCTGATTCTGATACCGGCCCTGGGTGTCATTGCCGTACCTATAATCATACATTACTTGTGGATCACCCGGATTCACTTGGTTGTTAGCCGGGTTACGGGAGTACTGATTGTTATTGTTGGTATTTCCCGTTCGGTTTTGACCATTGTTCTGGAAGTTATTCCGGCGGTATTCGGCATTCTCCCTCATATTACGATTACTATTGACCTCCGGCCTCATAACCTGATTGCTACTAAAACCATTATTATAGTTATCAGAGTACTCCTGGTTCCTGGAGTTGTTCCCGTTGTAGTTACTATAATTACGGTCATCATACCTATCATTCTGACGGCTGTTGGTATTGTATTGACTGTTGTCATTACCATTGTATTGATTCTGACCGTTCCGGTTATCCTGGTTCATCCGGTTATTGTTATAGGCGTTGCGCTGGGTCTCACCCGAGGTTCGGCGGTTTCGGTTCCTTCGGTTGTTCATCGTGTTCTGGTCAGAATCGCCGTAAACCCGTGCATTTCTTGTGGCTCCCACAGTACCATCCGTACCATCAGAACTCTGCGTTGAATCACCTTCCTGGTTATAACCTACCCCTGTATTGTCGTCCGTTTTCCGGGTATAATTATGGTCCTCTGACATGGACCGGGCAAAGCTTTCATCGTTAGGTCGGTTATTGCGGTCTCTTCTTTCGGTAACGGTTTCAGATCTACTCAGGTTATCCGACATATCCCGGAAAGTTGAGCAGGACGAAAGCATCAGCATCGCTGATAGTACCGAGCCTATTACTGTTATCTTTTTCATAAGTTGTTAATTTAAAATGTTAAAAATTATGTCTGATTCCTGCACTTACCTGCGGACTCACGAACAGAAATGCCGGTAGCAACTCTACGTAAGACCCTCCTTCTAAAAAATACGATGACGACGTGCGACGGGAAAAATACTCCAGTCCGGCCGTAGCAGACGGCCCAATAGAGATGTTGTTGGTATAGGCACCCACGCGGCTAAACTGATCGGGATAGTACCTGCGTGTGTTTAGCTGAGCACCCGCTCCGGCATAAGCGATCATTCGCTCCGACAACAAGGGTGTATACCAAAGGTAAGTGGCGTTAAGCATGATCCCAACGTTGCGGTAGGTTCCATTGCGGTAGAGTCGGTCCATTCCTAGCAATGCACCGTAGGTACCTACTGTTAGGTCCAGAGCATTACTATTACCATATTTTCTGAGGTTCACCCCGGTTGGCTCCCCCAGTTTAAATCCTACGGCCCAGCGCTGCGTTTGTGCGTTGGCTACGGTTATTACAAAAAGTATTAAAATAGTAAACAATGACTTCTTCATAATAGTATGTATTTAGTGGATGTATCAGTGACGTGTTATACGCTTATACCCTAGTTAGATAAAACACCGTACCATTTCGAACGTGGCTGCCTGATACCCAATAGCATGTAGGTCCATAACCCCATTGTGTAGAACCCCTTCAACGAGTTGCTTTTTTACCATTTTAAGCGTATATACATTGATTTGAGGGGGATTATTTTTAATATTGGCCCAGTAAAAGATTCTATAATTAAAAACTCAACTTGTGATATCCACCACCAAGAGTAAAGTTTTCAATCGAAAAGACCTGCTTGCCTATTTTCTGGTAGCAGGCACCGGAGCAGTAGTTCAGCTTATATCCAGTAGTTTATTGCAGGACTGGTTTGGCCTTACTTTTCAACAGTCCATCTGGCCGGCTTACCTGGTTTCCCTTATTGTAGGATTTATCCTGACTAAACTCTTCGCTTTTGATGCCCGGCGTACCAACCAAACCCGCCGTGAAATGATCAAATTCTTTATGGTGGCGATTTTCTCGGGTTTTGTGACAGATTTGTTCGCCCGGCTCGCTTATATGATTTCCAACACCTACTTCCAGACCTACGAGTACCATTTGCCCGGTTCCAAAACCATCAATATCAACGAAATGATCTGCTACACCATCGGTATGGGATTCAGTTTCATGAGCAATTATATCCTGCATAAAACCTTTACCTTTAAAAGTACCGGCTTTTACGACCGGCTTAAGACCTTGATTGACGATTGACCAGGTACCTGGTTACCAATAAAAATGGAGATGAACCGCCACGGTTCATCTCCATTTTACTTTCAATAGCTACTGCTTTACCAGCTCTATACTCTTTCCAGGATAATAGCCGAAGCCCCGCCCCCACCGTTACAGATGGCCGCCAGCCCGTAGCGCCCCTGCTTTTGCTGAAGTACATACGCCAGGGTAGTCATAATTCGGGCGCCGGAAGCACCCAGCGGGTGCCCCAGGGATACCGCCCCTCCGTGTACATTGACTTTGTCCGGCGATACCTCCAGGGTATTCATGTAGGCCAGTACTACCACGGCAAAAGCCTCATTGATTTCAAAAAAATCAATGTCTGACAAGGAGAGTCCGGCCTTATTAAGTACCTTCTGCGTAGCCAGTATGGGCGTGGTGGTAAACCAGGTAGGTTCCTGCTCGGCATCGGCGTAAGCTACAATTCGGGCCAGCGGCGTTAGCCCCAACTCCTTTACCCGGGTACCACTTGCCAGCACAAACGCGGCTGCGCCATCATTGATGGTAGAAGCGTTGGCCGCTGTAACGGTACCTTCGGGTGAAAAAACCGGCTTCAGGGTAGGAATCTTGTCAAACTTTACCCGCTTGTACTCTTCGTCTTCCTGTACCCACACCGGGTCTCCTTTTTTCTGGGGTATTTCAACAGGTACAATTTCATCTTTAAAATAACCTTTTTCGGTGGCTTCGGCGCTTCGCTGGTACGAGCGAATAGCAAACTCGTCCTGCGCTTCCCGGCTTATTTCATACTTGGTGGCGGTGCGGTCGCCGCATACACCCATGGCACAGCGGTCATACACATCCGTCAGACCATCCTTGAGAAGACCATCTATAATTTCCCCGTGCCCGTAGCCATAGCCATTGCGGGCCTCGGGCAGGTAGTAGGGTATCTGCGACATGCTTTCCATGCCTCCGGCCACTACCACGCTGGCGTCTCCCAACCGGATGGCCTGCGCGGCCATGGAAGCGGCTTTCATACCCGAGGCGCACACTTTATTGACAGTTGTACTTATGACTTCTTTGGGCAGTCCGCCAAAAAGTGCCGCCTGCCGGGCCGGTGCCTGACCCACGTTAGCCGACACCACATTACCCATATTTACTTCCTCCACCAGGGCGGGATCTATACCTGCTTTTTCAACCGCGGCCCGGATAGCTTTTCCGCCTAACTCCGTAGCGGACAGACCGGACAAAACTCCTCCAAAACTGCCGATGGGCGTCCTGACGGCTGATACAATAAATACGTCTTCCTGCATAGTTCTATTTAGTAGGTTGATGGTTTGCCAAAAATAACTTACCCGTACCTTTCCTTAAGCAACGGGGGCAGGTAATTCTGACTTCCGTTTCCCAACATTAGGGATGTTTACAATTACTTAACATTATTCCGGCATCATCAATTCCCCTCCCCTGGCACTGTCTAATTTTTAGACTATAATTCTTGGAAAAGCAATAATTTAAAATTACGTTTGTAGTGTCGTTCAGTGCAACGACTATATTTTTGCCAGATTACTCTATAAAAATACTATACTTTATAGACTTTGAAGACCGCATTCTCTCATACCACAGTTGCCGAATCACCAGAAAAGGCTCCCTGGCAGGCGTTGCAGGTAGCCTATATCGCTACCGGTGATCTGGATGAAGACCGACGTCAGGCCGAACAGGCCCGTCAGCAAGGATACGTGGTTCTTCTACGGGATTTACCCGAAGAATCGGACACCCTGTTCAAAGGAGTTTCTTTCCCTGCCTCCTCTGAGGATAGTTTAGATATATCTCAAAATAGTACAAAACAAAAGATAGATTGGCGGGTACTTCGCAGCAAGGTGTCGGCGGTAGCGTTGCGGCAGCGCAGCCGTACCGAGATAACCCTGAATCTGTTTGCGGCCCTGGCCCTGATGGTTATCGGACACCTGCTTTTCAGCTACTTTACGTACGATCGCATCTCGGTTGGTATTACTGCTTTACTACTAGAAGAGGATTTTCTGTTTTATCTGCTGGGTGGCTTTATTGCCCAGATGATTGACGGCGCTTTGGGCATGGCTTATGGCGTAACCGCCACTACTTTTCTGCTGTCGGTGGGCTTACCGCCTTCGGTGGCCAGCGCCAGTGTACATACATCCGAAATCTTTACCAGCGGGGTCTCCGGCTACCTGCATCTTAAATTCGGTAACGTCAACAGCAAACTATTCAAGACCCTGCTTATTCCGGGCATTATCGGTGCAATCGTGGGTGCCTACGTGCTGACTTCCCTCGAGCAGTATGTGTACATTATTAAACCAATCGTTGCGGTCTATACCCTGATCCTGGGGATACTTATTATCAAAAAAGCGCTGAAAAAGCGGATACAGAAGCGTCCGGTAAAAAACGTAGGCTGGCTGGCCCTGGCCGGCGGCTCCCTGGATGCCATCGGTGGCGGGGGGTGGGGACCTATCGTGTCGTCTACTTTGATTGCCCGCGGTCGTCATCCCAAGTACACCATCGGTTCGGTGAACCTGACGGAGTTCTTTGTCTCGCTGGCCAGTTCGGTCACGTTCATAACCCTGATTGGTTTTTCACACTGGCAGGTAATAGTAGGACTTATTTTAGGCGGAATGGTGGCAGCTCCGATAGCGGCTTCTTTAGCCCGTCGTTTGCCCATAAAAACCATGATGATCCTTGTCGGTATTGTCGTAATAGTGGTAAGTTTAAGGATTATTTACATGGTACTTTCCAGCCTTTAAAGGCGACCGCTTCCAAGCGTCAGATAATCTTCAATTAAATATATAGTAAGCGTCTTTAAGTATGAAAAAACAGACCAAAGCCATACGTATCCAAAGCAAAAAATCGCAAAACCGCGAGCACTCTACCCCCTTGTACCTGACCAGCAGCTTTACGTTCGAAAGCGCTGAGCAGGGCAAAGCCTTATTTGACGAAACCGAATCGGGCAACTTATACAGCCGGTTTTCCAACCCGTCGGTGCAGGAGTTTGTTGACAAGGTGTGCATGCTCGAAGACTGCGAGGATGGCGTGGCAACGGCTACCGGAATGGCGGCCGTATTTGCCAGTATGGCGGCGCTGCTGCAGTCAGGCGATCACCTGCTGGCCTGCCGGGCCTTATTTGGTTCTGCGCACCAGATCATTACCCAGATTCTGAGCAAATGGGGCGTTACCTATACCTACCTCGACGCGAATGCCAGCGAAAGCGACTGGGAGGCTGCCGTGCAGCCCAACACCCGCATGGTCTACCTCGAGACACCTTCCAACCCGGGGCTGGATCTGGTTGACCTGGCTATGATCGGACGCCTCTGCAAAAAGCATAACCTGATTTTTAACGTAGATAACTGCTTTGCAACCCCCGCCATTCAGTGTCCCGCCGAATTTGGCGCTGATCTGGTAGTTCACTCGGCGACCAAGTTCATGGACGGCCAAGGCCGTGTATTGGGTGGAATAGTGGTCGGCAAAGCAGAATACATCAAGCCGATCCGGTTTTTCTGTCGCCAGACGGGCCCCTCCCTGTCGCCCTTCAACGCCTGGGTACTTAGCAAGAGCCTCGAAACGCTGGAACTCCGGATGGAGAAACATTCATCCAATGCGCTGAAGCTGGCCCAGGCCCTGGAGCAACACCCGGATGTAAAGCAGGTCAATTATCCTTACCTGCCCTCACACCCACAGTACGAACTGGCCCAACAGCAGATGAACGCGGGCGGCGCCATTGTGACCATTGAACTGGAAGGAGGCTTTGAGCGGGTAAGCGCGTTCTTTAACGCCCTGCAGATACCTTCCCTGTCGTCAAACCTGGGCGATACCCGTACCATCGTTACGAATCCTTTTACGACTACCCATTCCAAACTTAAAGCCGACGAAAAGGCGGCGCTGGGTATTACCGAAGGTCTTATCCGGATTTCGGTTGGGCTGGAAGCAGTAGAAGATCTGATCGAAGATTTTGAGCAGGCAGCCGAAGTAAGTGCTGAAAAGCTCAAGGAGAATATTGACAGATAAAATTTTAATTAAAATACGATACTAAAAATTTCAAATAGCATGGTAGGAAGTGCTAATGCAGAATTGGAGTCATTAACAGCGGCCATCGCCGGTAAAAGCGAAGCGGAGGCACTGGCTGTTCTGGCGGAACTCTTTCCCGGTGAGGTCGTTTTTTCGACCAGCCTGGGGTACGAAGATCAGGTCATTTCGGACCTTATTTATCGCAATGCCGTAGCTATTAAAGTATTCACGCTGGATACGGGCCGGATGTTCAATGAAACCTACCTGACCCTGCAGAAAACAAATAACCGCTACGACACTAAAATTCAGGTCTACTACCCACAGACTACCGCCGTAGAAAATCTGGTAAGTGAGAAGGGGCCGCTGAGCTTTTATGATTCGCTCGAAAACCGGAAAGAATGTTGCTTCATCCGCAAGGTAGAGCCCCTGAACCGGGCCCTTAAAGGCGCTAAAATATGGGTGACTGGTATTCGGGCCGAACAGTCGGGCAATCGTCAGGATATGCCCCAGTTGGAATGGGACGAAGCGCACCAACTCTTTAAGTTCCACCCAATACTCCACTGGTCATTTGAGAAGGTAAAGGAGTACGTGAAAGTTTATAACGTACCGTATAATCCCCTCCATGACAAAGGCTTCGTAAGTATTGGCTGTGCCCCCTGTACCCGCGCCATTCGTGAGGGTGAAGACTTCCGGGCCGGCCGCTGGTGGTGGGAAGACGAATCCAAAAAAGAGTGCGGCCTGCACGCCAAATAAGTACTTTAATAATACTATTTCAAGGTTCTGTATTTTGTAAAGAAGAATATAAAGAAGTCCAGAACTTGCCCTGATAATAAAGCTGTTAGTACAGCATTCAACTCGTAGTAAGAAAACTATGTCAGTAGCAGTCAATCAATTCCCTAACCTCGAACGTCCCAGCATGGACTACCTTGATCAGCTTGAAGCCGAGGCCATCTACATCATGCGTGAAGTAGCCGGACAATTTGAACGTCCCGCCTTGCTGTTTTCGGGTGGCAAAGATTCCATCACCCTGGTTCGGCTGGCCGAAAAAGCCTTCGCACCCGGAAAAATCCCCTTCCCACTGGTACACGTGGACACCGGACATAACTTTGCCGAAGCCATCCGGTACCGCGATGAACTGGCTGCCCGTACCGGTGCCAGGCTTATTGTAAGGTACGTTGAGGATACCATCAAAGCCAAGGGATTGAAAGAACCAACGGGTAAAAATGCCAGCCGCAACTGGCTTCAGACCTACACCCTGCTGGACACGATCGAAGAGTTTGAGTTTGATGCATGCATCGGTGGCGCCCGCCGCGACGAAGAGAAAGCCCGCGCCAAAGAGCGTATTTTCTCCTTTCGCGATGAGTTTGGTCAGTGGGACCCCAAGCGCCAGCGTCCTGAGCTCTGGAACCTGTTCAACGGTCGGATCCACAAAGGGGAGAACGTACGGGTATTCCCCATTTCCAACTGGACCGAGCTGGACGTGTGGTCGTACATTCACCGGGAAAATATCCCCCTTCCGAGCATTTATTTTGCCCACCAGCGCGAGTGTATCCTGCGCGATGGTCGCCTGCTGGCCAATACTGACTTTATCCAAAAGGACGAGTACGACCAGATTGTTACCCGCCAGGTACGTTTCCGGACGGTAGGTGACATGACCTGTACTGCCGCGGTAGAATCAAGTGCGGCTACCCTGGAGGAAGTAGTGGCTGAAATTACCATTTCCCGCATCAGCGAGCGTGGTGAAACCCGCATTGACGACCAGCAGACCGAGGCCGCCATGGAAGACCGCAAAAAGGGAGGATATTTTTAACTAAGTAGCTGTTAGCGATTAGCTTATAGTTCTTATATCTTGCCAACTCCCTGGTTTCTATACGATAAATCCTTGATTTAGAATTAGTTTGATGCAAACTTATTTCGATGAAGTTCGTAGGATTAAAAAACAGAAGTGGAGTGTAAAGCTTGAATGGTCTAAGTTTCTAAACCGCTATTCACTACTTCACTAAATCACTCATTCAAAATTAATTAGAGGTGGACTTACTCAGATTTATTACAGCAGGTAGCGTAGACGACGGAAAAAGTACGTTGATTGGCCGCTTGCTTTACGATACAAAAAATATTCTGGCCGACCAGATGGAGGCCATCGAACGCGCCAGCAAAACCCGCAATGACGGTGAGATTGACCTGGCACTCCTGACCGACGGACTGCGTTCGGAGCGGGAGCAGGGAATTACGATTGACGTAGCCTACAAATATTTCCAAACGCCCAACCGTAAGTTTATCAGTATTGACGCACCCGGACATATTCAGTACACCCGTAACATGGTGACCGGCGCTTCCAATGCCGACCTGGCCATTATCTTGGTAGATGCCCGCCACGGGGTAGTGGAGCAAACCCGTCGCCATTCGCTGATTGCTTCCCTGCTGGGTTTACCCCACGTAGTAGTGGCCATCAATAAAATGGACCTGGTGGGTTATTCGGAAGATAAATTCCTGGCCATTGCCAGTGCCTACAAAGAGCTTGCCAACAAGCTGCGGATTAAAAACCTGACCATTATTCCCGTAAGTGCCCTCAACGGCGACAACATCGTGGATAGGTCCGAAGCTATGGCGTGGTACCAGGGCGAAACTTTGCTGTCGGTACTTGAAAACGTAAACGTACTGAACGAGCTTAACCACCAGGACGGGCGTTTCTCGGTACAGTACGTAATTCGTCCCCAGACCGAAGAGCTGCACGACTACCGTGGCTACGCCGGACGCATCCAGAGCGGCCAGTTCCGTAAAGGGGAATCTATTGTAGTACTTCCGTCGGAGCGTACTACCCGAATCGCTAAAATTGAAGTAGGTGGCAAGGAAGTGGAAGAAGCCTACGCGCCCCAGTCGGTAACTATCCTGCTCGAAGATAATATTGACATTAGCCGGGGCGATATGCTGGTACCTGCCAATAACCTACCAAACCTCAGCCAGGACATTGAAGCGCTGGTATGCTGGATGGACGATCGCAAAGACTTGAAAGTAGGAGGCAAATTTACGCTCCAGCATGGAACTACCCGTACGCGTTGTTCGGTTCGTAGTATTGAATACCGGGTTGATATCAACACGTATGAGCAGCTGGACGATGTCGAAAGTCTGAAACTCAACGATGTAGCCCGCATAGTACTGCGCACGGCCCAGCCCATTGCCTACGATTCCTACCAGAAAAACCGTTCAAACGGAGGCGCTATCCTGATTGACGAAACCTCCAATGTGACGGTAGGTGCCTGCATGGTAGATTAAAATTTAAAAACGGAGTCTTTTTCTCCGTTTAGTTCAGTCTCAATAATATACTATTCCGATAGAGTTTAAGAAATTTCAAGCTAATGAAAAATCTAACTATAACCGACAACGTTTCCGAAGCAGCCCAGCGAGATATCCACGAGCTTCAGTCCCGGATTGGCGTTTTCACCTCGGGTGAAGTACCCGAAGAAGCTTTCCGCCGGTACCGCCTGACAAGAGGTGTGTACGGCCAGCGACAGCCAGGCGTACAAATGATTCGTATCAAGCTGCCCCACGGCCGCATAACCGCTGACCAGCTGGTACGTATCGCTGATTCATCGGATAAATTTGCTACTGGTAACCTGCACGCAACTACCCGTCAGGATATTCAGCTCCACTTTGTAAAGCTGGCTGATTCACCCCAGCTCTGGTCCGATCTGGAAGACGCCAATATTACCATTCGGGAAGCGTGTGGCAATACGGTTCGCAACGTGACGGCTTCTGCCCACGCAGGTATTGACCCCAACGAACCCTTTGACGTAACACCCTACGCCCACGCCGTATTTGAGTACTTCCTGCGAAATCCTATCTGCCAGGATATGGGCCGAAAGTTTAAGATAGCGCTTTCTGCCTCTGAAAAAGACTCCGCCTTTGCCTTCATGCACGACGTAGGTCTTATTGCCAAATGGGGTGTAAACGAAAAAGGTGAAAAAGTAAAAGGCTTCCGGGTATTGGTAGGTGGTGGACTGGGTGCACAGCCGTTCCCGGCGCAGGAGGCTTATTCTTTCCTCGAAGATAAATACGCCATTCCATTTACTGAAGCTGTCATCCGGGTATTTGACCGCTACGGTGAGCGTACCCGTCGTCATAAGGCACGTATGAAGTTCCTACTCAATGACCTGGGTCTGGAAGGCTTTATGGAGAAAGTACAGGAAGAGTGGCCGGCGCTGAAAAACAAGGAATATATAGTAAACGCTACGGACGAGGGTGCTCGCTACGGAACCCGTGAATCCCTAGGCAAAGATGCTATCATTGAACTGGGCAAATCTACCCTGGAGGCCAGCCAGCAGGAACAGTATACGCATTGGGTAAAAACCAACGTATTAGAGCAAAAGCAGCCGGGGTGGTATGCGGTGCAGATCCGCCTGCTCCTGGGTGACATGCATTCCTCAACGGCCCGTCAGTTGGCTGACATTGTTCGTCAGTACGCCGCCGACGATATCCGGGTAACGGTCAACCAGGGGTACCTGCTTCGATTCATCAAAGCCGAAGACCTGCCGGTCGTTTACCAGAAACTGAACGCCCTGGGGCTGGCCGATCCGGGTTTTGACAGTACTGCCGACATTACAACCTGCCCCGGTACTGATACCTGTAACCTGGCTATTTCCAGCAGCTACGGGATTACCCGCGCCCTCGAAAAAGTAATGAAGGAAGAGTTTCCGGATATTATTTACAACAACGATATCAAGATAAAGATCAGCGGCTGTATGAACGGTTGCGGTCAGCATAGCGCCTGTAACATAGGTATGCACGGTAGCTCCATCAAAAACGGCAAGTACGTACTGCCCGCTATGCAGTTTTTGCTGGGTGGTGGTTTTGCCGGGTCCGGCGACGGCCAGATTGGTGATAAGGTAATTAAGATTCCGACCAAGCGCGGACCGGATGCCCTGCGCCTGCTCCTGACCGACTACGACGCCAACGCCCTCGAAGGCGAGTACTTCAATGACTACTACCAGCGCCAGACTAAAAACTACTTCTATCAGTTGTTAAAGCCCCTCGCGGACCTGACCACCGTTAAAGAAAGTGACTACCGCGACTGGGAACACGATGAACTGTTCAAGACGGAGATTGGGGTTGGTGAATGTGCCAGCGTCATCATTGACCTGGTAGCCACTACGCTCATTGAGGCCGACGAGAAGTTTATTCAGGCGAATGATAATCTGGAAGCCGGGGTATGGGCAGATGCCATTTACCACGCCTACAACGTGTTCATTACGGGTGCCAAAGCTCTGCTTATCGGCAAAGGGGTGTCTACCAATACGCAACACGGTGTCGCCAAAGACTTTGACGAGCACTTTGGCAGCCTGTTTTATCCGGTAGCCCAGGGCGCTGAGCTGCGGGGTTTCCGCGACCTGGTATTCAGCATCAATAAAAACGAACCTACCGAGGCGTTTGCCCGTGGGTTTGTCGAATCAGCTTCCAGATTCCTGTTTGAACTGAAAAACTACCGTGAAAAACTGTTGGCCGAAGAAGGTGAACCTACCTTACAGGAACTGACTTTCGGTCAGGATAGTTAAGAGTAAAAGGAGTAACCGGCCGGTTGCCTGGGACATCCACCCCCGCAACCGGCCGATAATAAAAAGCAGCATGAAAGTAACCCTGATAGGTGCCGGTCCCGGCGATCCTGAACTCATAACCCTAAAAGGAATCAAAGCCCTGCAGCAGGCACGGGTGGTACTATACGATGCGCTCGTTCATCCTGATCTGCTCGCTCACTGCCCCAGCGACTGCGTAAAAGTACACGTAGGGAAGCGTTTTGGGAAGCACAGCGCCAGCCAGGACGTTATCAACTATATGATCGTAGAGTATGCCCTGCAGTACGGCGAGGTAGTACGCCTCAAGGGGGGTGACCCCTATGTGTTCGGACGTGGCTACGAGGAAGTTGAATTTGCGGCAAAGCACGGTATTGAGTCGGAAGTGATTCCGGGTATATCCAGCAGTTATGCCGTACCGGCTTTGGCGGGTATTCCCCTGACCAGTCGGGGCGTCAGCGAAAGCTTCTGGGTGGTAACAGGTACTACCAAGTCCCATTTGCTATCCTCTGACCTGGTACTGGCGGCCCAGTCGTCGGCCACGGTAGTGGTCTTGATGGGGGTACATAAACTCCCGGAGATTGTGGAAATCTACTCCCAGCTGAACAAATTCGACGAACCCATTGCCATTATCCAAAACGGCTCCCTGCCTACCCAGAAAGTAGTAACCGGCAAGATTAGTAATATTCTGCCCCTGGCCCAGATTTGCGCCATCAGTTCACCGGCCATTATTGTTATCGGTAAAGCGGCTTCCCTGCCCGACCAACTCAATGGGTGCGTACAGGCCATTACACAGAAGAAAGATTTAATGTCCTGAAAGACATTCAGAGTGGGTTGGCTGCTAAGACAGCCACCGCAGCAACGTTGTCCAGTCCGCATCCAGCGTAATGGTCCGGTCTTTAAATTCCAGGAAGTAGATTATTATCGCCAGCACGAAGTAGCTCACAAACAGCCACTTCTTCTTTTGTTCGTAGGCGTGCGGGTTGTGAAAGTACTCGAATACCATAGAGGCCGAAAACCCAACTACCATCAGCATCATGGACAGCATGCCGCAGTCGGAACGGTAGTGTTTAAACGCGGCCAGCGCCGGCGCTCCCAATACCAGGTACATCAGCCACATTCCAAAGCCCATCCGGTACAGATAGACGCTGAGACGACGGTCGTTTTTAATATCAAAAATTCCTTCAAACATAGGTACCTGGAATAAGTTTGATTAGGTGAAGGTATCAACTATCCTTTACAAATCCTATTTCTGCGGATTCGTTCGGGTTTTACCTTATTTTTGTAAAAATATCTAGCCGGGAAAGTTGCTTACCACTTTATTCATATCCCTACTTAATGCCTTTTCGCGTTTATCGTGGAGGAATTTGTACCGCCTGTCGGATGGTTTGAGCTGGCTGCTTTTTAACCTCGTAAAGTACCGGCAGCAGGTAATCTGGCAAAATCTGCGCCTTAGTTTTCCTGATAAAAACGATCAGCAGCTCCGGCCTATTGCCCGGGCCTTCCACCGCCACTTCACCGACCTCATCGTGGAAACTCTCAAGCTACGTCAGGCCTCCGTTCAGGACGTGCAGGAGCGATTGGTTGGCGATATCTCGGTCATCAATGACCTGTATGCGCGCGGTAAAAGCGCCGTGTTTGTGCTGGGGCACCGGGGCAACTGGGAACTGGCCAACCTCTTTGCTTCGGCTACGTTTAAGCATGAATGTATCGTCGTATATAAACCCTTAAGCAATCAAAGATTTGAGGAGTGGTTCCGGCAGATGCGTACCCGCTTTGGCGGTACCATGGTACCTATGCGGGAAATTTACGGCGAGTTACTGAAGCCCCGCACCCGTCCCTACCTGCTTTTTCTGGTCAATGACCAGTCGCCCAACCCCAGGTCGGCCTACTGGACCCGCTTCCTCCACCAGGATACCGGCGTGTACCGGGGCGTTGAGGCCATAGCCCGGAAGTATGACCTGCCGGTTGTTTATGCTGACCTGCGGCGCGACGAGGAGCGGAGGGGGTACTACTGGCTGGATATTACTCCCATAACCGAGGAGCCTGCCGTACTACCCGTCAACGGAGTACTGGAAAAACAAATCCGGATCTTGGAAAATGATATTGTGAAGCAGCCCGGTAACTGGCTCTGGAGCCACAAGCGGTGGAAGCACCGGCGTCCGGCGAGGTTACAGCCCGAACAAATCCTTGAAGCCAGGTACGATCGTGAGTAAGCCTATCAAATTTCTTGTTCTACGGTTTTCATCCATCGGTGATATCGTCCTAACAACGCCCGTCGTTCGTTGCCTTAAAAAGCAGCATCCGGGCGCGGAGGTACACTACTGCACCAAAGCACAGTATGCATTTATCCTGGAAAAAAATCCCTACGTCGATAAATTATGGTGCCTGGAGGACAATACCAACAGCCTGATTTCCCAGCTAAAAAAAGAGAAATTCGATTATATCATTGACCTGCACAACAACCTGCGTACCCTGCGCATAAAGCTGGCACTTGGAGTAAAGGCGTACAGCTTTCCCAAGCTCAATGTACAGAAGTTCCTGCTCGCACGTTTCAAGGTAAATCTGCTGCCGCAGGTTCATATTGTGGATCGGTACATGGCCACGGTCACGCCGCTGGGTATAATCAATGATGAGCAGGGGCTTGACTACTTTATCCCCTACCGCGACGAAGTTGAGCAGGAATGGATTCCCCCAACCCACCGCAAAGGCTTTGTGGCTTATGCGATTGGCGGGCAACACAACACCAAGAAACTCCCCACCCGCCGTATTATTGAGCTGTGTCGCAAAATTAACTATCCCATAATCTTACTGGGTGGCAAGGAAGACTTTGAGGCCGGCGAGGAAGTTCGTCAGTACCTGGGCGATGCGCTTATCATGAATGCCTGCGGCAAATGTACCTTTCACCAGTCGGCTTCGCTTATCCGGCAGTCCCGGCTGGTCTTTACCCACGATACGGGACTGATGCACGTTGCCGCGGCTTTTAAAAAGAAAACGTATTCTATCTGGGGCAATACCATTCCGCTTTTTGGTATGTACCCGTACAAGACGCCTTTCGTGGTGCTGGAAAACAATACCCTCAAATGCCGCCCCTGCTCCAAAATCGGCTACAAGCGCTGCCCGCTGGGCCATTTCAAGTGCATGAACGACCTTCCCTTCAATTTTGAACTCCGAGAACTACGAAGAAGAAAATAGAGTTTTATAGGCAGCTTCTACCTAAGCAGCGGTTTTTAGTTGTTATTTGCTGTAATTTTAGTAACTTCAATAAATGAAGACTCTAACTCTGAACATACCAGACTACATAGACCTTGATGACAGAGAAGTAGCTATGATCGTCGCTTCAAGGCTGTACGAACAGGGCAAACTTTCACTTGGTCAGGCGGCTGAATTAGTAGGGCTGAGTAAGCGAACCTTTGCTGAGCTTCTAAGTAAATATGATGTTGCTATCATCAATCATCCTGCCTCTGACTTAGCCCGGGACATACAGAATGCCTGAAGTAGTCATTGCGGATACCAGCTGCTTTATCTTTCTTACCAACATAGGTGCATTGAATCTCCTCCAGAATGTCTACGGAAGTGTTACCACCACGGCCGAAGTAGCCGATGAGTATGCTTTACCCCTACCTGATTGGGTCTATATAAAGTTTCCCGCTAATAAAGTAATTCAGCAGGTACTCGAATTACAAATTGACAAAGGAGAGTCAAGTACTATCGCCTTAGCCTTAGAAATACCCGGTTGTACCGTGATTTTGGATGACTATAAGGCCCGGCAGGTAGCAGAAAAACTTAATCTAAAAATAACGGGTACTGTTGGCCTACTGGTAAAAGCAAAGTTAACCGGAATTATTCCTTCCATAAGGCCTTTCTTATCTAAAATCAGACAATCAAACTTCCGATTATCCAACAAAATAGAGGAAGAAGCACTTCGGTTGGCGGGCGAATAGATGGGAATTGTTTGCATGAACGACCTGCCCTTCAATTTTGAACTGAGAGAACTACGAAGAAGAAAATAGGGTTTACTTAGTAGTACAATTATAGTTAAACCGTAGATAGCCGCTACCCGTAAAGTCAATGAATAAAAAAGTAAACGTAGGGATCGTACAGATGAGCTGTACGGATGATGTACAGACCAACGTGCAGAAAGCCTCCGAAAAAGTACGCGAAGCCGCCGCTAAAGGCGCTCAGATCGTGTGCCTGCAGGAGCTGTTTACCTCGCTGTACTTCTGTGATGTCGAAAGTCACGCCAACTTCAGTCTGGCCGAAGCCATCCCCGGTCCTACGACCCATCATATGAGTGAGCTGGCCAGGGAATTGGGGGTAGTTATTATCGCTTCCCTGTTTGAAAAGCGGGCCCACGGACTTTACCATAATACCACGGCGGTTCTGGATGCCGATGGTACTTACCTGGGCAAGTACCGCAAAATGCACATTCCCGACGATCCCGGTTATTATGAGAAGTTTTACTTCACCCCCGGCGACCTGGGTTATAAAGTATTCAAGACCAAGTACGCGACCTTCGGGGTCCTGATTTGCTGGGACCAGTGGTACCCCGAAGCAGCCCGGATTACCGCCCTGATGGGCGCAGAAATCCTTTTTTACCCCACCGCCATTGGCTGGGATACCAACGAAGCCGATCCGCTGATCAATGAAGAACAGTACGGTGCCTGGCAAACCATTCAACGCGGACATGCCGTAGCTAACGGGGTGTACGTAGTAGCCGTAAACCGGGTAGGCCGCGAAGCCGACCAGCAGTTCTGGGGTGGCTCTTTTGTTGCCAATCCGCACGGACGATTGTTGTACCAGGCCCCGCACGATGAGGAACTGGTACACGTGCAGGAGCTGGATCTGGAAAAACTGGATCATTACCGCACTACCTGGCCGTACTTCCGCGACCGTCGTATAGACTCGTACCAGCCCATTACCAAACGATATATTGATCAGGAGGATTAATTATTCCTCTCTATTAATCAGAAAAAAGCACGCCTCTACCAGGAAGCGTGCTTTTACTATTTATTGCAACCTTCCTATTCAAATTTACAGGCCAAAGCCGACGGTCAGCTGCCAGAGTGACGAACGAACCGCCAGCGGATCTTCAACCGTAGAGGTACCCTTCAGACTGCTAAGGCTACCCTCGCGCCGCAGATCGAGCTGCATCCCCGAAAAAGCGATACCGATACCCGCCTGAAATCCGAACTGGGCTTGCCGGGCGGTTTGGGAAATTGACTGATTGGAGTACTGTTTAATCGCCTCTTTCAAATCCCCGTTCATCACCGTCAGCGACGCCATGGGGCCCGCATTGATCCGGACCGGTCCCAGCCGGAGGCCCAGCAACAGCGGCAGGTCAATGGTACCTACCTTCGCGTTCAGCGACAGCGTTTCCATGCCCTCCCGGATCAGGTTCATTTTGCCTCCCTTCACCGAGAGAAGTACTTCGGGTTGCAGGTAGAGGGTCCGGCCGATGCGGGCGTATACTCCCCCGACAAGACCCGTTGAATGGGCATCATTCTGCTGAAAAAAGTCATAGACCACGTTTCCTCCCGACAGTACGGGCAGGCCGTTCATATCCAGCCGGGGCGTTTTGTAAGCCAGGTCATTAATCTGGGAGTAGTTGGCTCCTATCTTAAGACCCAGCGTAAATTTTTTGGTGGCAGACTGCGCCTGACTTCCGGTGGACAACAAGGTACCCAGCACAACCAGGACCAGGGTAAAAGTTTTGAATTTCATGGCTAATGATGAATGGGTGATTTTTCTTTGGTGGCTCAAAAGTAGCAGCGCCCCGGCGGTTCAGCCAGTACCTGTTGTATCAACCGGTTATTTAGCAATCCCAATCGTCAGAATATTTAACTGAATTGACAATCTGCTCCTGAAGGTACTTAGCCGCCCCCTGGCTGGTAAGTCCTGGGGCGAATCAGGGGTTATCGGAGGGAATAATCCAGTTTCAGGAACCTGCCTTTAACTAAATAGCCCACTTTTATATTAAACCTTTTGGCGGTTCTATGGATTTACTCCTGAAAGTTAGACTACTAATGTAACCGACCACCCTTATGAATCCTAAACACAGTCCCCGCATACAACGCCTCAAAGACGATATAGCACCCCTGCGCCAGCAACTGATCAATCACCCCGTTTATAACCACATCCGGTCGCTGGACGACCTGCGCACCTTTATGGAGATTCACGTTTTTGCCGTATGGGACTTTATGTCGCTCCTGAAATCCCTGCAGCAAGCCCTGACCTGCGTTACCCTGCCCTGGATGCCCGAAGGTAATCCCCAAACCCGCTACCTGATCAATGAAATCGTACTGGGAGAAGAAAGCGACGTAGACCCGCAGGGACGGTACATGAGCCATTTTGAATTGTACCTGGAAGCCATGGAACAGGCCGGTGCCGACACCAGTCGCATCCGGAACCTGCTGGCCGACCTGCGCTCGGGTGGACCGCTGGCGGGTGCTCTTGAAGCGGCCAATACACCGGCGCAGGAGTTTGTCCAGCATACCTTTGATATCATAGAAAAAAGCCTGGTACCGGTGCAGGCGGCGGTCTTTACCTTTGGCCGCGAAGACCTCATTCCTGATATGTTTATCAGTATAGTGAAGGAGCTTAGCGAGCGCTTTCCCGATCAGGTGGGGCTGCTTAGGTACTACCTCGAGCGCCATATCGAAATGGACGGCGACCACCATTCCCACCTGGCTTACCAGATGACCGAGGAACTTTGCCTGGACGACGACACGCTCTGGCAAAAAGCCACCGAGGCCGTCAAAACCGCCCTTACCTACCGCCTCCGCCTCTGGGATGCCGTCATGCTAGCCATAACTACCCGGAAGGAGGAGTACCTGGCGTAGGTAAGTACTTTAAGTCTTCGTTGAGCCCAATTCCTTCCAAGAGAAACCTTCCCTGGTACTTGCTCATCTGTGAAAATGCCTACCCTTTTAATCTTTCCAACACGCTTCCCAAACTGATCACCGTAATTTTTTCGGCAATAAGGTAAGTGTCTGCACCAGGCGTGATGACGTGCAGGTGCTCTATGCCCAAATCCTGCATAGCCAGATGGGTACCTTTGGTGAGGGTAGGCGCATTAGTAAGTTTGATTTCGGCGGCTAGGAGCCAGCGGTCGTTTCGCCGGACAAGCAGGTCTATTTCGGCACCGTCCTGGGTTCGGTAATGGTACAGTTCATCGTCCGATTCCAGTACCGACGCGATTTGACCAATAACAAAACCCTCCCACGAATTACCCACCCGAACATTTCCCAATAGGCTTTCAAAATCATTGATTCCGGTCAAATAGTGAAGCATACCCGAGTCGCGAATGTAGAGTTTCGGAGATTTGACCAGGCGCTTCTTTAAATTGGTATGCCAGGGCGCGATCAGAGTGGTCAGGAAAGCATTATTCAGAAAGCTGAGGTAGGTCTTTATGGTCGGAACCGAAAGTTCGAGCGATTTGGCAAACGTACTGTAATTCAATAGCCCGCCATGGGCCGAGGCAATCATTTGCAACAATTGTCGGGTCGTTTTCGGATCGGCGGGCAAGCCGTAGAGCGGGAGATCACGCTGCACGTAACTTTGGATGAAGTTGCGGTACCAGCTTTGAACAAAAGTGGCTTTGCCAGACAAGGCGGGCTCCGGAAAACCACCCTGCAGCCATAACTGCTGCCAGGTAAGCTGTTGTCCGACTTCCAGCAAATTGAGCGGAAACATTTCCAGGTAGTTGATTCGTCCCGCCAAACTTTCCGAGCTCTGCCTTAGTAGTGGCGGCGAGGCCGAACCAAGAATCACAAACCGACCGGGCCGCCGGTCGTCATCGACCAGCGAGCGCAGAAGCGGGAAAAGTTCGGGCAGATGCTGCACTTCGTCCAGAACTACCGTTTTATCAGCTACCTGGGTAAGGAACAATTCTGGGTCTTGCAGCTTGTTCAGGTCTGAATTCCTTTCCAAATCCAGATATACCATATCCTTGCCGGTCTGCCATTGACGCACCAGCGTTGTTTTGCCAATCTGCCGGGGACCAATGATTCCGGTTACCGGAAATTCTTCCAGGGAACGTGCAAACTTACTCTCTAACAATCGTTGTATCATCCCTGCAAATATAAAATTTATTTTTAAATTTGCAGGGATATTTAGATATGTACCATGCCATTCCCTGACCACTTCCGCCAGCTGGCCCTCTCCTTCCCCGAAACCACGGAGCAGCCGCATTTTGAGAAGCCTTCCTTTCGGGTAGGCAAAAAGATTTTTGCGACGCTGAATATGAAAGAGCAGCGGGCCACGCTTAAACTATCCGAGCGGGACCAGGACCTTTTTACGCTCTACGACCGGACGATCATCTACCCCGTACCCAACAACTGGGGTCAGCAAGGCTGGACGCACGTAGATTTGACGCGGGTACCCGAAGAAATGCTGAAAGATGCCCTCACCGCCGCCTACTGCGAAGTAGCCCCCGCCCGGCTGGCAACCATTGTAAAACCGCCGGCACCCGAAGAAGAATTTTGACCTGGCTCGCCCGGCTTTCCTCCATTTCCAGCAGGTACCCTACTACCCTTGTCAACTCTGGCATAACTATTTTTAGTAGCATCCCTACCATCAAATTCCCGTGAATATGAAACGAATAGGGATACTTACCACTTTTCTGCTCTGTAGCCTGAGGGGCCTGTGCTGTACTACCTGCGACGCGCGCGTACAGGAAAAAATTTACGACAGTACCTTTCTGCCCAACCTGGTCACCATGCTGTCGGCTTTTATAGTACTGGCGCTGGTGGTTGCGGGGCTGGCGGTACTTTCTACCCGTAGGCATACGTCCTTTCTGGCGGCAAATCCGGGTGGTCAGTACCTCAACCCGGTACCGCTGACCACCGCCTCCACGGTCCTGGGCATTGGTATCGGTGGATTTATTGATGGTATATTCCTGCACCAGATCCTGCAATGGCACGAAATGCTCTCCAACCGGATGCCACCTACCACCCTGGTTCTTAAAAGCGTAAATATGTTCTGGGACGGTATTTTCCACGCATTCACGCTGATCGTCGTTATTATCGGCATTGTACTACTCTGGAAACTCCTGCACCGCCGCGACATCGACCGCTCGGGCCGGTTACTGGTGAGTGGGCTCATTCTGGGCTGGGGGCTGTTCAACATCATTGAGGGCGTTATTGACCACCACCTGCTCAAGCTTCACAACGTGCGGGAAATAACCCCCAACGTCGACCTTTGGAACTATGGTTTTCTGGGCCTGTCAGTAGGTATGGTTGTAGTGGGGTACTTCATGATACACCGAACTCCCGACCCCGTACCAGATAGTACCCTCTAAGTACTCAGGGCCACCAAACAGAGGTAAGTTCCGGGCAGGACTTGGTAACAAGGGTAGTTTTTTTCTATTTTTACCCCAAGGGGCTTCTTTTGCAACCGAAAATATTTCATTACCCAGGCCCAGCCCATTAGATCTCTTCTATCATGAAAAAAGTACTGCTGTTCGAGGAGGCTTCGTACATAACGGGTGGCCGTTAGTCCTTTGATATTCCTAAGTACTTTAATTACTCCTAAGTACCTTTACTCCTCCTATCCCCATGGCAATTTTCCCCGTTACCAACTCTACCTTATCGGCCCGGCACCTGGGCCATTTTCTTACAGAAAAATACGGATTTGGTACCGATACTACCTGCACGCTGTTCAGAACGGGAATCAATGATTCCTATATAATTACGGATCAGAAGAAAAAATTTGTTTTCCGGGTATACAGCCTGGACTGGCGCTCGGAGGCAGAAATAGCCGAGGAAATACGCCTGCTGGAGACTTTAAAGGCCAACGATTTATCGGTTTCGTATGCGGTAGCCGACCGGGCAGGTACGTATATTCAAGCCCTGCCGGCACCCGAAGGACCCAGGTACGGGGTCCTGTTCACCTATGCGGAGGGCAAAAAAATCCGGGACCTCTCCTTACCATTATGCCATCGGCTAGGTACCCTCATGGCGCAAATGCACCAGCTTACCCGGCCCCTAATCCTGAACCGGGTCACCTACAACCTCCACACCCTTACTGAGCTGCCTTATGAGTACGCCCGGCGGCACTTTCCGGAAGAAAATCAGGAAATGAAGTTTGTCAAAAGAGCCGGAGAGTACCTGCGCACCGAAATTCAAAAGATGGACACCCGGGCCCTCCGCTCGGGGGCGGTACACCTGGATATATGGTACGACAATATGAACATCACAGACGAGCAGGAAGCTACGCTGTTCGATTTTGATTTTTGCGGCAATGGGTACCTGCTCTACGACCTGGCTTACTTCATTATGCAGCTGTACCATACCGAGCCGGATAAGGTGCAGTACCAGGCCAGGCTGGACCATTTTCTGGCGGGCTATGAAACCATTACAGTACTTACCGACGAAGAGAAAAAATGGCTGCCGCTGGCGGGACTTTCCATCTGGATTTTTTATCTGGGGGTGCAGTCCCAACGCTTCGACAACTGGTCTAATATCTTCCTGACCGAAAATTATTTGAAAAGGTATATCGGAATGGCAAAGAACTGGCTGGCTTTTAACCAGGTCCGGATCTGATAGTATAGCCCTTCCCGTTAGTACCCTCGCTTCCGCCGGGCAGCCCACTTCCGCTCACCTAGTCAACGGGCAGAATTATACTAAAACCCGAAAAACTCTGGTTTATTGATAACAAAATAAACCTGACCGGACTTTAGATACCATACGGTGTGGCTGTGGCTGCTGCTCAGGTGTATACTCCCTAAAAATCAGGATTATGACAACACGTGATATCATAGTAGTAGGTGCTTCTTCCGGAGGGGTACCTGCCTTAAAGGCTTTTGTAAATAATCTGCCCAAAGATTTCAAGGGCTCTGTTTTTATTGTGTTGCATATACCTACCTACACTGAATCAAGATTGCCCGAGATACTTTCCAACGCCGGACCGCTGGAAGCGGTACATCCCGGGGATGGGGAAGAGATTGAGCCCGGAAAGATCTATATAGCCCGAAACGACCATCATTTATTACTTCAGGAGGGGAAGGTAATGGTTAAAAGAGGTCCGAAAGAAAACCGGTTCCGGCCTTCTATTGATGCGCTATTCCGTTCGGCGGCCTATGTATACAGCACACGCGTGGTGGGCATCATTATGTCCGGTATCCTGAACGACGGGGCTTCGGGGCTCTGGACCATTAAAGAGATGGGAGGCCTGGCCATAGTTCAGTTACCCGACGATGCTGAACAGCCGCAGTTACCCATCAATGTACTTGAACTGGTTGAGGCCGATTATGTCCTGACAGCAGAAGATATGGGGCCACTGATTTCCGGCCTGATAAAAGAGCCGATACCCGAAAAGTACAAATTTTCGGAGGAGGCGCTGAGAAGATTAAAAACGGAGGTAATCATCGCCACAAAGGACGATGCTTTTGAAATGGGAATTATGGAAATGGGGGAATTGACGCCTTTTACCTGTCCGGAATGCCACGGGGCGCTGGTCAGGCTGGTGGAAGGCAAAATAATACGGTTCAGGTGCCATACCGGCCACGCCTATACCGCCAGCTCGTTACTGGCCGAGGTTTCCGAATCGGTGGAGAAGATGCTGTGGCAGTCGATGCGGGGGCTGGAAGAAATGAACATGCTGCTAAAAAACATCAGCGATCACTTTGCCGAGTTAGAGGACTCCGCTTCCGCTGCTTTGTTTCGTGAAAAGGCCGAGGAAAGTGGCGAGCGCGCCCGGGTTATTCACGATTCGATCTTCAAACAGAACCATTACAGCGAGGACATACGCTTAGACAAGGATAAAAAAACCCATGATCATGATTAGGTACTTTCTTTTTGAAGGTACTTAACCGGCCTTATCCTCCCTCATTGCCCCGCCTCAAGCGTAGGGCGAGCCCACATCATTCAATTTTATATCTGACTCTTCCTGTACCCGGGGCTGGCGTTCGGCCCGGATTTCCCGTCGCATTTGTTCGGTAGTCAGCCGGGAGCCGTCGTGGCTCCAGCCCGGCGGGCCGAATATATACCCCAGTGCGGCTTTGAACGAAGGCGCCCGGCCGACATCTTTCCCCATATCCAGCCACTCGTGCAGCGCAATCCGGAAGGGATTGTGGGTATCCAGGTTTTTGGTCAGGCCGTAGCGGGGGCGCTTTCCTTCTTCCTGAAATGTACCAAACAGCCGGTCCCAGATAATCAGGATTCCCGCGTGGTTTTTGTCGAGGTACTCCACATCGGAGCCGTGGTGTACCCGGTGGTGCGAAGGCGTGTTAAAGATAAACTCAATGGGCCGGGGTAGTTTCTGGATAGTTTCGGTATGAATCCAGAACTGGTACAGCAGGCTGATGGACATCATCAGCAGTATATCGACCGGGTTGAAGCCCAGCAGCGGCATCCAGAGGTAAAAAATAAAACTCCCCGACAGGTTGCCGGTCCAGGTCTGGCGCAGTGCCGTGCCCAGGTTATAGTACTGCGACGAATGGTGTACCACGTGCGAGGCCCAGAAGTACCTGACCCCGTGGCTGGTCCGGTGAAACCAGTAGTAGCTGAAGTCGTCGGCAAAAAAGAGAGCGACCCAGTACCACCACTGCGTGCGGTCCGGCTCAAAAAACCGAAACTGATAAAACAGCACAATAACCCCGAACACCACCGCCTTGGACACAAAACCGGTTATGACATTGCCAATACCCATCGAAAGGCTGCTGACGGTATCTTTGGTCTGGTAGTGGTCCTGGTGGCGCTGGAGATGGCGCAGGTAAAAAACCTCCACTACAATGGACCCCACAAAAACCGGAATGGCGTAGAGAATAATGTCTTTCATGGCTTTGTGTTTGGTATATAGCGCTTTACAATAATAATCTACGTCCGTTTAAAAAGCAACCCTACCGGAAAAAGTAGCAGCAAGTACCTGAAAAACAGAATTTTCGAAGAATTGATTGCGCCTGGCCTGTCAGAGGGCTGGCTTAGGTACTTCTGAATAAACGGGAAGTAAAACAGTAAAGGTGGCTCCCTGCCCGGGTATACTGCTGGCCGAAATAGTACCTTTATGATTCTCGGCAATTTTCCGGCAGATAGCCAGCCCAATGCCGGTACCCGAGTACTTCTTCAGGTCGCGCAGCCAAAGAAACACAGCCTGCCGGTGGGTTAAAACTTTCTTAAATGGCAGGTTAAGTAGAAGCAGGTCAACCTGTTATTTTCAAATACTCACAAACCTGATTCCTTTTTGGTTAGAATAACACTGTGATAAATAAAGGAACTTCCCAATGAGGTGACACTTTTTAGCTGGTATTTTGTTCTTTCGTTTAGAACTTTGTGTCGCACCTACCCAACCGTAGTAATTTTATTTAACCCATTTGGTTTTGGAACAAACTAGCACGCTTTCCGACCTTACTATTACGCCCAAACAACTGGGCTTTTTGTTTCCGGCCGAGTGGCACCCGCACCGCGCTACCTGGCTGACTTTCCCCCATAACGAAGCCTCCTGGCAGGGCGACAAGTTAGACCGGATGCGTCCGCAGTACCTTGAATTTATCAAAACCATCAGTCAGGGCGAAAAGGTGGGCATTGTAGCCAACGACGAACCCCTGAAAGCATTCATAACCGAAAGCCTGGATGCCATTGGCGTAGACCTCAACCAGATTGAGTTTGTGGTAAAACCCACCAATGACGCCTGGTGCCGCGACCACGGCCCGGCTTTCCTGATTAACCCCGAAACGGGCCAGAAAATGATTGTGGACTGGGGCCACAACGCCTGGGGCGGCAAGTACCCTCCTTACGACGACGACGACCGGACCCCCCTGGAAATAGCCCGCCACCTGGGGCTGCTGGCGGTACAGCCGGGGATCATTATGGAAGGTGGGTCCGTTGACTTCAATGGGGCCGGTTCCTTGCTGACCAGCCGCTCGTGTCTGCTCAACCCCAACCGCAACCCGCACCTCAACCAGGAGCAAATTGAAGAGTACCTCCATAACTACTACGGTGTAGAGCAGGTACTTTGGGTCGAGGACGGTATCATTGGCGACGACACCGACGGGCATATTGACGATACGGTACGCTTCGTGAATGAGGATACGGTAGTAGCCTGCGTGGAAAGGGATAAGAACGATGAGAACCACGAAGTACTCCAGACCAACCTGAAACTCCTGAAACAGATGCGCCTGCTCAACGGCAAGCCACTCAACGTCATAGAACTACCCATGCCAAAGGCCGTCCTGATTGATAATTTCCGGGCTCCCGGCTCCTACGCCAACTTCCTGATTTGTAACGCGGGGGTCATAGTACCGGTATTCAACAATCCCCACGACCAGATAGCGGTGGATATTCTTCAGGATGCCTTCCCTGACCGCAAAGTACTACCGTTACTGGCCTCCGAAATTATATGGGGGCAGGGTAGTTTCCACTGCCTCAGCCAGCAGGAACCGGAGGTAGCTGTCAAAAAATGAATCGGATAAAACAAGCAGCTCTGGCGGTTATGGCCCTGGCCTATATGGCCTCCTGCCAGGCCTCCCGTCAAACCCTGACCAGCCTGCAGGTTACTTCGCTCAAGGCCCTGGACCTGGAAGAGACGGTATCGCGCAGTGATGAATTGCTCATGGCCTACGCGCTTACTACCATTGACGCTGGTGGCAAAGCCGTAGAAACCGTTAACGGTAGCTGGGGTATTCAGGACACCCGTCAGGGGCAGACTTTCGACGAAAAAACCTTTCAGCTCATCCAGATCCGGATTCCCAAAGGAGGAAAGCTGATTGCCTCGCTGGTACTGGTGGAGGTTGACGACTACGACCGGGCCCGCCGCACGCTGACCGAAATCAGAAAGTACCACGACATTGTGAAAGTACCGGCCGGACTGGCCGAGCTGGCCGACATAGCCCTGACGCCCATTAAGTACCTGTCCCTGGGGCTTTCGGCGGCGGGAGTGGCTTTCCAGTTGGCCGACCGCCTTGACAACGACGATATGCTGGGCCAGCACAGTACCGAGCTAACCTACCAGAAGGCCACGGCTACGCCCCTCGTGCAGGTACCCCTGCAGTTCAGGGGGGGTAGCCTGGGTACTACCTTTCATTACGAACTGGCCTATGACCTGCGTACAAGTACCGTCCGTGTGAAACCAAAACGCTGACGATTTGTGTTTTTATCCTGTACCAAAACCCCCTAACTTTGGGTCTTGTACAATATTTACCGGCTGAACTTGTTTATTAATCTACATGTACCTCTTCAGCTTTGCTAAAGAACCCTTTTGAGTCTATGCGTACCCCCCGTTTGCTTTGGGCACTATCTGCCACCCTCCTTATTGGTTCCTGCAAAACATCCGCCCCGCCGCAGCCGCAAAAAGCGGAGGCACCCGTCCTGCTTCAGCTGGGCAACCGTACCTTCAGTACTGACGAGTTTTTTCAGTCTTATACCAAAAATCGTTTCTCGGCAGATTCCTCCAAAGCCCTCTCGGCGAGTGAGTATTTTGAATTATACACCAATATGAAGCTGAAAGTACTGGCCGCCCAGCAGGAAGGCCGGGATACCACGGCTGATTTTCAGGAAGAAATAGCTTCGTACAAGGAACAACTCGCCAAAAACTACCTGGTCGACAAAAACCTGGTGGAAGAAATGGCCACCGAAGCCTACGGTCGCCTCAAAGAGGAGGTACACGCTTCCCATATTCTGATAGCCTTACCGCCCGACCCTTCCCCGGCCGATACCCTGTCGGCCCACCGGGCAGCGGTTGCCATGCGCGGTCGCCTGCTGGAAGGCGCTGATTTTGCCGAAATGGCCGAAAAGTTTTCCAAAGATCCCACGGCCCCCGCCAACCGCGGCGACCTGGGGTACTTCACCGCTTTCCAGACGTTGTACCCTTTCGAAACGGCCGCTTACAAACTACCCGCCGGAGAAATTTCCCATCCCGTGCGGACTACCTCGGGTTACCACCTTATTAAGGTACACCACCGTCGGCCCAGCCGGGGTAAACTACGGGTGGCACACATTATGACCCGCACCAACCCCAATCCCCCGGAGGCAGACAAAGCGGCCATCAAAAAACGTATTGACGAAGCCTACGCCCGGCTACTGAGCGGCGAAGCCTGGGAAAAAGTAGTGGAAGCGTATTCGGATGACTTTCAATCCCGCAAATCCGGCGGCATGCTGCCCCTCTTTGGTACGGGTGATAATGTACCTGGCTTCGAAGAAGCTGCTTTTGCCCTCGAAGCGCCGGGTAGCTACTCCAAACCGGTCCAGACTCCCTACGGCTGGCACATAATCAGGCTGGTAGAAAGGAAAAACCTTGACTCCTATAACATAGTAGCTCCCGCCCTTCGTCAGAAAGTATTGACGGACTCACGCGGTAGGATTATGGAGAAAAACCTGGCCAACCGGCTCCGCAGCCAGTATACGGTGAAGGAGTACCCTGAGGTACTTACGCAGGTATCCCGCCTGGCCGACAGTACGCTGGTAACCGGTCGCTGGACTTACCCCGAGCCTCTGCCTAATACGCTGGCCGGTAAGATTCTTTTTTCCGTTGAAAAACAGACTTTTTCCGCCCGTGATTTTCTGGATTATATTAAAACCCACCAGGACCGCCGGACAACCGCCGCTGGCCTGGCCCGGCCGGGACAGGATAGGCCCGGGATGGCTGTATCAGCTTCCGGAAAATCTTCGCCAACCGCGATTGTTAACCGTCTTTACAACGATTTCCTCGACGAAAGACTCATTACCTACCAAAGGGACAATCTGGAAGCCAGAAACCCCGAGTATCGGGCGCTCATCAATGAATTGAGAGAAGGAGTACTGCTGTCGCAGGTAATGGAAAAGAACGTTTGGGAGCGCTCCCTGGCCGACTCGGTGGGGCAGCGCAGATTGTACGAGCAGAATCTGGCTAACTACCGTTATCCCGAACGGGCGCTGGCCACGGTGGTGGTAGCGGCGGATACCGCGGTACTTCGCGAAGTACGCCAGGCCCTGTCGCAAACGCCTTACCCGCTGCAGCGAAAAGGTGAAGAGTTACTTTTTGAAGAAGGAAAGAGTGAAGTTTTGCCCCGGATGCGGGAAAAACTGTTTGAAGTCATGGCGATTATGCTTCGTAACCCGGCCTATACCATCGAAGTATCCGCGCACCGCACCGGAACTGAGCCGGACTCCGTTTCGGCGGCCCGTTTGCGCAATGTAGTCAGGTACCTGACCAGTAATAATATATCGCTTACCCGCATCATGGAAAAAGACCACGGCTCTTTCCGTCCGGTACCCGAGGCAGACCGTAACCGCCGCATTAGTTTTCAGTTTTTCAGCCGGTCCCGGCAGGATGTAGAAAAAGCCATCAATGCCCGTCTGGAGGACCGGCCGGAGGGTGCCGTTCGTATAGCCGAAGGGTACTTTACCCGCGACAACGAATACCTCAGCCCGGCCCGTTGGGAAGCGGGTGAGCAGGTGTATAACAGAACCGGTGAAGTAGTATGGGTACAAATAAATACTATAGAGCCCTCCCGCCCTAAAACCTTTGCCGAAGCGCGGGGCAGCGTTATTAATGATTATCAGAAAGTTCTGGAAAAACAGTGGCTCGATTCGCTTCGGGCGCGTTATCCGGTAAAAGTCAATGAACAAGAGTTAGAAAAACTCATCCGATAGACGTAATTTAGCCATTGATATTAAAACCCAACATGAAAATAAACCAACACCTGTTTCGTAACCTCCTGACGGTAATACTATTAGGAGTTTCCCTAACCAGTTTTGCGCAGGGACAAAAAGGCATAAGCATTGATAAAATTGTGGCCCGGGTAGATAACTACTATATTCTGAAGTCAGAATTGGAAGAACTATACCAGAGTTATGCCGCCCAGGGACAAAAGGCACCCGAGCGCTGTCAGTTGCTGGAGTCGCTGATAATTAACAAAATGTTGCTGGCCAAAGCCGAGATTGACTCCGTAACCGTGGACGATAAAATGGTAGAAGGACAACTGGCGGGCCGGATGGACTACATGATCCAGCGGTTTGGCTCCGAGAAGAACATCATTGAAGCTTACGGCAAAAGCATTGACGCACTTAAAAGTGAACTTCGCCAGCAGGTAAAAGAGCAGATGGTCGTGGAAACCATGCAGGAGACGATAGCCGGTGATGTAAAAATTACCCCGAGCGAAGTCCGGAAGTTTTTCAATGCCATTCCCAAAGACAGTCTTCCTTACATCCCTTCGGAAGTAGAAATTGGTCATATTGTGCGGGTGGCTACCGTCACCAAAGAACAAAAAGATAAACTCCGTAACCAGCTTGTGGATTTCAGGAAGCGGGCCCTCAACGGAGAAGAGTTTTCCATGCTGGCCCAGATTTACTCGGAAGACGTAGCCTCGGCCAAACAGGGAGGTGACCTGGGCTTTACCAAACGGGGTATGATGGTACCCGAATTTGAAGGGGCCGCGCTGGCGCTGAAGCCCGGTGAGATTTCGGACGTGGTAGAGAGCCAGTTTGGGTACCACCTGATTCAACTGGTGGAAACCCGGGGGGCTGAGTACCGCGCACGTCACTTACTGCTGCGCCCCGACTACAACCGGGGTACCGACGTAACCGAAGCAACGCGCTACCTCGACAGCCTGCGCGTTCTGATTCAGAGTGACTCCCTGACCTTTGCCCGGGCGGCCAAAGACAACTCCGAAGATAAGCTGACCGCCGACGCGGGGGGAATTCTGAAAGACCCCCAGACGGGCGTTGGCCGACTTCCACTGGACGCCTCTATGGACCCGGCCCTGTACTTTGCCATTGATACCATGAAAGTTGGGAGCTTCAGTGCGCCGCTTACCTACCGGACCGAAGACGGCCGGAGTGCCGTCCGGATTTTGTGGTACAAGAGTAAATCGGAGCCCCATACGGCCAATCTTCGCGACGACTACGAAAAAATAGCGCAGATCGTGTTGATGAACAAGAAAAACAATGCGCTTGAAGATTGGTTTAAGAAAGCAGAGGGCGACGTATTTATCAGTGTCGAACCCGAATTTCAGAACTGCCGCATCTTTGGTCTGACTCCCCCCGGGAACCAGTAGCGTTAGTTTGGTGGCTTTTCTTTTGTAGTACTCATCCTAAACCCCAAGTAAAAGTATCGTGAAATACCAATCGGACGTAGAGGCCGCCCAAGCTATGACGCAGGCCTACCAGAAACTCCGCGCGGAGATCGGACAGGTAATCGTCGGCCAGGAAGAAGTTGTAAAATTATTGCTTACCGCTATTTTTTGTCAGGGCCACTGCCTGCTCGTAGGGGTACCCGGTCTGGCCAAAACCCTGCTCATCCAAACCATGGCCTCCTCGCTGGACCTGAGCTTTAACCGTATCCAGTTTACGCCTGACCTCATGCCTTCTGATATAGTAGGCTCCGAGACCCTCGATCAGCAGCGTAACTTCAAATTTATCCGGGGACCTGTATTTGCCAATATTATTCTGGCGGATGAGATCAACCGGACCCCACCCAAAACCCAGTCGGCCCTGCTGGAAGCGATGCAGGAATATTCGGTAACGGTGGCCGGCCAGAAGCACGAGCTTTCCCGCCCGTTTTTTGTGTTGGCTACGCAAAACCCCATTGAGCAGGAAGGTACCTATCCCCTGCCCGAAGCTCAGCTGGACCGCTTCATGTTCATGATCCAGTTGGATTACCCTTCGTATAATGAAGAGGTAAGTATCGTAAAAAGTACGACTACCGACATCCGCCACAAGGTCAATGAAGTAATTACCGCGGCCGAAATCACCGAGTTTCAGCACCTGGTCCGGCGCGTACCCGTAACGGATAACGTCATTGAGTACGCCGTGAAACTGGTCCACAAAACCCGCCCCGATACCAGCATGGCGGATAAAAATGCCAACGACTACCTCGAGTGGGGCGCGGGTCCGCGGGCTTCCCAGGCGCTTATCCTGGCGGCCAAGTGTAACGCGCTGCTGTCCGGAAAGTACTCACCCGATATCGAAGATGTCAAATCAGTGGCCTTACCGGTACTTCGTCACCGGATAGTCCGTAATTTCAAAGCTGAGGCCGAAGGTATTACCGTAAATGACCTCATTGGCCGTTTAGCCTGATCTATTCTTTCCCAGCCCCTGCCGACGCAGGGGCTTTTTTTATTTTCTGAGGTATCTGTTTTATTTTAGCAATCTGAAACTGTAGTAGTTCTAAAAACACACCCCATGTCCATTCAAGGTAAAAATTATATCGGGTACTCATTATCCGCTCAGGACGGCGATTCGTTCCAATCGTATATACCCGCTCAAAATACCTTTCTGCCGGAAAAATTCCATTCGGCAACCTCCCTAGAAGTAGAATCTGCCATGCAGCTGGCTCAAACGGCCTTTGAAACCTTCGCCCAGCGATCCGCCCACGACCGCGCCGATTTTCTGGTGGCTATCACCGAGGAAATTCTGGCCCTGGGTGACGAATTACTCGAAAGAGCCCAACTCGAAACGGGCCTGCCACTGGGTCGGCTCCAGGGCGAGCGCGGCCGTACCATCAATCAGCTCCTGCACTTCGCGGAGGTAGTCCGGGAAGGTTCCTGGGTAGCCGCCTCCATTGATACCGCTGACCCCGGCCGCGCTCCGGTACCTAAGCCTGACCTGCGCAAGATGATGGTACCCATTGGCCCCATTGTCGTGTTTGGCTCCAGCAATTTCCCCTACGCGTTTTCGGTGGCCGGCGTGGACACCGCCCCGGCCCTGGCGGCGGGCAATCCGGTTATTGTCAAGGCGCACCCGGCCCATCCGGGCGTCAGTGACCTTACGGCCCAGGCCATTGTAAAAGCAGCGCAACGTACCCAAATGCCAGAGGGTGTTTTCTCGATGCTGTTTGATAATGGCCACGAAGTAGGTACCGCGCTGGTTAAGCACCCGGTCATGAAGGCCGTAGGCTTTACGGGCTCGTACCGGGGTGGTATGGCACTGTACAAAATGGCGATGGAGCGCGAGGAACCTATACCGGTATTTGCCGAAATGGGTAGCGTCAATCCGGTGATAATCCTGCCGGAAACAATGCAGAGAAAAGGGCTGGAATTGGCTAAAAATCTGGCGGGCTCTATAACGCTGGGGGCGGGGCAATTCTGCACCAACCCCGGGCTGATTCTGGCTGTAGAGTCTCCCGCTCTGGAGCAGTTTCTGGAAAAGCTGCTCTATGAAATAGCCCAGATACCACCGGCTACCATGCTGAGCGAAGGTATCTGTCAAAATTACCACAAACTCCGCGACGAAGCCTTGAAGCAGGAAGGAGTTGAGGTGCTATACAAGTACGAGTCCGACGGAAGTGGCGAAGAAAAAAACCAGTCACTGGCCGCTATAGCACGGGTGGAAGGACAGGCCTTCCTGAATAATCCGGCTTTGCAGGAAGAAGTTTTTGGTCCATTTTCGCTGCTGATTGTCTGTAAAGACCTTACCGAACTGGAAGCGGCTTTGCAAAAATTAAAGGGACAACTCACTACCTCCCTCATGGCTGATGCCGACGAGGCCGCCCGGCATCCCGGGCTGCTCCGACAGATGGCCAGCCTGGCCGGGCGCTTCATCATGAACGGGGTACCTACCGGGGTGGAGGTCAATGCCTCTATGCACCACGGTGGACCCTTTCCGTCCACTACCGACTCCCGCTTTACCTCCGTAGGGCGCCACGCCATACTGCGCTTTGTACGGCCGCTGTCGTTCCAGGACTGGGATGATGCCCTCCTGCCCGACGAGCTGAAGAACAATAATCCCAGGGGAGTATGGCGACTGGTAAACAACGAGTGGACCCGGGATTCCATCTGATATTTCCGATCCGGTGGGTTGGCTTTGGGTCGGCTCACCGGGATTCTTAAAACTACCTCCTCTCTCTTTCATGCTACGTACCTTTACTATCTGTTGCCTGTTTTGTTGTCTGGCGAGCCTGGTAGCGACGGCCCAAGATAACCTGGCTCCCCACCCCATTGGTGTGTTTGTAGAAAGTTGTCTGGAAAAGAATGTATCTACCGTGGGTATGATGCAGTGCTTTGAGCAGGGCTACACCAAATGGGACGCCGAACTCAACAAGCAGTACAAGCAGCTTTCGACCCGGCTCAATGCCGACCAGAAAGCCGCCCTGCTGGCGGCCCAGCGGCAGTGGATTGCCTACCGCGACCTTGAGTTTAAGGCCCAGACAGCACTATATACCGGAATGGAGGGTACAATGTACCGGCCCATGCAAGCCAGCGACCGGATGGAATTGGTTAAAAAAAGGGCGCTGGATCTGAAAGCCTACAACGACCTCCTGGATAGTAAATAGAAGCTTATTCCGCAAGGAAGCGGCGGTAGTCATCGGGGGTATCAATATCAATTTCCCCCTGGTCAAATTCTACAAAGGCTACGTCATCCATCCGCTCCGCCAGTAAGGGTTTTGCCCCCTGTTCCCCTTTCAGGTGCGTGAGTGCTTCGAATAGCTGGCTTCCAATCAGAACCGGTACGCCCCAGCTTTCTCCGTAGCGACAGGCCACCGCTTTCTTACCCGATTCTTTTAAAGTTACCAGCATGTGTTCCAGCAGCGGAGCGGTCACGTAGGGCTGGTCACAAACCAGCATCAACACGGCTTCCAGTTGTTTGTCCATCAGGTAGGCACCCGCCAGTCCCATCCGAACTGAGGAAGACATTCCTTCCTGCCACATGGGATTATCAATGATGGTAACGCCCAGGCCCGACAATTCAGGTACTACCTCTTTTTTATTGGCACCTACTACCACCACTACCGGACGCATGGTAGTTTTTAGGGCCGTTTCTGCCATTTTCCGCAGTAAACTTTTTCCTTCTTCTATTTTAAGTACCTGCTTGGGGGTTCCCATTCGCTGAGAAGCACCGGCCGCCAGTATGATTATTGCCGTCTGCATAGTTACCTGCGTTTTTTCTCTTACTTCGTACTCTCTTACCCTACAAGTATAAATAAAAACCCCGTGACTGGACAACCACGGGGCGGGAATGTGTGCAGGAAAAGGTTTTACTTTTGGATTTCAATGTTCTTTTCCAAGGCTTCCAGGGAGGCGTCTTCGGCGTAATCCAGGATAGCCAGCATGGAGTACTTGCCCTTGGGTACGTTGGGTGGTAGGGTCAGCTTAACCTGGCGGCTCCCTTCCGGAAACATCGGAAACTCGGTCCCTTCGCTCCGGTACTGCACCCCCGTAGTAGTTTCGGTGAGGTCGAGGTATACCCGGCAGTTGAGCATAGTTCTGCCCGTGTTCTGAACCTTGAACCAGTACGATTCCAGGTCTTCCGGGTCAGGTTCCAGGGCAATGGCCTTGGCTTCGTGCTGAACCAGCGACGGGGGGGTCTGGTAGAGGTGTACCCCAATCCGCATTACTTCCCGGATTTGGGTCTGGACGTTGGTACTGCGGCTGTCTTCGGGCTTCTTCTCCACTACATTCTGTAGAAAAAGCATAGCCCACTTCATCTGCTCATAGTCTTTGGGATCATCGCTGCCCTGTAGGGTCACGGTTACCTTGGCGGTATGGCCGGGTTCTACCTCTACCAAGTTAGTACTTAATGACAACCAGCGGGCACAGGAGTAGGGCTGGGTATTGGGCTTATAGTACGAATGCGAACCGTCTTCGTTGCGTTTCCAGTCGGCCAGACTAATTTCAAAGGCTTGTTTTACCGTAGTGGGGTTGCTGATGTAAAGCGTTTGGTTCTGGGATATTCCGCGCGAAAGCGAAAAGGAAAGGCTGGTGGGGAGTACATTGATATGCTGTGCCACCGCAACGACTGAATTTATCAGAAAAAAAATAAACAGGAATAAATATTGACGCATAGCCATGAAGCAGGTATATTTGGTTCACACACACTAAAATAAAATTATTATGTTTTTCTTGACTTTACCAGTTAAGGCCCGGGTTAAGGTAGGTCATAAATTCCGTTTGTCTTTAATTCTAAACGCTTTCTCTCCGGGGCAGGCAACAACCAGGACCCATAAATCCAGCAATTGCTTCAACCAGCGCATCGAACGGAACGGAAGAACAGGTACTTACCCAATCCCGGCAAAAGTATTCTTTGTACGGGTAAGTACTACCAGTCCGGCAAAAAATATGCCATTAACCCCCGTTAACCTTTCCAATGGCAGTCAGCCTGGCACTAATAACCTGATTACCTTTACGCTTTCCCCTTCCTGATCCATACCTTCTCCTGCCCGGCTATGTTCTTCTCCCAAAAAACTGGTTTTAACTTACTGCTGACCTGGCTGGCCGTTGTTGTTACGGGGGCGGCAGTACTAGGCCAGAACCCGCCCAAAAGCTCCACCGCTACGGGTAGCCTACAGCTTTTCTCATTTATTGAGTTTTCTGTAAGTCCAATCAATACTTCTCCGTTTGCGTTTACCAGCGCCAATGACTACGCCAATGGGGTAACACGTACCTCCTACTTGGGGATCAACGTAAAGTCTACCTCCAACTGGCTGATAACCCTGCGGTCCAGTAGTGATTTTTTCGCGGCGTCCGGAGGAGGCTCTTCCAACAGTATGCCGGTAAGTACCCTTAGTTTCCGGACCAACGACGAGTCTGCTTTTAAAACGCTAAGTACCACCAGCCAGACGCTTCGGACTGGCTCAAGAGGTGGAAGTCAAACATCCGGAAATTATTTTACGCTGGATATGAAACTTTCACCAGGATTTTCTTATAATGGAGGAATTTACTCAACGAACTTAATTTTTACCATCACTCAGCAATGATGCGTCCTGATTTGCTTTTCGGCCTAATCGGATTTTTGGTACTTTGGCTACCGCAAAATTCCTCCGCCCAGCATTCGGTCAGTGAAACCGTTTCCATCAGGCTGCTGCCCATGGTCAGCAGTTCTCTGGAAAGGGAAATCGCTTCCGCCGCTTCGTCACCCATGGACGCCAACAGGTACTACCCGTCGGAGCGCCCGAAGCCCTACGGTAGCCGGCTCAGGGTCTATTCCAATCAGCAGTGGTTTGTTACCGTTCGGGCTGAGACCGAAAAAACCCTGGATGCAATTCAGCCGGATAATATTCCCGTTCTGAGCATCCGGACCGCCACCGGTGATTTCCTTGAACTGGGTACCTATGATCAGATCCTGAGTCAAAGTCATGGTATTGCAACACCTCAGCCATCCAAACAGCTTTTTATATACTATAAACCCAACGATACCGAACCGGACGAGTCTCCCCAACTGACGCGGCTGGTGTATACCGTTACGCTGATGTGAGGCTCAGCGGTTCCGGATATTAATCTGCCGCTTGCGTTGTATCGCTTCAAACACGATTTGCTGCACTTCCAGTTGAGTCAGATCCGCTTTCTGGCTGCTTTCTACAATCCGGTAATCGGGCCCCAGTACGTCATCGCTCACCTGAATAATGTACTGGTCCGACGGCAGATTCAGGAAGAACTCGCCCGCCTGGTTGGTAATGGCGTAAAAAGCCTGCCCCCTGGAATTAATGGCCGCCACGCGCACGCCGTCGAGGCTCGCGCTCCTGGATGAGTACTGGTCTTTCTTCAACCGGATTCTCCCTTCAACGTACTTGCTTTTAGTAAACGGAACTGTGACCCGTATATCTTCGATGAGCGTAACCGGGTGCTTGGGCCCACCGGTAGGAATCCAGCCCCGTAGGGTTACTATACCAGTCAGATCCAGCAGGTACTCATCGGGCGGAACATTCCTGAGTACCACTTCTCCCTGGTCATTGGTACGAAGCCTTCGGTTATTGATCGAAATAAGGGTTTTATTGATCCGTTCATCCTGCTGGTCGAGGCTATCGTTGGCATTCTGATCTTTGTACAGTACCACCCGGAGGGTCCGGTACTTCGGCACCATTGGCACGGGTACATTTAACGCTTTGCGGAGCGTAAGGCTAACCAGGGGTTCAGAGGCAATGGGCCCGTTGATGTAGTGCGTACCCAGCACGGAAAGCGAGAGCCCACGCTCAAACAGGTTCCAGGAAATTTCGGCCCGGGAAGTCATAAAATAGGCCAGTGTAGTTGAATGATTGATCGAAAATTGGAACCTCGCCTGCAGACTTTTGCTCTTGCTGCTAACTTCACCAAAGGCGGTCCACTGCGTAAGCCGGGGTGATTCGCCTTTCTGTCTGAAGTAAATATAGTCGTGGTAAAAAAGCGGACCGTCGACGTACCTGAACGTAGTACCCAGGCTGCGGTACCGCAGGAGCCCGTACATGTTCAGGCTGGGTAGCCGCAGATCCGTTTCGCGGATGGAATTGAGACGCCAGCTGCCAACGAGGTTGGCATTGAAGTGGCTGGCGGGGTTGAGGGTAAGGGAAAGACTCGTTCCATACCCTCCTACGTGGAGGCTGGTCAGACTATCCTGTAGGAGTTGCTGATAGCTAACGGCCAGACTCAGGCTGTACTTTTGCACCCACGCCTTTCCCACTTTTAGTCCCCATTCGGAGTTATTCTGTAAAAACAGCGGGTCAAATGTCTTTTCAGCCTGATTAATCTGGGCGGGCTTCCGGGCATTGGAGCTACCAAACAGCCCGGCATAGTAGGTACCTGCCTGGTACCTGAACTCATGAATACCAAAGCGCATACCCCGGATGAGGCCGGGAAAGTAGCTGGACCCGTAGGTGTAGCTTGAGTGCAGTGAGTACCGGTTGCGTGCCATCTGCAGACGGTACCCCAGGGATAACCCCCAATAGCCCGTACCCATAGCGCCTACCTGCTCGTAGCTATTGCCCACCTCTACCGAAAGGGAGTTCAGCTTGTCACGGGACCATTGGATTTCGTTGAAGGTAAAGGCAGAACTCGACCTGCCCAACAAGTCGGCACTGACGACACTTCTTGATTCATAGCGAATGCTTTCGGCAATACGGCGGCTGTGCGTATAGAGTATTTGGCGGGCATTGCCAAAATGACTTTTTACCAACTTGAACCGATGCTGGGTTGTGGGGCTGGAATTATACTCTACGCCCAGGCCTTCCCCGTTGATCTGCATATTCAGGAAGTCAATTTGGGTACCCAGGGTAACGGTCAGGTTCGGGGCAGTATAGGTCAGCTGCCGGATTACGCTGTTCCCCTCAAAATAATTGGAAAAACTATTGGTCCGGTACTTAAACTGCAACCCCCGGCCCCGGTTAAGATCCAGACTACCCTGAATTGAGCCCCAGATGATCCGCTGGTCGGGATTATTTATATTGAACAAATTGCTTTCAATCAGGAGGGGTACCGTGAGCCAGCGGGTGGGGTGCATCCGGTAATTGGACGGGGTCGTGGCTATCTTCTGCAGCAAAACCACCGAGCTTTGGTCCTCTCCGCGTACCGATACCTGAATCTCCTGCTCGTTGAGGCGGCGCAGTTCTTCCGGCTTCATCATTATTTTGACGCTAATGCTGGTGTCCTGACCAGCCACCAGGGCGATGACGTTATTTCGGGAAGCCACCGACAGCCGAACCCCCGTCTGAAACGAGTAGTACAGTTTTTCCAGACGGTTGCCCGTATTCTTAAACCTGACCTGAAACTCGAGCGCGGTGGTATCGTCCTGCACGTACAGCTCGGGAGTGGCAAGCAGAGCCCGCCAGCGGGAAAAAGCCTGTACGGTAGCCTGGAAGGTATACTGCTCCCGCCAGTTGTCACGGAGGGAGTGTACCCTGACCCGAAAGGGGTACCACTGGTCAGAAGCAGTACCCGACAGTGGTGTCAATCGTAAGGAATAGGTTTGGCTTTGCCCCGGAGTTAGCTCAAGCGTGGCCGGTACCGTATAAAGTAGCTGCCAGCCCTGACTTTCGTCAATCTGTAAGGAAAGTTGCTGGGTAGTACCGGAGGTATTGGTAATGGTAAACGAGTTAAAGCCGAAGGTACCTGGCTGCACCACCAGCGAATCTTTCAAAAGGCTGACCTGCAGTACCTGGTTGTTCAGCATACCCTGTCCGCTCACCCGCCCGCCCGAAAGGCACAGAATGAACAACAGGAATGCCGAAGCAGCATAGGAATAGGTGCAGGTAGAGCAATGCACTGCCACAGGAGTTGAAGTACGGAAGTACCGGACAGAAAAGCCAGGGGCTGTTCCGTCCGGGTTTCCGGCGTGCTGATTGAATTGGAAAAATTACTGTTGGGATACAGTATATTGAACGACAATGGTATACATACCACCTTCATAGGCGAAGCCCGGCTTGGCCTCGTAATCAACGGTAAAGGTGTTGTTACCCGTCGCATCACCCCTGCCACCCGTGGTTAGCTGCGCGGGTGATAAAGACAATGGCAGAAAAGTGCTTCCACTACTAGGCTTTGCCGCCAGAATGCCCGAAGGCATGCCACTGTCAACACCACCCTTTTGGAAATAATCGGTCGCGGTACTTACCATTATCTTCCAGTCGCGGTTAGAGCGAACCTTCAGGCGGGTAGCACCGGAATTAACCGTGCCGGTTTCGTAAGTACCCGGATCATTAAAAGTAAAAACGTTACCGTTACCCACCGCCTCGAGCTGGACGTCAAACACATCCGTCAGGTTCAGGGTAACCGTTTCGTTTTGGGATGACTGCGCCAAAGCGGCGCCACAGGAAGCAAAAAACAAGAAAGCAAGCAATCGTACACTTTTCATTGAAGAAAGGTTAGTGTGTGAAAAATTATTTTCTAACACCTTCAGTTAAACAACAATAATGCCAAGTTTACCAACTAATAATTGCTCAGGCAATAAGGTAAAATGCAGAAATTGAGTCTATTCGGGTTACAAAAGTCTTTCAATTATTTAGATTAAACTTGGATGAATACAATTCTGAAAATACAATTTGGAAAATGAACGGTGATTGAAAAAAAACTGGGGCCGTCTACAACAAGCGTACCTTTTCTGGCAGGGTTAAGAATATTTAAGGAAAATTTAATTGGGGTGGTTGAAACGCTCTTTTCTGACAAGTACCTGGGTTGCGAAAGAATGGAGCAAAACTTTATCTTTACACCATTGATCCAAAAGATTACCAGAACTTATGACAACTTCCCTGCTCCGCTTCCATATCCTCAACGGGGATAGTTTGCTGGAAAGCTTTCCCCGTCAGGAAATAGACGGTGAATGTATAGTAGCCCGCGAATGCCTGGTGGTGGGGGATGTGGGAGGTACTTTCCCTACGGAGTTCTGGAATAACCGGGCGCAGTACATACAGGCTACCTACGGCGAAGGTACCTACACCTACTACGAACGGGTAGTGGCTGAATTTGAAAAGATCCAGGCCATTCCACCGGGCTCAGAAGTAAACCTTTGGTTTGAGGAAGACTTGTTTTGTCAGGTCAATCTGTGGTTTTGTCTATCGCTCCTGCTACCCAGGGCCAAAGACCTTACCTTATATATAGTAAAACCCTTCGACCAGGACGGTCAACCCGAATGGCGGGGCTTTGGTGCTATGGATTCTCAGGATTTGGTAACTGCTTTTCAGCAAAGACAGGCTATCTCCCTGGCCGATGTACACCTACTTGCCAGTTGCTGGAAGGCCTACCAGCAGGACGACCGAATCCGCCTCAAGGAACTGGGCGGTCGGTATTCCGAAGTTTTCCCCTACCTGCCGCTGGTTTGTCAGGCCCACCTCGACCGTTTTCCGGAAGGAGGCCAGCCCGGTCGCCCACAGCAGGTACTCCGGGCCATAAAAGCCGAAAAGCAAACGGACGATTTCGCTACTATATTTAGTGAATTTTTCCGGCGGGAGGGCATTTATGGCTTTGGTGACTCGCAGGTCCGGCAATTGCTGGAAGAGTTGTAACTTCTCCTTCCTGCCCCATTTAATCAGGAAGCAGACCGGCCGGGTACCCTACTTCGACCAGAAACAAACCGTGCGGAGGCGCCTGAGCCCCGGCGTCTTTTCGATTTTTGGATAAAATAATCTGCTCGAAATCCGGTACTGTTAACTGCCCCACTCCTACTTTTAATAAAGTACCCACCAAAGCCCGGACCATGCCCCGTAAAAAACGATTTGACTGGACCGAAAAAACCAGTACTTCGCCCCGCCAGTACCAGCGGGCTTCCGAAATCCGGCAACGGAAAGTCTTTACGCTGGTGTGTACTTTGCTAAAACTCTCAAAATCCTCGTAACGCAGTAACAGCGCCGCCGCCTCATTCATCCCTGAAATATCCAGTTCCGGGCGGTACAGGAGAGCTTCTTGGGTAAGAAAAGGGTTCTTTTGCCGGATTAGGCGGTACTCGTAGCGGCGGTGGCTAGCCGCAAAGCGGGAATGCAGGTCGTCGGCTACGGGTACCAGTCGGTGAATGGCAATATCGGGAGGCAGCAGGGCGTTCAGGCTAAGCACGGTCCGGTCCGGATTGGGCAGCGCCTGGGGCAGGTCAAAGTGCGCGTACTGTTGCGAAGCATGTACCCCCGTATCGGTGCGGCTGCTGCCTACCAGTTCCACGGGTGTCTGGAGTACCTTTTCCATGACCTCCTCAAGTACCTGTTGTACCGCCAGGGCGTTGGGCTGGCGTTGCCAGCCGTTGTAGAGGGTACCTTTATAGCTCAGTTCAATAAAGTAGCGCATGGAACAAAGATAGGGAGTAGGCCGCATTAGAGACAAAAAAACGTCACTACCAAACGGCCGTGGCGTTTTTGACTATTCCCGGTTAAAAGCCTTAGTTTCCTTATATCAATTCCTGCCCTTACCTCCGTGGGGAATTCACTCCTGATAGGAAAAGGCCAGGAATGAAAGCCGGAAGAAAATCGTTTATATCATTTTATGGTACTTAATAGCTACGCTGGTCCGGCTGACCGGTTACAGCGTACGTGGTGAAAAACCCGGTGAATTTATCCATTTAGTATTATTTTTCAAATCAATTTTTGCACAATACGTACACTTTTCCTGTTCGTTCTAAAAACATTGTCAGGTTGAGTGTAAGTACATTAACTTTGAAGATTCAATAGTTTTTCCATATGAGTATGACTACGGAAGAGAAAAAAGAAAAGTCCCTCAACTTCCTTGAAGAGATTGTAGAAGAAGATGTTCGGGAAGGCAGGCACGGCGGCCGGGTACTTACCCGGTTTCCGCCCGAACCCAATGGCTATCTGCACATTGGGCACGCTAAATCGATCTGTCTGAACTTTGGGCTGGCGCAGAAGTACGGCGGAGCAACCAACCTGCGCTTTGACGATACCAATCCCGTTACCGAAGACACCGAATACGTTGACTCCATTAAGCAGGATGTACGATGGCTGGGTTTTGAATGGATAAATGAACTGTACGCTTCCGACTACTTTGAGCAGCTGTATGGGTTCGCTATTGATTTAATAAAGAAAGGCTTAGCCTACGTGGACGACTCTTCGGCCGAGCAAATCGCCGCCATGAAGGGTACCCCTACCGAACCTGGTACCAACAGCCCCTACCGTGACCGGAGCGTGGAGGAAAACCTCGATTTGTTTGAGCGGATGCGTCAGGGTGAGTTTGCGGAAGGCAGCCGGGTACTTCGGGCGAAGGTCGATATGGCTTCGCCCAATATGCACCTGCGTGACCCGCTGATTTACCGCATCAAGTTTGCTCACCACCACCGCACCGGCGATAGGTGGAAAATATACCCAATGTACGACTTCGCCCACGGGCAGTCCGACTCCATCGAGGGCATTACGCATTCGGTATGTACGCTGGAATTTATCCCGCACCGGGCCCTGTACGACTGGTTTATTGATAAACTGGAAATATTTCCGTCGCGTCAGTACGAGTTTGCCCGCCTCAACATGACCTATACCGTCATGAGCAAGCGCAAACTGCTGCAGCTGGTTAACGAGAAACACGTCAACGGCTGGGACGACCCGCGTATGCCTACCATTTCGGGGCTACGCCGGCGGGGTTATACCCCTGCTGCCATCCGCGATTTCTGTGACCGCATAGGAATTGCCAAGCGTGAAAACCTCATTGACGTGGGGCTGCTGGAATTTTGTATCCGGGAAGACCTGAACAAGACGGCCCTGCGCCGCATGGTAGTACTGGACCCGCTGAAGGTAGTTATTACTAACTTTCGCGAAGGAGCAACCGAAACTTGTCAGATTGAAAATAATCCCGAAGATACCGGAGCCGGAGTCCGGGAAGTACCTTTCAGCCGGGAGGTGTACATTGAGCAGGAAGACTTTATGGAAAATCCGCCCAAGAAGTTTTTCCGGTTGGCACCGGGCCAGATGGTACGCCTGAAAGGAGCTTATATAGTACGCTGCGATGAGGTAGTGAAAGACGAGAATGGGGAGGTTACCGAAGTACACTGCTCCTACCTTGAAAACAGCAAGAGTGGCCAGGATACCTCGGGTATAAACGTAAAAGGTACCCTGCACTGGGTACCGGCCACGCATGCGCTGCCGGTCGAAATCCGTTTGTACGACCGCCTCTTTCGGGTGGAAGACCCTTCGTCCGAGGCGGGTGATTTTAAGGATTATATCAATCCGGATTCCCTGCAGGTTATTACCGGCTACGCCGAGCCAGCCCTGCGGGAAGCCCAGGCCAGTGACCGTTTTCAGTTTCTGCGTAAAGGCTATTTCTGCGCCGACCTCGACAGTACCCCCGACCGCCCCGTATTTAACCGGACCGCTACCCTGCGTGACAACTGGGCCAGGGAAGCAGGTAAGTAAATAGAAGCTTTATCATTACTTTTAAAAAAGCGGCCTTCGGGCCGCTTTTTTGATTTCCCTCATAAAATATAAGAGCATGGACTGACGTTGTCAGGATAGTTCCCCACTCATTCTCACACCTTTATCCTGTCCACTCATGAAACAGCTCTGCCTGCTTGCCCTGCTGGTTTGTTTTTCTGTATTAGGTAGTTCGCTGCCGACCTTTGCCACCCATATCCTGGGCGGAACCATTCAGACCCGCCACCTCTCCGGCCTGACCTACGAAATAAGAACAATTCTGTACCTGGACCAAATCAACGGGAGACCGGCATCCGATGCGCAGGTTGAGGTAAAAATTTGCACGGGTGACGGCAGAGAACTGGTACTACCCTACTTCCCCGCTGAATCAGGTTCCGTAAACAATCAGGTACGCGTAGGTATTTACAAAGGTACCTATACCTTCGCCGGACCGGGCCAGTATACTCTTTCAGCCTCCCTGATGGGTCGGACTAACCTGACCAATATACCCCAGCCCGGTCCTGAAAGAGCCGCTTATCTTTTTACCACCCTCAATACCAGTTTGCCCAACTCTACCGCTACGCTACCCACGCCGGTTTTTGAAGCGGGCATCCGGCAGGTATATACTTATAGCCTGAGTGCGTCTGATCCGGATGGCGACAGCCTGGCCTACCGGCCCGTACGATTGCTGCAACCCAACCAGAACGGTCTTTGCGGGCCCTACCGTACAGTGGACCGGTACCAGTTTCCCAACGAAGTTGCGCGGGAGGGTACCTTCGCCATTCGGGATAAAGTCCTGACCTGGAACGCGCCTACGCAGGTGGGGTCCTACGCCTATGCTTTTCTGGTGGAAGAGTGGCGGAACGGGATAAAAATAGCCGAAACGCTGCTCGAAAGCGTAGTACTTGTTTCGGATAAAGCCGGTACCCCCGTCGCGGTTCCTCCCTTTCAGCCGGTTGAGTTTGGCGATTTCATCACGGCCCTGCCCCCGCAGGAGTTTCTGCCCGGACCGCTTTCGGTGCTGGTATACCCGGTCCCCAGCCAGGAATGGATCACCGTGGAAGTTCAGAGTCGGCGTCCTTCCTTTTTTCAGATCCAACTTCTTGACCTGCAGGGACGGATTTTGCAACAAGTCCAATTTCAGGAGCCATCGGTCAGGAGGCTTCACCGGTTCCGCGTGGAAGCATTACCACCGGGAAACTACCTGATCCTGGTCAATGATAAGCAGGAAACGGTAACGAAAAAGCTGGTACGCTGAAAATTTATTTAGATTCATTAAAAATTACGCTTGCGTAGAAGAACGTCGGTTTGTATTTTTGCGTTACTGAAAAAGACCTACGTTCTCGAAGTGCAAACTCAACTATCATTAAAATCAGCTCAGGAATTGTTCCGCACCAGCAAGGGTGCCAGTTACCAGTGTGACCGCAGTTCCCGGATCATTCTTGAATTTGGTGATTTGACGGCTTCTTTTCGGATCAATGAGTTTTTGAATTTTCGCCGCCACGTCAACAGCATTGACATCCACAGCAAACTCTTTGACCTGTCGGATGAGTGTGACTACCAGCTTATCGAAGCTATTCAGCATAATATATCGCACCGGCTTACGCTTTGCGAGGTCATTCAGCTCCGTGAGCTGGTGAATGGTACCCACTTCGCCCTCGAACTTAACTCCCTGCTGCACGAAGTACTTCGCGCCGAAATAGCGGTACTGTAAGGCAATCCCTCATTATTAGACCAATTCTAAATTTGGGTAATTCGTTGGTTCCCTGAACCAACTGTGCTATTTTAGGTTTAAATTTGTACAGAATCAAAATCTAGTTTAGTTATGAAAGATCTGCTAAGACAACATACTTCCCTGAAAGAAGAAATCGAAATCCTGCTGAATAATCAGGTAAAGATGGAAGCCGAGGCATCGGCCAAGTACCTGGCCATGGCCTCCTGGTGTGACCGCAATGGTTTCAAATATAGCTCGGCCTATTTCCTGAGTCAGGCTGATGAAGAGCGGGCGCACATGCTGAAGATATTCAACTACATCATGACCGTAGGAGGTACTGCGGTTTCGCCCGAAATCGGCGGAATCAAGCAGGACTACCCTACCTTTCGTTCCGTTTTTGAAGCGGCGCTTCAGAGCGAAATAGCGGTGACGCAATCTATTAACCGTATTGTAACGGCCAGCCGTAACGGAGAAGACTACGCTACCGAGGCTTTTATGCAGTGGTTTGTGACTGAGCAGGTAGAGGAAGAGGATAATGCCCGTCGCGCCCTTGAACTGTTCGACGTAATTGGTGAAGAAGGTACCGGACGGTACTTCATTGACAAAGCCATCAAGAAGCTGGGTGACGGAGGTGGTGAAGACGCCTAATCAGGACCCGCTTTAAAATACTACGAGCCAGACTGGATGACAGTCTGGCTCGTTTGCTTGTGGGGTACTTCGAGTTAAGACACTTTACAGCACTATTCCTTCCCCTACCTGGCTGTTCCGGCTTGGGTACTCAGCCATTTTTGCCATAGGTACTTATTAGTATAAAACTCCCGCGGGCAAACCTTCTCCGCGTTTTCAGGGTTCACTACCTCATATACCAGCCTAAAAATCTTCAAATTAAAACAACTCATGGCAGACAATACTACAAAGACCGCCCTCGTCACCGGAGGCTCCAAAGGCATTGGCTACGGCATAGCCGAAGTACTCATCAAAGAAGGGATTCGGGTAGCTATCACCAGCCGCTCGCAGGAAAACGCCGACGAAGCTGCCGCCGCTCTGAATAAAATCAGGGAAGGATACGCGCTGGGTCTGGCGTCGGATGTGCGTGATCTGGATTCACAGCAAAAGGCTGTTGATACCGTGGTGCAGCAGTGGGGTCAGCTTGATTACATGGTAGCCAACGCGGGTATTGGTCACTTTGCCCCCCTGCAGGAGCTGAGCCCCGACCAGTGGCACGAAACTATTGACATCAACGTGACGGGAGTATTCAACAGCGCCAAAGCGGCCATTCCGGCCCTGAAGAACACCAAAGGGTACTTCATAACCATCGCCAGTCTGGCGGGCACTAATTTCTTTGCGGGCGGAGCCGCCTACAACGCCAGCAAGTTTGCGGTAGTTGGCTTTACCCAGGCCATGATGCTCGACGTCCGGAACGACGGCATAAAAGTTACGACCATCATGCCCGGTTCAGTAGCTACCCATTTTAACGGACACGAACCCAGCGAAAAAGATGCATGGAAAATACAACCGGAGGATATTGGCCAGATAGTACTTGACCTGGTCCGGATGCCGGCCCGTACTTTACCCAGCAAAGTGGAGGTACGGCCTACTACTCCAAAATAGAAATCTACTTTCCTGTAATAGAAAGCGCCCGGATTTGAAGCAATCCGGGCGCTTTCTGTTGTAAGGCCATTATTATACCTTTTCCAATAATTATTTGTACCTAACTATTGTAAAAATAAAATTTTTATGTAAATTTTGCTTAAAATCAACACGTTATTGTCCTGGCGTCTCCCGGCCAACTGCCAAAAGGCGCATCGCGTTTCTTTGTTCCGGGAGGGCTTCTGCTTACGGTGAAAGACCGCTAATCAGATAGTCGCTCCCAGAGGCTCTTCAGGTACCTGCCTGCTTCCATTGCCTGGCAGGGTGAAACACATTGTACGCGTAACCGGCTAACCCCAACCAGAGCCACCCTTGATCCTGAACAGGATTTTATACCCGCAGTACGACAATTTTCGACCACTTCAACCTTCACTGAGTATGCTTAGAAAACTACTTACATGGACTGGCATTGCCCTGGGCAGTGTGCTGATATTGCTCTTGATGTTCTATGCGGTAGCCTATTTCCAGACCGAAGCCCGCATCAATAAAATTTATGAGGTACAGCTGCAGGCGCTGGAAATTCCGGACGACTCGGCTAACTACGCGCTGGGAAAACACGTAGCCGAAATCAGAGGCTGCACGGGCTGCCACGGTGCCGACTTATCGGGCGGACGGGCCTTTGCCGACCCTACTTCTCCCATTGGCACTTTATATGCCTCCAATATTACGCACGGAATCGGCGGAATTAACTATACCGACCAGGATTGGCTACGGGTTTTGCGGCACGGGATTAATAAAGATTTCCGCTCGGTATGGTTTATGCCTTCCCACGAGGTTTACCATATTTCCAATAAGGAAATGGCCGCCCTGATAAGCTACCTCCGGATTCAGGCGCCGGTGGATAAGGAAATTCCGGCCAAGTCTTTGAAGCCGCTGGGCCGGGTACTTACTTTCCTGGGTGAGTACCCGCTCCTGCCCGCCGAAATGATTGATCATAACGCAACCTACGCCGATGACGTACCCTTTATGGTCAATGCGGATTACGGAAAGTACCTGGCTACTACCTGTCAGGGTTGTCATTCACCTACGTTTAAGGGAGCCGCGGCGCACGGTCCCAACGAGCCGGACATCCCGGATATATCTTCGACGGGTAATCTGGGAAAATGGGATTCCAAGGGATTTGTATCCACGTTCAGGACGGGCAAAACGCCGGACGGACGGGTACTGAGTGAGTTTATGCCGGTGAAGGAATTCCCCTACTCGGACCAGGAACTGGAAGCAATCTACGCCTATCTGCACCAACAAAAATAAAACCTGAACAGGCGGGGGCTGAGGTAGGTACCTTAGCCCCCATTACCTTTCTTTCCACCGCCACCACCCCCCGGCCGAACCTACCAGAAGCCCGGGAGCAATGAGCCAAAGGGGTACCTTGTACATCACCGTAAAGGTTAGCAGGACAAAGAGGATAAAAACCGGCCGTACGGTGTCCTCCATGAGCTGGTGCTGCCGGTACAGGTAACTATGGTACAGGAGCAGCGCCCCGAGGCCCAGGCTGTACAGTTGCAGGAGTCCCGCCGGGCTAAGTTCTCCTCCCAGGTAACGCAGGGCCAGGCAGGTTTCCGGCAGAAGAAGAATGGCGTGCAACAGGGCCAGCCGACCGTACCGCTTCGTTGCCGCCACGGGCAGCGAACGCCCCCACTGCCACACCCGGCTTTCCCACAGGTACAGCTCGTAAGAAACACCTGCGTTGAGCAGGTAGGCAAAGGTACAGCCAATGGCTGGCAGGCGGAGGTCGTAGGTACCGGTATGGTAGTAAATGAGCGTTCCCGAAAAAAAAAGTAAGGCTCCGGCCTTGCTTATCAGCAGCGTAAGTCCGCGTTCGCGCAGCAGCCATTCCAGCGTCCAGAAGGTCCAGCTCCGGGGTCGGCGAAAGGGCAGCGCGACGGTACCCGCTTTTTGCTTTTGTACCTTTCCGGGGTTCCTTAGCCGATGCTCCGCTAAGGCTACCAGCAACAGCGTCAGGAGCAGCCAGTACACCGGCACCGGCCAGTACTGCCCCAGAAGCCCATCCTGCCGGGCCTCCTGCCGGGCAATAAAAAAGATATAGGTACCATAAAAAAGTATGGGCTGAAGGAGCCCCAGGGCTACCGCCAACAGGTAATAGTACCGCCGGAGTGGGGGTAATAGCCGTGCCTGGTACACAAACGTATAGGCAGGCAGTGACCAAAGCTGCTCCACAAACTGCCCCACCATACCCGTATACAGCCCCCAGATCAGCAACAGGTAAAGCATGCCGTGCTCATCGTTCAGGAAAAAGACCGCGAAAGCGTGGTGCTCCCGTCCGGAAAGAAATCCGAAAATCAGACCAAGTACTACAAAAAAGAATCCCGCCCGCTGCCGGTAAAATTCCTGGACGGTGGAGGCCAACAGCACCTTCATACTACTTCCGGATTTCTGAAAGTAAATTGAATACAATCTGAGTACCTGACTATCATGGCAGAGACAGGGGTTGGAGCGTCCGGTTGGTCAGGGTGTAACGGGCAGTCAGGGGTAGGTCCGTTGGGGCGAAGGGCTGGTGCGAGGAGAGCAGGAAGGTGGTACCTTCCCGATGGTACCTGTTTATCAACCCGAATAAGGCCGCCCGCGCCTCCTGGTCAATGGTAATGAGGGGTTCGTCCAAAATAACAACCCGCGGCTGGCCCAGAAAAGCCAGCGCCAGCGAAACCTTTTTGACCATTCCGCTGGAACAGGCTCCCAGCGGCTGGGTCAGGTAGTTAATCCCCAGCGTTTCAATGAGTGCCTGCGTCTGTCCGTCCGGGCTTCGGCGGGCTTCCGCCACAAACCCCAGCAAATCGGCCGGGCTAAGAAAAGCCGGATAAAGTGGCTCGGCTTCTCCGATACTTACCCGCAACCGGTACTCCACCGGATGTTTACGGGGTTCAAAACGTTCCTCCAGCAACACCTTTCCTTCAAAAGGCAACATACCCGCCAGCGTACGAAACAAGGTAGATTTACCGGCCCCGTTTTCGCCCTGAATCCAGTAAATACCGTGCCCTGCCTGCCAATGAGCGATGTCCAGTACCTGATGAGTACCGTAGCTTTTGCGAAGATTATGGATAGTAAGGGTCATGGTTATTATAAAGCAGCGGGAATGGTAGCTGCAAAGTTGCTATTTCGGGAGAGTTACTGAATACTATTTTTTCTAAAAAAATGTTAATTTTATCAGCAGGCTTTTTTTCTATTACTACTAAATCCCATGCAGACGCTTGTTGAGTACTTTGAAAATATACCTTCCACCCACCGCAGCGCTATTCTGGTTGGTGGTATAACGTTGTTCTGGCTGCTGGAAGGCGCGTTCCCGCTGTTTCGGTTTGGGTACAACAAGTGGAAGCACGCGGGCACCAATATCATCCTGACGCTCACCACCATTATCATTAACTTCCTGATGGCTTTTGTACTGATAAAGTCCAGTGACTGGGCCGTAGCGAATGAATTCGGGATTCTGCAATGGCTGCCCGCGCTACCGCTCTGGGCTTTCACGCTAACGGGTCTCCTGCTGCTCGACCTTGTGGGCGCCTGGTTTGTTCACTGGACCGAACATAAGGTAAAGTGGATGTGGCGCTTTCACCTGATTCACCATTCCGACCTGCACGTTGATACCACTACCGCCAACCGCCACCACCCCGGCGAAAGCGTTTTTCGCTTTGTGTTTACCACCCTGGCGGTCGTATTTGCGGGGGCGCCCATGTGGATGGTTTTTCTGTACCAGTCGCTGTCGGTGGCGCTTTCGCAGTTCAATCACGCCAATATTACCCTCCCGCTATGGCTGGACCGGGTACTTAGCTGGGTACTGGTTACTCCCAACATGCACCACGTGCACCACCACTACGTTCAGCCGTATACTGACTCCAACTACGGCAATATTTTTTCCCTCTGGGACCACCTCTTTGGTACCTTTACCCGACTGGAGCACGACAAGCTCGTATACGGCATTGATACCCACATGGAAGAGGAAGAAAACGGTAAAATTGGAAGTCTGCTAAAAATTCCGTTTGGACAGTACCGCCCGCCGGTTGGAACTAAGCTGGCCGAATAGCTTCTACCAAAAAGACCCGCTGTTTGGCGGGTCTTTTTTTGTCCTAAAACTGCCAGAATCTGGGTGTTTTGGTGGTTCTATACAAGCTTTCGGTGCAGGTTTCACAAGGTGGCGGCATTCCACCGGCCCCGGACGGAGGAAGGGGAAATTCGGGCTCGCAGTTGGAGCGGTCGGCGCCGGTACGGTCTACGTAGTACCCTACCCTTTCTACCCCAATCGCACCAAAAAAACCAAAAACATCTTCGTCCGGATTCGTCAGGCAGGTAATGTTGCCGGGAATGGCGGAGGGAGTTACATCAAATACCCCACCGGTGTTCTGCATCATTCGTTTAACCGAATTCCAGAACTGGTACGCCTCCCGCGAAAGCGCCTGCTGTTCGATTTCGAGGTAGTAGCGGTCCAGGCAACCCACAGGTACTTCGGCGACCATTTGCCGCGAAATATTTTTCCCGTTAATGAGCGCGTCATTGGCCAGGTTGATGCAGTTAGGGCCTGTACAACGAACGATGTCCCAGCAGTTGGTGGAACAACAGTATAAGCCATACACCGGATTACCGTACCGATCACGCTGGGCTCCGCAGAATAAGGCCTGCTTGTAGTGTACCGAGTTCCAGCGGTAGTAGTTGCCGCTTTCGGCGGGGTCTTTGGTATCAATAAATACCCGCCAGCCGCCCAGAATATCCCTATTGGTTACGGGGTCGATAGTCCGATAGCTTTCGTCGTAGATCCGGTCAATATTGCTGACGGGCCGAATGGTTTCGGGTCGCGACTGGTACTTTTTCCCATTTGCTTCAATGTGCAGCTGGTAGGTTTTTCCGACTTCTCCCCGCAGCGATTGGGTATGGTACTCTCCTGGCGTTTTTTCCACCAGGTTTTCCCGGTTGCCCTGTTCGTCAGTAATGTACACAATGGCTTTCTGAATGGCGAGGTTTAGACCGGCGTAGGTGTAGTTGGCCGGGGTGGTTAGCCTTACAACATAAGGCCCTGGTTCATTGGTTATTGAGCCCTGAACCACTATACCGGGGGGTACTTCTTTGATTTCTCCGTCGTAGGGGGTTATACAACCGGCCAGCAACATCAGACACCAACCCGTCAGGCGGGTAAAATTAAGTGCCGGTGTATAAAATTTTTTAATCTTAAAATCGCGCATGAATGGGTATGTAAAAACGTAGCTTTTAAATAGGGTGAAATAGTTAAAATTCCCAGAAATCCGGTGTTTTTGCCGTTCGGTAACGGCTCTCCACGCAGGGAGCACAGCCCACCACACCACCCGCAGGGAGTGGGAGAATAGGAGGACAGTTGGAATATTCGGCCTGGGTACGATCCACCAGATGCCCCTTGCGGGTTATGCCCGCTACTTCAAAAAGCCCGAATACCTGCTCGTCCGGATTGGTGATACAGCGAATATTGCCGGGAATGGCCGTAGGGGCCGAGTCAAACACACCGCCGGTATTCTGCAGCATCTGTTTGGTGGCTTTCCAGTAAATATAAGCCTCCCGCGAGATCGACTGCTGCTCTACTTCCAGATACACCCGGTCCAGGCACTCCACGGGTACATTTGTAATAAGCTGCCGACTGATGGTCTTGCCGTTAATAAGGGCATCCGAACTCAGCGAGACACAATCCGGCCCCAGGCAACGCACTATATCCCAGCAGTACCCGCAGCAGGGAAACCGGAAGGCCGGATTGCCGGGGGGAACATCTATGGTAGCACACACATCGGTTAGTTTGTACCTGATCCAGTTCCAGCGGTAGTAGTTGCCGGGTTCGGAGGGGTCTTTGGTATCCACGTATACTTTCCAGCCGCCCTGCCGCTCTCTGCCGGTATTCGGCTCAAAAGACCGGAATGTTTCATCATATACCCGCTCAATGGGGTTGATAGATCGTAGTACTTCGGGACTAGACTCGTACTTTTTACCCCTGGCCTCAATGTGCAGCTGGTACCGGCGCCCCGTTACGCCCTGTAGCGTAGTGGTCTGGTACAGGCCGGGTTCCTTCTGCTCGACCAGGTCTTCGCGGTTGCCTTCGTTATCTGTGATATAGACCTTTGCCTTCTCAACCCCAAAGCTCAGGCCTTTGTAGGCATTGCTGGCAGGTACTACGATTTTAATGGAATAAGGCCCCGGCAGATTGGACACCCTCCCCTGCACCACAATACCTGTCGATAGATCATGGATCTCTGCCTCATAGGGCGTCACACAACTTGCAAGCGCTATCAGGCCCCACCCCAGGGACCGGTTCCATTTCTTTTTGTATGAAGGCCAGAGCTTCATCAAAACTTGAAATTATAGGTAAGCGAAGGGAAAATAGTACCGAAAATACTGAGCTTATAAGCCGAGGCCAGCGAATACGGCTTTATGTTGTAGAATACCGAGAAGGCGTTCTTGTGCGCGTATACATTGTAGATCGAAAATACCCAGCTTCCTTTCCAGCGGCGGTCGGGGTGCTTGTCGGGGTGCTCGTCAAACGTAATGGAAAAGTCGAGCCGGTGGTAGTTGGGAATACGCCCCTGGTTGCGGTCGGTATAGATGGGTACATTGGCCCCAAAAATGGTTGGCTCATAAAGTAGGTAGCGCCCCTTGGGGAAAGTACCCGGCCTTCCGCTGCTGAATGTAAAGTTGAACGATACGGTGGTAGTTACGCTGGGACGATAGACTGCCATGGCGTTGAGGGTGTGGGGGCGGTCGTAGTTGGCCGGGTACCAGCGTCCGCGGTTGATCCGCTCCTCCGGGTGGTCGCCCCCGATCTGCAAAAAGGTACGGGCGTAGGTATAGCTTACCCAGCCGGTCCAGAAACCCGTATTTTTCTTGGCCATCATTTCCAGACCGTAGGCCCGGCCCTGTCCCTGAAGTACGGCGGTTTCCAGCGTCGGATTAAGAACAATGTCGGCTCCGTCGCGGTAATCAATGGCGTCTTTAAGTTTTTTATAGTACACCTCGGCGGAGGTTTCGTAGGTATCGTTTTTGAGGTTTTTAAACAACCCGATGGACACCTGATTGGCCACCTGCGGGCGCAGGTAGGTACTACTCGTAGCCCAGCGGGCGGTGGGAAGCGCCGAAGTGGTATTGGAAATCAGGTGCAGGTACTGGATCATCCGGTTGTAGCCCATCTTAACGGAAGTAGCCGGATTTAGCGTCCAGCGTACCGCCAGGCGGGGCTCAAACCCGCCGTAGGTTTTTACTACTTCCCCGGGACCGTAGTTTTCAATTTCGGTGACAGCATCCTCCGACCGGGGCAGCCCTGGCGTATAGCGGTACACACTGGCGGCGCCCAGGCGCAAAAACTGTGAATACCGCAGACCCGCCACCACCGAGAGCAAATCCGTCACCTTCCATTCATCCTCTATATAGAGGGCAGATTCCACGGCGTTTTCCCGTTCCAGATTTACCGGAAGTACGTTCGAAAACGGACCGGGGACCAGGTTGTTGGGTTGAATACCGTAGCTGATGGCGCTGGCACCCATCAGAAACTGGTGCCGCTCGTTGGACTTATTTGTGTACTGGACCCGGGCGTTGGCATAGGTTATCCCGGATTGCAGGTCCAGGGCGTTGGAAGAGTCAGGTACGGAGATATTCGCCGAGTATTTGCTAAGTACCCCTACGGCCTCCCAGGTAACGTTGTCGCGCAGCGTGTGCTGCCAGCGCAGGGTACCGCTGCGGGTGCGGTAGCCGTACAGCGACGAGGAGGCATTGACCTCCACATTGGAAAGTGAGTCAGAAGGAATTTTAAAATTATCGTCGCTGTAGTAGCCGGTAAAGGTCAGCTCACTGCGCTCGCTGATTTTCCAGTACCACTTGTTGGTTATATCATAAAAGTTGGCTTTGGTCCCCCGCAGACTGGCGGGACCTAACCGGAAAAGGAAATCATTAAATGATGCCCGTACCGCCAGCAGGGTGGATAGCTTCCCTTTCACCAGGGGTCCTTCCAGGGCCAGACGGCTGGCGACGAGGCCAATACCCCCACTACCCGTAAATTTTTCCGAATTGGGGTACTTGAGCCGGACGTCCAGTACCGAAGCGGCCCGGCCGCCGTATTGGGCCGGTATCCCCCCCCGGTTGAGCGTTACATCCCGTACCGCATCCTGATTAAACACCGAGAAAAATCCAAAGAGGTGGGAGGTATTGAACAGCGGTGCGTCGTCCATCAGAATCAGATTCTGATCAATGCTGCCACCCCGTACGTTAATCCCCGAAGTACCTTCGCCCACGGTCGTGACGCCCGGTAGCATCAGCAGGCTGCGCATAACGTCCACCTCCCCCATAAAGGCGGGAATCCGCTGAATACTTCGGATGTTAAGCCGGGAAGCTCCAATCTCCACCTTCTGCACGTTTTCCTCGGGTTTGCCGGTAGTGACCGTTACTTCCTCCAGCAGCCGGGTGTCATCCTCGAGCTGAAAGCTGACCCGGTTCTCGCCTTGCCGAAGTACTACCTCGCGGTACAGGGGAACAAAACCTATATAACTGATTTTCAGATTATAAGTACCTGGCTTCAGGGTAAACAGATAAAAACCATCCTTGTCGGTCTGTACCCCTTTTCGGGTTTCGATCACGAAGACGTTGGCGTTGGACATGGGCTGTCCGGTAGTGGCGTTGGTAACGGTACCCATCAGGGCTACGGACTGCACCGACTGAGCCGCTATCTTTAAAGTAAAACATCCAAGTAAAACAGTGACAATCAGGCAGCGTAGAGTGAACATCTAGGAGAAGTGTGTATGATTATAAATTAACAAGAAGGTATCCAGAATAATCTACTGCCTGCTTTCAGCGCAATTTAATATCTGTTTATCTGCCCGTATTTTGGCAAAATTATTGTTAATGTTTTATAAATTTAGGGGCAGAATCATTTTATGATCAAAAAGTTACAAATCCTCCCGTTTGTTGTCCTGATGAATGTACGTGCGCGGCACCTTCTTATAGGGTGCCTGATTATAGTGGGGTGGTTTGGAAGCGAACCGGTACTTGCTCAAAAAAATAAGGGGATTGTCGTCGATCAGCCCGCGCGGGACTGTGGTACCTTGCCCCCTCCCCCCGAAAAAGTTAAAAAAATTGAGGACGCCATCAAGAAGAAAAAGGCGCAGAGTCCGACACCCTTGGTGAAGGAAACCTCAATCATCCAGATTCCCATCAAAGCCCACATTGTGCGCAGGTCCAACGGTACCTCGGGTTTGTCCGTAGAAGTACTTAACAGCGCCATCGCGACTATGAATGGTCAGTACCTGCCCATGAACATGCAGTTCTACCTCTGCGGCCCCATTCACTACATTGACGACGACAATCTGTCGAATTGTGATATTGTACAGGATGACAAAGCCCTGTCCCTGCACAATGTCAACGATGCGCTCAATATTTATTTTACCGATAATCTTACTTCGGGTAACATACCTTTGAATGGAATCTCGGCGTTTCCGAGCGACAATCCGCTGGATAACCGTATTATCATGAGCAACCGCGCTACCAGCAACGGCTCAACGCTGGCGCACGAAGTAGGTCACTACTGGAACCTGTACCATACGCACGAAACCTACTTTGGAGCAGAACTGGTCACCCGCGGAGCCGGGACTAACTGCATAAGTGCCGGAGACCTGGTGTGCGATACCCCGGCCGACCCGTATAGTAACCAATTCGAAAACTGCGTTTACCATGACACCGAAAAAAAGGACGCCAATGGAGAACTGTATAGCCCGGATATGTTAAACCTGATGTCGTACTACCAGGTCTGCCGCAATCGTTTCACGGACGGACAATTCAACCGTATGGCTGATGGGTACCTCTATCGAAAGACACTTATGGATCAATCGGGCGCTTATAATTTGTCCTGTCAGCCGGAAGTAGCCGCGCCTACCCAGTTATCAGCCACATATGAAAATTGCTCGGTGGTGGTTAACTGGGCCGACAATTCGGATAGTGAAGCAGAATATATCATTGAACGGTCGGCCAGCGCGGGGGCTAATTTTGTAGCCGTGGGCAGAGTGGCAGCTAATGTTACTCAGTATTTGGATAGATCAATAATGGCCCAACCGGATGTTGCCTATTATTACCGGGTAGTAGCCGCCAATTCGAATGCAGTTTACAGTACTCCCCTGGCCGTAACCTTTGACCCCACGGCCACCTATTGCTACTGCATACCCGGAAGTACCAAATGCAATGACTTTGATATTATTAACAGGTTCACGATAAAGTATGATACGGTAACCGTTCTGGATTTTAGCAGTGGTAATAATTGCTCAACAACCGGCTATAATGATTTTACGGCGGTCCCTTCTTTCCAGCCAGTTGCGCGAAGTACTACCTATAACTTTACCATTCAAAACCCCGGAAAATGGCCGCAAGGGATAACCATCTGGCTTGATTTTAACCAAAATCAACTATTCGAGGTGAGCGAAATTGCCTATCAGACACCCTGGTTTGGTATTAACACCAGCCCTACATTTAGTGGTACCCTGGCCATACCCGACACGGCCAAAACGGGCACTACCCGCCTGCGCGTACGGCTGCAGTATAACAAAAGCCCGACTGACCCCTGCGCGGGCTATGACTACGGCGAAACCGAAGACTACGCCATTACCATAGTGCCCGAAAAAGTAATCACCTCCGTAGCCTCGGGAGGTTGGAACGCCGCCGAAACCTGGTCGTGTGGGTGTGTACCTACCCTAACTGATAAAGTAGTACTTGAGACCGGCCACACCGTAACGGTAGGTACCGGCACGGTGCAGTTGAAAAGCCTGGTGGTTAAGGACGGAGCCGCCCTGAACTTTGAGCAGGATGCGCAGCTCAATTTTCAGGAATAAGGTTACCGATTTTTCCGTTTTGTCAGGAACTGGTCAATTTCTGCCAGCGACAGCGCATTAAAAGTCATTTCCGTAGTAAGTCCTCCCTTGCGACCTGTCGCTATTCCGTAGTGCATGTCAAAGTACCCTTCCCGCACGTGCGCGTCCGGATTAATACTCAGCAGTACTCCCTTTTCCATGCAGTAGCTAACCCAGCGCCAGTCCAGGTCCAGCCGCCAGGGACTGGCGTTGATTTCCATGACCACGCCCCGCTCGGCACAGGCGTCAATGATGGTTTTGTAGTCAATGGGGTACCCATCCCGCGACAGCAGTAAGCGTCCAGTGGGGTGGCCCAGGATGGTCGTATAGGGATTTTCGATAGCGCGCAGGAGCCGTGCCGTGGCCTTGTCTTCGGTCATGGTCAGGTTACTGTGTACCGAAGCCACTACATAGTCAAAGGTAGCCAATGTATCATCGGGGTAGTCGAGGGAGCCGTCGCCGAGTATATCCGATTCAATGCCTTTCAGTACCTTGAACGGACGCCCGGGATTCTCGCGGGCGAAGCGTTCATTGAGCCGGTCAATTTCTTCGTGCTGTCGAAGTACCTGGTCGGGACGCAGGCCGCTGGCGTAGGTTGCGCTTTGGGAGTGGTCGGCCATACCGAGGTACTCAAAGCCCAGCTCGCGGCAAAAGAGCGCCATTTGTTCTACCGTGTGCTGCCCGTCGGAGTAGGTACTATGGTTGTGCAGGATGCCCCGCAGCCCATCCCAGGTCACCAGGTCGGCGGGTGCATGCTGCTGCGCCCAGGCCCATTCGCCCCGGCCTTCGCGCATTTCGGGTACTATGTAGGGCAGTCCGGCTTTTTCATATATCTCTTCTTCGCTGGCCACCGTTTCTACCTGAGCCAATTGCAGCAGGGTCCGTCCGTCGGCCGCCATTTGTGTCAGATGCGCTTCGGTGCTGGTTTCAAGGAATAGCTCGTTGGCAAAACGGTCAGCGGGTACGGCTATGATTTCCACCCGAACGTCCACGTCCATCGCCTTCCCCCGCCATACAAATGGCGTTGATTGTCTGGGGTCCTGCGTAAGTATATCCAGCGTAGTAAGTTGCTGCTGGACCGCCACGGGCTTATCATTGGCTACCAGCAGTCGCACGGTCTCTACCGTTTCGGCCCGGCGACGTATCTCACCGGCTATCTCCACCCGGTCAAAGTGTTTTTGCAGCTCGTCCCGAACCGCCTGAGCCAGGGCATCTGCCACATTCATCCGGAGTTTCCCGGCCTGGCTTTTCAGGAAAACCAGCGAATCCAGAATTTTTTGCTGGGTACTTTCTCCGAAGCCTTTCAGTTTTGCAATCTGTCCGCTCTGACAGGCCAGTTCCAGATCGCGCAGGTTTTCAATCCCCAGGTCCCGCCAGATAACGGCTATTTTTTTGGCCCCGATCCCCTTTACCTTAAACATGTCCAGAATCCCCGGAGGTGTTTTATCCATGAGTTCTTCCAGATCACGCAGCTTACCGGTTTCCTGAATTTCTGTTATTTTTCCCGCTACACTCTTACCCACACCCTGCAAACGGGCCAGCTCGGCGGGCGACATACCGGCCAGGGGTACTGTAATTTTATCGAGGTTAAAGGCGGCTGAAGTATAAGCCTTTATTTTGAAAGAATCGGCTTCGTGCAGCTCCATCAGTTTGGCCGTCAGCTCTAAACTATCAATAATATCAGAATTGGTCATGGGAAGGACAAAGTAAGCGGTTAGCGTTGTACCTGAGGTACCCTCCGTAAAATTGGGCAAAATTTTCATTCGGAGCTTTTTTGGGGAAGGATTTCTGGTAGAAATATCCATCCGTACACCTGCGGTGTACGTCCATTTTGTAGGACTGGTACGGTCGGGAAGTGGAGAAAAAACTACAAAGATATCCGAAGACAGATACCCGGATATGCCTGAATAATCAGAAGGTATCTAATTAACAGGTACTTGTTAATCCGTTGGCTGTTGCCGGAGAAGTACTAGTCTGCTGTTCCTGCGCCCACCGCACGGGCAGGGTTTTCCGGAGAATAAATTTGAAAAAATAATTGAGCACACTCAGGATCAGCAGGCTCGTCAGCAACCAGCCTACCGTCGAAAGCAGCAGGGCGTTACCGAACTTGTGCACCATGGGCAAAATCCCCAGACCAAAGCTGACTTTCAGGTCCTGCCAGCTGAGTGGGGTAGCGCCCGCACCCAATACCTGCTCCCCAATGCGCAGGTAAGGTACCAGCAACAGGATTTGAACCGGATAAAGGGCGTAGCTAATGGCAAACATTAAGGCCATATTCAGCCGGAACTTCATCGCCAGCAGCGCTATTATTATATTATTGGTACCGATCAGCGGAAACACCCCCATGAGAATGGAAAGGGTAATACTCCACGAAAGCTTATCAATGGAAGTATCTTTCGTCAGAAAGCTCTTCCATTTAGTATACTGTTTGTGTAGCCGGGGCCAGGTCATGTAAATAAGCCGTTGGGAAAAATGTTTTCAGTAACTTTACATAAACTGTACCTGCACGCTCCGGTCTGCTCAAAAATAGTAAAGCAGGTCCGGTTGGTGCTTTTAGGAATTAACCCAAAAAACTGATCTACCCCTGATGAACCTACTTTTCTCTGCTTCTGAACCTACCACCCGCCGCGATTTTTTAACCGGAATGGCTGGCTTAACTGCCGCTAACCTGCTCTCTTCCCGGGCCTTTGGAAAAAAACAAGTAAAAGACAAGCTGGGAATCGCTCTGGTTGGTCTGGGCTATTATAGTACCGATCTGCTGGCTCCGGCACTGCAAAAAACGCAGCATTGCTATCTGGCTGGCATTGTTACGGGTACGCCCGCCAAGGCTGAACTGTGGAAGAAGAAGTACAATATACCGGATAAAAATATCTACAACTACCAGAACTTTGACCAGATTGCCAACAACCCCGACATCGACGTGGTGTATGTAGTACTCCCGCCATCGATGCACAAGGAATATACCGTTCGGGCGGCCAAAGCCGGTAAGCACGTATTTTGTGAGAAGCCCATGGCCATGAATGTTAAGGAATGCGAGGAAATGATCAAGGCCTGCCGCGACAACAAACGCAGCCTGGCCATTGGCTACCGCTGCCAGCACGACCCCAACACCCAGGCTTACATGAAAATTGCCAAAGAGCAACCGCTGGGTAAGGTAAAGCTGATTCATAGTTCGGCGGGCTATAACGAAGGCCGTACCGACCACTGGAAACAGAAAAAGGAAATGGGGGGTGGAGTGATGTACGATATGGGCGTCTATGCGCTACAGGGAGCACGTCTGGCGGCCGGCGAAGAACCTATACTGGTCACGGCCAGCCACCTGACTAACCGACCGGAGATTTATAAGAACGTGGACGAAACAACCCTGTTTCAGCTGCACTTTCCCAGTGGGGCCATTGCCAACTGCACCACCAGCTTTGGCATCAATACCAACTTTCTGAAGGTGAATTACGAGAAAGGCAACCTGTTTATGGAGCCCGCCACGGCTTACAGTGGTAATAAAGGTGTAAGTACCCTGGGCGTAATCAACTTCCCGCTGGACAGTCAGCAAGCGAAACAAATGGACGACGACGCCTTGGCTATCCTGAACAACCAACCTTTGCTTGTACCCGGTGAGGAAGGCTTGCGGGATATTAGGGTGGTGGAGGCTATCTACCAGGCCGCCCGGACTGGCAAGGCCGTAAGAATCGGGTAATTATTACCTTATAAATAGCCTTCAACTACTGTACTTTATCTGATTTACTAAGCCCGATGAACATCGAACAACTGAAACAGTACCGGCAGGAGGCCTACCACCACCTGACCCAGGAGCTTCTGCCCTTTTGGGAAACGCGCTGCGTCGACCGCGAAAACGGAGGCTTTATTACGCACTTTGACAAGGACGGTAACGATTCCGGCGAAGACGAGAAATCACTCATTGCCCAGACGCGTTCCATCTATACTTTTTCCTCTGCCCACCGGGCGGGCTACGGCGAGGGTCGCCTGGCGGAGATGGCGCGGCACGGGGTAGATTTCCTGCTAGATAAAATGTGGGACTCGGACCATGGCGGCTTTTACTGGCTCATGGACCGGAAGGGGAATCTAAAGATTGATGAAAAAATTGTCTACGGCCATAGTTTCGCAATCTACTCCCTCAGCGAATATACCCTCGCCACGGGTGACCCGCGCGGCCTCGAATACGCCCAGAAGGTATTTGACCTGTTGCAGAAGTACGCCGTGGATACCTACTACGGTGGGTACTTCGAGATGTTCCAGCGCGACTGGACCTTGAAAGGGCCCGGCTTCGCCGGGGGCGACCGCAAAACGCTGGACGCGCACATGCACCTGATGGAAGCCTTTACAACACTCTACGAAGCCAGCAAACAAGAAGTACACCGGCGGAAGCTGCTGGAAGTGATACAACTACTGACTACCCGCATTATGCACCCCGACTACGGCACGGGTATTCCGCAGTTCTGGGCCGACTGGCGCGTGGCGCCGCAGATCAAGTTCGACATTGTGTGGGGCTGGGACCGGTTTAGCGAAGATGGTATCAAAAGCGCCGCCGAAGATAATACCAGCTACGGCCACAACGTGGAGTTCGCCTGGCTGCTGATGCACGCGCTGGATGGGTTGGGTATTCCGCACGAAGAGTACCGGACCCAGCTCCTCAAATCGTTCAACCACGCCGTGGACCACGGCATCGACTGGGAGTACGGGGGAGTTTTTGTGGAAGGCTCGCACGCGGGGGAAGTATACGACCGCGAGAAGGAGTTCTGGCAACAGGCGGAGGTCTTAATTGGTCTGCTGGACGCTTACCGGGTGTACCAGGACGAGCGGTTCCTGAAAGCCTATCACGCGACTCACCGCTTTGTTTTTGACCACGTCATTGACCCCCAGGTTGGTGAGTGGAAGCCCCTGCTCACTCGGCTGGGCGAACCCATCTGGACCCACATGAGCCACTCCTGGAAAATAAACTACCATACCGTGCGGGCCATGGTCCAGGGTATTGTGAGGTTGGACAAATTAATTAATGAGGAGCGAATGAGTTGATGAGCGGCCGCCGTAGCATTTAAGCAAAAGTCACTTTTGAATAAAACAAAGTTCCGGAGCGGTACCTGCTGCCGAAGCTTTGTTTTTATTTCATACCGTTGTTATATCTACCTGATTTTTTTGAAGGAATAGAGGTGCCAGCTTGATAACCAATTCCAACACCTCCATTTTTCAAATCTTTATTAATCAACAACTTGAACTATCCTATGAAACCAACCAGTCGCCGAAGATTTTTCCTGAAAGCAGGAGCAGGTCTTGCCACGATTACATTTGGTAAACTCCCCCATAAAGGCATTCATTCAGTTCCCTCACCGCCACCTGCCCTCTATTTTACCAATGGTTTTAAAATAGGGGAGGTAAGCCATGACTCCGTTTTGATCTGGACCCGGCTTTGCGGGCAGGAAAGCCCCAATCCTGTGCGACATGAGCGGGTAGAAACGGTATTCCGCCATCCTGTCGATTTTAACGAAAACCAGCCGGTAGAGCAGATGGATGGGGCTGTAAAAGGGGCCTCGGGCTGGGTTAGGGCGTCGATATCCTCAGGTAATAGTACGGTAAGCTCGGTGTGGAAACCAGCCCTCCCTGAAAATGACTACACGGTACAGATTCCTTTTACTTCTCTGAAATCCGCCACCAGGTACCGGCTTACCCTGGAAGCCCGGTCTGGAGAAAATGGAGAGGTAGTGTCAACCACAGGTACCTTTCAAACCGCTCCCGATCCGAAAGCGGTATTACCTGTACAACTAACCACTTCCACCTGCCAGTATTTCTGGAGCTTCGACGACGGGCAGCGGGGCTTTCGAACTTATGATAGCATGAACCGGATGAAACCCGATTTTTTCATCCATACCGGCGACTATATCTACTACGATAAACCAGGCCCTCTGGCTAAAAATGCAGAAAAAGCCCGACACAAATGGCATGCTATGAATGGATGGCCTTCTCTGAGAGATTTTTTTCAAAGTACACCTATCTACATGCTCAAAGACGACCACGATCTGTTGAGCGATGATGTGAACCCCGACACTCCTGCTTATGGCGAACTTACGGTGGGCGAGGGGCTGAAAATATGGCGCGAAAATATACCCCTGCGGGATAAACCCTACCGTACGCTACGCTGGGGCAAAGACCTTCAGATCTGGATGGTGGAAGGCCGTGAGTACCGGACGGCTAATAAAATTGAGGACAATGATAAAAAAACAATTTGGGGCACGGAGCAGAAGCAATGGTTTGAGAAAACAGTAAAAGCATCGGACGCTACCTTTAAAATCCTTTTCTCTCCCACGCCGGTCGTAGGTCCGGATCGTGACAAAAAAACTGATAACCACGCTAATTTGGCCTTCGGGACCGAAGGCAACTGGTTGCGAAACTTTATCTCTCAACAAAAAAATATGTACGTGGTCACCGGTGACCGCCACTGGCAGTACGTGTCAGTTGACGCCAAAACGGGTGTGACTGAGTTTGGTTCAGGGCCGGTGAGCGACTACCACGCGCAGGGCTGGCCGGAAGACGACAAACGGCCGGAACATCGATTTCTAAGGGTAAAAGGGGGCTTTCTGGCTATTAAAGTAGTGCGGGAAAACGACAAATCTATTGTTGCATTTACGCATTATGATGTAAACGGCAAGACAGTTCATGAAGAGAAAAGAAATGCTTTGTCAACTTAAGAGAATCAATAACTTTATAACTCCTCAGATAAGGTCCCCGGCATTTGCCTTCCTACCCCTAGCCGGTATATGAATACCAATTTTACTCCCGCACCAACTGACCTGAACTTGGTTAGTATCACCCGGGCTGCAATCACTGACTGCGGTCGGGGTTTCTACATTTTCTGCCACTAAGTACTCATTCCTTTCAGTATTCTTACAATGTACCTCTCCCGGCTGCTGGTACCCAGAGAGGTATGTTTAGACTGGAATCAGAAATTCCTCCTCCGCATGCACATTGGTTTCATCAGCCCAAATTGCCACTTCAGCCACTAGGGTTTTAGTACCCAACCCTGACCCCGTACTTTTGAACCATCCAATCAACCAATCAATGGCTATGAAAAAGATAATTCACCTGATGTACCTGCTGACCCTGGCTTCTCCCCTACTTGCGCAGCCTGACATCCAATCCAAAGTATTATACGAACAAAATGCCCGCTGGAATAGCCCCCTATTGTTGCCACTACCGGTATCTTCAGAGCCATTGCAGGTAATCAGTTCTGACAACTTAAATCCAAAAGCATTACTTCATCCCTAAGGGTGATCTTGAAAAAAGGGTGAAAGTTCGTCGGTGGTTATCGCCACTTCAACCGGAATAATTGTCAATCGGGCTCCTCCTTTTTTTCTTATACCTTAAAAAGACAGAACTTGCGTTCCATCAGGGCTTACGGGTCCTACTACGAGCCAATGTAATGATATTCATGTCAGACCAGAAAGACAGCCTGCCTAACGTCAGCTTCGAAAACCTTTCGGCGGCCATTGATAAGTTTAAGTCCATGAAGCGGCAATTTTCCAGAACCGATCTGGATACGCTGCTGCAGGCCATCGGACAAAACAAACCCGAGTATAAAACCCGGTTCATGGTTACGGTAGGTACCCGCATCCGGACTATTGAAGTCGCTGAGGTAGCCTACTTTTTTTCGGAAGAGAAAATAAGCTTCCTGGTCACCAAAGACAACCAGCGGTTGCCGATTGATTTCAGCCTCGACAAACTGACGTCCATGCTCAATCCGGACGATTTTTTCCGGGCCAACCGGCAGTTCCTGATTTCATTGTCAAGCATCAAAAACATCCATACCTACTCCCAAAGCAAGCTGAAGCTGGAACTCGCTCCGGCGCCCAAACAGGAGGTTTTTATTGGTAAAGAAAAAATCACCCCCTTCAAAGATTGGCTGGATAAGTAGAATTCTGAATTTTGAATCAGTATTGTACGAAGGAATTTTATTTTAGCCCCATCGGGGCGATACTTTAGTAGAAATAGCATCAAAAGTGTACAAAAAGCTCCGTAGGAGCGGCCACCGTGGCAGCGGCACATTTAATGGTGGGTGTCGCCCCTACGGGGCTGAAATCTCTCCAACTTGTTAATCTGCTACTAAAGTTTAGCCCCTCTGGGGCCGCTTTTGCACCAAAAATAATTTCTTCGTACGCTACTGATTCTGAATTATGAATTCGGAATGGTTGCCTACCATTCGTAAAGCCCCGGATGCGCTTGCTTCCGGGGCTTTTTAGGTACCTGGTAAAAGTAGCAATAGCGGGTAAAGTACTTTCTTATGGATAATGGCCAGCACTACTTACCCAGCTCATGACTACACTTACTACTCCCGCGTCAACTGACCTGGACCTGGTCAGTACCAATACCCGACCCACCCGGCTGCAATCGCTGGATGCGCTGCGGGGCTTTGATATGCTCCTCATTGCTGGGGGAGGTACCTTCATTTCGCTGCTGCACGGCAAAACCGGGCTGGCCTGGGTCGATGCGCTGGCCGAACAGTTTGAGCATCCGGCCTGGCACGGCTTTACGTTTTACGATTTCATTTTCCCGCTGTTTCTGTTTATGGCGGGTGTTTCGCTGTCGTACAGCCTCAGCGGCGGTCTGGCGAGGGGTCTTTCAAAGAGTACCCTATACAGCAAGGTGGCCAAACGGATGCTGATTCTAATTTGTCTGGGTATTCTGTACAAAAATGCTCCCGTCGATTTTTTCAATCCTTCCAATATCCGGTTCGGCAGTGTGTTGGGCCGCATTGGACTGGCCACTTTTTTTACGACGCTGCTTTACCTGAATGTATCACTGCGGCAGCGCCTGCTGGTAGTGGGAGGCATTCTGCTGGTGTACTACGCGGCGCTGTTCCTGATACCTGTACCCGGCTACGGCGCGGGCGATCTCAGCTTTGAGGGCAACCTCCTCGGCTGGCTCGACCGACAGATCATGCCGGGGAAGCTGCTGCAGAAAACCTACGACGAACTGGCGCTAAGTACCCAGTTGCCCGCCTTCTGCCTGACCATACTGGGTTCGGTAGCCGGCGATTTCCTGCGGACGGGTACCCCGGCTGCCACTACCCTCAAAAAGCTGGTACTTTTCGGCATGGGTGGTGTGGTACTGGGGCTGCTCTGGAACCTGCACCTGCCCATTAACAAGCACCTCTGGTCCGGCTCGTTCATACTGCTGACGGGTGGCATGGCTTTTCTGTTTCTGGCCGCTTTTTATTGGATTATCGATGTACGGGGCTACACCCGCTGGGCGTTCTTTTTTAAGGTAATTGGCATGAACTCGCTGGCGATCTACCTGGCTTACCGCTTTATTGACTTTGGCAAAACTTCCCGGCTGTTATTTGAAGGATTGTATAAACACGCGGCGGAGCCCTGGCACGAAGTATTCAACGCGTTGGGCGCGCTGGCGCTGGTGTGGCTGTTTCTGTACTTTCTTTACCGGAACCGGATCTTTATCAAAGTGTAAATTCCTGCTTCTCCGGAAACTCGCTACTTACAACTTTATTTTTGTTAAGCCTTTTTCATTGTACAGGGAATAAGCCTTGGCGGCAACCTCCCTGATTACCTGATCCAGGTTGTGTGCTACCTCATTTACTAACTCATAGAGTTCGGTCTTTTCGTCAGGGTCAGTGGTTTCCTGAATCAGGTACATGAGTCCCATAATTTCTGACACGGGCCGCCGGATTTCGTGGGAGTTAAGCCAGGAAATCTCCTGAAGTACCTTTACGTGTTTCTCCAGCAATACCTCCCTTTCCTTACGTTCGGTTACGTCATTCTGAATAGCGATGAAACCTTTGTGTACCCCGTTGTTGTCGTAGATGGGTGTACAGTCAATCTGCAACCAGTATTTTTGGCCCGCTTTGGTATAGTTTATAATTTCGACCGAAAAAAACCTCCGGGCGGCTAACGCCTCGGACATGAGCCGGATGGTCTGGGGGTCTGACTCGGGCCCCTGTAGGATAGCCCCCGGCTTTTTCCCTTTTACTTCTTCAAACGAATAACCCGTTACTTCCGTAAATACCGGATTAACGTAGTTGATCCGGCCTTCCTCGTCCGAAATAACAATGACGTTGTTTACTTTGGTGATAATTTCAGCCAGCCGCTTGTTTTCTTCGCTGGCCTTGATTACCTCGTCAATGTCCCGCATGGCCCCTATCATCCGTACGGGCTTACCCGCTTCATTATAGGAAATATAGCCGTTGTCCTCTACGTGCTTGTACTTTCCATCCGCACACCTGAACCGGTACTGTTCGCACCAGTAGGTACTATTATTCTCAATAGCGTCAAACAGGCTTTTGGTAGCCCGGTCCTTGTCTTCCGGATGTACTCTTTCCTCCCACCAGGCGAGCATTGTTTCCTGGTGCTCACTTCCGTAGCCGAATATACGGCCAATACCGCGGTTCCAGACCAGGCTGTTCGTGAGCAGGTCCAGGTCCCAGATGGCCTCGTTGGTGGCTTCGGCCACTGTTTCATACCGGTAGAGTAATATACGCAGCTGTTCTTCCTGTACCTTTCGCTCGGTAATATCCCTTAAGTAAACCGCTATACCGTCCTGGGCAGGAATGGCCGTGATGTAAAACCACTGCTGCCGGGTGGGCGAATACTCCTCCAAACTTCTTGCATTTTTTGTGGCCATCACCTGCAAAAACTCCTGGTACAGGCGGTGGGAGACCGCCTCCGGAAACACCTCCCACAGGTTGACTCCCACTACCTGATCCGCTTTTACACGAAGGAGGTTTTCAAAGGATTTATTTACCCTGACTATAGTCCAGTTGTGGTCCAGCTCCATTACCCCATCGGTAATACTATCGAGGGTGCGGTTGAGGGTATTGCCTACCCGGTCCCGTTCCTGCTCCATATTTTTGATGTGGGTTACGTCCTGCACCATTCCCCTCAGTATAGGTACGCCATCCAGGTGGTCGCCTTCACCCACCTGCCGAATATGCCGGATTTGCCCCTTCCAGTTGACCCGGTAAAAAACTTCAATCATTTTGCCAGTTTTAAGTAGCTGGTAATTAGCGTTAAGTACTCTCCGAAGGTCCTCAGATACTATAGCTTCAATAAGCTGCGCGTAGGACGGAGAGCCGTTTTTTTTATCGGTAAACAGGGCCAGAATCTCTTCGCCGCCCACCAGCCGGTCCTCCTCCGGGTAGTACTCCCAACCGGCTACTTTGGCCAAATTCTGTACGTAGCTCAGTCGCTTTCTTTTTTCTACGAGTTTCTCGTTCAGGGTTTCCAGTTCCAGGGTTTTACGTTGCGCTTCCTGCCGGGCGACTATTTTTTCGGTGACGTCAAGGGCAATTACCATGGCAGCCTTTTCCCCGTCAAAATCGACCGGATAGGTATTTATGGTTACGTATATTTCCTGGCCGTCTTTTAATTTATGCTTCCAGACGCCCGCCGCGTATTGGTGGCCATCGCCCATTTTGGCAATAAAATCAAGGTAACGGTTTACTTCCTCCGGGGGGCGAATATCGGTTGTCTGCATCGCAAGAAACTCCTCCCGGCTGTAACCATATTTTTGAATAGCGGCTTCATTGACCGTCAGAAAGCGCAGATCCGACAGGCAATATATCCAGGTAGGAGTTGGACTATTTTCATAAAGCGCCCGGTGCTGTTTTTCCGACCGGGCCAATTTACGGTAGCTTCTGTCAATTAAAACGTACAGCAAAACGGACGTTAGCAGCACAAATAACAATCCCTTAATCAGGTTCAGATAGAATTCCTGCTCCTGCCCCCCGGCGTAGTAACCCGCACTATCCGTTACCAAAATCCAGGTGGTACCGGCAACAAGATAGATCAGGGAAGTTCGGAGCGGTATAGTAAGCATTGTTAGGATAAATAATCGAGCTGGGTTATCCGGGTGGTTAGATCAAACTACCCGGTAGTATTACTTACTGCTTTATTGCGAATGGAAATAGGACTGTTATTTACTCAAAAAATACCATAAAATGAGAAGATTTACCCATATACGAGTAAAAATTTATACAAAATCTACTGAATTACTCTCATTTATCGGCGGGTACGGTTTATTTACCTTAGTAAGCATTTAAAAATTAGTCTGGTAAAAATTACCACATGACTATTTTTATTGATCATCAACATTAAACCTTACAATCATGAATAAGCAAACAGCCGAAGGTAACTGGAACGAAATGAAAGGTAAGATTAAGCAGAAGTACGGTCAGCTGACCGACGACGATCTGACTTATGCCGAAGGTAAAGAAGATGAAATGTGGGGAAAAGTTCAGCAGAAAGTTGGTAAGACCAAAGAAGAAATCCAGAGAGAATTTAACAATTAATTCTGAATGGATTCCTACTATATTTTGCCCCGGAGCAATTAGCTCCGGGGATTTTTTGTGTCACGATATTCCCGCAACCGGTTTTTAATTATTATTCCGTAAAGTGGGTAAACTACCCCTCCGGCCGGTTTTTGATAAAAAGGCCCCAATTGTATTTTTATGATAAAATCCCTTTTCCTACTATTCCCTTTACTGCTGGTACGTATGGTTCCCGGTATGTCCGCTGGTACCGCTGCCCCTGACCGAGGAGTACTGCCCGACCGGTCGCCTAGTACCTATACCGGCGCTGACCGCTCTGCTTCCCCGGTTGATACTACTTCCAACTGTGACCTGGTAATCCGTGCGTATGAACAAAAGGGGCGGGCGGTGGAACTGGATATTTTTGCCTCCCAGGCCGGCCTCACCCCTTTCAACGTAGTACTCAGCCAGGGCCGGCAGACCTGGCAATGGGATAGTATACACCACCAGTCCCACCGGCGGTTCCGGATCGAGGGCGTGGCGGCGGTGGGTACGGCTACTATTCGCATTTCCTCCATGGGCAAGCCGGGCTGCTTCGCTACGGCCCCCCTCCACCTGACCGATTCCAATTCTGCGCTCTGCGGGCTGAGCGTCAGGGGTTACCAACAGACCGGAAGTACCCTTCGGCTGGAACTAAACGCGGCTGCCCCGGCCCCGCAAACGCTGGATGTCGTAATGAAGCAGGGAGCAAAGGAATGGACATGGCAAAAGAACCTCACGAATGGTACGCTGACACTACCCAACCTGCCCACCAAAGGACACGTAGCCCTGGCTATACAGCCCCGGGGCCAGCCTGGTTGTCAGGTACAGGAGTCGGTTACCCTGCGGCCGCACAGCCGGAACGACAAAATCAAAACCGTGGGGTTGACCAATCAGACCGGCCGTATACTGATGATGAATGGTACCGGCTGGGGTTTCGACTGGCAGGATTCCACCGGCATAGCCGAGCCCTGGCGTCGGCGCATGGCGGCCTTCAACAGTCTTTCCCATAACGGAGAAACGTTTCAGGCGATTGATGCTTTCCGGATGCTGGTACGCTGGTACGAGTACGAACCCCGCGAAGGACAGTACCGCGACCAGGCGCTGCTCGCCGCCCTGCGCTGGTGTAAAGCCAATAACTTGAAATTCGCGGTTTGTTTCTGGCCCCTGCGCCTGCAGAACGACGGCCTGCTGCCCGACACCGACTGGACCCGGGGTATGCTGGGTACTCCCTTTTCGTTTGAAGGAAACCAGTACCAGCCCGCTCTGTACTCCCGGGCGGGCCGAGAAAAGCTGGCCCGTACCCTCCGGCACATGGCTCAGGTACTGGCTCCCTACGCCGATGACCTGGTGTACGTAAGCATGGCCTACGGCGATACTGAAGAATATTTCTCGCCGGGTATAGTCCGGTATGACCCCTGGGGCTGGACGGAGATTACGGGTTATTCGGCGGCCAACCGGGCCGCCTGGCGGGAGTACTGCCGCACCCGGGGCCTGGGCGAGGTGGAGCCTCCGGTACCCGACCCCAACCAAATGCCCGGGAGTACCGGTCAGTTGTGGGCCAACACGGCCCTGGGGCAGCACTGGTACCAGTTCATGACCCTGGGGTTGCGGGAGTTCTGGACTAATTTCCAGGATGCCATCCGGGAGGGCTCAGGCAACCGTATCAAAGTAGCGGGCTTTTACGCCGACGTCGCGGGTGCGCAGTCGGCCTGGTACCTGACCTATAACCTGAAGTATATTTTTGAGGGGAGTGACATTATCTATTCGACCGATGGCGGCAATGTACCCGAACTTTTCAAAAAGCTGATGGCTACCGATTTTAACCGGGGTACTTTTCCGCAGGCGCAGGCGGCCATTGAGTTTGACCCCCACGACCTGAGCCACAACAACAGCGATGCGCCCGGCACTCCGCTCAACCCTGCCACCCTCCGCGACTACGGTGGGAGCTTTTTCCGGCGCGGCGGGTCCATCCTACATTTTGCCATGACGTTCTCGGACGGAGACGCCGGCCGTAACCAGATCGAAGACCTGGCTCCCGCGCTTTACTACCTGCGTACCCGCATGATTGAGCAAGCCCCACGGCCCCTGCCTACCCGTACGATAACCATTCCGCTGGTGAGGCCGGAAGGCGACCAGCTCACTGAAATATGGCAGCAGGCCGGTGGTAGTCTGGGCCAGCAGGTCAGGATCATTCAGGACGATTCGGCTTTCTGGCGGTGAAGTAAGTTAGTATGTTTTTACTAGTCCGATTTAGTATATTGCAGAACCTTTTCCTATCCCATCCTACTGTAAGCTGTTGGCATTTTTTAAGGTAATAGTGTAAACTTCCGGACTCCTAATTCATGAATGATTTAGTATTAGATTTTTTTGATAATGCTACCGACGCGCTGCTCATCTGCCAACGGCAAAAAGACTCCAAAACCAGTACGTACGAAGTAAAAGCTATTAACCAACGGGCAAAATCAATACTGGCGTGGACGGGGACTATGCCCCCCTCCATTTCCCTGGAACAAATCATTCCTTCTCAGGTACTGCTTCACTCCCTCGATGCAGCCTATACCTCCGGTACCCGCCAAGCCGGCACTACCGAACTACTGACCCTACCGGATGCAAAAACTCCCTTTGCATTTGAGGTAAAAAGCCTGAATAATTCGCTGCTGATTCAACTTAAAAAACAGGCGGGTGAAGTACTTGTCGCGCAGGCCCTCGGCGAACACCTGCTCTCCACCAGCCTTACCTGCGTGGTCGTATTTGAGGCGGTCAGGGATGAACAGGGTCAGGTAGAAGACCTCCGGTTGGTATTCCAGAATCAGGCCGCGCGTGACAATCCCTTTCTGGGCCTGAGCGCGGAGCTCGGGCAGCTTATGTCGGAGTGGTACCCCCAAACCCGGGAGTTGGGGCAGTTCAACAAGTACCTTGAGGTGATTGAAACCGGTACTCCTTTTGTGTCCGAAAAGTACTATCCCGACAAGGACCAGACTTTCCAGACTGCCGTTAGCCGCTACGGTGACGGCGTTGTGATCAGCTACTATAACCTTACCGAAAAATTACTGGCCGAACGCAAAGCCCAGCAGCAGGTGCACTTCCAGCAGCAGATTATTGATAGCAGCCAGGATGCCATTATTCTGTGGGACCCGGTGTATGATACCAGTGGTGAAATTGTTGACCTCAAGGCCGCCATGTTTAATCAGGCGGCGCTCTACGGGGGCATGTTTTCGGAAGACAACTACCGACAGCTCACCCTCATCCAAATCTCCCCCGGTGCTATTGAGTACATGGAGCGATATGCCGGTGTCCTCAAAACTGGAAAGCCCGTACGACTAGAAAGATACAACCGACGGGGCAACCAGGAGTTGTGGATGGAAATCTCCGCCTCTAGGCTCGGGGACCGGTTAATGACGATTATAATGGATATAACCGAATTCAAAAAGGCTACCATCGAACTCCAGGCGCAGTATGAGCTTCTGGACGGTATCCTTAACAGTTCCGACAACTACATACTGGTGTCGGAGGCTATTCGGGATGAAAATAACGCTATCATAGATTTCCGGTTTACCAAGGCCAATCAAATAACCATTGAGGCTTTCCAACAAATATTTGGCTTTAACGCGGTAGGCTATTCTGTCAAGGAACTGGTGGGTGACAGGCCTGACCTGCTGAAAGATGCGCTGGCGGTTATGGAAACGGGTAAGTCCCATATTGTCGAAAACTGGAAAGATCCCATTTCGGGCAAATGGCTGAAGGCATCCATGCACAAGCTCAACAACGGTATAGTAGCTACCTACGTTGATGTTACCAGGATCCAGGAAGCGCTGGTGGAAGCCCGGCACCAGACCGGACTGGTACAAGGCGTCCTGGACAGCTCTATCAACGGCGTCTATGCCATGGAAATCCTGCGGGATGAACACGGAAAAATTGTCGATTTCAAGATTCTGATGACCAACCAGGCCGGGGTACTTATTTCAAATCTTCCTTACGAAAAAATAATCAACAACACCTATCTGACCTTGTTTCCTATTGTTCAGGAAGTTGGATTTTTTGAGCGTTACGTCGAAGCCATCGAAACCGGACGCCCCTTCCGGACCGAAGTCAGCTTTCCCTCCCCCGATCGGCAAACGATTTTCTGGTTCGATTTGTCCATGACCCAGACCGCCAACGGCCTCGTTATCCTGACCTTCATGGACATTACCCAGCAGGTACTTCTGCGACAAAAGCAGGAAACGCTACTCGAAGCGCTTCGGTTATCGAACCGGAATCTCGAGCAGTTTGCCTACGTTGCCTCGCACGACCTTCAGGAGCCTACCCGCAAGATTAAATCCTTCGGGGATCTGCTGCTGAAACAGTACGGCTCGGTACTTCCGCCCGCCGGAGCCGACCTCGTAACCCGGATGCAGTCGGCCAGTAACCGGATGCAGGAACTCATTGCCGGCCTGCTGACGTACTCCCGGTTCTCCAACCAGAAAGAGCAACCGGAGGTGGTTTCCCTGACCCCCATTGTACAGGCGGTACTTGGTGACCTTGACCTGGTGATCCGGGATAAAAAAGCCGAAGTCTTGGTAGGACAACTTCCTTCGGTACTTGGCAATCCCACGCAGCTGCATCAGCTCTTCCAGAACCTGATTACCAATGCCCTGAAATTTTCCAATGAGCCTACCCCTCCGCTCGTAACCATTGAGGCGGGTCCGGCCACCGGGCCGGAAATCCGCGAAGCCAGTGTTGCACCGGAAAAGCAGTGGCTGGCCATCCGGATTACGGACAATGGTATCGGCATCGAGGAAGCCAATCGTCACCGGATATTCGACCTGTTTGTCCGCCTGCACGGCCGCAGCCACTACTCGGGCCATGGCCTGGGGCTGGCCATTTGCAAAAAGGTAGTCGAACTGCACGGCGGCGGCATTACGGTTTTCAGCGCTCCCGAACAGGGTACTACCTTCGTGGTGGTACTTCCGGTTCTGTAGTACTTCGGGGCCTTCCATAAGCTTCCTGTTTTTGAGTAGTACCGGGGTACCTGGGCTTAGCTGCCTGGTTAGGAAAAGTTTTTTTCGACCTTTTGATCCTCCGGACCATCTTTCTCGTAGATACCTTCGGCTCCTGCGGCAATCAGGTCCGGAAATGGCCCAATAGTAGTCAATAAAAATTTAACTATCTGACAGCAAGCTACTTATTTTTTACCTTTGGCTATGTCAGCTATTGCAGATGTGAAAAATTAGGTTATATTTGTCTTAACAATCCCTCCCCACCTTCTCTAACCCATAAAACTCCTATCCACATGAGCGCTACCTGTTTACTTATCGACGATGACCAGGACGAGCATTTTCTTTTTGCTTCGGCCCTGCGCGAAATAGATCCCGCGCTTGCCTGTATCAGTGAGGAAAGCGCCCTGGAAGCGGTAAATAAGCTAAAGACCAACCTGGACTTTACGCCCGAATTTATTTTTCTGGATCTGAATATGCCCGGCCTTGACGGCAAGTGGTGCCTGGCTAACCTCAAGAAAATCGAAAGGCTCCGGGAAGTACCCATTATTATTTATTCTACCTCAAGAAATAAGGAGGATGTGTGCGAAGCCAAAAACCTGGGCTCGGCGGGCTACGTAGTAAAACCCGGTGCCTACCAGGAACTCAAAATGACCCTGAAAAACGTCCTCGGCAACCTGACCCGGCACGATAGCTACTTTTTTTACCAGTAGGTAGTTTTTACAAGTACTAATTATGATTTCTAAAACCACAAAATGGAATAAAGTAGAAGAATCAATGCCCGAGGATGGTTCACTGGTACTTGTATATTCAGAAACACAACAGGAAGATGAGTCCGAGCTGGACTTTGCCTTTGCTACCTACTACGCCGACTGGGACGGAAACGGTACCGAAGCGTTTGTAGATTATAAAACCGAGGAAGAAATAGATTTTGAGCCGGAACTTTGGGCAGACGCTGAATTTTTGCCTGTTAAAGGCGAGGATTATTGAGAACCAGCAAATTGAAAAAGCAAAAGCCCCGGAACCTTTGGTTTCGGGGCTTTTTAAATTTTCTCGTTACCAGTTCCCTGGGGCACTACCCTTCTTCAGTACGCGGCCTGGCCTTCCTTTTCATGATAAAATACCGCACGTCTCCCGAACTCCGGGTCAGCACGTACACCTGCACCAGTTCGTAGCTCAGTTTATGCATAAAATTCAGCGCGCCCATCATAGAGTCAAACACCACTGCTTTACCGTTTTCGTCCCGGATTTCGGTAATCTTATTTCCTAAACTGACGTCCAGCTGTCCGAAATCAATATCGATAGTTACGGCGGAGCTTAGTAATTTTCCAGTGCTGGTAGCCGAAATCTCGATATACTCTGCGTCAATCTCTGTCAGCGACTTGCCATTGACCGTTTGAGCTTGGCTGGTATGGGTAAAGGCTCCCAGGGTCAGCAGGAGCAGCAGTACATTTTTGTGAAGATTCATAACTTGTCTGAATTTGAAGTGTACAGGTACTTAAGTAGTGTCAGTAAGTATACGATTCTGAAAGTACCTATCAGCCGCTACCTTCGGATTTTTTCTTTACATTGGGAAAAGAAACAGTGTATCCTGCCTCTTCTAAAATGTATAATCCTAATGTCTGAAAACCAATCCCAATTTACCTGGCGCCCTCTTTACGCAGAACTGGTTAAAAAACTTCCATCTTACTCTTCCAAAGAATTGTTGGATATGGCGAATTTAATCGGAATAGATGTCGGCCTTAGAGATCAATTCCCTAAGAATGAATGGGTGGAACTGGAAGATATTGATCCATTTTCATTTTTATCCTTGCTAAACAAATATGGTGATGAGCGGAGAATAAAACTCCTAAACGATCTCCTTTCCTTATTGGACTCTGACAACTCCCCTGCCACCGACGTATATGGACTTCCTACAGCTAATGCTCAGAGTGCATGGTGGTTTGGCTATAAGTTCAGACGAAAGCCAGATGACATACCTAACTTAAAGCTACTCTTTGAACAAGCGGTAAATGATTCAATAAAGGAGGAACAGTTTAGCAAAGCACTCAATACCTATGCATTGGCTAATGCCAAACTTACAGAAGGCTTATTTTGTGTTAACCCCGAGAAATTTCTTCCAATAAACAGCCAGACCATTCCTTATTTGAAAGACAGAGGAATTAGTTCTGTTTTCAACACCTACGATGAATATTTGGCAATTCTTCAAAAGCTGAAAAGTGTAATAGATAAGCCTTTCTATAAAATTTCTCATGAAGCTTACCTGGAAAATCAGAAAAGGAAATCTAACGAAGCTGCTTCAATAGAAAAGTCAAAATGTAACTATTGGGTTTTTCAGGGCAATCCTTCCCAGTTCAGAATTGTAGATGCACTAAAAGCCGACGCAATCAAAACCTGGCGTGTTTCCGCCCATAAAGATAAAATTAGCATAGGCGATAAGGTAATATTATGGGTAACTGGTGATCAAAGCGGCTGTTATGCCCTTGCAGAGGTCACATCGGACATTTTCACGTCAACAGATGATGAAACGGAACAGTACTATCAGATCCAAGAGAGCGTAAAAACTCCCTCAGAACGGGTGAGGATCAAGATATTAAAAAACCTGTGGGATAATCCGGTAAGGAAAAAGCAAATCGAGGATCTACCTGAATTTAGAAATTTCAAGGGGGGAAATCAGGGAACGACTTTCAGTTCTACAGTAGAAGAATATGAGATGATTGAGCAAATGCTTGGAAACATAACTGCTTTTGAACCCGTAAGCTCTTATAACCCTCAGAAAAACTTTCCCAAAAACACCATTGTGTACGGCCCGCCGGGCACGGGCAAAACCTACTCGACCATTGGCAAAGCTGTGGAGATCATTGACGGAGAAAAAAGCCCTGAACATACTATAAATAAAAAACGGTTTGATGAGCTGTTAGGCTCCCAAATTGAGTTTATTACTTTCCACCAAAACTACACCTATGAGGATTTTGTGTTAGGGATAAAGCCTGACCTGAAGGGATCGGAGGGCGGTCTAAGGTTTAGCCGACACGAAGGTATCTTTTACAAAATTTCGCAACGTGCCCGAAAAAACTACGAAGCCAGTGGGTGGAGTACCTCCGTTGAGCAGCTATTGCCGTTTAAGGAAGTATTTGAAAAATTCATTCAGCCATTGGAAGAACAAGGCCAGGAGATTCAGGTGTCTATGAGATCCAGCAAATATTTCCACCTGACCGGGCTTGGCGAAAATGTCATTGACTTTCGTAAATCGAGCGGGGGTACGGCCCATGCACTTAGTATAGCTACCCTGCAACGTATTTATGAAGGGGGTGAGTCTCCACTGGGACTGACGTCCTACTATAAGCCATTGGCTGACCTCCTGATTAAGAAAGGGACAGTACGGCAAAACCAAAAAGAATTTCCCAAAAACTACGTCCTTGTTATCGACGAAATCAACCGGGCTAATATGTCACGGGTCTTTGGGGAGCTAATCACATTGCTGGAAGAGGACAAGCGCCTGGGGGCTGAGAATGAACTACAACTGCTGCTACCCTCGGGAGAACGCTTCGCGGTGCCTCCCAACCTGTACATCATCGGCACTATGAATACCGCCGACAAATCGCTGGCCCTGCTGGATATTGCGCTGCGCCGTAGGTTTGAGTTTGAAGGTATGTACCCCCAGTACGACATAGAGGGAATGGACCCCGAAACGGGTGGTATTTTAGAACGTCTGAACAAAGCTATTCATGACATAAAGAAGTCGGCAGACTTTCTGATTGGCCACGCCTACTTTTTGAACAGAAAAAAGGGGCAACTTGCCCCAGTATTCGAAAAAAGAGTAATCCCGCTGCTGATGGAATATTTTAGCGGCCGGACTGAGCTGGTCAAACAAGTACTTGACGCAGCCCACATCAACACTAAACAGTGTGACTTTTCGTACCAATTGAAGGTAGATGACGACACGTTATAGACTCATCGAACACGAGCTATCCGCCGATCCTCTTCCCAGGGACTTTGACGTAGCCGGGCTGAAACAGTATCTGAACGAGGTATGGGTGAGTCGTTTTGTTTTTGATGAAACTCAAAATGACGAAGAGAAGTCGGTGCTGCAGCCTTTTCTGCGCTTTGAGTTTGGCGATCAAAATCAGGGAGCCTACCTCCGGGCCGGGAAGTACATCGGTTTTGTTCAATACGAAAATATCACCATAGAGATCCTGCCGAAGCTATTCAGAAAAGAGGAAGCCGACGCGGCCTTCCGTCATGTGCTGTGGTGGCTTCACTATTGCCGGAACATCCGGTTTCCGTTTGCGGACTTGCTGAGCGGTTCGGACCGTATTGATGATTTTCCGGAAGCGCTGGTTGGGTACTTTGCCCGCTATGCTTACCATCTGGTAAGTACGCAACCCTACCAGCATTACGAAGAATGTACCGAGGCCATGTCGTTTTTGCGGGGTACGCTCAATACTCAGGCCTACCTCCGCGACAGCGTAAACCGGGGCTACTGGCACGAGTTCGTTTGCGATTACGTACCTTTTGTGTTCAACAACCGCCTCAATCAAATCATCAAGTACGTATCCCGTCGGCTTACGCACCTGTGCCGGCTACCCGATACCTACCGCTGGTTAGAAAAGGTACTATTTATGCTGGATGAAGTGGATGATGTCTACTGCACGCCCGAAGCGTGCGATTCCATCCATCTCAATCGTTTCTTCCATGAATACGAAGCCTGCCTGGATATGTGTCGCTTTTTTCTGTCCAATAGCTACCTGAACCGTCAGGATGCCCACGAAAGGCATTTCTGCTTCATGTTACCCATGGATTACGTTTTCGAGGATTTTATCGCCGGCATTGCGCAGCTACATTTCCACCGAGAATTTACAGTAAAACCACAAGCAGTCGGCTGGCTCACTGATCAGAAGGTGTTTCAACTACGAAATGATTTGCTGCTTGTCCACAAAACAACCGCCAAAAAACTGATAGTGGACACTAAGTACAAGCTCCGGGATATGAAGAGTAAAGACTCCAAAGAGGGCATCAGTCAGCCGGACCTGTATCAGATGATAGCGTATGCGCTTCGCCGGGAGACAGAAGAGGTAGTACTGCTCTATCCCTGCCGTTTTGGAAGTGATCCCGCCTTGGCTCATTTTTCGGTAAGTTCAGGAATGCTCATCACGGAGCCCATTCATATCCGGGCTATGGATGTGCCTGTTACGGGAATAGGTAGGGAAGAGATTGAGCTAGGTGTAGTAAAATGCCTACGGGAGGTACTGGAAGACACGATTGAGAAAGACGAATTGTGAAGAATTGCCTTCGGTCTAGCTGTTTAGAAAATTTGACGAAATTACCTTCCTTAGCATCTGATGTTACTGGAAGCAATCAAGTATTCGTATACAGCCCCCACCCCTCATTTCTTTAACTCCCTAATTTCCAGCACGAGAAACTTCCCGTACTGCTCAAACATGAAATCATAAAAAGGAGCCATGTATTCCTCTCGGCGGGCCTGTTCTAAGGCCTCGATGTACGCAAACCGATCGGACACAAAAACGACTGAGATCGGTAAGCCGAATAAAGTCTGGATAAAATTCATCAGCAGCCGCGAAGTACGCCCATTGCCATCGCCGAATGGATGGATACTCACCAAATCGAAATGGGCTTGAAAGGAGGTACGCAATTTTTGCTCTACTGTTTGGGCGGAATGAATTTGTGCATTGGTGCTCTCGCAAAAATTTTTTAACAGATCCGGCACCTTTTTGGCATCCGGAAACGAGCGGTTCCCGGCCCGGACGCTGCTTAACCGCAGATCGCCTTTGGATGTGTCGTAGGTGCCAAGTACAGTATTGACAGGCCCGCCCGAACCTCGCATCACATGAGCCGCTATGTCCCGCAATAAATCAATAGCAATGTGAGCATTCACCTGACTGCGCTGACTGTCTGCCTGGTTGACGACGTATTCCAGCGCCCGGTAATGGTCATAGGCCATAAGGTGGTGAGAAAAGGGTTTCTCAGGAACAGTTTTGCCGTATTCGAGCAGGTCGATGACCTGATTTTCGGTGAGGGTACTTCCCTCGATAGCCGTAGAGTGGTGCGTAATGGCGTAATAGGCGTACTTGCGAAAATCCACCCGCCCCTTGGAGAGGTACTGAAATTGTTGGATCAGCGATTCGATTTCCTGGATCTGCATGCGCCTGCCGGGTTGACATGAAATAAAAAAACCCGCTCAGTGTTTTACTAAACGGGCTTTGAGCAGAGGGAGAGGGATTCGAACCCCCGGTAGGTTGCCCTACAACGGTTTTCAAGACCGCCGCGTTCGACCACTCCGCCATCCCTCTAAAAGATCTGCTTGGTCGCAAATGTGAGTGCAAAAGTACGAATGAAATAATACAGGTCAATAGTTTGTACAGAAATTTTCTTTGGGCTTCGCTTCTCTCGGGCTAAAAGCCTAATTTTGCGGAAGTAAAGAAGCCCGCCACCCATGGTACCGCCGCTAACCGCCAGGTACCGGCGGGCCATGTACCTGTAAACCGAGAAAAAAGTGTCATCTACCGAAGTACTGGACGGCAACGCCCTCCCCACCGTCGAAACCGCCCGCAAGCTGGGTGTACTCGCCGAAGAATTTGATAGAATTAAAGAAATTTTAGGCCGTGACCCCAACTTTACCGAGCTGAGTATCTTCGCGGTAATGTGGTCGGAGCACTGCTCTTATAAGAACTCCATTGTATGGCTTAAAACCCTCCCCCGCGACAGCGACCGGATGCTGGCCAAGGCCGGTGAAGAAAACGCCGGACTGGTGGACATCGGCGAGGGGCTGGCCTGTAGCTTCAAAATTGAATCTCATAATCACCCTTCGGCGCTGGAACCCTACCAGGGAGCCGCCACGGGGGTAGGTGGTATAAACCGCGATATATTTACGATGGGCGCGCGTCCCATTGCCCAGCTCAATTCCCTGCGCTTTGGTAATCCCAAACTCCCCAAAACCAAATGGCTGGTAAAAGGAGTGGTAAAAGGTATCGGCGACTATGGCAACGCCTTCGGTATCCCGACGGTAGGTGGTGAGCTTTTCTTTGACGAATCGTATAATACTAATCCGCTCGTAAACGCTTTCTCGGCGGGAATTGTCGAAGTAGGTAAAGTTGCCAAGGCAACTTCGTATGGCGTGGGCAATCCGGTATTTATTGTGGGTTCGGCCACGGGTAAGGACGGTATTCACGGGGCTACGTTCGCTTCGGAAGACATTACCGATAAATCTACTGAAAAGCTGCCCGCCGTGCAGGTAGGTGACCCTTTTATGGAAAAGCTCCTGCTGGAAGCTACCCTGGAAGTAATTGCCACGGGCTACGTGATTGGTATTCAGGACATGGGTGCTGCGGGTATTATCTGCTCTACGTCCGAAATGAGCGCTAAGGGCGAACACGGCATGGTCATAGACCTGGACAAGGTACCTACCCGGCAATCTAATATGCACGGCTGGGAGATATTGCTGTCGGAGTCGCAGGAGCGCATGCTGGTGGTCGTGGAAAAAGGAAAGGAAGACGACATCAAGCAGATTTTTGATAAGTGGGACCTTCATTGCGTACAGATTGGGGAAGTAGTAGCCCCCGGTGATAACGATACGGGGCGTCTGCACTTTTACCAGCACGGTCAGCTTATTGCCGATGTACCCGCGCACGACCTCGTGCTGGGCGGTGGCGCACCGCAGTACCACCGCGAGTACCGCGAGCCGGCCTACTACCAGGAGTTTAAGAAATTCAGCATAGATACCATTCAGGATGTAAACGCCGACGAACTGTCGGCCGTGGCGAAGCACCTGCTCTCCCACCCCAACATCTGCTCGCGGCGCTGGGTAGCCGAGCAGTATGACTCCATGGTAGGTACCGCAACGCGCACCACCAACGAGCCATCCGATGCCGCCGTGGTACGCATCCGGGACGTCGCCCGCCCGGCCTACGAAAAGTCGCTGGCGATGACCGTCGACTGCAACAGCCGCTACGTCAACGCTGATCCGTTTATTGGCGCGCAGATTGCGGTGTCAGAAGCGGCGCGTAACCTGCGCTGCGCCGGAGCCGAGCCGCTGGCGGTAACCAACAACCTCAACTTTGGTAATCCTTACGTACCGGAAGTATACTGGCAGTTTGTGCAGGCCGTAAAAGGAATGGGAAAGGCCTGTGAGCGGTTTGGCACCCCCGTGACGGGCGGTAACGTGAGTTTCTACAACCAAAGCTCCGACGACGGCCCGGTATTCCCGACGCCCACCATCGGTATGATTGGACTGGTGGAGAAGCCGGAATTCCAGACGCCACTCGCTTTCCAGGCCGAAGGCGATTTACTATACCTGGTAGGTACTTCTAAAAACGACATTGCTTCTTCGGAGTACCTGTACAGCTACCGGGGTGTAAAACAGTCGCCCCCGCCGGCCTTTGATCTGGAAGAAGAATTTAGTCTGCAGCAGGCCGTTCGTAAACTGATTACGTCCGGCGTAGTAGCCTCAGTGCACGACCTGTCAGACGGGGGTTTGTTTGTGGCCCTGGCCGAGTCGGCGATGTACCGTAACCTGGGCTTCGACATTACTACCGATAACAGCTTCCGGCAGGATGCTTACCTCTTCGGTGAAGCGCAAAGCCGGGTACTGGTGAGCGTAAAAGCAGACAAGCAGCCGGAGTTTGAGCAGCAACTAAGCGACCTCAGCACTACCTACCAGCACCTGGGTACAGTTACCCGCGAAGGATTCGTCGTAGACGGACAAACAATCATGGGTACTTCCGAAGCCAAAGACCTTTACGATAATTCGCTGGCGAATATCCTGGAAGGTACACCGGAGGTAGTCAGGTAAAACCTGGTTTGTAACAGGTACTTTATAAAGCGACAGCCGCTCCCAGGGGGAGCGGCTGTTTTGATTACTGCCTCTGTATGTTAAACACCTTAACCCAATTATTTTTTCGGACTGCCCTTTGGATAGTAGTAGGGCATTTTATTCTTGGCCGACTTCATAAGCTTGTTAACCAGCATAGCAGGGGTAGTCCGTGCGTCTCCAGAAAGTTTGTGCGTATAGGTCCAGATGGTATCCTGCGTTCCCTTATCAAACAACTCGAGTGTTAAAGCCATTTTGTTATTCTGTGTTCCCCGGTTAAAAGGTCCAATTCCTCTTAATACCATACCTGTTACTAGCGATTCAGTATCGGTCATGGTTTTATTCGATGTGAAGTTAGCGACCAAAATGGCATCTACACCTAATATATCGCAGATTTGAGCCGGCGTTAGGGCTTCTCCGTCAAAATACCCCGCTGCTTCAAGCCTTTGGTTTGTATCATTCACCCTTTGAACGTCCACGAACACTCTGTTTTCGGTTTTTTCTTTTAACATCCAGCTATACATTAACTGATGGAATTGCAGGGATGCCCGCTCTTGGTTCTCATGCCCTGCGGTTGCTTTTGTTCTTTTAATGCCTCTATGCTCCACCTTAGGGGGAATAATGGCAATAAGACGATGGTTGGCAGCCAATGATCTGGTTTCGGGATAGGAGCTGGTTTGGGCGCAGCCGCTAAGGAGTAGTACCATGCTTACCAGCACGGTAGTGGGGATTAGTAGCCTTTTTTGCATTTCAGTGAGGATAGAGTAATAGTATAATACATCCAATATCTTCACTTATCTCACAAGTACCAAATTAATTTCACCCGGAATAAATCTTAACATACCAACAACAGCGATAGCCACTTTCCCAGCAGATGGCTGAAATGCATACTGCCGCAGTAGCAACAACACCCGGTCGTATGATAATAGGTAGTGTACCAGCAGCACCACGCCCAGCACCAGACTGTTACGAAACTGATTCAGGTCGTAGAGAGCGGCAACGGCCGCCCAAAAAAACAGGATTTCCAACAGCAGACGAACGAGGCCGGGTACCTGCACGGGAGATACCCCCGGGTCGTTGGGCACCCTGAAAACACCCCATACCGTGGCCGCCACCACCTGCAGTAACAAGGCCAGTCCGTAGCGCAACGAAGTACCTTCCGGCTTTTGCCACCCCCAGGTACCCAGCGCTACCAATACCAGAATTTCCAGTAAAAAACGAACGCCCAGATTGATCGGATGCTGACTCATTGGTTTAAAAAATAGTCATGAAGGAAGGGTATTAATAGGCTGAGGTACTTACTTCCACCGTACCCTGGGTGGTATAAATCAATCTATAATCTATTTTCTCATGGCTAACAGATACTCAAAACTACGCAGACCGGAAATGAGTTACCAACCGGTTTTTATGAAGCGAAAAAATAGGGGGATGAAGATGCTGTCCCAGCTGATGAATCTAATGGCCTGGTGCCACAATGTAGTACCCGTTTCTTCTGTATGACAATACTTTTTGCTGGTTAAACCAGTATCGTCTGTTGCAAATCATTCCCTCTAGCAGAAAGATTTCCACCACTCCCGAAAGGTTTGTTTAACATTTGGCAACACTAAGGCAGCTAATCTGTAACCAGATTAAACAAAACAGACTGGTATAGTATTTCTCTGGCAATAAGAATAATAACAAAACAATATCCATATGAAAACACAAAAAATACTTATAAGCAGCCTTATTGGACTTAGTACTACCTGCGCAATTTTTCTTTCTTCCTGTGCCACAAACAACACCATGTCCGGATCAGGAAATACAGGTACCATGGAAGCCAGTTCGGCCGGAGATCTTGAACCTAACCAGCCCAAGCCCGACTGGGGTAAAAATATGACTGATCCCATGGCCGTAGTAATAGAGCAACTGGCCAGTTATAAAGCTCCCCCCCTGACAACGCTCAGCGCCGAACAAGCCCGGAAACAACCTACCCCGGCTGTTGCGGCAATGGCTGTAATGAAAGAAAATAATATTCCCAAGCCCCCCAGCAACGTAGACACTATGGGCCGGAAAATTCCGGTCGACGGAGGTCAGATTCATATGCGGATCTATACTCCCAAAACCGGTAAAGACTCTTATCCGGTCATAGTGTACTACCATGGTGGCGGCTGGGTAATCGCTGACCTTGATACCTATAACGCATCAGCCGAAGGACTGGCCAATACCGCCGAAGCCGTAGTAGTGTCGGTAGGCTACCGGCAGGCGCCGGAATACAAGTTTCCTACCGCCCATAACGACAGCTATGCTGCCTACGAATGGACCGTTAAGAATGCTGCTTCTATCAAAGGTGATCCTAACCGGATAGCCCTAGTAGGTGAAAGCGCCGGAGGCAACCTGGCCGCCGCCGTCAGCATGATGGCCCGGGATAAGGGAATGCAACTGCCTGTCCACGAAGTGTTGGTTTACCCCATTGCGGGTCATGACTTCACTACTGAGTCGTACAGGGAAAGTGAGAATGTAAAGCCACTGAGCAGTGGCCTGATGAAGTGGTTTTTTGACAAGTACCTCAACAGTCCGGCCGAAGGCGACAATCCTATGATTTCTCTTGTAAAGGCTGATCTAAAAGGTATGCCTCCTACCACTATTATCGGAGCGCAGTACGATCCGTTACGCACAGAAGGTAAAACACTGGCCGACAATCTGGAAAAAGCCGGTGTACGTACTAGCCACAAAGTGTACGACGGTACTACCCACGAGTTTTTTGGAATGGCAGCCGTAGTGCCCAAAGCAAAGGAAGCACAAGCCATGGCGGTATCTGAGCTAAAAAAGGCTTTTAATAAATAAAGATATCTCATATAAAAGAATCAGCGGGGGAGATTGCCAGGAGGCCGTCTCCCCCGCTTTATATAAGCCCTATTCCAAAACCATTTAACCCGGGGCGGAGTGGTACTCTATACCGGGTAACGTCCACGGCTGTATGCGTACCTGGAAACACTTAACCAGTTAAAAAAGCCGGTTGAAGTGGGCCTGGGGAGTAAGGGGTACTTTTTCAGAGAGGAGGATTAAACCGGGCCTGGTAGTAGGGAATTTTTTTACCGGCCGTCAACACGATTTCATCCACCGCCCAGGAGGGGGTTGAGCGGGTATCCCTGGATAACTTGTGTACGTAATCCCAGATAACCCTGCCAGTCTGCTGATCAAACAATTCCAGAATCACCGCCCTGTTGTTTATCGGCCCTTTCCCCTGTTTCAGGGACGGCAGGTCTCCGGTTCCAATGACTTGCGTTTTTACCTCAAAATCTGTCATCGTCGTGTTGAACAAATAGTTGGGAATAAGCACGGCATCGACGTTTAGGATGGCACACAATTCAGCGGGTGACAGGGCATGTTCGTCAAAATAACCGGCTTCAGCCAGCCTGGCGTTGGTTTCCTGGACTTTCTGAACATTAACAAATACATGGTGCAGGGCTCTTCCCCGCAGCATCCAGGTGTACATTCTCTGCTGAAAGTTTAACGATTCCCGGCTTTGGCGCTCCTTCGAGTCGGTCCTATCCGTTTGGATATTCCCAAAGGTAGCGACATAGGGAGGAATAACGGCGATTAACCGGTGGGTGGCCGCCAGGGCCTTGGCTTCGGAAGTCCGATACTTTCTTGTACAACTACCTAGGAGCAGAACCACACAGACCAATACCGACAGGGAAAGTACTATTTTACGCATCTTTTGGAGGGTTATTATAGTGATATTGCAGGAAACTACCTGACAATAAGTAGGTAAAGGCCCGCCCGAACGATAGCTACTACTCCCGATTCCCTGATTACTAAAAAGTTACAATAAGTAATTTGGATTTTACAATAGAGGCTGAAACCTAGAGCAAAAGGAGGAAGATCAGAAGCCCCTGAAGTGCTTTTGATTGTTAGGACACCATCGCTACCGACCAACTCTAAAAACAGCCTGGTGTCCCGGCCCAAAGCCTGAACCCCGACAAAAAAGCCCGGATGCTGGATTAGGAGTAAGGAGCTTTCAGGCGGCAGGTACTCAGAGCTTCGGTGAAGTACCGTTCTGTAATTAAAGCACTACTCAATTTACAAAAAACGGGGGAAGCTGCCAAAAGGCAGTTTCCCCCGTTCTAAAATTAGAAAAGTCAGGTACTACGTAAGCTTTTCCTTGACTTTTTTCATAATACCTCCGCCGGAACCATCCATCATTTGCTCCTTTTGGGCGTGGCCCTTAGGATCGGGAGCACCCAGCTTAGGTACTTCTCCGTGCGGCTGCGCATGAACAAACTTGAACTCGCCTTTGCCGTCGATCGACCGGCCCCGGGTCCAGCGGCCCAGCGGCGGCTCGGGCTTTTCGATATTGGTTGAAATAAAAGCGTAGCTGAACTCCTTATGCTCCTCGCTCTGCGGGAAACTATTTGGTATGGGGTGGTTATTTTCCAGACCGCCCAATTCTTCCAGCACCGCCAGCCACTGGTTCTGGTGCATGGTATCACGGGCAATCAGGAACGCCAGCATATCCTTCATGCCCTTGTCGTCGGTCGACTCCCACAGCCGCGTAGCCAGTACCCGACCACTCGACTCAGCCATAACGTTGGCGTGCATATCGGCCGCCAGGTTACCGGTACCTACCACCCACGAACCATTAAAAGGTACTCCGTTGCTGTCAACGGCCATGGCCGCCATACCCGACGAAAGTACATGGCGCGGGTCCATACCGCCCATGATACTGCCTACAATTGGATTTTCGCCCGCCACTTTATCTTTAAGATCATTGGTAGCCCCCTCCAGATTCAGCGCCACGGCCGTAGCCAGCATCTCAATATGTGCCATTTCTTCGGTTCCTGTTTCTAAAAGCATGTCCCGGTACTTTTCCGGTCCCCGCGCGCCCCACGCCTGAAACATGTACTGGAGGCACACCCTGATCTCTCCCTCAATTCCACCAATAGCCTGCTGAAGCAACTTTGCAAAAGCCGGATTGGGTTTGTCTACACGTACCTTGTACTGCAGCTTTTTATCGTGATAAAACATAATAAAAAAATGTTTAAGTGTGTAAAAACTGGTTACACCGCTTGAACTTAGGTACCGCCCGGATGTTTGAAAAAAAGTGGTACAATAGAAACAATCTTTATTAAGTACCTGTCAAATAAGTACTTAATAAATAATTAATTTCTTATCAGTTGTAGGGAAGGTCAATCTTGTTTGTAACTTGTCCAGGAGGAAGAATATACTACGTCGCCAAGTCAATATGCTTGCTAAGGTACTTACCGGAAAGCCGGAAGGAAAGAAAATCTTTTGACTGGTTATCTGAAAAAATTTGGAATGCGCCAGTGGTACTGCACCGCCAGAATGCGAATCAGGATAATAACCGCCGAAGCCAGGATAAAGGCCGTAATGCGCTCGGCACCGAAGTAGTCCAGCACCAGGTAGCTGACGGCTCCGGCCAGGCAAGCCGTGGAGTAAATTTCTTTTTGGTAAATAATGGGAATGTCGTTGTTCATGGTGTCCCTGATTACGCCCCCCATTACGGCAGAAAACACCCCCATAATAGCGGCAATTTCGGGCCTTACCCCCAGATACAGGGCTTTTTCGGTACCTACTATGGTAAAGAGCGCGATGCCGAAGGTATCGAACAGGAAAAGGGTGCGGCGCAGCCGCAACAGTTGCCGATAGAAAATGAAAGTAGCCAGTACGCCCGCCAGTATCGCGTACAGGATAGTGATATCGCTGATCCAGACCAGCGGATAACTACCCAGCAGTACATCGCGCACAGTACCCCCACCGATAGACGTAATAAAGGCCGTGAAGGTAGCTGAGAACCAGTCCTGGTGTTCCTTGTCCCGCACCGCCAGTGCCCCCGATATGGCAAAAGCAAAAGTACCGACGATTTCAAGGACGTATTGGATACTCATGGGCGGCTTCGGGACTGCATAAGGTACTTAATTCAGCTTCATATAGTCCGCCACTTCCCGTTCGTGGGTGCGGGTACTTTCCGAAAGTACTTCTTTGATTCGTCTTTGTTCCACCTCCGTTCTATTCTGGCTTAGTTTCTTCTTGGCCTGCAAATCAGTAACTACTATTTCAAAGGCGACAATTCCCCTAACCATTTTCTGTTTGTAGTCATCGGGCAGGCTGTCCCATTGGCTTTTATATTCTTTTTCGTAAGTATTTATCGTTGCTTCAAGTACCTCAAAAGCCCGGTCTGAATCGGGCAGTACCTGCCCCTGCCCGTAGGCATGTACCGAAAAATAATTCCAGGTAGGTACGTTCTGTTCTTTGTCGTAGTGCCCGGGCGAAATATAGGCATGAGGCTCCGCAAATATGACAAGTACCTGGTTATCGGCTATTTCCTTCCACTGTTCGTTGGCTCTGGCAAAATGTGAGGTCAGGACTACCTTATCATCCCGGACGGAAATCACGAAGGGCAGATGGGTCGCCGTTGGAACATTATCAGTAGCCGTAATCAGGGTAGCAAAGCTGTGCTCCTGCATAAAGGACAGGATTTCTTGCTGGTCCGTGGCAGCGAAGATCTTGGGGATGTACATGGGTTAAATGCAAAAGTTTGAAAACGCAAAGGTACCTGGCTTTTGTTGCCGAGGTTTATTCCTGATCAAAATGAAACTTCATTCCTTCGTGCGAGGCAGTAAATCCCAGCTTTTCGTAGAACCGTAGGGCGTCGGGTCGTTTTTTATCGGTGGTTAACTGAAGTACATGCGCGTGCCTTTCGCGGGCTCTCCGGATAGCCCATTCAAACAGCTGCTGCCCAATCCCCTGCCCTCTTACATCTTCCCTGATTCTGACGGCCTCGATCTGGGCTCTTGTGCCTCCCTGGTACGTCAGGTAGGGTATAAAGCTCAGTTGCAAAGTACCTATAATCTCATCATTTTCGTTTTCTACTACGATAAGTTCCTGGTTGTTATCGCGGTTTATCTGCTCAAACGCATCATAGTACCTGCCCGGCAAGGGGTCCCGGTAATCCTCCCGGAGCTGCCCGAGCGGGTCACTGGCGAGTAGTTGAACGATAACCGGAACGTCTTTCCGAACTGCTTTTCTGAATTTCATACTGCTGGTGCTTTTATCGATCCCGACGCAAAGTACATACAGTTGCGGAAGGAGCAGCAGCTTCCCTGGAAAATCTTGCTCCCAAAACGTATACGGTTTTTTCTGTCCTGCCAGGTACTCCTCAGTTGAATAAGCGCGGGGCATCGTAGGTACTTCCCCACCCTATGCCCCCTAGTTGGTTCGCTACGCTACCAGCTAACCCGAAAAACTGATTTTCCGTAGTTCCCTTTCTGGTTTAGGGGGCATCTTCCATGATAAAAATAAGATTTCGGTTGAGGTCAAAGAATCCGAATTCGTTGGTTTTCCAGGGCGTGTTTGCTTTAAAGGCATCCCGATCCACCGTCCCCCGCTCTACAAACTCTTCGAAAAGGGGTCTGATATCCCGTGTATAAATTCTGATCACCGAACCGCCCAACAGGGGATCTTCTTCGGTATCGGCGTGCCACTGAAGGTGCAGCCACAGATTACCGCGGTACAGTACCGCGTACATTGGGTCCTGAAAGTGGGGCTCAAAACCCGTTTTTTCCCGATACCAGCGTACATCCCGCTCGATACCCAAAGAAGGCAATACCGGAATGATCTGAACCAGTTCGGCAGGCATGGGTGAAGTAGTTTTTTAAGTTAGTAATAAGAGAATTAATCTGTACAGAACCCTGCCCAGAGGTGTGGCACTCACGGATCAATAATGACCGGTTGAAGCCGGGGTACCTCAGCTACCCTGTCTGAGCTCGGCCAGTAAACCATACAGGTCGAGGCGTTGGGTGTACATGTCCAGCGAGCCGTCTTCCTTTTGTGGCCACTGGTCCTGCGGACGGTCCCAGTACAACTCCACGCCGTTGCCGTCGGGGTCGTCGAGGTAAAGGGCTTCCGACACGCCGTGGTCGGAGGCACCCGAGAGCGGGTACTTAGCCTTATTTAACCGCTCATAAATAACCGCCAGGTCGCGCCGGGTCGGGTAAAGAATGGCCGTATGAAACAGGCCGGCCGACTGCCGGGGCGCGGGCGGTCCACCCTTGCTGTACCAGGTATTGAGGCCAATGTGGTGATGGTACCCTCCGGCCGAAATAAAGGCGGCATCGGTGCCGTAGGTCGTGGTTAGCTCAAAGCCCAGCAGGTCGCAGTAGAAGGCGAGCGAGCGGCTCAGGTCGGCGACTTTCAGGTGTACGTGTCCGATGCGGGTTTGGGCCGGAATGGTATAGGGTTCCATGCTATTTTTCCTGGGTCAGGGTAAAGACATTGGTGGCTTCCAGCCCACGTACTTCGTGCTCGGCGTTGACGGGTATGTGGTACGTATCAAACTGCCTGAAATGGAGTACTTCGCCCCCAATTCTGAATTCAATCGCTCCTTGTAGTACGGTCAGCAAGGTGGGGATGGCAGCTTTATGCTTTTTGAGCAACTGGTCCTGTACGAGGCCAATGGCCAGCAGGTTTAGCTTTTCGGTTTTCAGAATGGGTAAAACCGCAGGTTTGTCGCTGGTAAAATGTAAATTTTCAATAATATTCATGGGTAGAGTACTATTACTTTTTAATGCGTATTCATTCAAGTACCTGGCAAAAAAGTATTCACTAGCGATTACTCACTCCACCGGCACTGTTGAAAAACGAAGGTAAGGTTTGATGAGGAGTAGGGTACATAAAAGTAGTTAGATGTCCAGGGATAGAGCTATTTTCCGCAGCCTCTACTCTATTTTGTTTCTATCCTGATTAGACTAACTTCCAACCAAATACTATATTAAAGGAAAGCAATTGGTACATTAAAGTTTAAACCAGGTTCTGCTAAACTTCCTCATTCCTGATAATAGCGTTGATCTGTTGCTCAAAGCCGGGTAATACACCTTCCACTACTCCCCAAACTGCCACTAAATCAACACCCATGTAGTCGTGAATAAGCTTATCGCGCAATCCGGCGATTTTCCTCCATTCTACCGCTGGATACCGGGCCCGGAAAGCAGAAGGACGTTGTTTAGTAGCTTCTCCGATAATCTCAAAATTCCTAATTACCGCATCCTGTACCATGCTTTGCTGAAGAAAGTCTCTTTCACCTAATCCCCGGGTATAGTCTTTGATCTTTGCAATACAGTCAGCAATGTGGTGCAGGTAAATTAGTGGCTCTTTCTGCATCAAATTATCCTGATTAGATCTTTTTGAATATAAGGCTTAATGTGTTCACTCACCGAGTTGATCGTTACCAAATCAACCCTTATACCCAAAGAATCCGAAAGTTCCTGCTCTAAGCCAATTAAATCCAGCAGATTAACTTTGGATTTAAAATCAATCAGAATATCCAGGTCACTGTTCAAGGTATGCTCATCACGGGCATAGGAGCCGAAAACCCCTACTAAACTGGGCTTGAATCGGCTCGTAATTTCCTTTATCTTATTTTTTTGATGAGGTGTCAGCACGGTATAACTCTATTACAAGTCGGATTATTCGTCAATTGTATTTATAACTATTTCCAATCTGCTATTCTTGTTTTGGAATGATGCGTTGAAAATATAATTTTTATCAGTCTTCACTTTTACACCACTACTATAAAACTTATAAAATGTATGCTTACCTGTTAGATTGGTGAGTATCTTTTGTTTTTTTATAATTCTTTCCATTTTCAGGCGAAGTAGAGTTAGAGAACATTATTTAGTAAAATAAAATCATTTTGATTAGACTATTGATGGCAGAGCTACCTTTGCTGTGCACCAATGATTTTAGCCCTCTACCGCCGCTGCTCAAACTCCCGGTACCCCTGCACCTCCCCTTCCTGCACCAGTACCTGATCAACCCGGGCCAGCAGGGGGCCTCGGTGGCACCAGCTCAGGAACGCCTCAAGTACCTCCCCGGTACCTTCGGCTTCGATGTAAACGCTTCCGTCGGGCTGGTTCTGGACAAAGCCCGTCAGTCCCAGTTCGTGAGCCTTTTCCTGGGTACTGGCCCGGTACCATACGCCCTGTACCCGTCCCTGAACGGTAATGTTCCAATGCTTTTTCATGGGTGGCGGCTACTTTTATTTTGGTGTGACTACTGATTACCAATGTTAAGTAATAATTTTATAGTATTCAGCTCTTAAGGCTGGATTTACCCCTTCTGATTGCCACTTCGGCCCCGGAGAAAATGTAAGCTTACTGGCACCAACTATTTTTCACTCCTGATTTCGGGTGGGTTTATCCCGAAAAAAAAGAGGTTCGTCGGATTCAGGTAGCCCCTGGAATAGGCAGGTACTATCTTTGAACTACCCAACTGAAAAACAACAGGATAGCAGTCAAACCATTACCATATACCTAAACAACTATGGAACCTCAACGCAACGAACAACTCTGGAAAGTAGCCCAGAACCGGGCAGCCTTCAAGATTCACCTGCGCACTTACCTGCTCGTTAACACCGGCTTCTGGATCCTGTACTTTTTTATGTCCAAACAGCCATGGGGCGAAAGAATGTACCCCTGGCCGCTTTGGCCCATGTTGGGTTGGGGTATAGGGCTTGCCTCGCACTATTTCTCTGCCTACCGCTCGGTTGATAAAGAGAGTATGGCCGAGCGGGAGTACCAGAAACTAATGAACGAAGGTCGCCGAAATTAACATTAACCATCCAAATGTACTTAATCTACCCTGGTCATGGAACCCAAAAACGAACGACTATGGCGCCTGGCCCGGCTCCGCGCCAAATTCAAGAATAACCTGATCGCTTACTGCGTAATAAACCCGATCCTGATCCTTTTCTGGTACTTCAGCAGCGGCCCCAATACCTTTTTCTGGCCGGGTTTCCCTCTGTTTTTCTGGGGACTCGGACTGGCCTTTGAAGGATTTAACGCGTATTACAACAAGGGAGGTCTGGTGGAGAAGGAATACGAAAAACTACTTCGGGAACAAGGGTAATCTTTTCCTGAAATACACCAAAAGGGGTGAGCAACGCCACGTTGCTCACCCCTTTTGGGTTGCCTATACCGCTACCGGGGCTTTTATGCCCGGCCAGGGGTCGTAGTTGTCCAAGGTGAAGTCTTCGTACTTAAAATCAAAAATGCTTTTCACGTTCGGGTTGAGCTTCATGGTGGGCAGGGGGCGTGGCTCGCGCCCCAGCTGTAGGTTAACCTGGTCGAGGTGGTTGAGGTAAATATGCGTATCACCGCCCGTCCAGATAAAATCACCCGGCAGCAAACCGCACTCGTGTGCGATCATCATGGTCAGCAGGGCGTAACTGGCAATATTGAAGGGTACCCCCAGGAAGATATCCGCGCTGCGCTGGTACAGCTGGCACGAAAGCTTGCCATTGGCCACATAAAACTGAAACAGGGCGTGGCAGGGCTGCAAGGCCATGAAGGGCAAATCGGCCGGATTCCAGGCTGAGACGATCATCCGGCGCGAATCGGGATTTTTTTTCAACTGTTCGAGCAGGTCCTTCATCTGGTCAATGGTACCTCCGTCGGGACCCATCCAGCAACGCCACTGTTTGCCGTACACCGGCCCCAGACTCCCGTCCTCATCGGCCCATTCGTCCCAGATACTCACGCCGTTGTCGTTGAGGTACTTGACGTTGGTATCGCCCTTCAGAAACCACAAAAGTTCGTAAATGACCGATTTGATATGTACTTTTTTGGTAGTGACCAGCGGAAATCCCTGCTGTAAATCAAAGCGCATCTGGTAACCAAACACACTAAGGGTACCCGTACCGGTGCGGTCAGATTTGCGGTCGCCGTTTTCCAAAACGTGGCGAAGTAAGTCGTGGTATTGCTGCATGTGTGGTACCTTAATTGGAGTCCTTTATTCTAAACTAATTTATCGTGAATCTGAAATCTGCCCGGCCTTAGCTGCCCGCTTCTTCAATGGTTACGCTGTGCGTAAGCTCCGCGGTACTTTCGAACTGGGCCGTAGCCGAGCAGTACTTCTCCATCGAAAGCTGGATGGCCCGGTTGACCTTGGCCTCGTCCAGCCCTACGCCTGTCAGCTTGAAATGCAGGTGCATGGTGCGGTAGGGCTTCCGTTCGGTTGTGGCTTCTTTTTCCCGGTCGCCTTCGGCTACTATTCGAAAATCGGTAATCTGCTGCCGTTGCTTTTTCAGAATAAGTACTACATCAATGGCACTGCAGCTGGCCAGGCCCATCAGGAGCAGTTCCATGGGCCGCACGCCCGCATTATGTCCGCCTATATCAAGTGCGCCGTCAATATGCACCGTGGCGTCAGACGAGCCGGAGGCTTCAAAATGGAAGGCGTCGTCTACGCGTACAAGTTCTACTTTCATGAATAGTTGAGATAGGAATGAGAGTTTGTTAGTCAAACGGGCCCGAAACCGGGTTTCCTGATACAAAAGTCCGATTAGTTTCCGAAAGGTTCAAATAAAAAAGTAAATCAGCAGCAGGCATAGTTCTTTTATTTACCTTGCCAATTCAATAGCCCTTTACACTTCATGTTAACCACCGATAGAGACTTACGCCTGGCGGTACTCATTGATGCCGATAATGTTCCTTATTCCAACCTGCAGGGGATGCTCGAAGAAATCGCTAAATACGGCAGCCCTACCTTCAAACGTATTTACGGCGACTGGACCAACCCCCGACTGGCGGGCTGGAAATCGGCGCTGCTGGAAAATGCCATAACTCCGGTACAGCAGTACAGCTACACCAGTGGCAAAAACGCCACCGACTCCGCTATGATCATTGACGCCATGGATATACTGTACACCGGTCGGGTGGATGGTTTTTGTATAGTGTCCAGCGATAGCGATTTTACACGCCTGGCGATCCGCCTGCGCGAAGCCGGCATGAAGGTATTCGGCATGGGCGAACAAAAAACCCCAATCTCCTTTACCTCGGCCTGCGACCGTTTTATTTATATTGAAATCCTGCGAAAATCGGCCGACACCAACGGTTCAGACCAGTCCGAAGCCCCCGAAATCAGGTCGAAGTCTACCGTTAAAAAACGCGCGCCCAAGACGGATTCGTCCGATAAAAAATTGAAAAATCTCATTGCGGGCAGTATCAATGACGTGGCCGACGAGGATGGCTGGGTGTTTCTGGGCGATCTGGGTAACCTGCTGATCAAGAAGCGTCCCAGCTTTGACTCCCGCAACTATGGTTTCAACAAACTTTTACCCTTAATTAAGAGCATGGATGCCTTTGAAGTGGACGAACGGGAGACCGGCAAATCTAACATCAAGCACGTTTACGTCCGGAATAGGTAGTTCGGGCAATGGCCGTCCGTGGCACGGATAGTCCGAATTAAAGATTCTCCGTATTACTGATGCCCTGCGTTAAAATGGCCCGTGGCACGAATCATACCTGGCACGGCCGAGATAAGTAGATTTGGTACCATTACCTGCTTCGAACTAAAAAATATACCACCTAAATCCCGATGAAAAAACTACTCGTGTCGCTGCTTGCCAGTGGAATTTCCCTGGTCGCTACCCTGCCGGGCTTCAGTCAGACTTCCGGCTCCTGGAAAAAGGTCAGCCAGGAAATGGTTTTTGAGAATCCGCCCTTTAAGGAATGCCACGCCTCTACCATTGAGGAGGTACAGCCCAATGAATTTCTGGCCGCCTGGTTTGGAGGTCCGCACGAAAAGCACAAAGATGTAGGTATCTGGACCGCCACCCAAAAGAACGGGCAGTGGAGCAAGCCGCAGCTTATGGCCGAAGGTATAATCAATAAAGACCTGCGTTACCCCTGCTGGAATCCGGTCCTGTTCAAGGCGCGTGAAGGCAAATTGTTTTTGTTTTACAAAGTAGGTCCTTCGCCCCAGGAGTGGTGGGGAATGGTCAGGACTTCCGACGATAACGGACAAACCTGGACCCAGCCCGAACGGCTACCGGATGGCATTCTGGGTCCCATCAAGAACAAGCCCATCCAGCTGGCCAACGGGGATATTCTGTGTCCGTCGAGTACCGAAACTAAGGAACGCTGGAAAACTCATATTGAACGTACCCCCGACCTAGGCAAAACCTGGGAGAAGGTGGCCGTTGACCCCGGCACCGCATTTGACGTAATTCAACCGAGTATACTTCAGTACCCCAATAACCGTTTGCAGATTCTGTGTCGCAGTAAAAATGACCGTATTGTGGAAGCGTGGTCTAATGATGGAGGCAAAACCTGGGGGCAACTGGCCAAGACCGAACTACTGAACCCTAACTCCGGTACTGACGCCGTCACCCTCAAAAACGGTACTACCCAACTGCTGGTGTACAACCCCACCTTGCGGGGTAAGCAGTGGGACAACGGCCGCCAGAAACTGCACGTTGCCACCTCCCGCGACGGAAAGTCCTGGACTGATGTGGCCGTGCTGGAAGATAAGGAAAGGGGTGAGTTCAGCTATCCGGCGGTTATCCAGGCTCAGGACGGCAAGGTACATATTACCTACACCTGGGACCGTAAGAACGTGAACCACGTAGTACTGGAGAGTACCCGCTAAGGCCAACGAAAACACTCCGGTAGCTTCTTGGGTTGAATAGTAAAAAATAACTATTCATCAACAACCTAATCAAGCAAACAGCCATGTGGGATGAAGTAGATAATAAACTGAAACGCAGCTACGAATTTGAAGATTTCCGGGAAGCCTTCGCGTTTATGACCCGGGTCGCCGATGTGGCCGAGCAGATGAACCACCATCCCTGGTGGTCGAATGTATACAATAAAGTTGAGTTCGAACTGACCACCCACGACGCGGGTGATACCGTAACCGAAAAAGACAAGCAGCTGGCCGAAGCCATTGATACCATCTACGATGACTTTGATGACCTGTAAGAAGAACTTTTAAAATAATGTTCAAGAGTCATCCCGTACTTTTGGAGATGACTTGAAAGGTAATAAGAAGAGCAGCTAATGCGGCTCTAAGTCGGTAGAGCGGGGTCAGAGCATTCTGGCACCGCTCTACTGTTCCTAGGTATCGGGGCTGGATCAATTACTCTACTACTACCCTTACGCGGTCGAGGTTCTGGATACGGGTATAGGGCGTTTTTGTATCTCCCTCACGTTGCGCTGCTACCCGCAGCGTCGGGAAGTAGGTACCTGGTTTAGAAAATGTATAGGTAGTCTTTACCGTGACATGAGAGCCTGTTTTGTCAGGAGTAACCTTTGCGGCAACCGGAAAAACGCCCGATTTTTCGAAGTCCCATCCGGACAGCTTGCCGACATCTTCCGGCAAACCTTCAAAGTTCCAGGCGGCTGCTACTACCTTACCTCTGTTTTCTGGCACTTCCACGCTGGCGGTAAAGGTTACGGGTTGGCCTACTTTCACCTGTGCCCGTTTCCCGCCATTGGCCTTTACGGTTACCACAGGTTGTATGCCTTTGCGCTCATCGGCAGCCTGCGGTACTACTACCTGACCGTCCACTACTTTATAACTCGTGGTAGCCGCCGGGGCTATACCCTTTTCGACCCAGGTACTTAGGTCAATCAGGGCCTGCTGCAGTACGCCCAGGTAGCCAACGGTGCGGGTTGGGTCATCTTCAATGGAAATATCGCCGTGCAGGGCGTGGTCGGTGTACCAGAGCCGGAAGTTTTCGTCAATGCGATCGCCCAAATGCTCCTTTACCCTGGAACGATACCAATCCGCCTGCCACGCAAAAGCTTCCCGGTCCCAAAGTGATGAAAGCAGAATCATCTTACCCTTAAACTTACCCGTTGGCAATACACCGGCTGCTCCCCGTGTAAACAGCGGCCCGAGCAACATAGGCCGTTGGGGGTACATCGGGTTCCCGTCTTTATCCCGGAACTGGTCGTAACCATGGTACTCTTTGCTGGGTACCTGATGACGGTGGTACGTCTGAACCGCCAGAAAATTAGAATTATCCACCTGAACCTCATCACCGGGTTTGATCTGGGTCAGTATTGCCGTATCAACAGGCCCAAGTACTACTTTATCCCCGGCTATTTTGGTTATCTGTAATGATTTACCGGCAGCCGCACCACTCCTGATGAGGAGATCTCCACCCAGAAAATCCATATCGGGCAGTACGTCTGCCAGTTGAAAGGCAACGGGCATCCCTCCTTCCACTCCACCAATGGCCTTCCAGGCGGCATCGGCGGTGCCGCGCTCGGTGGGCGACATGGGCTTGGATAATCCCAAACCGACCGCCTGGTCGCTGGAAATTCCTGCTTTAATCTTGCTCGGCTGTTGGATACGGGCCTTTAGCAATGAGGCCGGTGGATTAGCGCCCAGATAGCCGGGCACTTTCCAGAAGTCCTCATTAAAATATTTTTGGTCGGCCCCGACTACACCCTGATACAGTACTAAAAAACCATGTATACCCATGTTCTTGTACCCAAACCAGGCATGGGGTGGAAAGCCCAGGCGGGTTACCTCCTGAAGGGCCTCCTTTTCTTCGGCATTCAACCCGGCGTACATGTCGCCACTCCCTCCCGGCTCCAGGGCATCAATAATCTGGGGAAACTTGTCCTTCAGTACCCGCATGGCGTGCATCCGCACGGTGAATACGTTGGGAATAGACATGGGTGAGCCCAATACATAAGGAACAACTCCATCCCAAACTCCTTCGGTATTTTCGATGCTGCCAACGGTCCGATAAGCTCCTCCGCTCCCCCCAAACGCATAGCCATACGGACGCCTGCTACTATAGATTTGCTGAGCGACGACTCTGGAAAATTGCGCAGTAGCCGCGTTCACCCGGTATGCCCCAATAGTGGGATCTTTTGATTCCGGTTTGGCTAAGTCTACTCGCCCGCCCCCGTTTGTTTCGATGAAATAGGCCCCATGGGTAATCGCAAACCCAATCTTATCTTCCTCACCGGAGGCCCCCTGCGACAGGTTTTCGTTATCCGGAAAAGGAGTAATGTACTGAAAGAAGCGCCCCTGGTACTTCTCCTTTGGTGGGAAGTAAAAGGAGAAACGGGCGTTAGTGCCCTTGAACCCGCCATGCACGTACCGGTGGCGAAAGGAGCCTTCCCTCCATTCATCTACATCCACGTAGGGTTCTTTGAAGAGCGTGTCCTGGGTGGTAAATTGTTTAGCCAGTTCGCTGCTTAACTGCGGCAGGTTGTTTTGTGCCTGGCCAAGGTTAGCATAAACGACCGACAAACAAAGAAAGACGTTCCGAAAAAGGTGAGAGCGCATCAGGTGATAGTATAGTTATAATATTTGATTCAAATTGAGGCGTTCACCACCCCACTGGATAACCGGAGGGTTCGGATATGCTCATCTAAAGCCTTCATGCCGTCAACGGTGCAAAGTCCCCGGATAAATGTTGCCGTAGTGTTCAACAGTAAATCGGTCGCTGACAAATGAAAGTGCTTAAAAGGCTCTGTCCGAACGGCCACCCGGTGCAGGGCTAGTATGCTTCGTAAGACTACTTCCGGAAGGATGTCCTGCCGGAAGGCCCCCTGTTCTATTCCCCGGTGAATAATAGACAGAAAGTGCTGCTCAAACTTTTGGCCAATTACCCCCTCTACTTTTTTTTCCAGCTCGGGGTAGTAATGATGCAGGTCCTGGTAGAAGAGCAGGTTAATCTTGTACTCCGTCTCTATGGCTATCTGCCAGACCTCAAAAAAATGACAGGCTGCATTTTGCTCTTTCGGCAGACTTTCCAGCATTTCGTACTGCTGGTTGTGGTAGAGATGGAGTACTTCTTCCAGTAACCCCTCTTTGTTTGTGAAGTACTTATAGATGGTTTTGGTAGAAATGCCCAGCCATTCAACGAGCTTCTGGTTGGACATTTCCCGAGTACCATATTTCAAAAACAGCTTCAGCGATTTTTCTAGAATTTCTTCTTTCATACAGCCTTCCATGTACGTCTGCGGTTGGTTAGCGACCTGGCCAAACAGGATCGTTTCTACCTACTTTACCCGTTTAGCAGTTGCATCAAACCCATATACACTACCTTTCAGGGTATCATCATTTACTTTCGCCAGCTCCAGAGCCATGTCTCCACCCTGTGACGACTCAAAATAGATAGTCAGCTTATCTCCGCTCTCTTCTACTTTAGTGATTTTACGGGTGCCGCTGGCGGGGTCAGCCTGGTTCACAAGTTCCCCGGTAAGTTTCCCATCCTTCCGTACCAGTTCCGTCAGAAAGGTTATATCTCCCTGGGGCGAACTAAGTACCGTGATTTCCCACTTACCTGCGAAGAAATCCGCCGGAGCCTGTGAAAAAGCGGTGAAGGCAGTACCTACCATCAGGACGAAAAGAAATAAGTTAACTTTTTTCATTGCTGTAATTGATTAAGTTGAAATTGAACGGAATAGCTGACTCAGGAATAGGAGACTTTCAAATCCTCTCGTCGATTACTCGAGGCCTTGTTGGAAACTTTTATATATTCGATAATTTCCAACAAAGGAAATGGAAATTATTTTAAATAAAAAAATTTCCTCCATAAAATCTCCGTTCATGATGATGACTCTGTACAGTGAATGCCGATGGAACGCCAAGATCTTTAACATAGAGCACTACCGATTGCTATCAAAGTACGGAAGTCAAAGGCCGCGGCATACGACCAGTAGCTACGGAAAGGAAGTTACTAGTTAGCCCAAGCCACGGTTTGAAACCTGGCTTGGGCCGCGCAAAGAGTTATAACCGGAGAAGTTAGTTAAATAACCAGGCAAAAAACCGGTAGCTCAACCAGGCCATGGCTCCAACCACCAGGAACAGTACTAACAAGGCGGGCAGTACCACCTTCCAGGCTCCCCCCTGGTGGCGGCCTTCGACATAATGCTCACGCATCAGTTTTACATTCCGTTGATTGGCCTTGAAGGCCACATCAAAAATGTCACCTATGATTGGAATAGATCCCAGGAGGGCATCGATCACAACATTTAAGGTCATCCGGGCAATCACAAGTCGGCTGGCTCCGTTCTTGGCCAAAACGGAAATCATGTACCCGGATATACACAAAGTACCGAAGTCACCGACACCGGGAATAAGGCCTACCAAAGCATCCAGTCCAAACCGGATGTTAGTACCTGGAATTGTAAAGCGGGAATCCATCCATTTGGCCATCGACTCCATATCCGAAATGGCAGACTTTTGCTTTGAAACTGCTCGCATGGCTACTAGTAAGTATTTGTTTTAAAATGGTACCTACTAATAATGTGCCACTGGTATGCTGGATTGGAACTCTGCCTGGTGCTTTATTGGCATCCTCGCTCCTATTGAGTACTTTCGGAGCTTATTAGCTGATTAGATTCATGAAATTATACCTTGTACCTACGCCCATTGGTAACCTGGAAGACATTACATTGCGGGCCATTAACGTGCTCAAAGCCGTAGACGTGGTGCTGGCGGAAGATACCCGTACTTCCGGGAATCTGCTGAAGCACCTGGGTATTACCAAGCCCATGCAGAGCTACCACATCCACAATGAACATCAGACCATAACGCGGCTGCTGGAGCGGATGCTGAAAGGAGAAACTATGGCGCTGGTGTCCGACGCGGGTACGCCGGCCATATCCGACCCGGGCTTTCTGCTGGTACGGGAGTGTATCAAGTACCGGATTCCGGTAGAGTGTCTGCCCGGCCCGACGGCCTTTGTTCCCGCCCTGGTGAACTCAGGCCTGCCCTGCGACCGTTTTACTTTTGAAGGTTTTTTGCCCCACAAAAAAGGCCGTCAGACCCGCCTGAAAGAACTGGCCGAAGAAGAACGTACAATGGTGTTTTACGAGTCGCCGCACCGCCTGGTAAAATCCCTGCAGCAGTTTGCGGAGTACTTCGGGCCGGAGCGTCAGGCGAGTGTAGCCAGGGAACTGACAAAAATATACGAAGAGAATGTTCGTGGTACGTTACAGGAAATAATTACTTATTTTGTTGAAAAAACTATTAAAGGTGAAATTGTTATCGTTATTGCCGGAAAAGAATAATTCATGTACCCTGTTCGGTTCCATGCGCCTCCTCCTTCTTCTGAGCTTTACATTATTCGTTAACTACTGGGTTTCTGCCCAGGCCCTCACCCTCAGTCCGGAGGCACGGGTGAGCCTTATTACGGTGGGGCCGGGCGAAGAGCTATACTCCAGCTTTGGGCACAGCGCCCTCTGGATCTATGACCCGGGTACCGGCCTGGACAATGCCTACAGCTACGGTACCTTCAACTTCAATGCGGATAATTTTTATGTAAAATTCCTGCGGGGTACCCTTCCGTACCAGATTTCGGTGGCACCCCTGCAGCCCCAGCTGTTTTACTGGCGCAGCGAAAACCGTTCGGTCATTGAGCAGGTACTTAATCTGACCCCGGACCAGAAGCAACGCCTGTACCAGTTTCTGGAAACCAACTTCCTGCCCCAAAACCGGGAGTACCAGTACAAGTTTTTTTACGACAACTGCTCCACGCGCCTCAAAGACGCGGTGGTACAGGCCTGCGGGGATAGTTTACAATTTCCGGGCTACGTTCGGGACACCCTGAGCTTCCGGCAGTGGATAGACCGCTACGCATACGAACAAAAGCCCTGGGCCGACTTTGGCATGGACCTGGCCATTGGTGCCCCATCCGACGAGGTAGCCACCCCCGAGCAGGCCACCTTTTTGCCCTACAACCTGATGGCTTCCTTCGATGATTCCCGGCTGCTGAAAGGCGGACAGCTTCAACCCCTGGTCACGGTTACCAATGCACTATTTACGGCAGTACCTATGCAGGAGGAAGTATGGCTGACACCAACGGTATTTTTCTGGGCAATGGCGGTACTGGTGCTGGCCTACACCCTTTGGCAGATCCAAACCAATAAACTTAATTTTGCTTTTGACAAAGTGCTTTTCACTATTGTAGGACTCACCGGCTGGTTTATAGTACTGCTATGGTTTGGCACCAACCACGGGGTTACCACCTGGAACTACGACCTGCTCTGGGCCTTCCCGCTCTGGTTCCCTCTTATTTATTCTATTTCCATTACCAACAAACCGGCCTGGTTTCAGTTTGCTTTAATAGGGTACGCAGTACTTCTGCTATTTGCCACCGGAAATCTGTTAAAGCACAACTACGTGGTAATACCGATACTGCTCACGCTGATCATCCGGGTATATTACCTTAATAATTCACTTTCTAAAATTCCAGTTAACGAAAAAAAGGCATGAATCTTGATCTTCTGACCCAACAGACCATTGAGGTAGTAAAGCGCGCTTCGGCCTTTATTCAGCAGGAAGCAAATACTTTCAATAGTGAACGCATTGAGTACAAGGATGTCAATAACCTGGTTTCGTACGTAGATAAAGAAACCGAAAAGCTCCTGGTGGCCGGTTTGCGGGAGATTCTGCCCGAAGCCAGTTTTATTACCGAAGAAGGTACTACGGGCGAAGAAAAAAACACTGAAGCCCTGAATTGGATCATAGACCCGCTGGACGGTACCACCAATTTTGTGCACGGCCTGCCGGTCTACTGTGTGAGCGTAGGGCTGGTTCGGGGAAAGGAACCCCTGATTGGCGTGATCCACGAGCCCAACCTCGACGAAATGTTCTACGGCTGGCAGGGCGGAGGGGCCTGGTGCAACGGTCGGCGGTTACAGGTATCCCAGGCCCGGCACCTGAGCGAGAGTCTGGTAGCTACCGGCTTTCCCTACCGCCTGTTTGAAAAACAAAATCGCTACATGGATATTCTGGGAGCACTGATGCGCAAAACCCACGGAGTAAGACGGTTGGGTGCCGCCGCGGTGGACCTGGCCTACGTGGCAGCCGGACGCTTTGAAGCTTTTTATGAGTACAATCTTCACTCCTGGGACATGGCTGCGGGCGTACTGCTTATTCAGGAAGCGGGAGGAATTGTAACCGACTTTGCCGGCCATGACAACTACCTGTTTGGGGGTGATGTGGTGGCAGCCTGCGCTATGCACGGCGAATTGTTGGAGGTAATTAATGAGCATTTCTAAAAAACATTTGTTTTATTTAGGGCTGCATAGTGGATGAGAGCCTTTAATCTCGTCAATTTATTAATGATTTACTTATTTGATTACACTCTACTTACTCGCACGACATGCCCAGGTTGGTACAACTTGACACCTTTCATTCCGAGTCCGGAAATTTAACCGTATTCGAGAAAATGATGCCCGGCACCATCAAACGGGTATTCTATATCTATGGCGCAGGTAACAAAATACGGGGCGGTCATCGTCACCTAAAAACCTGGAACGCCCTGATTTGTCTGCACGGACAATGTGAGGTATTTGTACATGATGGCGAAAAAGAAACCCATTATAAGCTTGATACACCACAAACCTGTCTGATTCTGGAACCAGAGGACTGGCATACAATGGAAAATTTTTCGCAGGAAGCCATTCTGCTGGTACTTTCCAACGAGTACTACGACAAGAGTGACTATATCTACGAAGGTTATCCGGTAATTCAGCAGCAAAACTCACTTTAATACGCTACTGGCTGAACCTGCTCTTCTTCCCCTTTTTATGATTCCATTTCTTGATTTAAACCAGATTAACCGACCCCATCAGGCTGCTATTGAAGAAGCTAGCTTGCGGGTACTTCGGTCGGGCTGGTATATTCTGGGTCAGGAATTACAGGCATTTGAGCAGGCCTTTGCCCGCTACTGCGGTACCGACTACTGCGTGGGTGTCGCTAACGGTCTGGAAGCCATTGAACTGATCCTGCAGGCCTATGACTTTCCTCCTGGCAGTGAAGTATTGGTACCGGCTAATACCTACATTGCTTCGGTACTACCGGTAGGCTACCTGCGGCTGGTCCCGGTTTGGGTAGAACCCGACCCGGTTACCTTGCTGATTGACCCTCGCTTAATCGAAGAAAAAATTACTGAAAACACCCGGGCTATCCTGACTGTGGACCTCTATGGCCGCTGCTGCGACATGGAACCCATTCGGGCCCTGGCCCAGAAGTATGGCTTGAAAGTCATTGCTGATGCCGCACAGGCGCACGGAGCTACCTACCAGGGTACCAAAGCCGGTAATCTGGCCGATGCCACGGCCTTTAGCTTTTACCCAACCAAAAACCTGGGCGCACTCGGTGACGCCGGTGCCGTTACTACCAACGACGAAGCACTAGCCGAAAAAATCAGGTACCTGCGCAACTACGGCTCGGGCGTAAAGTACTACAACCAATACCAGGGCATTAACAGCCGACTGGACGAAATTCAGGCGGCCATCCTCAGCGTGAAGCTCCCCCACCTCGACCAGGAAAACAACCGTCGCCGCCAGATTGCAGGCAGGTACCTGTCCGAAATAAAGGTACCCAACTTAGTACTTCCTCCCCACGACCGCATCGCGGAGGACTGCTGGCACTTGTTTGTGGTGCGGCACCCTGAGCGCGAGCAGCTGGTTAAGTACCTTCATGATAAAGAGATTCAAACCAACATTCATTACCCGCTCCCTATTCACAAACAGCCCGCCTATGCCCACCTGAGCCACCTCAGCCTACCCATTACCGAACAAATCCATGAGCAGGTCATCAGCCTGCCCTTGAATCCGGTACTTACTGAGGAGGAAGTTGACTATATTGTCCGGTCAATCAACCAATTCCCCCGGTCCTGATGCAGTTGTCCATTATCATTCCGGTCTATAACAGTGAGGCCACGCTCGGGCCCCTGGTACGGCGCCTGCAGGAGGCACTCCATGGATTGGTGTACGAAGTGGTTCTGGTCAATGACGGCAGCCGCGACGGTTCGGAGGCGGTATGTACCCGGCTGGCCCGGGAGCATGCGCATGTGCAGTTCATATCACTGCGTCGGAATTTCGGAGAGTTCAACGCGGTACTCTGCGGTCTCAACCACGCCCGGGGCGCCTACTGCGTTATGATTGATGACGATTTCCAGAATCCACCCGAAGAAATACAAAAGCTGCTCGATACCGCTATTCGGGGCAACTTTGACGTGGTATATACCTACTATTCCAAAAAAGAGCACGCGACCTACCGCAACTGGGGGAGCAGGCTCGTCAACTGGCTGACCAGCTACCTGCTCAATAAACCCCGCGACCTGTACCTGTCCAGCTTTAAACTAATCAGGAAAGAGGTAGTCCAGGAAGTGATCAAGTACACCGGTCCGTACCCTTACATTGACGGCCTTATATTCAGGGTTACCCGCAACATAGGTACCGTGCAGGTCAGCCACCAGAAAAGGCAGGAGGGGCAGTCGAGTTATACCTGGCGTAAATTAATTTCCCTCTTCCTGAATATCCTCTTTTGCTACTCAGCCTTGCCCATTCGGTTGTTTATGCCGGTGGGCCTGGGCCTGGTGGGGCTGGGTACGCTACTGCTGCTTTTTTTACTGGGCCAGTGGATCATTGGTCCCGCTGACCCCAAGGGCTGGCAGGTGGTGACGGCCACGCTCCTCTTTATCGGAGGTTTGCAATGTACCCTGATGAGTGTACTGGGAGAGTACATTGGCAAAAGCTTTATGGCCCAGAGCGGACAGCCGCCCTATGTTATTAAGACCACCATCCTGAACCGGCATGATTGACAACCGCCTTGAATACCAGCGCATGTACGAGGTTGAGCGCCGACTGTGGTGGTACCAGCGGCTGCACGGCCGGGTACTTCGAGCCATCAGGCAACAGTTCGGCGAAGCCAGCCAGGAGGTACATATGCTGGACGCGGCCTGCGGTACGGGGGGCCTGCTCTCTTACCTGCGTGACCGGGGATTTCGCCACCTCACCGGCTTTGACTACTCCCGGCACGCCATTGATTTTTCGGTGGAGCGGGGCCTGGATGTCGAATTCGGCGACCTTCGGCAGGTGGAAACGTTCCGGCCCGCAGCGCGCTATGATGTTATTAGCTGCAACGACGCTCTTTATTTTCTTACGGATGAGGAGATTGTAAAAGCGCTGTCGGAGTTTAAAAGCAGGCTTACCCCCAGGGGACTGCTCCTGATTAATATCCACGCTTTTGAGGCATTTGCCGGTACCCACGACCTGGCCGTGGGTAGTACCCGTCGTTTTGTCCTGGCCGACTTCCGGCGCTACGCCCAGCGGGCCGGCTTGACCATTCACTACCATACCTACTGGCCCTTCGCGCTTTCGCTCCCTATACTGGCCGTCCGGCAGTGGCAGCAATACCAGCTTCGGCGGGGTAAGATTGACACCAGTAAAATCGACTCTGACGTGAGTTTTCCGGGCGCATTAGTTAATAATCTTTTCAACGGCCTTATGAAAGCCGAAGAATGGTTACTACCCCGCGCTCCCTTTGGCAGCTCTTTGTTTTTAGTATTGAAATAGAATAAATTTAGCCCGCACTACTATTAACATACCTCATGGACCTCGAACAACTTCGCTATCCCATTGGCCCCCATAAAGGCAAATCTGAGTATTCGCCGGATGAAGTAAAAACCAATATCCAAATCATCAGCGCTCTGCCCTCCAAGTTTATAAATCTGCTGGGCAGCTGGGATGACCATAAATTGGATACCCCATACCGGCCCGGCGGCTGGACCGTCCGGCAGTTGGTGCACCATGTAGCCGATAGCCATATCAACGCTTACTGCCGGCTTCGGCTGGCTCTTACCGAGAGTAATCCTACCATCCGGCCTTACGAAGAAAGCCTCTGGGCGGAGCTTCCCGATGCCCAAACGGCCTCCATTGAGCTTTCGCTGCAACTCATGAAGTACCTGCATCTGCGGTGGGTACTGCTGCTGAACTCCCTGACCGAAGAACACCTCCAGCGCACTTACTACCACCCGGCGAGCGAAAAGACGGTACGCATGGATGAGTACATTGCCATGTACGCCTGGCACAGCGAGCACCACTACCAGCATGCGTACCTGCTGGCCCAGCGGAACAATTGGTAGTCATTTATGTGTTTAAAACAAACACATAAAAAGCGTGAAGCATGGCCCAGCAGATAGTGGTAATCCTGATTTTCCTGATAGCAGCGGGCTACCTGGGCTGGCGCGTCTGGAAGTCTTTCGCCAGAAAACAAACGGGCGGCTGTGCCAAAGGCTGTGGTTGTGAGGTTGATAAAGCACCTTCTTCCCTCCAACGGTAATACTTTCCATTACAGAATTATACACGAGAAGTACCCGATAGCACTGGTACTTCTTTTTTATTTCCAGGTACCGGCACTTAATTAGACTGGGGAATAAGTGGTACAAATCAAAGGAGCGTTACCCAACTTATTTTCCCAGAATAGACCTATTTTCTTCTCTATCTGTTCCCACGAGCCCGATTGGCTCCCAGGTACTTCCGCTTCCTGATGGCATAGTTTTATAATTGTTTGGTCAATAACCCTGATAATAAGAGCCTGTCAGGCATACAGAAATAGTTAAAGCATAGCTTCCTGTAAGCTAGCGCCTTCCTTATCACTACCTGCACTTATGTTAAAAAAATCAATGAAGGGCTTACTGATTGTAGTACTGGGCCTGCTGCTGGTAGTGGCCGGGGTGAGTGTGTGGGCCATACGGAATCAGGAGTACGTTTTTGAACAAATTAAAGCCTACATCAATGAATCAATTGATGGCCAGCTGGAGGTGAAAAAATTTACTTTTTCGCCCCTCCGGAAAGGGCTTGGCTTTACCTTTTCGCTGCATGACATTACCCTGGACGATACCCTGTTCTCCGTTCATAGGACCCATCTTTTACAGGCCCGCCGTCTGAATGTCACGTTGGATTTAAGGGAGTTTCTGACGAGGCGCATCAAAGTCAGGAGAATAGCCGTGGAAGATGGTACCGCGACGGTATTTATCCGCCGCGACGGCTACACCAATGCCTCAGTGCTTACCACCAACCCGAAGGACACCACGAGTAAGAAAAAAAGTTCTACGTCCGATTTGTTTAGTGGCATCCGGGAGCTATCTTTTCAGAATTTCGCCTTACACTATGCCGATTCGCTGCGTAGTAAGTACCATGCTGGTACCTTCCGTGAGGTAACCTCCCAACTGGTCCGGAAAGACTCCGTCTGGCGGGGCGATATGGAGGGCGCGGTCTATTTTAAAGGCCTCACGTTTCACCCTAAAAAGGGTGCTTTCATGAAGCAGCAGGAAAGTACCCTGGAGGTAGCGTTTAGCTACAACCAGGCAACTCGCGAGTTACAGGTACATCCTTCCTGGCTGGAGGTAGCGACGGGGCATCGTATCAAAATGTCCGGATTGTTTGATCTGGCCGGAAAACCGGGTAAAGTAAAGATGGACTTTACCACCGATACCATTGCCCTGCCAACCGCCCTGAAACTACTACCCGCCTTTATCGAAAAAACGGTTACCCGCGTAAAGATCCTACCCGTAGTCAAGGCCCATGTACATTTGGAAGGCTTCCTGGGAACGGGTACCCCCAGGGTAGATATCGCCTACCGTTCGGGGCATTTTGATTACAACCTGCCCTTTGGCAAACTAAAAAAAGTAAAAGCCGTAGGTACCTTTACCAATCAGGCAAACCGGTCGCTGCCACCCAGCGACGAAAACTCGCAGCTGAAAGGTACCCAGGTACAGGGCTTTTTTGAAACTATTCCGCTGGAAGGTACCATTGTGATCAATGACCTTTGGAAGCCCAAAGCTATCATTGAAAGTACCATGAAAGCCTCCCCGGCGAACCTGAACGCCCTGCTGGACCCTGCCCGTTATCAGGTCAGGAGCGGAAGCATTGACATTGGCTTTCGGTACCAGGGTAATCTGATGTCCTTCTATGACCCCAATACCAACCGGCCGACGGCCAAGCTGGGTGGGCAGATTGTACTGCAGAACCTGGCTTTTTCTTATCTGCCCCAGGGGGTGGACCTGAGCCGGATACAGGGGTCCATATCCATCAACGAAGACGAATTTGCCAGCCAGGACCTCCGCTTTTCGGACGGCAAAAATACTTATTTTATGACCGGTAAGGCTACCGACCTGCTCACGCAGATCATGGGAGCCAAAACCACCCCCAAAGCAGTAGTGCACGTGCAGGTACCCAATTGGCAGCTCAACTGGCTGGATTTTTTCCTGAAAAAGAAATCTCCGGAAGAAACCCTTGTCAATCCAAACTTCAAACTGTCCCAGACCCTGGACAAAGTGATTGATCGGACCGAGGTTGTGGCTTCGGTGGAGTCAAACCAGGTGTCTTACAAACGCTTTCAGGCCACCCAGGTACGGGGAAAAATGACTTTGACGGATACCAAGGTCAATCTGAATGATATTTCCATGAATGCTTTTGGTGGTACCCTGAAGGTATCGGGCTACATAGATAACATTGGTACCAACGGGCTCCCTTTCCTGCACGCCCAGGGCCAGCTCAACCGTACCGATGTACAGTCGGTGTTTTATTCGTTGAATAACCTGGGCCAAAAAGCCATTACGGACCAGAATATCCAAGGAAAGCTGGATGCGGACTTTGTTTTTGAAAGTACCCTGCGGGATAACGCTACCCTGCTGGCTGAATCCATGCGAGGAAAACTGGATATAGCCCTGACCAACGCCGAGGTTCGGGATTTTGAACCATTTCAGAAAATGAAAAATATCCTGTTCCGAAAGCGGAACTTTGACCAGGTGCGGTTTGCTCCTATCCGCAAACAATTCTTTCTGAATGGGCAGGAGATTGAAGTTAAAGAGATGGAAATTGAATCCAATATTTTCACCCTTTTTGTGAATGGTACCTACAGCTTTGGCCGCAAAACCGACCTCAGCATTCAGATTCCCCTCCAGAATCTCAAACGCCGCGACTCTACCTACCAGCTGGCGCAGCACGACCTGGAATATATGAAAGGGGCCAATGTATTTCTCAGGGCCGTGGACGAAGGCGGCGAGGTCAATATCAAGTATGACCCGCTTAAGAAATTCAGAAAAGACGACAAAGCCCTGAAACAGGAAGAGGGACAGAAATAGACCGTCCCTCTTTTTTGATTCTACCAGGTACCTTTTCCCTACAAAGCGCCTTCCCGGATTTCATCCACCACGCCCGGATCAAGCAGCGTAGAGGTATCACCCATATTGGCGGTATCGCCTTCGGCTACTTTCCTGAGTATACGGCGCATGATTTTTCCGGAGCGGGTTTTGGGCAGGCCGCTTACAAACTGCATTTTATCCGGCCGGGCTATGGGCCCAATGATACGGGTTACCGTAGCCGCAATATCTTTGCGCAGCATTTCAGGATCATCCGGTTTGTTTTCGGTAATAATATAGGCATAAATCCCCTGACCTTTTATGTCGTGCGGGTACCCTACCACCGCCGACTCTACCACGCCCAGGTGCATGTTAATGGCGTTCTCTACCTCGGCGGTACCTATGCGGTGGCCCGATACGTTTATTACGTCATCGACCCGGCCCGTTATGCGGTAAAATCCGTTTTCATCGCGTAAGCAGCCGTCGCCGGTAAAGTACATATTCTGATAAGTCGAGAAATAAGTCTGTCGGCAGCGGTCGTGGTCGCCGTAGGTAGTACGGAGCATACCCGGCCAGGGGTACCTGATACACAAATTTCCGCTCACGCCGTTACCTTCTATTTCCTCGCCGTTTTCGTCCACCAGTACGGGTTGTACGCCCGGCAACGGCAGGGTGGCATAGGTTGGTTTTTCGGGGGTAACTCCCGCCAGGGCGGATATCATAATACCTCCGGTTTCGGTTTGCCACCAGGTATCCACCAGCGGCGTTTTGCCTTTGCCAATATGCTGCTTAAACCACTGCCATGCTTCCTCATTGATCGGCTCCCCCACCGACCCCAGCTTGGTCAGGGAGTTTAACTTATAATCTTTCACGTACTGCAAACCGAAACTCATCAGGGAGCGAATGGCCGTGGGAGCGGTATACAGAATATTGACCTGATGCTTATCGGTAATCTGCCAGAAACGCCCCGCATCCGGCCAGGTAGGTATGCCTTCGAACATCAGGGAAGTAGCGCCGTAGCAGAGCGGACCGTACACGATGTAGCTGTGGCCGGTAATCCAGCCGACGTCGGCGGTACAGAAGTGTACCTCGCCCGGCTCATACTGAAACACATTGGCAAAGGTATAGGTAGCATATACCATGTACCCCCCGCAGGTATGTACTACTCCTTTGGGCTTGCCGGTTGAGCCGGAGGTATACAGGATAAAGAGCATATCTTCGGCGTCCATTTCCTCGGCCGTACAGTTGTCGTCCACGTGCTTCACTTCCTCCTCCCACCAGTGGTCACGGCCTTTCAGCATGGAGATGGGGGTACGGGTGCGGGTCATCACAATTACATTCTCTACGCTGGGGCACTTTTCAAGGGCGTCGTCTACGGTATCCTTCATCGGAATTACCTTCGCGCCCCGGAAGGCCCCGTCGGAGGTAATAACCATGGTACAGCCGGCGTCGTTGATGCGGTCGGCGATGGAACGGGCCGAAAAGCCCCCAAATACGACCGAATGTACCGCGCCAATCCGGGCGCAGGCCAGCACCGCTATGGCCAGTTCGGGGACCATGGGCAGGTAAATACAAACCCGGTCCCCTTTTTTTATACCATATTTTTTGAGTACGTTGGCAAAGCGGCACACGCGGGCGTGCAGGTTCCGGTAGGTTATGGTAACGGGCCGGTCATCCGGATCGTTGGGTTCCCAGATTATAGCCGGCTGATCACCCCGCTCGCTGAGATGACGGTCGAGAGCATTTTCGGTGATATTTAATTTACCCCCCACAAACCACTTGATACTGGGTTCGGTGAAGTTCCATTCCAAAACTTTCTTCCAGGGCTTACGCCACTGAAACTGCTGGGCTACTTCGGCCCAGAAACCTTCGGGATCTTCGACGCTTTGGGTATAGGCACTCTGGTATTCTTCATAGGTTTTTACTCTCATAGCTTAGTTAGGGTTAATGAATAGCAGGAATACTGCATGTAAAGTCAGTAGGTGCAAAGTTATAAAAAAGACATTTTATCAGTGCGAAACCGCTTCTCCGGCTCCCATAGGTAACCGGATATCCTCCACAATTTGCTGCACATCTTCGGGCGGGGCGGGCGTAAACCGGCTTATTACCAGCGAGACGGCAAAGTTTACCAGCATAGCTACCGAACCAAAACCTTCCGGCGAAATGCCAAACCACCACTCCTCTTTGGGCGGTACGCTAGCATCGAGCCAGCCCATCTTGTACTTCACCATATAGTACAGCATCAGGGCAATGCCTACCACCATACCGGCAACGGCGCCCTCCTTGTTCATTCGTTTGTAAAATATTCCCAGGATAATTGCCGGAAAAAAGGAAGCCGCCGCCAACCCAAACGCCAGGGCCACGACCGCTGCCACAAAACCCGGCGGATTAATGCCAAAGTACCCCGCCACACATACTGCCACTACCGCCGACAGCCGGGCGGCTACTAATTCAGCCTTTTCGGAAATATCGGGCTTTATCATCTTTTTAATTAAATCGTGGGAAACCGAAGACGAGATTACCAGCAGCAAACCGGCCGCCGTGGAGAGTGCCGCGGCCAGCCCACCGGCTGCCACCAGGGCAATGACCCAGTTGGGCAGGTTGGCAATTTCCGGATTAGCCAGTACCATAATATCGTTATCAATCGTCAGCTCGTTCTGCTCCTTATTAGCTACGTACTGGATTCGTCCATCCCCGTTTGTATCTTCAAAAACCAACAGGCCCGTTTTTTCCCAATTGCTAAACCAGGCCGGTACTTCAGAATAAGGACGATCCCGAACCGTTTCAATCAGGTTGGTCCGGGCAAATACCGAAACAGCCGGGGCGGCGGTGTACAGGATTGCAATGAAAAGTAAAGCCAAACCGGCGGACAAACGGGCATCTTTCACCCGTTTTACCGTGAAAAACCGAACGATAACGTGGGGAAGTCCGGCGGTACCTACCATCAGGGCCAGCGTAATAGCAAACACATCCATAACCGACTTGCTCCCGCTGGTATAAGCCGCAAAGCCTAACTCCGTGGAAAGTCCGTCGAGCTTGTCCATCAGGTAAGTACCTGATCCATCGGCCAGTTGGCCACCCATACCCAGTTGCGGAATGGGATTCCCGGTCATCTGGATGGAGATAAAAATGGCCGGCACCATAAAGGCAAAAATAAGCACGCAGTACTGCGCCACCTGGGTGTAGGTAATGCCCTTCATCCCACCCAACACCGCGTAAAAGAGGACGATAATCATCCCGATAATGACGCCCGTGTTAATATCCACTTCCAGAAAACGGGAAAACACCACGCCTACCCCGCGCATCTGACCCGCCACGTAGGTAAAAGAAACCAGCAGAGCGCAGACTACCGCCACCGACCGGGCAGTTTTGGAATAGTAACGGTCGCCGATAAAGTCAGGTACCGTAAACTTGCCGAATTTGCGGAGGTAGGGGGCCAGCAGAAGCGCCAGCAGTACGTAGCCGCCCGTCCAGCCCATAAGGTACACCGCCCCGTCGTAGCCCATGAAGGAAATAATACCCGCCATGGAAATAAACGAAGCCGCCGACATCCAGTCAGCGGCGGTGGCCATACCATTGGCCAGGGGCGATACACCCCCACCGGCCACATAAAACTCTTTGGTAGAGCCCGCCCTGGACCAGATAGCAATACCAATGTACAGGGCAAAACTTAGCCCCACGATTATATACGTCCAGATTTTTACGTCCATAGAAAGGATGAATTGAAGAATGAAAAGAAGGAGTTATTGATCGTACCCGTATTTTTTATCGAGCCTGTTCATCAGGTACACGTACACGAATATCAGGACCACGAAGATGTAAATGGAGCCTTGCTGAGCAAACCAGAAGCCTAGTTTGAAACCACCCAGCCGGAACTGGTTCAGCGCATCCGCAAACAGGATTCCCGCCCCGTAGGAGACCAGAAACCAGATGGCCAGCAATATGGCCAGGTACGTCAGGTTTTCTTTCCAATAGCGTTGTGCCTTCTGCACTTTTTCATCCATACGGGTAGGAGTAAGATTTTTTGAGTGAATGAGTCTGGTAATAAAATGGGAAGATACACTTTTTATACTGACGCATTTGACCAACTTCTTAAATCAATTCTCCAAAAAACCGGTAAAATTTAGCAATGAACGGGATTGTGCGCAGAATTACCGGTTGAATCCGGCCCGGTAGGCTACTACTTTGGCCGGCACCCCCTATTTTTGAAACATGACTCGCACTCCACCATCCGAAGCAGAGGGTAACCCCGGCCTTACCGAAACCGAACGAAAGTTTGTCCGGGACCATATTCAGGACGATGTGGCCACGCTGCTCCTGAAAAACCGTTCCTCGCCCGACCTGGACCTCCCCAGGGTAGTGAAGCAAATAGCTGCCCGCCAGAAAGCCCGATATAAGCTCCCCGAATGGTACCGGAACGAGCAGTTGCTCTTTCCGCCTCCGCTGTCGGTTGAGCAGGGCTCCTCCCAGGCTACTGCCCTTTACAAAGCCGGGCTGGTAGCGGGTAACCACCTGGTAGACATTACCGGCGGCATGGGGGTGGACTGCTACTACATGAGTCGGTCGTTTGAGTATACTACCTACTTTGAGCAGCAGACCGAAGTGGCTCAGTCCGCCGGTTATAATTTTAAAGTCTTGGGGGCAGACAGGATATCGGTACGGAACGAAGAAGCCATCAAAGCACTACGCCAGCAGCCCCTCCGGGCCGACTGTATCTACGCCGACCCCGCCCGCCGTGACCAGCAGCAGCGCAAGGTAGTCCGCCTCGCCGATTGTACACCCGATATAGTAACTGCCCTGCCTATTTTGCTTCAATCTTCGCCCCAGGTACTTATCAAGACCTCTCCCCTGCTCGATATTGACCTGAGCATGAAGGAGCTCCCGGGCGTAAAAGAGGTACATATAGTGGGGTTGGAGAATGAATGCAAGGAAGTCCTGTACCTGATCAGCACCGATGGAGCGCCCGGTCCGGAACCTGTTCTGAAGGTACGTATTTTGAACGACAAGGGAAGTCCGGTGGCTGGCCTGGACTTTACCCGGACCGAAGAAGCGAGGGCGGAAGTACACTACGGCGAACCCCTCAGGTACCTGTACGAACCCCAGGCCGCTCTGCTCAAAGCCGGTGCCTTCCGTAGTATTGCCAGCCGGTTTAACCTGACGAAGTTAGCGCCCAACAGCCACCTTTACACCTCGGACCGTTGGTTACCGGAATTTCCCGGACGGGGCTTTTCCGTCATTGATGTTTGCCGCCCCGATGCCCGTGACCTGCGCGCCCATTTACCCGAAGGAAAAGCCAATATCAGCCTGCGTAACTTTCCGGCCCAGGTCTCAGAACTTCGAAAAAAATGGAAAATTAAAGAGGGCGGTAACAGGTACCTCTTTGCCACCACTTTATTTGACGGCCGCAAAGTAGTAGTGGTCACCGAAAAGTCTTCCTTAACTGAGTAATTCTCCGTATACTTTCTCCGAAAACCCAAGCGCTACTACCTTGCCCCGTTCGTCTTCCAGCAGGGGCCGTTTTATCACGGAGGTTTTCTGAAGCATCAGTTCGGTAGCACCTTCGGGGGTACCGGCTGCCGCTTTTTCGGGTTCGGAGAGTTGCCGCCAGGTCATGCCCGCCCGGTTCACCAGCTTGTCCCAGGGCTCCTGCTGAAGCCAGGCGTCCAGTTTCTCCCGGTTGAGGCCCTTCTTTTTATAATCATGAAACTGGTAGCTGATCCCCTGCTCATCCAGCCAGGTCAGGGCTTTTTTAACCGTATTACAATTGGCAATGCCGTAGATAGTGTACATTTTTTTATTTAAAATAGAGCCTGATTTTCGTTGGTCCAAAATAACAGTTTTCAAAGGTCGAAAATGCAACATTCACAAAAAAAGGGGCTCTTTAGCTAAAAGAATTTTTTCATGAAAATAGCTACGCTATATATACTATTGCTACTGGGAGGTACTTCTCAGGCCCAGGACTTGGTTCCCAAAGTTCAGCCCAAAGACCCACTACCCGGGCCTAAGTACTATATAGTACCTCCGGGCCAGGGCCCCTGGCTCAACCGGCAGGATTCTAGTTACATTACCTACTCTGACTGGGACAATATGCCTATTCTTAAGCCTAAGCGCGTAGGCCCCATGCCCAATGCGATGGAGCCCCCAGCTCCTGCCCCACCCCATGACCAGATGGCCCCCATGCCCAACCCCATGCGTCCCCGACGCCCGGGTAGTCCGGCCCAGAAGTAACTAAATGGTTAATTATTTTGGAAGGGGCAAACTCTTAGCCGGAACAATGGGTTGTGGTAGTATGAAACTAGAACTACGTACAACTGTGTCGGCTCCCATACGAACTGTGTGGGAAGGCTTTGATAAATCTTTATTTAAACGACTGAGCCCCCCGTTCCCCCCCGTGCGTCTGCTCCGGTTTGACGGCAGCCACAAGGGAGATACGGTTAGTATGGAACTGAATTTCCTCTTCTTCCGGCAGCAGTGGACCAGTCTGATTGTGGAGCAGGAAACCACTCAGGATGAGATATTTTTTATTGACAAAGGCATCAAGCTGCCTTTCTTTCTAAAGTACTGGAAGCACAAACACCGGATGCTTCGGGAGGAAAACGGTACGGTTATCGCCGATGAAATTGAGTTTCGTACTCCCTTTGAATTCCTCGACTACCTGTTATACCCCTTCCTGTGGGCACAGTTTGCCTACCGAAAGCCCATTTACAAAAGAGTATTCTCTACTGATTACAATAACCTACCGGTTACCAATTGATAGAGCCAAGTTAGACTTAAAAAATCTTTAAGTAGTTTCTTCTTCCAGTAGTTCATCTACCACACCTTCGTCGGGTACCTGGTCCGAGGCCTGCATTTTGGCATCGTCCAGTTCGCCTTCCCAGCGGGCTACCACGCCGGTAGCCAAACAGTTTCCTATTACGTTAACGGATGTGCGGGCCATGTCCATCAGTTCGTCAATTCCCATGATTAGCAGTACGGGCCACTCCGGCAGGCCAAAATTAGCCACGGCTCCCAGCAGAATGACCAGCGTAGCCCGTGGTATACCCGCAACCCCCTTACTGGTCAGCATGAGCAGGAACACCATGGCGATCTGCTGGCTTATTGGGAAATCGGTACCCGACGCCTGCGCTACAAAAATGGTAGCGAGCGCCAGGTACAGTGTAGAGCCGTCCAGGTTGAAGCTGTAGCCGGTAGGCATCACGAAGGAAACAATCTGACGCGGTACCCCAAACTTCTCCATCCGTTCCATAGCCTTGGGCAGAGCCGACTCCGAACTGGTGGTAGCAAAGGCAATGGACACCGGTTCTGCAATGTTTTTGGCAAATTTCAGGATAGGAATACGGGCGAAAAGCGCCACCGGTACCAGCACCAGCCCCAGAAAGGCCAATAGCGCACAGTACAGCGTAGCCAGCAGCATGGCCAGATTTTTAAGTACGTCAATACCCATGTGGCCAACGGTTTCGGCGATGGCCGCTCCTACCCCGATGGGCGCAAACAGCATGATAATTTTGGTGAATTTGAACATGACCTCGGCCAGCAGTTCTACCCCCCCCACAAACTTGCGTTTTTTCTCCTCCGGCAGCAGGGCCAGGCTCACCCCAAAAATCACACTGAAAATTACGATCTGAAGTACTTCCCCGTTGTAGATGGACTTCGCAATATTTTCCGGGAAAGCGTGGGTAATAATACTCTGCCAGTTTTGAGACTCTACTTTAGGTAAGGCTTCGTTGAGCGCGGCCGGCGGAATAATACCTTCACCCGGCTTGAACCAGTTGGCAAATACAAGTCCGATGAATAACGCAATGGTTGTAACTACTTCGAAGTACAGCAGCGACTTCCAGCCCATGCGTCCCACCTGCTTGAGGTCGGAGTGACCGGCGATACCCGCTACCAGCGTAGCAAACAGCAGCGGCGCAATGATGGTCTTGATCATCTGCAGGAATATCTGTCGCAGGAACCGCAGATTGGTAGCCAGTTCGGGAAAGTCGTAGCCTATCTCGGTCCCGACCAGCATGGCCACCAGAATAGAAGTAGTGAGGTTTTGCCGGATAAAGGCATAAACCAGCAGGCCCGCCAGCGCCAGCCAGCGTACCGTGAGTAACAGCCCGTCCGGAAGTACTAATATCCCGTATTCACTTAGTACGGTAGCCAGAGCGGCCACCGTGATCATTACCCAATTAAAGAGCGCTAAATTCTTCTTCATACGATTAGTAAAGGGGGCTGTTTTTACTATTATAAAAAGCAAACATAGAAAAAATACGGAATTAAAAAATAGCCTCCCCCGCCCCTTACTAACAATTAGTTAACGAAGCCTACTTAAATACAAAATAGTGCAATTAAACGGGCAATTTCCTTTTAGAAATTATCATCCCAGTTTTTAGGCCGGGGCGCGGTAAGTTTGCCCAGGCTTTTCCCTACCACTATGGCAACTGTAGCGTCGCTGGTCACGTTGACTACGGTACGGCACATATCAAGCGGCCGGTCAATGGCCAGAATCAAAGCAATACCGGCCGGATTGACTCCAATGGACTCCAGAACAATAACCAGCATCAGGATGCCGGCTCCGGGTACGGCGGCGGTCCCGATGGAAGCCAGCAGGGCGGTCAGTACAATGGTGAGCTGCTCCCCAATGGTAACATCGTCTCCGAAAGCCTGCGATATAAAAACCGCCGCTACCGCCTGATACAGGCTGGTACCGTCCATGTTGATGGTAGCCCCAACCGGCAGGACAAAAGACGTCACTTCCTTTTCGACCCCAATATGCTCTTCCACCCGCTCCATGGTTACGGGAAGGGTGGCCGCGCTGGAACTCGTGGAGAAGGCCAGTAGCTGGGCCGGACCAATCCCTCTGAAAAAATCACCGTAGGAAATCCCGGCGAAGAAGCGTACCAGCAGGGGGTAAAACAGAAAAATCAGGATGGCCAAACCGCTCAGTACCGTGAGGGCGTATACCCCCAGGGCTTTAAAAATATCGGGTGAGGGCGACTCAGCCACCAGGGCCGCCAGCAGGGCAAAAACTCCGATGGGGGCAATCAGCATAATCAGGTCGATCATTTTGAGAATAACCTCATTGACCCCTTCAAAAAAACGCTTTACGGGTTCAGCCTTTTCGGGGGCGATAAGGATAAGCCCAATCCCAAAAAATACCACGAAGAAGATAACCTGCAGCATGTTACCATTAGAGCCCGCCGCCCCAATAATATTGTCGGGTACTACGTCTACCAGGGCACTGAGTGGGCCGCGGTTTTTGCCGGCTTCGGCCACTGACATGCTTTGTCCGGCGCTCGTACCAAAACTGGTCATCAGTTCCGTTCGGGTTGACTCCTGGATCAAACTACCCGGATTGACCAGATTAACGATAAGCAACCCGATGGTGATAGCAATGACCGTAGAAAATATATAAAACCCCAGGGTACGGGTACCCAGTCGGGATAGCTGCCGGATATCTTCCAGATCCGAGACACCCTTAATCAGGGACGCCACGATAAGCGGAATGGCGATCAGCTTCAAAAGGTTGATGAAGATAGTACCAAAGGGCTTGATCCAGTTAATCACAAACTGAGTACCCCAGCTAAATGATGAAAGAAAATAACCGGCAGCGATACCGGCCGCCATGCCAATCAGGATTTGCCAATGGAGGGCTAAACGTTTCATAAGGAGAGAGAGAAAATGCTGCGCTTACTGGGTTATAAGAATTAAAAACAGACTCTATTGAGTTACTAAGTACCACTAAACATAGCTAAAAATGGGCAAAATCCCTCATTTAAGCCCACTGCCTCCCCCGTTCAGGCGGCGGCTTTAACAAAATAATATGCCAGCCTACACCCTAATCTATTGACTATCTGACGGAAAAGTTATAGCTTTCTTGAAAATCTGCTCTCTTCATTTATCCTTAAACCTTTGCTCTTGTATGGAACAAAAACTGCTGCTCGAAAAAGAACTGGAACCTATTTTTCTGGGCAAATTCCCGGATTTCCCGGAGGAAGTCAAAGAATTTCTGGTCAAGTACGGACCGTACCTGATGCTGGTCGCGGCCATAATCGGGTTACTGGGGTTATTGACGGCCTTCGGAATGGGCTCGGCCGCTCTGGGCCTGGGGGTAGTAGCCTACGGAGGTACCGGAATGTTTTGGGTAGGTATAGTACTTACCGCCCTGGTACTTATTATATACCTGATGGCGTTTTCACCCCTGCGGAACCGCCAGATTCAGGGCTGGCGGCTCCTCTACTACGCGTTGTTGTTAAATCTGCTCGGTAGCCTTATCCAGCTCAACATTTTGAGCCTGCTCATTGGCGGTGCCATTGGTTTCTGGGTACTTTTCCAGATTCGCAACAAGTACGCCTGATCTTTGAAGGGTTCGGGCAGCGCCCGAACCCTTCATTCCCTGCTTCTCTCCATCCGCTTGTTTACCCCAAGGCTACCTTTCCATAGGTACTTCACCTCGCTCACTACCGTGGCCTTTCAAAAAGCTACCCGCACGACCGTCCCCGGTCATCCGCGCTTTTATAGCCGTCTATTCACCTGGGCTGACAACCTGCTACCATCTTAAAATTTTCATATCCGCCTTATTTTTATTTGTATCATTCCTACATTTAGCCGCAGAAACGGGTAAAACCGCCAAAGCAGGATCGGCATTCCCGGTTGAATGATAAAACCCTAAAACTAGCCTTCTTAAAAGGCTACGAAAAACATCTGAAGAACGAATGGAAACAATATTGAAAACCTGGAAAACCAGCCGGAAGCTCTACCTGGACTTTTTTGACAACTACTCAGTAGAGCAGCTAAATAAAGTACCCAATGGCTTTAGTAACAACCTCATCTGGAACATTGGGCATATCATAGTAGCGCAGCAATCCCTGGTATACAGAGGCTCCAACCTGCCCATGTATATAGCTGACGATTTGGTAGACCTTTATAAACCTGGTACCAAGCCAACCAGACCTGTATCAGAAGAAGAAATCAATGAGCTGAAATCCCTGTTAACTTCCCTTATTGAGCAGACGGAGGAAGATTTAAAGAGTGAGAAGTTCGATACCTATAACGAAAGAACGACCGTGACTGGATTTCATTTGGCTTCGCTGGAAGACGCACTTGAATTTAATAACTACCACGAAGGGTTGCACTTAGGGTATATGATGAGCATCAGAAAGTTTGTTTAAGCGGCACCAGCAAATGCTTTATTACGTAGAGAGTAGTCAACAAGTATGAGGTATATCATTTTAGTATTTCTCATAACACTTATCTTTCTTAATTGCCAATCGCAGGATTTACTACCATTTCGTGCTGACACTCTTTGGGGATATAAAGACTCGCAGGGAGTGATAAAAATTGAGCCTCAGTATCAGTATGCTTCAAGGTTTATTTATGAAATGGCCATTGTTGCCAAAAATGGGAGTTTAGGAGCGATTGACCAGAACAACAAACAGGTAGTTTCTTTCAGGTATCAGTTTTTACAACCGCTGAATACATCCGAACTCTTATTCGGTTATAGAACCAAGTACTTTGGTGAATACACTATGGGAGTCATAACCAGAGATGAAAAAGTAATAATACCCGCGGAGTACAGCTACATTATAAAACGCCAGGATACCTACATTGTAACTACGAAGCAGGATAGCATCATAGAAAAAAGCCCTACTGGCGATGTACGTTCTGTAAGAAGCTTCCACGGCCTGCTCGACAGCAACGGAAAAGCTCTGATTCCTTGCAAGTATGAGTACTTAGACTGGATGAATGACAGCCTGATTGTATTATCGAAAAGAGTCCAGGGTACTAACCAGGCTCTCTTCAATAAGCGGGGTGAACAGCTCACTGGTTTTGAGTATATGGTATTCGGAAAACTCACCGAAGGTGTTGCCAAAGCCAGAATTGGCAACAAGTTTGGGTTTATTTATCCAAATGGTAAGGTCGCTATCCCGATTCAGTTTGATTACTGTGAAGACTTCAGCAACGGCTATGCCCTTATAAAGGAAAAAGATAATTGGGGCGCAATAAACAAGGAGGGTACTATTATTATTGAGCCGAAACTTGAATACCAGGAGGTAAAGGCTATTCTTAAAGAGAAGTTTGGCAGTTAGCTTGGTCCTTATTTTCAGCTTGGTCCCACTCAGTCCTTTTTTAAGCCACTCATCCGCCCGGCAGGTTATTTATCCGTATAAAGTTGTGTAAGGGGGCGCTTCTTTGCAACTTTGAAGAGTACCAAGAGTACCTGTCGGCGGAACTTCTGATATTCCGCTCATCAGGCCTTATTCACCCCTACAACTATCGTATGAATATTCTTGAAACGCACAACATTGTAAAGGAGTACGCCAATCACCGCGCCCTTGACGATGTGAGTATTTCTATTCCCCGCGGCTCTATTTTTGGACTTCTGGGCCCTAATGGCGCGGGCAAAACGTCGCTTATCCGGATAATTAACCAAATTACCGGTCCCGACAGCGGCCATGTGTTGTTCGACGGAAAGCCCCTCAACCAAAATCACATTGCCCGGATCGGGTACCTGCCCGAAGAGCGCGGACTCTACAAAAAAATGAAGGTGGGCGACCAGCTCCTTTACCTGGCCCAGTTGAAAGGACTGTCGAAGCAGCAGGCCATGGAGAAACTGAAAGGCTGGTTCATAAAGTTTGACATCAAAACCTGGTGGGACAAAAACGTATCGGACCTGTCCAAGGGTATGCAGCAGAAGGTACAGTTTGTTTCGACGGTTTTGCACGAGCCCGACCTCATTATCCTGGATGAGCCATTTTCGGGCTTTGACCCCATCAATGCCAACCTCATTCGAGACGAGATACTGGAACTTCGCCAACGGGGCAGTACGGTTATATTCTCTACCCACCGTATGGAAACCGTAGAGGAACTCTGTGACTATATTGCCCTGATCAATCGTTCCAAAAAGGTACTTGACGGCCCCAAAAAGCAGATTAAAGAGCAATTCAAGACCAATACCTACTTTGTGGAGTACCGCGGCGAGCTGAACGGGCTGGCCGAGCGGTATACGCTGAGGTCATCGCGGGAAATAGAGCCGGGTTTTCAGCGAACGGACATCCAGCTTTCGGAAGGCATTACGGCCAACCAGTTGATTCAGGACCTTATCAGTCAGGTGGAAGTACGCGCCTTTGGCGAAAACATTCCTACCATGAACGACGTGTTTATGCGGGCGGTCAATGAAGTACCCGAAGCGTAATGAGAGAGTTTATGAGTTCATAGTCTATGAGTTTAAACTAGAATAAAGCTTACAGCATATAGTCTAAAGCATACTGCCTTAAAATGAAAAATATACTACTCGTTATTCAGCGTGAATACATGGTCAGGGTCAAAAAGAAATCCTTTCTGATTATGACCTTCCTGGCTCCGCTCCTGTTTGTGGGTTTCTATGCGGTCGTTATCTGGGTGGCAGTGGGTTCGGTCGAAACCAAAACCGTTCAGGTACTTGACAAGAGCGGTCTTTTTGCCGGCCAGTTCCAGAACTCCAAAACGATTAATTTCAACTACCTTACCTCTTCGCTGGATTCCGCCAAAAATACCCTGAAGACCAGCCAGGCCACGGCGCTGGTGTACATACCGGCGGACGTCATGGACAACCCCAAGAATGTAAAGATTTACGCGCCCAAGAACGTAAGCCTGGAACTGCAGTCGGATATTGAAAAGGTCATTGAAAAACAGATTGAAGATATAAAACTGACCGAAGCCGGCATAACCCGCCGCATCCTGGAAGACTCGCGGGTAAATGTCTCGTCCGAAACCATCAGCCTCAGCGAGGAAGGCGAAAAAAGCAGTAGTTCGGGAGCAGCCACCGCCATCGGGGGTATTTGTGCCTTCCTGATTTATATTTCTGTCTTTGTGTACGGTACCCAGGTTATGCGCGGCGTAACCGAAGAAAAAACCAGCCGGATTGTGGAGGTTATCATTTCGTCGGTAAAGCCGTTTCAGCTTATGATGGGAAAAATTATCGGGGTGGCCCTAGTAGGCCTAACCCAGTTTGTCCTCTGGATTTTGCTGACGGTGGCCCTGACCTCGGCGGCGGGCGCGTTCATGGGCGATAAAATCCCGAAGGACCCGAAACAAATTGAACAACAGGTACAGGAAATCCGGAAAGATATGCCCGCTGCCTCCATGCAGGCCAGTGCGGGGCCGGCCAATCCGGTTAGTGAGGTACTTTCAGCTATTAACAGCCTGAACCTCCCCCTGATTATCTCGTGCTTCCTGTTTTATTTTTTAGGCGGGTACCTGCTGTACAGTGCGCTCTTTGGGGCCGTTGGCGCGGCCGTGGACAACGACGCGGATACGCAACAGTTTATGCTCCCGATTACCCTACCCATTATTTTCTCTTTTGTATTTGCCCAGTTTGTCCTCCGTGATCCCGATGGTAGCCTGGCTTTCTGGACTTCCATCATTCCGTTTACCTCGCCAATTATCATGATGGTACGGATACCCTTTGGGGTACCCGCCTGGCAGCTGGCCCTCTCCATGGTACTGCTGGTACTTGGCTTTATGGGTACTACCTGGCTGGCGGCCCGTATTTACCGGGTAGGTATACTCATGTACGGCAAAAAGGTATCGTACAAGGAGCTGGCAAAATGGATTTTTTACCGGGCCTAACCCGTTCCGGCGGTTATTACTTCATCCGAAAAGACCCGCTTCAAGGTGGGTCTTTTTTGTATCCTTTTTCGCCACCGGCAGTCGGCTAAGTACCTTCCTTGCAGGCCGTTTAAACCACGTTCTGCTAACCTTTAACACTTTTTAAGACAGCCCGAAAGAGATGGTTGTGGTTATTTTGCTAATTTTGAACCGGCTCTCCTTGTAGCCGCTGGCACAGGCGGTCATTTTTATCTCTACTTTGAGGGCCCTAAATAACTGAAACCTACTAGTACATGACTTCTTTCACCCGTTACAACAACCTTACCGGTTGGATTGTATTCGCGATTGCTTTACTCACTTACGCTATTACCGTTGAGCCCACGGCCAGTTTCTGGGACGCCGGGGAATTTATCGCCTGCGCATTTAAACTACAGGTACCTCACCCCCCCGGAGCTCCCCTGTTCCTGATGGTTGGGCGGCTATTTTCCCTGTTTGCCTTCGGCGACCTGAATGACGTGGCTTTCTGGATCAATATGGTGTCGGTGGTGAGTAGTGCTTTTACCATACTGTTTCTGTTCTGGACCATTACCCTGCTGGGGCGCAAAATCCTGGGCCGACCCGATGCTGACCTTACCATGGCCGATACCATTCTGCTCGTGGGAGCGGGTGCGGTTGGGGCACTGGCCTACACCTGGTCCGACTCGTTCTGGTTTTCGGCCGTAGAAGCCGAAGTGTACGGTTTGTCGTCATTCTTTACCGCCATAGTTATCTGGGCGGTATTTAAATGGGAGCGTATTGAGGATGAAGCCGCCGAAAACCGCTGGCTCATTTTTATCGCCTACCTGGTAGGTCTTTCCATTGGCGTCCACCTCTTGAACCTGGTTACCCTGCCGGCGCTGGCCCTGGTGTACTACTTCAAGAAATACAAAAATATCAACCTGTTTGGGGGTATACTTGCCTTTATAGCCGGATTGGTGGTACTGGGAATTATTAATTCGGGTATTATTCCCGGTTTGCCCAGCATGGCGGGACGCTTTGAAATATTCTTTGTCAATACGCTCGGTCTGCCCTTTACGTCCGGGGTAATATTCTTTGTTATTCTGTTCCTGGGTGCGTTGGTGTGGGGAATTCGTTATTCTGAGAAAAAAGACAAGACTACCCTCAACGTGGCTCTTTTGTCGCTGGCTTTCGTCCTTATTGGTTACTCCTGCTACCTGATGGTACTGGTAAGAGCCAACTATAACCCGCCCATTAACGAAAATAACCCGGACGGCGTACTTAGCTTTGTATCCTACCTGAAGCGGGAGCAGTACGGAAGTCGTCCGCTGCTCTACGGGCCTACCTTCGTTTCCCGGCCAATCAGCCAGAAGCGGGGTGAGCCTATGTACCGCCGGCAAAACGGCAAGTACGTGGTATATGACTACCGCCCCGAGTACGATTATGAGCCCGGAGCCAGCGTACTGCTGCCCCGCATGTACAGTACTCAAGGCAACCACCCGCAGCTGTACCGCGAAATGACGGGGCTGGCCGAAGGACAAAAACCTACCATGGCTCATAACCTGAGCTTTATGTTCTCCCACCAGATTGGCCACATGTACTGGAGGTACTTCCTCTGGAACTTTGTGGGTCGTGAAAGTGACGAAGAAGGCGCGGGTAATCTGCTCCCCTGGGACGTAGCCAAAGACTATCCTTCCCATGTTGCTAATAACAAGGCGCACGACAATTTCTTTATGCTGCCCTTTATTCTGGGTCTGCTGGGCATTGTAATTCAGTACTTCCGCCGCCGCCGCGACCTGCTGGTACTGGGTCTGCTGTTTCTGCTGACGGGCGTAGCCCTGGTAGTATACCTCAACTCGCCGCCGGTTGAGCCCCGCGAGCGGGACTATATCTATGTAGGGTCGTTTTATATCTTCTGTATCTGGATTGGCTTTGGGGTTATTTCTATTGCCGAGGGGTTAATGGGCGTACTTAAAAACAGTACCCCCCGCGTAGCGGTAGCTGGCTTGCTGGGACTGGCCGTACCCGTAATCATGGGCGTAAAAGGCTGGGACAACCACGACCGCAGCAACCGCTACCACTCGGTAGACTTTGCCCGGAACCTGCTCAACTCCTGCGCGCCCAACGCCATCCTATTTACGGGTGGTGATAACGATACTTTCCCGCTCTGGTACGTACAGGAGGTAGAAGGCTTCCGGACCGACGTCCGGGTTTGTAACCTGAGCCTGCTGGGTACCGACTGGTACATTAACCAGATGAAACGCCAGACCTACGAGTCGGAGCCGCTTCCCATTTCCCTGGAGCCCAACAACTACGCCTTTGGTAAGAATGACATTATTCCATTCTACGAAATACCCGGTGTAAAAGGTGGAATTAACCTGAAAGAGTACATGAACCTGGTGAAGCAGGAAAACAAAGCCATTCAGGTACCGCTTACCAGCGGCGATATGACTTCCATTCTGCCTTCGTCGGTCTTGTTTTTGCCGGTCAATGTGGAGGAAGTGCGCCGGATGAATATTGTCAAGGAAGACTACGTCCCCTTTGTACGCGATTCTATCAGCTGGACCATCGGTAACCGCGACCTGTACAAGTCGGACCTTATTATGCTGGATATAATAGCTACCAACGACTGGAAGCGTCCGATTTATTTCTCGTCTACACTGGCGGGTTCCAACTACCTCAACCTGAAGGAGTATATGCAGTTGGAAGGTTACGCTTTCCGTTTGCTGCCCGTACGGGTACCCGGCGCTACGGATGGCTACGTCAACTCCGACATCATGTACAAAAACATGATGAACAATATGTTCTGGCGTGAGCTTGACAACCCGGATGTTTACTATGATAATACCTACCTGGGCTCGCCGGTATTCACCGCCCGTATTTCCTTCCTGCGACTGGTGGGGCAACTGCTGTCGGAGAATAAGATAGAAGAGGCCAAAAAGGCCATGGAAAGAAGCCTGACAACTATGCCGGACCGGAGTATACCGTACGACCAGATATCGGCTAACTACATTCGTCCGCTCTTCCAGATAGGCAATGCGAAGCAGGCCCTTGAGATAGCCGATACTATGGCCCAACGAGCCGACGAAAATCTTACCTTCGTCCGGAACCACGGCTCGGCCAATCAGCGCGATGCCAACATTGACCTCTACATCCTGCAAACCATTGTGACCGCCTGCCGCGAGTCAAATCAGACACAGGCTACTACGAAGTACGAGGCTATTTTCCAGAAACACCTCTCCGGGCTCAACGTAATGGGGCAATAGTCCCCGTTTCTCATCCGGTATCCATAAAAAAGCCCTGACAGCAACTGTCAGGGCTTTTTTATGCTTTATTATTTTCAATTCCAAATCAGTGCCTGATTAATGGAAGAAGTCTTTCATTTTATCAAAGAAGCCTTTCTCGTTCTTACCCGGCTTGGGTTGGAAGTTGGGCGAAGTACGTAGTTTTTCGAGCGTGGCCCGCTCCTCAGGCGAAAGCTGCTGCGGAGTCCAGACGTTCACGTGCACCAGTTGGTCGCCTTTGCCGTAGCCGTTGAGGTCTTTGATACCTTTGCCCTTGAGGCGCAGGATTTTTCCCGCCTGCGTTCCCGGATCTACCGTAATACGGGCTTTTCCGTCAATGGTCGGAATCTCCATGGAAGTACCCAGGGCGGCATCCACGAAGCTCAGGTGCATATCAAACACCACGTTGTTGCCATCGCGCTTCAGGAACTCGTCTTCCTCCTCTTCAATCACAATCAGCAGGTCACCGGCAACGCCGCCACGGGGCGGTACGTTCCCTTTGCTCGACATGGAAAGTTGCATACCATCTGCCACGCCCCCCGGTATGTTGAGCGCAATGAGGTCGTCCTGCAGGAGGCGTCCTTCGCCCGCGCATACCTCGCAGCGCTCGCTGATAATCTTACCATCACCGTTACAGGTAGGGCAGGTATTGGTAGACACCATCTGCCCCAACATGGTATTAACTACCTTACGTACCTGGCCTATTCCGTTACAGGTAGTACAGGTAGTAAGGGCCGTACCGTGCTTGGCCCCGTTGCCCCCGCAGGTCGTGCAGGACACGTGGCGCTTTACCTTAATTTTCTTCTCAACACCGTTGGCAACTTCCTGCAGATCCAGTTTTAGTTTTATCCGCAGGTCAGAGCCCCGGCGCACCCGGCGTCCGCCACCGCCGGTAGCACGACCACCGAAAATATCCCCGAAAGGACTGCCATCGCCGCCGAAGATATCCCCGAACTGTGAGAAAATATCTTCCATGGTAAATCCACCGGCTCCGTAGGCGCCTCCACCACCGCTGGCACCACCCACTCCGGCGTGGCCGAACTGGTCGTAACGACGGCGTTTGTCTTCGTCGCTCAGTATACTGTAGGCTTCGGCGGCCTCCTTGAATTTGTCCTCGGCGGTAGGATCATCCGGATTTTTATCGGGGTGAAACTTTATGGCCAACTTGCGGTAAGCCTTCTTGATATCGTCTGCCGCTGCGCCACGGTCTACCCCAAGTATCTCGTAGTAATCTCTTTTTTGTGCCATTGTTTTGGATCACGGGTTGACTAGTTGTAAGCCAACAGCTTTAAAATTTTATTTTGTATACTCCTCCAACCAGAGGAAGAAGGCCTTCAGGCACCTACTACCACCTTGGCGTACCGTAGTACCTTATCGTTGAGGTAGTACCCTTTCTCAATTTCATCCACTACCTTACCCTTCAGGTCTTCGGTGGGGGCCGGAAACTGCGTCACCGACTCGTGCAGCTCGGCGTCAAACGCCTGACCTTTGGCTTCCATCGGTTTTAGTCCTTTGTTTTCCAGCAGTTTGAAAAACTTAGTGTATATCAGGTCCACTCCCTCCTTTAACGGTTCCACTTCAGTAGTGGTGTCAAAGGACTGCTTGGCCCGCTCAAAGTCATCTACCACCGGCAGAATCGACCGCATCAGGTCAGCGTTGGCGTTGGCAATCAGATCCAGCTTTTCTTTGGCGGTCCGGCGACGGAAATTTTCAAAATCGGCGTAGAGCCGGATGTACTTATCTTTTAATTCAGCTACTTCTATTTTCAATTCCTCAACGGGATCTGCCGCCTGAGCTTCTGCTGTAATCTGCTCCTCCGCCTCGTTGTCAGTTACCTTTTCCAACTCGGGCTCTTCGGCGGGGGTTTCCTGGTTATTCTGTGTATTTTCCGACATAATTGACTGGTACTTTAATTCTTTTATTCAGCAAGTATACTCCTAAATTTGTTTGCCAGCGCACAAATACTGACATCTTGACACTAAAAGGCCTCCCTGATTCGTACCTTTGGGGTATGACTACCGAAGACCTTACCAACCAGCAGCGAAGTCAGTTCCTGAAAGCCAAAGCTCTTGAGCTGGGCTTCGACTACTGTGGTATTTCCAAAGCCGGGTTTCTGGAAGAGGAAGCCCCCCGTCTGGAAGAATGGCTTTCGCGCAACTACCACGGCCAGATGGCCTGGATGGCCAACCACTTCGACAAACGCCTTGACCCGCGTAAACTGGTAGACGGGGCGCGGTCGGTGGTGACGGTATTGCTTAACTACTATCCCGAACAACAGCTCTCTAACAACGAAGACGACTATAAAATTTCCAAATACGCCTACGGTACCGACTACCATTACGTACTTAAAGATAAACTCAAGGCGCTCCTGAATGCCCTGCGGGAAGAGGTAGGCGAGGTGGGCGGCCGGGCCTTTGTGGACTCCGCCCCCGTCATGGACAAAGTATGGGCGGCCCGCAGCGGGCTGGGCTGGGTGGGCAAGCACACCAATCTGCTCAACCGCGACATGGGTAGTTTCTTTTTTATAGGAGAATTAATTCTGGACCTGGACCTCGCACCGGACGGCCCCGTCAAAGACTACTGTGGTACCTGTACCCGCTGCGTGGATGCCTGCCCTACCGGGGCCATCACCGAGCCCTACGTGGTAGACGGCAGCAAGTGCATCAGCTACTTTACCATTGAACTCAAAGAAGCCATACCCGACGACGTACGCGGCCAGTTTGACAACTGGGTCTTCGGTTGCGACATTTGCCAGGATGTTTGCCCCTGGAACCGCTTCGCCCGCCCCCACCAGACGCCCGAGTTCAACCTTTCTCCGGAGCTGGCCCATTTTTCCAGGAAAGATTGGGAGGAAATTACGGAAGAAGTCTTCAAAGAAGTATTTAGGTACTCGCCCGTAAAACGCACCAAACTGGAAGGGTTGAAACGAAACATTGCCTTTGTAAAATTAGGGGAGCAGGAGTAGGAAAGCAGCGCAAACCCGCTAGCGGCATAGCCCCTGCTGGCATGCTATTTTACCCTTTTTTCAGAGTAGAGGGAATACTTGTCAGATCAGTTTGACTGTATTACTGGATATTCCCCTAACTTGACGCTCTGAACATACACTCATCCAACCCATGAAAAAGATTCTTATCCCCATTGATTTCTCGGAAAATGCCGACCGGGCCCTGGCTGCCGCCAAACTGGTGGGTACCAAAGGCGAAGCCAGGCTCCTTATTTTACACGCCTACCAACCCTATATTCCCGACATGACGGTACCATCCGGCGTTGGGGTACTGCCCGTCCCGACGGAGGCCGAAGATGCCTTTCGCCAACGGTTAGAGGAGTACGTGGCGCAGGCCCGGAATGAAGGCTACGAAGCCGAGGGTATCTGGGCCATTGGAGGAATCCATCCGGCCGTATTTGATACCATTGAGCAGTACCGGCCCACTATGGTAGTGATGGGAAGAACGGGTACGGGTGGTTTTCTGGACAAATTAATCGGGAGTTCTACTACCAAGGTAGCCCTGGAGGCTCCTTGTCCGGTCATGATAGTACCTCCCCAGGCCAAGCCCAAAGCCCTCCGGGAAATTGTATACGCTACCCAGCTGGAACACGATGAAATTCCTATACTGCATCGGGTATTCAAAAACGTAAATGAGTGGGGCGCACGCCTGACCTTTTTAAAAATTGTGGGGGCCGTGCAGCCCAACATTCAGCCGGACCGGCAGTATATTGATGAAATACGGTCAAAATTTGACGTACCTAAGGCAAGCTTTGTCATTAGAGAAGCCGACTCGGTCCTGGATGGCATTGAAGCCTATTGTGACGAGGTACAAGCTGACCTGCTGATTGTGTCGGCGCGGGAGCGGTCATTTATTGAAGCCTATATCACTAACCCCAGTGTTACCAAAAAACTGGTTGTGAATACCCATGTACCCATACTGGTGTACCACCTAAAAGATGACGATAGACTGTAAGGCTAAAAATATAAAAGCGGCTTCTGATGCAGAAGCCGCTTTTGTGTCATTCTACCTGCGGATTAATTGCCCGAAGTAGTTGCTGGTTTTGCGGTAGCAACCGAAGGCGTAGTAGCATTCACATCCCCGGTAACGGTTTTTGTTGCACAAGGTTTGTAAATGGCACCGGTTGCGAAATCAATAATGGCCGCTGGCGCAAAGAGTAAAATGTCAGCCACTAATGCACCTACGCGTACTTGCCGCTGAGGCTGACCTTCCTTAGGCTTGATACGCTGACAATCAGCTACTTTGCCACCAAAAAGAGTTGCACAGCTGGTCATCGAAAATGAAAAACCAATAACGAGGGCAGAATAAATCACTTTTTTCATAAGGAGAGTGTTGGTATTTAGATTAGGTTTAACGGGTACAATGGTAGAAGTTTTCCTGAACAAAAACTATTGTATAAAATATATTTTTTCTATGTCTAAACGTCGTCAGCGTTCCAACCGAAAAAACCTGCTTACATCACCGGGTACCCTCACCTATGTAGGCCCGGAAATCGAGCTGAAAACAGAGATAAAAAGAGTTGATTTTAATGCCCGTTTTCACCGGGAAGAAGTTGTAAGAAACATTGCTGCCTGTGCTCCTGACCAACTAAACAAAGACCCTTATATCACCTGGATTGACGTGGATGGTATCCATGAAAGCCATGTAATAGGGAAGTTGGGGCAGCTCTTTCGACTGCATCCGCTGCTGCTCGAAGATGTCATGAATACGGAGCAAAAACCAAAGCTCGAACACTACGATGGAGGTAACCTGTTCATTACCCTCAAAATGCTGCACGTTGAAGAAGAAGAGCCCTTGTGCCTGAATGCGGAGCACGTAAGTTTTGTTCTGGGCAACCGGTACCTGCTTTCTTTTCAGGAAGAACGCACGGGCGATATATTTGTGCCCGTTATTGAGCGCCTGAAAGCATCGGTCGGGAAGACCCGTCGCTACGGTGCCGACTACCTGCTGTACGCCCTTCTGGACATTATCGTGGACAACTATTTTCTGATTCTGGAAAAAATAGGTGACAAACTCGACCAAATGGAAGACCAGATCATCAATGGCTCCCCGAAGTTCTCACTGCCTGAACTATACGCTTTAAAGCGGGAGCTAACCTTGTTCCGGCGCCTGGTTTGGCCCCTGCGCGAAATAATAGCCCAGCTCTTGCGGGACGATAATCCACTGATCACCCGCGACGTCACGCCCTACCTGCGCGACCTCCATGACCATAGTATGCAGGTGATTGAAACCATTGATTCCTACCGCGAACTCCTCGCCAGCCTGGTCGACGTACACCTGTCTTCGCTCAGTAACCGTATGAATTCAGTCATGAAAACGCTGACTATATTTTCAGCCATTTTTATGCCCCTTACTTTTATAGTCGGGGTGTACGGGATGAACTTTGAAAACATGCCCGAATTGACTACCCGCTACGGGTACTTTGTGGTATGGGGTATTATGATTTTAGTTACCATTGTCTTGGTGGTATACTTTAGGTGGCGGAAATGGATGTAGCGGGCAAAGGAAATCAATACCTTTGCCGGTAGTAAATAACAGGTACCCATGCGTCTTATTGAAACTACCCCTTCCCACATCCGGACCTCGGCTCAGCACTTGCTTACCGATAGTCGCCAGCTTAGCTTCCCCGAACAAACCCTTTTTTTTGCCATCCGGGGTGAGCGGCACGACGGCCACCTGTTCGTAGCGGACCTGTACCAGCGGGGCGTGCGGGAATTTGTGGTGGAGCAGGAAGCTGTACCCGCCGCATTAAAAGCGGAAATAGAAACCTGGCCCGACGCCACGGTATGGGCAGTACCCAGTGCCCTGCGGGCTTTACAGTACCTGGCCGCGCAGCGTAGGGCCCAGCACACAATACCCGTAGTTGGCATAACGGGCAGCAACGGAAAAACCATTGTGAAAGAATGGCTGACCCAGCTACTGATGCCGGATCACTACGTAGTGGCCAGTCCCAAAAGCTATAATTCGCAGGTAGGGGTGCCGCTTTCGGTGTGGCTGCTGAACGAAAAGCATACGATTGCCTTGTTTGAGGCGGGTATTTCCCGGCCGCACGAGATGGAGTACCTGCAGCCCGTTATTCAGCCTACTGTCGGCCTATTTACCAACATTGGTACCGCTCATGATGAGGGCTTTCGCAGTCAAAAGCAAAAAATAACGGAGAAACTACGCCTGTTTACCAAAGCTGACAAGCTGATTTACCGAAAAGACTATACCGCAATTGACGAAGAAGTACGCCTGATTCTTAGCTCCGTCAATCCGGGCCTGCAAACCCTGACCTGGGCGACCTCCGCCGCCACGGCGGGCGGTCCGTCCGATGTACAGGTACAGCTTACGCCCGGTCCGGAAGGAGTACTTATTCAGCTAATGGGTACCTTGGGCGAGCATACATTCACCAGCCATTTCCGGGATGAGGCTTCCCTCGAAAACCTCCTCCACTGCCTGGTATTCCTGCTTGACCTGGGCCTGACCCCGGATGCCATCCGGGAGCGAATCAAACGGCTAAGGCCGGTTTCCATGCGGCTGGAACTCAAGGAAGGCATTAATCGCTGCTACATTATTGACGATAGTTATAACAACGACCTGCAGGGGCTGACCATGGCCCTTAATTTTCTGGCGCAGCAGGAGCACCGCAGCCATAAGGTGGTCATCCTGTCGGATGTACTGCAGGCCGGCCAGCCCGAGCAGGACCTATACGGCCAGATTGCCCGGCTTCTGCTGGAGAAAGGCGTCCAGCGGCTGATTGGAATCGGGCCAAAAATGCAGCAGAACCAGCAGCTGTTCCATCTCTTGCCGGCGTCTGAATTTTACGGAGATACGGCTACTTTTCTGAATGCGTTCTCCTTTCCGTCCCTGACGGAGAGTGTAGTACTGGTAAAAGGGGCCCGTTCTTTTTCATTTGAACAAATCATCAACCGGCTTCAGCAGAAAGTTCACGGTACGGTACTGGAAATAAACCTGGACGCGCTCACCCACAACCTCAACTACTACCGCGCCAAGGCCGGACCCCAAACCAGGATAATGGTTATGGTAAAAGCCTTTGCCTACGGAAGCGGCAGCGCCGAAGTCGCTAACCTGCTGCAGTTCCACCGGGTCGACTACCTGGCGGTGGCCTACGCCGATGAAGGGGTAAGTTTGCGTCAGAATGGAATCACACTCCCGATCATGGTCATGAATCCGGCCCGCCCCACCTTCGACACCCTGGTACAGTATACTCTGGAACCTGAGTTGTACAGCCGCCGCATCCTGACCGACTGGCTCGACTACCTCAACCAGCACCCGGATAACGGTGCGGCTCCCGCCGTACACCTAAAGCTCGACACCGGTATGCACCGGCTGGGATTCATGGAAAACGAAATTGATTGGCTCCTTGGGCAGCTTCGGGCCCAGCCAGCCTTAGAGGTCGCTTCCGTATTCAGCCACCTGGTGGGTGCCGACGAAGGAGAGCACAATTCTTTTTCGCGCCTGCAGTACGAGCGTTTTGTCCGGGGAGCGGCCCTGATTGAGGAAGCCCTGGGACGACCCGTGGTAAAGCACCTGCTCAATTCGGCGGGTATTGTCCGCTTTCCTGAGTTCCGGCTGGACATGGTACGGGTGGGTATTGGTTTGTACGGGGTGGAAGCCACCGGACAGGAACAACGCTTCCTGCAGTCGGTAGGTACCATGAAAACCGTGATTTCGCAGATTAAACCCATTCCCGCTCAGAACACGGTAGGCTACAGCCGGCGCGGCAAACTACAGCGGGATACCCGACTGGGTACCCTGGCCCTGGGCTACGCCGACGGCTACGACCGGCGTCTGGGCAATGGCGTGGGGCAGGTGTGGGTCAATGGGACCCTTTGTCCGACCGTGGGTAATGTTTGTATGGATATGACCATGGTAGACCTTACGCACGCTTCCGCCGAAGAAGGCGACGAAGTGATAGTGTTTGGTAAGGAACTACCCCTCATTGATTTAGCTGCCCGCATAGGTACCATTCCCTACGAACTCCTGACGGGTGTAAGTGAGCGGGTAAAACGGGTGTACTTCAAGGAATAAATCAACCCTTTTTCTTTTTTTAGTATATAATGAGGAATTGAGCAGGCGCTGGCAAAGCTTTCGACGCCCCTTTCTGCCCGGGCTTTGTTGTGTTTTTTCTCAGGTAGAGTACTGTATTACCCATCTTCTTCAGCGTAGTCGAAAGCCCCCGGCCCACTGGTCGACATTTGTTTCGATTGATAATCATCCATTTAACCAGCCAATCCTCCCTTTTTACTTTTTATCCGATTTGGCGCGGCCTTTCTGCCGCCTGATGGCACAGAATTTTAGCAATTAGACCCCTAGTGGGCGGCTATGTGAAAGAGTGATTAAGTAGTGATGACGTCCACGAATCAGGGAGTTTGCAAAAACTCCCTGATTTAAAAAAATTATTAAACCTTAAACCAACTAAGTTATGTCAGGCAAATTGAAGAATTTAGACGACCTGCTGGTACACCAGCTTCAGGACTTGTATAGTGCAGAAACCCAAATCATTGAAGCGCTTCCATTAATGCAGGAAAAGGCTCAGAATGAGAAACTGAAGAAAGCTTTTCAATTGCACTTAGAGCAAACCAAGAAGCAAAAAGAGCGTCTTGAAAAAATTGGCAAACTTCTGAATATTAAAATGCAGGGTGAAAAATGTAAGGCCATGGAAGGTATCATTAAGGAGGCCCAAAGCTTTCTGAAAGAAGACGCTTCTGCCGAGGTGATGGACGCCGGCCTTATTGCCGAAGCCCAGCGCGTTGAGCACTATGAAATTGCCGGTTATGGTACCGCCCGTCATTATGCCCACGAATTAGGTCACAATGAAGCGGCGGATTTGCTGAGCCAGACACTTGAAGAAGAAAAAGATACGGATGAGAAGCTAAACGATCTGGCAATCCAGCGTATTAATGTAAAAGCGGAGTAGTACTTATTCCCTTTTTATATAATAAGAGCGGCCACCTACGGGTAGCCGCTCTTTCTTGTTGAGGTAGGTACGTCTTTAAATGGCTTCCAGAATACGTTCCATAGCTACCTCGTAACCAATTTTACTTTTCAGCTCACTGATAGCTACGCGTTCCTGTTCCATGGAGTCGCGGTGGCGGATGGTAACGGTATCGTCTTCCATGGTCTGGTAGTCTACCGCTATGCAGTAGGGAGTACCTATCAGGTCCTGGCGGGTGTAGCGTTTGCCAATGGCAGCGTTGTCGTCATACACCGTCCGGAACGACGACTTCAGCGACTGCGTTACTGCCTGGGCTTTTTCGGCCAGTCCATCTTTTTTCACCAGGGGCAGCACCGCGGCTTTCACCGGTGCCAGAGCCGGGTGTAGTTTCAGGTACATACGCTCTTTCTGGCTTTCACCCTCTCCTACCGTTTCACGGGTATAGGCGTTGCAGAAAGTGGCCAGGAACAGGCGGTCAGCGCCCACCGATGTTTCTACTACGTAGGGTATATAGTTCTGGTTTATTTCCGAGTCGAAGTACTGCTGCTTCTTTTTGGATAGCTCCTGGTGGTTGCGCAGGTCAAAGTCAGTCCGGGAGTGGATACCTTCAATTTCGCGGAAGCCGAACGGAAACTGGTACTCAATATCCACGGCGGCGTTGGCGTAGTGGGCCAGCTTTTCGTGATCGTGAAATTTTAGACTTGCCGTGGGCAGACCAATGGCCTGGTGGAATTTCATCCGGGCTTCTTTCCAGGACTGGTACCACTCCATTTCGCTGCCGGGGCGGACAAAGAATTGCATTTCCATTTGCTCAAATTCCCGCATCCGGAACGTAAACTGCCGCGCTACGATTTCATTCCGGAATGCTTTTCCAATCTGGGCAATTCCGAAGGGTACTTTCATACGTCCGCTTTTTTGCACGTTCAGGAAGTTCACAAAAATCCCCTGCGCCGTTTCGGGCCGCAGGTAAATCATGTTGGCATCTTCGGCTACCGAACCTACCTGGGTACTGAACATAAGGTTAAACTGGCGTACGTCAGTCCAGTTGGCCGTACCCGACACCGGACATTTGATCCCTTCGGATATAATCAATTCCCGCACCCCGGCCAGGTCATCGGCACTCAGCAGGCGGCCCATTTCGTTGAGCAGGTTTTGGGCCTTCTCATCCTGTCCGGCGGCCTGGTATTCTTCGGCTTTTCCTTCAAGAAGTTGGTCGGCGCGGTAACGCTTCTTGGAATCTTTGTTGTCAATCATGGGATCATTAAACCCATCGACGTGCCCCGATGCCTTCCAGGTAAGCGGGTGCATAAATATGGCCGCGTCAATCCCTACTATGTTGTCGTGGAGCTGGGTCATGGCCTTCCACCACACCGTTTTCAGATTATTTTTTAATTCAACGCCATTCTGCCCGTAATCGTAAACAGCCTGTAAGCCATCGTATATTTCAGAGGAAGGAAAAACAAAGCCATACTCTTTGGCATGACTGATAATGTCTTGAAGTGAGGTAGCAGGTGCCTGGCTCATAAGTTGTAATCAAAAGTATTGATAAATGAAGGAATGTCTTTTTAGCTATTCAGGTACATATAAGAACCTGGAATAGCCGCAAAATTAGGCATTTCGACCGCAAACCACATTGAAGTGCAGAGTTTTTGTAAATTTGATAGAAAATAACCATTCGGCAGGGCCGTTTTCAGTCCGACCGCCCCAAGCCAACTACCCGGCTTTTTTAAAGTACCACACTATATGCTTTAATTTTTATCCGCATGTTTCGTCGCCTCCTTTATCTCATTCAGGACTTTTTTGGCATTTCACCCAGAGAGGCGCGGGGGGCATTTTTGCTTATTATTATCAGCTTTATAGCCCTCTGGACACCTACGCTATTCCGGCACGGGGTACTTCCCTTTCTGGCCGAGTCGCCTCAGGTAGTTCATCCGGTGACGCTGGACAGTGTGGCCGCTACGCTGGAAGCTACCTCTGCGGGTCCCGACGAGCCGCTTGAGGCGGTCGGTCCGCGCAGCCCCGCCACCGCTGCCCGGCCGGTACGTCTGTTTGTTTTCAACCCCAACACGGCCAGCCCGGAGCAGCTACAGGAACTTGGGGTACCTGCTTTTCTGGCGAAGCGCATCGACAACTACCGCCGCAAGGGAGGTACCTTCCGCCGAAAACAGGACCTTCGGCGAATTTATGATTTTCCGGATGACCTGTACCAGCGACTTGAGCCGTACATCCAACTGGATGCACCCCTACCTACAGGTACTTCAGAAACGACTGCGGCCATTCCCGAACGCAAAGCCCCCACCACGCTGCCGGCCGAAATTAAAGCCAGCACCCGACCGGTGGTAGTTCCGTTTGACATTAACACCGTAGATACCGCTCAACTCATCCGGCTGCGTGGCATAGGAAGTACCTTGTCACTCCGCATTGTCCGGTTCAGGGATGCGCTGGGCGGCTTTCACTCCACCGAACAGTACAGTGAGATTTTCGGACTGGACTCCCTGGCCCTGTCCGAACTGCACCGCTACGCCCGGGTCCAGAGCGGAGTTCAAAAGCTGAATATCAACACGGCTACCGCCGAGGAACTGAATCGCCATCCGTACCTGAGAAACCGGCGGCAGAACGAAGTCATAATCCGGTACCGTGAGCAGCACGGTCCTTACCAGACACCCGAAGATTTAAAGAAAATAAAGGTACTTGACGAGAAGACAATAAATAAAATAGCGCCTTATCTGGCTTTTTGAGAAGCTATTCATCAGATGACACCGTGGCCATCCGATGAATAAGTTGATTGAGAAGTATCAGAAGTTAGGTTTCAGCAAGTACTTGGAGTAGAACTCGTCAATAACCCGAACGGCTTCATCAGGCGTGTCAACTACGCTGAAAAGTTTTAAGTCTTCCTTGCTGACGGTAGCTTCCAGGTCCAGCAAAGTACCCTGAATCCAGTCGATCAGTCCGGCCCAGTAGCTGCGCCCCACCATTACAATCGGGAACCGGCCGATTTTTTTAGTCTGGATCAGCGTGAGTGCCTCGAAGAGTTCATCCAGGGTACCAAATCCGCCGGGCATTACAATAAAACCCTGGGAGTACTTGACAAACATTACTTTACGGACAAAGAAAAAATCAAAGTTGATATTCTTGTCGGGGTCAATGTAGATGTTGCTATGTTGTTCAAAAGGTAGTTTAATGTTCAAACCCACTGATTTACCGCCCTGCTCATAAGCTCCTTTGTTACCGGCCTCCATGATACCCGGTCCACCGCCCGTTATTACTCCGTACCCATGGCGCACCAGTTTGGCAGCGATCTCCTCGGTGATGGTATAGTAAGGATTATCGGGTTTGGTGCGGGCCGAACCAAAAATAGATACGCAGGGACCAATCTTGGCCAGTTTATCAAAACCTTCTACAAATTCGGCCATTACTTTAAAGATCACCCAGGAATCGGCACTCTTGATCTCGTTCCAGTTGCGGTCTTCAAATGCTTCTTTTATTCGTTCCTCATCTTCCGGAATCGTCGGATTCAGGAGGGAAATATCCACATTGGCCGGTCCCGGATCTTTTAATTCTTCATTCATATTTGCTGATGCGTTTAATTATACAATTTCAAGTCCGTAACTTTACGTTATGTTTCGGTAAAGCCGGATAGTTACAACGTTAATGTAGCCATTTTAGTTATTTAGACTATACAATATAACCATAAAATGAAAAAAAAGATTGCCATAGGTGCCGACCACGCCGGATTTCCGTACAAGCAGCCTATTACGGAGTGGCTTGAAAAAAATGGCTATGAGGTAACCGACTACGGTACCAACGGCCCCGAGTCAGCTGACTATCCGGATTTCGCCCATCCGGTGGCCAGTGCCATTGAAAACGGAGAATTTGAGAGAGGGGTACTTTTGTGTGGAAGCGGGCAGGGAGTATGTATGACGGCCAACAAACACCAGGGTATCCGGGCGGCGCTGGTGTGGGACCTGCCCCTGGCCGAACTGACGCGCCAGCACAACAATGCGAACATTATCTGCCTGCCGGTACGCTTTATTGAACTGGATAACGCCCTGGCCTGCGTTGAAAAATTCCTGACTACGGACTTTGAAGGCGGTCGCCACCAGACGCGCGTGGGTAAAATGATTTGCTAAACCGGTAGTAGTAGCGCAGCTCTTACCCTATTTTTTCATAGATACCCTTCCATTTGCTGGGCCGGTAGCGGCTTTTCAGTGCTGGTACCCGCACAAACAGCTTGGGCATAATATTCTGCTTGTCAATGATGTACTCTGGGGGGTCCTGCCGGAAGTTGTCGTATACGTGAATAACGCTGTCGAAGTTGTCCAGGTTCTCGAGATCGTAGCTGGCCAGGTCCCAGTTCAGGTAAGGCGTGGCCGAAAAATTATTGATGTACTCGCCCTCGTCTTCGCCCAGTACCAGTATATGCTTCCCCTCAATTTCGCTCGGCAGCAGGGCGCTTTTGGCCCGCAGGTTTTCCAGTCGGCCCGCCGACAACTGTGGTAACAGGTCAAGTACCCCCTGGTACTGAATGAGCAGGATGCCCCCCATCACGAACAGAAAAATAAACTCGGCCGCCCACTGCTTTTTAAAGCTCTGGAAGTAGTAGGTAGAAAAGAACGTAGCGGCGGGTATAAATATGACAAACTGCATCGGGGCCAGGTACTGCATGAGCGGTATGGTCAGGATGGCCGTAAAAAACCAGATGGCCATGATTTGCTGCACCCGTGACTGGTAGTTGACAAAGCGGGCGGCGGTAAACAACCGCATAAAACCAAGTACCCCTACCACCAGCGGTATCAGCAGCGACACCAGCAGGGACGAAAAATCATTGAGATTATACTGCTTCACCTGAAATACCGAGGTAAGCAGGTTGCGGTTGAGGCTATAGATGCCGTCGTTGAGGTAGAAGTAAAGTACCACCATCAGCAGGGGAAAGGCCGAGCCAAAAAAGCCCAGCAGGTAGTGCCGGAAAGTAGCCCCCGTATAAAAAAGCAGGGAAACCGAGGCCCAGACCACAAAGACCGACGCCGGCAGGTAAAACAGCGTGGCTATGCCAATGTACATACCCAACTCAAAAACCTCGTTGGTTACCTGACGGCGGGTTATCAATTTGACCATAGTACCAAAGGCCAGCAGCAGGAAAGTAGTGGCCATTAGCATGGGCGACAGTGTAGCCAGGTCAAACGAGATATTCAGCAGCAGGGCATAAATGGCACCCGGAACGTAGCTACGCTCCGAAAACAGCTCCCGGGAATGGATAACGTAGTTGAAGTAAATGATCTGAAAAATAGAAAGTACCGCCGCAATGGCCTGAAAAGCCAGTTGGGACCGCCCCACCAGGGTATCGATAGTCCAGTAAACCAGCCCCGAAAAAGGGCTCACGTTGTCCCAGATGTCACGGTACAGCATAAAGCCCCGGTTCATCTGCTCACCTACCAGCATCCAGTTCAGTTCGGGAACCAGCAGCGGTACATCGCTCCACAAAAAAGGTAGCCGCAGCAGCAAAAAAAACAGCACCAGGCTGATATTCTGATATACGGCGTTAACTCTAAAAAAACTTAGCAAAGCAGTTCGGGGTTATTACGGATGCGAATTGTTTTACGAATTTACACCCCAGGCTCCCACAAAAACAAAATAAGTATGGATATTTGTATTAATTAAAGAGTAGTACGGTTACTGAAGGGGACAGGGCCTGGAATTTTTCTAAAGAAGCGACGGAGCTACCGGCTTTTCAAATCAGGGCATCGTCCCGGTTTATTTTGATCGCTTCTCCACCTGCTACCTCCTTTCACTATATTTCAAAGAGAATGGAATCCAAAAGACAACAAAAAGTAGGCCGCCAGGTACAGAAAGACCTGGGTGATATTTTTCAGAAGGAAGCGCGGCACCTGATCAACGGCTCGTTTGTGACGGTTACGGCGGTCCGGATGACCCCCGACCTGGGTATTGCCCGGGCTTATCTGAGTTTTTTGCCCGAAAAAAACAAGCGCATACTCCTGGAAAGTATTCAGGAAAATGGGCGCTTTATTCGTCAGAAACTGGGGGAAAGGGTACGTCATCAACTTCGGATCGTACCGGAGCTGCAGTTTTTTATTGATGACACGGCCGAGTACGCCGCCAAAATGGACGCCCTGTTTGCTAACCTGGACATCCCGCCGGCTACCGACGAGGACGAAAGAGAAGACGACACCAATTGACCGGCCCGTATCAGGACTATGAACCTCCCCTTTCGGATTGCGCGCCGGTACTTTTTGTCACGCAATAAGCGAAGTTTCATCAGCATTATCGCGCTCATCGCCATGGTGGGCGTGGGCGTAGGTACCATGTCTATGGTAGTGGTACTTTCCGTATTTAACGGCATGGAGGACCTGAACCGTCAGATCTTTAAAACATTCGACGCGGATATAAAAATAACTCCGGTGGAAGGACGCCGCTTCGCGGTGAGTGATTCGCTGCTGAAGGCGGTACAGACCACCAACGGGGTGTCGCTGGTCACGCAGGTGATTGAAGATAACGCCCTGGCCCGCTACAACGATCTGCAAACCATTGTCCGCCTCAAGGGAGTTGACAGTACTTTTGAGCAAAGGGGGCAGTTGGACACCGCTCTTATTGAAGGTTCACTGCGCCTGCGCACTCCCAACGGTACCCAGTACGCGGTAATTTCGGAGGGTGTACGGAATTCGCTCCTCATTTCGTTGGAAGATTACCTGACCCCGCTCGAGCTCTGGTACCCGCGCAACGACCGCCGGACCCTGAATCTCACCGCTCCCGATGCCTTTAACCAGGTGTCGGTTCGGCCGGGGGGGACTTTTTTTATTGAGAGCCGTTACGACGATTACGTCATAGCGCCCTTATCGGTGGTGGCGTCGCTGCTGCAATACGACAATGAGCGGACGTCCCTTGAAATTCAGTTGAAACCCGGTGCCACGCCCGGCAGCGTACTTCAGCGCCTGAAAAAAGCCATCGGTCCGGACTTTCTGGTTCAGGACCGGGACTCTCTCAACGCTGATTTGCTGCGGGCCATCCGGGTCGAGAAACTGTTTGTTACCATTACGCTTTCCATGATAATTCTGGTGGCGGCTATCAACATTTTCTTTTCGCTGAGTATGCTGGCCATTGAAAAAAAGAGTGATGTTGCCATGCTGTACGCCATGGGCGCTACGCCTGGTTTGGTAAGGCGTATATTCCTGGCCGAAGGAGCCATAGTAGCCCTTACGGGTGCCGTGGTAGGTTTGCTGGGCGGAATTGGACTATGCTGGTTACAGCAGCAATACGGGCTGGTTTCTATGGGCATGGTTAGCTCGCTGGTTGATGCCTACCCCGTTAAACTGGACCTGGGCGATGTGCTGCTGACCGGCCTGATTATTATATTAATTACCATAACGGTATCTTACATTCCGGCCCGTCGGGCAGCCAAATCGGGTCAGTTTGTGCGGGTAGGGTAATTGAATATCTTTTTGAATTACAAATTTGACAAACCATCACGACTAAATTAACATAGCTCAATGATCAAGAAATCTTTTCTTCTCTTTATTATTTCTACTCTGTTTGCTCATTCATTATTTGGACAAATTCAGATTGATTTGAATAAAATAAAAGAATTGACTCGCGACTCAGCATCAGCCTACTACTATAAAACATTAGAAACTGAGTTCATACATTATCCAGAATCTATAACTATGGAGCGGGCCTTATTCCTTTACTATGGAAGGTTATACTCCGCTAATTATAAATTATTTTATACTACTGCCGAAGAATCCCACTTTCTGAGAGCTTTAAAGAGTAAAAACATTATAAAGGCAGCGCAAATAGGGGAAACTATAATTGCAGGTGATCCAGCCAATCTATCTGCCCTTTACCAGTTAGCAGGTTGTTATAAAAAAGCAGGCAACGAAGTCCGTACCAATCATTTAATTACAAGAGTAAACATACTATTAGAAACCATTTTAGAAAGTGGAAGTGGAAAAACTGCGGATGATGCCTGCAAGGTAGTTTCAATTGGCGATCAGTATGCTATTATGTCAATTCTGGGTTATAACGGAGCATTCAAAGGTTCTTCTCAGAAAGGAAAAACGGGGACATCAATGATTGAAATATGGGAATATAAAGACCCTAAAACAAAAAGCACTTCTAAATTTTATTTTGACCTGCTAATGAATGTGGAAGATGGACTAAAGCATATTAAATACCCTGATTGATAAATTTTAAATAATTAAGTATACCCAAACATCTGTAATAAACATCTACTGCGCAAGGTAAGTTTAGTACTTGGAAAGCTGAAGCTATCGGATAGATATTCTTATTAGGCAAAGGCTTTGCTGCCACAATTGCAAAAAAGACCCACTAAATCAAGTAATACCTCTGCATATGATTGTTAAAACGAACCAACCGAATGAGCGATAAAGAGTGTACCTGGTTCAAAACCGTAGTTTTTTTCCTGATGCTGGGCCTGCTGGTACCAGCGGGTCAGGCGGCTGGCCTGACGCTGACCCCGGCCGATACCACGAGGCGGGTACCCGGTGCTGTATCAAAACAAGGCCCCTACCGCCCCGCCCGGACCCTGAAAAACGATATTATCCATACCAAACTGAACGTGCAGTTCGACTGGCTCCGGCAGCACGTGCTGGGCAGCGCGGTTATTACCTTTAAACCGTATTTCTTTCCCCAAAGTACCCTTGAACTGGACGCCAAGGGTTTTGATATTCACAGCGTATTCCAGATTGACACGCTCCGTCAGTACGATTCGCTCTCCCGGCGTACCGTACTGGAACCCATTATTGATTCCCTCGACTATACGTACGACCGTCGGAAGATGACGATTTATCTCAAGCGAAACTATACCCGAAAGGATACCCTGTACGTCCAGATCAATTATACGGCCAAGCCCAATGAGCAGCCCCGGGGCGAACCCGACGACCACCCTACCGACAAGGGCCTGTACTTTATAAACGCCGACGGACTGGACGAGGGAAAGCCCCGCCAGATATGGACCCAGGGCGAAACCGAAGCCAACTCGGCCTGGTTTCCGACGGTGGATGCTCCCAACGAAAAAATGACCCAGGATTTCTATATTAAGGTAGAAGGTAAATACAAAACCCTGTCGAACGGACAGCTCATCAGTAGTATACCCAATGAAGACGGTACCCGTACCGACCACTGGAAACACACGCTTCCACACGCGCCCTACCTGGCCATGCTGGCCGTCGGCGACTTTGCCGTGGAAAAGGAAACCATGCCCAACGGTCTGGAACTGAGCTACTACGTGGAGCCAGAGTACGCTTCGCACGCCAAAGCCATATTTGGCCGGACCCCCGAAATGATTGCTTTCTTTTCCAATACGTTCGGAATTGAGTTTCCGTGGGAGAAATACGCCCAGATTGCCGTGCGCGACTTTACGGCCGGGGCCATGGAAAACACCACCGCCACGGTTCACGAAGAAGGCGTACAAACCGACACCCGCTCGCTGGTTGACGGTAACTCCGACAACGTAATTGCCCACGAACTGGCCCACCACTGGTTTGGGGATTTGGTTACCAGTGAAGAATGGGGCCAGCTACCCCTGAACGAATCTTTTGCCAACTACTCAGAGTACCTCTGGAACGAATACTACAAGGGCGAAGACGAGGCCGACTGGCAGAACCTGCAGGAAATAAAGCAGTACCTGGCCGAGTCGGACCAGAAGAAAGTCCCGCTTATAAGGTACTTCTACAAGCACCGCGAAGACATGTTCGACAGCCACTCCTACGCCAAAGGAGGCCGTGTTCTGCATATGCTCCGCAACTACGTAGGTGACGACGCTTTCTTCCTGGCGCTGCAAAGGTACCTGAAAGCTCACCGCTTTGGAACCGCCGAAATCAACGACCTGCGCCGGGAATTTGAGGCCGTAACCGGTGAAGACCTCAACTGGTTCTTTGACCAGTGGTTTATGACGCCGGGCCACCCGGTCATCAAGGTTGAGCAGGAATACGCCGGAGCAGCGGGCAAGCTTCGTCTGAAGATAAGCCAGCTACAGGATACCCTGGCTACCGCCGTGTACCGTTTGCCCCTCAAGGTAGACGTGTGGGTGAATGGTCAGAAAAAGCAGCATGAGGTTATTATCAACAAGTCCCGGCAAACGCTGGAATTCCCCGTTGCCAAACGCCCGGACCTGGTCGTATTTGACGCGCAGGCGCAGCTGTTGGGTACCGTTGAGCACGAAAAGAGTCGCCCGGAGTGGGTATACCAGTACTACCATTCGGATAAATTTGCCCACAAGTACGAAGCCTTGACGCAGCTGGAAGGCAAGCTGACCGACTCCACGGTGCGGCACGTCATGATGCACGCCATGACCGACCCCTTCTGGAAAATCCGTCAGGTGGCGGTTTCCAATTTTTCCGAATACGATGGGGTGGAGTTTGTGGAGGCCGAACGGCAGGTGCAAAGCCGGGCCCGCGTGGACCCCAACTCGCAGGTACGTACGGAGGCCATCCTGACCCTGGCTTCCTTTGGTGACAATGCCAACGACCCCCTCTTCCGCGAGGCCCTGAACGATACTTCCTACCTGGTAGTATCGGTAGCCCTGGACGCCTACCTCATCGGACGACCCGGCGACGCCGATGACATAACCGCCCGCTTTGAAAATTCGCCCAACGACGCCATCGTAACCGCCATAGGTAACTACTTTGCCGGACTGGCCAAGCCCGATCGTTTTGAATGGTTTCTGGAAAAAATGAAGGATATGAAGCCTTCGGACAAGTACAACTTCCTGCAGGTTTTCGGCAAGTACCTTATCAAATCTCCGTCCGACGTACAGCGCCGGAGCGTTCCGATTCTGGAAAGTCTGGCCCGCAACAGTCCGGCTTACTTCGTCCGGTTCGGGGCGTACCAGGTACTGGGGCTGCTTACGGATATTCAGGGAGTGGCCTCCATCCGGAAGGACATTCGCACCAGCGAGCGCGACGCCAAGCTGAAAGAAATGTACACGCAGATTGGGGAGTTTTAAAGTTGCTGAACTTTGATTTATTTCAAGGAGGAAGCCCGGGGTTTCCTCCTTTTTTTTAGTAAAGTACTTATGTTTCCTGAAAACAGCCGGACCTTTGGATTCAAAGTACCTGGCTATTCAAGTAAAATACCTTGATCTGTGCCTTATCATAGTACCTGCCCGCGACCTACGGATTTTCTTTTTCCCAAATAAAAATAGATAATAAAAAAGCTAACGGCTTTTCAACCAACTTTTTAAAGCTCTTTTCCCATGAAAGATTTCCTCAAACGCCGCTCCTTTCTGAAAGCCACCGCGCTGCTGGGCTCGGCCCTGGGCCTGCCCGCTATTTCCAAAGCCAACGATTCTATTGAGGATCAGATCCAAAGTACCACCTATGTACCCAAAGCCGCCGGTAAGTCGGTAATTGGCCTTAAGGTTGCTCCCATGCAGCAGGTACGCATTGGTATAATCGGGGTAGGTAACCGCGGCACCGGCCACATGAAGCTGGTGCACGGCTGCGGCGACAAGGCCCGCATCGTGGCCATTGCGGATATCCGGGAGAAGTACGCCAACCGGGCCAAAGAATGGCTGGACAGCAAGGGCGTAAAAGATGTGACCTACTATACCGGCAAAGAAGATGCCTGGAAAGAAATGGTCAAGCGCGACGACCTGGACCTTGTGATTGTGGCTACCCCCTGGGAAGACCACGTACCCATGGCCGTTTATGCCATGCAACAGGGCAAACACGCGGCCGTGGAGGTACCTGCCGCCTATACCCTCGACGACTGCTGGAAACTGGTTAATACCGCCGAGCAGACCCAGCGCAACTGCATGATGATGGAGAACGTCTGCTACGGCGATGAGGAGCTGATGCTGCTCAACATGGCCCACCAGGGGGTGTTTGGTACGCTTACCTACGCCGAATGCGGCTACATACACGACCTGCGCGAGTCGCTCCTGAGCCCGGACAACTACTACAACCAATGGCGGATCAAGCATAACGAAACCCGCGACGGCAACCTGTACCCCATGCACGGCCTGGGGCCGGTGTCGCAGTACCTGGGCATTGACCGCGGCGACCGCTTTAACCACCTGGTGTCCATGAGCTCGCTGGAAGCCAGCCTCAGCGAAGACTCCACCACCCTGGCCAAGCCCGGCAACCCGTACTACGGCAAAAAGGGCTTCAAGCACGGTGATATGAACAATACCCTGATCAAGACCCACCTGGGTCGTACCATTCTTATTCAGCACGATGTCGTAACCGCCCGCCCCTACAACCGCATCAACATGCTGGCGGGTACCAAAGCCTTCCACGTAGGGTACCCCAGCCGGATTTCCATCAAAGGCCAGGATAGCCACAACTACCTGAAGGAAGCCGAGTACAAAGCCGTCAAGGAGAAGTACACCCACCCGATCTGGAACAAGATGAAGGAGGAAATCGCCAAAAACGGTGGCCACGGCGGTATGGACTTTGTGATGATGTACCGCATGATCGACTGCTTCAACCGCGGTATGCCGCTGGACATGGACGTATACGACGCCGCCTCCTGGTCGGCCGTTACGCCACTGTCGGCGCTTTCCATCAAGGGGGGAAACACACCGGTGAAGTTTCCGGACTTTACCCGCGGCCGCTGGAAGGAAGACCGACAACTGGGTATGCTCGGGCCATTATAAAAACCCGTACAGCCATTGCAACCAATAAAAGGTTTGTCAGGTCTTACCGGCAAACCTTTCATCTTTTTGTATGAAAAAGCTATACTTCTTTCTGTTAATCGCTATCGCCACGGCCTGCGATTTTGAAACCACCCGGCCCGCTTCCCTGGCCAGCCTCGAAGGCGCTTACCGGACCAACGGTTTTCTGGACCCGCTCTGTATCGCTATTTCGGATGAGAGCCAACTACCCGCGCTGGAAATCAGGAAACAGAGCAACGGCGACTATAAAATTACCCGTACCACCTTTATTCCCCAGAAAGACGTACAGACCCTATCCCCCGTCCGGGCCGAAACCAGCGCCGATACGGTAAAGCTTTTCTACCAGAATAAACCCGTAGGTACCTACGTATCGTCGAAGTGGTACAACGGCAAAAATGAGGTCATATCGCCGGTACTGCGGGTTTCCTACAACAACACCCAAAAACAGGAGTTTTTCTACTTTGCGGGGGTGAAGCGGTGAATTGCAATGACCAGTGATCAATGAACAGTGACCGGTAATTTAGTAGGGAAATAATTATTACTTCTTACCGTAGCAGCAGCCGTCTTATCTTCCGGATAAGGCGGCTGTTTTTTTGCGGTGCCTTTAATAGTAGTAAGGTGTAGAAGGTGTTCGACTGCCTGCGCTACCGGCAGTGGCGGGCGCATTTCAATTCCAGTAAGGTACTATTGAAGGTGGATACACCGGTGATTGCGGTGGTGCAGGGTAACGAATTTCAATTCCAGTAAGGTACTATTGAAGGGACGCAGGGCGCGCTCAATCACATCCTCAATGTAGCATTTCAATTCCAGTAAGGTACTATTGAAGGTATTTCTACTTCCTGATCATTTACGCGGCCGTAACCATATTTCAATTCCAGTAAGGTACTATTGAAGGGGGGAAATATTTCGGGAGAAGCTGGCCGCTAAACTGGATTTCAATTCCAGTAAGGTACTATTGAAGGTATGGATGTTGTACCGACCCCCTAATTATTGGACAAAATTCCTAGGTTTAAGGTTGGAACTTTTTGTTGCTTTTGATGCATGTCTACTCCTCTCTGTAAAAGGAACCGATAGGGGCTTTTGTACCCTATACCCGAGTGGATTCTCTTATAATTGTAAAACTTTTTGAATCGATCCAGCGTCTCCCCAGCCTGCTGGAGGCTATCGAACTCGTACCTGCGGCAGACAGCCCGCTCTAGAATACTATGATACGCCTCAATGTGGGCGTTCTGTTCCGGAGTGGCAGGTTTTGTGAACTCCTGAACTACTTTCCTTTCCCGGAAATACTTTTGTACCATCTCGGCCACAAATTGACTCCCATTGTCATTTCGCACATAGATGTGCAAGGGAAGGGAATAGTTCTCAAAAATCGTATCGAAAAGGGCCACTACGTCCTGTTGGCGCATGTTCCATTTGATCGTATGCCGCCACGGGGCGCCCCGCCAGGTTCCACCGGCTGAATACGTCCAGAGCCGTCAGCACCTGGGCATTCCTACGCTTGCCCTGAATATAGATATACTTGATATCTAATTCAAGGTAGGTGAATTCTGCCTGCGGATCAGGCACCAGCTCCTTTACCCACTGGCGCTTGCTGCGGTTAACAATGCCTCGATTGACATACAGCAGGTTGTTTTCCCTCATCAGGCGATACACCGCAGCGGCGGCCGCTTTTTTAGGGTTGATCAGGAAATTCATCTCTTCACGCAAGTAAACTGTTGTCTTTAAATAGCCATAATCGACGAATTCCAGGCCCAGCAGTAGCTTGATGTCTTTGACTACGGTGCTATCAGGCTCATATTCTCCGTTGCTTTTGTAAGTAACAGTTGTACAGTATCTTCCGGCCTTTCGGCTGGTACATCTGGGTCTATAATAGAACGAACTCCGGTTAATCTGACAGACCCGCAGCACCAGGCTCTTGCGCAGCCCTGCTTGCACACATTCCTGGGCTACCAGCAGACGCACCGAACGAACTAAGGACTTTTTTTTAGCAGCTCATTCTGTACCCGGATCACCAGCTCCTTCTCGGCCACCAGCATCTTTAAGGCATGATTCTCCTTTTTCAGCCGATCAAGCTCTGGGTCAGGCTTGCTACTTTGCTTCCTGATTAATCCTTGTTCTCCCTGCTGGTCAAACTGGCTCTCCCATCGCTTCGGCGCTCCGATTGTAAAGAGTCGTACTTGATATACCCGTTTGGCGACTGCTTCGGCAGTCCGATAGCTTTGCTAATGCCTTCCTGCTTCAAAAGCCGGACTGCTTCCAGTTTTTCAGCAAGGCTCCATGTTTTCTGATGTTTGTCCATAATACCGTAAATTTAAAACTTAGTTCACGGAAATTATGTCCAGTCTATTAGGGGGTTGAGAAGTTGTATTCTTCATTTGAAATCAATTACAGGTATTTCAATTCCAGTAAGGTACTATTGAAGGAAGTACCTTCCAGCTTTTCAGGTACCTAAGTACCCCATTTCAATTCCAGTAAGGTACTATTGAAGGTCTTTGTACTCATCTACTGAATTAAGTCCTAATGTATTTCAATTCCAGTAAGGTACTATTGAAGGTAGAAGTACTCACTCCTAAACCGTCCTTTGTTGTACATTTCAATTCCAGTAAGGTACTATTGAAGGCGTGGTGTATCGGTTTCAAGTCTGACTGCCTTATTTATTTCAATTCCAGTAAGGTACTATTGAAGGTCCTGCCTGAACATCAGCATGCGGTAGAAGAATACCATTTCAATTCCAGTAAGGTACTATTGAAGGTTTTAGGAGCTTTTGGAAGCTTCTTTTTCTTCATTGATTTCAATTCCAGTAAGGTACTATTGAAGGTAAGGATAGATTAAGCTATAAGAAAGATTTAAAAATATTTCAATTCCAGTAAGGTACTATTGAAGGAGCGTCTACGGTTACCGCTGTAGCTCCGTTCATAAAATTTCAATTCCAGTAAGGTACTATTGAAGGCGGCCGTTACCTTCAGGTCGCCGGTCATGGGTATTTTAATTTCAATTCCAGTAAGGTACTATTGAAGGGTGGCTGTCAAGGGACTGCTGTACGAGGACGAAGAAGTATTTCAATTCCAGTAAGGTACTATTGAAGGGCCGACCGCGCTGATACCGCCCGTGGTCTTAACCTATTTCAATTCCAGTAAGGTACTATTGAAGGATTGCTCAGGAGTTTCAGAAGGAGCTGCGATTCATATTTCAATTCCAGTAAGGTACTATTGAAGGCCCGAGCAGCAATGGATCTATCGCACCGAAGAGCTCAATTTCAATTCCAGTAAGGTACTATTGAAGGCGGCCCCGCGCAGGTACTTGATCAGCATGGTCTTGTATTTCAATTCCAGTAAGGTACTATTGAAGGTATACGAACGGTCAATAGTCTGGGTGCTTCTTTGTATTTCAATTCCAGTAAGGTACTATTGAAGGCATAAAGCTCTAACTCTCTCATATTTTTTTGTTGTTATTTCAATTCCAGTAAGGTACTATTGAAGGTCTATTTTTAATTAACCAACAAACCCCTACAATACCCAATTTCAATTCCAGTAAGGTACTATTGAAGGATAATCATGGAAACATCGGATAGCTCACTGGGTGTGCATTTCAATTCCAGTAAGGTACTATTGAAGGTAAGATTAATAGGCTTTGTTATGCTTAAATGGCCTATTTCAATTCCAGTAAGGTACTATTGAAGGGCTTTGTGTGCCTCGTAAAGGCTATTTTCCCCAGCCATTTCAATTCCAGTAAGGTACTATTGAAGGTTCATTATCGCCAGATGCCATATTTACAGGAAAGATATTTCAATTCCAGTAAGGTACTATTGAAGGCTTACTGAGTTCTTTTTCATAGGTAGGGATGGTTACTATTTCAATTCCAGTAAGGTACTATTGAAGGTGGCGAAAATTAACGAAATTCATTCTGAGAGGGTAATATTTCAATTCCAGTAAGGTACTATTGAAGGTTGATGTAGTACAGAGTTTCACTCATGCTGCGGATTTCATTTCAATTCCAGTAAGGTACTATTGAAGGGGAGGCCACTGCGCTCAGCCATCTCCTGCAGGTACTTATTTCAATTCCAGTAAGGTACTATTGAAGGAAAAGTTCCTCGGGTACCTTGGAAGATCTCTCCAATATTTCAATTCCAGTAAGGTACTATTGAAGGAGGCTGGTCCTGCGGTCCATGCGGGCGGCTGCCTTCATTTCAATTCCAGTAAGGTACTATTGAAGGCTTCGAACTCGATCATCTGGTTTGACGAGTACCACAAATTTCAATTCCAGTAAGGTACTATTGAAGGTTCTCCCCCTCCCCCGCACCCCCACCCTCCGGTTTATTTCAATTCCAGTAAGGTACTATTGAAGGCTGTGGCTACTGATGACTTTGCCAGGCACCTGGGGAATTTCAATTCCAGTAAGGTACTATTGAAGGCCCGGGCTCAATCAGCCTGGTATTTTACATTCAATCATTTCAATTCCAGTAAGGTACTATTGAAGGCAAACCTGTAACACCAAGATCATGAACGAAAATTTATTTCAATTCCAGTAAGGTACTATTGAAGGTTGCTGGTTTTGGTGGGCAGGGTGGTCAGCGTATCGCATTTCAATTCCAGTAAGGTACTATTGAAGGCAGTTCGACAGCGTAGAAGAGCTGGCCGACCAGACCCATTTCAATTCCAGTAAGGTACTATTGAAGGGGCCGCGGGAAAACTCTCTCCGGAGCAAGCCTACAAATTTCAATTCCAGTAAGGTACTATTGAAGGACTCCGGAGCGAAAAGCCCAGCTGGCCAGCCTGTACTCATTTCAATTCCAGTAAGGTACTATTGAAGGACCAAACAGTCCCACACCAACGCCCTGCTATGGCATTTCAATTCCAGTAAGGTACTATTGAAGGACATGGCCAACAAGGTCAGGATGAGCAAGTACATCGATTTCAATTCCAGTAAGGTACTATTGAAGGTTCGCCGGCTTCCTCTATTTGCCGGTCCAGCTCCTCGATTTCAATTCCAGTAAGGTACTATTGAAGGTCAGATCTGATACCGGGTTAGCGGCTATATGGGTAATTTCAATTCCAGTAAGGTACTATTGAAGGAGCGGTATGAGTACTTAAAAAAACACCGATGGTCCATATTTCAATTCCAGTAAGGTACTATTGAAGGTCAGCGCCTCGCGCAAGGTGCAGGCTGATTTGCTCCATTTCAATTCCAGTAAGGTACTATTGAAGGAGGAGCTTTTCGGCTCCGCGCTGGAAGTAGGCTTCCAATTTCAATTCCAGTAAGGTACTATTGAAGGATGCAGCATGGCCAGGTGGAGCCGCCGATGGAATCGCATTTCAATTCCAATAAGGTACTATTGAAGGCGATGTACTACCAGTCGCTCTATGACCTGATGAAGAAATTTCAATTCCAGTAAGGTACTATTGAAGGCAAACGCAGAAGCCTTTCCTGAGCCAGACGGATATATTTCAATTCCAGTAAGGTACTATTGAAGGTCGCGCTTAAGATAAGCGAAGTGTACAAAGTCAGTCTATTTCAATTCCAGTAAGGTACTATTGAAGGTTGGCAGTCGCTTTACAACCGGGCCTGCCCTGGCTTTATTTCAATTCCAGTAAGGTACTATTGAAGGTTCATTTTCAACTAAACACAACAATATAATTGCTAATTTCAATTCCAGTAAGGTACTATTGAAGGCCCAGATGGACCTTAATAACATGCCCTGGACGACAGCATTTCAATTCCAGTAAGGTACTATTGAAGGGTTAAAGATAACCTTAAGGACCCTGATAGCTTCGAATTTCAATTCCAGTAAGGTACTATTGAAGGAGCGGGCTTCGGCTGACCTGTTCCTCCAAATTTAATTTCAATTCCAGTAAGGTACTATTGAAGGCATGATAGAGGGTGGGGTAATTAGTGGCTGTTATTCGTATTTCAATTCCAGTAAGGTACTATTGAAGGCGGCTCTCAATGCGGCTCCGGCAACTGCAACAAGCACATTTCAATTCCAGTAAGGTACTATTGAAGGCTTGTTTTGATTCGGCGGTGAAGCTCTCCATCTCGAAATTTCAATTCCAGTAAGGTACTATTGAAGGGATGCGCAGCGTCTTGGTAAATTCCTGACAGACGAATTTCAATTCCAGTAAGGTACTATTGAAGGGCCGAAATGGCTAAGGTGTTCAATCTGGATTGTGAGATTTCAATTCCAGTAAGGTACTATTGAAGGGGTCTTTAAAGCGCCAGGTATTGGCCCGGTACAAGGATTTCAATTCCAGTAAGGTACTATTGAAGGAATATTTTTGCAATGGCCTCACCTGAAACACACTTATTTCAATTCCAGTAAGGTACTATTGAAGGTGTACGCACGTTGGATAATAAAGATTTTGTGGATGCAAATTTCAATTCCAGTAAGGTACTATTGAAGGCTACGCGGGCGGTGTCGGCTTTCCCGGCTCTTAATATTTCAATTCCAGTAAGGTACTATTGAAGGTATGGTAGAATTATTGACATTAATAGTGGATGTGTATTTCAATTCCAGTAAGGTACTATTGAAGGTAAATTAAAGCTCATTGCGTTGGTTCGGTTGCTGGATTTCAATTCCAGTAAGGTACTATTGAAGGCAGCCAGTACGATCAGCTCCTCCCGAGCCTGTCGGTTCAATTTCAATTCCAGTAAGGTACTATTGAAGGAGTCCACTGGTAAAAAGTAGGTACGGTATGCTCCTGCATTTCAATTCCAGTAAGGTACTATTGAAGGTGCGGGTAGATGAGCCACCACTGGCAGCAGCACCATATTTCAATTCCAGTAAGGTACTATTGAAGGACCCAGTCGGTCGGTGGAAGCAGCCCGTCGGCCTGATTTCAATTCCAGTAAGGTACTATTGAAGGCAACCCCGCTCCCTTTACCCCCGAGGGGATTTATAATTTCAATTCCAGTAAGGTACTATTGAAGGAGATCGCCGCCATCCGTATCAGCGGCAGTGGTTTATTTCAATTCCAGTAAGGTACTATTGAAGGACCGTAAAACTATACTGCCTGGTAACGTACCGTAATATTTCAATTCCAGTAAGGTACTATTGAAGGGCAGCTTTAATGTTATCAAAACTAACTTGTTTTATTCTATTTCAATTCCAGTAAGGTACTATTGAAGGTTCGGCGGCTACCGTTTCGGGTACGGCTACTTCACAATTTCAATTCCAGTAAGGTACTATTGAAGGGGGAGTATAACTATTGGCAACCGATACTGCTGTGTATTATTTCAATTCCAGTAAGGTACTATTGAAGGGCCTGTTATGGCCGCCGTCGCTATGTCGGCCTTCTTCATTTCAATTCCAGTAAGGTACTATTGAAGGGTGAGGAGCTGCGGCGGTTTCTGGCCCTGACCGAGATTTCAATTCCAGTAAGGTACTATTGAAGGCGGTTGGGACTCAGGCTCTGCATCAACCAGCAAAATTTCAATTCCAGTAAGGTACTATTGAAGGTCCCGAAAAAATCTGCTTTTCTCAGAACCCCATCCTAATTTCAATTCCAGTAAGGTACTATTGAAGGCCGTTTTGAAAAACGGCTTTATGGGGCAAAGAAAGCACTTTTTTAAGTGGTATTTATAAAGAAAAATCGTCGAAGGCCAGTGGTACGATTTTGCCTGGCCTTCGACGACTGCTGACTTTCAACTAGTTAAATGTCTAAACCCCGACTTTTGACTTTACACAATACGTCAACGAACGTTAGGAAAGGGACTTCGACGACGACGACCTCACAGAAAGTTATCGGTACTCATCCGCTCCTGCCCTATCACCTCCTTGTCAAGCCACCGTTCGTCCCGACTTTTAAATATAATCAAACTATCCTCCTCTTCCCGCATAATACCCCGCGCTCCCAGAACCATTTCTTTCAGCTTTACCTCCGTAATCTCCCCCTCAAACACCGAATTCTGGATCCAATTGAGGTACTTGCGGCAGTGCTTGAGCATCTTTCCCACCCGTTTCTCCCCCATATCATACACCAGTATTACGTACATAGCTGTTAGGTTGTTAGATCATTAGGCGTTAGCCTTTTTATGCTCATTCTGCCAAGTCAGGCTTCCACTCATAAACTCCACACTCTTTCACTCATTCGCTCACCACAGCATCCGGAAAGGCCGGTAGGTTTCCATGCCCAGCAGGTGCTTACTCAGCTTGTAGCATTCCAGCTTGACGAGGTGCTTGTAGCTCACATTTCGGCCCAGGCTGCGGTGCTTGAAAGTTTCTTTCAACCGTTCCTCAAACGCCTGCACAAATACTTTTCGCGCTCCGTCTTTGAGCGTACAGCTGTTAATTTCCTTTCGGAAGTCCGACGCCTGAATCTGCCGCTTGTTGAGCATACTAAATATGGTACGGTCTACGAGCAAAGGCTTGAATATTTCGGCCAGGTCCAGGGCCAGCGAGTACCGCCGTGCCCCCGGCTCGTGCAGGAAACTGATAGTGGGGTTGAGCTGCGTGTGGTAAATCTGGTCCAGACAAACGGTGTAGCAGAGCATGTTCCCGAACGAAATCAAGGTGTTAATTTCGTTGCGGGGCGGCTGTTTGCTGCGTCCGCCCATTTCAAAATCAGTAATAATCGTTTCGAACGAATCGTAGTACGCCTGCCGGATATTCCCCTCAATGCCCATCAGTTCGTCAATGCGGGTGGCCGTCGGAATCAGCGTCATGTACTGGCCGATCCGTTCCAGGGGCCGGGCTACGTCGCGGTCGCGGTTCTGGTAGTATTTCAGGTTTTTGCACATATTAAAAGCCGCCCCCTCCACCAGCAGCCGGGCTAATTCCTGCCTTTTTTTGGGCGAGAGGTAGAAGCGGGTCTGCTCTACCTGCATTTTACCGGCCAGCAGGTACTCCTTCGGCATAAATGAGCCCGTATAGTGCTCGTAGTAGTCAAAAAAATGCACTGCTACCTGGTTCTTCCCCAGAAAATTAAAGAGGGCGCTGTTAGCGTCGAGGCTGCCGAAGCAGTAGAGGTTGTCCACACCCGTAATGGGGATATGCCGGGCCTGCCCCTCGCGCCCCTCCTCGTCTACGGGCGTGAAACAGAGGGTATTGTCGTGGCGGCTCAGGCGGCCGGGGTTAAAGAGGTAGTAGCTTTTCTTCATCAGACCTGGATTCGGTGGGATTCTGGGATTACCTGGATTAGACCGGGATTCTTCTGGATTTTAGGATTACCTGGATTTTGTTTAGTTGGTAAGGTTTAGGGGGCTTTGTGTTTTTTGTTTAGGACTCTTTTGAATTCGAGGGATCGGCTGCCAAAGTTGATCAATAACCCTACTTCCAGTTGAAAGGCTTCGAGGTAGTTCAGGGTCTGGGCCAGGTGCATAACTGTCATTTCTATTTGTGCTTTTAATTCAACCAATACCTGATTTTCTACGAAGAAATCTACCCGCCTTATCCCCACCTCTACCTCTTTGTAAAACACCCGCCTCTCCTGTTCGCGCACGAAATGAACTCCCTGATTGGCCAATTCCACGGCTAGCGCCCTTTGATAAACCACTTCCGCAACGGCGGCCCGGCGGAAAGCCATTGCCAAGGGCCTTGTGTACTTCCATCGCGCACCCGATTATTTTTCGCGTCAACGCACCATGTTTAAACTCTCCTTCATTAACCGCCATATTTCAGTCTTTTAATAAAGCTCTTTCCAAAAATTCAAACTAATAATCAAGCTATTACCCATCCAAATCCCGGCAATCCTTCAATCCCCTAAATCCCGGTCCGGTTCCGAAGTCCAGCAAAAGTCAAAATAGCTGCACGCCTTACACTTCGACTTCGGCAGCAGCGGCGGGCACTGCTCTTGTTTCAGCAGGGCCTCTACCTCCCCTATCCAGCGCTCTACCTGCCGCTCGCCTTCAGCGTCCAGCTCTACCCGCTCGGTTTGCCGCAGCCTGGGGTACTCAATAATGCCGTACTCGGCCCGCACGCCGTTGCGGCGCAGCACGTACAAATAAAACTGCACCTGCGCCACGTGGGCCAGCTCCCGCGCCGCCGACTTCTTCACCTCGTGTACCACCCCCGCCTGTGGGTCATAAAAGTCAATCTTGGCCGTCAGTGCCCCCTCCGGCCGCTCCACCGACACCTCCACTTCCTGGTACCGCTCCGCCCGCTGCGGGTAGGTGGTCTCGCCAATTAGCTTGCCCTCGTACACCACGTCGGAGGTATGTTCCATCCGGATGGCGTGCGCGTGCAGCCACATTTTCCGGTGGCATAACAGGTAGTAATTGAGCAGGGTGGCGTTGATGTTCATAAGGTTTCAATTGAGGAAATAGCCCCTGAATCGAGCTATTTCCTCCTTTTCATTTTTACGTATTTCTCGAAAATCACATCACCCACATTCAGTCGTATAGCCGAAGGCCCTACCTCAATCAGGCGTAAACCCTGTTCTGTTAATCGTATGGAATCATAGGCTTCTCCCCAGCCGCGAAATACAAATCCTGCTTCGTAGAGTTGGCTGAGGCTGGCCTCAAACTCAGCCAGCCATTGTTCTCTGATCTTTTTGTTAAATTGCTGGAAGCCAATTCCAGACGAATGTTCCATGACCAGCATCCAATTCCTCATTGAAATCCACTCTGATAAACCTAACTACCAGCCCATTTACCCCGTTGGCGAATTTCATTTTCTCTACCTCGGAGCCAATCTCCGAACGCGAATTCAGATAGAATAGCTTTGCTATTTCAGTTTCGGAGAGGGTGAGGATGGGCGCGAGCATGAGTCAGACTACTTAGCGAGTTGGTTTTCATAGTCGAAAGCCAGCATCAACTCCGTAAGCTTTGCCTCTGCTTTATCAAGTGCGTCGTAGCTTTCTGAATGTACAGCTATGTATCCAGCACAAGCCAGGGTAACAAATACGTCTGTATCAGGTATATTTTCATCTACTATTGGCCTGGCTTTATTTTCATCTTCTTCGTTCAGTTTTGCCCTAATAGTACCTGCTATTCGATTAGCGTTGTCACTAATGGCTACGGCTAGTGTTTCCTGAGGGCTATACGTTCTTGCCTGGTTGGTGGTTATCCGCCAGTTAATGAGAGCATGCGCCAGGGCGGGAATGATTTCTTCACGTCGTTCTTTGGGACATAGCAAGCAAGGACCAAAGGCATTTTCACTTTCTAGCCAACCTTCTGATTTTAAGCGTTCCTTAGTAGCTTTTGCCAGCTCTGGTTCAAATTCATTTGTTGATACTGAAAATAAGGTTCTCAAATCAATGGCAATATCATAAACAAACAGACCGGTAGCACGTCTGTTATCTGGTATCCATTTACGACGAAGGCTCCTGTCCGTACCTTCCAGAAATGAAACAACTTGTTCGTCTGTGAGAATTTCCCCATTAGAATTACGAACAACCACTTTATGGATACCGGGTTTGTCACTTCGGTCAAAAGTCAGGTTTTCCCGATCATTGGCCGATGCTAATAATGGGTGCAGAGGCCTCATCGCTGAGATAGACAATGGGCTTCTACGCTTGATAGTTCTACTTTCTCCCCCCTGCACAGCGCTCATCCAGCCTCCAATGAGTTGATCAGCGAAAGCCGGATCACAAACAGAAAGTACCTCTCCCTCACCTAATTGATTGCTGGTATTGACATTGAAGACGAAAGTGGTTGGAGATTGTTTTTCTCCAAGCTGGGCGGTCATTCCTTCCAGAATAGATCTTTTTACCTGCTGTCCGCTTGAATACGGTAATGAGACGCGAGGGTACATGGGGTCACGGTAGGTCTTTTGTCCATCCTGAACAACAAACACAGTGTGGTCGGCGCGACGAAGGCCTCGGAGATAGATGTAAGGATTCATATTGATAGTTTGTTTATTATTTTTTTAGAAATGCGTAACGAAATCGAATAAGTGTCATGAAGTAAGGCACATTGTCCTTGGGCAGGAAATGAATAGCCTTACCAAGTTCGAGCAGGGAGTCTCGTTCTTCGGCCTTTTCGGCAATAGTAGTGAGTGCATCCATAAGTGGCCTTGGAAAGGAGACTTTCAGAAAACTCGTAACATCATTAGTTCGGTCTTTTTTGGCCTTACCTGCCCCTTCTTCGTACTTAATTAGAGCCTGGGCGTACTCTTCGGCCTTAGTCCATAGTTCTTCGTTGTTAAGCATAGCTATTATCCATGTTATGTAAATACTAAAATGTAATGGTTGAGAATCTTCATTCTTGGAATACTTAGGTAGCTTCGCCTCACCCTCAAAACCCAAATAAGCTCTTATTCCTTTTGGCTCCATTGCCTTTAAGCCAATCACTCCCATTTCACAGGCCTTCAAGAAGCCGTACTCTGTTCCAAACAACTCTTCCAGTTTCGTTTGACTCAACTTGGCTTCTGTGTCAAATAGCCTACGATAAAGCGTAAGTGGTTTTTTTATTTGGGGTAATACAAATGGGATAAATCCAATGGAGCGGTTAGTCTGCCCATAGCTGTATACATAGCCCAATAACTGACTATTCGGAAAATTCATAGCTAATCCAACGGCAACTTTTACCCAAGATTGAGTTTCCAACTTTTCGCCTCCTTTTTCAATAGGAGCAAAATCAAGTAGTGGTTCTTCCGGGAGAAAATCCTCGTCCAGCCGATGAGCAATCCATTGTCCATTCCAGGTTTCTATCTGGCTGCCTTTCAGCTTTGATATTTTGTTGAGGTAACTTTCACGATAGAGTTTCCATCCATCGAAGAGCATCAGCAGAATATCAGGCTCGTTGAAGAAAATACATAATCCTCCCTGCACCCCAATGCCAAGTCCACCACCAATCCACGACAGGTACATCGTTTCGGTATCTATCGGTACATCTAGCGTTGAGACTTGACTGGAAGTCGTAGCAAACTCGACGACCCGTTCACCTTTACTATCCAGCTTGTTACCTGCCGGAAAGCCTACTGCAATACCTGCGTGAGGTTTGGAGTTAGATAGAGCCGCTTTAAACTTTCCTAGGTTCTCGAATCGGTATTGTTGATCAGAATGCTTTTTCTGTTTGGATAATTGGTCAAAGGGTGAGTTAAGTACCCACTGCATGTATTTTTCATGATTATAAAAGTGCGGGAAGAATACATGCTCGAAGAAACCTGCGGCATCGTAGATGCTTCCACCTTGTTGCATCTGACGGTTGTTGTAGGCGTCTAAAAATGTTCTTCCGATGGCAGCGGCTATCATAGTATTTCAAAGGATTTATAGTTATCTGGAATGCATTCAGCTATTTCTAATCCGCATTCATAGGTGTAGGCTGTATCGGGTACGACAAAGGGCCGAGAGCCCACCTGTTCCAGGCGTTTTAGTTTTCGAAAAGCTATGGACTTAAAGCTAACCGGAATTTCAAGCTCAATTCGTGCCTCTGAACCCAGGCTTTGGTATTTTGTTACTTCTCCTTCCAGAATGCAGGTTACAGAATCAATATCAAGCATCTCGAGAAAGACTGACTTCTTGTGATGGGTGAGCTTTCTGATTTTGAATCTACCTTCCGAAAAAATCGTATGTTCATCTATTTCGGGGCTCCCTATCTCTGTAAACACAGAGTCAATCTTCGATTGCAGTTTTCGCTCGTGCAACACCTCGCCATCCGGCAAAGCATCGTAACTTTTTGTCAGAATGTCTAGCTTGTAAGGCAATGCGGCTTTTTCATCATTGGGCGGGCGAAGAACATACACAGGCTTATAGGTGCCAATGGTTTCCAGGCTTCGCTTACGATTGATTCGACCGAATCGCTGTACGAGTGCATCCAACGGAGCGGCTTCGGTGATCATTAGGTCAAATGAAATATCCAGGCTTACCTCCACTACCTGCGTGGATACTACTATACAGGCTTCCTGCATCTCGTTGAAAACTTCCTTCAAGTCATGCTCTTTCTGTGCCCGGTGGCTCCGCATAAAACGACTGTGTATTAGCATCATAGGGGTATGCTCGTACTTGGGAACATCTTTCAATAGCTGATATATTTCCTGCGCCCGTTGAACCTGATTGCATACGATCAGAATCTTCTGATTTTGAGCCACCCCCTTTTCGATGATAGGAAGTGCAGTATCCCAATCGGGTATTTTATGCACCTGGTGACGGTCAAATGAATTGAGTTCGGCTTCTGTCAAGGCTACCTCAAGTACTTTTTCTTTACCGCCCATCAGGTCTAGTAGCTGATCATAGAGTAGCTGCGGCATGGTGGCAGTACCGATGTGTACCCGACATCCAAGATGCACGAGCATCTCGACGATTTTGAGGACAATGGCTTTGGTGACATCTGTGTAGGTGTGTATTTCATCAAGGATGATGTCACAGCTCCGCAAGTCAAGCATCAAGGCTTCATAGCCCCGGATACCAAATACCATTCCGGCAAGTTGATGAGGAGTAAGTACCTTGATAGCTGCCCCTACTTTATCCTGGATCAGCCTTTCTTCGTAGGTTTTCCCATCCTGACTCAATACCACTTTGGAAGCACCGTGCAGCAGGCGAATATCAAGGTCCGGATTATCATCTGCCAGATCCTTCTTAATCCGGCGGTACATGGCATTGATAGAGGCTTGGAACGGTAGGGTATAGAAGAAGCGCCCCCGGCAACGTCTGATCAGGTAGTCCGTTTTTCCCGCACCTGTGGGGGCAGTAACTAAAGTATGTAATCGTGGATCATGAGATGGCTTTTGCGATAGTTGATGAAGGGGACTTGTTCGTGAATAGAACTGTAAAAGAGGCGTACGAAATGACTTTTTTATCTGTACCTCAGTTTCCTCGATCGCCGCTGATGCAAACTCATCTGCTGCCATCAGGGCTCCTCTCAGCTCTGACCATCCTAACTCTTTGTGTTTTCTCTGGGAATAGGAATGGGCAAAGTCATAAGCTTCCTGCGCTTCGTTTAGAGAAATTGATCTTGGCATAAAATCTCCAAAGCTAGCAAGTAACTCAACGGCATCAGCAGACCAACTTTCCCAGTTTTTGGTATGCATTTCAAATACAACTCCTTCCTCATCATCGGCTTCAAACTCATCATGCAGATCCAAAATCCCTTTTGCTCTTGCATCTTTCTTGATGGATTTGTGATGCGCTACGATAAGTTCTGCTAAATCTTCCCAATATGTCTTGTCAACCAACGGTAGAAAACACAAAGAAGCCAATTCGTGTCGGAATGGTAGCTGAGTCGGGTCTTTTTGTTTCTGACTGAGGCGTTGTTGAAAGATGGTACTGGCTTTCCCAATATCATGTAGCAATGCTGATTGACGCAGGAGCTTCTTATCAATGCCAAAGGCATTAGCTATTGCTTCCGCTGCTATGGCTACATGCTCTAAGTGCGCCGTAAGACTGGTACCGCCGTTTTGCTTGCTTTTGGCTAATAAATGGTCATAACCCATGGCTCTTCAATGGGTTGGGTGAAACTTTGATACTACCGTACATGGTTTCTCCATCGAAGCGGTTATAACCAACCAAAAATGCCCCATCTCCATTCCCAAATTGAAGTTCAAAGCCTTCTAATGCGTCGAAACCTTCTGGTGAGTATTCCTGAATTACATCTAATGGCCAAAGAATATCTTCGTTCCGACAGAGACATATGTGCTGCGTTGCTGCCTGTTCGGCATCTACCAAAGAATGAAAAGCTAGGTATAAGTCTGGATAAAGAAGAACGCCCCGGACAAGTATTGACTGCGGACGTTGGAGCATTTTTTGCTGCTTTTTGTACTCCCATCCCAAAGTTTGAGTCTTCTCCTGTTGGCGGCTAATACCCGCATAGGTAAGTTTATGGCGTACAATCTTGTGAATTCCTTTTTCTGATAGGAGTTCTGGAAAGAGCTTTTTCTCGATTCCCTCTACCATAGAAGGCGTCAAAAACTGCTGGCTAAACGTTTCACTATCACGAACAGCGGTCCAAGGCTTGATAAAGCCGAAGTGTCCGGAATATTTGACTACATATAACATAGATGTATAGTTAGATTAATGCTCCGAAACCGATACCCGTTGAATGCCCAATGCCCACATTCCAGGCAAAAGCTACCTGTTCAGGCGTGCCCCTGACTATTATCGGACACACATTTGCCCGATTACCTATTCCACGGTAGGTCACGAGTTTTTGTCTAGCCCCTCCGTAGGTTCGGTCAAATTGCACCTCTACGCCTTGACTCTCTATGCCAAACTTTTGGAGTTTGGATTGCAACACTGCCGTCATGACAGAATCAGATTCACTGTCTTCATAACTCAGGTGCTTTTGTTGACCGTCTAATTGCTTTTTCACCAGAATCGGACTGTTTACCAGGAAGCGCCGCTCTTCGCCAAATTCAGGTGTTTCTTGCAGATTAACCTCCGCCACCTGCATGCCAAAAGCAAAGTCTGGATCATTGATGATGCCTTTGAGCAGTTTGCGAATCATTTCTTCATCAACGGAACTGATGAACCAGGACGCTCCATCTGAGAAGTGGAGACCATTTTTAGTTGCCTTTCCTCCTATCAGCCAAGACAAAGAGTACAGTGACACATCATTGTGGATTACATTTTCTCCTACCCATTTGTGAAATGCGCCAACTAAAAAACGCTGATAATCAAAAGGTAATAGTCCGCTTGTACTTTTACTTATTGATAAGTGTATCCTCATATTCCCATGTAATGTTTAATTTGAAAGTGTTTGAGAAAACTTTACGAAAAATATACCAATACCTTGATTTTTCCAAATTTCCTGGCTTTATTTGTGCGCTTCCATGAGAATTGAAAGTGTAATGTTTTATTGGATCGTGTGTTTTTAATTGTACTCAGGAAGCTTTCATTTCATACTTGTTCAACCCATGCCCAAGCAAACAGCCCTCTTTATCGATGAAAGTGGGGACCCAGAGTTTTATGGGCATCGCAAAAAACTACTGGTAGGTACTCAGGGGTTTCAGCCTTTGCTCATCCTGGGAATGGTTGAAACCTCCGACCGAAAGGCCTTGTACGAAGCCGTTACGTCTCTGCATTCCTTGGTTCTGAGCGATTCTCGCCTGAATAGCATCTACTCTGTGGCACGGCCCGATTGGTTTTTTCATTCCCGGACTGATCATCCCGACGTACGATCAAGGTTTTTTGAGATGCTTGGAACGCTCAGTTCAGCAGACCTCCGATTTCATGCGGTTATAGGGCGTAAAGACCTGCAAATATTCAATCGGAAGCATAATAACAATCCCTCTGAGTTTTACTTCGATTTGGTGTCGCACCTCTTGCATGGAAAACTGCGGGTAGAAGAGCAGTATGCCATTTATCTGGCAAGCAGAGCCAAAACAACGCTTCATCAACTAACTGATTCAGTCGAACGTGCCATTGAAAGCGATGCACAGAAACAAGGGTTTTTCGGGCAAACGATACACTATACGTGCAGCATAGAACCCAGTAAACAAATGCCTGAATTATGTGTAGTGGATTACTTTTTATGGGCACTTCAACGGTACCTTTTGAAGGGGGAACTTCACTTTTGGAATACCGTTGAATTTCTGTCCGGCAATGTATTGGATTTGTACGGAGAACTGCCCAATGAATACAATAGCACCAACAACTTGCTGCGCCTTGACAATATGAAGCCGCCTTTGAATTTGTAAGGACACAAAAAAACTGATGCATCCCATTGCCCCCGTGCCAATACTGGCAACCCCCATCATGAGATGAGTTGTGTAAGCAACCAAACACATCAGTTCGATACAAATATACTAAATTATTCATAATCAACAGTACCTTTCTGGAATTGAAACTTTACAATTGACATTTTAAGCAGTTCATTACACTCACCCACTCCGCTCCTCCACTACCTCCACGCAGCCGCAGCCCATGGCGTTGTAGCGGCCCAGTCCGCCGAAGTAGCCGACTTCCAGCAGCTCGGGCGGGGCGATGAGTTCGAAGTGGAAATTGTGGTAGCCTACTACCTTGGTTTCGGCTTCTTTATTCTCCTTTATCTTCATTTTCCGGACTTTGATCCTGTTTTGCTCGGGTAGTAGCCGGAACTGCACGAGGCGTTCGGCCAGGTAGGCATCCATTTCGGGCAGCCTATCCGGTGCTACCGAACGGTACTTGTCCACCAGGTTCAGGGCTAGCAGCCGCCCGAAGGCTTCGTCGGTAGGGGCCAGGTACTGGTCCAGGCCGTTTTCTTTTTCGGATACTACCAGCGGCGAAAGGGTTTGCAGGCGGAGGGTTTGATTTCCGGCACCTTCTATCCGGTCGGGCAGCGTCTCGACCCGCTCCACCACGAAGTCGGCGCGGTGGTCGCGGTTAAAGAGGCTCAGCCGCTGGTTCTGGAAAAGCCCTACTATAAAATTTTCGGCCGCCTGGTCTACGTAAAAAGAAACCACCAGCGTCAGCAGGTCGGAACGGAGTACCATATAGGTATCGCCGGGCTTTATTTTTTCGGTGCGGGGTATCTGAAGGGCCGAGAACGTAAAGTGCTTGAAACTCTTGCGGCGATTCAGGACGGTATAGCCAGTCTGGTGCAGGAAGGTGGCGTAGGTTTCGTCGGCGTTGCGCAGCAGCCCGTACAGCCAGCTTTGCAGCGGGTACTGGTAGTTAAACAGGAGCTGCTGTCCGTCACGGAGGGGTTTGAGGTATAGTCTGAATCGCATATGAATCAAGTACTTTGCTTCTTCTGTTTTGGGTGAAACAATATTCAAAAATAAGTTTGACAACTTGTGTCACAGCACAAACTGACCCACCCGTTGGCGCAGGTACTCCCGAAGCTTTTGGGTTTCCTCCACCACTACCTCCCCCGGTATACCCAATATAAACCTACCTATACCCACCTCACTCCGCATTTCGGCTTCGAGGCGGTAGGGAAAACGTTCGTCGGTCTGGGGCAGGGTGAAGGGGCGCGCGGCGGGGTAGTCTTCAATGAGCAGGCGATACGCGCGGGTACTCAGACCGAGCTTGACGGTGGAAGGGGCCTCGTCGGTAAAGCCGAAAATATCCGAGGGAGGGACTCCGTCCTGGTAGGTAATTGGGGTTAGGAGCAGAAGTACCTCTTCGATGCGCTGGATCTTGAAGCTCTTGACAATACCCGATGCGGGCTCGTAAGCACGGAGCAGGGTGTAGTTGTCGGTAAAGGCCAGCGGCTCCACGAGGCGGTCGGTTTGGGAAGTACTGTTGGTGGAGTGGTACCTGACCAGTTGTACCTGCTTTTCGTCCCGGATGGCGCGGGCGAGTCTTTCTACCATACGGCCGTGGTGAATATCGAGCAGGTCCTGCGCCAGGGGTACCAGTTCAGAGGTCACGTATACCTTCTTGTGAATAGAGTCCCGCAGGGGATGTTCCGTTGGTATGGCAGCCAGTAGCTGCCGGATCAGCGACGACTCCTCCTGGGTGAAAGTACCCCGCTGCCGGGGGTCAGCTTCAAAAAGAAAGTATCGGCCCGTAACCGGGTCCTGATCCACGAAGTAGCCAATCTCTTCGAGCAGATGGAGGTACCGCCGGACGGTACGTTCTTCAACTTCCAGGTAAACGGCCAGTTGCGAAAGGGTGCGACCGGGACGCTGGGCCAGTATACTAATTAGTTTAAAAACACGCAGGATTTTTTGCTGGGGAATCATCAGATAGGAGGAGTGGAATTAGAATACCTTCAATATCCGGAATACCAGCAAGAAAAGGAAAGGTAAACCGTCGAATTGTACTTTAATTTTATCCAACGGTACTTTTGGGCCTTGTCCGCCAGTTCTCTCCTCTCTTTCCCCCACAAATCCGAGGGAAAATAGCCCGGCTTTGACAGAGGCGAAAACTACTTCTTGATCGCTTACTTCAAAAAACCAAAGGCAGCCTTTCGATAGGGCTGCCTTTTGATATGATTAATAAAATAAAAGAGCCGACTTAGTCCGGGAGATTGAACCGGGCTTTGGCTTCTTCGTAGGTAAGCCCTTCCAGATTCAGGCGCGCGGCCTGTCCGCCCGGAATAAGTACGTAACGAAACTGGTAGTTAAGGGTAGGTACTACCGGTCCGCCGATCGGGGTAGACCAGAGCCGGATTCTACCTACCTGCGGCAAAGAATAATCAACGAGTTCTTCGGTAAACTGCGCAATAACGGACACGGGCAGCTGGCGGGCCTGGTTGTTATCCGTCGGGTGTTTCATGTAGACCAGTACAGCTCCCTGGTCAATGATGCTTTGGGAAAGCGGCGCGGCTGCTATGTCAATATAGTACCTTTCCCGGCCGTTGATGTTGATTTTGGTCCAGGTACCCCAGGTAGAGGCGGGTGCCCAGCTGGAATAAATAACGTTGGCGGTACCCGTGGCACCGGCCGGTCCGGCGGCACCGGTACCGCCCTGCGGTCCGGCTGGCCCCTGGGGCCCGGCTGGTCCGGCTGGCCCTTCACAGGCACCCATCCAGGTAACCAGGGCCGCCACGGCAATAAACCTGGTCAATAATCTTAGTTTTTTCATATAATTAAATCAATAATAGCTGTAAAATGCCCCGAATATCCTGATTTGGCAACACATAAGCAAAAAATGTTCCATATTTAGCCCGGTCAGGCCCAACACCATGTCCAGGCCCCGCCCCAAACCTTCTCGAAAGGTACTGTTTATCTTTCCCCCGGAGGCGTTATCTTTGAGGAATATAACCCAAAACTACCCAATGCCGCAACCTACCCAAAAGCTGTTTCTGCTGGACGCGATGGCGCTCATTTACCGGGCCCACTTCGCCTTTATAAAAAATCCGCGTATTACCTCCAAAGGCCTTAATACCAGCGCCGTATTCGGTTTTACAAATACCCTGCTGGAAGTACTTCAGAAAGAAAAACCTACCCACATCGGCGTAGCCTTCGACACGCCTAAGCCTACTTTCCGCCACGTGCAGTTTGAGGCTTACAAGGCCCAGCGCGAGGCCATGCCGGAGGATCTTTCCATTGCCATTCCCTACGTCAAAAAGCTCATCAAAGCCATGAATATCCCGCTGCTGCTGCTCGATGGCTACGAGGCCGACGACGTCATCGGGACCATTGCCAAGCAGGCCGCCCGGCAGGACTTTGAGGTATTCATGATGACCCCCGACAAAGACTTTGGTCAGCTCGTGGAGGAGCATATTTATATTTATAGACCCGCCTTTATGGGCAAAGGCAACGAGAAACTGGGCGTACAGGAGGTACTGGACCGCTGGGAGATTGAGCGCATTGAACAGGTGACGGATATACTGGGCCTGATGGGCGACACCGTGGACAACATACCGGGGGTACCGGGCGTGGGCGAAAAAACCGCGAAGAAGCTCATTCAGGAATTTGGTACTGTCGAAAACCTGGTAGCAAACGCGGACCAGATCAAGGGCAAAATCGGGGAGAAAATAAAGGAACACGCCGAGCAGGCGCTGTTGTGCAAGCAGCTGGCTACCATTGATATCAACGTACCCATTGCCTTTGATCCGGAGGATCTTTCGTGCTGTCCGCCCGCCCGCGATGAAATAGTGGAGTTGTTTGAAGAACTTGAATTCAGAACACTCCGCGACCGGGTACTGGGTGACGAGCCCCTCCGGACTATGGCTCCCAAAACGGCTGTTGGGGCTAAAGGACAACTGGATTTGTTCGAAGCCGGAAAGAGAGAGGGCACCCCTGCTCCTGCCCTGGCTGAAGCAGATATTGAAACAGAGCGATTGCCAAAAAAAACCCTGGCCACCACCGCCCACCGCTACCATTTGGTTGATACACCCGAGCTGCGCCAGAGTCTGGCCTACTACCTCAGCCAGCAAACGGAGTTTTGCTTCGATACCGAAACTACCTCCTTGGATGCCCTGGCGGCCGAACTGGTGGGGCTGGCTATCTCCTACCTGCCGGGCGAGGCTTTTTACGTTCCCTTCCCCGCCGACCGCACCGAAGCCTCCGAAGTACTGGGCGATTTCCGGGAGGTACTGGAAAACGAAAACATCAGCAAGATTGGCCAGAACCTCAAGTACGACCTGCTGGTACTTCGCAGCTACGGGATGGAGGTCAAAGGAAAGCTTCAGGATACCATGCTGGCCCACTACCTGCTGGAACCCGAAAAGCGGCACGGGATGGACCTGATGGCTAATACGTACCTCAACTACGATCCGGTCACGATTGAAACCCTCATTGGCAAGAAAGGTGCCAAACAGGGAAACATGCGCGATGTACCCGTCGAGCAAATCGCCGAATACGCCGGGGAAGACGCCGATGTTACGCTCCAGCTGCACCGGTACCTGATGCCGGAGCTGGAAAAAGTACAGGCGACGAAGCTGTTTGAAGGCGTAGAAATGCCCCTGGTCAACGTACTGGTATCCATGGAATGTGAAGGAGTGCGGGTGGATATGAATGCGCTGCGGGAGATGTCGGGCCTGCTGGAAACCGATTTGAAAGTACTGGAAAAGGAAATATTTACCATAGCCGGACAGGAGTTTAACCTCAGTTCGCCGAAGCAACTCGGGGAGGTACTTTTTGATAAAATGCAGCTGATCAAAAATCCAAAGAAAACCAAAACCGGACAGTATGCCACGGGCGAGGAAATCCTGTCGGACCTGGAAAATGAACACGAAATAGCCCGCAAGATCCTGGACCACCGCGAAATTCAGAAGCTGAAGTCTACCTACGTGGACGCCCTGCCCACGCTGATCAATTCCCGTACCGGTCGTATCCATACGTCATATAACCAGGCCGTAACGGCCACCGGCCGCCTCAGCTCCACCAACCCCAACCTGCAGAACATCCCCATCCGTACCGTTCGGGGCCGGGAAATCCGGAAGGCGTTTATCCCGCACAACGACGACTTTCAGATTTTATCGGCCGACTATTCGCAAATTGAACTCCGGATTATGGCGGCCTTCAGTGGAGACGAAAGTATGATCGAAGCCTTTAATCAGGGGCGCGATATTCACGCCACTACGGCAAGTAAGGTATTCAAAGTCGGGTTGGATGAAGTCACCTCCGAAATGCGCCGACGGGCCAAAATGGTCAACTTTGGAATCATTTACGGTATTTCGGCCTTTGGTTTGGCCCAGCGTCTGGGTATTCCAAGGGGTGAAGCCGCCAGCATTATTATGGCTTACTTCGAAGAGTTCCCGGCCGTAAAAGAGTACATGGACCGCATGGTGCAGAAAGCCCGGGAGTGCGAATACGCCGAAACCATACTGGGGCGTCGCCGGTACCTGTCTGATATCAACTCCCGCAACCAGACCAACCGCAGCTTCGCCGAACGAAACGCCATTAACGCGCCTATTCAGGGCTCGGCGGCGGATATGATCAAGCTGGCTATGATTAACATTCATGATTTTATCCGAAAGGAAAAACTCCGCTCGCGCATGATTCTGCAGGTACATGACGAATTGGTCTTTGACGCGCACCGTGACGAAATAGAAGTACTCCGACAAAATGTGGAAGAGCTCATGCGTAACGCCATTCCGCTGGCGGTCAAGATGGAAACGGGTATCGGTGTGGGTGCCAACTGGCTGGAAGCGCATTAAATTGTAAAGGAGAAAAGGAGGAAGGGTTGAAAGGAGGAAAGTGGTTGAAATTGAATTCAAATTAGTAGTAAGAACTATGGGGAGGATGCCGATAGCTGTTCTATTCTCTGCTTTACTGGTACTTTTTGCTCCCTGGGTGGTTGCCGGGCAACGTCTTGCCGGGAAACGCCTTTCCGGGCAAGACGTTGCCCGGCAAAGCGTTGCTATGGATTCTTCCGGCACAGCTACTGTATCCCTGAAAGCGTTCGATTTAGCCACCCTGCAACCCATTCCGGCCCAGTTCCTGCTTCGGGAACAAAAAACCGGTCGCCAGACCCGCCGCCTAAGTACCACCGCTGAGCTGGAAATTAAGCTTTTATTTGCTGTAACCGATTCGCTGCTGCTACTGGTGTCGGCCCCCGGGTACCAGCCGCGCCGCGAGTCGCACTGGGTAGATACCCTGACCTCCCTCAACAATCAGTATAGTTTCTGGATATTTCTGGCTCCGGATATTCAGAAGAAAGCGCCCATAGCGGAGGTAGCCGAAGCCCGGTTCGACAACCTGAAAGCGGGCGAAACCATCCGGCTCGACCGCGTGTACTTTGACCAGAGCAGCTACGTACTCCGCAGCGAATCCTACCCGCAACTGGACCAACTGGTGGCCGCCCTGAAAAAAAACCGAAACCTGAAAATAGAAATAGCCGGACATACCGATAATGTAGGTAATGTCCGGCTTAACCAGTACTTGTCAGAAAACCGCGCCCGGGTCATTGCCAACTACCTGCGTAGTAAAGGGGTGGCCTCCTCGCGGCTCGTCCCGAAGGGGTACGGCCCCTCCCGCCCCTTAACGGACAACGATACCGAAGAAAACCGCGCCCAAAACCGACGCGTAGAGTTCAGGGTACTTGAGGTACCTAATGAGTGAATGAATGATTGATTGAGAGAGTGGTGATTGAGCGGATGCCAAGCGGTGAATAGAGTTGTCGAATTTCAGTTGCTGATTGTCGATTTTTTTATTCTGGTCGACAATCCGCTGGGCGGCGAACCGTCTTTCCCTTGAAAATCGACACTTCCCTCCACTCTTTCGCTCTTTCATTCTTTCGCCCCTAAACCACCCCCGCCTTGAATACCTCGTCCATTTTCTGGCTGATGGTCAGGAGGCGTTGACGGTCGCCACCTTTCACCTCGGCCGAGGCCCAGCCCGAGTACCCGATCTTCCCCAGAGCCTTATTCACCGCGGGCCAGTTGCAGTCGCCCTCCATGAGTTCTGCTTCAAAGCCTTTCCACAGGCCTTCTTCCTGCTGCTTTTTCAGACTATACTCTTTAATGTCCAATTTCATGATACGCTTATCAAGTACCTCAATCCAGTGGACCGGATAGCCGTACCGCAGGATATTACCCACGTCAAAGTACCAGCCGACCAGCGGGTGGTTGATCTCGTCCACAAAACGGGCCGCTTCCAACGGACTGATCAGGAAGTTGTTCCAGACGTTTTCCAGCGCAATCTTTATCCCCGTTTGCTCGGCCACCGGCAGCATTTTCCGGATTTCAGCCTGCGAGCGCTGGTAGGCCTCCTGGTAGGTTATCCCATCGTTGACCACCCCCGGCACCAGCAGTACGGTAGTACCTCCGTACAGTTTGCAGTCACGCAGGGCGGTTTCCATGGACTTCACGCAGGCTTCCCGCTTTTTGGGGTCCGGGTCCGATAGCGGAGATTTCCAGTGCATCGAGTTCACCACCCCCGGAAGTTCCAGTCCGGTTTTATCGCGGGCCGCCAGTATTTCCTTCGGGTCCAGGTCGTTGGGGGAGTCCAGTTCTACGCCGTCAAAGCCCAGGTCTTTCAGGAGTTTGAACTTGTCCATAACCGACAACTTCTCGGTGACCATCCCGTACTTCAGGCTCTTCTTAATCATGGGGCGGGCCGCCGGAGCCGAGGCATTGGCCTCTACTCCGGGCATCAGGCCGGTTCCCAGGGCCGCGGCCGTTGCCACCGCCGTATTTTTTAGAAACGTTCTTCTTTCCATTAAAAACCTTAAATAAAAGGAGTGATACCGGGGCGGGCAACTTCGTAAACGGGTACCGGCAGGTTAAATCCGTAGACGTCGGGGCCCAGTTTCTCGGTCGAATTCATCGCCTGCTCAAACGTGATTTTTTTGCCGGTATAGGCCGCCATGCGGCCCATAATGGCCAGCAGGGTACTATGCGCCATGTACTCGCCATCGTTGAGGGGCTTACCCTTCCGGATAGAAGCGAACAGTTCGTCGTGCTCGGTCTGGTACATGTCGTTGTTGGGGCCGTCGTACTTCCAGTTGGTAGCGCCCACAATCTCGTGCGAGTTGCGCGAGCAGTTGACCACGGCCCGGCCTTTGGTACCCAGTGCTTCCACGGCGTAGCTCCGTTCGGTGTTGTCCTGCTGGCGGGAGAAATGAAAGCCTTTTGCGCCATTTTCGTATTCGTAGGTAATGGCGAAGTGGTCGTAGATATTCCCCGAGTTCGCGTCGGTACGTACCTGCCGACCGCCGGTTCCCATGGCGTTCACGGGTAGCTTATCTCCCATCGCCCACGACATCATATCAATGCTGTGCACGGCCTGTTCTACAATGTGGTCGCCCGACAGCCAGTGCTGGTAGTACCAGTTGCGGTACTGATTTTCAGCGTCGGTCCATTCGGGTTGGCGCGGCTTCGACCACACTCCACTGGTGTTGTAGGTATTATATATCGTCGAAATATCACCGATGGCACCGTCGTTAATCCGGGCAAAGCTGGCGCGCTTGGGCTCGTGGTAGCGCCAGCAGAAGCCCGACATCAGCGAGAGATTCTTCTGCTTGGCCAGTTTGGCAGCTTCCAGTACCTTGCGCACACCCGGCGCGTCCACGGCTACGGGTTTCTCACAGAATATATGCTTTCCAGCCTTTACAGCCGCCATCAGGTGCTCGGGCCGGAAGTGCGGCGTAGTGGCTAGAATGACCACGTCCACGCCCGAATCCAGGAGTTTCTGGAAGGCGTCGAAGCCAATAAACTTACGCTCCTCCCCTACTTTCACCCGGTCGCCGTGTACCTTGCGGAGGCTGTCGAGGGAAGTTTCCATTTTATCCGTAAAAATATCCGCCACGGCGTGCAGTACTACGTTGGGGTCGGCCTTAAGGGCCTGATTGGCCGCTCCGGTACCCCGTCCGCCGCAACCCACGAGGCCTACTTTTAAGGTATCTATGTTGGGAACAAATGCTCCGTTAGCCCGGACAAAAGAAACGGGCAAAGCACTACCGGCCAGGGCCAGCCCCGCCATTTTAAGAATGTCTCTCCGCTTGGTATTCATATTGGCAAAAGGTTTAGAATAGATGAAAGATGATGAATGCTGTACTTCCGAATTTCAGGCAATAAAGTACTAGAGAAAGTCACCCGCGCCGCCGTTTTACCCACCGGACAGGTACCTGTTTCCTACCCTATTACCTCACTCTCACCCAAATGAGTTCCGGTTGATATACATAATGTGCAAATTTCTACGATAAAAGCTGCCCGCTGCCCCAAAAAACTACTCAGGTACCTGATACGCTATACGGCAAAAAAGGAACAACCGTCAGATTATCCCTTTTCTGTTCCTGCAAAACATTTGTTACTTATCCGCCCGCAGGGTACCGGATACGTTCAGGTGAAGAGGTCCTGGACCCGGATGATTTAGTCCGGAATAGATCAGCGACTACTTCGGCAATCGGCTGGCGCTGAGCCTGAGGCCCGACATCCATAAAGAGGCTATCGTAAGTCACAAAAAGGTCAGCGCCTTCAAGAAATAAATGGTTAAATTGGGGACGGGGGCGGTTCTGTATAGGGCCACTCTGCTACCCGCTCCGGTACCAGTTTAGAATTTTTGCAAACTTTTTCCGGGAAGTGTGCAATTCCTACTGTTTTTTGTGCTAAATTGATATCCGTACTATTCAGCGACTTTTATGGAGCAGTCTGGACTTGTATCCCCTAATTCAACAGAAGAATCACTTTGGTTACGGTTTTTGGCGGGTGAAACAGAGGCCTACGAGCAGTTAATAGCCACCCACTACCGACCACTTTTCTACTACGGCAGTAAGTTTTCCAAAGACCGTGAGTTTATAAAAGATTGCATCCAGGACCTCTTTCTTCACCTTTGGGAGCGGCGTACTCACCTCAGCAACGAAGTAGTCGCCCGCCCGTACCTGATGGCCTCCCTTCGCCGACACATGCACCGCAGCCAGCCCTCCGGTCCACTTGCATTTGACCATTCGGCCGAAAGTAATAATGATGTTCACTTTGAAGTGGAGTATTCAATTGAAGACCGGCTGATCCGGCAGGAGTCGTCAGTGGCTCTGGCCATCCGGATAAAAACCCTGTTGGATGCTATGCCCCAGCGACAAAAGGAAGTACTTTACCTGAAGTACTTTCAGGATATGGACCGGAAGCAGATCTCAGAAATCATGAACATTACTCCTCAAACCGTTTCAAATCTTCTTCAGCTGGCTTTCCGGCAGTTAAAAAAGCAGTGGCCTTCCTATGTAAACCTCTGATTATTAACCTTTTATTTCCTTTTAGCTACCTCATTGAAAGATCCTACGACTTTATACTTAAAAATAAGATTAAAAAAACATTAGAATTTTTTGGTATCCCGCGGCAGCTTTTGTCTCTCCTATTACAGAAGCATACCAGCCTGAATGGATCAGTACGAAAACTACAGCGCGGATGATTTTTTCTGGGACTTATTGTTCCGACAATGGGTAGTTGCTCCTACCCGTGAAACCAATCAGCTGTGGACGCAGTGGCTGCGTGAGCATCCGGAACAGGAACAGAGTGTACAGGAAGCGAGGGAGGCCATACTGGCGCTACGGGTACAGGAGCCATCCCTGGGTGAGCAGGAAGTCAGGAAGGTGGTAGAAACCATCATCACAAAGGCTGCCCTAGGTGAAAGGACAAAATCCATGAACCGGAGTAGGAAGACCGTTGCGCTTCATCGCCGGCGGTGGTGGTTGTTTGCGGCAGCATCCATTTCTCTGCTCCTGGCAGCCGGTCTGCTGTACCATTCTACCCCCTCCACACCGTTAACGCTCATTGTCCCCCACGAACAGGAGACAATGACAGAAGCCCCCCCCCACCTGACGAGAACCGTTAACACCAGCGATTTGCCTCTGACCGTCAGTTTGGACGACGGTAGTACAATAGTACTTGGTAAAGGAAGTCAGATCAGCTACCCTCTCCGATTTTCTGATCAGAAAAGAGAAGTACACCTGTCAGGTGAGGCCTTTTTTGACGTTGCCAGGGATAGTGACCGCCCCTTCTATGTGTATGCCAACGAACTGGTGACCAAAGTACTGGGCACCAGCTTTACAATACAGGCTTATGAAACCTCGCATGAGGTTACGGTGGAGGTCAAAACGGGACGGGTATCGGTATATGCCCGCTCCGATCCGAAAGTGCGTCAAAAGGCTTCGAGCCGCGAACTGGAAGGAGTAGTGCTGTCGCCCAACCAGCGGGTAGTGTACTCCCGGAACGAGGTACGTATTAACAAGAGCCTTGTAAAAAAGCCCCGCATGGTAGTTCCCGAGCCTGATGCAATGCGGTTTGAGTTCGAGGATACCCCTGTTCCCAGCGTATTTGCCCGGCTCGAAAAAGCGTACGGAGTAACAATAGTATACGATGAAGTGCTGATGCAGGGGTGCCCGCTAACGGCCGAACTGAACGGTCTGTCGCTTTACCAGAAGCTGACGATTATCTGTAAGGCGATTGACGCTGAGTATGAAATACTGGACGGACAGATTGTCATTCACGGAAAAGGATGCAAGAGTTAACTAGTACTACAACCTAACCCAGACTATATGATATAAACCTACTTTAATTTAATAAAAGAGCCGGCAATGTTCCTGCATTACCGACTCTTACTAAAAAATCCCTTACAGGTTGGCACCAGGTACCTCCATCGGAGGATGGGATTGCTTTGCTAATTCTCACATTAACAAAACATTTAAAATTATGAAAAAAAATGTACAATACTACAAGGTAGTACGAAGGATTATGAGACTGACAGCTACTCAACTCATGATAGCTTTATGGATGATAAGTACCGGCTACGCCCACGAGGGCGATGCACAGTCTGTATTGAGCCAGAAAGTTACCTTAAAGATGCAGAATGCAGAGATCCGGGATATTCTGGCGCAGATGAAAAAGCAGGTAGATGTACGCTTTGTATTCAGTTCAAAACTGATCAGATCCAGCCGGAAGGTATCGGTTTTATCCCAGGATGAACCCCTGTCCAAGGTACTTGACCACGTTCTTATTCCTTTGGACTTAAGGTACGAGGCGTCCGGAAATATTATCATCCTTAAACGAGGCACCCAACTTCCTGCCATAGCTCCGCCGACGGTCAGCAAGGAGGACCCCAAACGCGTTATCAATGGGAGAGTGACCGACGAAACCAGTCAGGGACTGCCGGGCGTGAGCGTGGTGATCAAGGGTACCACCCGGGGCACTACCACCAACGCGGAGGGCCGGTTTCAGCTCGATGTACCCAATGACAATACCGCGCTTGTATTCAGCTTTGTGGGGTATGGATCCAAAGAGGTACTTGTGGGTAGTCAAAGCACGGTCAATGTTACCATGACGGTAGAAGATAAGGTACTTAATGAGGTAGTAGTAGTAGGCTACGGTACCCAGCAAAAGGTAAACCTGACTGGTGCTGTGGGCGTGGCCGATAGCAAGCGCCTGGAGAACCGCCCCATCGCCAACGTTGGCGAAGGTTTACAAGGGGTGATTCCAAACCTGAACGTTAGTGTCCGGAACGGTGATCCTTCACAGGGCACTTCCTTCAACATCCGGGGGTATGAGTCGATCAATGGAGGTTCTCCGCTAATTTTAGTTGATAACGTGCCCATGGATCTCAACCGCATTAACCCCAATGATATCGAAAGTATCAGCGTGCTGAAAGATGCTTCCGCTGCTGCCGTTTACGGTGCGCGGGCCGCCTTTGGGGTAGTTCTTGTCACTACAAAAAGTGGCAAGGCCGGTAAGGTGACTGTAAACTTTGGCTCGCAGTTTTCGGCCGCCAAGCCCATTTTCAATATGGACGTGGTCACAGACCCTTACGAGTTTGTGACGGCCCGTAATGCCGCTAATATTCGCACGTTCGGCAATCCTTCCTACGATGATGATTTTGTGGCCGCTACCAAGCGCTATTCAGAAAATCCGATTCCGGCTAATGAGTGGGGTGTAGTGAATGGTCGCCTGCAATACTATGGTTTCAACAACTACCAAAGCCGGATTATGACCGACTTTGCCCCTACCAACCAGCAGGACATTTCGATATCGGGCGGATCTGATAAATCGAAATTCTTTGTATCCCTGGGACGATTCAGCAAGGATGGCTATCTGCGCATGAACAACGAGACCTTCAAGCGTTATAACCTTCTGATGAAGGCTGATTTCCAGGTCAACAAGTGGCTGAATCTGAACAACAAGGTAGTTTTTAACTCGCAAAACAGCGACAAGCCCCACTTTTACAACTGGGATGTAAACATCAACTCACTAGCGCGGGTAAATCCTATCATGCCGGTGCAGTTTCCTGATTTGGAATACTACATTACCCCCGGCGACCGGGAGCAGTATGAGCAGTATATTGGCAAGTACTTTGGCGGCACCAACTTCTTCCCTTACCTGCAGGACGGTGGACGCGAGACCTGGACCCGTAACGACGTCTGGCTTACTCAGGGTGTTACACTGACACCTTTCACCGGCTTCAAGGTGGTATCCAACTTCTCCTACAACATCTACAATCAGATGTACCAGGATGTACAAAGCAAGATTGATATTGTGGAAACCGACCTGCTGGCAAAGAGCCCAGTCAGCAACGGCTTCAGCGGCGACGACTGGATCGAGAACAGCAATACCTATAACCAATACTATGTATTGAATGCCTACGCAGAGTACTCGCTACCAACCTTCGGCCGCAACAACATTACGGCAATGGTGGGTTTCAACCAGGAGCGCGGCCTCAACCGGAATGTCTATTCTCAGGCCCGCCAGCTAATCACCCCGCTGGTAACTGACCTGAACGCCACCACCGGTGTTCAGCGGGCCGACGGCAGTAAGTCACACGTATCCCTGCGGGGGGTATTCTACCGTCTTACCTATAACTACGACGACCGCTACCTGCTGGAAGCCAATGGTCGCTACGATGGTACCTCCCGCTTTCCCCAGGACAGCCGCTTTGGTTTTTTTCCATCTTTCTCAGCGGGCTGGCGGATCAGCAACGAGCAGTTCATGGCTGGTACCAACAGCTGGCTTGATAATTTGAAAATCAGAGCTTCGTACGGCACGCTGGGCAACCAGCTGTTGGGCAATAACTACTATCCATATGTGGCCTCCATGGGTACCGGGCAGTCTCCCTACATGTTCTCAAACGCTTTCATTCCGTATGTATCAGCCGCCGGACTGGTAAGCCCATCGCTTACCTGGGAGTCTGTTACTTCCAAAAACCTGGGTGTTGACATCACCATGCTGAAGAGCCGCTTGGATATGTCCGTTGATGTGTATACCCGCGATACCAGAGACATGCTTATGAATGTATCATATCCGGCCATTCTGGGTACTTCGGCGCCGAAAGAGAACGCCGCCGACCTGCGTACCAAAGGCTGGGAGCTATCGCTGACCTGGCGCGACAAGATCAAGACTGACTGGAGCTACGACGTAACCCTGGCCCTTGCCGACGCGCAGGCAACCATTACGAAGTTCGAGAATCCGTCAGGAGCGCTGCCCAGCGGCAGCCGGTACTATGTGGGCCAGAAACTTGGTGAAATCTGGGGGTACAAAACCGTAGGTATATTTCAAACCCAGGATGCGATAGACAACGCACCAGACCAGTCGCGGATAGGTAACAACTGGCGCCCGGGTGACGTACAATACGCCGACCTGAACGGCGATGGCATTATCAGTCCCGGTAAGAATACCCTGGAAGATCCAGGCGATCGTACTATAATTGGTAACAGCACGCCCCGGTATAGCTTCGGTATCAATACCAGCGTAGCGTATAAAAACTTCCGGCTGACGGCCTTCTTCCAGGGTATTGGCAAAGTGGATCACTGGCCCACCTCAGGCAACTGGACCTGGTTCTTCCCCTACAATGCCGGTCATATCGAGCGTTACTATATCACCGATACCTGGACGCCGGAGAACCCCAATGCCTACTTCCCGGCAGCGCATATCTCAACCAGCGATAAGAAAAACCTGCAGACCCAGTCGCGGTATCTGCAGAGTGCCGCCTACCTGAGGGCCAAAAACATCACCCTTAGCTATAACCTGCCCCTAAGCTTGCTGAACAAGATCAAAATGAGCCGGGCCCAGGTATTCGTGTCGGGGATGAATCTGTTTGAATTTACTAAGATCAGGAAGCCACTTGACCCGGAAAGTATTCAGTCAGGAGCAATCGAATATCCTATGCAGCGCATCGGAACGTTGGGATTCAATGTATCATTCTAGAAAAGCTATTAGCTGATAGCTTTGTATTATACATTCTATTTATTGAACTTCTAAAAATAAAGATATGAAAAGCAAATTTTTAAAATTCAGCTTCGCGTTATTGGTCACCTATATGGTGAGCGGCTGTAACGACGACTTCCTGGAAAGGTACCCGCTGGATCAGATCACCAACGAGACCTTCTGGAACACCGAGAATGACCTCGCAGTGTATAACAATAGCCTTTATAACCTCATTCGGGATGACATTGATGTACCCATTCTGATGGGTCATCATGATGGGTTTGCCAGCCACTACGCCAGCATCTGGTTTCAGGATGAATTTACCGACAATATGGCCCCCCGCCATCCTCGCCACACCCGCTTCCAGCAGGTACGGGCGGGTAAGCATAATGTCGCCTCTGGTGATCAGTGGTTTGGCTATGACGGCTGGAACTTTGTGAGGGCCATTAATGTAGGGCTCGCCAACTACGATCGGGCCAATATTCCGCAGGCTGCCAAAGACAAGTACATTGCTGAAGCCCGCCTGATGCGGGGCTGGTTTTACGGAGAGAAAGTGAGTAAGTTTGGTGATGTACCTTACGTAGAACGTGAACTGAACATTGACTCAGAAGAGCTTTTTGCCGCCCGTACACCCCGTGCCGAAGCTATGAAAAAAGTGCTGGAAGACTTGAATTTTGCTTCAACAAAACTGCCTAACGACTGGGGCGACGGCAACGCGCCGGGTCGCCTGAACCGTTGGGCCGCCCTATTGGTAAAAGCCCGTATTTGTCTGTTTGAAGGTACCTTTAACAAGTACCACAACACGGGTGAATGGAAAATGTGGCTGGAAGAAGCAGCCAAGGCATCCAAGGAACTGATCGAAACCGGTCCCTATCGGCTTTACAACACGGGAGATCCCAATAACGACTACAACGCCTACCACCGGGTACTGGACCTGACCGGGAATCCGGAAGTAATCGCTTGGCGGAAGTACAAGATCGGGGTGTTTACCAACCACGTTCAGTCTTACTTCCCGTACGCGGGGGGGGCCACCAAAAGCATGGTGGAAGACTACCTGGCTACGGATGGATTGCCCATTACGCTGTCGCCTCTTTACAAAGGCGATGAGAAGCTGGAAGATGTGTTCGCAAATCGGGATCCTCGGCTACGTCAGACGGTTTTGCATCCCGCCGACACCGAAAAGTATCGCTATGACCGCGAAGATGGCCGTTCCTACCCTCGTCTGGAAGGTATGCCGGGAGGAGGTGTAAAGTCTACAACTGGCTACCATATTATCAAGCATTATAATGCCGATGACCTGATCGGTAAGGCCTATAACACGGCCGAATCGCCGGCCATTATCCTGCGCTTTGCCGAAGCCCTGCTGATTTACGCCGAAGCCAAGGCCGAGTTGGGGACTATTACGCAGAATGATCTCGATATATCGATTAACAAACTTCGCGACCGCGTTGCCATGCCCCACATGATTCTGGGTGAAATACCGGTGGATCCTCGTTATGCTAAGGATGGTATTTCTCCCCTGATTGCTGAAATCCGTCGGGAGCGTCGTGTGGAGATGTTCATGGAGGGTCTTCGCTATCAGGATATTCTGCGCTGGAAGCAGGGCAAGAAACTGGAAGACAAGGATTATGGAATACGCTGGAGCGCAGCCAACAAGGCCAGGTTCAGCCCTACCACCATGCAGACTTCCATCGACCCCGAATCAGGCAAGGAATATATCGATGTGTACAAAGGTACCGACTGGGCTAATCCGGTATTTGACGAGAGCAAGCACTATCTGTGGCCCATTCCATTGAATACAATAGCGCAAAACCCTGCCATCAAGCAGAATCCTGGCTGGGAGTGATGAATAAATTTTGAATGATAGAATGAATGATGAAATAAAGAATACCATTCTATCATTCACTCAATCACTCATTTAAAAAAAAGCTACCCACGCGGCATTATAAACGCCCGATGGGTAGCTTTTTTTTTCACCTGTAATTCCTGATCTTATGAGAAGAAAAAAAGAAGTGAGCCTGTTCCTGGTACTGTTACTGGGAATAATGAGGGTATGTGCTCAAACGCTCCCGGCTCCCCCCGCCAACCACCCGCGCCTGCTCCTTTTGGCGGGGGAGGAAAAGCAAATTCAAAAGGCCATTGAAGCTGACCCCACCTGGCAGAAAATGCACCGGGCTATTCTGACTGAGTCTGATCAGATCATTTCCCTTCCTCCCGTTGAACGTATCCAGATTGGCCGAAGATTGCTCGATAAATCGCGCGAAGCCCTCAGGCGGCTGTTTCATTTATCCTACGCCTGGCGCATGACGCAGGACGGCAAATACGCTCATCGCGCCGAAAAAGAAATGCTGGCCATCGCCGGTTTCAGCGACTGGAACCCCACCCACTACCTCGACGTAGCCGAAATGACTATGGCCATGGCCATCGGCTACGACTGGCTATACCCGACACTCTCGCCCAAGTCCCGGAAAACAATCAGTGAGGCCATTACCGAAAAAGGCCTGAAAACATCCATGGATAGCCGGTACAACGCTTTTGTAAACGTAACTAACAACTGGAATCAGGTTTGTAATGCCGGCATCAGCTTTGGTGCTCTGGCTGTTTACGAAGAAAATCCTGACCTGGCCAAACAGATTATAACGCGTGCCCTGACCTCCATCAAGCTACCTATGAAGGACTACGCTCCCGATGGTGCCTATCCGGAGGGTTACAGCTACTGGGGCTACGGGACTTCTTTCAATGTCCTATTTCTGAGTGCAATGGAAAAGGCTTTCGGTACCGACTTTGATCTTTCAAAAGAGCCGGGATTTATGAAGACCGCCCGCTATCTGGAGTATATGACCGGCCCTACCGAATATTCTTTTAATTACAGCGATGCCGGTTCCGGCAAGGGCAGTCTGCACCCCGCTATGTTTTGGTTTGCCCAGAAAAGCGGAGATCCTTCCCTGCTGTGGGTTGAAAAAAATTACCTGGAGAATTCAGATTATGCACCGTTTACTCAAGATCGGCTGCTACCGGCCGTCATGATCTGGGGAGTTGCCAATCCTCTGAACAAAGTTAAGCCTCCTACGACCAACTTCTGGACCGGACAGGGCAAAAATCCGGTGGCTATGATGCGCAGCTCCTGGACCGACCCCAACGCTATTTATGTAGGTTTCAAGAGCGGTACCCCCTCGGCTAGTCACGCCCACATGGATGTAGGCTCTTTTGTGATGGAGTCTGATGGCATACGCTGGGCGCAGGACCTGGGGATGCAAAACTATAATTCCCTTGAATCAAAGGGATTGAACATCTGGGATGGCAAGCAGGGCGCTCAGCGCTGGGACATTAAGCGTTACAACAATTTTATCCATAACACCCTTACAATCAATGACCAACACCAGCTTGTAAAAGGCAAGGCCAAAATCGACGCTTCCGGATCAAGTGATGCTTTACGGTATGCTGTTTCAGATCTGTCCAAATTATATGAAGGTCAAATCGAGCGCGCGCGTCGGGGTATAGGTATCGTAAATGATGTCTACGTAGTAGTGCGTGACGAGGTAAAGGCTGGAAGTCAGCCAGCCAAAGTCCGCTGGGTGATGCTTACACCGGCCGAAGTCACTATCAATCAGGATAATTCGGCAACGCTGACCAGCGGTGGTAAGACGTTAACGCTTCGGGTACAATTACCGGCCTCTGTCGAAATAAAAACCTGGAGTACCGCCCCCACGACCGATTATGACGCTCCCAACGAAGGTACCCAATTGGTAGGATTTGAGTACGAAGTACCCGCCGGAGCATCTCAAACTTTACAGGTACTGCTACTACCCGAAAAAGCATCTGGCACTAAGAAAACAATTGATCAACCACTTGCTCAGTGGGGTAAAAAATAAGTGATGATGAAAAAGGTATTTATAGCAATAGTAGCTCTCTGCTTTTCAGAGCTGTACGCGCAGGTAACACCCCGGAACATTCTGGCTAAGAAGTATTCACAGGAACAGGTAAAGGAAGCCCTGATTCCGCGCAGTCAGTATAAGCCTTACCCTACTACACCCGCAGAATGGAAAAAGGTAGTACCTGACTCCATCCTGAAAGCAGTAATCAAGGCCGGTGAAGCTTCTTTGAATTATAAATTTCAGCCGGTTTCCGCGACCGTTTCTCTGGATTTTGTACGCACCGGCGACCGCGAGAGGCACCGGGGCATTGCCTACAACAAGCGATACGCGCTTACCGATCTGCTACTCGCCGAGAGTGTGGAAGACAAGGGTCGCTTCATAGAGGCTATACTGAATGGCTTATGGTCTATTTGTGAGGAGAGCTACTGGGGGGTACCCGCCCACATATCGGGTACCGGCCTGCCTGATGTGGAAAATCCGGTGGTGGACCTATTCAGCGCCGAAACCGCCGCTCTGCTGGGTCTGGCCGACTACTTCGTGGGTGCCAAGCTGGATGCCATTAACCCGCTGGTGCGCAAGCGTATCTACTACGAAACCAACCAGCGCATTTTCAGGCCTCTTCTCAACCACCCTGACCAGTACAAGTGGATGAGTAAAACGCAGCCCGTTAATAACTGGAACCCCTGGATCATGTCCAACTGGATCTCGGCCACGCTGATGCTAGAAAAAGATGAGGCCCGCCGGGCAGAAATGGTCCACCAATCCATGCTTGGTCTGGACCTGTACCTTAATGGACTAGGTGAAGACGGCGGCTGCGACGAAGGCCCCTCTTACTGGACGGCCGCCGGTGCCAGCGTATTTGATTGTCTGGAAATGCTTGGCGCGGCTACGAATAACAAAGTGAACATTTACGACCACCCGCTCATCCGGAACATGGGTGCCTATTTTTATAAAGTTCACATTGGCGGCCACTACTTTGTCAACTTCTCCGACGCGGACCCCAAGCTCCGGCCCGACGGCCTGCTGCTCTACCGCTTTGGCAAGGCTATTAATGACCCGCAGATGACGAGTATGGGGCAATGGGCAGTAAAGCAATTTCCGGAAGTAACTCTGGAACTAAACGGCCACCACCGCCCCCGCCGGATTGAGAACCTGCTCACGATCCGGGACTTACCGGCTTCGCCTCCCGCCTACGTACCCGTTCGGGACGCCTGGCTATCGGATATTGAGGTACTTACCGCCCGGACATCCAACGGAATGTTCCTGGCTACCCACGGCGGACACAACGCCGAGAGCCACAACCACAACGACGTAGGTGACTTCCTGCTTTACGCCCACGGGGAACCGATCCTGATCGACGCCGGACGCGGCAACTACACCTCCCGTACCTTCTCGCCCCAGCGCTACGACCTGTGGTTTACGCAGTCGCAGCACCACAATGTACCCATCGTCAACGGGCACGGCCAAAAGGCGGGCCGTGAGTTCGAGGCGAGCGGCGTGAACAGTACGATATCAGATAAGGAAGCAGCTCTGAATATGAATATCGCCAAAGCCTATCCGGCCGAAGCGGGTATTGACAACTGGAACCGAAAAGTAGCCCTCAACCGCCAGAAAAACCGGCTGGAAATAACCGATAAATATACCCTGAACCAAAAACCCGGCTCCATCCAGCAGGTATTCATGACGGTCTGTGAGGTAGATGCCAGCGTTCCCGGAACGGTGGTACTTACTACCCCGACCAAAAAGTCGTACGTGTTACATTATGATCCCAAAACATGGAGTGCCACTACCGAATTACCCTCTACCGACGGCATGGAGTACAGCAGTTTCAAAACCAAGTGGGACAGCCACCCGGTAAAGCGAATTCTGCTTACGAACAAATCTCTGAAAGCGACGGATCAGTTCATGTTTACGGTTGATGCCCGCTAAGCCCTTACTAAACTATATTCTTATTCCTACTCCCTGGTTATCATGAAAAAACTATTAGTACTTACCTTCTTCCTTACCAGTTGTCTCCTGGTGCAGGCGCAAATCACACCCCGAAACATACTGGCCCAAAAGTATTCTCCCGAGCAGGTAAAACAGGCTCTGGTGGCGCATGGCCAGTACAAGCCCTACCCCACTACCGCCTCCGGGTGGAAAGCTGCTGTGCCCGATTCGGTGATGAAAAAAATAATTCAAACCGGAGAAGAACGACTCAGTTACACTTTTGAACCCATCACGGCTTCGGTTTCGCTGGACTACAAACGTTCAGGCGATCGTGAACGGCACAGTGGTATCTCTTTTGGCAAGCGCAACGCCCTGATGGAGTTGATCCTGGCCGAAAGTATGGAGGACAAGGGGCGTTTTACCGAAGCGATCCTGAACGGGCTGTGGTCCATCTGCGAAGAGAGTTTCTGGGGGGTACCCGCCCATATTTCCAGCACGGGTCTGCCCGATGTGGAGAAGCCCGTCGTCGACCTGTTTGCTGCCGAAACGGCCGCCTTGCTGGGGTTGGCTGACTACTTTGTGGGTGACAAGCTGGACAAAATAAATCCGCTGGTGCGCAAGCGCATTTACCACGAAACCAACGAACGCCTGTTCACTCCCATGCTTACCCACGGGGATGAGTACGGTTGGAATAGTCCGACCCGCGCGGTTAATAACTGGAATCCCTGGATCATGTCCAATTGGATATCGGCCACCCTGATGCTGGAAAAGGATGAAAGCCGCCGGGCTGCCATGATCCATAACTCCATGACCGACCTGGACCGGTACCTGAACAGCCTGGGCGATGACGGCGGCTGCGACGAGGGCCCCAGCTACTGGACCGCCGCCGGGGCCAGCGTGTACGACTGCCTCGAACTACTAAGTGCGGCCACGAAAAACAAAGTGAATATTTACGAGCATCCCCTGATCCAAAACATGGGGGCTTATTTTTACAAAGTACACATTGACGGGAATTACTTCGTGAATTTTGCTGACGCTGACCCCAAACTCATCCCCGACGGCCTGTTGCTGTACCGCTTCGGAAATGCCCTGAACGACGAGCGCATGGTGAATATGGGAAGATGGGCCGTGGGCCGGTTTCCCGAGCGGGCTTTGGCCGTAACGGGCTTTCACCGCTTTCGTTCGATTGAAAATTTGCTGACCGCTAAAAAAATTGATAAGACCCTGCCTTCCTACGATAAGGTACAGGATGCCTGGCTATCCGATATAGAGGTACTTACGGCGCGCGATGCGGATACTGATTTCTTCCTGGCTACCCACGGCGGGCACAACGCCGAAAGCCACAACCATAACGATGTGGGCGACTTCCTGCTCTATTCCAAAGGCGAACCGGTGATCATTGATGCCGGACGCGGCAACTACACCGCCCGCACCTTTTCGCCCCAACGGTACGAGCTGTGGTTTACGCAGTCTAACTACCACAACCTGCCCATCATCAACGGTCAGGGACAGAAAGCCGGCCGACAGTACGAAGCCACCGACGCAGGCAGTATCATCAACGACAAGGTAGCTTCCCTGACAATGAACATAGCCAAAGCCTATCCTGCCGAGGCCGGGGTAGCGAACTGGAAACGCCAGGTAGCTCTGAACCGGGCCAAAAATCAGGTGGAAATAACGGATGAATACGAGATGCAGCAAAAGCCTACTTCCATCCAGGAGGTGTTTATGACCATTGCCGAGGTAGATACGTCAACACCCGGACAAGTTAAACTGACTACGCCCGGCAAGCAGTCGTTTGTACTTCGGTACGACCCGAAAAAATGGAGCGCGTCCACTGATTTTCCTTCTACGGATGGAATGGAGTACCGGAGCTTTAAAACGAAGTGGGACAGTCATCCGGTGCAGCGGATCTTGCTTACCAGTAAGGATCTTTCACAGAAGGGGAAGCATAACTTTGTACTTAGCAGAAACTAAGCAGGCTATTAGTACGACCTGCCAAAGGCCGGTAAGGGTACTCATCCTTACCGGCTTTTTTATCACCTACCACCCCGCTACCTTGTAAATCTTTTCCTGTACATCCAGGTTCTGCAGGTACTCTTTACCTGAGGTTTCAAAGGGCTGGTCGTGCAGGAGGCAGTCCACAAAATGCCGCTGGCAGAAGTACACGCAGTCCCCGGCAAAATTGCGGTCGTGGTGCTCGTAGTGATGCTGGTAGGCAGGCTGGCCCAGCGGCCTGACCCGAATGGCACCATCTCCCGTGAGTTCGATACTGCCGCCGTTGAGGTCCAGGAGCAGGCTGTCGGCAAAGGTATAGCGGGGATTAGGGTACCGGCTTTCGTTGTAGCGGCTCATATCCAGCGTCGCCCGGCTCCCATTCTCCGTCGTCAGTACTACTAGTCCACTGTCTTCACCCGCTATTTCCGGATTTCGGCGCGTCAGGTCTGCTGCTACCGATACTACTTCACTGCCGCTCAGAAACCGAACGACATCAATCAAATGTACACCAGTTTCGTAGATGAGCAGGCGGGGGTAGGTACGGAAGTACGGTTGTCGGCTCTTATAGGCGTCGGGCTGCCAGCCGTCGCCCATGCGCATCCGCCAGTAGATACTGTAAAGTCGGTCGCCCACTACCTTTTCGTCGAGTAGTTGCCGGATGGCCCGGTGCCAGGGCTGAAACCGGAAATTTTCGTGTACCATCAACCGTACTCCCTGCTCATGGGCGAGGGTTACCAGCTGTTCGGCTTCTTTCAAAGTGGGCGCCAGCGGTTTCTGACAGATAATGGCCCGCCCGTGCGTTGAGGCCAGCCGGACCAGTTCCAGGTGCGAAGCCGGTGGCGTGGCAATATCTACAAAGTCAGAGTTGACCCGCGCCAGCGCCTTTTCCAGGTCTGAAAAAATTGCACCCGTAAATCTCCATCTTTCAGCAAAGGCGGCGGCTTTGGTCAGGTCAGCATCGCAGAGGGCCACCAGTTCCACCTCGGGCATACGCTGCCAGGCTTCCATGTGAAACTGGCTGAAGTACCCGCAGCCTACCAGTATCCCTTTTATTTTCATGGGCAAAGCCGTTTACTCAATTCGGAACATACTCTTTGTCCAACGTCAGCAGAAAAGAGTCCATCCGGAAACCATCTTCCCGCATGGAGAATAAAACTTCGTGCTCACCGGCAGTAGGTACATCAAGGTAGATGAGGTACGGCACGCCGCAATGTACCTCCTGCGTCCGTTGCCGGTTGGACCAGGTCCATTTGTTTTTGCCTTCGCACCACTGCAGGCGCTGACCACTCTCGGGCCAGGTACCGTTCAGTCCGGCGTGTACACCGTTATCTTCGCTACCGGTCGAATAGGCCTTTACCCACAGGTAGTACCGGCCCGGCTTTTTGAACTGTACTTTGTAGCTCAATACCGCCATTTCACCGGGCTTATTCGAAAAATTTATTCCGTTGGTGAGCTTGTCGTCGTGGGTAGTGCGGGTGTCCGGCAGGCAGTGCAGGTAGGTACCTCCTCCCGCCTGGCGCGCAATGGCTACCACGGCCGGGTCGTCCGAACGGGTGTCTTTCACCTGCCATTTGCGGACACCGTCGGAGGTTTGTTGTTTGAAGCTCTCCGCTTCCTGATAAACAGCATCGGCTGGCATGGCGGCGGGTGCCTGCTGGGCCAGACCGGCGGAACTTACCAAGGCCGCAAGCATGGAAGGGTACAGTAGTTTCTGGATGTTTTTCATACTTATTTTTAGTTCTTTCTGTTACCAAATCGTTATAAAGAGTTTTGACACGGAGTTTAGAAAGTCTTTTTCAAGTACCCGGCAACACTCCGAAATCAGCCATTTTTTACCAGATAGTTAAACCTTTCGGTAGTACTGTATTTCCCTACTTTCCCTCAGTCATTTTTTTCAGGAGGTCAAAAAAGCCTTTTTTGCGACTACTGGTAATGCCCCAACTGGCCGGCATGCTCTGGTAGCCCTCTTCAAAGCCTTCGTCTTTCATGCGGTAGTCGAAGTACCCCCAGGAAGCATGGGCTTTGGTGGCGGCGATGAAATTGTTGTAGGGTTTGTCAAAATCAAAATGGTCGTCTTCGTTGAAGACAATGGGTTCACCCTTGTAGTTAGGTTTGGCCTTGATAATGCGTACCATCTCTTCGATCCGGGCGGGGTCTTTTACCCCGTTGCCGTGTACGAGCACAAAATCATTTACCGCCAGCACGTTATCCACGGGGATGAAGCCTCCGCCAAAACTGGTTGAAACCAGCAAACGGCGGCCGTTGCGGTTCATGGATTTTACCAGACTGATCAACTCGTGTACCCGCTCGGGTTTCAGGATTGCATGATCGTACCGGACATTACTTTCGTTGTTTACTTCCACCAGCACGTTACGGTAGTTTTTGTCCAGGAGCCAGTTGGTCACGTTTTTCACCGCATTAATTACGGCTGCCTCGTCTTTCAGGCGTTCGTCCTGCCCAAAATAGAAGTACCCCAGCATTACCACCATCCCCAGCTCGTCGGCTTTGTCCAGGATTTTCTCCATCCGTTTCATGTAGGCCTCGTCCAGGGAGCCGTCGGGTCTGATGGCGGAGTTGATCCAGGGCTGCTCTTTGGAGTACCCCTGCGGACTACCGCCCTGCAGGTTCATCGTGAAGGCCAGCAGGCCGTGCTTTCTCCATTCGGGCATGGCCGCTACAAACTCACGGGTATTGCGGTCGGCATCCCAGGTACCCGTGTCGGCGTACTTCCACATGCTGCGGGTTTCGGCGTTGAGGTCGTCGTAGATACCCTGTACCATGCGGGAATTGGGCAGGAGGCCTTCCAGCCGCATTCCCTCGTAGGTCTTGCCTTTCAGGGTGACTTTGTTGTTGATGTAAAAATCTTCTCCTTTGATGGAAACTTCGGTTTTGCGTTTCTGGGCAACTGCCACCGTACTCAGCAACAGCAGGACAACAAGTAATTTTTTCATTGCAAATTCTGGTTAATTGTTCAGGATACTAAATCAGTCAATCGTCCACCGCATGCGCAGCCACATGGCTACGGCGGCAATATTCAGCAGGGCACCCGTCAGGAAAAAGGGGGTTACGCTCCCGCTCCAGGCAAACAGGTAGGGAAAAGCCAGGCTGGTCAGAAAAGCGCCCAGGTTACCGGCCATATTCATAGTACCCGATATCAACCCGGACTGGGCTTTGCCAATATCCACGCACAGGGCCCAGGAGGGCGGCAGGGTCATATCGGCCCCCAGCAGGGCTATTGCCAGAAAAGCCACGGCCCCTACTACCTCTTCCTGATAAATACTGCCCACCAGCCCGCCCGCCGCCAGGGTAAAGCCTACCATAGCCGGGATAGTCCGGGACCAGCGCTGGTGTCCTTTCCGGTACAAATGGTCAATCCATCCCCCCGACAGCCAACTGCCCGCCGCTCCGGCCAGTAAAGGCAGCGACGCCAGCCAACCGGCCTGGGTCGCCTCCAGCTGGTAGGTACGCTGCAGGTGCGGATACAGCCAGGTCAGGGCAAAAAAGAAAGTAAAATTGGAACAGAAGTACTGCCCCATAACCGGCCAGATAATCCGCTGGCGCAGCAGTTGCCGCAGGGTTATTTTTGGTTGGGCGATTTTTACATTCGCCGACTGCCGTTGCGCCAGAATCAGGTCCTTTTCCCGGCTCGATAGCCGGGGGTGTTCTTCGGGCAAATCCCGAAAGAAAAACCACCATAGTAAAGCCCATACGATACCCATTCCGCCCAGGATACCAAACGAAGCCCGCCAGCCGAGCCACTGGATGAGGGAGGCAATAAAGGGCAAAGCCAGCGCCGCCCCCAGCCGGGAACCGGAAAAATTGATTCCTGTAATTAATCCCCGCTCCCGTACCGGAAACCAGGAGTAGGTGGCCCGGGCAATACCCGGAAAAGCACCCGCTTCGCCCGCGCCAAAGAAAAATCGCAGGAAAAGCAACGAAATAAAATTCCAGCTCAGGCCGGTCAGTGCCGTCAGCAACGACCAGAATGATACAATGCCCGCCAGCATACGCCGGGGCCCCAAGCGGTCGACCCAGGAACCCGAGGGGGTTTGAAACAAGGCATACCCCAGGGAAAACGCCGCCAGTACCCAGCCCATCTGCTGGTCGCTAAGGTCTAGTTCCTGGGCAATGGGGTTTTTCGCTACCGAGATACACACCCGGTCGATGTACAGCAAAAGTGCCAGCAGGAAGGTACCCACAACAATCAGATAGCGAAGCATGAGGGAGGCTATTAGTTATGATTTTTGAATCAATAGTGTACGAAGGAAAAATTTTTGGCCAAAGAGCGGCCCCGGAGGCGGACGGCCGCTGCCGGGCCAAACTTTAGTAGCAAGTTAACGATTAGGAGAGATTTAAGCCCCAGCGGGGCGACTCCTTTAATTACATGTGCCGCTGCCACGGTGGCCGCTCCTACGGAGCTTGATTTATAATTTTTACGCTGTTTCTACTAAGATACCGCCCCTCTGGGGCTTAACTAGAATTCCTTCGTACACTCCTACTTGTGAATTCTGAATTAGATCACAAATGCTTTTACCAATCGTCACAGCTTTTGGTGCCGCCGGTGCTTTATTTTATTAGTATGATGAATCTAGCTTCTTTCCACTTCCAGAAACTTCTTCACTACTTCGTACAGCGCCTGGTCGTTGCCAACGTTGCCGGGGAATACTACGTAGGGAAATCCGCTGAGACGGCTGTCCTGGCCGGGTTCCCAGACTGATACCCCCGGAATAAGCTGACCTTTCACCATCGCTTTTTTTATCCCCAACCCCCTGGTGGCGATATCACTGGAAGTAATGCCTCCCTTGGCTACCACAAAAGCCGGTACCTCCTTAATGCGCCTGATGATGGATACCAGCAACTCCGAGTATTGCTGCCCAATCTGCATGGATTCGGCGCGGGTACTTCCGGTCTGGAGGGAACGCTGGGTGTACAGCAATACAGTTTCTCCCCGCTCGAGGTGTTTTTCAAGGGTAGTGGCCAGGTCCACCAGATTAGCCTCGTCGCCCAGCCGGGTACTTACCACGTAGGCCGGCAGGGAGATCTGGTCCATCAGGTAGCTGACCTGACGGGTACTCAGGGGTACAAACGACCCTACAACCACCAGGCCACCCCGGTGATTCCGGGGGTCCAGGAGTTCTTTGGCACGCAACATCGGGGCTGTTTCCAGATTGCCCAGAGTACGTACTACCGAAGCCCCCGACCGGACAAGTACCTCCCGCCCCTGCTCAAACAGCCTCTTTATCAGCTCCGAAACCAGGGTCAGGTCACCGTAAGACTCCGCGTCCGCAATGACTACTTTGAGTTCGGGGTCGAGTAGTTCGGTCACTCGTTGTTCCAATGCCGCACCAGTCAGTTCCTGCCGTTGTACGCGGGTAATCTGTTGCGGGCTAATAGCTCCGCCGGATTTCTCCATAACCCATTCGGTCAGGTCGGAGTGGGTGTACCCAAATACCGGGTCTTGGGCAAAGGGCGTTTCGGCTACGGGTACCGGCCTGCCTTCCTGCATCAGGTAATGTACCCCATTGATGGTATAGCGTCCGCCTTCGATGAAGGCGGGAATCAGAAAAGTCAGGGGATTCTGTAATCCGTAGCCCCGGCTCAGGGCGTCTACTTCGGCCGGAAAATGGCCGCGCAGGGTAGAGTCGGAGCGGCTTATCAGCAACAACCGGCGGTCATATTGCCGGGCCAGCAGGTGCAGTAACTGCCCGATGTCTTCGTTCATGGCCACCGCCTCCCCTTCGGAGAATGCCCTCGAATTGGTAAGTATATAAAATAAAGAAACCTGCTGACTGAACATTTCCTCCAGCGCCGTGGCATCCCAGGTTGTCAGGACCGGTACGTTATGCACGGTTTGGGTGCCGGTGGGGTCATCATCCAGTACGACAATCGTGGTAGAGTCTGAAAAAATAGTCATGGGTTTTGCATTACATTCCACTGTACAAGCCGCTTTTTTGTCTGAACTACCTATGAGCCGGCCGATTCGCTCCCGGTGGCGATACCTTCCACCGCAATGACCCGGGCCGGTGCGCCGTCCCCACCGGCGTATTTTAGAGGTAAGGCAAAGAGTAGTACCTTTTCCTGCCGGAGCTGGTCCAGATTACACAGCCCCTCCACGATGGTAATACCCCCACCCAGTAATATCCGGTGAATCAGGGTTACCTCCGGCAGATTATTTACATCCGCTACGGAGGGCGGCTCTACCCCAATCATTTTGACTTTATTATCCACCAGCCAGCGCGCCAGTTCCTCGCCGATGCGGGGTAGTGCGTCGCGGTACTCGTCCGTTCCGTTTCGTAACGACCAGTTGGTATAGAACAACAAGCTATCCTGCGGGCTGATTTTACCGGCAAGCTCTCCCAGGTGGGCCACTGTAAGTACCTCCCTGGGCTGCGTGTCGGGGAGGCGGAGGACCCAGGCCCAGCCTACCAGCTGCTCCAGGGGCATTGTATCAATCGTTTCCTGACCCATACCAAAATGCAGGGGTGCATCCACGTGCGTACCGGCGTGCGAATACAGGTGCAGGGTGGTAGCATTCCAGCCGTCCTGCTCGAGTACCCGGGCCGGTTCCCAGCTTACCCCCGGCGTACTGCGCTGGTAGGTTTGGGTGAGGTCAATGAGCCTCATTACGCTTCCAGGGCTTTGATTATGGCTTCGGCTACTTCGGCGGTACCGGCTTTGCCTCCTACGTCGGCCGTCCGGAGGCCGCTGGCGGTTACGGTATTAATGGCCTGCACGATGGCGTCCGCCGCTCCCTTTTCGCCGATATGTTCCAGGAGCAGAGCTCCCGACCATATCTGCCCGATGGGGTTGGCAATACCCTTCCCGGCTATGTCCGGTGCGGACCCGTGTATCGGCTCGAACATCGAAGGGAACTCCCGCTCGGGATTGATGTTTCCACTCGGCCCGTACCCCAGGCTCCCCATGATGGCACCGCCCAGATCAGACAGTATATCGCCAATCATGTTGGTGGTTAATACAACGTCAAATACTTCGGGGCGAAGGACAAAATTGGCCGCGGCGGCATCCACGTACATTTTGGTGTAGGCTACATCGGGGTACTGTTCGGCTACTTCCGCAATCACTTTGTCCCAGTAGGCCAGCGTATTGATAAGGGTATTGGATTTGGTCACGTTGGTTACCTTGCCCCGGCGCTTTTGGGCCAGTTGAAAGGAATAGTGGGCCACTTGCTCAATGCCCTTCCGGGTAAATACGCTGGTATCGGTAGCCAGTCCATGGGGGCTATCGGGATAGAGTATCTTGCCGTTCTGAACAAATTCGCCCTCGTTATTTTCCCGAATTACCACAAAGTCAATGTCCTGCTGCGTCTTATTTCTTAATGGGCCGTCAACACCCGCCAGCAGCTTTACCGGCCGGTAGTTGACGTACTGCTTAAAATGAGTTCTTACCTTAAAGGTGTAGAGTTTGGCGGGTAGGGTGTCATCAACTGCCGGTAAACCTACGGCCCCAAAGTATATAGCGTCGAAGGCTTTCAGGGTATTCAACCCATCGGTGGGCATAAAATCGCCGTGCTGCTGGTAGTACCCGGCCCCGAAAGGAAAATGGGTAACGTCAAGTGAAAAACCAAACCGACCGGCGGCCGCTTGCATGACGTCCAGGCCCAGGGGTACTATTTCGTGGCCAATCCCGTCGCCGTTCACGGCGGCTATTCTATACGTTTTTGACATGATGATTGCTTTCGATTCTATTGAACAATTATAAGATTACGTCCTTTGCTTTCTGCGGTATTTCTACCAGCCGTTTCCTAAACCAAAGAGATTGGCCGACAGAAAGCAACAGAAAAATAGATTATTTCTCTGCAAAGGTTTGCGGAAAGGTTTGCAAAAGATCAGGACTGCTCCGGTATAATACCTGCGTGCTGCTTCTTTTAAGGAAAGGCACCCGGAAAGACCCAACCATACAATTGTACTTTTAGAATAAATGGAAGAAATAAGTCTGAAAACTATCGCCAACCGGCTGGGTATCTCCATCTCGACGGTGTCGCGGGCGTTGCGCAACCACCCCGACATCCGGGAAGAAACCAAACGCGCGGTGGTACAGCTGGCCGAAGAGCTGGAGTACGAGCCCAACCACCTGGCGTTTCAGCTGCTCCGGCGAAAAAGCAATTCCATTGGGGTCATTGTACCCAAAATAAGCTACCCGCTCTACGCGGAGGCCATCAGTGGCATTGAAGCGGTAGCGGAAGCACAGGGGTACCAGTTGCTGATTTGCCAGAGCAACGAAGATTACCAGAAAGAAATAAAGCAGATCAACAGCCTGATTGCCTCGCGCGTCTCCGGCATTATTCTTTCTGTTTCGGCCCACACTACCCAGTACGACCACCTCCTGCGCATTCAAACCCGAAACATCCCTTTTGTACTTTTCAACCGCGACTGCGAACAGATCAGCTGCTCCAAGGTACTGATTGATAATTATAAAGCGGCCTACGAAGCGGTCAATCAGTTGCTCGCGGCGGGCCGCCACCACATCGGGTTCATGGGCGGTCCGCCCCACCTCCAGATCAGTCTTCGCCGGGAGGCCGGCTACCGGGCGGCTTTGCAGGAAAGGGGTATTACCATCAATGAAGACCTGATTCGGCAGGTGGAATTCAGCCGGGAAGCGATCCGGCAGGGAGTTACTAACCTCCTGGACGAAGCCCCGCAACTCGACGCCCTGATTACCTACAGCGACCAGATAGCGCAGTGGGCGCTGGTGCTGGCCCGGCAGCGGGGGCTCCGGATTCCGCAGGACCTGGCCCTGATCGGGTTCAACGACGAACCCGCCGACGAACTCCTGGAACCTTCCCTGAGTTCGGTGCGGCAACCGGCCTACGAAATGGGAGCCGAAGCGGCCCGACTGATTTTCAAGGAATTGCAGAGTACCAAATTTGCCTACGAAAAGATTATTCTGGAGAGCCGACTGATTCACCGGGGTTCCACCTGGGGTTCCGCCGGGGGATAGTAGTGAAAGAAAGTACTTTGCTTTTAGTACAAATGGAGTAGAAAGAATGACCTCAACCCAAGTACTTTATCGTAACCTCAGCCTTAAATTGAAAAAGACCATTACCTGCCACGGGGTAGGGCTGCTGGCGTTGCTGTGCGGACTGCTTATCACTTCCCCGCCTGCTTTAGCTACGCCCGACTCGCTGCTCACCGTAAGGAAAACACCCGACTTTGAGGTGAACGGAAAGGGGACCCACACCAACTGGTCCCGGGCCGAATGGTTCACCTTGACGCAACAACGCGCAGCCGGTCCCCAATTGACTACCCGCGCCAAGGTACTTTACTCAGCTACCGGCATGTACTTCCTGATGGAATGTGAAGACCGAAAGCTGACGGCCACCCTGACGGAAGACTTCGCTGACCTGTACAATGAAGACGTGGTGGAAGTATTCCTGTGGACAGACCAGTCGGTGCCGGTGTACCTCGAGTACGAACTTTCGCCGCTGGATTACGAGCTGCTTATCATGGTACCTAACATTGAGGGGAAATTTTACGGCTGGCGGCCCTGGCACTACGAAGGAGCCCAGAAGGTACGGCACGCGACCAGCGTACAGGGCGGGGAGAAGAAGTCAGGGTCAGCTATCACTGGCTGGACTGCGGAGTTCTTTATTCCGTATAGTGTCATGAAACCCATTGTGCTGGCCCCTCCTACTCCGGGTACCCGCTGGCGCGGCAACCTGTACCGCATCGACTACGACGCGGGCATGTCGGCCTGGTCGTGGCAAAAGACCCGGACCAACTTCCACGACTACCAGCGCTTTGGTACCTTTGTTTTTGAGTAACAGGACGTCCTGGTGAAGCTCACCCGTTAATTTGTCCGGCGGGTTTCCTCTTCCGAGCCGATACTACGTTGCCGGGCACCCTTTACCTGCTGATTGCCAAAAGAATAGGTTAAATTTAGCATAACAATACGCGTATCAAACGTCAGAACTCCGTTTTGGGTACCTGTAGGGGTAGAGACCGAGGGCCTGAAACGGTTGGTATGGAATACATCCTGCACGCTGAGTTTGAGTTTCATAACCGATGTTACAACCTTTTGTACGCCCGTATCCATTGCCCCCAGCCAGGGTGAACGCCAGATTCCATTAACGGCCGGTGTACTTATCCACCCGTTGAGTTCGGCGGTCCACCCTTTGCCAAAGGTAAAGGCGTTGTTACTGTTCAAACGTCCCGCCACGTTCTGAATTTGCAGGAGCGTACCTTCATAGTCGTACTGAAAATGGTTATAATAACCCAGTACATTGGTCTGAACCTGCCAGCCTTTCAGTACGGTCATTGGCCAGCTCAGCGTCAGCGTATAACCCCGGGATTGACCCAGATTTTCGGTCGTTACAAACGATTTGTTGCCCTCTACGGCATGGATCGTAAAAAACATCAGGTCGGTGGTATAGTTGGCTGCCAGGGAAGCAAAGACGCCGTTTTGCATACTTAGCTTGCCTTCTACTGCGTGCGTAAACTGTGGCTTCAGGTAGGGATTGCCTTCCGAATAGGCAAACGGGTCTACATAGCCCCGGGCCGGGTTAAGGTTCTGGTAGTTGGGACGGTCGATCCGGTGGCTGTACGATAGGGTCAGGGTCTGCTTTGGAGACAAGGGACGGGATACAAACAGGCTCGGAAACCATTTTAAATAGTTGCGAACCACGACTTGTTCCAGCGACAGCGAATTGCCTTCCGAATGGGTATGCTCCGCCCGCAAACCCGCCTGCACCTCAATCTTTGGTCCCTCTCCACGTCCTAGTTTGCCCGCAACGCTAACGTAACCGGCATTGATTCGTTCGGTGTACTGAAAATGATTGGACAATAACGGGTCGGGTACCAGTACTCCATCCCGCCCCATGCTTAGTTGCATGTCATTATCAGTTTTGACGGAGGCGGTTTTTAGCCCAGTCTCAAATTTCCAGCCGTTTGCGAGCGACCGGTTGTAGTCGACTTTCGCCGTACGGATATCTACCGTAGTAGGTTGCGTAATCAATAAATTTTCGGCGGGCAGAGTTACATCGCCGATAGCCACGAGCGTTTTGGTCATCAGGCTGTTAGAATATTCACGACTAAAATGCCCCCGGTCAAGATCAGCGGAAAGCGTCCCCCCTTTTTCCCCAAAGGTATGTTGTAGATTGATATTTCCGATCTGGTTTTGAGAAAGCGAATTATACGTTTTATCAGTATGAGTTTGCAGGTAGACGGGGCCAGTCGCTGTCCGTCGAAAACTGGATTGGGCCGGACCCACCTCGCGGTGATCAGACCAGAAACCCGTCCACACTGCACCGATCGTCGTGTTCTTACCGGGAGAAAAATCAAATCCGACTTTGGCATCCTGCCCCAGGTCACGAAATTTTAAATAAGAGTATTGCTCAACCAGGTTCCGCTGTACAATTCCGGCCTGTGTATTATCAGGCTGGTTTCGATTCAGTACAAAATCCCAGTAATTTCCGCCTCTATTCAAGCTGTAATTACCAAACAAGTTCAATTTTTGGGTCCGGTTGTTCAGTTGAATGCTCCCCCGTTGCCGGTCAAACCGCCCCGACCCACCTGCGATGGAGGCCGTCCCATTTGTACCCAGGGCCATGTTTTTTTTGAGACGAATATTAATTATGCCCGAATTTCCCGCTGCATCGTATTTGGCAGAGGGGTTTGTGATCAGCTCGATCTTATCAATATTATCACTCGACATGCTTCGCAGCATAGCAATGACATCCTGAGCGGAAAGGTACGTCTGCTTGCCGTCTATCTGCACAATGACCCCCTCCTTTCCCCGGAGCTGCAGCCGCTCGTTCTGGTAATCGACCGTTACACCGGGTGCCTTTTCCAGTACTTCCAGCGCGGTGCTACCACTGCTCACGATACTATTGGCCACGTTCAGGATGGTACGGTCCAGCATTTGTTCCACAAAGGGCCGTTTGGTAGCGACCTGAACCTCCGCTAGTTCGGTGGCTGACTCGGACAATACCAGAGCCGGGAGTTGTAAAGACTCCTTATTCACTTCGATATTTTCGGAATAGGCATTCTGAAACCCAACGCCATGGGCAGAATAATGGTACTTGCCAGCCAGAATGTTCTCAAATTCAAAATCTCCCCGATCATTCGTTGCGGTAGCCTTCACCAGGGTAGAGTCAAGGGTAAAGAGCGTTACTGAAATGAAAGCCATTCCCTGGGCCTGTCCGTCGATGATCTTTCCTTTCAGGGTAGTTTGTGCGTGTACATGTCCGAGTGCTACCGATGCGACGAGTATGTAGAGGAGTATTTTCATATTAAAATGTGGTAAAAGTGGTTCCTATATTTTTTAGAAAACCGACAGGCGAGAACGTAGCTATCGCTACCTTGCACCTCTTCAGCTAGCCAGATTTTTGATAAGGGTCGGTTACCAGCGATCTATTTTACCCGTTGCCAGGTTTCTGCAATGGAGTTCCCATTGGCTAAGGTACCCCTCACGGTCATGGTATCTCCCGATAGTTCCACCTGCAGGCGCTTTTCAGCCTGGTACAACTCCTCCACCTGGGCTGGTGTGGTATTGCAGGTTTTATAGGCGGCAGTGCGAAAGTCGGCTCCCACGCCCTGCAAAAAATCAACTTTTTCGGTGCAGATATTCTCCCCCAGGCTGTAGCTCCCTCCTGCCGTTGAAATCACTTCTTTGGTCGTGGCACAATGGTAGGTCCAGCTGTAATGCGAGGGCGTAATGGTTTTAAGGCAAACTTTATCCGGAGCAAGTGTTTGCGGAAGACCCACATAATTATAGGAGATCAGTGTCCAAGTACCCACTAGTCCGGCAGCCACCGAATCCGGTTGGGAAGCAGGTAAAGCCGCTGAACTGGTGAAACTAAAGAATGCCAGTAGCATGCCTGCTACTAAGGGTTGAGCTTTGAAGTAGGATTTCATAGTCGTAAAGTTTTGCGTTGATTACTGATTGCAAACTTCACTTTTCGCTATTCAAAAGGCTGTCTTTATCGTGCCAATTCCTGTCAGGATTGTGCCACCTGCTTTTGCAGGTACTCAGAAGGGGTCATTTGATAACTTTCTTTAAAGCTTTGGCTGAAATAAGAGGGACTCTCAAAGCCTACCTGGTAAGCTACCTGCGCAATCGGCTGACCTGCTTTCAGGAGCTCAGTAGCCCGCCTGAGCCGGTACTGCCGGATCACCTCATTTGGTGTCAGGCCCGTCAGAGTACTTAGTTTCCGGTAGAGCGTTCTCCGGCTGATGGTGACGGCCTGGGCCAATTGGTCCACATCAAACTGGGTATTGTCCAGTTGCGCTTCAATCGCCGAGTAGAGCGCCAGCAGGAACGTATCCTGTGGGGTAGCTTCAACCGGCGCAGGTTCAGGATTTGCATTAGCGGAGGCTCCGGCCAGGTGCTGCCGGTAGTACTGGCGCAACTTCTGCTGATGGCTCACTATATTCCGTAAGCGTAAGTGCAACTCCTGAGGATGAAACGGCTTGGTCAGGTACTCATCGGCGCCTTGCACCAGACCTGCCAGTTTGCTCTCCTGAGCCGCTTTCGCCGTTAGCAGTACCACGGCAATGTGGTTAGTCGCCGGGGTGGTCTTGATGAGCTCCGTCAGGGTGAAGCCATCCATTTCGGGCATCATGACGTCACTAATCACCACCTCGGGTAATTCCTGTTGCACCCGTTCCCAGCCTTCCTTCCCATTCGCCGCAGTAAGTACCCGGTACGACGCCGAAAGTTCATTGGCGATAAAGGCCCGCAACTCCGCGTGATCCTCGACCACCAGCACTAAGGGCGCCTCCGGATCAGCCGTTAAACCGGGATGGACTTTACCGGAGTCAGGTACTTGTCCTTCATGGGTTTCCGGAAGAGAAGTTGAAATGGGTAACGGAGTAGTGGCGTCAGTATCGCCTGGAATAGCCTCCTCCATGGGCAGGCTCACCCGGAAGCGGGTACCGCTCCCCAATTTACTCTCTACGTTAATCTGGCCGCTCAGCAGGGTAACCAGTTCCCTGACCAGGGAAAGCCCCACGCCGGTACCTTCAAAAGCCCGGGTAGACGAAGCATCTGCCTGATAGAAGCGATCAAAGATATAAGGTACCTGATCGGCGGCCATACCAATGCCCGTATCCGCTACCGTAAGTTGCACCTCCTTTTGAACAGGAGAATCCTGGGGTTGACTCTGCCTCATGTCAAGTGCTACGGAGACCGTTCCCCCGGCAGGCGTAAATTTAAGTGCATTGGATACGAGATTGCCCACAATCTTGCCCCATTTGTCTGCATCAAAGAGCCACTCCTGCTGCCCCAACCGGGCATCATAGTGCAGCGTGATGCCCTTTTCCTCGGCGGAATACCGGAAAGAGTCCACCAGTTGTCCGGTAAATTCAGCGACATTACCCCGGGAGGCGCTGGTGGACATACTCCCCGCTTCCAGTTTAGACAGGTCAAGTAATTGATTGATCAGCTGAAGCAGTTGGCGGGCATGCCGACCAATGAGCGATAAGCGCTGTTGATGGCGCGGCTCGGTGACCTCCCGGAGCAGTTGCTCGGCGGGCGAAAGGATCAGGGAGAGAGGGGTACGGAGCTCATGGGTAATATTGGCAAAAAAGCGCGATTTTAGCTCATCCACCGCTTTTAGCTGCTCAGCTTCCCACTGCTGGCGTTCTAGGGTCTGGCGTTCCCGTTCCCGCTGGAGCCGGAAACGAATATACCCTACCAGAAGAATTATAAACGCCAATCCGTAGCAAGTATAGGCCCACCAGGTACGCCAGAAGGGGGGATGAATAATGAGCGTAAGCGAAGTACCTTTATCGTTCCATACCCCATCGTTGTTCGCCGCTTTGACTCGGAAGGTGTACGTGCCGGGGCCAATGTCGGTATAGCTGGCCAAATGCCGGGTACCGCTATAGACCCAATCTGGATCAACTCCATCCAACCTATACGCATACTGGTTCTTTTGCGGGTTGCGGTAATTGAGGGCGGCAAACTGAATGGAAAAAAAGTTCTGGCTGTGTGCCAGTTCAATAACCGTGTCTTCCTGTATGCCAGGCAGAGGCTGATCAAACACGCGAAACTGAGTAATAACTACGGGAGGGATGTAACGATTCAGGGGCAGTTGAGCCGGATCAAAGGCGTTAAGTCCGTTAATGCCCCCAAAGTACAGCCTACCATCTCGGGCCTTCAGATAAGCAGCTACAGGTTGAGAACCGATTAGCTGATTGCTTTGCAGGCCGTCCTGGGCATCAAAGGCGGTGAAGGTGCGGGTGGCTACATTGAAGCGAGCGAGCCCTTTGTTGGTACCCAGCCACAGATTTCCCAAATCGTCTTCCAGGATGGAATATACCGAATTACTGGGCAGGCCATCCCGCTGCGTATAGGTGGTGAAGGTTTGCTTCTGGTGATCGAACCGGCTAAGACCACCTGCTTTGGTACCAAACCACAGGTTTCCCCTTGAATCTTCGTAGATACACTGCACAATAACCGACGGAATGCTGGTCGTATCGCCTGGAATAGGTTTGTAATGGGTAAAGGTGCCCGTCCGTTCATTGAATCTGGTTAAAGCGACGCTGCGGCTGCCAATCCAGAGATTACCCAAGCGGTCTTCCAGCAGGGCAATAGCCGGATAATCACTCAACCCGTTGGGATTGCCCGGATCGTGGCGGTAGTGCATTATGGTTCCGGTTCGTTGATCAAGGCTTTTGATACCGTTGGTCGTGCCCAGCCAGAGCAGACCATCCCGGTCTTCATAAAACGTAAATATCCGGTCGCCGCCCAACTCGGGCAAACCCGTTCGGGATGCGACAAAAGGCCGAAATGTTCCCGTTTTCGGGTTAAGTACCGAAAGCTTGCCATTACTATACCCTTGTTGGGTAGCTACCCAAAGAGTACCCCGCGTGTCTTCAAATAAGGCGCTCACACTATTACCTGGCAAACTGTTTGGATCAGATGGGTCGTGCTGGAAACGGGTAAAGGTACCTGAATGCTTGTCGAAGCGGTTTAAACCACCTTCCTGTGTACCTACCCAAATGTTGCCCTGTTTGTCTTCACAAAGGGCTGTAATGTCATTATGACTCAACGAAGACGCATCGAATGGGTTACGCTGGTAGAGCAGAAAAGGTTTGGGTGTAGCATCCAGTTTTTGAACGCCGCTGCCGTAGGTACCTATCCAAAGAATTCCTGACCGGTCTACGAGCAGTCCAACGATCTGATTACTACTCAGACTGGTAGGATCCGCAGGCTGGTGCAGATAGCGGGTGAAATGGGTTCGCTGTGGGTCCAGTTTACGTAAGCCGCCATTGAAGGTACCTATCCATAAATTTCCGGCTTTATCCTCAGCAATGGAATTTTGGCTGGTAAAGTTACCGTTTGAGGGAAGAGTGGAATCATTCGGTATAGTTGTAAACTTTCCTGAACGACGATCAAAACGACTCAGTCCCTGATCTGTACCCACCCACAGGACACCCGCACTGTCTTCAAAAATACTGGACACAATATTGTTATTCATCCTGCCGGGCTGTGCAGGTTGGTGTACATAGCGCTTAAAATGAATACCCGGTTTTCCCTTCACAAGCTGATGTAACCCGGTAGAGTTGCCGATCCAGAGGGTACCCTGCCGATCCTGGTAAATACACCCAATAGCATCGTGGATGGCGGCTACCCCGATAGCTCCTTCCTGCTGCCGGTAGCCTAAATCAATGGGCGGTGAATACTGCTCCGTCCGGGGGTTAAACTGGCGTAATTCACCGGCCCAGTTGCCGATCCACATCATGCCGGTGGCATCCTGATTAATGGCCGAAACAGCACGAAGTTTGGGAACAAAACTTCCCGTAGAAGTAACCGCGTAGCGGGTAAAGGTTTCAGTACGCGGATCAAATTTACACACCCCGCCCTCCGGGGTTCCAATCCATAACTGTCCCTGTTTATCCTCCCAAAGCGCCATAATTTCGTTTTGGGGTATGGAAGCTGTATCGTGTGGAGTAAGCTGGTAGGTGGTAAAGGTATACCCATCGTACTTATTTAGCCCGTCCTGGGTACCAAACCAGAGATACCCTTTGTGGTCCTCAAGCAGGCACGAGATGGAGTTATGGGACAAACCATCATTAATGGTCAGCTGCTCAAAGCCAACCTTCTGCGCTTGTAGATAAAGGGGTAAGATCCATAAGCAGCAAATACCCAGAAAGAGAAAAAGCAGTCGCATAGGCTTAAACCCTGTATAGTGGTTAAGTTAATAAATAATCCCATTATTGTATAGTACCCTGACGTACTCTTTAAAAATCAGGCTTTTGAAAAATTGTAAATTCAGCCAGTCGGACGAGATTGGGGCGCATTTAACGTAAAAAAATTGCTGATTATTGATGGGTTAATTACCAGGTAAAGTAAGGAACCTCCTTATTTTGGAAGTATAGAACGATCAATGTGGTGGCTTTTCTTATCACCTATATTTTTTTCAATACGATTACCTGCTGGTCGTGGCAGAAGACCCGTACCAACTTCTACGACTACCAGCGCTTTGGTACGCTGGTGTTTGAGTAGAAGCCAGTCCCTTAAGACCTTACTTACAATAAAACCGGCCTGTCAATGAAAAAGAATCTTCTCCTTACCCTTTGGGTAGGACTTTCGCTCCTGCTGATGGCTGCCCTGCCCGCAGCATTTAACCCAGGTACAGTACCCAAAGTGCCTGCCGCAAAGGTGAGCCGGTACCTGTACGTGGCTACCCCCGGCGTCCGAAACTACCTCGAGTACGGAGGGCACGGGCTGCTGGTGTACGATATAGATAATAATTATCGGCTTGTCAAACGTATTCCTACCTATGGGCTGGCTGATAACGGCAAACCCAGCAACGTGAAGGGAGTAGGTGTAAGCCTGGCTACCAACTGCATTTATATTACTACCCTGGAAGCGCTGCAGTGCATTGACCTCACCACCGAGAAACTCCTCTGGGAGAAGAAATACGAAGGTGGCTGCGACCGGCTGGCCATTTCGCCCGATGGTAAAACCATTTACCTGCCTTCTCTGGAGAAAGAACACTGGAACATTGTTGATGCTAAAACCGGCGATGTAATCAAGAAACTGGAAACCAACTCAGGTGCCCATAACACCCTCTACGGTCCGGATAATAATAAAGCCTACCTGGCTGGCCTCCGCACGCCCACTCTGGGCGTTGCCGATACCCGCACGCATACCGTCACCAAACAGGTAGGTCCGTTTAGCGCCGCCATCCGGCCCTTTACCATCAACGGCCGCCAGACCCTCTGCTTTGTCAATGTCAATAACCTGCTGGGATTTGAAGTAGGCGATATGGTAAGCGGGCAGAAGCTGCATCAGGTGGTGGTGCAGGGCTTTGAGAAAGGACCGGTGAAGCGGCACGGCTGTCCCAGTCACGGCATCGGCCTCACCCCCGACGAAACCGAAGTGTGGTTGGCGGACGCCTATAACCAGCGGATGCACATTTTTGACGCTACCGTCATGCCACCCCGACAAGTACACAGCGTGGCCCTGCGCGACCAGCCCGGCTGGATTACCTTCAGCCGGGACGGAAAGCACGCCTATCCTTCCACGGGTGAGGTGGTTGATGTAAAATCCCGACGCATCATTACCGCCCTCCAGGACGAACAGGGCAATCCAGTGCAAAGCGAGAAAATGGTGGAAATTCATTTTAACGGTAAGAAACCCGTACAGGCGGGAGACCAGTTCGGGATTGGCCGAGTCCTTTAACCAGAAAAACAGTCCCAAAGGAATTTACTAAAAAAGTAAGGGTAAAAAGCCGGAGGTAAGTCTTGCTATAAATATCTTTACTGCTTCCTGTAAAAAACCCTACCAATATTTTTAATGAATACTACGCTCCAAACGAATCGTTCCGCTGCCTCCCATCTGTTAAGTGTACCCGTCATTGTAGCAGCCTTGGGGTACTTTGTGGATATCTATGATCTGCTGCTTTTTGGAATTGTGCGCATTCCCAGCCTTTTATCTTTGGGCCTTTCCGAAGAGGCGGTTTCGACCGTGGGCGCCAGTATCCTCAACTGGCAAATGACCGGCCTGCTGCTGGGAGGCATACTATGGGGGGTACTGGGTGATAAAAAAGGACGGCTTTCGGTCCTTTTTGGCTCCATTGTAACCTACTCCCTGGCTAATATCGCCTGTGGGTTTGTGCAGGACCCCACCACCTACAAGGTACTTCGGTTCATAGCCGGCGTGGGGCTGGCCGGTGAGTTAGGGGCCGGTATCACGCTGGTATCCGAAATTTTACCCCGCGAACTTCGCGCCATAGGTACTTCGCTGGTAGCGGGTATTGGCCTGCTGGGGGCGGTAGTAGCCTATTTTACCGTTGAGTTTTTTGACTGGCGCAATGCCTACTTCATCGGCGGTGGACTGGGCATAGCCCTGCTGCTGCTGCGGGTGGGGGTATTCGAGTCCGGTATCTTTGAGCAGGTAAAAGGGCAAAAACACGTGGAGAAGGGCAACTTCTTTTCCCTCTTTACCAATCGGGACCGGCTGATCCGGTACTTGAAGTGCATTGGTATGGGACTACCCACCTGGTTTGTGATAGGTATTCTGGCTACTTTCAGCAATGAGTTTGGCAAAGCGCTGGGCATAGCCGAAACGGTAAAACCGGGCCTCGCCATCATGTGGTGTTACGTGGGCCTTTCGGTCGGCGACTTATCCAGCGGGCTCATCAGCCATGCCCTTAAATCCCGCAAAAAGGCCGTGACCCTGTTCATGTTATTTACCTTCTGCATTAGTGTGGCCTACCTCTACGCGGGCGTTAACACTGCCGGTCAACTATACTTACTTTCCGGATTGCTGGGCTTGGGTATTGGCTACTGGGCCATGTTTGTGACCATTGGAGCCGAGCAATTTGGGACTAATCTGCGGGCTACTGCCGCCACAACCATCCCAAACATGGTACGCGGTACGGTGGTACTTATGACCACTCTGTATGGTACTTTCAAGGGACCTTTGTCTATTATTGATGCCGGTGCCATGGTAGGTGTGATATGCTTTACCATCGGCTTCTATTCCATCCTGACCATCGAGGAAACCCACGGCCGCGACCTGGATTTTATCGAAGAGTAAAAAATAATTTTTTGAATCTAACACCTAACTAAAGGCCCCTGGAATCCTATCAGGTGGCCTTTTTGCATTTTTAGCCTACTATTTTCGGCTACAAATAACTCATTCTGAAAATATTTTTAGAAAAAACAGGATTAAAAACCAGTCTTTTCTCCATTAGTACCTAGAAAGCATCCAATTATTACAAAGACCAGAAAGTCATTCTACAAAGCTGCGACGGTGGTGATAGCAAAAAAGCCCAATGATGTTCTTTGGAACGCCTTTCGTCAAGGTGACCATGATGCTTTTCAGCAGATATACCGGCTATACGCCAAAGAATTACTGAGCTATGGGTATAAGGTCACTGGCAATGTTCAACTCATTGAAGACAGTATTCACGACTTGTTTATTGAGTTGTGGCAAAGTCGCACTCAATTGAGTGAAACCGATTCCATCAAATTTTACCTGTACCGGTCCCTGCGCAACAAGATAGTACGGGCTCAAAGCCAGGATAGGCTGTACCAGGCTGCCGACGTGGATAGGGTGGGAGAAAATCAGGATGAATTTTCCATTGAAAAGCATCTCATTGAACTCGAAGGTCACGAACAGCTACTCAGGCAACTCCGAAAAAGCTATGAACTACTGAGTCCCCGTCAGAAGCAGGCCCTGGACCTGAGGTTTACCCATCATTTTAGCAACGAGGAAATCGCTGAAATCATGGGCATCAACTACCAGTCGGCTTGTAAGTTTATTTATTCAGCTCTGAAAGTACTACGAGAAACGGTGCGTATATTTTGCCTAAGCCTGATTGCTTTTGGTAGCGACTTCCTATAACCCCCGGGATACCATGATACCTATTCAAGCATTTGTCATATACTCACGACCGTGACCTGTTTCCGAAAATGAACTACTACCAATATAGCGCCGAAGATTTTGCTGCCGACGATGACTTCAAAGCCTGGGTCCACGAACCTACCTCTGAGACAAATGCATTTTGGCAGGGGTTTCTGAAAGAATATCCCGAGCGGTTTTACCAGATTGAGGAGGCCAAACGTCTGATACTGGGATTGAATCATATTCAAAAAGAAGAGGTTTCGGATTGGCAGGTAGAGCGAATATGGTCCCGGATTGATACTTCCATTGCCACGAGCCAGACAAGTACCAAACAACGGTGGTTAAACTGGGGAATGAGTTGGAAAGTAGCGGCTGTCGTCCTGGTGGTAGCCGGAGCGGTCTGGCTGGCCCAGCCCTCACTTTTGAAAAAGGAAATAGCCTTACCGGAGTTAGGCGTAAAAACTTCTCCTGAGTGGACAGAAGCCGTCAATGAGAACGACAAAACCATGCTTATTCAATTGGCTGACGGCAGCACCATCCAACTTGATAAGAATAGCCGGCTCAAGTACCCAAAGGAGTTTACCGAGAGCAACCGGGAAGTATACCTGACGGGGGCCGCCTTTTTTGACGTTCAGAAAAATCCGGATAAGCCGTTTCTGGTTTATTCCAATGGCTTGATTACCAAGGTACTGGGCACCAGCTTTTATGTGCAGGCCCACACCGAGGCCCCCGATGTGAGGGTATCGGTCCGGACGGGTCGTGTGTCTGTTTATGCCGATAAGCCCAGCCCCACCCAGGATCCCGAAGCAAACGGCGTAGTACTTACTCCCAATCAAAAGGCTATTTACCAGCGCAAAGAAGCGACCATCAGTAAGGTACTTGTTGAAAAGCCCATACTGTTAATTCCAAAAACGCAGCTAAACTTGTTCGCTTTTGAGGCGGCTTCGGCCAGCCAGGTATTTACTGCGCTGGAAAAAGCCTATGGCATTGAGGTAGTGTATGACGAAGAACTACTCAAACACTGCTCCCTGACCATTAACCTATCCGAAGAAAACTTATTTCAAAAGCTGGAAGTAATCTGCAAGGTACTTGGGGCGCAGTACAAGCTCATTGACGGGCAGGTTATTCTATACAGCAAAGGCTGCGATTAAGTGGCCCCTGGTTTTTCTGTTAATACTTAAACGCCCTTAGTTATGAAATGAAACTTCCACTATTCCTAACCTGAAAACAAAAGCACCGGTAGTGTTGCGAGCGCTACCGGTGCAGTTTCCCCCTCTTTGATTTATCCGATCATGTGACGTCTGTTTCCAGATGTACAGGGAGGTGTTTTTGCTTATTTTATCACAAAAACAATTAAAACTAATGAAAAAATTACTACGTTTCAAACTACTCTTTTACCACCTCATGAAAATATCACTGATACAATGCCTTCTGGCGGTGATTTTTGCGGGTGCATCCCTGGCGCGTGAAGCCTCTGCCCAGGAGCTGCTGCAGATGCGGGTGAATTTGAAAATACAAAACCAGGAGGTACGTCAGGTACTGACGGCCATTGAACGACAAACGAAGGTCAAGTTTGCCTACCGGCCTAAACTTGTACCGGCCAGTCAGCGGATTACCATTACCAGTACCAACGAGTCACTAGCCGAAGTACTGGACAAAATAACCCGCCCCCTGCAACTGAAATACGAGGTCGTAGGCCAGCAGATTATCCTGAGCCCCCGGCCCGACTCCAATTCCTCTTCCTCCATCAATTTGCTCCAGCGCTCGGTTACAGTACCGGCCGACCGCCGTATAACGGGCCGTGTCACCGACGAAACCAACACCGGACTACCGGGGGTTAGTATAATCGTAAAGGGAACTTCCCGTGGTACAACCACCAACGTAAATGGCGACTTTGACCTGAATGTACCTGAAAATAACCCGGTTTTAGTGATCAGTTTTGTGGGGTACCTGACCCAGGAGATTGTGGTGGGAGATCAATCCCGGGTTATCGTATCGCTGAAAGCAGATACCAAGTCGCTGGAGGAGGTGGTAGTGGTGGGATACGGTACCCAGAAAAAAGGGAATGTAACGGCGGCAGTTACCAGTATTAAATCCAAGGATATCCAGAACCAAATTACCAAAAATCCATTGGAGGCCATGGCCGGACAGTTGGCAGGAGTCAGCGTAACGCAGGGTACCGGAAGGCCAGGAGCCAATCCGGTAGTCAGAATTCGGGGAGCGGGATCTATTAGCGCGGGAAATGCGCCCCTGTACGTGGTGGACGGAATGCCTTTGGAAGATGCATCGGCCTTTACGCAGATAAGTCCGAATGATATTGAATCCATAGATGTATTGAAAGACGCCGCATCTGCCGCTATCTATGGCTCACGTGGGGGAAATGGCGTGGTACTTATCACTACGAAAAAGGGGAAAGCCGGACAGGCCAAAATAGACTTTAACTACTATACGGGCATTCAGCAAGTCACCAAAAAAATTGATATGCAGAATAGGGATCAGCATATCCGGCTGATCAAAGATGGTGTTCTGTTAAGATGGACTGAGGCGGGAGGAGATCCCACTATACCTAACGGACAAAGGATCAGGAATGGCTCAAAGACGAATTACAACTATCCGGATTTCTACGATGATATCACTAACGTACCTGACACCGACTGGCAGGATCAGGTTTTTAGGGATGCTCCCATTTCTAACTACCAACTCTCCGGGCAGGGAGGTACCGACAAGGTACGGTTTTACCTTTCAGGCAACTACTTCACCCAGGATGGTATCATTAAAGCCACCGATTTCAAACGGTACTCAGCGAGGGTAAACGTAGAAGCTGATCTTACAACCTTTTTCCGGGTGGGCACCAACCTGATGCCTTCTTACACGAAGGAAAACATCCGCAACACGGATGGCCATTTTACGTCCGGGGGAGGCGCAGTACTCCAGTTGGCCCTACTGATGCCCCCTACCATCCCCCCACGGTACGAAGACGGACTGTATGGACAGGCGCTGGGTAACCCCGAATATCAGATTTACGCAGGTCCCATATTTTCGCCCCTGCCCATCCTGGAAGATCCTAATTACATTGATAACGCGGAGACCATCCGTATGATCGGAACGGCTTACGCTGAACTTGAGCCAATCAAAGACCTGAAAATACGGACTTCCTTCGGTGCCAATACCCGCAACTACACTGAGAACTTTTACCGCCCATCCACCGTCAGCATAGGGGGCTCAGCGGCCTCTACGCCCGGTCAGCCTAACCCCGTTCAGAGTCATATTGCCAGTAACGTTTCTAGATTCCAGAGCATAAACTATGCCTGGGAAAACACAGCCACCTACCAGAAAATCTTCGGCAGCATCCATGATTTCTCATTTTTGGCTGGTTACTCTGTGCAGAAGACAACCAGTGAAGGCATAACGGCCGTGGGACAAACGGGAACCTTCGAAAATGATCAGACACAGTACGTCACGGGTGCCGCCACCATTTTTGGCAATGGATCAAAAGAGCAGTGGTCGTTGCTTAGCTACCTCGGGCGGGTGAATTACACTCTGAAAGACCGCTACCTCTTTTCAGCTTCCATTCGCCGGGATGGGTCGAGCCGTTTTGCTACTAATAATAAGTGGGCTGTTTTTCCTTCTGCTTCGGTTGGGTGGCGGCTGTCAAGCGAACCTTTCATGCAAGCTCTGGGTGATTTTCTAAATGAGCTTAAAATTCGGGCAAGCTACGGTGTGACCGGCAACTTCAATATCGGAAATTACCGTTGGCAGGCGACCCTCTCGAAGGAAAATTACAATTTTGGCTTGGGCACGGGTGCTCTCGCTGCGGGCTACGCGCCGGGGAATTTCGCCAATCCGGACCTCACCTGGGAAACCAACAAGCAAACCGACATCGGGATAGACGCGGCAATACTCAAAAGCCGGATTGGCTTTTCGATAGATTATTACCATCGAATCACAGACGGTCTGCTCTATTCCATCCCTGTTCCTGCCATTAGTGGCTTTACTTCCACTTTTGGAAATGTAGGAGAAGTACAAAACAAAGGAATCGAGCTGGAGCTCAATACGGTCAATACAATTGGTGAATTCAAATGGACTACGAGTCTTAATGTTTCCCACAACCGCAATAAGGTACTGAGCCTGGGGCTGAACAATGAGCCTATCCGGGAAATAAGCGAAAATACTATTACTCAAATTACTGAGGTTGGCCAGCCAATGGCGCAATTCTATGGCTACAAGACCGATGGAGTATTTATGAACCAAACCGACCTGGATGCCAATCCGGCGATGAAATACAACGCTTCGGCCCGTCCGGGGGACATCCGGTTTGTCGATGTGAACGGTGATGGCACCATAACACCCGATGACCGTACCACCTTGGGCTCACCCTACCCGGACTTCATATATGGAGTTACCAATCGCCTCTCATATAAGAATTTCGACCTGGATATTCAGTTGCAGGGGGTGCAGGGGGGTAAAGTGTTTTTTCTGAACAGTCGCTTCATCGGGGGCGATCGCTTCAACCTTAATGCCCTGGCTGCAACAGCCGACTACTGGCGCTCGGAGAGCGAACCCGGAGACGGCATTACTCCCCGGCTCGGAGCACCCCAAATCACCGCCCATCACGCCTATCGCTTTTTACAGGATGCATCCTATTTAAGAATCAGAAACATTACTCTTGGGTATAATATCCCTAAACAAATTACGGAAAGGGCTCATCTGAATTCCGTACGAATCTACGCCACGGCACAGAACCCGATCACCTTTTCAAAGTACATCGGCTATAATCCGGAAGTAAGTACCAATGGAGAAAGCGTAACAGCACCGGGGATAGACTACGGAGTCTATCCTCTGGCACGAACATTCACGTTGGGAATAAACATTGGCCTTTAAATCTTTTCAAATAATGAAAAAGCAACTATTCATTTTTCTCACGGTCCTGTTCCTAACAGGCTGTAACGAAGATTATATCAATCTGAACCCTATTACCTCTGCTTCGACGGAGCGGTTTTATAATACAAGTAACGATTTTATCAATGCTGTCAACGCTACGTATGGTGTACTTCAAAACATGTACAGAAGTCAGTACTATTTTGGAGATATCCCAACAGATGATGCTCTGGCCCATACCGGAACCTGTATAAATGGAGCCTGTGACTTTGATAACTTCGTAGTCAACCCGGCAGAATCAGCGGCATCCAATGTTTTGTCCAATCGGTGGAATGATGCCTATCGGGGAATTTCGCGTAGCAACACCATTCTGGATCGAATTGATGCCGTTGAAATGAATGCCAATTTGAAAGCCCGACTCAAAGGAGAGGCAAAATTCTTAAGAGCACTATATTACTTTAACCTGGTGCAGATATTCGGAGAAGTGCCCCTGGTAGTACACGAGCTCAAAACCACAGAAGAATCGTATTCCTATGGTAAGGAATCTGTAAACAAGGTCTATGCCCAGATAGGACAGGATCTTAAAGATGCCGCAGCTGCCCTACCGCAGCGTTATTCCGGTGCCGATGTCGGCCGGGCCACTGCGGGAGCAGCCAAGGGCTTATTGAGCAGGGTACTGCTTTTTCAGGAAAAACATGCAGCTGCTTTGCCGCTGCTGAAAGAAATAATCGACAGCAAGACGTACAGCCTTCTCCCTACTTTTTCGGATGTATTTCGCCATGACAATGGCAATAATGCCGAGATACTATTCTCGGTTCAGTACACAAAGGGTGGTTTAGGAGAAGGAAATAATATCGTCACCCAATTTGCACCCCAAGGCTCGGGCAATGCTGTCATAGTTGGAGGCGGCGGCACCCTGAATCAACCTACAGCTGACATTCTGAACGCCTTCGAATCTGGAGACAAGCGTAAAAACGCAACCATCGCCACCAGTTACCTGGCCGCCAATGGCAAACCGGTGAATATATTCTTTGTCAGTAAATTCCTTGATCCTGCCATGAATGCTCCGCAGGAAACAGAAACGGACTACCCGGTGCTGCGCTACTCGGATGTACTGCTGATGTACGCCGAAAGCCTGAACGAAACCGGAAATACCAGCGAAGCCCATCAATATCTGAATATGGTAAGAAATCGGGCGGGGCTGGCCAGCAAGGAAGGTCTATCCCAATCAGCCATGCGGCTGGTTATCGAGCAGGAAAGAAGGGTCGAGCTGGCCTTTGAAGGACTAAGATTTTTTGATCTGGTACGCACCAATCGTCTCCTACCCGTGATGAATGAGTACTTTCAAAAAAACAATCTCAAAGTCAATGGTCAGATCATTCAAGTGAAGGACTATCAGAAGATCTTCCCTATTCCTCAATCGCAGATTGACATCAACTCCACCAAGATTACCCAAAATCCGGGCTACTGAGCTGGTCCTGAAACAACACTTAATACTAAATAGAAACCAATGAATTTACTCCTGTTGAAAATCAACACTCTTCTTGTTTTATACTTTTTGGGAAGTTACGGCTACAGTCAGAAAAAAGACAGGTCGGGCGAAGTCCTGTTGAGTATTCCTAATTTGATCTGCTTTTGGGACTTTCAAAAAAACCCGAAAGGCCAGGTAAACCTAACCAGCAAAGGCCCGTATGCCTACACCCTGAAAGAAATGAACGGGCCAATTGCCCTTAACGCTGAGGGGATATTCGGGCCATCCAGCCTAGAAATCGTTCGTGGACAGTGGCTAAGGATTAAGCGGGAAGACTGTCCGGCTCTAAATATTCATGGGAAAAAAGAAGTAAGCATAGTAGCCTGGATTAAGCGAAAAGCGAATGTCCGCTGGCAATATATAGCAGGCGTGTGGGACGAGCGGCACGAAAAACGCCAATACGCCCTTTTCACAGGTGGGCATATGCAGACCGACTATACTACGCTTACTCGTACTGCAGCCGAAAACCAAATTCATGGGTATGTATCGGACGTCGGTGGCCCAACGCCCGACAGGCCCTGGGCCTTTTCATACGCCACCGGAAAGCAAAAGCTTGAAGAAGATGTATGGCATATGGTGGCTTTCACCTATGACCACAAGCAAATCAAGGTTTATGCGGATGGCGAATTAGACACGAACGGTAATTACAATCCCTTTCTATGGGATAAACCTATCTTTGACGGAGGCGATCAGGGAGCTGATTTCACTGTGGCCCAGCGGGATGTGCATTCCTGGCCAAGTTTTCCCGAAGGCATGCCAGGAAATAAGGTAGGTTTTGGCGGTGTCTTAGGAGGACTGGCCGTATATGGCCGAGCTCTCACTTCCCAGGAAATTCAAAAAATCCATCAGTCAACCAGACCCGGAAAAAATAATTAAAGAAAAGCATTCCCCAATAAAATCCCGTACTACTTAAATTCAAAAAAACATGCTTTACCCATTTATAATGCTCATCCTGGCACCCTTTTGGGCGTTGTCTATTGAAGAAGATCGAATGAAAATTACTCCTGAGACCATCCCAAACCTTATTAGCTTTTGGGATTTCCAAAAGGACGGGAGCGGACGGGTCAATCTCACGAGCAAAGGTGCATATTCCTATACTCTAAAAGAAATGAATGGGCCAATCTCCTTAAACGATGAGGGGATATTTGGACCAGCGAGTCTGGAGATCAGGCGCGGCCAGTGGCTGCGGATCAAACGGGAGGACTGTCCGGCCCTGAATATTCACGGCAAGCAGGAAGTAAGCATAGTGGCGTGGGTTAAGCGGAAAACGAATAACCATTGGCAGTATATTGCTGGTATGTGGAACGAGCGTGATGCCAAACGCCAGTATGCGTTGTTTTTCAACGGCCACAAGCAAACCGATTACACTACTTTGGAAAGGATTGATGCCGATAATCAACCACATGGCTATGTTTCGGATGTAGGAGGTGCAACGCCTAATCGTCCTTTTTGTTTTTCATACGCAACAGGAAAACATAAGTTAGAAGCTAATGACGAATGGTATATGCTTGCTTTTACCTATAATCACAAGGAAATCAAAGTCTATATCAACGGAGTACTTGACGCAAACGGCAACTACAACCCCTTTCTATGGGACAAGCCCATATTTGACGGAGGCGAGCAGGGATCAGACTTCACTGTGGCTCAGCGAGCGCTTCCCAAATGGCCTGGTTATCCTGAGGTAGAAGAGCCTACGCACCCTGAGGGTTTTGGAGGGACTTTGGGCGGGCTTGCTGTTTACGGCAGAGCGTTGCAGTCCGACGAGATTAAGGCTCTATACAAGTCTACAATGGATCAAAAATAGAAATAGTCCACATTGAAAGTGCAGATTCTGAATTGTAGGAAAGATAATCTGACAATCAGACTAGTACACACATTGAGTTAATAAATTAAAAAAGAGAGCCAATTGGACGAATTTTGTAGTGACCAAACTGACAAAAAACTCCTATGACTCTCTTTGACAAACTTAGCAAAATACCGGGCAAATACCACAAGCGCACGGTGGAAAACGTGACAGTAGTGCTGGCGTGCCTCCTGACCAGCAGGACGACCAACCTCAACCGGATGAAGGACGAGATGGCCCGCATAGCAGGGGGTAAGCCCCTTCGGCCCGGAAGCTATTACCGTAGACTGACGCGCTTTTTCGACTGCTACGCCCCTACACGACTGTTCATCGACCTGCTGCTGTGGGTGCTGCAAACGCTGCCGGGCTGTATCGACGACTTTCTGCTCGACGGCACAGAGTGGAAGATTGGCTCCTTCGAGTTGCACGTGCTGGTGCTGGCTGCCCGCACGCGGGGCGTGGCCGTTCCGGTCTACTTCCGCGTTTATCAGCACAAGGGGGTACTCAGCGAGCAGGAGCGGATCAACTTTATGCGCAAGGCCCTGTCGGTCATTAACTTGGCGGGCTTCCTGCTGGTGGCTGACCGGGAGTTCATCGGGAAAGCCTGGTTCAGATTTCTGGCCGACTCGGATCTGGACTTCGTCATCCGCCTGCGCAAGGGCATCTACCGCCAGCCCGTGGAGGCCAGCGGGCAATGCTACGGCAGGCTGGAGAAACGCGCGCTCAAGAAGGGCTACTCCCAGGCCGTCTTCGAGTTGCAGGGCTGTCAACTCCATTAATCCAACTGATTTACAGTCTAGTGCTTTACAAGCCACACTTGTCCAAAAGCTTTTAGACACAAAGTACAGCACCCAAAAGCTTTTGCTTGCCAAACTCAAAGAAGTACCAAAACTCAAAAAAGAAGCCCACTCGCTTCTGACCCAACATTTGACTGTACTGAACGGGCAGCTAATCGTCGAAATTCTTCAACTATTTCTCCAACAACAAGTTACCGACATTGAAGTCTGTCGAAGTGTTTCGATATTACTCGCGTCACCAAATTCGTTTGTATCGGGAAAGGCCTATGCTTTTCTCACAAAAGTTAATCCGCAAGATGGGATAGTAAAAAAAAGGATCGTGGAATACAAAGAGAAACACAAAATCCCGGCGATTGAGTAAAGAAAGCCCAAATCGCCCTTCCTTTTTAAAATTCTACTTTTGCCCATGAAGAAATATTTAATTCTACTTCTACTAGCCCCCTTGCTGAGCCTGGCTCAATCCCAGAATCGCCCCAACATCATCTTCATTTTCTCCGACGACCACGCCTACCAGGCCATTGGGGCCTATGGCAACAAAATCGCCAAAACGCCCAGTCTGGATCGTTTGGCCCGGGAAGGTGCGTTGTTCAAGAATAGTTTCGTGACCAACTCCATCTGCGGCCCCAGCCGCGCTACACTGCTCACGGGCAAGTACAGCCACATGAACGGCTACAAGCGCAACGACCGGACCCTGTTTGATACCGATCAAGTGTTGTTTTCGAAGGAGCTGCAAAAGAATGGCTACCAAACGGCCTGGGTGGGTAAGATGCACCTCAACAGCCTGCCCGTGGGCTTCGACTACTGGAATATCCTGCCGGGTCAGGGGCACTACTTCAACCCGGACTTTATCAGTCAGCCCAACGACACCACGCGGTACTCGGGCTACGTGTCGGACCTGGTGACGCAGTTTGCCACCGAGTGGCTCGAAAAGCGGGATAAAGAGAAACCGTTCTTCATGATTGTGGGCCACAAGGCTACCCACCGCGAGTGGTCGCCGGCTTTGGAAGACCTGGGAGCCTACGATAACATAGATTTTCCAATCCCTTCTAATTTTTATGATAACTACGAGGGCCGCGAAGCCGCCCGGCAGCAGGATATGACCGTGGACAAAACCATGCGCATGCGCGAAGACCTGAAAATGGATGCCGATTACGAGAAAGGCTGGCTCTACGGACGGATGAACGCCGAGCAGAAGAAGACCTACAAGGCCTACTACGATAAAATAAACGCGGATCTGAAAGCAAAGAACCTGACCGGCAAGGCGCTCGTGGAGTGGAAGCTCAAACGCTACCTGAAAGACTACTACGCCACCGCCAACGGCCTGGACCGCAACATTGGCAAGCTACTTGACTACCTCGACAAATCGGGCCTGACCAAAAATACCGTGGTGATTTACTCCTCCGACCAGGGCTTTTACCTGGGCGAGCACGGCTGGTTCGACAAGCGGTTCATCTACGAGCAGTCCATGAAAACGCCCTTTATCATCCGGTATCCGGACGTAGTGAAGCCCGGCACCACCGTAGAGCAGATGATACTCAATATTGACTGGGCTCCCACCGTTCTGGATATAGCGGGTGCCAAGGTACCTTCCGTCATGCAGGGGGTATCCGTTCTGCCGCTGCTGAAGGCGCCGCAGGCGGCCAAAGTACCCTGGCGGAAGGAAGCATACTACCATTACTACGAGTTTCCGCAGCCGCACCACGTGTATCCGCATTTTGGTGTGCGGACCGATCGGTATAAATTGGCCTATTTTTACGGCGGCGTAGATCGCTGGGAGCTATTTGACCTGGAAAAAGACCCGGACGAGATGGCCAATATCTATGGTCAGAAAGGTACCGAGGCGCTCACAAAGCAGTTGAAGGCCAGCCTCAAAAAACTGATGACAGAGTATAAGGACGAGGAGGCATTGAAGATCCTGGCATTGGCCCGGATGTAGGGAATAGCTGTTAGCTATCAGGTTATTAGCTATTAGCCTTTGCAGGCTGGTTTACGTTTGTGAGCGGTGCGCTTCGTCGCGAATCTATATAATGTACGTTTGTAATGTGCTTGACCATAAAAAGTGTTTTACACACCTGAATCACTAAAAACGATTACATAATTAAAAAAACTAACAAGCTAATAGCTAACCACCTAACAGCTACTAAGCTAATTGTCCAATGAATTTTTTAATTAAAAGTACCCTTTTACTCGTAACCCTGGCCGGAGTACATTTCCAATGCCAACGGCAGCAGTCAGATGCAGAAGCTACCACCAACAGTCAGGAAAATCCTATTTCTGAAACAGGTTTTAAACGCACAGCAGGCACCGCCGATACCAGCGGCATGGTGTTTATCCCGGGAGGAACCTTCCTGATGGGAGCCGACGAGTTTCCTGACTCCCGGCCGGTACATCAGGTAGCAGTAGACGGCTTTTACATGGACGAGCACGAGGTCACCAATGCCCAGTTTGCCGAGTTTGTGAAGGCCACCGGCTACAAAACCGTAGCCGAGCGCCCCCTCAATCCGGCTGACTATCCGGGTGTCGACCCCGCGATGCTGGTGCCCGGCTCGGCGGTGTTTACCCCTACCCTCACCAAGGTGTCGCTGGAAAATCCCCTGCAATGGTGGCGCTACGAAAAAGGCGCCAGCTGGAAGCAGCCCGAAGGCCCCGGCAGTTCCATCAAGGGACGGGAGAATCACCCCGTGGTGCACGTATCCTACGAGGACGCCGCCGCCTACGCCAAATGGGCGGGCAAGCGCCTGCCTACCGAAGCCGAGTGGGAGTACGCCGCCCGCGGCGGCAAAGGGGAGCACACCTACTACTGGGGTGACGACCTCAAACCCGGCAACAAGTGGGTCGCCAATATTTATCAGGGTAGTTTTCCGAATAATAATTTGAAAGAAGATGGCTACGCCGGCGCGGCTCCCGTAAAATCCTTCCCGGCCAACCCCTACGGCCTGTACGACATGGACGGCAATGTGTGGGAGTGGTGCCAGGACTTGTACCGGCCCGATACCTACACCAACAGCGCCAACAAAAACCCCACCGGCCCCACCGACAGCTACGATCCCGACGAACCGGGCGTGGTCAAGCGCGTGCAGCGCGGCGGCTCGTTTCTGTGCAGCGATGAATTCTGCATCCGCTACAAGGCGGGCAGCCGGGGCAAGGGCGAAGTCACCAGCGGCAGCGACAACCTGGGCTTCCGCTGCGTAGCAGATCGAAAATAAGGTTTGGGGGGAGCGAAAACTCCCCTTTATTTTTTAGATTCAGAGACTTTCCTACACTTTCATGAAGAAATTCCTTATTCTTTTACTGGCCTTCCCTATACTGGCCTTTTCTCAAAAATCCAAAAAACCCAACATCCTCTTCATTATGTCCGACGACCATACCTCACAGGCCTGGGGTATCTACGGAGGTATTTTGCGGCAGTACGTTAAAAAAGATAACATCCAGTGGCTGGCCAATCATGGGGTAATGCTCAACAATGCATTCTGTACCAACTCCATTTGCGTTCCCAGCCGGGCGGCCATTCTGAGCGGACAGTACAGCCACCGAAACGGGGTATATGATCTTGAAGATGCCTACGAGCCCGACAGCATGAATTTTGCCAAACTGCTGCAACAGGCGGGCTATCAGACAGCCATCGTCGGTAAGTGGCATTTGAAAAAAGAACCGGCAGGTTTCGATTATTACATGGTACTGCCCGGCCAGGGCCGGTACTGGAACCCTGTCCTGAAAACAAAGGAAAACTGGCAGGATGGAAATGCCGGTGGACGGGAATATCCGGGTTTCTCGACCGATGTGATTACCGAAAAATCCATTGAGTGGCTAAAAAACCGCGACCGAACCAAGCCCTTTTATCTTTCCACACATTTCAAAGCTACCCATGAACCCTATGACTACCCGGAACGCTACAAAACATTTCTGGAAGACGTAGAACTCCCCTACCCGTCGGATTTTAATGAATGGGGCACCAACGGCCGTACCCACGACGGCTGGCCGCTGGAACTGCTCGGAAAACGCTACGAGAATGGTACCGGCAAACAATACCCCGGCACCTCTTTTTCTCTGCAAGGCCTGGATTCGCTGGCCGCCCGGAAGAAGACCTACCAGAAATTTGTCAAAGATTTTCTGCGGTCCGGGGCGGCGATTGATGACAACATTGGTAAACTCATTGAGTACCTACGGCAGAGCGGCGAGCTAGGCAACACCATCATCATTTATACCGCCGATCAGGGGTATTTTTTGGGCGAACACGGCTTTTTTGATAAACGATTTATTTACGAACAGTCGCTGCGAATGCCTTTTGTGATTTCGTACCCTAAGGAACTGAAAGCCGGGCGACGGATAAATGATATTATCCTGAACATTGATTTCCCGTCGCTGTTTCTGGACTATGCCGGGGTAAAACAGCCTGCGTATATGCAGGGAAGGAGCTTTCGGAAAAATCTGGAAGGCAAAACACCCAAAGACTGGCGCCAGGACATGTACTACCGCTACTGGGCCAACGAGTCTAACCGCCCGGCGCACTTGGGCATCCGGACGGATCGCTACAAGCTGGCCCTGTTTTACGGACAGTCCCGCACCAAAACCGAACGGGACAAGATGAAGTACCCGCCGGGCTGGGAGTTTTATGATTTAGAAAAAGACCCCCGCGAGGGCCATAACGCGGTCAATGATCCGGAGTATCAAACCATTATCCGGGAGCTGAAAAACCGGCTTCGCACCATCAAAACTGAAAATGGTGATGGCCCGGAAACCAACCCAGCAATTCAGAAGATTTTCGAGGATAATTGGTAATGGTATTGACCGCAGAGGATGCAGAAGTTTTCGCAGAGAAAAAGGATACAAATCCCCTCGGTAAAACTCTTTCCCAAACTCACGAAAACTCTGAGTTGACTAATTTAATCAACTGTTTTGAAACAAAGTACATTGACCATGAACAAAAAAATCATTCTCCTGACCATCCTCGCTGTTAGTATGTTTGTCGCCGCGGCCTTCCGTTTTTCTAAAGAAAACCGCCCCCCCGGACAATCCAACGTGGTGCTAGTCTACATTGACGACCTGGGCTTCGGGGATTTGGGCAGAACGGGGGCCATCGGTTATCAGACGCCCAACTTCGACGACATGGCGGCCAAAGGGATGTTCTTTTCCAACTACTATACCCCACAAGCCGTCTGCACGGCCTCCCGGGCGGGGCTGCTGACGGGCTGCTACCCTAACCGCATCGGGTTTGCCGGGGCAACGGATCATACGGCCAAAACGGGTATCAGCGCCGACGAAGAGACCATTGCCGAGCTGCTGAAAGCGAAAGGCTACGCCACGGCGGCCTTCGGTAAATGGCACCTGGGTTATCAGAAGCAGTTTTTGCCCAAACAGCACGGCTTTGATGAGTACTTTGGCATTCCCTACTCCAACGACATGTGGCCTAACCACCCGGTCAATAAAAACTACTATCCTCCCCTGCCCCTGATCGAGGGCGACAAGGTGGTAGCAACTAATCCGGATCAAAGCCAGTTTACAACGCAATTCACCGAGCGAACCATCGATTTTATCAGGAAAAATAAGGACAAACCTTTCTTTGCCTACCTGGCGCATCCCATGCCGCACGTACCGCTGTTTGTTTCAAAAAAATTCAAGGGCAAATCACAGCAGGGGCTGTACGGCGACGTAATCATGGAACTGGATTGGAGCATTGGCGAAATTAGAAAAACCCTGAAAGAGTTGGGGCTGGATAAAAATACGCTGCTGATTGTAACCTCCGACAATGGCCCCTGGCTGGCCTACGGCAACCATGCCGGCAGTGCGGGCGGCTTTCGGGAAGGCAAAGGAACCACGTTTGAAGGAGGCCACCGGGTACCCTGCCTGATGGAATGGACCGGAACGATCCCGGCGGGAACGGTTTCCAACAATTTGGCCGCCGGTATGGACATTCTGCCTACCATTGCAGAGGCCACAGGAGCAGCTTTACCCAGGAAAAAGATTGACGGTGTAAGCCTGCTGGCCAACGTCAAAGGCGACCTGTCCGTCAAGCCCCGCGAAACCTTTCTCTACTACTATCGCCGGAATAACCTGGAAGCGGTGCGCCACGGCGACTGGAAGCTGGTACTTGCCCATCCGGGCCGTACCAACGAAGGCTTCAAACCCGGCAAGGACGGTCAGCCCGGCGGCGGCAACGAGAATTTCAACCATCAGGGCGGACTCTACGACCTGCGGCGCGATCCGGGTGAGCGGTACAACGTGCAGTTTGATTTTCCCGAAATCACTGCTCAACTCATAAAAATAGCCGAAGCGGCGCGGGAAGATCTGGGCGATGAATTGACGGGCAAGCCAGGCAAGAACCGTCGTCCGGTGGGAAGAGTGGATAAATAGAGTGTTGCAGCTTTTATAATTCCACAGCTTTTTTCAAAGTTGAGTAATGGCGGGAAACGAGTAAACACTTCTTATAACTAGTTGAAAAGCCTACCGATAGTACTTCGTCCTGCCATACACTTAAAGTACTTTTTTGCCCAAACAGTGACCTGACCGCTGAATATAGACAGGGCGTTTGGTTAAGGAAGTCCCGAAGTAGTTTACTTTTTCATAAGTAAAACCCCGCGGATGAACTCTTTCATTATGTAGTTTCGTTATGGGTATAATCACATAATCTTTTTTTAGTCAAGTGCTTATCCCGGCTAAATTCTGACACAATCAGACTATTTTCTCTTTATACTATCTTGCTTATTTACTATTCATCTGAGTCATAACTATGGAAAGACGTGCGGCGCTCAAAGGTTTAGCAACAGCCATCGGTGGATTGGTTGCCCTGCCATCCTGGGCTTCTAACTGGAATCAAAACTCCCTCCAACCTACCGATCTGCTTTCTGCGGAAGAAGTACCCCTTCTGGCCAGCGTAGTAGACACGATCATTCCGGCTACCGACACGCCCGGTGCCAAAGAATTGGGCGTTGACCGATTTGTACAACTTATGCTAACAGATTGCTACGACAAGAAAGCACAGGACACGCTGGTAAGCGGACTGGCTACGGTAGAAGAAGACAGCAAAGAAACCTTTGGCAAATCGTTTACCGCCTGCTCGGCTGCTCAGCGTATACACATCCTGGAAGGCATGAGCCTCAGCGACAACCCTTCCAGCAAAGCCTTTTTCGGAATGGTGAAAGGGTTGACTATTCAGGGTTATATGTCGTCGGAGTACGTTATGATCAATATCACCAAGTACAGCATGATCCCTCCTGCCTGGAACGCCTGCGTACCCGTCACTCAATAGTGAAAGAGCAAATGAGTGAAAGAGTGGAGGAAAAACTCTACGTACCTCTGCGCTACACTCCTGTTGACACTGCGTTTATAAAATTAACTCGAAAATCCGAAATTGAAATTCGACAATCACTATGTACTTCAATATAGATAGTCAGAAAGCCCGCACCTACGACGCCATCGTGATTGGCTCGGGAATCAGTGGAGGCTGGGCCGCCAAAGAATTATGTGAGAAAGGGCTGAAAACCCTGGTACTGGAGCGGGGCCGCGACGTAAAACATAACATCGACTACCCCACTGCCATGAAAATGCCGTGGGAGTTTAATCACCGCGAGCGCATGCCGCTGGACGTGGTACAGGCCAATCCTATCCAGAGCAAGTGCTATAACTTTAAGGAATCGGCCGCTCATTTTTTTGTAAAAGACCAGGAGCAGCCCTACATTCAGGAGAAGCCTTTCGACTGGATTCGGGGGTACCAGGTTGGTGGCAAATCCATGCTGTGGGCCCGCCAGACCCAGCGCTGGAGTAAGTACGATTTTGAGGGGCCCGCGCGCGACGGCTTTGCAGTAGAATGGCCCATTGGCTACGACGACATTGCTCCCTGGTACAGCCACGTAGAGAAATTTGCGGGTATTACCGGAAATAAGGATGGGCTTGACAGCTTACCCGACGGCGAGTTTCTGCCTCCTTATGACCTGAACTGCGTGGAGAAGTACTTCAAGGAAAACCTGTCGAAAGAATACAAAGACCGCCATGTGGTTATATCTCGGGCTGCGCACATCAGCCAGCCGCAGCAAATTCACCTGGACCAGGGCCGGGCGCAATGTATGAGCCGCCAGCTTTGCGAGCGGGGGTGTCCATTCGGCGGGTACTTCAGCAGTAATGCCTCTACCATTCCCTGGGCGGCCAAAACGGGTAACATGACCCTGCGCCCACAGTCGGTGGTACATTCCATTATTTACGACGAGAAAAAAGGTGGGGCCGCCTCCGGCAAGGCCACCGGTGTCCGGGTTATAGACGCCGATACCAAGCAAATGATGGAGTTTTACGCCAAAATTATCTTTGTCAACGCCGCTGCCCTGAATACTAACCTGGTACTGCTCAACTCTACCTCTTCGCGCTTCCCCAACGGACTCGGGAACGACAGCGGAGTACTGGGTCAGTACGTCGCTTTCCACAACTACCGCGCCCGTATCTCAGCCGAGTACGAGGGACACCTGGATACAACAACCGAAGGTCGCCGGCCTAACGGTGGAGGGTACATACCGCGCTTCCGTAACGTGTACAAGCAGGAAACTGATTTCTTACGTGGCTACGCGGCCGGATTCAGTGCCAACCGTCGTTACAACAGCAGCCGAGACGGCCTGGGTGAAGACCTGAAAGCCAACCTCTTCAAAAGTGAAATAGGGAACTGGGGCGTGGGCTCGCACATGATGGGCGAAACCATTCCGAAGGCAAGCAACTACGTAGCTTTGGACCAGAACAACAAGGACCCGTTCGGACTACCTCAGCTGAAGATATCCATCGACTACGACGATAACGACGACAAGATGGTGAAGGACTATCTGGAGCAGATGACCGAGATGTTTACCAAAGCCGGTTTTAAAAACATCCGTGGCTCCGACAGCAAGCAGGCTCCGGGTCTGGATATCCACGAAATGGGTGGTGTACGTATGGGTAAGGATCCCAAGACCTCCATGCTGAACAAGTGGAATCAACTGCACACGGTACCTAACGTATTCGTAACCGACGGTGCCAGCATGACCTCCACCTCCACCCAGAACCCGTCGCTCACCTACATGGCCCTGACGGCCCGCGCGGTTGACTATGCTGTGAAGCAGATGAAGGCGAAGAACCTGTAAGTATCAAGTTGCTGGGCCTTTGGTCCTAGCTTTTAGTGATACGTTTTTAAATCGAAGAGCCGGTGGATGCTAGCATCCACCGGCTCTTCTTTTGCATAGGCTACGTTCCATTCCTACTTAACGCTTACTCCTCCCTGATTTTGGTCCTGATCTGCTCGGCCATCTCGGGCGTTACCTGTACCTGATGTACCTCGCTGGCGTGCTGAGCCGCCATTTGCAACACCTGGTCTTCTTGTTCGGCTTTGATTACACCGGGGCAGTCAAAGCCTACATCCTGACAACGTAGTACTTTCATAGTAGTAAAAGTTAGGGGTATAGTACTTGATTTCTTACTTTGGGGGTAACCAGCCCACCGTCTGCAATGTGTCTTTACGTAAAGTTCAGGATAACTTAACCCTTTGTCAATACCTCTTTTAGAGTATTTTTTCTTTTTTTTCTACAAACGAGTAAGGGAAAAAGAAGAGGTATGAGTCATAGGGGTACTTATCGAAAAGAAATACCCTATGGTACATCCTTTACCCCAACCATTTAATACCAAGCAGCCAGTCTTAAAGCTAGCCATAGATGACAGGGGCCAGCGTGGAGATGCTCCTGACGGAGATGCCCAGCAAGGCGATCCCCGTCAACTCGACGCCGAACTACTCCTGAGGGAAACATTTGAGCAAGACCCCCGCAAAGGGCTGGAGCTTCTGTTCAGAAAGTACCACGCTCCCTTATGCAGCCACGCGGTCCGGTTCGTCTACTCCAGGCAGATCGCCGAGGACTTGGTAAGCGAAGTTTTCTACCAGTTTTACCGAACCCAAGCCTATAAAAACATCAATACCTCTTACCTCAGCTACCTGTTCCGGTCGGTGCGCAACGAGGCTTTTACGTACCTGCGCCGGGAGTTTGGCCGGACCTCCCCGCTGGACCCCTCCACCGAAAATCAACCCGACTCCCAGCAGCTGACTCCCGAGGCCGAGGTCCAGTACAACCACCTTTTTCTGAAAGTCAACGAAGCTATTGCGCAGCTTCCAGCCCAGTGCCAGCGGGTGTTTCTGATGAGTCGCTTTGACAACAAGAAGTACCATGAGATAGCCGAAGAATTGCGAATTTCCCCTAAAACGGTGGAAGTCCACATATCAAAAGCCCTCCGCCACCTGCGCGACGCTTTGCGTGGTGAATGGCTCCTGCTCCTCCTCTTTTTATTCTGCTAAACCTGTCCACACTAAGGGAAAATCTCTTTCGGAGAGTCATTAGCCCGATAACCACTCTAAACATGGAACACCAAATTACAAAACATATACTTTTTGAGTACCTGTCGGGTCGTGCGACCCCGCTCGAAAAACAGGCCGTTGATGAATGGCTGAAACGGGAAGAGAACGGGGAGCAGTTTCACCGCTGGCTCCTGGAATGGGAGCTACAGCAGCCCCAGTACCTACCCGACTCCGAAGCGGCTTTTTCTGCTCTGCTACAACGCATCGATGAGCAGGAGGAGAAAGTAGTACGCCCCCAGTTTGGCTGGGAGCCGTCCGTCCGGCGGCTCCCCCACTTCAACTGGCAGGTGGCAGCCTCCATAACTATCCTGCTCTGCCTGAGTGGATGGCTGCTGCGTAAACCGCTCCTTTACAAAACCTACCAGACCGACTACGGCCAGACCAGCGCCTTCACGCTCAGCGACGGTAGCCACGTTACCCTCAACGCCAATTCCAGCCTACTAGTACACCGTTTTGGATTTGATGGTACCATCAGGGAGGTTTTGCTGGAAGGGGAAGCGGAGTTTTCGGTCCGGCACACGCACGATAACCGCCGCTTCGTGGTCAGAACTTCCGACGAATTTCAGGTGGAGGTGCTAGGTACTGAGTTTTCGGTTTATGCCCGGCCCCGGGGTACCCGGGTGGCGCTGAGCCGGGGAAAAATTCGCCTGGACTATACCGAAGGTACCCAAAAGCGCCAACTGCTCATGAAGCCTGGGGAACTGGTCACCATGAACAAATCTAGAACGCTTACCCTGCAAAAAATTGAAAAGCCGGAACTGCAGTCGGTCTGGAAAGAGCAGCGATTTGTCTTTAACAATACCTCGGTGCAGGAAATATGCGCCCTGCTCCATGAAAACTTCGGACTGGTGGTGCGCGTAGCAAATGCCGAAATCGCGAATCGTACCATCACCGGCAACTTCAAAGCCCAGACCGCTGACGACCTGCTGGATGTACTGAAAGAAGTACTGGATTTGCAAATAAGAAAAGAAAAAAACAAGCTATTCCTGCATAACTCTGAATCAAGCCTAAATCCGATATACTAATGAATAAACTACTACTCCTAACCCGAAACCTTGGCCTGGTTATCCTGCTGACCAGTCAGCTCAATGCGGCCGTCTTTTCACAGACCCTGGCTTTTGTCCAGCAGCAGCAGCCGACTGCACCAGCCCCAAAATTAGTCCAGCTCAAAACCGTTCTTCTCTCCTTACAGGAACACTACGGTATTGAAATTGTGTTTGAAGACCGGCTCGTGTCCAGCCGTACCGTCGCTGGCCAGTCTATTGACTATTCGTTGCCGATAGAGAGTAACCTGGAAACTATTCTTCGACCGACGAGCCTGCGTTACAAGAAAATCCGGAAGGGTACCTACGTTATTACCGAAAGCAAACCCAGCCGGGAAGTACCCGCCCAGGAAGTAAAAAGCCGGGCCGACAGCCGCGTCCTGGTCGAAAAAAGCAGCTCTTTATCAAACATACCCTTGGTCATTGTAGCAGGAGCAGAAGCCCCCAAACGAATAGTGTCAGGTACTGTCCAGGACGAGTCTGGAGCTAATCTACCCGGGGTGAGCGTGGTTCTGAAAGGTACCCAGCGGGGTACCACTACCAATGCCGATGGGCAGTTTCAGCTGGAGATACCAAATGAAAGTTCAACACTGGTTTTCAGTTTTGTGGGATACCTAAGCCAGGAGGTAGTAGTTAGCAATCAGACTAGTCTATCTGTTACCATGGCCCCAGACAACAAGCAACTCGAAGAAGTAATTGTGGTAGGGTATGGTACCCAAAAGAAGCGGGACTTAACCGGTGCTATTTCCAGCATTTCCAGCCGGGATATCGCCGAAACACCGTCGTCCAACTTCCTCCAGAATGCGCAGGGCCGACTGGCGGGGGTGGATATTGTGCGCACGAATGGTAATCCGGGTTCAGCGCCTACCATTCGCATCCGGGGCAACCGCTCCATCAACGCCAGCAACAACCCGCTGTATGTGATTGATGGTATACCGACGGATGTGAGCATCAACGATTTCAACCCCAACGACATTGAGTCTATGGAGGTATTGAAAGATGCCAGTGCCGTGGCCATTTACGGCTCACGCGGGGCCAATGGGGTTATCCTCATTACTACCAAGAAAGGGCAGGCCGGGAAGGCCGTCATTAGCTACGATGGCTACTACGGCATCAAGAAAGCCCAGAAAAACCTGAACCTGATGAATGGCGAACAGTTTGCGCAATATTCCAGAGTAGCGAGGGGTATTGATGCCAATGATGCCAATAAGGACAATACGTTTTTCAGTACGCTGGAAATTGATAATCTGAAAAATGGCGTGGAAACCAACTGGCTGGATCTCATCCTGCGCGACGGACAGCAGCAGCAGCACCAGATTTCGGCCAGCGGCGGCAACGATAACACGATCTACTACCTGTCGGGAGCTTTCTACGACGAAAAAGGAATTATGCAGGCTAGCGATTACCAGCGCTACTCTTTCCGGGCCAATATCGAGACTAAACTCACCGAACGACTTCGGGTTGGCGTTAGTTCGACGGTATCCAGCGATTTGCAGAACACCATGTCCAACGGCCCCTATACCAATGCCTTGCAGTTTTCGCCGCTCGTGCAGCCCTACGATACCGATGGTAATTTCATTGCCTACCCCAATCCCCGCGAAGGCCTGCTCACCAGCCCGCTGCTGCAATACCAGCCCGGACAATTTACCAACGAACGCAGAAAGTACCGGGTATTTGCCAATATTTTTGCGGAATATACCTTCATGGAAGGCCTGAGCTACCGCCTTAATTTCGGTCCGGACTTTAGTACTTCGCGCCAAGGTGAGTACAATGGTACCCTGGCCGGCAGCGCCAATACCGCCGAAGTGACTAACCAGCAAAACTTTGCCTATACGCTGGAAAACATCCTGTCTTTCAACCGCAAGTTCGGAGAGCATTCGCTCAATGTGGTTGGCCTTTTTAGTACCCAAACCAATCGCTTCGAGTCGTCGGGAGCTGCCGCCCGCAATATCCCGGTGGAGTCTTCCCTGTTTTACAATTTGGGTAGCGCCGAAACGGTCACCGGCATCAACAGTTCTCTCACCAAATGGGGACTGCTCTCCTACATGGGAAGGGTTAATTATAGTTTCAAAGACAGGTACCTGCTCACCTTGACCGGTCGGGCGGATGGTTCTTCCCGCCTCTCCCAGAAGAACAAGTGGGCCTTTTTTCCATCGATATCGGCAGGTTGGGTGATTACGGATGAAGCCTTTATGAGCAACGCGAAGGCCATATCCTTCCTGAAACTGCGGGCGGGCTACGGGGCCGTAGGGAACACCTCCATATCGCCCTACCAAACCCTGGGCGGATTGGAACGCTCCGTGTATGCCTTTGGGAATGACCCGGCCTTTGGCTACGCCCTCAATGTAATCCCGAATCCTGATCTGCAGTGGGAAATTTCCAGCACGGTCAACATCGGCATGGATTTCGGCCTGTTGAACGACCGCCTGACGGGTTCGCTGGAAGTGTACAAAACCAACACCACCGACCTGCTTCTGAACCGATTGATCCCCATTACCTCCGGCTATGAGTCTATTTTGCAAAATATTGGCTCGACCAGCAATCAGGGTTGGGAGCTATCGCTGAACGGAAATATTCTGCGCTCACCCGGTGGATTTAAGTGGGAGGCTAATCTGAATGTGTTCAGTAATAAGGAAAAAATCGTCGAACTCTTCAACGACAAGGATGATGTGGGCAACCAGTGGTTCATCGGGCAACCCATCAGCGTTTTTTATAATTTCAAACAGGAGGGTATCTGGCAGACCAGCGAAGCCGATGAGGCCGCCAAGGTGAAGCAGAAGCCGGGCGATATCAGGATCGTGGACGTAAACGGCCGCGATGCCGAAGGCAACCTAACCAATCAACCCGACGGGGTTATCAACGCCGATGACCGGACGGTCTTGGGTTCTACGGTACCCAAGTGGAGCGGCGGGTTGACCAACCGGTTGAGCTATAAGGGGATTGACTTCTCGTTCCTGGTCTATGCCCGGCAGGGTCAATACATCCGTAGCGACTTCCACAACCTGGGCGGTAACAACTGGCAGGGTCGCTACAATGGCATTAATTTTGATTACTGGACTTCTACCAACGCTGTCAACAAAATTCCCCGGCCCAATTCCGCCGCCGCGCCCCTGTATTCCGATGCAATCCGGTTCTTCGATGGTTCTTTTGTAAAAATCCGGAACATTACCCTGGGGTATACCATTCCAAAAGGTATTACTTCTAAGATCAGGATAAACAGTCTGCGTCTGTACGCCACGGCCGACAACGCCCTGATTTTCTCACCCTACAAGCTGGTAGACCCCGAAACGGCCAATGGCATCGTGGGGGGTAGCTCCCCAATGACCTCCGCCACCTACGTGTTTGGTCTGAACCTTAAATTCTGAAATCCTTACTGACATGAAAAAGAACTATATTTTATTCAGCCTGCTGTCTGTATTTGTCCTTCTTACTTCTTGCAATGATATCTTGGAAGAAAATCCGGTAGGGTTGGCCACCGCCGAAAGCTACTACGCCACCCCAAAAGGCATTGAGGATGGCCTGAAAGCCACCTATTCAACGCTGCGCAGATTTTATGGACTCGAATACGCGTTTTTCCTCACCGTGACCGGAACCGACATGTACACCAACGGGTTCGGTGGTGCTACCAACAACCCGGACTACAACAATTACTCACCCAATTTCCTGGGGTCCAGCGCCTATGTCAAAACCATCTGGGACACTTTCTACGTCGGGATCAACCAGGCCAACGCCGTAGTGAGCCGGGCTCCCAGAGTGGTGGGGCTGAGCGAGGCCGAACGCAACCGCATCGTTGGGGAAGCGCGCTTTCTGCGAGCCCTCTACTATTTCCATCTGGTACAGCAATTCGGCGATATCCACTTTACGCTGGACGAAACCCAGGGGATCGAAACGGAGGCCAAACGGACGCCGGTAGCGACTGTGTATCAACAGGGTATTTTGCCTGATTTACAATTCGCCGTGGCCAATTTGCCCGCTAAAACGCCGGTCTACGGACGGGTTACCAAACATGCCGCCGAGGGGCTACTGGCACGGGTACAACTCACTTTGGGCAACTGGGCCGAAGCCGAAAAAATGGCCGCCGCGGTAATTAGCAGTAATGATCATTCACTGGTAAAAAACTACGGTGATTTGTGGGACATTAACAAGGAGCTGAATCCTGAGGTGATCTGGTCGGTGCAGTACACCGACAACCCACTTACCAACGGAAATGGCAATCAGGGGCACATGTTTTTCATATTTGACTATACCCTCAATCCGGCCATGACCCGCGACATTACCAATGGACGTGCTTTCCAGCGGTTTATGCCCACCAACTACACCCTCAACCTGTTTGACCTGAGTAAGGACAGTCGTTTTGATGGCTCCTTCAAGACCGTTTGGCTGGCCAATACCAAAGCGACCATCAATGGCAAAACCGTCCAGCCCGGCGATACCGCGATCAAGATCGTGATGCGCCCCGTGCCCGACGCCCAGCAGAAAGCCGCTCCTTACTGGCTCATCGACTACAACAACAAGTGGGTGGCGAGCGTAACGGACCCATTGGAAATCGGAGGATCGAACCGGCGTCAGTTTCCGAGCCTGAAAAAGTACCTGGATCCCCTGCGCACCAGCGTCAATGCGGTGGACGGCCGACGCGATTTCATCGTGCTTCGCCTGGCCGAAATGTACCTGATTGCCGGAGAAGCGGCTTTCCGGCAGGGCAATCTGGCCAAAGCCGCCGAGTACGTCAATGTAGTGCGCACCAGAGCGGCCCTGCCCGGGAAGGTAGCCGAGATGCAGATTACCAGTACTGATCTGAGCGAGGAATTTTTTCTGGATGAACGAGGGCGCGAACTCGCCGGTGAAATGCACCGCTGGTACGATCTGAAGCGCTCCGGCAAGTTTTTGGAACGCCTTAAAAAGTATAATCTGGATGCAGCCGTCAATGTAAAGGAAACGCATCTGGTACGGCCCATTCCTCAGACGCAGATAGACCGCGTGACCAACCCCGGTGATTTCCTGCAAAATCCGGGATACTGAATTTTAATGATAGAATGAGTGAATTACGGCTGGTTTGCGTCTGCGACGCGAACCCATGAGGCGCGCGTTTAAAACCGGGGCGCGTAGCCGCTCAACACAACCCGTTCGCGTCACAAACGCAAACGAGAATGTCACAGATTCAAACCAGCCACCAAATAACATCTATGATAAAAAAGAGTCTATTTACAAGCGTCGCGCTCCTGAGTCTATGGTGGATTCTCAGCAGTCTGTGGGTACAAAAGCAGCCACCCAATGTACTCTTCCTCTGCATCGACGACCTTCGTCCCGATCTGAACTGCTACGGCAATGCAGAGGTACACTCGCCGAACCTGGATGCCCTGGCGGCGGAGTCTACCCTTTTTACCCGGCACTACGTCACCCAGCCTACCTGCGGGGCTTCGCGGTATAGCTTGCTGACCGGCCAGCGCCCGACCAGGCCCGTCCACCTGACCAATGCGGCCATTGAGAAGGAGATCAGCGGTAAAGCCCGTACCAATACGCCCGAAACCTTCGTGGATCATTTTCGGCGCAACGGCTACTATACGGTAGGCATTGGCAAGATCAGTCACTCGGCCGATGGCTACGTGTATGGCTACGAAGAGCCCAAAAGCGATAAGCTGGAACTCCCCTGTAGCTGGGACGAGATGCTGTTTGATCCGGGCAAATGGGTAACGGGCTGGAATGCCTTCTTTGCTTACGACGACGGCTCCAACCGCCAAAGCCACAAGGGGCAAGTGAAGCCCTACGAAAGCGCCGACGTACCCGACGAGGGCTATCCCGATGGGCTGAGCGCCCAACTGGCAATGAATAAATTGAAGGAATTGGCCGAAAGAAAGCAGCCGTTTTTTCTGAGCGTCGGCTTTTTCAAACCGCACCTGCCTTTCAATGCTCCTCAGAAATACTGGGATTTGTACGATGAAGCGAAGCTTTCAATAAGCCCCTCGCCTACCATTCCAGAAAACGTCAATCCGGCCAGTCTGCACAACAGCGGCGAGTTTAACGGCTACAAGGCGGGTGAAGAGCACCCCGCGCTGAACAGTCCCGCGTCGGATGCCTATGCCCGCCAGCTACGCCACGGATACTACGCCAGCGTCAGCTACACGGATGCGCAGGTGGGAAAGGTACTGGCCGAATTGAAACGTCTGAAACTGGACAAAAACACGATTGTAGTGGTATGGGGCGACCACGGCTGGCACCTGGGCGACCACCGTGTGTGGGGCAAGCATACCATCTTTGAGCGGGCTCTCCGGTCGGCGCTCATCGTGAAAGCACCGGGTAGTACCGCCGGACAGCAACGGGAAGAGATTGTCAGCAGCGTGGATATTTACCCTACCCTGCTCGAACTTTGCCAGCTAAAACCTGCCACCGAACTAGACGGAAAAAGCTTCGTCAGCTTGCTAAAAAAGAAAAAGGCACCCGCTTGGGACAACGTAGCGTATAGCTACTTCAACCGGGGTATCAGCGTACGTACCGACCGCTATCGCTTTACGAAGTACTTCCGTAAGCAGGAGCCGACGGTAGAGCTGTATGACCATACCACCGATCCAAATGAAAACCATAACATTGCCGGGCAAAACCCGGAGGTTGTGGAAAGACTAACGCCTATTTGGGCAAAAGGAAATACCGGCGTGTATAAATAAGCGGGGATAATGCCAGGATATTTCTGGCTCATTAGCCTTTATCGTACAGTAGGACATCGTTCAAAGCCATAGGCCCGGAGGGCCGACACCTTAATAGTAAAATGGCAATAAACAGACAAAGCCCCAGCGGGGCGACACCAGACTACCACAGATTTGTACATATCCTTCCAGCGAAATCAAGATCATTTAAAAATTACATTTTCTATGCAAATCCGATCACTCCTTACGATACTTCTGTTTCTTATTTCGCCCTTGCTATTCGCCCAGAAACCCAACATCATCGTCATCATGGCCGATGACCTGGGGTACAGCGACATCGGCTGCTACGGCTCCGAAATCCAAACGCCTAACCTGGACGCCCTAGCGGCGGCTGGCGCGAAGTTTACGCAGTTTTATAACGCCGCCCGCTGCTGTCCCAGCCGGGCTTCTCTGCTCACGGGCGTGTACCCCCATCAGGCGGGTATGGGCAAAATGGTGGTAACCTCAGCCATCAAAAACCGCGACCCTGAAACACCCTATCAGGGCTGGCTCAGCCGCAATACCGTCACGGTGGCCGAGGTACTTAAAAACGCCGGCTACCAGACCTACATGTCGGGCAAGTGGCACGTGGGCGAAGAGCGCCCCGACTGGCCCCTGCAACGCGGCTTCGACAAGTACTTTGGCCTCATCAGCGGGGCCAACAGCTACTACCGCCTGCTGCCGGGAAGGCTGATTCTGGAAGGTAATGAACCCTACGAAATACCCGCAGGCTTTTACTTTACGGATGCCATTTCCAAAAAAGCCGTCGACTACATCGGTACCGCCTCGGGCAAACCTTTTTTTATGTACGTAGCCTACACGGCTCCGCACTGGCCCCTGCACGCGCCCGAGGAGGAAATGGCCAAGTACCAGGGCAAGTATATGAAAGGCTGGGACAAACTCCGGCAGGAACGCCACGCCCGGCAACAGAAAATGGGCCTGCTGCCCAAAGATCAGGCGCTATCTCCGCGTGACCCTTCACTCCCTGCCTGGGAAGATGCCAAGGATAAGAAAGAATGGGATCAGAAAATGACGGCCTACGCGGCCATGGTCACGCGCATGGACAAGGGCATTGGACAGATCGTGGCCAAACTCAAAGCCACCGGCCAACTGGATAATACGCTGATCATGTTTTTGTCGGACAACGGCGCTTGCGCCGAAGAACTGGACGGACGCGCCAAACGCGACCTGGGCGAGGAAGCCTACGAGCGTTCGCTCGTTACCCCGCCCGGCGACAAGGGCTCCTACGTAGCCTACGGCAAAGAGTGGGCCAACCTGGGCAACGTACCCTTCCGCCTGTACAAAAGCTACACGCACGAGGGGGGCGTATCGAGCCCGTTGATTGTTCACTACCCTAAGCTCATCAAGAAGTCTTTTCAGACCGATCAGGTCGGTCATATCATGGATATCATGCCCACCTGCCTGGAACTGGCCGGGGCTACCTACCCCACCAACTACGACGGCCATGCCATTAAGCCCGTGGAAGGCAAAAGCCTGCTGCCCATCCTTCAAGGCGAAACCCGCACACCGCACGACTTCATTGCCTGGGAGCACTTCGATAGCCGGGCCATTCGGCAGGGCAGTTGGAAACTGGTGTGGGCTAAGGAACAGAAAAAATGGGAGCTGTACGACTTGGCCAAAGACCGCGCTGAAATGAATGACTTAGCCAGTTCCAAACCTGAAAAAGTTAAGGAATTACTGTCGAAGTACAACACCTGGGCCAGCCGGGTGGGGGTGAATGAGTAGTTACCGCATCATTTTCTTTATTACACATATGCTTTACTTCTAGGTAATAAAGATTTTTTCTAACAAACCCTACGGCCTACTAATTCTCCCGGACTAATCTCCCACAACAAAAAGCCCGTGCACACACGGGCTTTAGAAATTTACAGATACTACCTACCTAAAGTACCGCTCCGCCAACCGTATAATCGTGGGCCAGTTCAGTCCGGACGTGTGGCCACCCGCGAGCTGATGGTAGGCCAGGTCGCCGCTGATGAGGGTAGTTTCTAGGGCGGTGAACTCCTGCCTACCCAGCCCCTTCTTGCCGAGTAGCTCGTATACCTCACCGGCCGCGGCCATAAACATGCCAATGGCATCCACCCAGGCGTCGCCCTTGTCGCCACTACTGATGAACACCGGGCGCGGCGAGCTGATAGCTATCAGTGGTGGGAGTTGACGGGCAGGTCGTTGCAGCCGAGCGGACAGGCGTACTTGAGGTATTTACCAGCCATCCAGTGGTATTCATTGGCGGCTGCCACGTTCTCCACCAGGTCGCCCCAGTTGCGGCGGTGCCAGGCTGCACCGCCTGCTAAACTCCAAACTCATTCAAAACCCCGGCTATTGACAGTACACCAACTTTCGGGAAGTATGATTATCTTCACTACCTAAACTACCGAACGCTAATTTGAAATAATATACCTGATGAAAAGAGTAACCATAAAGTATGCAGCACTGGGGCTGTTAGGAGGTTTGTGCCTGAACGCCATCAATTCCCACGCCCAGCCCAAGCCCCGGCAGATCAGCGGTATTTACCCCCACCTGGCCTACTACAACAACGAAGGCGAGTGTGGGACCGGTGCCGTGGTACCCTGACCGGCTGTGGGTGGTCACCTACGGCCCCCACCTACCCCTGGGTTCCTCAGACAAGCTGTATGAAATCACAACCGATTTGCGAAAGACCATTCGTCCGGAAAGCGTGGGCGGTACCCCCGCTGACCGGATGATTCACAAAGAGAGCAATCAGCTGTTTATTGGTCCCTACGCCATTGATGCGCAACGGAAGGTACGGACCATTCCCTACAAGAATGCCCCGGGCCGGTACACCGGCCTGGCCCGCCACCTCACCGATCCGGCCAATAAAATTCTGATCGCCACCATGGAAGAGGGATTCTATGAGCTGGATGTACACAGCCTTAAAACCAAAATGCTCTACGAAGATGCCAACGTGAAGCATGAGAAAGGCGACGATATCTCGACCAATCAGCCCGGTACCCTACTACCCGGTGCCCACGGAAAAGGGTACTATTCTGGACAGGGGGTAGCGGTGTATTCCAACAACGGCGAAGCCTCCCCGGAAGCCCTCAAACAGTTTGATATCCTTTCGGGCGTACTGGCCGAATGGAATGGCAAAGACTGGAAGGTGGTGCGCCGCAGCCAGTTTGTGGAAGTAACCGGGCCCGGCGGAATCTACGGCAATCCCAACCCCGCTACCGACCCCATCTGGGCCACCGGCTGGGACCACAAGTCTGTGTTGCTGGGGGTACGGGATGCCGCTCAGGGATGGAGCTTTTACCGCCTGCCCAAGGCCAGCCACAGCTACGACGGAGCCCACGGCTGGAACACCGAATGGCCCCGCATCCGGGACGTGGGTACCTCCACCCAGCCCGACTACCTCATGACCATGCACGGCATGTTCTGGAAATTCCCCCAGTCTTTTACCGCCAAAAACACAGCCGGTATCCGGCCCCGCTCGGCTTACCTGAAAGTCATCGGAGACTTTACCCGCTGGCAAAACGGCCTGGTCTTTGGCTGCGACGATTCGGCCCAGAAGGAATTTTTGAACAAGCGCAAAATGAAGGGCGACATCGAAGGGCCCGGACAATCCAACTCCAACCTGTGGTTTACCTCCTACTCCAAGCCCGACGAACTGGGTCCCAATACCGCGCAGGGTGCCGTGTGGCTTTCCGAAAAAGTGGGCACCAACACCCCCTCCGAGCCGTTCCTGTTTGCGGGATGGGATAAGCGCATGGCCTGGATCAACAACGAAGGTACCCAACCGGCCACCTTCACCTTTGAAACAGATCGAAATGGGACGGGGAACTGGAAAACACTGAGCTCCGTCGAGGTAGGTGCAGGACAGGCCGCTACCGTCACCTTTGCTACCAGTGAGGCGGGCGAATGGATCCGGGTAATGAGTAATCAACCCACAACCGCCACGGTCAACTTCAACTATACCGATGCTTCCCGCTATCAGAAGTCGCCGGATGGTATGTTTAAAGGCATCGCTCCGATTGGAAGCCAGAATTATACCGGCGGACTGATGTACGGTTTGGGCAATCACCGTCGCGCTCTGGGCATGCTGGCCGGAAAGCTCTCGAACGGCACCTTCACCGAAAGTGGCTACTACGAACTCGACAGCGCCCTGAATCTGGTAAAAAAGGACGATCCCAAAACCGCGCAGTACATCAGCCAGAAGTTTGCAATACCCAAAAATGTACTCACCGTAGAGGATGCCTCGGTACTCATTGTGGACGATAGCGGGCGCCGATGGAGGCTTCCGCTTGGCCATCAGGACTTTACCGGGAAATCACAAAAGGCCGTCCTGCGGATTGACCGCGAAGTAGCCACCGAGCGTGACTTACTCAATGCCCACGGTACCTTCTACGAACTACCCGCCGAAAACGCCGACGGCTACGCCAAAATGCGACCCGTAGCGTCACACGCCCTGGCTATCCATGACTACGCTTCCTACCGTGGTCTGCTGGTCATGACGGGTCTGGATGCCAATGCTTCGGCCGGTGAACATATCATTACTTCCAGGGATGGCCAGGCCAAAATCTGGGTGGGTACCATTGATGATCTGTGGAAGTTGGGCAAGCCCGTCGGACAGGGTGGGCCCTGGAAAAATTCCCGCGTGAGCGCCAATACGCCTTCTGACCCGTACCTGATCGGTTTTTATGACAAGAAAAGTATGAAACTATCGCATGCCTCCAATCAGCCGGTAACGTTCAAAATCGAAGTAAATCCGATCGGTCACGGTCCGTGGATGACCTACCGGGAGGTGACCGTAAAGCCCGGAGAAACTTTTGCCTATACCTTTCCCGAGGCCTTCCAGGCCCGCTGGATCCGGTTTGTGGCTGATAAGAACTGTGAGGCTACGGCATGGTTGGACTATGAATAACGTGAAGAGGGCATTTGCATGAAAGTCTTTAATTTTATAAAAGTGGAGAATGCAATTGAAGTATTTTCGCACAAATTATCACCTTACTTAGAATTTCTGGATTATGAAAATCAACTCACGACGAGACTTTCTTAAAAAATCTACCCTGGGTGCGTCAGCACTGGGAGTAGTTGGGCTACCCGCCGCCATCGCTGTCCCCAACCAAAATAAGCGCGAAGTATGGGTGGCTACACTCACCCAGTATGGTATGGAAGGCAAAAACTACCAGGAGGTAATTCAGGCCGCGCTGAAACAGATGGAGAATGCTCTCCCCTGGTCACCCGACATCATTTGTCTGCCGGAAGTTTTTCACGTAGCCGGAGTTAAGGGAGGGCGCCCTGCGGTGGAAGAGGCCGCTGAAGACGGAAGCGGTCGGATTATTGGCCCATTTCAGAAGTTTGCTATCAAGCATAACTGCTATGTTATATGCCCCGTTTATGCCAAAGAAAACGGACTCCATCACAATAGTGCCTTTGTCATAGGCCGCCGGGGCGAGGTGGTTGGTACCTACCACAAAATTCGTCCTACTACGGGCGAGATGGAAAATGGATTGGCTCCGGGCCCATTGGATCCGCCTGTATTTAAAACCGACTTTGGCACCATCGGCATTCAGACCTGCTTCGATATCGAGTGGTCCGACGGCTGGCGTCGTCTGAGAGAGAAGGGGGCGGAAATGGTGTTTTGGCCGTCGGCCTTTCCGGGCGGTAAGATGGTCAACACCATGGCCTGGCTCAATAAGTTTCCTGTCATATCCAGCACCCGCAAAGGTACCACTAAGATTTGCGACATTACTGGTGAGGAGCTAGCCGTGAGCGGTAGCTACAGCCGCTGGGGGGTATGTGCGCGCATCAATTTGGAAAAAGCCTTTTTACATACGTACCCTTATAACCGGCAGTTTCCCGCCATCCAGCAGAAATACGGCAAGAAAGTGAAGATTTATACCCTGCACGAAGAAGAATTCTCCATCATTGAAAGTTTATCGCCCGACGTGAAGGTAGCCGATATTATGAAAGAATTCGGTTTGAAAACTCACGAAGAACACATGCAAATCGCCGAAATAGCGCAGAAAAAATTCTGGTCGTAAAATTTCCAGAAGTCGACCCTGTCGGTCATTTGATAAATACCCATAAATTAAATAAATGAAAGTACTAGTCGTCGTTTTTACGCTGATCCTGCTGTGTCCAAACGGTTGCGTTGCTCAGCTAAAACCCAATTTCATCGTCATCCTCACCGATGACCAGCGGTTCGACGCCGTGCAGGAGAACGGCAACCCCGCCATCCTGACCCCCAATTTGGACCGGTTGATGAAGAAGGGTAAAAACTTCACTAACGCCCACGTAGTATTTGCGCTGTGCAGCCCCAGCCGGGCCGCCATCCTGACGGGCCGCTACGGCAGCGCCAACGGGGTACTGGAACTAAGTAGCAAGCTGAATCCCGGCGAAAAAACCATCGCCAGCTACCTGAAAGAGCAAGGCTACTACACAGGTGTATCAGGCAAATGGCACGTAGACCAGTCGCCGCAGGCGCTGGGCTTTGACTTTGCCACCACCTTTTACAGCAACGGTACCTACCACGGCCGTAAAATCACCGATCAGGGAAAAATGGTGCAGCCCAACGAGCATTGCGATGCCTACTGTGCCCGACGGTCGCTGGATTTTTTGCAAATGGCTGCTGCCAAAGACCAGCCCTTCTTTCTGTTCCATAACACGCAGCTCCCGCACATGGACGACCACATGGAGTGGCCCGCGCAGGATTCTACTCGTGCCCGGTACCAGTCCTCCGATATGCCCGTAGCAACCAATAAGAATGACGATCTGGCCAATAAGCCCAAGTACCTGAAAACCGTCCGCAACCGGACTCAGGCCAGCGTATACGGCTATCCGGATAAGGACAAAATCCAGGCGCACACATTGGATTACTATTCGGTTATCACTGAAATGGATGCTTTTGTAGGCAGTATTCTAAAAAAAGTGGATGAACTGGGCCTGGCCGACAACACCTACCTGATATTCCTGAGCGACAACGGCTGGATGCTCGGCGACCATGGCTTTACCAGCAAAGTACTTCCCTACCAACCCAGCACGCACGTACCCATGTGTATAGCCGGACCGGGTATTGCGCCCTCGGTGAACGCCAGCCTGGTACTTAACATTGACATAGCTCCTACCCTGCTGGATCTGGCTGGCCTGAAACTTCCCGCGAGGATGCATGGCCAGAGTCTGAAACCGGTACTTACCGGAAAAAAACCTGGTATCCGGGACTTTTTTATTTATGAAGGATTAGGAAGCTATGGCGGGGCCAAACCCAACCTGACTGTGATTTCTGACCGATACCGCTACATCGTTACCTATGAAGATGAAGAACTGGATCGGGTGAATTTCCGGGAACTGTATGATCTGAAAACGGATACGGACGAAATGGAAAATCTGGCCTCCCGTCCACAATACGCTTCCCGGATAAAAACCTTTGAAAAAGCCATTGACCGCCACCGGAAAGAAGTAGTACTTCCGGCCCGGTCAGCTACTCATTAAGTCTTTTATTTCTATACCCTTATGAAAACAACCCATTCCAAACTTTACCTCGCCCTGTTCCTGGCTGGCCTGCTCAGTATGGCAGCCCATAACCGACTCGTTCCCCCAGCTAATGAAACACCCGCGAAGGGTCAGTATATGGATAAGGTCATGGCCCACTATAAAAAACAGTTGACCACCGGACTCGACGTGTATGGTCCCCGGAAGACCGCCTTCTGGATGGCCAGCCTGAACACCGAAACCGGCATGTATCCCAAAGACCCCACACGTCCGCCGCACATCCCCCAGCGCGCCTACCTCAACCGCTCCGTGGATGCCCCCCGGGGCGCTACCCTCTACTGGGATATGCCCTCTATTGTGGCGGCCATCAACCTGTCCCGCATTACCAAAAATGACTTCTACAAAAACTCGGCAACGGCTTACATGAAGGATTTCATGAAGTACTGTATCGCCGACAACGGGGTATTCCTGTGGGGCAACCACTACTTTTACGATGCCTACGTGGATAGTACCATGAAGTTTTACAGCAAGCCCTATGCCGTAGATTTTAAAACGGAGGATGGACACCTGCACGAAGCCCGACCCCTCATACCGGCCTGGCAGGCGCTCTGGAATGTAAACCCCCAGGTCACAAAAAAGGAAATTCTGGTCAGTACAGAGAACCATCTGGTAGACCCTGCTACGGGAGAATTTAACCGCCACGCCGACAAAAAAAGTGACCATGCTTTCACGGAAGCCGGCGGCACGCTGTTTTATACCATGGCGTGGCTGTACAACAAAACCAAAAACCCCGAACACCTCGCCATCGCCGACCGCATTGCCGGTTTCAGTTTCAATAACCGCAATAAGGACACCGGCCTTATCCCCAACAGTCCCATGCACGACCGCTGGGACAAGTACGTATCTACATCAGAGGTAGGTTTGTGGTCGGCTTGTCTGCTGGAAGCGGCCAAGTGGGCCGATAAAGAACATGCCGCGAAATGGAATGCCATGGCCGAAGAGGCCATCACCGCCTGGTTAAAGTATGGTTACGACGAAGAAAAGCAGCGGTACTACGGTATGCTCAACCTCACCGATGGCAAACCCGTCTGGCGCACCGACGACTACCCCTATAAACCACAGAATTACTCGGACATCTGGGAACCCCTGTTCCCGACCCATAACTACCCCATCTCGTTCGGTGAAAGCTGCCTGATGCTCTACAAGCGCACTAACAAGCCCCAGTTCCGGCAGGCCGTAGACCGCTGGGTAAATATTGTTCGCGAAGAGCTTCCCGCGCGGAAAGGCCGGGGTGCCTATGCCGAGCATTACGGCCGGGTGATCTTCTTTCTGCTCAACTGTCACGAGCAGCTGGGCGACAAGGCCTACCGCGACCTGGCCGTAACCGTGGCTGACGAGGCCGTCGGGAAGCTCTGGGCGCAAGGTATGTTTCGCAGCCATCCGGAAGAAGACCGCTACGATGCCGTTGACGGATTAGGCGTACTTTCATTGAGTCTGATGTGGCTGGACACCGGAAAAAAGCCCGATATGATGGGATTGTATTTTTAGAGAAAATCTGATTTATCGGGTACCACTGCTCCGGTCAATCCGGAAGCAGTAATAAATTAACTCACCTGCCAATATCCATTATCTGCCCGAAAGGTGCAGATAATGGATATTGGTTTGTTAAAGGTTTATTTTCAGAAAGTCAGGCTGCCTCTTTTTAAGCCAGGCAAAGCTAGTTTTAAATAAAAATCTCTTTTTCTTCTACGTACATTCTGCTTCGAGTTTGTCTATATTCAAATGGTTCTTGAATAATTTCAGGAAAAAGTAGACAAATTCGCCGCAATATGACTCAAAATCTACCATTCAACGCCCCAGAAAGCTCAGAATCGCCCGGCCCAAAGAAGGAGAGTGGATCCGGGCAGGATGCCCAAACTCCCCGGCCGGAGGATTCGGAGCTTTTTATTTGGAAAACTTTTGAAGCTGATCCACAAAAAGGCTGCGAACTACTATTCAGGATGTACTACCGGGCCATGTGTACCCACGCCGTTCGCTTTGTCTATTCCAAAGAGGTAGCCGAGGATATTGTCAGCGAGATCTTCTACAATTTCTGGAATACTAAAGCCTACCTGTCGGTCACGACTTCCTACCGGGCTTACCTGTTTCGGTCGGTGCGAAACCGGGCTTACAACTACCTGTCTAATGACCTGCGCAAATCGGACCCCTTGTCCGCTGCCCAACAGCAGGAAGTACCCCTGGGGGAATCTCCCGAACAGTTAATGCAAATCGAAGAACTGCTCAACACCATCAATACACTGATTAGCTCTCTGCCGCCCCAGTGCCAGAAAGTGTTTTTAATGAATAGGTTTGAGGGGCTCAAAAGTAAAGACATCGCCGAAGAACTCCAGCTTTCCCAGCGTACCGTTGAAACCCATATTTTTAAAGCCCTCAGCGTACTCAAAGCCGGGCTAAAAGGGCAGTGGCTATGGGTGACCCTCCTGTTTATTTGCTCCTAACGCTACGTACAATTAACCTTTGATTTGTCTATCAGCAAAGCATTCATCATAAGACATGGAACCTACCGTTACTAAATATTTGATTTTTGACCATTTCGCCGGGAAAAGTACCCCAATGCAGAAGCGCCTCATTGAAGAGTGGCTGCACGCGGCTGATAACCGGGAAACATACTACCAATGGCTGGTCGAATGGGAACACCAATCGCCCCAGTACCTGCCCGAACTGGACCAGAAACTGGATGCCTACCTACACTTCATGCAGGAGAATCCCGCCCGCCCGGTACCCGAAACAGCTCTTTCGTCGGATAGTACCTCCCCCGTTTCCCGCTCCATCTGGTTGAAATGGCTGGTGGCGGCTACCCTGCTGCTATCCTGTGGACTGCTCGGCTGGGCTAATAAAGATTTACTCATTTATAAAACCTACCAGACCAGCTACAACGAAACCAGATCGCTGCAACTGGAAGATGGTACCCGGGTAGCCATGAATTCCAATTCAAGCCTGCGCGTGCCCCGCTTTGGCTTCGGCAGCAAAACCCGGGAGGTACTTCTGAAAGGCGAAGCCAACTTCTCCGTCACCCACACCATTGATCATCAGCGCTTTGTCGTAAAGGCCGAAAATGGGCTGGAAGTAGTTGTACTGGGCACCGAGTTTACGGTGTATTCGCGCCAGCGGGGCTCTAAGGTAGTGCTCAACAAGGGCAAGGTACAGCTACGCTACCAGGAAGGAAACGCCCGCAAGGAAGTGATGCTGAAACCCGGCGACCTGGTCACGCTGGACCAGCAGGGACGAGCCAGTTTGCGCAAAACTGCTTCGCCCCAGAACTACGCCGCCTGGGCCGCGCACCGCTTCGTATTTGAAGGTACTTCCCTGAGCGAGCTTACGCATTTGTTTGAGGACAACTTCGGCTTAAAAATCAAAATAGAAGGCGAGGATCTGAAACAACTGACCCTGTATGGTTCCTTTCAGGCGCAGTCGGCCGAAGAGCTGCTGCAGGCACTCACGGATGCGGCCAACCTCCGCTATACTCAATCCAATGATACCATTACAATCACCTACCACGAATAAATAACGTATTACTGCTAAGTACTTGCGCAAAATTACTTTGCATTAGAATTATTTACAATCCGTTCTTATACAGCAACTTAGAGAACTAACCACTAAAAGCTAATTTCTAATAGCTACTTATTTCTAAATCTTTACCGTACACATGAAAAAAGTATTACCTGTCCTAGTATTAGTGGGTCTACTGCTGGAGGTCACTCCTCCGCTCCACGCCCAGCTGCTCGCCAAGGTGCATCAGGTACCGGCCCGATCTACCCAGGCCGACCAAAGTACGATGCGCAAACTGAAAGATGTACTTAATGAGCTGAAAAATCAGCATCGGGTGGACATTCTGTTTTTTGGGAAAAATATCGACCGATATGAGGTACCTGCGGACGCCTATAATGTCACCAAACCGCTTGAACAAAACCTGGACCTCTTACTCCGTCCCCTGAATCTTACCTACAAAAAATCGGGTAAGGGCGGATTCGTCATCACGGAGAAAAGCGGAAACCGAGCGCCTGCCCGGCAGGAAAAGACTTCGACTACCGGCCAGACTTCCGCCACGCCCGCAGAGGGTAGACCCCTGGCTACTACCACCGGACCGCAGTCTGTCACGGCTGATGCCGCCGAAACAGCTGAGGCTCCCAGGCGACTGGTTAGTGGTACCGTTAAAGATGAATCCGGAGGGGGTTTGCCGGGTGTGAGCGTGGTTCTGAAGGGTACTACACGGGGTACTACTACCAACACCGAGGGACAGTTTCAGCTGGATGTCCCCGACGATAACGCCGTACTAGTGTTCAGTTTCGTAGGTTATAAAAGCCAGGAAGTAATAGTAGGTAATCAAACTACCCTCAACCTCTCCCTGGAACCCGATAACAATGCCCTTGAGGAAGTGGTGGTAGTGGGCTACGGTACCCAACGCAAGAAGGACCTGACCGGGGCGGTAGTGCGGGTGGACCCCAAACTCAACGCCACCAATCCTAACGTCAATGTAGCGCAGGCCCTGCGGGGTTCGGTGGCGGGCGTAACCGTGGTTGATACGGGTCGGCCCGGGGCCGACGGTACCATTACGATACGGGGAAATACGTCCATTTTAGCCAGCAACGCGCCTTTGATCATTCTGGATGGCATCATTTATACCGGAAGACTTTCGGATATTAATTCCAATGACATTGAATCCATTGACATTCTGAAAGATGCCAGTTCGGCCAGTATCTACGGGTCCAGGGCTACCAACGGGGTTATTTTAATTACCACAAAAAAGGGTACTACTTCCCGGCCCAAGCTGACTTACAATACCTACTACGGTATGTCAGATTTTGCCAAAACTCCCCGCATGATGGGCCCCGACCGGTACCTGGCCATGAAGGAAGACGCGGCGGCTTTTCTGGGCCGGCCCCTGATCCTGAACCCCATTGAGGAAGCAAACCGGGCGGCCGGACGTACCATTGATCCCTGGGTGGCTATTTCGCAGGATGCCCCCATGTACAACCACGAACTGAGCCTGTCGGGACGGACCGAAAAAGTAAATTACTACGTGTCGGGTTCCTACACCAACATGAAAGGGCGGATCATTGGCGACAATTTCAGCCGGTTTTCATCCCGCCTCAACCTGGACATGACCATAACCGATTGGCTGAGCATAGGTACCCACACGGGCTTTACCATCAAGGATTACTCGGGCATCCGGGCCAATTTTGAGACCGCCAGCTATCTCAGCCCTTTTTCGTCCCTATACTATGACGACGGTGAACTGAAAAGCCTGCCCATGGACGACGGCCTGGCGCCCAACCCGATTTTCAACTCCGTACGGAACGATCATCTGAGTGTATCCAACACCCTGTTCAACAATGTGTACGCGGATATCAATCTGCCCATTCCGGGCCTTACGTACCGGCTGAACCTGGGCAACAACCTGCGGTATAACGACGACGCCAACTTTACGCCGTCTGTCAACGAACCCCGCGACAATAACTTCCGGCTGGCCAGCGGCAGCAAAGCCAACCGCAGGCACCACTACCTTACCCTGGAAAACATTGTAAAGTACAACAAAGCCCTGGGCGAGAACCACGACCTGGATGTGACCTTGCTGCAAAGCTTCGAACGTACCCGCGAGAGTGGCTCTTCCTTGTCGAGCAACAATATTTTTAACGATGCCTTGTCGTTCAACGGACTGGGTATCGGCGAAAACCAACTGGTTTCTACCAGTGCTTCCGAGTCGCGGGCTACTTCCTACATGGGCCGCATCGGGTACCGTTTTCTGGAAAAGTACCTCTTCAACTTTACCATCCGCCGGGACGGGTACTCGGCCTTTGGCTCCGGGCGAAAATTCGGAAACTTCCCTTCCGTGGGCCTGGGCTGGCTCCTGTCTGAAGAAGACTTCATCCGGTCGCAGCCCTGGATTGGCTACCTGAAAGTAAGGTACTCGTACGGCAAAAACGGCAACAGGGGCATTCTTCCCTACACCTCGCTCAGCAACATGACCCAATCCGGCAATCAGTACGTATTCGGGGACAACGGTACCACCAGCATCGGTATTACCCCCACCTCCATGGCCAACCGCCTGCTGGGCTGGGAAACCACGGTGGCCTCCAACTATGGTCTGGATTTCAGCTTGTTCCAGAATAAAATCTCGGGTTCTGTGGAGTACTACTCCATGAATACCTCCGACCTGCTGCTCGACCTGCGGATTCCCAATATGACCGGCTACGAGACCTTTTTCACCAACGTGGGCGCTACCAGCAACCGGGGCGTGGAAGTCACGATCAATTCCACTAACTATACCAAAGGAAAATTCAACTGGACCACGAATTTGGTCTTTACCCTGAACCGCAATAAAATAACGAGTCTGTCGGGTACTGACCTAGACGGCGACGGGGTAGAGGACGACGATATTGCCAGCGGAAGGTTCATCGGAGAACCGCAGGGTACCAATTTCAACTATGTGTGGGACGGCATCTGGCAGGTAGGGGAAGACAACTCCATTGATCCGGGGGCCAAGCCGGGCTACCTCAAATTCAAAGACATCAGCGGCGACGGACGCATCGGTCCTGAGGACCGGCAGGTACTTCACTCCTCGCAACCCGACTTTACGAGTGGCCTCACCAACCGGCTTTCGTACGGTGGCCTTTCGTTCTCCTTTTTCCTGAACGCCCGCGTGGGCGGATACAGCGGCAATTCGCTGCTCAACCACGGGAGCAATTTCTTCGACCGGGCCAACCTGATGGATCTGCCCTACTGGACCCCCGAAAACCCGCTGACCGATCGTCCGAGTATCGGGTACCCCAATCCGCTGGGTTATGGTTTTTACCAAAGCCGCACCTTCCTGCGCTTACAGGATGTCAGTCTGGGCTATGATTTACCCAAAGTTTTACTCGACAAAGTAAGGATGGACAAGGTCAATATCTATGTCAGCGGCAAAAATCTCAAAACCTGGACCGGCTGGGACGGCTGGGACCCCGAGCATGGCTCCGGCGGGCGCAATGTATCCAACGGGCCTTTGCTCAAATCCTGGGTCGTTGGGTTAATCATTGGATTATAATAGTATCTACCCTGAAAAAGTACATGATTATGAAATTGAAAATAACACCTTCCATTCGCGTAGCGCTTACGCTCCTGGTCTTCGGCCTGACGATGGGCGCCTGCAAAGAATCTTTTCTGGACGAAAAGCCGCTGGACCGGTTCAGTCCCGAAAACCTGCTCACCACCAAAGCGGGCTTTGAAACTATTCTGGTCGCGCTCCACAAGAGTGCCCGCGACGAACGAACCCTAGACCGTCCCGATCAGATGGGTACCGGTACCGACGTAGCTACCAGCGGCGTTGCCGACGGGCGCTTTATGAAAGACTACAAGCTGGTACTTCCCACCGATCAGATCGTGGTGCACTACTGGGACTGGGCCTACGCCAATATGCTCAAAAATGCCAACCTGATTATTACCCGGGCCGAAAATCCGGAGGTACGCTGGACTGAAAAAGAAAAAAACGAGGTACTGGCCGAGGCAAAATTCTTCCGGGCTTTTACTTACAATGTACTCGTCAATTTGTTTGGCGGCGTTCCGATCGTGGACCGGGAACTGACCGAGCCCCGCTTTGATTTTAAACGGGCTACCCGGCTCGAAGTATTGGAATTTGCAAAAAATGATCTTGAATTTGCCGCGGAGCATCTACCCAATGTAGTAACCAACCCCACCAAAGACGGCCGGATCTTTAAAGCCGCCGCTCTGCACCTGCTCACCGAAGTGTACATTAGCCTGGGTAGAGAAACCAAAGACGCTTCTTACTATGACAAAGCCATCGCGGCCGCTACCAAGGTACTAGACGGCACAGCCGGCCAGTACCAGCTCATGACCAAACGCTTCGGCAATACCAACCGCCCCGGCGATGTATTCTCGGACCTGTTCTGGACCAACCAGCAGAACCGTTCGTCGGGCAACCTGGAAACGATATGGGCTGTTCAGTACGAATTCCTGACCGTGGGCGGGGCCGAAGGCCAAAACCATGACCTACGCTGGTGGGGACCGCAGTTTGAAAACATCCGCTCTCCGGACAACAAGCGTATTCTGGTCAGTGACAGTATCGGCCGCAGCCAGGGGGGCAATCGCCCTACCAACTACTTCTTTTATGATATCTGGAAAGATAACTTTAAGAACGATATGCGTAATTCACACTATAACATCCGGCGGGACTGGTACTATAATGATAAGACTTCACCCTATTTTGGTAAAAAAGCCCGCTATACGGTAGTAAATGGGAAAGCCTTTATTGCTCAGGAAAATGGTACGGCTACCAATATTGCCGTAGATACCTTGCGCTGGTTTTATCCGATGATCCGAAAAATTGAAGGGGAACTTCCCGCACCACTTTCGGGTCGGACCAACAACGATCAGATCCGGATGCGCCTGGCCGAAACCTACCTGCTGCGGGCCGAGGCCTACATTCACAAGGGAGACCGGCAAAACGCGGCAACGGATATTAACGTAGTACGGTCGCGCGCCAACGCCAAACCCGTGGCAGCGGCTGACGTAACCCTGGACTACCTCCTCGACGAGCGTGCGCGGGAGCTGACCGTAGAAGAAGCCCGCCGGAGAACGCTGGTACGCCTCGGACTCCTGTATGAGCGTGCCACAAAATACAACTGGGACGCCAAAGCTACCATGCAACCCTACCACGAACTTTGGCCGATTCCGCAGAAAGCCATCGACGCCAACCGGGAGGTAGTTCTGGCTCAGAATCCGGGATACCCGGGTGCGAAGTAGCGTGATAAATGGAAGAATAGACCTAAATTAGTACCTACAGTACCTGTAACTAACAATCAGATTCTATGCAAAGTCGCCGCGATTTTTTAAAGGCCAATGCACTCATGGCGGCTACGTTGTCAGCTAGCCCGGGATTTGCCGCTACCATACAGCCCCTTTCCGATAAGAAAAACCCCACCATCCTGATTCGTTCGTCGTGGAATGATAAAAACATCGGGGACATTGGTCATACACCCGGTACCTTACGGCTGATTGAACGCCATATACCCGAAGCCCGCATTATCCTGTGGCACGCCGCCCCCCGGCCGGTTACCGAAGCCCTGATTCAGAAGAATTTCCCAAAGGTAAAAATCATTCAGGGTAGCTTCCCCGGTGGCGATGCTGACGATAAAGGAGAGGTTATGAATGCCTTCAAAGCCGCCGATGTGTACATCCATAATTCGGGCATGTCCATGAATTATGGCCTGTTCAACTACGATTGGGGCAGTACCCTATCCAACCTGGCCCCCATGTACTATTGCATCGAGAACAAGATACCCTTCGGACTCTACGGCCATTCGTTTGATAAGTTTGCTCCGCCTTCGCAGTACCTCTACCGCGATGTCCTGAGCCGGGCCTCCTTTATTTTTACCCGCGACACGGAATCATTAAAGTTCATTAAAGAGCTAGGATTCAAAGCGCCGGTTATGGAATTTGGTCCGGATGGCTGTTTTGGCATTGATGTACGTGACGAAGCCAAAGGCAAAGCTTACCTGAAACAGGCCGGTCTGGAAGAAGGAAAATTCCTGACGGTGGTACTCCGTACCAATACGCCCCACCTCGACGATAGCGGCAAAGGGAACCTGATGAACCCCGAAGCCACCCCGGAAAAACAGGCGGAAGACCGCCGTCGGCTTGACAAGGTACAGGCCCTGATCAACCATTGGGTACGCACCACCGGTCAGCAGGTACTTATAGCCCCGGAAGCCCTGAAAGAAACCAAATACGGCCGGACCATGCTCTACGACCTGCTTGATGATGATGTAAAAAAGAAGGTAGTCTTCCGGGAGGCCTTCTGGAGTGCCGACGAAGCCATGTCGGTTTATGCGCGGGCGCATACGATTTTTGGCATGGAACCCCACTCCCTGATTATGGGGCTGGCGGTGGGGGTACCTATCCTGCACGCCCGTCCGGTGGCGCACGGCCGTAAGGGGTGGATGTTCCGGGACATCGGTCTGCCCGAATGGCTGTTTGACATTGACCAGGTACCCTCCTCGGCCATGATTGACGAACTGATGAAAATCCATAAGAACTACCCCCTGGCCAAGAAGAAAGTAAAGGACGCCATGGCGGTAGTAGCCAAACGCCAGCAGGAAACGATGGCAGTAGTAAAAAAAGTAGCAACTTCCTCAACCCGTAGCTCCTGAACCCTATGAATCGCCGAGATTTTATTCAGCAAAGTACCCTGCTGTCAGCGGGTGCCCTGCTGGCCCCTTACCTGGCGCAGGCCACCCAAAAAGCCAACCCTACCCTCCTAGTTGTTTCGGGCTGGCAGGATGTCAATATCGGGGATATCGCCCATACGCCCGGTCTGCTGGGCCTGTTGCAGAAGCGTATTCCCGGGGCAAAGATAATCCTTTGGAAAAGAAGCAGGAGTCAGGTAGTAGAAGACATGCTAACCAGGAACTACCCGGCCGTCAGGATCATCCACGGAAATGTAAACAAAGACAATGAACCAGGTTCTGAAGAGGTAAAACAGGCCTTCCGGGAAGCTGATTTCTTTCTGCACGGTTCCGGGCCTTCGGTCATTGCCGCCGATTTTCTGGGGGCTTGGCACCAACAGACTAAAAAGCCATTCGGCATTTTCGGCGTTACAACCCAAAACGTCACGCCCAGCCTGAAAGACCTGCTACAGCATGCTTCCTTTATTTTCACCCGTGAAACCGCCTCTATTCAGAAGCTGAAAGAAGCTGGCCTTTCGGGTAACCACATCGCCTTTGCTCCCGACGCTACCTTTGACCTGGAAATCCAGGACCCGGAAAAAGCCAACCAGTTTATAAAGACCCACGGCCTGGAACCCAAAAAATTTATCTGCGTAGTACCCCGGCTCCGGGTGACACCTTATTACAAGATTTATTCCAACCAGAACGGCTGGAGCGCCGAAAGAATTCAGCAGGTAAACGAGTTGAACGACAAATACAAGGAAGCTGACCACGCCAAAGCGCGCGAGGCGATGGTGACCTGGGTTCGTAAAACGGGTAATAAGGTAGTAGTATGCCCCGAGATGACCTACCAGGTAGACATTATGGACGAACTACTCATTGACCCGCTGCCCACCGATGTAAAGGCCAAGGTAGTCAAACACGGCTACTGGCTACCCGACGAGGCCGCTTCGCTCTACTCCCATGCTCATACGGTACTTAGCTTTGAGTGTCATTCGCCCATTATCGCGGCGGCCAACGGTACTCCGGCCTTCTACCTGCGGCAACCCGAAGACACCATCAAAGGACAAATGTACTATGACCTGGGTCTGGCCGACTGGACCTTCGAAATCATGGATACAACCGGAAAACAGATTGCGGACCGGCTGATGCAGGTTCATGCCAACTATAAAGCCGCTACGAAAAACGTGAAGCAATCGCTGGCAAAGGTGGACAAGCAGTACGACGAAGCTTTTAAAATTATGAAGAACACGATCGCCTGAGGGCTTAGGTGGGGCTAAGATAGGTAATTATCTATTTTTGTTGACTTTATCAAAGTAGTAGCAACCACCATGGATGCCGTTATTGCTTTTGATCAAGCCACTGCAAAATAGATGAACTCTTTCCTAAATAAAATTGCCTTTTTTTTCGGAGCCTTGCTAGTATTCTCGTCCCTGCGGGCTTCCGCCCAGGACTCCCTGCGTGTCAGTTCGCCAAATGGAAATCTTACCTTCCAATTTTCCACGCAGGGTGATGGCGTGCCGACCTACGAAATCCGCTACAAGGATAAACCCGTAATTATGCCGTCAGGGATGGGCCTGCTCAATAATCCCAACGGCTACGCCACAGCCCCTAACTGGAATAAGAAAATGGTGGTAAAAAAGGTAGCTCTTCAAAACGTGAACACTACCTGGAAGCCCATGTACGGCGAGCGCGAGCTGATTCCTGATCACTACCACGAGTTGACTATTACCATACAGGATACCATCAAGGTCAAAGGCCGCGAGAAAGGAGAGATGCAGGTCATTGTGCGGGCCTACGACGAGGGCATCGCCTTCCGGTATTTTTTTCCGGAAAGTACCCGTACCCAGGTCATTGAGATTGGCCAGGAGGACACGCATTTCCGGCTTCCGCCCAACAGTCAGTTTTTCTCCACCGAACATGCCCAGGGCCGTTATGAATTGTGTGCCCCCGAAGAATGGCAAAAAGGAGCCGAGCTACCCCTCACCATTCAGCTGAGCAACGGCCTGTGGGCAAGCATCCTCCACGCGCAGCAGACGCATTTTCCCCGGCTCCGGCTGCGATCCGCAAAAGACGAGCTGGTGAGTAACCTGTACGGCGAGATTGTCGGCACCTCCCCCTTCGGTACCCCCTGGAGGGTGGTAATGGTGGCGGAGAAACCAACGCAACTCCTGGAAAACAATTATCTGATTTTGAACCTGAATCCACCCTCTCAGATCAAGGAGGCAGGCTGGATCAGGCCGGGACGTGTGATGCGGGAAACTACACTCTCGACCGATGGAGCCCGGAAACTGGTAGATTTTGCCGTAGAGCAAAACCTGGATTTTATCCATTTCGACGCGGGATGGTACGGCCACGAGTATGAGCAGGTCTCTGATGCCAGTAAGGTAAACGTCGATCCGCGCCGCAATCCGGTCAATGACCTGGATATGCCAGCCATTATCCGCTATGCGAAAGAAAAAGGAAAAGGCGTAATTCTCTACGTAAACCACCGGGCGCTGGAAAATCAGCTGGATTCTATTTTCCCGCTTTATGAAAAATGGGGAGTGGCGGGAGTCAAGTTTGGTTTTGTACATAGCGGCTCCCACTACTGGACGGCCTGGATGCACGAAGCTGTCAAAAAAGCGGCTCAATACCACCTCATGGTAGACATCCACGACGAGTACATGCCTACGGGGTTCAGTCGCACCTATCCCAACCTTATGACGCAGGAAGGTGTAAGCGGCAACGAGGAGTTTCCCGACGCCACGCACAATACCATTCTGCCCTTTACGCGCTTTTTGGCCGGAGCCGCCGACTATACCTATTGCTTTGGGGATCAGGTGGCACGCCTCAAAAACACCAAGGCGCACCAACTGGCCCTGTCTGTGATCAATTACAGTCCGTGGCAGTACCTGTACTGGTACGGAAAACCCGAACACTATACCAATCGGGAGGAAATAGAACTTTGGAAAACCCTTCCCACTACCTGGAACGAAACCCGCGTGCCCGAAGGCATGCCCGGTGAGTACATTACCGTAGCCCGTCGGCACGGAAAAGAATGGTACCTGGGGGCAGTGACCAATAACCTTGCCCGGTCCCTGACACTTGAGTTTGACTTTTTGCCAAAAGGAAAAAAGTACACCATTGACATCTATGAGGATACGGGCGAAGGAGGTATCCGGAAAACGACCAAAACTATTCAGTCTACGGATAAATTGCACTTTGCACTGTTACCAAAAGGCGGAGTGGCGGTGCGGCTGCGGGAGTAAGCAGAATCCCGGCGACGGTCGGCTTTCGGGGGTACCTAAGTTAAACCCATAAGGGCGTTGCAGAAATCGTCGCATGTGGTGATGTCTTATCTTCGCGGAGCTTGGCATTGGAGGAAATGATTTTGTTTATTAGCGCTTCAAATTTCGTAATCCCTGCTGACTATGCTCTCCATATCAATGGTTTAATTTAATCAATGTCCATAACCCACGTTAAATACTACTTCTGATTATCTGCAAGTACCCCTACCCCTTCCTCCCGCCAATACGCGTCCTATTGGCCTTATTAGTATTTATTCACTAGTCAAATAAAATTATTTAAATTTTTTTTAAAATTATTTAGGGATAATAATGAGTTGTTCTACTCTATAGGCAACAACGCCTCAATACGTGCCCCCCATGAATTTGAAACAGTACAGTGACGAACAGTTGGTGACTCTTCTCGGGGAAGGCAGGATAAAAGCCTTTGAAGAGATATACCGTCGTTACTGGTACAAGCTGTACGGAATCGCCTACCACAAGACCGGCATTCGGGAAGAAGCCGAGGAGCTGGTGCAGGAAGTATTCCTGAAACTATGGAATCGCCGCACCGAGGTTGCCATCAGGCACCTGGGTATGTACCTCACCTTCGCCGTCCGCAACCAGGTTTATGATTATATCAAATCCCAGATTAGCTACCGGAAGTACCAGGAGTACCTGATTTTCCAGGAAATCCATCACCACCAAGGTACCGAGGACATTGTCAATTTCAGCGAACTGTCGGAGGCAATGGAAAAAGCACTGAACCGCCTGCCCGAAAAAAGCGCCGATGTCTTCAAACGCAGCCGCTTTGAAAACCAGTCGGTCCGGGAGATTGCGCTGGGGCTTAATCTCAGCGAAAAAGCAGTAGAATACCACATCACCAAATCGCTCCGGTTCCTTAAAGAGAACCTCAGGGAGTACCAAACCAACAACTAGGCCGACTAGTGCTACTACCTATGACCCAACAAGAATTTAACCAGCTCTTGCAACGCTACCTGGATGGCAAAACCACCGAGCAGGAAGAAAGCTTGCTACTGGACTGGTACCAGTCGCCCGCCAATCAGGTTGAATTGCACCTGTCGGATAGCCAGAAAAATAGCATCGAAAAAAGCATATGGCGAGGGATTCGCCGACAAATGCGTCCTGCCGGTACTTCCAGGGTAGTCTGGATGGCCTGGCTCTCGGCCGTGGCCGCCTGTACCCTGCTGGTACTTTCCTGGGTATACCTGTCGGCTACCACGACTACCCCCGGCCCGCAGGCCCTTACGGAAGAACTCACCCAGGCGGGTATCGAAGTCAGGAATACACTATCCCACGAGCAGGAGGCGGTCCTGCCGGATGGCAGCGTTATCACACTTAGCCCCAACAGCAGCGTCGTGTACAACAAGTCGTTCAACCAGACCCGGCGGGAAGTATTTCTGAAAGGAGAAGCGTTTTTCAGGGTCAAACGGGATGAGTCCAGGCCTTTCGTGGTGCATACCGGCGAGCTGGTAACGGAAGTACTGGGTACCAGCTTCCACATCAAACAGAATTATCCGGGCAAAACTACCGAGGTAGTGGTGCGTTCGGGCAAGGTATCGGTTTACACGCAAAACAAGGACCGCAGCGACGAACGAAATGGTGTTATCCTTACCCAAAACCAGCGGGTACTATTTGACGCAACAACACACAATATAAGTACCGGTATTGTGGGAGACCCGATACCGCTGGAAGCCGCCGGAAAGGCTCCCGCTCTGCTCGTTTTTCAGAATAGTACGCTCGAGCAAGTACTTGCCACCCTGACGCAGACTTACGGAATTGAGTTCGTGATTTCCAATCCTAAAATAAACGAGTGCCGTATCACCGCCGACCTGAATGGACTGTCGCTGTTTACCCAGCTCGAGCTGGTGTGCAAGTCCATCGACGCCGGCTATGAAAAACGAGGTGCCGTGATATTCATCACCGGCGAAGGCTGCTGAAAAGTAAGGGGCCGAACCTGTTTGCAGCAGGTTCGACCCCGGAATTACCCTCCGCAAACGCCAATCTGACGGAGGGCCGTGTTCTCAATTTTCCCAATTAAAAACAAGTAAAAATATGAAAAAACCCCTACCCATTCCCAAAAATTTGTGGAAAGTCATGAAAATTACATTTTCACAATTGCTCTTATTGATTGGATTTGCGAGTATGTCCATGGCCCACGAAACCCGGGCGCAGGAAGTACTCAACCGGACCATTACGCTGGTGGGTGAACGTCTCGAGCTGAAGGAAGTACTTGGTCAGATTGAAAGGGAAGCCAGCGTAAAGTTTGTGTACAGTACCAAGATAAAATCCAGCCAGCGGGTGTCCCTGAACGTGAGCAATCGTAAGTTATTCCTGGTACTGGATGAGGTCCTTAGACCCCTGGATATTGAGTACGAAGTAATTGAGAACCGTATCCTGCTGCGAAAGGCCCCGGTAAAATCAGACAGTCAGACCGGTTTGGCTGTACCTCCCGCAGTTCAGGATGAGGCTCCTAAACGGATGGTGTCAGGTACTGTCCGGGACGAGTCCGGGGCGGGGCTACCCGGAGTGAGTGTAGTCCTGAAAGGTACCCAGCGGGGTACTACCACCAACACAGAGGGGCAGTTTCAGTTGGATGTGCCTGAGGAAAATCCGGTATTGGTTTTCAGTTTTGTGGGCTATGCCAGCCAGGAAGTAGCAGTAGGAAACCAGTCGAACATGACGGTCGCACTCGCTCCGGAGAATAAAGCTTTGAACGAAGTGGTAGTGGTAGGGTACGGTACCCAACGCGCCAAAGACCTGACCGGAGCCGTGGCAACGATCAATCAGGATGTTGTGAAAGACCTGCCGGTGTCAACGCTGGATCAGAAAATGATTGGCCAGGTAGCCGGTGTACAGATCACCCAGCCCTCGGGCTCACCCGGGGGAGGTACCTCCGTCCGGATACGTGGCAGCGGCTCGCTGGGAGCCGGCAACGAACCCCTCTATGTTGTGGACGGCATGCCCTATTCGGCGGGACTAAACCAGAACCTGAATCCGCTGATTCTGATTAACCCAAATGACATTGAGACCATTACGGTCTTGAAAGATGCATCCTCCACCGCCATTTACGGCTCCCGGGGGGCCAATGGAGTTATTATTATTACTACCAAAAAAGGAACTTTCAACCGTACACAGGTGCATGTTTCTGCCATGACGGGCGTGCAGCAGGTACCTCAGCAAGGGCGCCCCCAGCTGATGAACCAGCGTGAATTTGCCGAATACCAACGCAATAAAATTGATATAGCCGTACGCCGGGCCGAAAACCGGGCAGCCACCATTGACGACTACCCCGTAGAGTACCGCAACCTGGATCAACTGCAGGGCAAGGGTACCGACTGGTACGATCTGCTCCTGCGCGACGCCGCCATCCGCGACTATAATGTAAGCGTGCAGAAAGGCTCCGAAGATTCACGTATGGATTTCAGTCTGGGCTATTTCAAGCAGGATGGTGTGCTGAAATACACCGGCGTGGAGCGGTACAGCAGCAAGCTCAGTATGGAGTCCAGTTTTGGGAAGAGCGTAACGATCGGGGCTACCATTCAGCCTACATTCATCAAGCAGAACCGCACCAATACCAACTCCAACCGCGAAGATGTGATTGGTGTAGCCAACTGGGCAAATCCAATTGCTTCGCCTTATGATGCCAACGGCGAGCTGCTACCCTACGTGCGTTCGCCCCAGAGCAAGTACCACTCGGCCTGGAGCTTTGCCAACCCTCTCTTTGTATTGCGCGAAACCTCCCAGACCCAGGAGCAGTTTCAAAACCTGGGGTCAGCTTACGTGCAGTGGGATATTACACCGGATCTGATCGCCCGTACGTCGCTCAATACCATTTGGTCAACCTCAAAGTTTGCGGCCTTTACACCCAGTACCATCGGTGGCTCCAATCGCCCACCCGTAGCGGGAACCGGGCAGTCGTCCAATTCCCGGGCGGAGAATTTCAACTGGCTGATTGAAAACACCCTGACCTATAACAAAGCTTTTGGAAATCACCGGATCAACGTACTGGCGGGCTATAGTACCCAGAAAAGTACCGGTAACAGCCTAAACCTGAACGCCAGCCCCTACTCCAATGACCTAATTCAGACGATCAACGCGGCGCAGGCTATTAGTACCTGGGACCAGAACGTGAACGAATGGAGTATCATTTCCTACCTGGGCCGTATTAATTACAACTTTCAGGATAAATACCTGCTGACCGCCACAGTGCGTTCCGACGGTTCCTCCCGCTTCGGGTCCAACAACCGCTACGCTACCTTCCCTTCTGTCGCCGCTGCCTGGCGCGTGTCGAAAGAAGATTTCTTAGTGGACAACAAAGTCATAAGCTCACTCAAACTCCGGGCCAGCTACGGTACCAGCGGTAACAACAACATTGGAAACTATTCGCACCTGGCGGCCATTAACGCGGGTTCGTACGTTTTTGCCAACAATCTGGCCACAGCCTCCTTCGTGGGTCTTTCCAACCCTTTCCTCACCTGGGAAGAATCCAGCCAGTTTGACGCGGGTTTTGATCTGGAACTTTTTAAAAGCAATGTACTGCTGATCGTGGACTTCTACAACCGAAAAAGCAGCAATATGCTCCTGAATGACGTCATCCCGGCTATTACAGGTTTCAATTCCCAGATTGTAAACAAAGGGAACGTACGCAACCAGGGCCTGGAAATTTCGCTGGGGGGCAGCCCGGTTTCACGGGCCATCCGTTGGGATGTAAACGCAAATATGGCCTTTAACCGGAATGTAGTGTTATCACTGAATGACAACAGCGACCGGATTTTATCCGGCAGCAACGATGGCAATCCCACCCACATCAGTGTAGTCGGAAAACCCATTGGTCAGTTTTTTGGCTTTATCAATGACGGAGTTTATAGTGCCGCCGACATCGAGAATCCAAATATTACCAAAACTCCGCAGGTATACGAGGGCAACCCCAAGTACCGGGACGTCAACGGAGATGGGGTCGTTAGTGACTTGCTGGACTACGCCATTATCGGTAGTCCTCACCCTAACTTTACCTTTGGGCTTTCGAATCACCTGACGTACAAACGCTTTAATCTGGGCATCATTATCAATGGTCAGCAGGGCGGTCAGGTTATGAACGGCCTGCGTCAGTCCGTTGACAACCTGCAGGGCTTTTTCAATGTGCGGCAGGAATGGGTCAACCGCTGGAGAAGTGCTCAGGATCCCGGTGACGGGCGTCTTTCGGGGGTCCCCAAGTTAACACCCAGTTGGGGACACCGTGTCAACTCCCTGTGGGTAGAAGACGCTTCCTTCCTTCGCATTGCCAATATCAACCTGGGCTATACGCTACCCGAGGGCCTGCTCCGTAAAACCGGATTTATCAGTAGCTGCCGGATTTACGCTACCATTCAGAACCTGGCCATGTTTACCAACTATGAGGGGGCTAATCCCGAGGCTCAGTCGCGCAACATCGACAATACCCTTTCACCCGGCTTTGACATGTCGTCCTATCCCCTGTCGCGGACATCCTCGGTGGGGATCAATGTTTCGTTTTAGGCAATCTGGTTATTTGAATTGGGAGGCATTTCTCCCACTGAGCTTACTACTTTAAAAAGCATTTACAATGAAAAAAATAGCGAGTATTATAATCATCTGCCTTCTCACATCCTGCTCAAACGATTTTCTGGAGCTATACCCCAGAGATACGCTGAACGAAGGCAACTTTTATAAATCCGAGGTCGAGTTTATCCTGCTGGCCAATGGCTGTTACGTACCTATGCGGGACTACGAGAAAAACCAGCACTGGGTCCTGGCCGAGCTAATTTCTGACAATACCAGCTTTCAGAACAACATCCGTACCGGAGAAGCTTCCCGGGGAGTTATTGACCAGTTTATCCTGGGGTCAGACAATGCGGCCTATGCGGCCTTTTGGAACTTATCCTACAACGGGATTACCCGTTGCAACAAACTGCTGAACGAGCTTAACCGCGAAGGAGTAGTCTTCTCTAAAGAATCACTTAGGGAGCGCTCGGCCGGCGAGGCCCTATTCCTTCGTTCATTGTACTACTTCAACCTGGTCAGGCAGTTCGGAGGAATCCCTCTGGTTACTACACCCATTACTTCACAGGAAGCCGTAAATATTAAAAGAGCGACCGAAGCTGAGGTATACGAGCAAATTATAAAAGACCTGAATGAGGCCATTACCCGCTTTGGTAATGCCCGCGACGTGGAAGAGAACGGTCGCGCTAATGAACGGGCCGCTCAGGGTATGCTGGGAAAGGTCTACCTGACCTTGCGCAACTATAACGAAGCCGGACCAGCCCTGCTTTCTGTCATTAATTCCGGAAAGCATCAGTTACTGCCTAATTATGCCGATGTATTTGATCCCTCCAAAAAGGATTACAAGGAAACAATCTTTGCCATGCAGTACTCCGAAGCGAGTGCCGAGGTAGCCAACCAGTTCATCTTCCTTTTTGCGCCCCACACCTCAGGCGGGGCTGTTACCAAACGGCCTAATATCAACATTGTAGGAGCAGGCTGGAACCAGCCTACCGATGATCTTATCAATGCTTTTGAACCCGGCGACCAGCGTAAGGACGTTTCGATTAACTACTGGACCGGCCTTGACTGGAACAATCAGGTGCGACCTATCCCCTACTGCGCCAAGTACAAGCCACCCATTTCTGCACCCGACAACCGTGCCGGGGATAACTTTCCTATACTTCGCTACTCCGATGTGCTGCTCATGTACGCCGAAGTCCTGAACGAGCAGGGGAAATCCAACGAGGCCATTTCGTACGTACAAAAGGTGCGCGACCGGGCCGGACTTACTACTCCGCTGACCGGACTGGATAAAACGGCCCTGCAGGCGCTGATTGCCAAAGAACGGCAGGTAGAGCTTTGTTTTGAAAATCACCGCTGGTATGATCTAAAGCGTACGGGAAAAGTCCAGGAAATAATGACGGCACACGGACTGCGGGAAAAGGCAAAAAAGTCGTTTCTCTACGCCGAATCGTACCAGATAACTCCTAATAAACTGTTGGCCCCCATTCCGGCTAATCAGATATTAGTCAATAAACTGGCCCAAAACCCGGGCTATTAAAAGGCTATTTATAATCTGGGTAATTTGTGCTATTATGTACAATTACCTAGATTACATAATTTTACGAAACCAATGTGGTATCCATTACTTATCCTGCTGAATGCTTGTTTTTTGTTCCTGACCGATCCGCCTTCCGGCCCTGTGTCACAAAAACCAAACATCATCTACCTCTTTACTGACCAGCAGCATAGCTCCATGATGAGCTGCGCCGGTAATGCATGGCTCAAAACGCCAGCCATGGATTACATTGCTAAGAATGGTACCCGCTTTACCCGGGCTTATACTACAAACCCGGTATGTTCACCGGCGCGTATAAGCCTCATGACGGGCAGAATGCCCGGGTTATTCAGCGACAAAGCTGGTAATCAGGTCTTGGAAAACGTGGGTGCTATGAAAATCTCGGAGATCCCCGAAGAAGTACAGCGCACTACCCTGGCAGCCTGGCTAAAAAAAGCCGGATACAGTCTCATTTTTGGAGGAAAAGAACATTTGCCCGCTCCTTTGACCCCTAACGCGCTGGGTTTTGAGGATATTTCAAACGATGAACGTGAGCAATTGGCCGAAAGTGCCGCCAGGTATATCAAAGCCAGGCCCGCAAACCCTTACTTCATGGTAGTTTCCCTTATCAATCCCCACGATATTTGCTATATGGCTATCCGTGACTTTGCTGAAACTGACCACGAGAAAAGGCTTATCAGTACCGGAGGTCAGGAGATTAGAACGCTTGATCGGGCCATGAAGAGGCCCGATGGTATCTCGGAAAAAGATTTCTATGAACACCATTGCCCCCCCTTGCCCCCAAACTATGAACCGCAGCAAGGAGAACCTAAAGCGATAAAAAGCTTATTGGATTCGAAGAATTTTCGTAAACAGGCCCGAGAAAAGTATTCCGATCAGGACTGGCGCCTTCACCGCTGGGCCTATTGTAGGCTTACCGAAACCGTGGACGAACAGGTGCAGACAATTCTGAATGCGGTAAGGGAAAGTGGGCAGGAAGAAAACACAATTATAATTTTTTCAAGCGATCACGGAGATATGGACGGCTCCCATCGGATGGAGCATAAGTCGGTCCTGTACGAAGAATCGGCCAACATCCCTTTCATGGTTATGTGGAAAGGGCATTTGCAAACAGGAGTTACAGACAGTACCCATCTGGTTTCCAACGGACTTGATCTTCTACCTACCGTATGTGACTTTGCCGGCATTCAGGGAAAGGCAGATCCGAGAGGCAAAAGCCTGAGACCCTTACTGGAAGGAAAAAAAGTAGTTTGGCGCAAGACATTAGGGGTAGAAAGTGAGGTAGGACGCATGGTAGTCGATTCAGATCGGTACAAATACATCCAGTATGTCTCAAATGGAGAAATGGAGGAGCAATTACTGGATTTGAATAAAGATCCTTACGAAAAAACGCATTTCACAAAAGATCCTGGCTATAAGAAAAAGCTTTTAGAGCTAAAAGGTAGTTTTGAGAAAGAATGGTTTACCAAAAACTAGATAGAATGCAATAAAGCATCCCTTATCCGCATAACTATCTATAAAACAGCCTATTTGAAGCATCTACATCAGGAAAAATTTTATTCTATCAAACCTTATAAATCATATGAAGCTATTGAAAGTTATCCTTTCGATTTTACTGACCATTGGCCTCAATCAGGTAACGTTCAGCACTCCAAAAAAACCTGGAAAACCCAACATCGTATATGTACTAGTAGATCAGTGGCGGGCGCAGGCCTTTGGCTTTGCCGGGGATAAAAACGCCCATACGCCCACGCTGGACCGGCTGGCTGCACAAAGCCTGAACGTACGGAACGCCGTATCGGGCATGCCTGTCTGCTCGCCGCACCGGGCCTCGCTGCTGACAGGACAGTACCCGCTCACCCATGGGGTGTTCATGAACGATGTGCTGTTGGATACCACTGCCACTACGCTCGGCAAGGTATTCCGCGACAACGGTTACGCCACGGGCTTTATCGGCAAATGGCACGTGGATGGCCACGGCCGCCGCAGCTACATTCCCCCCACCCGTCAGCAGGGCTTCGACTACTGGAAAGCCCTGGAATGTACGCACAACTACAATCACTCGGAGTACTATGAGGGTAGCTCCGACGAACGAAAAGTATGGGCAGGGTACGACGTTATCGAACAGACTGATGATGCTATTGAGTATATTAAGAAAAAGGCCCCGCAGGATGCACCTTTTGTCCTGTTTATATCCATGGGTGCCCCCCACGATCCTTATCAGACGGCACCGGAGAAGTACCGCAAAATGTTTGAGAACAGGGAAATCATCCTGCGCGACAACATTCCCGCTGACAAGCGCGCACGGGCCATCGAAACCTTGCGTGGCTACTATGCCCACATGGCCGCCATTGATGACAACGTGGACAAACTCTGGAAAACGCTGAAAGACACGGGTATTGAGGAAAACACCATACTGGTTTTCACCGCCGACCACGGCGACCTGCTGGGCTCCCACGGCTGGTGGAACAAGCAGCAACCTTACGATGAAAGCATTAGGGTACCCTTTTTGATTCATTATCCCAAAGCCTTTGGCTCCACGGGAAAAACATCGGGTGCACTATTAAACTCACCCGATATTATGCCCACACTGCTTGGCCTGAGCGGTATCGCAATCCCCAAAACCGTAGAAGGCACCGATTTTTCGAAGGTATTTCTGGGTAAGAAAAAAGACGATGTAAAGGAAACGCTCATTTCCTGCGTACAACCCTTCGGCCAGTGGACCAGGGCGAAAGGCGGTAAGGAGTACCGCGGCATCGTAACAGACCGCTACACCTATACCCGCGACCTGAACGGTCCCTGGCTATTATTTGATAATCAGAATGATCCTTTTCAGATGAATAATCTGGTTGAAAAAAAAGAGTACGCCAAAGTGCAGGCCGACCTTGACAAACGATTGGTTGCTGTATTGAAAAAACGTAAGGATGCCTTCCGGCCCGGACTTGAGTACGTGAAGCAAAAGGGCTATGTAATCGATGATACCGAGACAGTACCCTACAACAAAATCAACTACGAAGGAAAACCGATTATTGAATAGCCGACGGCCGTGACCGATCTGACAAATAACTACTTACTAATCTATGTCAATGACACGTTACCTGATTGCCTCTGTCCTTTTACTACTGGCCAGTACCGGCTTTTACCTGAGCCAAAAACCGGCCCCGGCTACTAAGCCCAATATTATCTTCCTGCTTACCGACGACCACCGCTGGGACGCTCTGGGCTGCATGGGAAACAAGCTGATTAAGACGCCTCACCTGGATAAACTGGCAAAGGGGGGCGCCCTATTTAAAAATGCCTACGTAACTACCTCCATCTGCTGCGTCAGCCGGGCCAGTATGCTCAGCGGACAGTACATGTCGCGGCACGGTATTGAGGATTTTAACACAAGTTTCAAGCCCGCCGCTCTTTCCCAAACCTACCCTATGCTGCTCAAACAAGCCGGATACCACATTGGGTTTGTCGGCAAGTACGGCGTGGGCGTACCCAAGAAACAGCCCGCCCAACTGTTCGACTTCTGGGCCGGATCAGACAAGGGGCAGCCCGACTACGAAATGAAGGATGAGCAGGGCAACTACCTGCATCATACCGACAAGATCAACGGGGATATTGTCCGTTTTCTGGGAACTACTGACAGCAAAAAGCCCTTTTGCCTGTCGGTGAGTTTCAAGGCACCGCACGTCCAGGACAACGACCCGCGCCAGTTTATTATCCAGCCCCGCTACAAGCCTATGTATGCGGGTGACTCCATCGCCGAACCCCTCACTGCCGCTCCTAAGTACTGGCAGTCGTTCCCGGATTTCTTTCGTACTGAACAGAATATTGCCCGCGAAAGATGGCACCTGCGTTTTGAGAATAACCGGATGTACCAGGAAAGCGTCCGGAACTACTACCGCCTGCTCAGTGGCGTCGACGAGGTAGTAGGTAATCTGGTAGCCGCCCTGGAAGAAAAAGGGTTGGCCCGGAATACCATCATTATTTTTACTGGGGACAACGGCTTCTACCTGGGCGAACACGGACTGGCCGGAAAGTGGTACGGGCATGAGGAGTCCATTCGGGTACCCTTAATTGTGTACGATCCGCGTAATCCGCAACTAAGAAATAAAACAGTAGAACAAATCGCCCTCAATATTGACGTAGCCCCTACCATACTTGGAATGGCCGGAGTGGAGGTACCCAAAACCATGCAGGGGGTTGATCTGGTAGAGCTGGTTACTTCCAAAGGTAAAAAAGGCAACCGGGAAGAGTTTTATTACGAGCATACTTTTATGGGAAGTCCCAAAATACCGAAGGTTGGGGGTATCGTAAGTAAAACTCTGAAGTACATGAATTTTTACGAGCACGACTACGAGGAATTGTACGACCTGAAAAAAGATCCGCAGGAAACCACCAATCTGGCCACCGACTCCGCCCGTCGCACTCAACTCAACGCTGTCCGGAAGAAATACAACAACTGGAAACAAGCGGTACTATAAAAGCATCGGCGGGAAAGCTATAGTCGGGCAGGCATTACATTTTTTAATTATTTTCCTTAAAGGGAGATGCAGATAGTTTGACCACTATCTGCATCTCCCTTTGACTTTACTATTTTTATCCTCAATAATTAAGGTACTTCAGGCTAATCTAAAAGTACTTCTCAGCAAATTGAATAAAAGTAGGCCAGTTTGGGCCGGGGGTGTGGCCACCCGCGTGCTGGCGGTAGGCCAGGTCGCCGCTGATGAGGGTAGTTTCCAGGGCCGGAAACTCCGGGGCGCCTACGCCTTTTTTCCCGAGTAGCTCGTACACCTCTCCGGCGGCGGCCACGGCCATAAACATGCCTTTGGCATCTATCCAGGCGTCGCCCTTGTCGCCGCTGCCGATAAAGACCGGACGCGGCGCGCAGAGCGCTATCAATTCGTGCGAGTCAATGGGCAGGTCGTCCCAGCCGAGCGGACCGGCGTACTTGATATAGTTACCCGCCATCCAGTGGTACTCGTTGGCAGCAGCTACGTTCTCCACCAGCTCGCCCCAGTTGCGGCGGTGGAGTTTCGCGCCACCCGCTCCCGACGAGCTTATGTAGGCAATGGCGAAGCGCGGCTCGTAGGCCATGGCTACCAGGGCCGCCTTGCCGAAGCGGGAGTGGCCTTCAATTCCTACTTTTTTGGCGTCCACATCCTTGTCCTTTTCGAAGTAGTCCAGGGCGCGGCTGGCCCCCCAGGCCCAGGCCCGCAAGGTACCCCAGTCGTCGGGTTTACGGTGTTGTCCCTTATTCATCAGACCAATGATGCCCTCGGTGAGGCCCGCGCCGTTGTCGGCCTGAAAACTGGTGGGCAGCAGCACCGCGAAGCCCCAGCCTTTCTCCAGGAGCTGCTGTTGCCAGCCCGGTCCGGCGTTGGGCTGGGCCGGCATCCGAAAGCTCGGCGGAAACACAAAACCAAACTCCATCATGACCGGTACGGGTTTAGTAGCCTGAGCGGGGGTAGTCAGGGAAAGCTGGATGTCCACGTTGATGGCCGGGTACCTTGAATTATCTACGTGCCCCACGAGCTTCTTCACTTTGGCCGGTACCACCCCGATCACTGTGTCGCTGACAGCTACCACCTCCCACTGTACCTTAGGCGTATTGGCCGGCATCCGGCCGTAAATTTCCCGGTCGAAATCCTCGACGATTTCGGGGCGGCGGCGGCTCCACCAGTCTTTGGCGGTTTTTACTTTTTTCCCGTTTTTTAGCGTCAGCGCCTCCGGTAGTTTGGGGAACGGATTGGCCAGGGCCTCGTCGTAGTTGGCCGCGTTGGGCGCCTGCGGGTTGCTGCCGTTGGCCCCGGTCCGAAGCGATGTTATACCCAGCTGCCCCAGCATCTGCTGGTGGTCGGCGCGGGTTTTGCGCTGGGTACGGGCTAGGAGGCTATCCTGCTCCGGCGTACGCGGGGGCATCTGGGCCAGCAACGTGGCCGGATATACCAGGAAGGCGAGCAATACAAATCTGTTTTTCATACCCAACAAAAGTAAAGTCCTTTCCTGACCTACTACTTCCAAAGTACCGCTGTAAGCCATGAACCCCATTTGTATTTTATTTTGAAAATTTTATAGAAAAGAAGGGTTAACTTATATTAAAAAAACGCTCATGAAAATATACCCTAATCAAGTACTATGAGTAAACGGCTACCTACCCAGCATGCGCAGGAACTTTGGCAGGAGTATCGCTCCGGTGATATGTATGCTCTGGCCAAACTCATGCAGGCTTACTACCCTGACCTGTTCCACTGGGGCATGCGCCTGCACCCGGATAAGGAGTTTGTGAAGGATAGTATTCAGGATACCTTTCTGACCTTGTGGAAGCTACAATCCACCATCAACGAAGTTGAAAATGTACGCTCCTACCTGATGGTAATGCTGAAGACCCGCATTTTACGCGAACTTTCACGCAAGTCGGTCACGCATCAGGCGCACCTATCCGATGAATATTCCTTTTCCGTGGAATTTTCGCCGGACTTACGCATGATCGAAGAAGAACACGAGATATACCAGCTCCGCAAGCTGGAACAAATGATCAACAGCCTGCCCGACCGCCAGAAGGAACTGATTTACCTTCGGTTTTACCAGAGCCTGAGCTTTGAGCAAATAGCCGAAGTCATGCAGCTGGGACGCCAGTCGGTTTATAACCTCCTGCAAAAATCCCTGACCAGTTTGCGAAAAAACTGGGCCCCGGGCACGCTCCTGCTCCTGGTACTTCCCTGGTTACAGGGGTAATTCAAGATCTTAAGGCCGCCCAAAATTTATTAGTAGACAGGAACAACAACAGCATGAAAAATTACGAAAACTATACCGTCGAAGACTTTGTCCTGGACGACGAATTCCGGGACTGGATTCAGGGTAGCAGCCACCTGGAATCCTTTTGGCTTTCCTTTGTACAGAACCATCCGGAAAAGAAGCAGGAAATACGGAAGGCTGAACAACTCATCCGGGCAACGGCAGTAGCACCCGAACGCCTCAGCGAAAAGGAGGTCCGGGAGGAAGTACACCGGTTTATTGAAAAGGCACTTCCCGCTCCTACTCCGGACGTAGTCTCTTTTGGCAGCCTAGCCTCCACCAAAAAAAGGACCTGGGGTACCTGGGCTATGGCTGCTATGCTGGTTCTTGCCCTGGGTGCTGGTTGGTTGCTTTACCAGAATCAGGTCGGCAACGACAGCCCGAAATTGATGGCCCTGGGCCTGAACAGCAAACTGGCCGAAACCTTTAACGATTCTCAGAAACCGTTAAGACTGCAGTTAAGTGACGGTTCTGTGGTAATGCTGAGTCCCCGGAGCCGTTTGCTCTATCCGGCACAATTTGCCGACAGCAGCCGGATCGTACATCTAACCGGAGAAGCGGCTTTTTCGGTGCAGCGAAATTCCCGGCCCTTTATGGTCTATACGGGTGAAATGGTAACCAAAGTACTGGGTACCCGTTTCGTGATTCGTGCCTACAATCAGGATAAAAACTATACCGTGCAGGTACAGTCAGGGAAGGTATCGGTGTATTCTGCCAAACCTGAACCTACCACCAGTAACCGGGAAATCAACGGCCTGATTCTCACTGCCAACCAGGCGGCCATTTTCGAAACTGAGGCCCGACAGCTCACCAAAACGGTGGTGGCGAATCCGTCCCGGCTGAAAAATGCCGTAGAATCAGCCGATTTTGTCTACGATGAAGTACCGCTACCCACCGTTCTGCATGAACTGGAGCAGCACTACGGCATAGCCATCCAGTTTGATAAACAAAGTTTTAACGCTTGTAAAATTACCGCGACGCTTACCAACGAAAACCTCTACGAAAAGCTGGATTTACTCTGTAAAACCGTGTCAGCCAGCTACGAAATTGTGGATGGCCAGATCGTAGTGAGCGGCAAGGGATGTGAATAAAGTAAATAAAAAAGGCAGGAACAGTACGTTCCTGCCAGTAGGTTAGCCTACGGGTACTCGCTCGCCAAAGTTACCACCCGTCGGATAAAGTCCATGTAATCAGAACCATTAACCCAAATCAAACCTATGAAAAAACTCATTACGAGCCAAATCTGGATTAACCTTATGAAGTTTACGTTGACGCAAGGTTTAGTCATGCTACTGCTGGTAGGGGTTTCGTACGCCCACGAAACCAGTGCGCAGGAGTACCTGAGCCGACGGCTGAATCTTAAAGCCGAGGGGAAAGAGATTAAAAAAGTATTGGTAGATATCGAAAAAGCGACGGATGTTCGCTTCGTATACAGTTCAAGGGTGATTGAGTCCACCCAGAAAGTAGACCTGAATCTAACCAACTCTACGCTGGAAGAAGTACTTAACCGGCTGTTTAAGCCCCTGAACGTTAAGTACGAACTGGTGGGCCGGAAAATAGTACTTACTGCCAGTAGCTCGCCTGCAACCGGCAGTAACCTTTTTCAGGATTTGGGTAAAAGAGTCCTGGCACCTGACCCGATGAGATTGGTATCAGGTACGGTAAAGGACGAAAACGGCGCTGCCCTCCCCGGGGTGAGCGTGGTATTGAAAGGCACCCAGCGAGGGACTACGACCAATACCGACGGTCAGTTTCAGCTGGATGTTCCTGACGAGAGTTCTGTACTGATATTCAGTTTTGTGGGGTATGTAAGCCAGGAGGTGGCGGTGGGAAATCAACGTACAATCTCTATTTCACTAGTTCCTGAAAGCAAGGCACTCAATGAGGTGGTGGTAGTGGGCTATGGTACCGTTAAAAGAAAAGATTTAACCGGGGCCGTGGCACAGGTTGACTCGAAAGATATTGACGCCTTCCCGGTTTCAGATGTCCAGCAAGCCCTGCGAGGACGGGCGCCGGGCGTACGGGTCATCCAAACCTCGGGTCAGCCAGGCTCTTCCGTACAAGTACAGGTGCGGGGCGGCAACTCTTTTTTGGGAAATAACAATCCGCTCTACGTAGTGGATGGTTTTCCTCTTACTGGAGGTATTGATTTTCTAAGCCCTTCGGATATTGCTTCCATTGATATCCTGAAAGATGCCTCCGCTACGGCCATCTATGGTGCCCGGGGAGCCAATGGGGTAGTGATTATTACTACCCGCCAGGGTAAAGAAGGTCGTAGCCGGATAAACCTGGACTCATATTATGGATTCCAGAATGTGGCCAAACGATTTGATCTAATGAACGGGGCACAATTTGCTGAAATTGCCAACGAACAACTGACCAACGACGGCAAGCAACCCTACTTTACGTCCAGCGATTTCGCCAACACCGATTGGCAGGATCAGATTTTTCAGACGGCCCCTATTCAAAACCACGTGCTCACTTTCACCGGTGGCAATGCTAAAACCCGGTACTCGGTGTCGGGCAACTACTTCGCCCAGGATGGTATCATTCTTAACTCAGGTACTGATAGAGGCTCCTTTCGTTTAGGCCTGGATCAGAATGTAAGCGACCGTTTTTCATTCTCAACGCACTTTGTAGGCTCCCGCTTTACGTTCAATAACAACCGGGCCAACAATGGCCACCGTGGAAACAATATTCTTTCATCGGCCATAGTGGCCCCTCCCACTGTACCAATAAGAGATCAGAACGGGGAATATTCCTCGGTTACGCCCTATCCGTTTGGCCCCAACGTATTACAACATCCTTTGCTTTACAGCGAACTATTGGATCAACAGAAACGAACCAGTTTACTGGCTGATTTCTCAGCCACGTTCAAAATAACGGATGAACTGTCCTTCAAAACCTTGCTTGGTACCGAGCAGGTTTTTAATGAAGGAAACTTTTATTCACCCACTACCCTGAAACTATCCTCACCCAGTGGCAATGCCAGCACATCCTTCGGGCGGGGAGTATCTTATCTTAACGAGAATATACTTACTTATAATAAAGCATTCAATAATTCTTCATTATCGGCCGTTGGAGGGTTTACCTGGCAAACCTCTACCAATTATTCTAACAGCCAGGGAGGAAGCGGATTTTTGAACGATATTCTATTGAACAATAATCTTGGAGCTTCCGAAGTTACCAATCCTAATTCTTCCAGTTATTCGGAGTGGGCATTACTTTCGTGGTTGGGACGTGTCAACTATTCATTAGCTGACAAGTTTCTTTTTACTGTCAGTGCCCGTGCCGATGGCTCCTCCCGTTTTGGGGCCAACAACAAATGGGGCTTTTTCCCTTCCGGAGCTTTTGCCTACAAGCTTTCGGAAGAGGAATTCATTAAAAACATTCAATCTATCTCTACCCTGAAACTACGGGTGAGCTACGGAGAAACAGGAAGTACTACACTGTCTCCATTCCAATCGCTGAACAGACTTGGGGTACAGCGGGCTACTTTTGGCAAAACTGACGTAATTGGATTTGCTCCCGTAGCCCTTCCCAATGATAACTTAAAATGGGAAACTACTGCGCAGTTTAATGTAGGCCTTGACGGAGGCTTTTTCAACGAGCGCATTCGGGTGACCCTGGATTATTACAAAAAAACGACTAGGGATTTGCTGGCTCAGGTTACCCTACCCGGATCAGCAGGCTTCAACTCCATTGTGACCAATTTAGGTAAAATTGAGAACAGTGGTTTTGAACTGGGTATCGGGACAGATATTGTAGACAAGGCAGTAAAATGGGACCTATTTGCTCAGATGTCCACCAATAGAAATAAAGTCATTGACATTGGGGGTAGCGACATATTTGGAAGTGGCATAAGTCTGCCCTTCGGCTCACCCATTAACATTGCCCGGGAAGGACAGCCCCTCGGACTTTTCTATGGTTTCAAAGAAGACGGATTGGATGAAAAAGGTCAGATTAAGTATGTAGATCTTAACAACGACGGAGCTATTACCAACAGTGATCAGACCATAATCGGTAACCCCTATCCTGATTATATTTTCAGCATCAACAATAACCTTAGTTTCAATAATTTTGAACTGAATGTTTTCCTGGAAGGTATACAAGGCAACGATTTGTTTTTTGCAACGGGTGGCTCCATCAGCAATTCCTTCAACACGGGTGAAAACCAACTGGTAGATGTATACAATAACCGGTGGCGTCCCGGCAGTCCCAATCCAAATGCACTGTACCCGAAGATCAGTGTAGGGTCTAACTTCCGCGTATCAGACCGATTTGTAAAAGATGGGTCTTATGTGCGGATTAAAAACGTAAGACTTGCCTATAACATCCCCGTCGCTGACCTGAATATCAAGTGGATTCAGGCTTTCCAGCTCTATGCCAGCGCTCAGAATCTCCTGACCTTTACCTCCTATCCCGGCCTTGATCCCGAAGTGAATACCCGATCGGGAACGGGCGATCTGCGTATTGGAATTGATGAAACCGGTTATCCGGCGGCCCGGACTTTCACATTTGGACTGAAACTGGGATTTTAATCCACTGACTCTAAATCTATTCTCCAACTATGAAACGAATACTTATCATATTATTTCTAAGCTGCTTTTTCTTCCAGTGTGAAGACGCGCTGGTAGAATCTCCCAAAAGCTTTATTGCTAAAAACAATTTCTATAAAAACGCTGACGATGCTAATGCAGCCCTGACCGCTGTATATGGATCCCTGGGCAACGGCTTTTTTCCCACCATCTGGTTTATGTCGCTCGTCGAGAACCGTACCGACTACTCGGATGGACGGGGGAGTCAGCAGACTATCAGCGTGATGGACAAACCGCTGGATAACACCAATCAGGCCCGGGCGTTTGGCTCCTGGAACGACATCTACCGTGGTATTAACCGCGCCAACGCCGTCTTGGACAATGTGCCCTCCATCCAGATGGACGAAACACGAAAAAAGCAGATTATCGCCGAAGCAAAATACCTGAGGGCTTTTTTTTACAGCAACCTCGTGAAATACTGGGGCGGCGTACCCATCCGGGATAAAGAACTTACCGACCTTTCTCAGGTAGCAGCTCCCCGAAAGTCTGCCAAAGAGGTTTGGGATTTTATCAAAGCCGACCTAACAGCTGCCATCCCTGACCTGGCTGGTTCATTTGCCGCCAACCAAAGCGGAAGAGCCACCTCCTGGGCAGCTAAAATGTTATTGGCCGACGCCTACCTCACTACCGAAGAATGGGCCAAAGCCAAAGACTTGGCAGAAGACGTTATCAAAAATAGTCCGTATCAGTTGGTGGAAATAAAACAACCTGACGATTATCTGGCAAAAATGTACGGACCGGACGTGACTACGCATTCGGAAGATATCTGGTCTATTCACCATACCGCTACCAATGGCAATAATGTCGCCGGATACCTGGCCCGAACCGTCAATGGTGTGGCCCTGGGAGCCAATGGGGTTTACGCGTGGCTTCCGGTAATGAAATCATTCCTAGGTACCTGGGATAAGAATGACCTACGCCAGCAGTACAATATGTATACATACATGGTAAAGGCACCCGGTGATACAGTGTTTCTTCCTCAGCCCAGCCCACTGTTCAAAAAATATCAGGACAGAGCCTCCGCCTGCGGAAGCTGCCACCAGAACAACATTCCTGTGTTCCGTCTGGCCGAAGCCTACCTGGTGTATGCCGAAGCGGCCAGTCAGGCCGATGGAGGCCCGTCGGACCTGGCCCTTGAAAGGCTCAATATCGTTCGCCGTCGCGCCTACGGCCTACCCCTAAATACTCCCGCTGCTATTGATGTAAAATCGGGGCTGTCAAAAACGGCTTTCCGCGATGCCGTGATTCAGGAGCGGGGTTATGAATTTATCATGGAAATGAAACGCTGGAATGACTTGCTACGCACGGGTACAGCCGCGGAGAAGATAAAAGCGACTGGTAAAGCATGGAGTGATGTAAGTTTGCTGTTCCCCATTCCGGTCGACGAAATCAATAACAATCCGGCCATGACCCAGGCTGACCAGAATCCAGGTTACTAACATAACATGAGCCAGAGATAAGCCCCAATGCCTTATCTCTGGCTCTTAATTCTATGATCATTCTATTATTCTTATTCGGTACGTTACTGAGCTGGTTATTCCCGGTACATAATACCGAAAAACCAAACTTCATCATTTTGCTGGTAGATGATCAGCGGTGGGATGCGCTGAGTTATGGAAAAGAGACCTATTATACTACGCCCTCACTGGCTAAAGCTGCCGCCCGGGGTACCTATTTCCCTCATGCTTTCGTTACGCTTTCTATCTGCTCGCCCAGCCGGGCCGCCATTCTGAGTGGTCAGTACGGGAGCAGGAATGGAGTAATGAATATGCAGTCCTCCATGAAGAATGAGTCTGGTTCTTTGGGGCATCTCCTTCAAAAACACGGATACGCTACGGCCGTATTTGGCAAATGGCACCTACCCAATAAACCCAAAAATCTGGGATTTGACCACTCGTTTATTTTTAAAGGGATTACCGGTTACTGGGATGTCGATTTTCTGGAAAACGATAAGCGGGTAACCACACAGGGCTTTGTGGATGAAAATACCGTCGGACAGGCGATCAGCTTCCTTGAAAAACGAAACAAAAAGCCGTTTTTTCTCTTTGTAAATACCTTCGCCCCCCACATGGACGAAAACTATGACTGGCCCATCGAAGAAAAGGTCAGAAGTAACTTCAATCTGGCAAGAGCACCACTACCTGCAGACTGGAATACGGATTATACCGGCAAACCAGCCTACCTTCCCCTTGGACGTCCCCACCTCAGAGCCTTAGAATACGGCTACGACAAGCCTGATTCTATCCGCAGTCATGTGTACAAATACGCCGCTGCCAACCTGGCCATGGACCAGGCCGTGGGAAAGCTCTTTGATTACCTGGCTGACACAAAATTAAATACCAATACCTACGTAATTGTACTGGGTGATAACGGGTGGTTCATGGGCGAACATAGCCTGACCAGCAAAGTACTGGCGTACGAAGAATCTATTCGGATACCGTTTTTTATTGTAGGGCCAAACGTACCGGCCCGCACCTCCGAAGAGATGGTTCTGAATATTGATATCTTCCCGACTATTACAGAACTGGCCGGAATCAGCAATCGGCAGCCTATGCCTGGGATGTCCCTCAAAAAAGACCTTTCTTCCAAAAGTAAGTCTACCCGAAAGTATATATTTTATGAGGCTCCCTTACCTGTACATGGCACCTATCCACACTACGCGATTCGGACCAGGGATTGGAAGTACATCATCACCTACGATGAGAATAGTCCGGATAAGATCTACTTTGAAGAATTATTTAATCTTGAAGAAGATCCCAAAGAACTTATAAATCGCATCGACGACAAAAAACTTTCGAAAATCAGGCAGGAATTACAACAACTGGCTCGACTAAAAATAAAAGAATCAAAGCAATGATTTTTCAAATCAACCAAATCTGTCCCATGCTTACTAAAATCTTCTTTCTCGTGCTGACTCTGTCAGTATCGACGGCACTTTCTCCGCCTTCTACGCCGGTGCAGTCAAAAAGCCAAAGCGCTGACGTGGTAGTTTACGGGGGTACCGCTGCCGGAGTTATTGCCGCCTACACCGCCAAAAAAATGGGAAAATCAGTCATTCTGATTGAACCTACTACCCATCTGGGCGGATTGACCAGCGGTGGGCTGGGTTATACAGATATAGGCAACAAGTACGCCATTACAGGCTTATCTCGTGATTTTTACCGCCGGATCGGCCGTCACTACGGTAAGTTTGAACAGTGGACCTTTGAACCCAAAATAGCCAAACAATACCTGCAGCAGTACCTCGACGAAGCCGGGATCAAGCCGCTTTACGCGCACCGGATCATATCTGCACAGAAGCAGAATGGCACACTGCAATCCATTGTACTTGAAAATAGCCAGAGTCCCGGAGCTGCTTCCAACACAACAATTGAAGCCAAAATGTTCATCGACGCCACCTACGAAGGTGACCTGATGGCAAAAGCCGGGGTGTCATATACCGTAGGTCGTGAGGCCAATAGTGTCTATAATGAAACCATCAATGGGGTGCAGCTCATGCACGGCCACCAGTTTCCGGACGGCATAGACCCTTATAAGGTACCCGGCCAACCCAAAAGCGGCTTGCTATGGGGTATATCGGATGAAAAACTCGCCCCGACCGGTAGTGGCGACAAGAAGGTTCAGGCTTATAACTACCGCATCTGTCTCACCTCCGACCCGGCCAACCAGGTACCCATCACCCGCCCGGCCGACTACGATCCCAGCCGGTACGACCTACTGGTGCGCCTGTTTGAAAAGCAACCCTCCAAAACCAGCCTCCGCGACTATTTCATCTGGAGCGGTATGCCCAATAAGAAAACGGACATCAACAACCGGGGAGGCTTCTCTACCGATATGATCGGCATGAACTACGCCTACCCTGAGGCCAGCTACGCGGAGCGCGAACGGATCATCCAGGAGCATGAAAACTATACCAAAGGTTTGTTGTATTTCTACGGACACGATCCGCGCGTACCTGCCGCCATGCAGCAGGAAATGCTCAAATGGGGCTACCCCAAAGATGAGTATGTAGAGAACGGTCACTGGTCGCCGCAAGTATACGTGCGGGAGGTACGCCGCATGGTAGGCGACTACGTCATGACTCAGGCCAATTGCCAGGGAAAAGAGGTAGTGCAGGATGGCGTGGGCATGGCCGCCTACACTATGGATTCGCATAACATCCAGCGGATTGTGGTGAATGATCAGGTCAAAAACGAAGGCAACGTAGAAGTTGGCGGCTTTGGCCCCTACCCCATTGCCTACAGATCACTAATTCCTAAAGCCTCCGAGTGTAAGAACCTGCTGGTCCCTGTTTGCCTCTCGGCCAGCCACATCGCCTACGGCAGTATCCGGATGGAGCCCGTGTTTATGGTACTGGCACAGTCAGCGGCCGTGGCCGCCGCCATGGCTATCGATGCTGGCGTGCCAGTTCAGCAGGTAGACGTAGCCAAATTGCAAAAAAAGTTAAAGAACGACCCGCTGGCCAACGGAAGCACACCAGAAGTTCTGGTCGATAATGAAGATAGCCCGGCTATATCTGTACAGGGGCCTTGGATTGTGGCCAATAAAGGCACTTATGGTCCAACTGCCCTCCTATCTGACCCAAAGCATACCGGCCAGCAGTCGGTGCGGTTCACCCCGGCTATTGCCAAATCCGGTAAATATAAGGCATACATGTATTTCCCGAAAGTACCTGGCTTATCATCAAAAAGCATCCTTAACATTTACGATGGAAAGAAGATTCATGAACGTACCGTAAAAGAGACCGACATCATCGTAGAAGGCCAAACCTCCGGCGAGTGGTTCGCTCTGGGAGAATTCACCTTACCCAAGGGTCAGAAAGCCTACGTTGAAATCTCCACCAAAAGTGCCGACGGAATAGTAATAGCCGATGCGGTTCTTTTTGTACCACAAAGCCTTTGATTAGTATATCCATTTATTTAATCTGATTTAAAATGAAAACGCTAATTTATAGTATAGTTTTTCCTATCCTTTTTGTCCTGACATCCTGTTCTTCAGCTCAAAACCAAACCTCCGTAACTCGCTCCGCCGATGTGATCATCTACGGTGGTACTTCGGGGGCCGTTACCGCCGCCGTGCAGGTAAAGAAAATGGGGAAGTCTGTTATCATCGTCTCACCCGATAAGCACCTGGGCGGGCTGTCGTCGGGAGGGCTGGGATTTACCGACACGGGCAATAAGTCGGTCATCGGCGGGCTGTCCCGGGAGTTTTACCACCGCCTCTACCAGCACTACCAGCAGCCCGAAAACTGGACCTGGCAGAAGCAGTCGGAGTACGGTAACAAGGGCCAGGGTACCCCGGCTATGGACGGCAGCAACCGCACCATGTGGATTTTTGAACCGCACGCGGCCGAGCAGGTTTTTGAGGATTTTGTTAAAGAAAATGGGATCACGGTGTACCGCGATGAGTGGCTGGACCGCTCCAAAAAAGGTGTATCCATGAAGAACGGCGAAATCCAGTCGTTCCGGACCCTGAGCGGTACTACCTACCAGGGCAAGATGTTTATAGATGCCACCTACGAAGGTGACCTGATGGCCGCCGCCGGGGTTAGCTATCATGTAGGCCGCGAGGCCAACAGCGTCTACGGCGAAAAATGGAACGGCGTGCAGGCGGGCGTATTTCAGCACGGCCACTATTTCAAAAAGCCCGTAAGCCCCTATAAGGTACCCGGTGATCCCAAAAGCGGCCTGCTGCCCGAGATATCCTCCGAACCCATTGCCGAAAACGGTACCGGCGACAACAAGATCCAGGCCTACTGCTTCCGGCTGTCCATGAGCAACCACCCCGACAACCGCGTGGCTTTCCCCAAGCCCGAAGGCTACGATCCGGCGCGCTATGAACTGCTGCTGCGGGTGTTTGACACCGGCTGGCGCGAAACCTTCCAGAAGTACGACCCTATCCCCAACCATAAAACCGACACCAACAACCACGGCCCGTTCAGTACCGACTACCTCGGCAAAAACTACGACTACCCCGATGCCAGCTACGAGCGCCGCCGGGAGATTATAGAGGACCACGAGAACTACCAGAAGGGGCTGCTGTACTTTATGCAGAACGACCCTCGCATGCCGGATGATGTTAAAAAAGAAATGCAGCAGTGGGGCCTGGCCAAGGATGAATTTAAGGACAACGGGAACTGGCCGCACCAGATTTATGTGCGCGAAGCCCGCCGCATGCTGGGCGAAGATGTGATGACCGAGCAGCACACCCTGGGCGAAAAACCAGTTTCCAATCCTATCGGCATGGGTTCCTACTCGCTGGATGCCCACAACGCGCAACGGTACGTAACCGCCGAAGGCTACGTGCAGAACGAGGGCGATATTGGGGTTCATCCCAAACAGCCCTACTCCATCTCCTATGGCTCCATTTTGCCCAAAGCAGCCGAGTGCAAAAACCTGCTGGTACCCGTAGCCATGTCGAGTTCACACATCGCCTTTGGGTCTATCCGGATGGAACCCGTGTTCATGATCCTGGGACAATCGGCGGCGACCGCGGCGGTACTGGCTATTGACAACAAAGTATCTCCCCAGAAGCTCCCCTACGAAAAACTACGGGCGGTACTGCTGAAAGACGGACAGCGGCTGGAATTGTAGCTCTTTTTCTGCTCCGTATCATGCGCCAAAGCAGCAGTCGCTTTACTAGCCGGGTTGCTGCCTGAAATAAAACCTGGGCCGGAGGCTGATTTAGTTTTGGACTAAATCAGCCTCCGGCCCAGTACTTTGAAAGATAAGCTGACTGTGTTATTTATCAATCATCTGTTTGACCCACTGCCTCACTCCCGATGGCACCAAAGAGCGCATTAGGGCAGAGGGGAGGTACACTTTGTAAGAGTAGCCTACATGATCAATGGGTTTATCCAGATACTGGCTTTTCACCTCTTGTCCTGTTGCAATATTAGTAACTTTCTGGATTGAAATCCGCTCTATGGCCATGTCGGTCAGCATTGGGCGGTAATAAGCACAACCCGAAAAATAGTAGTGATTTACCTGGGTAAAGCGGGTACTTCCTGCCTGGGAAATTGGCTCTCCGCCGTGTAATAAATTAGCCGACCAAATCATGGCCTGTCCTTTTTTAAGGTTAAGTACCTTCTTTTCCAGTTTCTTCTTAGCCACCAATTCCGCAATAAAATCTTCGTAACGTGTGTAGTACTTAGAGAGCATTTCTTCAATAGAAGTACTGGTAGAACCTTTCAGGCCGAGAATGGAAAGGTCATAAAAGGGAAGCTTATGACTCTTGGGATAATAATGCAGCGGGCCGTTTCCATCATGAACATCTTCCAGTGCAACCCAAACCCCCGCTAAAAACCGTTCCGGAATGGAATTGAAATGGATAGAATCACTATGAGTTCGTTGCTGGCTTCCCGCTTTGAAATTTAGAGTCTGAAAAGGAATGGGCTCCCGTCGGTACAGCAATTTAAGTACTTCAAGAACTCTGGGGGCGGCTGCAATTTTTTTAACGGCCTCATTATACTCCCAGGCATCCTGTATACGATTCGTATTTTGGGTCTGGAACTGGTCCTTAAGACCATTACGTACTTCATCAAATACAGTTTCATCAACCTCAGGATCAAACACTACATATCCATCCTCAGCATACTGACGGATAAGCGCTTCAGTTTCCGGATCATAACCGGCTTGCTCTAACTCTTGCTCAAAAAAAGGAGATTCTACCCAGGGAATGTTCAAGGAATAAGTAGACATATATTAGTGCAGGATTATAGTGTATAAAATGAAATTATAGTATGGTAATTATCTTTTTCACAAACCAGCGTTTTTGAAAAGTTTTGATGGAGAATGCTTTTACAATTACCTGCTTCCCAATTCTTTCAAACCGCCACCCAAACACCTCCGGAATTGCTTCCAAAGTACCTGTTGTATTCGAGTTTCAACTACATTCCGGAAAGAATAGGGCGGGTTTTTAGGTAGCACTATGTAAGTAAAAAGCCTCTCTTACTTTCTTCTGATGAAACAGGTATACGTAACACCTTCTGCAAGTACCTGCTTTTAAAATTTGATATTTTAAATAGTTGAGGAAACTTACTCATTTTTTACAATTGGTCCAAGCTGCTTATTTCCAATTCTATCATCCGAACTATAATTTTATTTTAATTCTAATTTAACCTGTAAGATCTTCCCCACCATTCCCAAAGGGTAGTCCTCATCAGTAAAAACCACGTATCCTCCATGCTCTCCCGTAAAAAATTCCTGCAAAGTACCCTGGGCCTTACCGTGCTGGCTGGCCGATGGCCTGGCACTCCACAGTCCGAAGATACCTACGACCTGCCCAACCTACTAGCTGCCATTAAAGTCACAAACGGCAAAATAACAATTCCCGACCGCGTTGGGCTGGGCATTGAGTACGACGATACGATTTGGAAATCAGCACAGAAAATGGTGTAGCCGGATGAAAAAACTACTTCTCATTGGACTTCTACTGTTTAGCAAAGTTGTCGCCCAACCTTCGCTGGAATTGATCTACAAGCGTATCGACAGCGTAGAACTGCACATGGTGCTCGATTACCCGCCGGACTACAAGCCCGGACAAGCCTACCCCACGATCCTCTTTTTCTTTGGTGGTGGCTGGAACGGTGGCAGCATCGCCCAGTTCGAACCCCACGCCCGCTACTTTGCCAGCCGGGGAATGCTCTGCGTCCGGGCCGATTACCGGGTAAAGTCGCGGCAGGGTACTACGCCTTTTGAATCGGTAGAAGATGCCAAATCGGCCGTGCGGTACTTGCGGAAACAGGCTTCCTTACTGGGGGTTGATCCGGATCGTATAGTGGCATCGGGCGGCTCCGCGGGTGGCCATCTGGCGGCCGCCACGGCTCTGCTCCCCGGCCTCAATGCGCCTACCGACGACTTGTCTGTAAGTACTATTCCGCAGGCACTGGTCCTGTTTAATCCGGTTATTGACAATGGTCCCGAAGGCTACGGTTACGAGCGTATCGGGGCGCGATATCCTGAATTTTCACCGATGCACAATCTTGATAAAACACCTCCCCCTATCCTATTTTTTCTGGGCACTACGGACAAGCTGATTCCGGTCCGTACGGCAGAGACCTTTAAGAAAAAAGTAGAGGCAACCGGCGGTCGTTGCGAACTGTATCTCTTTAAGGATCAACCCCACGGCTTCTTCAATTATAGAAAGCAGGACCAGACTTATTTTAAAGAAACCGTACTCCACACCGATAATTTCCTGCGTTCGCTGGGATACCTCCAGGGCCCCTCGACGCTGGACCAGTTTCTGAGTAAAGAATAGGATACAGTTTTGATAATGATGGATTTTTGTAGGGTAAAGAATAGAAAAAGTAGTCTTACTACTATACAACTCTACATTCATGATAAAGCAGATCCTACTTTGGGGTACCGCACTGGCAGGTGCAGTACTTATTTCGGCCGGCCCAACCGAAGATCTTCCCCGTCGCAATGCCTCAAAGCCTAACGTGCTGGTGATCGCCGTAGACGATCTGAACAATCACCTCGGTACTTATGGCGATCCCCTGGTCAAATCCCCGAACATTGATCGGCTGGCCCGGCGTGGGGTGCGTTTTGAACGGGCTTACTGCCAGTTTCCGCTGTGCAGTCCCAGCCGCACGTCCCTGCTGACCGGCCTTCGCCCGGACTCGGCGCGCGTCTATGACCTGAAAACGCATTTCCGTACCACCGTACCCAACGTCGTAACGCTGCCCCAGCACTTTAAAAACAATGGCTACTTTACGGCCCGGGTTGGCAAACTGTATCATTACGGGGTACCGGGTGAAATAGGTACCAACGGACTGGACGACGCCCCCTCCTGGCATACCGTCCGTAATCCCAAGGGGCGCGACAAGGCCGAAGAACACCTCCTGACCAACTATACCCCCCAACGCGGACTGGGCTCGTCGCTGTCGTTTCTGGCCGCCGAAGGTACCGACGAGGAGCAAACCGACGGGATGGTGGCTACCGAAGCCATCCGGCTGCTGGAGCAAAATAAAGCCGGCGATCCGTTCTTTCTGGCGGTCGGCTTTTACCGGCCCCACTGCCCGTACATAGCTCCCAAGAAGTACTTTGATATGTACCCCCCGGAAAAGATTGTACTTCCGGCCCACTCACCCGGCGATACTTCGCAGTACTCCCGCGAAGCTTACTTTACCTACCCCTTCAACTGGGGCCTGAACGATGACCAGCGGCGCCGGACCATCCAGGCGTACTATGCCTCCATTACGTTTATGGATGCCCAGGTGGGCCGGGTACTCAACGCCCTCGACCGCCTGGGTCTGGCCGAAAACACCATCGTGGTGTTCTGGAGCGACCATGGCTACCTGCTCAGCGAGCACGGCCAGTGGATGAAACAAAGCCTGTTTGAGGAGTCGGCCCGGGTGCCGATGATCGTGGCGGCGCCGGGTGCCCGGGGCAACGGCAGCGCCAGTCCGCGTACCGTCGAGCTGCTGGACATCTACCCCACCCTGACCGACTGGTGCGGCCTCAGTACGCCCGCTCACGTGGCCGGTAACAGCCTGGTACCGCTCCTGAACAAACCCCGCCAAACCTGGGACCACCCCGCCATTACGCAGGTCATGCGCAGTAATGGCATGGGCCGCAGCATCCGTACCGAGCGCTGGCGCTATACCGTCTGGAAAGACGGTACGGGGGCAGAAGAGCTCTATGACCACCAGAAAGACCCCTACGAGCTAAAAAACCTGGCCCGCGATACCCGCTACGCCAAACAAAAAGAAGAGTTGCGCGCCCGGCTGACTAACCTAAACCCTAAAGCAGCAGGACAATAAATAAAAGTACAGGATAGCATGAAGCCGCTTATTTAAGTTTTTCTTCTATCCAATTAATTGTAAATAGGTGATAACAGAACACACTGATTGCGACCTGTGGCAGGCCTTTAAACTGGGGGACGAACGGGCTTTGGAGCGCCTTTATAAACGGCACTTCAAAGCCCTGGGCAGCTATGGGCTCCGTGTCACGCCTAACCCGTCACTGGTAGAGGATGCCATTCAGGATGTATTTGTAGACCTATGGCGGCGAAAAGAGCATCTGGGAAACGTAGAAAATGTCCGTTTTTACTTGTTCAGAGCCTTACGAAATCAGCTACGTCGAAATTTCCGGAATGATGTTTTTGAAGAAGCACAAGACATCGATGATTTTCTGGATTACCTCACTACCCTCTCTTCCGAACAGCAATCCATTGACCATGAATCCCGGCTAAACCAGACGGAGGCCATCCAGAAAGCACTTAGTCAGCTTAGTAACCGGCAGCGGGAAGCCGTGTACCTGCGATTTTATCAGGGACTCTCCCTCGACGAAGCCGCTGAACTCATGGGCGTTCCCAAACAGGTGGTCAAAAATCTGCTTTCCAAATCGTACGCCATCCTGCGGTTTTCGCTCAAAGCAGTGCTGTCCCTGCTGGTCTGTTTTCTCTTCCCCTGATAGTTCCTGATCTTTTCTTGTATTTTTTATTAAAAAAATGGACTCGTACTGGTTACGATATGCTAAATCGTGTACCTGTATAGGTAAGTACCTTATTCAGGTACGCACCAAACATGGAACAATCCAATCCGCATATCCAGGACTTGCTCAATGACGACACTTTCGTACAGTGGGTGCTATTTGGTAAAAATACGGCCGCTTGGGATGATTATCTGAGCAGATATCCCTCCCACCGTACAGTCATAGAGGAAGCCCGTCAGCTCTTACAGGAGATCCATAAGGCCGAGGAACAGACTATCCTCTCTCTGGATCAGGAGGCGGTCTGGTCCAACATACGTGGTCATATGCAGGAACCGGCAATGAAAAAGCAAAAAGTTGTGCGCGCGCTATGGCGTCGTCCTATTCTGCAATGGGCTGCCAGCCTTATCCTGTTACTGGGGGTTGGCTGGCTGGTGTGGTTCAGTCAGTTCCCAAAAACAGTTAGTTATCAGGATCTGATTGTTAACCTGGAAAATAGAAGTTCCCTGATCGAGCAAGTCAATGAGAACAGTACTCCTTTAAAAATCACCCTTGAAGACGGTAGCGTGATTACTCTGGACAAAAACAGCAGACTAAGTTATCCCGCTCATTTTGATAAAGACAATCGAACCGTGATACTGACCGGGGAAGCTTTTTTTGATGTCGCCAAAGACTCCAGCCGCCCCTTTTATATCTACGCCAACGAGGTGGTGACCAAGGTACTGGGCACGAGTTTCAGCATCAGGGCCTTTGATGAGGAAAACCAGATAGTAGTACAAGTACGGACGGGCCGGGTTTCGGTGTACCGCCAGCAACGCCTCCCCCTCTCCGACCCCGAAACCAAAGGCCTGGTACTTCTTCCTAATCAGCAGGCCACTTACAGCCGGATCAAACAGAACCTGAGCAGGCGGCTGGTTGAACAACCTAAGCCCATCGCTCTCCTGACCCCCTCGCTCCCAACCCGCTATGAGGAAGTTTCGGCCAGTACGATCCTGCGTGACCTTGAAAACCAATACGGAATTACCATCCTGTTCAACGACGATGAGCTGAACCACTGCCTACTGACTACTACGCTCGGCGAAGAGCCACTGCATGACAAGCTGGATATAATATGCCAGACCATCGACGCTACCTACAAGGAAGTGGACGGCCAGCTGATTGTAGAGTCAAAGGGGTGCCGATAAAACCTTGAATTTACTTTAACTACCGCCCAAGCCTATGAAATACTAAAATACCCAAACAAAAAAGGGGGAAAGATGCGGCCACATCAATTCCCCCGAGTTTTCCGTCCATGCCTGTGCAGCAATGGAACGATGTCGTTTTGCCTTTTCCAACAAAAACAATCAAAGTTATGTCAGAATCTTTTACTAAAAAAGTGGTTTTCAGGATTATGAAAATCTCCTTCTACCAATTCCTTCTCTTCGGCATTCTGGCCGGGGTAGGCTATGCTCATCCCGGTTCGGCTCAGGAGCGCCTGCAGGAACGCGTCACGATGTCCATTAAGGACGGCGACGTAAAGCAGGTACTGCAAAGCATTGAAAGCCAGGTAGACGTAGTATTCTCCTATAAGAAAGATGTTATCGCTACTCCTGAAAGAATCAATGTGGAGTTCAGGAACGAAACCGTAGAGACGGTACTTCTCAAGGTACTTTCTCCCCGCCATATTGAGTACCAGGTACTGCGAAACAAGCAAATCATCCTGAGCCGCAGTAAAAACCTCCACAACCGGCAGGAACGTCTGGAAAGCAGCCGGAACGAGGAAAGCCAGCGAGGTAATATCGAGGTGGTAGTGACAGGTACTGTAATCGACGAAACCGGGGCTCCCCTACCGGGTGTAAGTATTCTGCTACAGGGTACCACCATTGGCACCACCACGGGTATGGATGGTAAGTACTCTCTTTCGGTACCCGATGCCCAGACTTCGGGTACGCTGGTATTTTCGTACATAGGCTATGTCAATCAGGAGATTCCTGTCAATAACCGCTCGGTCATTGATGTTACGCTGGCCCCCGACGTAAAAGCCCTGAGCGAGGTAGTGGTAGTAGGCTATGGTACCCAGAAGAAAAGTGACCTGACCGGCTCGGTCGTCAGGGCCGATATCGAAGCGTTTCGCGAATCGCCCAACGTCAATATCGCTCAATCCCTACAAGGTACCGTTCCGGGCCTTAACATAGGTCAGGTCAACTCGGCGGGCCAGACTCCCAGTATCTCTATCCGGGGGCGGACTACCATCAATGGCAATCAGAGTGTACTACTGGTGGTGGATGGGATTATATTCACCGGAAGTTTAGGGGACCTGAATCCTACCGACATTGAATCAGTGGACGTTCTGAAAGACCCCAGCAGCATGGCCATTTATGGAGCCCAGGCAGCCAATGGCGTGATCCTGATTACGACCAAAGGCGGACAGAAAGCCTCCAAACCCGTTTTCAATTATACCGGCAGCTACACTACCCAAACGCCCAGCAATACCCTGCACCTAATGGATCGGGAGGAGTTCCTGAAAAAGAGCGCCAATGCGGACTGGCGATTGGCTTTCCTGGCTCCTGATTTCACCACTCCCAATCCGGACTTCGACGTAAATGACGTCATCAGTGATCCTCCCCTGCGGGCAGGGCTTGAAAAGGGCACCAACTACAACTGGTGGGACAATACCACGGACCCTGGGTTTATTGCCAGCCACAACCTGAGTGTCCGGGGGGCGAGCAATGAGCTGTCCTACTACCTTTCCGGTGGCTATACCAACCAGAAGGGATTTGTAATGAATGATAAATTCAAACGCATTACGACCCGTATCAACATCGAAAACAAAATTTTCAAGTGGTTTAAAGTAGGCGCTCAAACCTTCGGGTCCTTTTCCGATTTCTCGGGTGTTTCGCCCAACCTGGGTGGTATCACTACCATGCCTCCCCTGGTACAGCCCACTGATGAAAATGGCAACTACATCCTGAATCCAACGGGAGCTAACGCTTCCAACCCCTTTCTGGTATCGGCTGCCGATGACTTTGACAAGAGGAATAACCTATTTGGGAATTTCTACACCAGCATAGATGTACCCTTCGTAAAGGGGCTTAACTACCGGATCAACTTTGGCAATAACTATTCCTGGGACCGGCAATACAGCAGTAACCCCTATTCAAACGGGGCCGCCGGAGGCGCTTATAAGATTAACGCCAACTCTTTCGACTGGACCTTCGACAACATAGTTAACTACAAAAAAACATTCAACGAGCATCACAACCTGGATGTAACCCTGGTAGCCGGGCGCCGGGAAAGAAAGTTTGAACAGACCGCGGCCACCGGCACCAACTACAACAATTTACGCCTTAGCTATAATGATTTGAGCCTGGGAACCATCCAGAATATTACATCCTCTGCCTGGGACGAGAGCTACCTGTACCAGACAGGCCGGATCAACTACGAATTCAATTACAAGTACCTGCTTACGGCCACCCTGCGCCGGGATGGTTTTTCGGGCTTTGCCAATAACAACAAAACCGCCCTGTTCCCCTCCATTGGATTTGGCTGGGTACTGAGCGAAGAGAAGTTTTTAGACCTGAACAGCGTAAACCTGCTGAAACTTCGGGGATCGTACGGTACCAATGGTAACCTGGTCAGCCGCTACTCCTCACTGGCCCGTATGGACACCTACCCGGCCTATGTGTTTGGAGAAGGGGGCTCTACCGAATTTGGCCAGCGGGTCACTACCCTGGCCAACCCAAACCTGTCGTGGGAAACAACCACTGGTTTTAATTTTGGTCTGGATTTCGCCCTCCTGAAAAATCGCATTTCGGGCAGTGTCGATTACTACCGTACTACCACCAATGATCTGATCTTTAATGTATCGATTCCGGAAGTGACAGGTTTCAACCAGATTACTTCCAACGTAGGCAATATTGCCAACCGGGGCATTGAGTTTATTATCAACGGTAAAGTTCTCGCCTCCAATGAGTTGAAGTGGAATCTCAACTTCAACCTGGCCGCCAACCGCAACCGGATCGTATCACTTCTCGGGCAGGACAACAATCAGGATGGCATCGAGGATGACCTGGTAGCTAATGGCCTGTTTATCGGACAGCCTATCGGAGCAATCTACGATTATGAATCCGGCGGAATTATTCAGCTGGGCGATGAAGCTCCCAAAGGATTTTTTGTGGGTACCCACCGCATCATCGATCAGAACAACGATGGATTTGTTGATGCCAACGACCGTGTAATCCGGGGAAGACGGGAGGCTGCCTACAACTTTGGTATCCTGAACGAATTCAGCTACCGAAACTTTACCTTCCGCTTTTTTATCAACTCCATCCAGGGTGGTCGGGATGGCTACCTGGGCCTCAACATGCCCACGGCTCTGGGAATCGGCGACAACATCCGGCGGAATAATTTCTGGCGCGAACTGGACTACTGGACACCCTCCAACCCCAATGCCCGGTACCGGGAGCTAAACCAGGCTTCCGCCACTGAATATAATTTCTACGGAGACCGCAGCTTTGTCAGGTTACAGGACATTACCCTTTCGTATGCTCTGGAATCGTCGGTCGCTAAAAAAATAGGTATGCAGGGAATAAAGGTCTTTGCGAGTGGAAAAAACCTGGCTACCTGGACCGACTGGGTCGGCTGGGACCCTGAAACCGGCAGCGGGCTGGATGTGAGCGGACGCCCTGTCATGAGGGGGATATCGATTGGATTAGATGTACGTTTTTAATTATTAACCGGGAGTACTATGAAATCTTTTATCAAGATCAATATATGGATTTTTGCGATGGCCCTTACCGTACTCAGCTGCGATGAAAGAGAAATTCTGGAAGAAATCCCCCTGGACTTTGCCAGTCCTGAAAACTCATTTGTGACCATAAATGATTTTAATTCGGCGATTTACTCCCTCTACGATCTGACCAGGGGTACCCTGTCCGACGGCGAACATCGTCCGCTGGACCACATGTACGGAACGGATCTGGGATACAATGCGGCCCAGCAGCTAAACGAGCGCTTTGGCAGCTATCCGGCCACCCTCACTCCTACTTCCGTGCAGGCGCGCTTTCACTGGCAGCAGTACTACAAAATCATTTCCAGCGCGAACATCATTCTTAACCGAATGGAAGGTGCGAAATTAACGCCGGTCCAAAAAACGAAAATAGAGGCAGAGGCGAAGCTGTTCCGGGGACTGGCCTACCGCAATCTGGCCCACCTGTACGGCGGTGTCCCTATTGAGCTGGAAGAGGTCGGTTCGCCCAAAACGGACTACGTACGGGCCACCCGTGAACAAACCTATCAGCAGGCCGCTGCTGATCTCGAATTTGCAGCTGCCAACCTACCCGGTATCACGCAGGTAAAAGACGGGCAGGTTAGCAATCTGGTGGCATACCACCTGCTGGCTGAAACCTACCTGCCCCTGAAGCGTTTTGCCGATGCTGTCAAGGCCGCTTCCGTAGTAATAGATGATCCTAATACGGCCCTGATGACCAGGAGGTTCGGCTCGCTGGCCAAGGAGCCTGGAGATGTATACTGGGACCTTTTCCGGCGGTATAACCAAAACAGAAGTGTAGGAAACACGGAAGGTATCTGGGTATTCCAGTACCAGGTAGATGTGTTGGGCGGCGTAACCAAGTCCACGGCCCTGGCCGGCCCCATGCTCGAGCGCGACCACTCACCCCGCCCCTGGAGCTTCAGCGTCAAAGATCCCTCCGGCGTTAGTCCGTTCCTGCCGCTGGGCGTTTCGGATTATACCGGGGGCCGGGGCATCGGCCGGTTCAGGGGCACTGACCACTTCACCTATGGTATATGGGGGTACGACTGGAACGACATGCGCAACTCGGAGTACAACTTCGTCCGGGACGTAAAATTCAACAATCCGGCTTCGGCTTGGTACGGACAGAAGCTCTCCGACCATAGGCAGCTATTCCGGCGGACGCTGGACGACACCATCCGGAATTTCTATCCCTACCAGTCCAAAGTCACTACGCCCGGTCAGCACCCGGCCGAACTCTTCGTGGACCCCGTCCTGAAAACCCTGAACGCCTCCTCCGCGGGTACTACCTATTCCGACCAGTACTTTATCCGGCTGGCCGAAACCTACCTCCTCCGCGCCGAAGCCAACCTGGGTGCCGGCAATGCCGCCCAGGCCGCGGCGGATATCAACGTTGTACGGGCCCGGGCCCGGGCTAAACCGGTAACATCCGGTGAAGTAAACATTGACTTTATCCTGGATGAACGGATGCGGGAGCTGGGCATCGAAGAAAAAAGAAGGCTCACCCTGAACCGCCTGGGACTCCTTTATGAGCGTACCAGAAAGTACTGCAACGGCCACCCGAGAGCCGCCAAATTTGGGGTAGACGTGGCTCCGCATAATAATCTGTTCCCCATACCTTACAGTGAAATTGAGCGTAATACGGGGGCGGTACTAGAGCAGAATCCCGGCTATTCAAGCCGGTAGCCAGGCAGTACCTCCTGCCATTCAGGGCCGATTAGTTTCAGTAGTTGACACTAATCGGCTTCTTTTCATTAACTCCATTGACCGAGAATTATGTTATGAAACAATTTATTCCTTCCGTTTTCCTGTTACTGTGCTTCTCTTTCCTCTTTTCCTGCAAAAACACTCCTCAGCAGAGTGCCGGAAAAGGGACGATTGCGGAGAGTAAAAGACCCAACATCCTTTTCGTCATTTCCGACGACCAGTCCTATCCCCACGCTTCGGCCTACGGGTCAAAGGCCGTCATAACGCCGGCCTTTGACCGCGTGGCGCGGGAAGGTATCCTGTTTACCAATGCCTTTGTGGCTTCCCCCGGATGCAGCCCGTCCCGGGCGGCTATCCTGTCGGGTAAAAACTGTTGGCAGATCCGGGAGGCCGGTACCCACGCCAGTACCTTCCCGGCCGACCTGACCACCTATACCGAGGTGCTGGAGCAGGCGGGGTACCTGGTAGGCATGACCGGCAAGGGCTGGGGACCGGGCAAGGTAGTGGGCCGCCCCCACAACCCCGCCGGCAAGGGGTACGGAACCCGCAAGATGAAAGCACCCCAGGGCATTAGCGACAACGACTACACCGCTAACTTCCAGGATTTTCTGGCTCAGAAAACCGATGGTCAGCCCTTCTGCTTCTGGTTTGGTGCCCAGGAGCCCCATCGCCGCTATCCCACCGGTATTGGTGTAAAAAGCGGCATGAACCCGGCGGACGTGAAGGTACCCGGCTTCCTGCCCGACCACCCCGAAATAAGAACCGACATGCTGGACTACCTCTACGAGATCCAGTGGTTCGACAGCCACCTGGACCGGATGATCCGGTTGCTGGAAGAAAAGGGCGAGCTGGACAATACGCTGGTCGTGGTGACCTCCGACAACGGCATGCCCTTCCCCCGCGCCAAGGCCAACGTGTACGAGTATGGCTTTCACGTGCCGCTGGCCATTCGCTGGGGGAACCGGATCAAAGGCGGTCGCACCGTAGACGACCTGATTAGTATGATAGACCTGGCTCCGACCTTTCTGGAAGCCGCAGGCGTCAACAATTCGCCCATGCAGCTGGAAGGCCGCAGCCTGATGACTATTTTTACCAGCAACAAAGGCGGAGTGGTGGAAAAAGAACGGCAGGCCGTATACGCTTCCCGCGAGCGGCATTCCTCCTCGCGCTGGAACAACCTGGGCTACCCGCAACGTGCCCTGCGCACTCCTGACTACCTCTACATCTGGAATATCTACCCCGACCGCTGGCCAGCCGGTGACCCGCAGAAATACGAAGACAATGGCAGCCTGGGCCCCATGCACGATGGCTACCACGACATCGACGATTTTAATGAGTCGCCGCTAAGTACCCGTCGGGAGGAGCCGGGTATCAGCCGTTACTTCCACCTGGCCGTAGACAAACGCCCGGAAGTAGAGCTGTACGCGATCCGCAAAGATCCCTACTGCCTGACTAACCTGGCTCAGGTACCTGCCCACCAGGCTACCCGGCAAAAGCTTGAAGCGCACCTGAAAGAGTACCTCAAAAAGACCAAGGACCCACGTATGGGCGCAGAGGGAGAGAAAATCTACGAATCCTACATCCGGTACAGTCCCATCCGTAAGTATCCGCCCCCGCCCAATAACTCCACCAGAAAATAGAATGTCTGTAACTAGTCACCCTTCCCCTCCGAGCGTTTGCCGCTCCGGGGAAGGGTAGCTGGCGGTTCAATCGTCATTTAGTTACAATACCTATTCAAAACCCCGCATTCAGTTCCTTTATTTATTAGTAGTATGCGTACTTCCTAACACCGAAATCGAATGCCCTGCTTTTTTCCCCCGGAGGTATAGGTACTTTCTCTTATCCTGAAAAAGCTCCGTTGACTCCAGCCACACGGAGTTTTTTTGTATTGACGGGTGAGCAAGTTCTTAAAGGTTTAGTAGAAAATTGAAGCGTATCAATACCGGCGGAGGAGTTAAGTTATCGCGAATCAGGCCGATTCACTATACTCCCGGGTATATTGGCTCCCTGATCTCCTTTGTTAACGAGTATAAACGAGCCGATCTATCCTGAACTAAACTCTCTATGCTCTCCCGAAAAAAATTTCTGCAAAGTACCCTGGGTCTGGCCGCTCTCAGTACCCTTAGTACCGGCTGGCACCCGGCGACCAGTCCGGAAGGTACCGACGACCTACCCAACTGGCCCCAGCCCGACCTGAAGGCTGCCATCCGGGAGCCGGTCCTGATTCGTAGCGTGGAATTGCTGCAGACCCAGGGCGAGTTCCTGCTGGTAGTGACTTCGCAGGATGGCGTAAAGGGCATTACCCAGTGCAACGACCGGATGCAGCACCTGACCTCGCTGCTTAAAGGGCTGGTACTGCCGCACTTTGTCGGGAAAGACGCGCGGGAACTGCCCGCCCTGGCCGATAACGCTTACCGGCTCAATAGCAACTACAAGTACGCCGGCATGCCGCTCTGGAACTGTATAGGCTCGGTAGAAATAGCCGTGTGGGATCTGCTGGGGCAAATAGCCCGAAAACCGGTGTACCAGCTACTCGGCCAGCCCGTCCGGAAGGAGTACAGCGTGTACGTTTCAGATTTTGACCGGGAGAGCGATCCTGCCAAAATCGTGGATCAATTACAGGCCAAACTGGTCGCTACCGGCGCCACGGGGGTGAAGGTAAAGGTCGGAGGGCGCATGGTCAACACCCCTAAATACGAGGCACAGACCCGAAAGTTTATTCCGCTGGTGCGCAAAAAACTGGGCGATGCCATTACTATTTACGCCGATGCCAACGGCTCCTACAGCCCGAAGGAGGGGATTGCCATTGGACTAATGTTACAGGACTACGGCGTAGAAATATTTGAGGAAGCCTGTAACTTCGAGGACGAAGAAGGCATGCGGGAGGTGAACAAGGCGCTGACCAAAATCAAACTGGCCGGGGGCGAACAGGATACCAGCCTCTATAAATTTCAAAGGCTGGCCCGGACGGACGTGTACGACATTCTCCAGCCGGACCTGTACTACAATGGCGGGATCCTGAGAACCCTGCAGGTAGCCGCCATTGCCCAAAAATACGGCAACAAGGGCATGGCGCCGCATTCGCCCAAAACCGACCCGCTCATCGCTCCCTTCTGGCAGGTAGCCGCCCTGGTACCTAACCTGTACGGCCTGCAGGAGACGGTGTACAACCCGGGCGAAAAAGTACCCGCCTGGCACACGGAGGTAAAGGTAGTCAATGGCCGGATAGCCATTCCCAACCGCCCCGGCCTGGGCATCGACTACGACGAAGGCATCTGGGAAGGGGCTCAAAAGGTGGTATAGTGAAAGCAGATTGCTTTCAGGCTGAGTTTATTTAATGGAATAGGATGCTTAATTAATCACTAACAACCTAGATAGGTAGAGTCAACGTTTATCCCTTTCCTTCCCAAGAAAAAGAGTTTAGACGTCGTAAAGAACTGAGTAACCTAAAACTTCCTGCTATACATCAAGAAATATAGAAAACAGGAGTTGATCCGAAAGAAATCAACTCCCTTTACCAAAACGCTCTGAAGCAACAAAGGTACAAGTCAGCTATGATGCACTTTTTTCAAACAAGATTTTGCCCTTTCAATACTTTGCAGATAAACTAAAAGGAGCACTTATGCTTTGAAATAGTACCCGAACTTATATAGCTTTTATCTCAATGACTCCCTTCCCTACCTTGATCTTTTCCCCAATTAAGTTTTCCGGCTTATCGTGGCCAGCCTTGACTGTATATGTCCCTTTACCGAAAACCCTTGGGCGAAATTCCTTTCCCTGAATACGTTCGGTATATAATATTTCTCCTGTTGCCTCCTTAATTACCTGCACCACGGGATTATCATACATAAACTTAAATGTTGGCAGATATCCTTCTACTTTTCTGCCATCATTTTCGGCCATCGCAAATTTTCGAGGCCATCCCACAAACTGCTCGCTGTTACCTTTTGTGGCGTCAGCAAAACGCGGCCAGCATTCCAGCGTAATCATGCGGCTCTTTTTATTGAAGCGCACCAGACCATAGCCATCCGCCCGCTCCGAACGATTCTCTTTCAACTCTTTTGCATCTTTTGGTCTGGGATTGGCGTAGGCATACATAGTAATTTTATTACCGAGACCATCCTCAAAGTCGCCCGTCCAGGGCAATGGGCTATCAATTTTGCTGCCTCCTCCTGCCTTTTCATCTATTGGCCACCACCAGCGGCCATAAACTGTATTGACCAGAGCCGGATTGGTGAACGAAAAGGGACCGTCCCGGTAAGCATCAATGCCGTGCTTTACAATAACGCTTAGGTGCTGATCACCACATAAGTGCGTAGCCAGACAGCGTCTGACTTCGCGCAGGGCGTTATTCCTGCCTGTTTGGGGCCACCCGTTACAATCGAGGTCGGCCAGCAGCCGGTTTTCCATTGTTCCATGCAGGTGCACCGCACCACAAAAGGCAGTTTGTGACAGTACTACCTTCATATCTGCCCCCTCCCAGTTCTGTCCCCACTTATGCAGGAAGTTAATTTGTCGTGCACCCAGTAATTCCAGTCCCGGTACATCCACCGCCTTTCGGTCATAGGTTGGATCTACAATATGATCAGGACGTGGCCCCATCTTGGGAATTTTACCCTTGGGTCCACTCTTGAATTTCCTGTCTTCAATGATTGCAAAATCTACTCCTCCTATTCGAAGATTAGTGTAATATACACCTATGCCCTGTTTGATAGGAGTAGGATCGTAGGCATCTGGTAAGTGCCAGGTCTGACAGCGTTCCACCATTTTTACGTAGGAAGGCGGATAGTAGTACCCACCGTTATCGCCGTTGGTTGAATCAGCTACGCCTCCACCTTCTCCCCAGAAATTTCCCTGTCCAATATCGTGGTCATCGGGAATCATAATTACGGGACGATCTTTCATGATATCGGCAAACTGAACCCCAAAAAGAAGAATTCCATAAGTGTGGTGTTCGTGTACATAAGACTGATCACCTGCAAAAAACAGAATATCGGGATCATGAAACTTCAAGTTCCTGATGTACTCATTCCGTTCAGCGATAGTTTCATCGCGCGGAGAATTGCACGACATCGTTGCAATTTTGATCTCGTCTTTATGAATGGGATCAGGTCGTATCGTACCCGAGAACTCAGCCTGATTTTCTAGGCGCACCCGGTAAGCTACTTCTTGGGTATCATCCCAGTTCTCAACCCGAAAATGCGCACTCCAGCCAGGATAGACTATTTTTTCTTTGGCCACTTTTTCCCATTTCCCCTGGACTTTCATTTCCAATGTGACAGTATCGGGCTCATTGGGGTAGAGTGGAAAGAGCTGGGTGGTGAGCTTCAAAACTCCACGATCATGGGTGTATACTGCATAGGCAATGACCTTATTGCGTGGTCGTTTTTGCATGAAGCTGGCCATTTGCCCATCGCCTTTCCAATTCCACCATTCGCCGGTAGCGCAGGCATCAAGAGTTTTGCCGCGTTCGGTTCCAAAGGGAAAAGGATCATTCATTTTGTCATAGGCACTGGCGTACCGGGAAGGCAAAAATGCCGCCAAAGCCAAAGAAGAGGTTTTTTTAATGAATTGTCGACGACTGTCTGAATTTGATTTCATGTTTTGTAGTTGGGTCTAGTACATCATTTCTCCGTACCTTTTGAGTAGGAATTAACTTTTATTTTTTTTCATTCATCTCGTAAGTCCTTTAGATGCATTTTTACTACTGCAGGAAATCCCTATAAGTACTTTCCCATTGCTGACATCTTTTTTTTTAAAATTGCGGTTAAACGTGTGAGCCGACCATACTTGAATTAATTCAACTTTTAAGCTAAAAGGAAACTAGCCCATGAATAATGAAAACGAACCAGCAAAACGATCAGGAACTCTGGTGCGCGTTCCATGCGGGTGATCGGGCTGCATTTCCCCCTCTCTTTGACCTATATTACCGGCAACTGTATTCCTACAGCAAACAGGTTCTTGATGATGAGTCTCTTACAGAAGATGCTATTCAGTATCTTTTATAACCCTTTGGCGAACCCGTATAAGCCTTACAGAAGAGACAAGTAGCAATAAATTTTACTTATTATGGTGCCTACGCCGCAGCATTTTACGTCTTTTTAATAGAGAAAAGCGATTCCAGGATATGGATACCGATGGCTTTATCAAACAATTTGACATGTCAGACTATATTAAGAATGTAATGAATCTCTAATCTCTGCTTATCCAGCGGCTAAAATTGATCATTGTCAGCTCCCCAAGCGTCAACGCGAGGTGGTGATGCTCCGCTACTACGAAAACTTCAAGACCGACGAGATTGCCGTACTTATAGGTATCTCCGAAAAGACCGTCCGAAATACCCTCTTCAACGCCATGATGTCCCTGCGGATTCATTCAAATCTTCACAAAGCCAGTATGGCTGTAGCCATTCTATTTTTTCTCCTATCCTTCTGATACTGGTATTTTGTTTTGTTGGTTATAAAAGTAAAGAGGTACTGGTCGCTAATCAGAATACAATCAATCTTACCCTTCAACAGGATGAAAATGCTCTCGAGAAGGGGACAAAATGCGGAATTCTTTTTCTAGAAGTCGCAACCGAATAATGCCTATGTATAGAAGAGGCGATAACTCTACCCGGAACCGCCTGACCAAGGGCACCTTACTTTTTAACAATAATGTCTGGCAGAGCTCTTACCGGCGCATTGCCATCAGTAATGACATTTTGGAGAATATTGACAAAGTGCCCATGGGTAAAGCTAAAGTAGAGAGACTGAAAGCGGAAGCTAAATTTATCCGGGCCACCCAGTACTTTTACCTGCGAGGTATCGGATTGGCATTATGAGATCAAAGTGGTGAACGGCCGAATCTTATCCCCGACCGCGACTAAGCCATATGGAGAGTAGTATAAAATACTATATTACTTATGGTAAGACAGCTTAGATCTGGCCTTTCATGAATTGAATTACACCTAACTTTTTATCTCTTTTAAAACGCTAGTAGAATCAACCCTGGCTGCTACCCCTAAATGTAGCTTTATCTAAACTCTATCATACCATGTACAAAATCTTACTTTTGATCCTCCTGGCTACCGCCGGTCTGACCGGATTTAACCAATCTCTTTCTGCGACTCCAACGGAACAGTGGGGCGTATACGAGCTGGTCCTGCAGGGGCCTTCTTCCGGAAATCCTTTTATGGAGGTTGACCTGGAGGCCGTATTCAAAAACGGAAAAGAAAGCGTAAAGGTACCGGGCTTTTACGACGGGGCTGGTACCTACCGCGTCCGGTTTTCGCCCCACCGGCAGGGCAAGTGGACCTACCTTACTACCAGCAACGCACCCGGGCTTTCGGGGAAAAAGGGAGATTTTCGCTGTGTGGCCCCTACGGGTAAAAACCACGGCCCCGTAAAAATTGTGAACACCTACTACCTGCAGTACGCCGACGGCACCCCCTACTATGCCGTCGGGACAACGGCCTACCAGTGGACCAGCGTAAAACAGTCCATTCAGGACAAAACCATAGAGACCCTGGCGGGAGCTCCGTTCAATAAAATCAGGATGTGCGTTTTTCCAAAGTACTACCAGTATGGCAACAAGACCGAGCCCTGGGCGTATCCGTTCAAACGGGAAGGTACTACCAATGACTTTACCCAACCCCACTACGAATTTTTCCGGAATTTTGAAAAAAGAGTACAGCAACTTGCTGAAATGGGCATCCAGGCCGACGTGATCCTGTTTCATCCCTACGATGTCTGGGGGTACGCCTCTATGGGCGCCGCCATGAATGAGCGGTACGTGCGAACCATGATCGCCCGCCTGTCGGCCTACCGCAACGTGTGGTGGTCGCTGGCCAACGAGTGGGACGAGCCCAAAATTAAACAGGCCATAGACTGGGAAGCGATAGGTACCCTGCTGCAGAAAGAAGACCCGCACCAGCGCCTGCGGGGCATCCACAACTGGTACGATTCGGAAGACCATTTCTATGACCATACCCGCCCCTGGGTTACCCACCTAAGTACCCAGACGGCCCAGTTTTACAATGCCATTAAGTGGCGGAACAAGTACCGGAAACCCCTGCTCTTTGACGAAATGCGTTACGAGGGCGATGTAAAAAGCGGCTGGGGTAACATGAAGGGGAAGGACATGGCCAGTTATTTCTGGATGGCGGGGCTGAGCGGAGGCTACGGCACCCACGGCGATACCTTTTCCAACCAGGCCGATGAGGGTAACGAAGTACGCTGGTGGGCCAAAGGAGGTCAACTGGTGGGCGAAAGTCCGGAGCGAATCCGGTACTTTCGCACGGTCATGGAGCAGGCCCCGATTCAGGAAATGACGCCCGAATTTCGTGACAACGGCGACCCAAAAAACTTTAACACCAACCAGTTTCTGCTGTCCAAGCCGGGTGCCTACTACCTGGCCTATACGGCAGGGACTGACCAGACTATTGAAATTAATCTGACGGGTACCAAAAACTACAAAATGGACGTAATTGACACCTGGAATATGCAGGTGACGGAACAAGCGACGATAAAGCCCGGGTTATTCAAATTCCACACCACTACACCCTATACAGCCCTGCGAATTTATGCTAACTAAAATACCACCTCAGGACCATCCACAATGAAAAAACCTGGTACCCATTTACCCAGTAAGAAATCCATAGTAACCATTGCCTTTGGTCTCCTTCTTCTGGCCGGATGCGCTACCCGCACACCCGGTACTAAAACCCAGACCCCTGCCTTTGCCAAAGGCGGCGACATCAGCTGGCTGCCCCAGATGGAGGCCACCGGCTATACTTTTTACAACGACGCGGGTGTAGCACAGGACTGTTTCCAGATCCTGAAAGACCACGGCTTCAATACCGTCCGGCTACGTACCTGGGTGAATCCGTCCGACAACCCCCGGAGCGGCCATAGTAGCAAAGAAGAAACCGTGGCCCTGGCGGTACGGGCTCAGAAGTGGGGCATGCGCGTCATGCTAAACTTCCATTACAGCGACACCTGGGCCGACCCCGGCAAACAAAACAAGCCCAAAGCCTGGGAAGGCCACGACTTCCCCCAGCTTCTGAACGATGTCTACAACTACACCTTTGACGTCATGAGCGCCCTCAAAGCCGCGGGCGTACAGCCCGAATGGGTACAAATCGGCAACGAAACGCCCGGTGGCATGATTTATCCCGAGGGCAGTACGGCCAACTGGCCCCAACTGGCGCAACTGATCAATAAAGGTTACGAGGCTGTAAAAGCCGTGAACCCCCGTTCCAAAATAGTGCTGCACCTGGACCAGGGAAACAACAGCGCCCGGTTCAGAAACTGGTTTGATAACGCCCAAAAGCACGGTGCTAAATACGACGTGATTGGCCTCTCCTACTACCCCTACTGGCTCAAAGGCAAACCCGACTACACCGAGTCCATCGGCGACCTGGGGGCTAACCTCACCGACCTGGCCGCCCGCTACGACAAAGAAGTGATGGTGGTAGAAGTAGGCGGCGAGGATCACAAAGTGCAAAACACCTACGATATGCTGGTGGCGGTGCAGCAGAAAGTAAAGGCGGTACCTAACAACAAAGGCCTGGGGGTACTGTACTGGGAACCCCAGGGTGCCCGGAGCTGGTCGAAATACGGCCTCAGCACCTGGGGCGACGACGGCCGTCCCACCAAAGCCCTGGATGCTTTTCTGGTGGAGTAACTGGTAGTTTCGTGCTTTTTCTATCTTTCTAAATGAAATCATGGCAGTCACCCGGTTTGACCGGGTGACTGTTGTTTAAGCCCGTTTACCATGAAATTAACTATACCTACTCTCCGCCCCCTGCTGGCCCTGGCCATGTTCCTTTGCCTGAGACTTGCTGCCTCCGCCCAGGGAAAACTGGAAGACTACCAGCGCTCAGAGCGGCTTAAGACCCAGTTGAAAGACAAGGTGTACTATGCGCCGCAAAATAGTAGCTGGTCGGCCAGCGGGCAGCGGGGCTGGTACCTGATCCAGACCCCACGGGGCAAGGAATTTATCGCCATTCAACCGGTTACCCAGACCAAAGCGCTGGCCTTTGACCACGAGCAACTGGCCCGGCAGTTGGCCGCAGCTACCCAAAAGCCGGTTGAAGCCTACAAACTTCCGTTTTCGACCTTTACCTACTCTCAGGACGACCAGCAGATTGAATTCCGGGCGGAGGGCTACGTATGGGGCTATACGCTGGCCTCCAAGCAGCTAACCAAAAAAGAACCGATAAGGGACGAAAGCCGCCCCTACTGGGCCAGCAGCCAGAAGGAGCAGTCGACCCGGCCGGTGTACTCACCCGACAGTACCCGCACGGCCTACCTGAAAAATCATAACCTGTACGTTCGCTCCGAAAAATCCAGAGAAGAAATCCAGCTCAGCTTTGATGGCTCCGAAGGCGACTACTATTCTGACCAAATCCGCTGGTCGCCCGATTCGAGGAAAATCGTGACGATGAAGGTGCGGCCCAATGAGAAGCACCTGATCCACTTTGTACGGTCTTCGCCCGACGACCAGCTTCAGCCCAAACTCGAAAACCGCGAGTACCTCAAACCCGGCGACGCGCTGCCCATCCGCCGCCCGCAGCTGTTCCTGCTGGACCAGAACAAACACATTTCCATTGATGACGCTCTGTTCAATCAGGCCTATAACCTGTCGCGGGTGGACTGGCGCAAGGACAGCCAGACCTTTACCTTTGAGTACAACCAGCGCGGCCACCAGCTGTACCGGGTACTGGAGGTAAAAGCTACGGATGGCAGTATACGTCCGCTCATTGAGGAGAAGAGCCCTACCTTCATTGACTACAGCGGCAAGCGCTACCGGCACGACCTGGCCGACGGCAAGCAGATCATCTGGGCCTCCGAGCGGGACGGCTGGAATCACCTGTACCTGTACGATGCAGCAACCGGCAAAGTCAAAAACCAGATTACCAAAGGCGAATGGGTAGTACGGCAAGTGATGAACGTGGACGAAAAGAAGCGGACCGTTACTTTCGCTGCCAGTGGTAAGGTACCCGGCCAGGACCCCTACTTTGTGCAGTACTACCGCGTCAACCTGGACGGCACGGGCCTAGTACCTCTCACTGCTGAAAACGCCAACCATTCCGCCACGTTCTCCCCCGACTATACCTACTTCATCGACAGCTACTCCCGCGTTGATATGCCGCCGGTAACGGTACTTCGCTCGGCTGCCGACGGGAAGGTACTAATGGAGCTGGAAAAAGCCGACATATCGGAATGGCAGAAAACCGGCTGGCGCGCTCCGGAAGTCTTTACGGCCAAAGGCCGCGACAGCACCACCGACATCTGGGGAATCATCATCCGCCCTACCAATTTTGACCCCGCCAAAAAGTACCCCATCATTGAGAACATTTACGCCGGTCCTCACTCGGCTTTCACGCCTAAGTCGTTCATGACCAGCAACCGCTCCATGTTTGAGCTGGCCGAGCTGGGCTTCATCGTGGTGCAGCTCGACGGCATGGGTACCTCCCAGCGTTCCAAGGCTTTCCACGACCTGTGCTGGAAAAATCTCAAAGACGCCGGATTGCCCGACCGCATGCTGTGGCTGAAAGCCGCCGCCCAGAAACACCCCGAACTGGACCTGGACCGGGTGGGGATCTACGGTACCTCGGCCGGTGGACAAAGTTCTACGGGCGCCCTGCTGTTTCATCCTGACTTTTACAAAGTGGCAGTTTCGTCCTGCGGCTGCCACGATAACCGGATGGACAAGATCTGGTGGAATGAGCAGTGGATGGGCTACCCCGTTGGTCCACACTACGCCGAGTGTTCCAACGTGACCAACGCTTCCAAATTACAGGGCAAGCTCCTGCTCATCCTGGGTGAGGTAGACGATAATGTGGACCCCGCTTCCACCATGCAACTCGTCAACGCCCTCATCAAGGCCAACAAAGACTTTGACTTTTTGATGGTACCCAACATGGCCCACTCGTCGGGCGGCGACTACGGCGAGCACAAGCGCCGCGATTTCTTCGTGCGACACCTGCTGGGCGTAGAGCCTCCGGCCTGGACGGAGTTGGAGAAAAAGAGTAATGAAGCGAACCGAGTAAAGCAGGAATAATTCTACTAAACCTTCATGAGCTGACTAACGTCCGCAGGTATTCCTCCGCTGTCATAACCGGAAGCTGTGCTTTCCTGAAATCTTTTTGGTTTCGGGTGATGATGAGGCCGCAGGCTGATTGCAGGGCAGCGTAGTATTGAATGGCATCTTCAAAATCAGTAAAATCTGACAGCAGGGCTTTATCCACCGCCGACTCATCAACCGCCGCCACTTCGGATAGAATTCTAAATTTTCGGAGCTTCTCCCTGGCTATCTCCGTTCCTTCAAATTTCGTCAGGAAATAATTGACCGTAGCGAAAGACAAGGACGAAACGACCAGAGTAACTTTTCCGTAATCTGCAAGCGAGGCCAGTTGAGCCACTGTGTGGTAAAAGGGGGGGCGCTCACCCAGCAAATCCAGCACTACGTTGGTATCCAAAAATAACCGGGAGATAGTCATTTGTATTTCTCTGCTAGGTAATCGCCATAAGTCTTTTTTGTATCCAGGTCAGCTGGTAGTTGTACACCGGTACATAAGTTTTTCACAAAAGGAGAAAGAGGTACTTCATCCTTTGCTTCGGCTTCCTCCTGCGTTACCAGGAGCTGTAAATAGCCCTCAATCAGTTTAGACAGGCTTTTTTGGTGCGCTTCGGCGTAAGCCTTAGCTTTTTCAATTACCTCTTTATCCAGTTTTAGGGTAAGTTTGGTGGTCATAATCTTCTTATTATACGTACAAATATAAAAATACTGTACGTATAATCAAAGGAGTTCCGGTCGAAATTATGGACAATGTCGTAGGGTAGTTTAGTTGAAAATCGTCTTTCAGTTACAAAAGCATTTCCCTACCAAGCCCTTTGATTTTTGCTCTGATGAAGACTCCATCTATCCAGTTAGTACTTTTATTTTTCGTGGCCGTTATCGGCTGTGTGTCCACCGCCTTCGCCCAGACTCCCGTCTGGACCCGTTACGAACAGGGGTTCACCAGCAGCAAAGACTACGAAAACCCCATTTATAACGTCAAGAACTTCAGCGTGCGCTTCACCTCCCCCAGCGGCCGCACCAAAAATATCAATGGTTTCTGGGATGGGGTCCGCAACTGGAAGGTACGTATAGCCCCCGACGAAACCGGTAGCTGGACCTGGGAAACCCTCTGCTCCGATACCACCAACACCGGACTGCACCGTCAGAAGGGTACCTTTCAGGTAAGCGCCAATACGAGCAAGCACGACATTTACCAGCACGGAAGCATCATACGGCCCCGCGGCAGCTATCACCTCACCCACGCCGACGGTACCCCCTTTTTCTGGACTGCCTGCACCGCCTGGAACGGTACACTCAAATCCACCGAAGCCGAGTGGGATACCTACTTGGCCCAGCGCGCGCAGAACGGCTACAGTGTCATCCAGTTTGTGACCACCCAGTGGCGCGGCGGCGACAAGAACAGCCGTGGTGAAGTGGCCATCGAGGGTAGTGGCAAGATTAAAATCAACCCTTCCTTCTTCCAGCACCTCGACGGCAAGGTGGACAAGATCAACGAATACGGCTTGGTGGCGGCACCGGTGTTGCTGTGGGCGCTGCCAACTTTTCAGGGTCGCGAACTGAGCCCCGGCTACTACCTGCCCGAGGAAGAGGCCATTCTGCTGGCCCGCTACATGGTGGCTCGCTACGGCGGCAATCAGGTGATCTGGATTCTGGGTGGCGACGGCAAGTATACCGACCAGTACGAGCAGCGCTGGAAAAGCATCGGGCGCGGCGTGTTCGGCGATGAGCACGGGAACGCCCGACCGCCGGGCGTAGTAGCCCAGCACCCCGGCGGCGGCTCCTGGATCGGCGAGGTCTACGCCAACGAACCCTGGCTGGATATTGTAGGCTACCAGTCGGGTCATAACCGCTCAGACCGGGCCGTAAATTTTATGACTAAAGGCCCCGTAGCCCGTATGTGGGACAAACTGCCGGCCCGTGCACTCATAAACATGGAGCCGGTCTACGAAGAAACCAGCCCGAACATCAAAGCCATTGATATCCGGAATGCCAGCTACTGGAGTATCCTCAACGCCCCCACCGCCGGAATTACCTACGGCGCCTACGGTCTCTGGCCCTGGCTGCGCAAAGGCGAGGATATCCTGAACCACGCCAGCAAAGGCGAAGGCATGAGCCGCTGGGACGAGAGCATCAAGCTACCCGGCAGCCTACAGGTAGGGTACCTGGCCCGGTTCATGAAGCAATTGGAATGGTGGAACCTCAAACCCGCCCCCGACCTGCTGGTAGCCCAGCCCGGAGACAAGCAGGCCAACCACTTCGTATCGGTATCCCGCACCGACGACGGCAACACCCTCGTCGCCTACCTGCCTACGTCTACCCCTATTCAACTCTATAACCCCTCCAACACTACCTACAGTGCGCAATGGTTCAATCCGGTGAGTAATCAGACTACGGCGGGTAAGGTACAGACCAGTAAGGGAGTACTTACCGCTACTCCTCCGGCGGGTGGTGAGGACTGGGTTCTGGTGCTAAAAAAATAAATTTAGCAGATAAACTATATAACCTTCTTCAGTGACTCCGCAAGTACCGTTTGATAAAATTATAACCTTTATGGTATTAGCTAATGGTATTTTTTGAAACTTGGTGGTATGATTATAATCCAAACAGCTATCAGGCAAGAAAAACATCATAACTTACTATCGCATATTACGCTTGGCATTCTCTCGAGGTGGGATTGATTCTCCTTAATCACAGACTTTTACTGGCGGCATTACTAAGCTGCGATCTATTTCAATCATTTTGTTATCTTATGACTATAAAATTTCTTCAGGCTCGCAATGGGGACTGTATTCATATACGCTTCAAAGTACATGAAGCATATATGAATATTCTCATAGATGGTGGCACTTCTCGTGCGTATGAGTTCAAGAATGCCAAGCAACGGTGGGAAGACGGAGAATTAAAGCTGCTCATTGCTACCATCAAGGAAAGGGGAGAAAAGATTGACCTGTTGATCTTGACTCATGTAGATGATGATCACATTGGTGGAATCTTGAAATGGTTGGGCAAGGACCAAGAGGCACATCTACTGATTGGCAGCGTATGGTTCAACTCCGGACGACTCATCAATGAATATTTTAATGAGTCTGAGGTAGAAGAAAACTTAATCAAATTAGAAGTGACCGATCCATCCAACCCGGACACCAGTATTAGGCAAGGCGTTGTATTTGAGAATTATATCACTAAATACGGCATATGGAAAAGACAGTTGATTATAGCAGGCGATAAAAAAGAAGCGCAGGGTATAACCTTTTATATACTTTCACCCAATGAGGAAAAATTGCAAAGTCTGCGAAGAAAATGGGATAGGGAAACCCCCTCAACTGATACTGGAGGTGGTACTGATGATTACCATCATACGTTGAAAGCACTTATAGAAAGTGACCTCTTTACCGAAGATACTGCACCGCACAATGGATCTTCGATTGCTTTTTTGTTGCGCTACCAAAATACAGATTGTCTTTTCTTGGCTGATGCTCATCCATCGATAGTAGTTGAATCGCTCAAGAATTTGGGCTTTTCAAAAGAAAAACCGGTGCAGGCAGCGCTAGTCAAACTATCCCACCATGGAAGCAAAGCTAATAGCAGTACCGCTATGTTCGATATGATTGAATCAAATACTTTTGTCATCAGTACCAATGGAGATGTCCACAATCATCCAGATAAACAGTTATTGGCTCGACTGATTAGCCATTACCCGAAAGCAACGCTCTATTTTAACTATTCACAGGTAATTTCAAAGGTCTTTACCGAGCAGGATTACCAAGACTTTCCGGATTTCCGTCCTTTGTCCTGTCAAAACGAAGAGTTTACATATGACCATTGACCAACTACAGGAATACATTGTTTGTGTGCACACCGGCAGCGGCTGTCTGTTTCAACCAATGACAGAGGAGCAATGTTCTTATGTATTAACCGCCAAACATATTTTTATTGAAGCCGGGGAACTCACCACAAAAGAGATCCTCATCAGCCGTAGTCGTTTGGGAGAAGGAGGACCTGAATTACACAAAATATCATTTGGCACTTTACATAAAGGCGTTAACTATTTTCCGCATCCAGATAAAGACATTGCCATCCTTAAGATTGAAAAGCAAGATGGGCTTGACTATCTCATTAGGGCCGATGACGTGTTGACAGATCGTAAAGGTTACTTTCTGTCAGGCTATCCTTATATCCGCCGCAATACCTCCACGCCTATTCCTGAATGGTACCGCAACAATGAAGACGTGGTAATCAAGGAACAGAAAGGTGAATTTAGGGAGGCTCGGGTGGAGGGAGCACCAAATCACGAGGAAATCAAAGGACAGTCTGGTGGGGGCATCCTCAAAATAAAAGGAAAATATCTGTTGCTAGCAGGTGTACAGAACCGGATGGTTCCCGGAAACGAGCAGTTAGGAAATATTTTATTTTCTCCGTTATGCAGCTTTGATGAAATTATCCTACTATACTCTAGTGAACTGACAACTCTCTGTGCTCCCTACATGCGGTGTTTTTCTTATCTGAAGGACTATGTATTTAACTTGCAGGCCGGCTTGTATACAGATGACGTGGCTTATGCTATTGAGTACTTAAAGACCAGAACAGTTCAGATTGTCCAGAGTAAGACAACACCCTATTTTATAAAAGAGTTTTTCAACATCAAGTTATTAATCAACCAACAACCACAGGAAGTACTTCAAACTAGAAATATTTGGATCGCTTGGCTTGAATTCCTTATCATCCTCAACATTGCCAAGGAAAAAGTGCACAGTAGTGAAGAGCTGGAAGAAGTTTTCAATTCCTTTCGAATGCTATTTTCCAATACTGAGGGTGATTGGTCGGGGGAACTACAAAACATTCTTTATTCTGATTTCCGCGGACTCCGCGAAAATGGGCTGGTAGTCATTGGGACACCGAACCCGCCACACAATGATGGATATGAACTTCCATATGGTATTCCGCTGATCACCCAAGTTAAGAGACAAACTGATAGATCAAAGCTGAAAATAGATGACGGCATTAGTTACCCTTTTGATAAATTTCGATTTGTACACCTTGACTACTTTAAGAATAAAACCATTTCCAAAAAATACCTAGAATACCGAGACATCAACAACGACATAGAGCTATTGGCAAAACTAAAAAACGAGTATGAGCAATTATTCAAAACTGACTGATAGCCTTCATGCATTTATTCGGCAAACTTTTCCGAATGTGCAATGTCATATTGAGCATACAGAATACCAAGGTACCATTCATTCCTTTTTCCTGCAGTGTTCCACATCGCAGGTACTAGAAGAAGAATGGCAATCTTTGTCTAATGCCATTGCCTTTCACTACCAGTCCAAGATTGAGTCTGAGTTTGAACGCTGGAACTTCTACCTGTTTTATCTTGTCGACACGCTAGTTAACCGTGGCTTGAAATTCAGGATTGAAAATGATCCTATATCCAGCCGTAAGATTGTTATTGATAATTTTAAGGGTACACTTACACCTCCTGACATCAAGGATATAATTGACGAGCATATCACTAACCGGAATGTTCTCTTCACACTACCAAAGGTCAACATGAAATCATCAAGAGCCGGTTTCGGAAAAAACGAATTACTGGCGCAGGCCATTGCTACTGTTCCTCGTACCGGAAATAAGAAAAAGATAGATGATGTATCGGTACAGATACTAAAAACCATTGAAACACATTTTATCAATGAAATTCAAAAAAGTTGAGATTCAGGCATTCAGGGCTTATGCACATGTAGCGGATGGCACCTTCGATTTTGAGCTAACACCAAATGAGTATGCGGATTTCGTTTCAATCTATGCCCCCAACGGCTTTGGAAAAACCTCTTTCTACGATGCTGTTGAATGGGGCTACACTAAAAATATCCACCGCTTTCTGCGCAAACACAAGTTTAACTTAGAAGTCGCAAAATCCGAAAAAAATATTAATGAACTTGAGCAGCAATATATCCTTAAAAATAGGGATGCCACTGACCTAGAAGGATTTGTTAGGCTGTACACCACCGCATCGGACTCTCCCATCGAAAACAAGATCGAAATAAAACGGAAGGGTAGCATAGATTATAAATTCAAGGAAAAAGAGACAGTTCGATCATATTTTCAACAGGTGATTTTATCACAGGAATGGATCGATGCATTTTTAAAAGAAGATAACGGCAGTGATCGGTACCGCACCTTCATTGATTATTTCGGTGATATGGAACTCGACCAGTATTACCGTGATCTTATCTCACTTTTGAGAACAAACGAAAACACCATTACAAGTTTACAGGAGCAGCTAAAAGGCCTTCAACTAGAACTGACATTTGATGGCGATACTGAGATCCTCACCAAGATCAATGAGCAGATTAGCAAAGCCAATCAGCTAGGAGTGAACTTGCCACTACTGGAAGGCAGCCCAACTGAAAAAGACTTGCTTCATTTTACAAATATTATATCAGAAAAGCAAAACGAAGCCAACTTTTCTATGCAACGTGATGAGCAGAGCATTTCTTTCATTGAAACGGCTTTCATCGGTGATAACAGCACACCAAATATCGATAAATACTTTCAATTAAAGCAGCTATTGGAGGAACTGGAAAAAACAGAGGAATTGATGGCTGATCTGTTGAAAGACTTTAAGCAAAAGCAGGAAGTACAACAAGCAGTCGCTGTTGTCAACGAAAAGACAAAGCTAACGTTAAAGGCAAGAGATGAGCTTACAAGACTGATGGCATCTTTCCCACTGTACAGCGAAGTTGTTCGGCAGATTCAACTCAATGAAAAGCAACAAGCTGAAAACAATCTAATAATCAAACAACTGGAAGAGAAACTGGCTGTATTGAGATTGGAAGACACAGACATACAAGTAAAAATAGCAAACCAACTAAAACAGCTTCAAGATCTTACACAGAAAATTAATGATCTTCCCTTAAAGGAGGAGATTATGATAAAACTCAAAATTAACACTACTGATCTGTTAAAGAAAAAGGAAGTTATCCAGGCGGACATTGAACTCGTAAAGGAAGAGGTGAATCGTTTAGCAAAGGAAAGGACAACTTTGCAAATAGCGCTCAGTCAATTGCAGAACGAACAGCTGACTGAGCTATCACCTGAGATCTTGGCATCATACCAAGATCCAGTAGCAGAGATCCACCAGATCGAGACTTCAGAAGAAGATCTGGCTCAAGAAATTTTATCACTGGATGAACTTATTCAGAGACAAAACAGCCTTATTTCAGATTTAGAACAATTCATTGCAAAAGGAATTGAGATAATTCATAGCACCCGAGCATCATCCTGTCCTCTGTGTACCTATGCCTTTGAAAGTTATGATGCGTTGGCAAGAACCCTGTCCAACAATAAGGTACTTCCAAGTCAACTTATGTCTTACCTACAACAAAAGGCAGTTGTAGAGACAAGCCTTCTAGCAATAAGAATAAATAAAAAAGAGTGCTTATCTGGGTTGATCGATACCATTTCTGGCCATCTTACACAACTTGATATACCCTGGCGAGAAGCAGAGGAAACTTTAGCCAATCAGATGCTGCAGGAGTTAATGCTAGAAGATAGACTTAAGCTTCTTTCAGAAGAGTCGCTAAAGATACAGACCTATTTTGGAAGCAGCGATCCGGAAACATACAAAGAAAAGCTGCAGTATGAATTGGAAGTAAACAAAAAAGTAATCGAATCAATGTATGCAGAGCAGTCAAAACTATCCAAGGAAATCGACCAGGATTCGGAGCAGCTCGAATTGCTGACCAAACACCTATTAATGCGGAAGGAAACGTTAACGACTCTTGCGGCTGACAGTACATATAATCAGGTATTACTTTTTCATCAAAAATGGTTTGAAACTCAGTCTTTTTCAGAAAAGTTATACGAACAAAGATTAGTTAATTTGGAAAGCAAACTACTCAGTCATCAAGAAGAGGTAAATGTCTTACATCAGCGACAAGCAGCTATTGAAAGTAATTTAAAAAACAATGACCAAAAAAGTTGTGAAGAGCAATTGCAGGCCATCCAATCCCAAAAAAAAATATTACAACGGGAGCTGGTTTCTTTTGAACAATTCGTCGAGTCGAAGCTGAGTATACAAGTGAGCGGTGCTTCACGTAAGCAAATAGAAAAAATGTTAAATGAAAGACGTTTTAAAATAAAGGAAAACACCACCATCCAAGATAAACTGAATGAGCATTATTCCTTGTTGCTGCAGTTAAAAGAAAATGTGCTACCTTATTTAAAATTTGAAAGAGCCAAACAAACTGACATAGAGATCCGCAAACGTATTAAGCTACTCAAATTAAAAGTAAAGCCTGAACTAGAAGTAGAAAAGAAAAAAGTGTCATCATTCATTGATGAGCAGATTAAATCTTTCTTTTATGAAGACCTGATCAATGATATCTATCGGAAGATGGATCCCCACCCTGAGTACAAACAGATTAAATTCATTTGCGATTTCACTGACGATAAGCCACAACTGAATGTGAGTGTCACCAATAAAGATCAGGATCGTTTCCTAATTCCTAATCTTTATTTCAGCACAGCACAATTAAACATTCTTAGCCTAAGCATATTCCTAGCAAAAGCACTGAATGCATGTGATGAAAAAGAAAATCCAGTAGATTGTATTTTCATTGATGATCCTATTCAATCTATGGATAGTATAAATGTGCTTTCTACTATCGACTTACTAAGAAGTATCGTGGTTAATAGCAAAAAGCAAATTATTCTGTCTACTCATGATGAGAACTTTCATCAACTCCTACAGAAGAAGCTTCCACCTGGCTTATTTAAGTCAAAATTTATTGAATTAGAAACGTTTGGCAAAGTTAAAAGATAAAATAATTATAACAGAAAGAGGCAATACAGAAAATGTAAAGCAAATTTTGGTAGTGGTAAATTCAAAGGTGATTACAGGTTTGTTAGTGCATCAATTGTATCGACATAACAAAGCATAAGCCCTAGCAGAAGCTATTTTAATACAAAGAAAATAAATACGGTTACCAGATAATTTACTACCACCAACCAAACAGGGTGCGTACACAGATATGTCGTCTGCAATTCAGAGGCTTATAATAGCATATTTGTTCTGATTCGATGAAATACTAAAATGAATAAATCAATCCTGGTTATTGCACTTTGCTTTCTAACAACCATAACCAGAGCGCAAAGCCCTGTACCTGTTAAGCCAAGAATACTAATAAGTACAGATATAGGTGGCACTGACCCTGATGACAATCAATCCATGGCCCATTTGCTGATGTATAGCAATCAGTTTACGATGGAGGGTCTTGTTTCGTCCCCTTCCTACGGTACAGGGAGTAAAGGAGAGATCTTACGTATGATTAGTCTGTACGAAAAAGATTTGCCACAACTCCGGAAGCATAACAAAGGTCTGGCGGCACCCGACTACCTGCGTTCAATAACAAAACAAGGCAGACTGGGAGGAGCACCATACAAAGGGTACATGGAGGCCACCGAAGGCTCGGAGTGGATTATTAAATGTGCAAAAAAGGAAAGTCCACAACCACTTTGGATATTAGTTTGGGGTGGTTTGGATGATTTGGCACAGGCACTACATGATGAACCCGGAATTCAGAGCAGGATAAAAGTGTATTGGATCGGAGGCCCCAACAAAAAGTGGAGTGCGAATAGTTACGCCTATATCGCTGAGAACTTCCCAGGACTCTGGTTCATTGAAGTCAATTCAAGCTACTACGGATTCTTTTCTAATAATGATGCCCTGGATAGAATAGAAGGTTCAGATTATTATGATCGATATATAAGTGGAGCTGGGTACTTGGGAAAAGACTTTAAAAATTACTACAAGGGTGAAATCAAAATGGGAGATACGCCTTCCCTTCTTTATATGATGGATGGAAATCCTGATGATCCCACGCGGGAAAGTTGGGGTGGAAGTTTTGAGAAGTTCAATCACAGCCCCCGTATTGTTATTAATGGAACAACAAGTTTAGAGGATACGGTAGCTTTTTGTTCTATTCTTGAATTTCATTTCAAAGGTCCTGAAATGGACATCCCGGCAGATTCAGTTTGCTTTTGGATGGAGGTCCCTTATGAGAAGACAGTGCAAAAGTGGCCAGGATACTATCGTGGCAACGGAGACTATGCCCTCAGATATATACCTAAAAAAGCTGAAACACTAAAATATAGATTCACTTCTCTTATCTCTGAACTCGACGGGCATGAGGGGACCATTGTAGTTGACAACTACTGGCCCGGCAAAAAGCATACAACTGATTATAAACTGGGAGATAACTGGTATACGGATAAATCCGACCCAGACCTGTACGATGGAAAGATACAGGGAGGAAAAACAATCCTGAAATGGAAAAATGATGCTTTACTGGATTGGGCAAAACGTTGGGACTGGCTAAGGAAGAATAAGTAAAGACCAACACCTTGGGTTGACAGTATTCAAGTAGCCAGTCATGAAGTAGATCCTGAATCCCGACTCACTAAAAGCTGCAAAAGATATGATGGAAGGCGTTCCTAAAGAATCGAAATCAGAATTTGAGTGAGCTATGTTTTTTGCGGTGTGGGGATTTGTAATAATGACCTTACCATCGCTGTATGTGAGCATCAAGAGAATCCGTGAGAAGAAAGAAATAATTAAAAATCAGACCTACGATACGGCAACAATAGTTAATATCGAAAAAGTACACAAGTCCAGGGCCTCGATACTTTTTATAAGGTTCCACTACCAGTACTCTTACCAGGGCCAGATTTTTAAAGACTATCGCGATTATAAATACCAACGCTATTTTGTCCATTTTACAGAGGACAAATGGAAGCACGTAGAAGGCAGGGCCTTTCCTGTTATTCTTTCTTCAGAAGATCCGTCCAAAAACAGTATATTGATGTTTTGGTCCGATTTCGCTAAATACAGTCTCCCTTTTCCGGATTCGCTAAAATGGAGCGAAAAAATCTTTTATAATAAATGACAAATGTATATAAGAGGTTCGGCTAAACCGATAAATTTCTCAAATTGCCCCATGAAATGGCCGGAGGCCTGGGGTACTTCTCGTAGGTACCTTAAGAGCCTAGTTTTACCGCCAGCGGCCACACGATGCTGCGGCACAACGAGCTAATCGAATTATTCACAAACCCCAGAAATATAGTCATGAAACTTCTCCTTTCCCTTATTGCTGTACTGAGCTTTTGCATACAAGGCAAAAGTCCATCTACTTCCGTTGTGGCTACCGAAAAAGATCAGTTAAGAACCGGTGCAGAACAAACGGATATGTACGTGCCTTACTTGAAAGGCAAAAAGGTAGCAATTCTTGCTAATCAAACTTCCATTATTGGGAAGACTCATCTGGTGGATAGCCTTCATAGACTGGGCGTTACTATTGTAAAGGTGTTTGGTCCGGAACATGGCTTTCGCGGCAATGCCAGTGCCGGAACAGCCATAGCTGATGAAGCCGATCAGGCTACGGGTATCCCTATCGTATCATTATACGGCAGGAAAAACAAACCTACAAAAGAGGATCTTGCTGATGTAGACCTGCTGATTTATGACCTTCAGGATGTAGGCTGCCGATTTTACACCAATATCAATGCCTTGTCCCGCTTGATGGAGGCGTGTCATGAATACGGCAAGGAACTACTCATTCTTGACAGACCCAATCCTAATGGATATCTGATTGATGGCCCCATACTCGATATGCAATTTAAATCGGGTATTGGCATGTTTCCGCTACCTATGTCCCATGGATTAACGGTTGGTGAATTTGCTCAGATGGCTAATGGGGAAGGCTGGCTGACCAATAAAGTAAAGTGCAAGCTAAAAATCATTGAAGTGGCTAACTACAACCACGATATGCCGTATGATTTGCCGGTAAGTCCGTCGCCCAATTTAAATACCCAACAGGCAGTCATGTTGTATCCGTCTACCTGCCTGTTTGAGGGCACTTACCTTAACCACGGCCGTGGTACATATTTCCCGTTTACGGTACTTGGGAGTCCGGAGTTGAAAGGTAAATATGAATTCTCTTTCACCCCGACCAGCATCAAGGGCATGGCCGAAACGCCGCTTTTTATGAATCAGGTTTGTTACGGCCTTGATTTGCGAAAGTTTGATGTTGAGCAACTGAGAAAAAAGAAACTGATTAATCTGCAATGGCTGATGGAGCTCTACAAAGCTTCTCCCCACAAAGAAAAGTTTTTTGACTCCAGTCTGAGTAAAGAAATGGGGGTGATTGAACGACTTATCGGATCTGCCCAGATCAGGCAGCAGATTATAGATGGCAAATCCGAAAATGAAATCCGCCAAAGTTGGGAACCTGGCCTAAGCGACTATAAAGTAATGCGAAAAAAGTACCTCCTTTACCCTTGATGCTTGTCCGCGGCTGAACCCGACCCAACATGTTACTGATGAGTGAATAAAGCGGCGATGGCGGTGGCTGATTACGGCTTTCTCCCCCGTCCGAAAATCCATTATGGCAACATCCCGGCTCCTGCAATGGTTGGTAAAGTACCCTCTGTTGGAGGAGGGATAGTCTTACCAGTTGAATCAACCTGCCCGAGCCATGCCTGTACCTGCCAACCAAGCTCTCTTTTTTGTGGCCCTCCTGCCGGATGAACGGATTCAGCAGGAAGTGACGGAGTTCAAACAAATAGCGGCGGAGCAGTTCAGCAGCCGACACGCCTTAAAATCACCTCCGCACATTACGATCATCCCCCCGTTTAAGTTGTCGAACGAAGAAGCCACTACCCTGCCCGAAACGATGTCGGTAGCTGCTTCCCGGCTAGCGCCCTTCCCGGTACAGCTTCAGGGATTTGATCACTTTGGGCGGTCCGCCGCGCGGAATAGAGTGATTTTTGTGGATGTGGTAATAGATGAGGCACTGCGGCGCTGCCAGCGGGTGACGGCGGAGGTATTTTATCAGCAATTGAATGTCCAACCCGACGACCGCCCTTTTCACGCCCACATGACCGTGGCCTTCAAGGACCTGCAGCGCCAGGTATTCCGGGATGCCTGGGCTTACTTCTCCCAACTGCCTTACGAAAGAGAATTCACCGTCAACGCTCTTACTCTTTTGAAGCATAACGGGCAGCGGTGGGAAGTTATTTTTAATGCTGAATTAGGAGGATAGCGATTCTATTTCTTACCTAAAATTAAGAAAGGCAGTTCCGTACTATCGTGTACAGAACTGCCTTCCTGATGTTCGCCTGGGAAAGAACCAGGGTAGTTATGTACTATCTGAATTGCTGAATGCTATACGTATCGGATTGTAGTTTGGAAGGGTCGCCCATGGCCGCGCCAATCTCCCCGATGCGCGCGTTGAGCGTAAAAATTTCCTCGTTCACGTAGGTACTGGTGGTGGCCATGGAGTAGCCCGTTTCGTCCGTTCGGACTACCGAGGCGGTCGAGAAGTTGTCGTTGCTCCGGACCAGTGCCACACGGCTGCCGCTGCCCGTCACCACGTACAGGTCGGTAGTACCTACGAGTGTGAGGCCGTCGCCCGGCAGGCTGCTGATGCCTCCTACTTCCGTTACAGCGTTGCCGTTGTTGAGGTCTACTTTGTACAGCTTTCCGGCTCCCGTATTGGCCACGATCAGGTACCCGTTGGGGTGGTACACGATACCATTCAGGCCAAAGGTCGGACTTGAAAAGCGGGCCTCATCGCGTACCAGTACGCTGGCCTGTCCGTCGGCGGTTACCTGGTATATCACCGGAGAAAATGAATCCGTTACGTATACCTTACCGTTGGGGTCAAGGGCCAGGTCATTGGCAAAATGGTTCACACCCGGTAGTAGGTCATCCAGGTCTACCCGCCTTTCCAGCTTGCGGGTGCTGAGATCGAACACCAGCAATTCGGCCGTTTTCCGAACCGTTTGGGGGCTGCTTTTGGTGGAAACTCCGTTGTCGCTGTTGGCTACGAAAATGCGGCCATTGGCTACCTTCACCCCCACTCCACTGATCAGCTCAGGTACCGACAGCAGGTCCTGATACTGACCACTGGGGCTTACGGTACCCAGTTTACCCTGGGTAAGAGAAGTAATGATAAAGCGATCCAATTGAGACGAGTAGGCAATCCCCTCGGGGTACTGCCGCTCCGCCACAAATTCAATGCGTTCAGGAAAGGCCGCGTTCGGGCTGTCGCGATGGTCTTCACAGGCCGTTACACCACATACTGCCGCTACGAACAGCGTACCGGAAATAAATTTTTTCTTCATTGCAATCATTATTTTAATCATTAAAAGTTTTGATCCATAAAAGGATCATACCGGGCCGATTGTATAAGACTCCCGCAGCTCGTTGGGTAATGTCTTCCATCGGAAAAAAAAATCCCATCTATAAACGGCGGTCCAAATAATCTTTTGAACTAGACTAGAATCGGCTGCAAAATGACTTTTAGAGTATACATCTCATTCCGAAGCCAATTTTCCCTTTTGATGAAAAAGTACGTCCAGTTTCTTTCCCGTCCGGTTTGCAAGGGCATCGCGACCCTCCGGGCGCTGCGTCTGCAACGTCCACTTAGTCCGTTCTGCCTCATCTTCTACGGCCTGCTGCACCTCCTGCCTGGGGTTTCCAGCTTAACTTTTGCCCAATCCACCCGTCCCAACATCCTGTTCATCTTTGCCGATGACCTGCGGGCCGACGCGCTGGGCTGCTACGGGAATGGGTACGTCAAGACACCCGTGTTGGATAGTCTGGCCAGAGCCGGAACGCTCTTTACCAATGCTTATATACTGGGAGGGCACCACGGCGCGGTCTGCGCCCCAAGCCGGGCCATGCTCATGAGCGGACAAAGCTACTTTCGGGTGAAAGACAAACTCAAAGGCGTGCATACGCTGCCGATTCACCTCCGGCAGAACGGCTACACTACCTTCCTGACCGGTAAGTGGCACAACGAACCGGAAGTCATAGGCAGGAGTTTTGACCAGGCCCGTAATCTGCTGCTGGGTGGTATGGCCAACCACTTTGAGGTAACTCTCCGCGATCTTAAACCCGATGGTGCCTTCACAGAACCCGTCAAAAAGGGCTTTTCGACGGATATTTTTACCGACACAGCATTGGAGTTCCTGGACCAACATGATGGCCGCAAGCCCTTTTTTGCCTACGTCCCGTACAGCGTACCCCACGACCCGCGCTCACCACTGCCCGCCGACCTGGCCCTATACAATGAGCAGGAAGTACCGTTGCCGCCCAATTTCATGTCGTTGCATCCGTTCAGCTTTGGTAATTCCATGAGCATTCGGGACGAACTGCTGGCTCCCTTTCCGCGGACGCCGGAGGTGATCCGCGCGCAGACTGCCGAGTACTACGCGCTTATCACCCACCTGGACCGCTCCGTGGGCCGACTAATCCGGAAGCTGCGCGAAAAGGGCCTTGATAAGAATACCCTCATTGTATTTACATCGGACAATGGGCTGGCATTGGGAAGCCACGGCCTGCTGGGCAAGCAGAGCGTGTACGAACACTCCATGCACGTACCCCTGATCCTGGCTGGCAAGGGCATCCCGAAGAATAAAAAAACAGAGGCATTTGCCTACCTCTTCGACCTGTTCCCGACACTATGCCAGTACGCAGGTGTTAGCCAGCCTACGGGTATTGACGGAAAAACGCTGCTGCCCATTATTCAGGGCAAGGCGCAGTCAGTCCGGCCCTACATCCTGAACGCCTACATGGACTTCCAGCGGTCGGTGCGGGATGAGCGCTACAAACTAATCCGGTACCCGGCCGTGGACCATACCCTGCTCTTTGACCTGCAGAACGACCCCTACGAGCTGGTGAACCTGGCCCGGAAGCCGGAGCACGCCCGGCGGGTGCAGAAGATGCTGGAAGTAATGCAAACCCAGCAGCAGCTATACGGGGATCACCTCCCTCTGACCGCCGCTGCGGTACTTCCGCTCAGCTGGGACTACCGCACCATTGAGCGCAAGCCTGATCAATGGCAGCCTAAGGAAGTAGTGGAGAAGTACTTTAATGAGCGTTAGGTACAGTACTAAACCGGAAAGTAGGAGCCTCTCTTAGCAGGCCGCATGGAAGTGGGTAGTTTTATTACCCTACATACGCGCCCTCTTCGGTTTGCCGGAGCAGCGACAGCGCCGCCAGGGTGTCCAGGAGCGGATGTACTTTGTCGGCTTTGGTACGCTGGAAGCGTTTGGCTACCTGCTCTATACTCAGCGGCTGACCTGCCTGCTGTACCACGTCCCGGATGGCCTGCATCTGCTGGGCCAGTTCCTTCGGCCATTCCATAGGCCCGGTAATTCCGGCTGGTGTAGTGGCACCCGGTGCGGCGGCACCTGTTGCACCGGCGGGCTTTGTAGTTGCCGTAGCGAGTTCCAGTCCCAGTTGCGGCTGCCCTGGTACTTTGGGGGCCTGGTAGTCCGGACGCAGGTACCTGATGTGCCCCGCCAGTTCTTCGCGGGCGCGCTCGTGGTTGAGGCGCACGAGGCGGTTAAGTACCTCGGCTTCGGGCAGGTCGGTGGGCCAGCCGTAGGCTTCGGCCACGGCGGCGTCCAGTTGCTGGTGCAGGCTGAGTACTACCGAGGCCAGGCCCTGCTGGTGGGTAGTTTGTTCTTTGGCGGTAAGGGGCTCCCCGGTTTTCAGCTTTTCTACCACGTTGTACAGGTCGGTGAGCGTCAGCGTGGGGTACTGCGCATGCTGGCGTTTGCGGTGGAGGTCCAGTTGCTCAGCCAGTTGCCGGATGCGCTCCTGCTGCTCCGGGGTGGCGTCGGGAAAGGGGAAGGTTTGGAAACAACGGGAGCTATTATATCTTGGAGTGTTACCCCCCAAATCCCCTCCTGTTGCCAAGGCCCAAACGACATGAAAGCTGCTTGAAAGTATTCCTAAATATTGTGCATCGTCCAAAGCAATAGCCACCAGCATATGGTCAGGAGTAATATCCGTGTCCAGGAACTGGAACAAACGATGCTTAGCCGTTTCTGGTGTAGCTATGTAACGGGAAAGACATTGTATAGCGCTTCGCAGACCTTTTCTTGTTTCTCCAAATTCCCACCATATTTCTTTCAGTTTCTTGCGGTTATTTTGGTCTCGCTCTGGCTTTACGTATGTATAAACGTGCTGGTATAATTCAGGAAATCCTGTTATGACTTGGGTTTCATTTAACCCAAATAAATCAATCAGGAATACGCCACGGGGCCGGGAAGTTAAGTCCTTTCCGTTGCGATAAGGGCGGATGCGGGCATCAATTTTTGGATTAGTACCCAGGCCAAGTTTTCTGGCTTCTTCTAATGTCACGATAAATCCAGAACCAGCCAGCATCATACCATTGCTGGTAATTCCCATGTTGGCTTTGAGCGCATAAGTTCCGGCAACATCGGCTCCGACCGTAAAATCTGTGTTGATAGTTCCGCCCCTTTCAGCAAGCTCTACTTCGTATGCATCATCGTCGTTTGTTGCCACCTCGTGAGTAACCGTTGCCAAAGTTCCTGTGTGTGTACCCGCCCGCGCTACACTCATGGCAATTCGTACTGCCGCCCCCTGAGCGCTGTCTACCCACGGGTGGTCAGGAATGGCAAAGGTGAGAGACAAGGGAGGTTCCGCCTCCAGATGACGTTGAATGAGGCGTCGATTGAAGGTTTGCGTGATTGAATTGGTCGTAATAAAGCCAAACGTTTCGGCTTTTCCCTGTCGGACAATTTCAGCCGCTTTTTCCCACCAGTACATAACCAAATCAGCCGATTCAGGTACCACATTTTTATACGTTTTCCGTAAAGCTTCCACGTAGGCGTCACCCAATGCGCCCCTCATAGCCTTATCTCCAACAAAGGGCGGATTACCAATAATAAAATCTGCTTTCGGCCATTCGGTCGGTTTAGCATTCAGAAACCCTTCGTCATAGGTAAGTACCGCGTCCTGCTGCCGGATGTTCTCGTACTCGTCGAGCAGGGGTTCGCGCAGTTCGCTGGCTCCGTTGGTACGCAGGTGCCACTGCAGGTACCCTATCTTAAGTACCACGTCGGCAATGGCCGCGGCGCGGGGGTTCAGTTCCAGTCCCAGCAGCTGGCGCGGGCTTACGGTAGTACCACCGCCCAGGTCTAACACGGCCGTTTGTCCGTAGCTGTTGATGGCCGCCAAGACTTCACCTTCCAGCCGTTTGAGGTGTTCGAGCGTTACGTACAGGAAGTTACCCGAGCCGCAGGCCGGGTCCAGAATCCGGATGGAGGTAAGGCGGTTCAGGAAGCGTACCAGCTCGTCCCGGGCTTTTTTGGGTTTATCTTCGTCCAGAAGGCGGGCCGCGGCGGCCTGGGCGGCGGCCCATTCCTGACGCAGCGGCTCCAGCACAGTAGGTAGTACCAGTCGCTCCACGTAGCGGCGCGGGGTATAGTGGGCACCCAGCTTGTGGCGCTCGCGGGGGTCGAGGGCGCGTTCCAGCAGGGTGCCAAATATGGCGGGCTCTACGGTAGTCCAGTCGGCTTTGGCGGCTTCCAGCAGCAGCTCTATCTGGTCGGCAGTCAGGGGCAGGGCCGTGGCATCGTGAAACAGCTTTCCGTTGAACCGCCGCAGGCGGGCTTTCAGGTCGGGCGAAAAGCCTCCGGCATCCATGGTATGCCACAGGCTCTGCAGGGCATCGGGCAGGTACTCACGCAGGTCGTCGCCCGCGTACTTCTGCAATAGTCCCAGAAATGATTTTTCGGGAATGAGCCCTACATCCTCAGCAAACATGGTAAACAGGCAGCGCATCAGAAACTGGGCTACCAGGTCAGGCGCGTGTCCCGCCCGCTCCAGTTGGGCCGACAAGTTGGCGAGGTAGCCCGCCAGCTCCCGCGTAACCCGGGCCGACCGACGACTGGGGTCCAGTTCGCGGGGGTCCGTAAATATCTGCCGCAGGAGGTTTCGCGTTTCCTCCCCGGCCAGGCTGTTCAGGGAGAGGCGGTAGCGGGTCTGGTCCGGAAACGGTACGTAGGTGTCACCCACGCCGGTGAAGTTGGTGTACAGGTCAATACAATAGCCCACGTCGGCCACCAGCACAAACACCGGCCGGGGTTCGGTGGCGGGCAGGGCGCGTACGTACCCCAGCGCCTGCTGACGCGCCGCCTGCATCATTTGCTCCCATTTGACGGTGCCCCGTACGGCGTGGCCTTTGCGGCGTTTTTCGGGGTCAAGCCCCAGTTCGGCCCGGTCAGCCGCCTTTTGCTGGTCGGGGGTATCGCCCGTGGACCGTCCCTGCTTGGTTTCCAATATAAAGCAGCCCCGTTTGTAAAGGTCTATACGTCCGATACTCTTCCTGGACCCATTTACAAACTCTACCGCCCGCTCCAGTACGTAGGCATCATTAGCGGGGTTGTCGGTAGTGGGGTCCGGGTGGGGTACCCCTATCAGGTCACAAAGATCCTGTAAAAAAAGGCCATAGTTGGCGCGTTCGGCGCCGCCGGCGGTTTTCCAGCGGTTTTCAAAGTCAGTAAAATTCACAGGTAGAGTCTACTTAATGGCAGTGAACAGGGAATTTTTAAATCTAACCAAAATCTATTGAATTTTCAGGTGCGATTCATCCTATTGTCCATTTTGATAGAAAATAGGTACTGGGTATGCCCGCCGATGGAGGCGCGGGCGGGTTTTGGTTTTATCAGAAAGCCCTGCTAATGATGGGTAGTTATCCGTATATTTGGAAGTATAAACGCTGCTACTGTTGTTTTCAAGGATCGAATGCCTGATGAAAAAACTACCAGTGCCTGTACGACGTATTCATATAGAAAAAAGTAGACTATGACTTTACAGACAATAAACATCGACCTGCCTTCCGATATTCTTTTGACTTTAAATGAATCGGAAAATGAGCTTAAGAAACGGATAAAAGTTTCCTTAGCTACTCAACTTTACGTCCAACAAAAAGTTACTATCGGAAAAGCTGCACAGATCGCCGAAATGTCACGGTTTCAGTTTGAGTCCTTTCTTTCAGAGAGCAAAATCCCAATTTCTACTTTGGATTTGGAAGACATCCTGGGGGACATTGAAAAGCTAAAATAAATGAAAAACGGATTAGTCATTGCAGATTCGGGACCAATATTCTCATTAGCTATCATCGACAAATTAGAGATTCTGGATGCCTTGTTTGATACCATCTTTATTCCCAATGCCGTTTGGGAAGAACTGACAAAAGATAAGACTACGGACCATTATCAGAGAATTGCGGTTTATTTTGAGGGCAAGGTTAAGTTGATATCATCATTCAATGAGCTTACGTTTGTAATGGATTATGGTGAATCAGAATCAGTGATTTTATATAAAGAGCTGAATGCTGATTTCTTGTTAATTGATGATAAAAAAGCAAGAGCCATTGCTGAAAATTTCAATATACAATGTATAGGAACCATAGGAATTCTCTCCACTGCAAGAGAAAAGGGAATGATTGCGGAATTGAAACCACTATTCAAGTCTTTCATAAAAAGCAACAGATTTTACTCCCTGAAATTGTTGAATGCTATTTTGAAGAAGCATAATGAAGAAGAAATAGAAAACGAGGTATAACACGGTGTATCGACCATTTCCGAGCCCTTTGGGGGCAGAAGGTACTTTTTGTCGTCAATAGATCAAAAGTGGAAAATTAATACAATATGAATAGAAGAAACTTTGTAAAACTGGGCGCTCTGGGAGCAGCCGCTGGGGTAACGGTGGTTCCGTCCAGAGTGATCGGAAAATCGCTGGGCCACGTGGCTCCCAGCGATAAAGTAAATCTGGCGTGTATCGGAATCGGGAACAGAGGAGCCGAAATTACCAAAGCACTGCACGCCACGGGGCTGGCCAACATCGTGGCTTTCTGTGATGTGGACATGGGCGCGCCGCAAACCCTTGATGTACTGAAGATGTTGCCGGATGTACCCCGTTTTCAGGACTTCCGCGTGATGTTCGATAAAATGGGTAGCCAGATTGATGCCGTAAGTGTAGGGGTGCCTGACTTTGCCCACTTCCCCATTACCATGCTGGCCATGTCGCTGGGTAAACACGTGTACGTGGAAAAACCCATGGCCCGGACTTTCCAGGAGGTGGAGCTGATGATGAAGGGTGCCGAAAAATACAAGGTAGCCACGCAGATGGGAAATCAGGGGCATTCGGAGGCCAACTATTTTCAGTTCAAAGCCTGGAAGGATGCCGGCATTATTAAGGATGTAACAGCCATTACCGCCCACATGAACAGCCGCCGCCGCTGGCACGACTGGGACCCAAAAATGACGAGTTTTCCCAAAGGCGAACCCATACCAAAGTCACTGGATTGGGATACCTGGCTGATGACCGCTCAGAACCACGACTACCAGAAAGACTTTGTGAACGGACAGTGGCGCTGCTGGTACGACTTCGGGATGGGGACACTGGGCGACTGGGGCGCGCATATCATCGATACCGCCCATGAGTTTCTGGACCTGGGCTTACCCAACGAAATAACCCCCGTAATGCTGGACGGGCATAATCCGTTTTTCTTCCCGATGTCCACTACGCTCTCCTTTAAATTTCCGAAACGGGGTAGTATGCCACCGGTGGAGATTACCTGGAAGGATGGCCTGAACAATATTCCGGCCGTGCCTAAGGGTTACGGCGTTTCCGAACTGGACCCCAACATTCCCCCGCCCAGCAACGGACAAATGCAACCGGCCAAATTGAACCCGGGCAAGATCATTTATAGCAAAGACCTGACCTTTAAGGGAGGTTCGCACGGAAGTACTTTATCCATTATTCCGGAGGACAAAGCCAAAGATATGGCCTCGAAGCTACCCGTGGTGCCAGCGAGCCCCTCCAACCACTTCGCCAATTTCCTTAAAGCCTGCAAAGGCGAGGAAAAGGCCCGGTCGTCGTTTGCCATAGCCGGGCCGCTGAGCCAGGTATTCGCCCTGGGCGTACTGGCCCAGCGACTCAATACCCGGCTCGAGTTTGACCGGAAAACCAAGCGGATCACCAACCATCCCCTGGCCAATTTCCTGCTCGCAGGAGCCGCCCCGCGGAAAGGCTGGGAGCAGTACTATTTGCTATAACGGCATGGGGTAAAAGCATAAAAAGTCACCCCGGATCTGGTACGAAAGTAGTAGCTGGGGTGACTTTTTTATTTGATTGATTTCCCCCAGTACCGGGTATGCACAGACGAATAATCACTAGGCCGTTCCTGCCATTCGTAGACAATTCATTGTTCAGGCGTACCTTAGCAATCAACTCTATTCGACAAGAGTTTTTATGTCCTGCTTCCTATGACGTAAGCAGGTAAACCGGTCAGGAGATCCGCCCCACAATCTGCTTTTATTGCTACACCGGCTGAGTGCCGATTACTATTAACTATTTAAAAAGTATGAAAAAAATACTCATAGTAGCCATTACCATTGGCCTGATGACCGTATCCTCAGCCTTTGCCCAGAAAGGTAAAGCCCTTTTTCCCGACAAAGCCGGTGATCCTAAGCTGGGTATGGTATCCTACACCTACCGGCACAGTTTTCAGAAAGATGTAGCCGCTACCCTGGACACCATCAAAGCCCTGGGAATAACCAACATGGAGTTCTCGAACCTGTTTGGCCGGACAGCCAAGGACATCCGGGCCATGCTGGACGAGCGCGGGATGCGCTGTACTTCCTTTGGCGTAGGTTACCCGGATCTGGAAAATAAAATAGACCAGGTAGCCGCCAACGCCAAGACCCTGGGTGCGGAGTTTGTGCGGGTAGCCTGGATTCCCCACAAAGGCGATTTTACGCTGGATATGGCGAAGAAAACGGTCGAGGATTTTAATCGCTTCGGCAAAACCCTCAAAGACGAGCACGGCCTCACCTTCTGCTACCACAACCACGGCTTCGAGTTTCAGCCCGTACCGACCGAGGTAGCTTCTGAAGTAAAGGGTAAGGACGTGACGCTGTTTGACTACATCGTACAAAAAACGGACCCCAATAACGTAAGCTTTGAGATGGATATTCTATGGACCTTCTTTCCCGGTAAGAACCCGGCCGAAATCCTGAAACGCTATCCCAATCGCTTCAAGCTCATGCACGTGAAAGACCTGAAGAAAGGGGTGCAGGGTAACATGTCCGGCGGTACTCCGGTCGAAAACGACGTAGCCCTCGGTACCGGTCAGCTGGACCTGCCCACGATCATGAAAGCGGCCGACAAGAGTAGCATCAAGTACTACTACATCGAAGACGAAAGTCCGAACATTTCCCGTCAGGTACCCATCAGCATTGCATTCCTGCGGAATTTGAGAATGTAGTTAGTGTAGTGAAGAGTGAAAAGTTAATAATGAAAACAATTGATCCGTAGAGACGCAAAATATTGCGTCTCTCTTTTTTTTGGTTAGCTTACAGCCTAAAGCATACAGCCTACAGCATGAAAATCAGAGCCATTATTACGGGAGCGACCGGCATGGTTGGTAAGGGAGTACTGCTGGAGTGCCTGGACGACCCGCGGGTGGAGTCGGTACTGCTGGTAAATCGGCAATTGCTAGAGATGACACACCCAAAATTGCGGGAGGTATTGGTGAAGGATTTCTTTGAGCTATCAGCCATTGAAGCAGACTTAACCGGCTACAACGCCTGCTACTTTTGTCTGGGGGTATCGTCGGCCGGTATGTCCGAGGCGGCCTACAGCCGCACTACCCACGACCTTACGCTGCACTTTGCCACTACGCTACTGACCCATTCTCCTGACCTCACTTTCTGCTACGTTTCGGGAGCGGGTACCGACAGCAGTACTCAGGGGAGTTCCATGTGGGCACGCGTCAAAGGTCACACCGAAAATAGGCTGCTCGCCCTACCCTTTCGGGCGGTGTATATGTTCCGGCCCGCTTTTATCCAGCCCCAGCGGGGTATCCGCTCTAAAACCCGGCTTTACAATCTTCTGTACATGGTGCTGGCGCCGCTCCAACCGCTCATCAGCAAGTACCCCAGGTATTATACCACCACCAGCCGCATGGGCCAGGCTATGATTAACGTTGCCCTGAACGGCTACTCCAAAAAGGTACTTGAAAGCGAGGATATTAACAAAACCTCCGGGGAGGTAAGTAATAATTAAAGAGGTATAATCAGTAGTGTACGAAGGAATTATTTTTGGTGCAAAAGCGGCCCCAGAGGCAGACAAACCTTAGTAGCAGATTAGTAATCACAGGCAATTTGAGCCACGTAGACGGTCGGCCGTTGCCGGGTGACACCTATTTATTACATGTTCCGCTCCTACGGAGCTAAAATCTTCATTTTCAAATCATTTCTACTAAAGTACCGCCCCTACGGGGCTAAACTTAAATTCCTTCATACACTACTAATTCTTAATTCTTAATTAATCAAAGCGGTACCGTCAGAATGGGAATACGGCCTTTTTTGACCAGTTCCAGGGCGGTGTTTTCGGAGAAGGCATTGTACAGAAAACCGTGGTCGTGGGTACCTATGACCACCAAATCTATCTCCAGCTTCTGAGCCTCCGCCAGGATCATCTTTACGGTGGGGCCCTGAATCAGCAGTGCCTCGGCTTCGATGCCCCGGTCCCGCAAATTGCGGCAATACTCGCCCAGGTACCTATGCTCATCGCGCAGGTCCTCCGCCCGGATGTCGCGAATGTACTGCGGCCCTACTCCATAACCCACAAAGTCGGGTTCGGCGGCGGTGACGTGTACAATCCAGACTCTAGCCCGAAGCTTTTCGGCCAGTTCGGCCGCCATCCGGACCAATTCCCGGCTTTCGGTATCGATATCAACGGCAACCAGTATGTTTTTCATGTTATGGGTCAGTTATGGTTAAATTAGCTGTTTTTCAACCAGTATATTACTATCCGTTTACATCTTTCCCCATTAAGTACTTTATAAAATTTATTTGGCTAATTACTAGTACAAACTACCCTAATCTCAGTACTTATTCCTAAATTATACTTCAATAATCACATTTTGTTCCAATTGTTTGTACAGATAGTCCGGTGAGGCTTCCGGATGCTCCCCGCCCACCCTATTTTTAAACCCCATTCCAATAACCTATGGACCAGAAAACATCTACCGAGAGTAATACGACCCGCCGCAGCTTCCTGAAAAGCTCTTCCCTGGCGGCGACCAGTTTCTTTATTGTACCCCGGCATGTACTGGGGAAGGGCTTTGTAGCCCCTAGCGATAAACTCAACATTGCGGGTATTGGCGTGGGTGGTAAAGGCAAAAGCGACCTGGCAGCCTTTGCCAAAAGTCCCCATGTTAACATCGTAGCCCTCTGCGACGTGGACGACCGGAGAGCGGCCGACTCCCGCACTGCCTTTCCCAAGGCCCCCTACTACCGCGATTTCCGGGAGATGCTGGCCAAAGAAAAGAACAACATCGACGCCTGCTCCATCTCTACCCCCGACAATACCCACGCCGTAGCGACCCTGGCCGCTATGCAGTTGGGCAAGCACGTTTATACTCAGAAACCGCTGACCCACGACATCTACGAAGCGCGTATGCTGGGACAGGCCGCCAAGAAGTACAAGGTAGTGACCCAAATGGGTAACCAGGGCGGCTCCGGCAACGGGGTGCGGCGCATGAAGGAAATCTATAATAGCGGCATCATCGGGGATGTAAACAAGGTACTTTGCTGGACCAACCGTCCCGTATGGCCGCAGGCGGTACCTACCGATAAAACCTACGAAGTACCCAAGGAACTGGACTTTGACCTGTGGCTCGGCCCCGCGCCGAAGGTACCTTACAACGAAGCCTACCTGCCCTGGAACTGGCGGGGCTGGTGGCCCTACGGTACCGGTGCCCTGGGCGATATGGCCTGCCATATCATGGACCCCGTGTTCCGGATTCTGCCCATCGACTACCCTAAATCCGTAGAGTGCAGCGTGGGAGGTACCTGGACCTTTACTCTACGCGAGCAGGATCACAACCCCGACTGGACGCCTTTTACTACTTCCATCCACCTCGACTACCCCCGCCAGGACAACAAAGGAAACATCAAAGTGAGCTGGTATGATGGGGGTATTTTGCCCGAACTACCCGAAGAACTAAATCCGGGTGAGGCTTTTGGTAATCCGGATGGAGGGGTACTTTTTATTGGTTCCAAAGGAAAACTGATGGCCGACTGCTACGGGGCCAATCCGCGCCTGCTTCCGCTCAAAAACAACGAAGGACTCAATATACCCGAAACCATTGCCCGGGTTCCCGACGAAAACCATTACCTGCAATGGGTCAATGCCTGCATAGCCGGCCACGGCAAAGGTGTTACCAGCTCACCGTTTGAGTACGCGGCTCCCTTTACCGAGAGCATCCTGATCGGGAACCTGGCGTTGCGCAGCTGGATGTTGCGGGATAACCCAACCGCTAAGCGCCCCAGCGACCGGTACAATGGTCGTAAGAAACTGTACTATGATGCCCCTAACATGCGGATCACGAACTTCGAACCAGCCAACCAGTACGTGAAGCGCGAGTACCGTCCCGGCTGGAACCTGGTCGTGTAGGTACTGGTACATATTGAGATTTCTAAGACCTTTAAAAAATAAGCGGGCTACCCAAAAGGGTAGCCCGCTCTGCAAAAGGCTTATTGAAAAATCAGAATCCACTAACGTTGAGACGGCCACCCGTTACACACTTACCTGAAAGGGATGCCGTAGGAACAGCGGCGTTTAAGATGTCAGCTTTCAGATTAGCGCCTCGGTTGGTACTTGCTGCTGCCCGTAGGACGGCACCACCCGTAACGTGGGGAGTAGCCATAGAGGTACCACTGTAAGTACCGTAGGTAGCCGGAGGCAGGGTCGAATAGATGCTTGAACCGGGTGCGCCCAGATCAACCGTGGTAGCGCCATAGTTAGAGAAACCGGACTTCGCACCCGTGTTGGTGATGGAGGCCACGGCAATAACGTTGGCACTGGTATAGTTAGAAGGATAATTGGCCGTTACATCGTTGTCATCGCCTACTCCGTCACTACCTCCATTGCCAGCGGCTGCAATAAACAGGATGCTCTGAGCATTGGCCCGATCAATAGCGTCCTTTAAAGCCTGCGAAAAGCCACCGCCGCCCCAGGAGTTGTTGCTGGCAATCAGATCAATCCCATGGCGAATTTTCAGGTCGGTTAAATAGTCAACGGCTTTGATGGCGCTGGTAGTGGTACCACCGCGGCGGCCCAGAAATTTACAGGAAATCATTTTTACCTGCCAGCTTACTCCGGCTACTCCGGTGCCGTTACCGCCTAAGCCCCCGATAGTGCCGGCTACGTGCGTACCGTGCTTATCAAGAGACCCCTTGTTTCCACCGTCATAGACCGAGTTATTATTACCATCAAAGTCCCAGCCATTAATGTCATCTACGTAGCCATTGCCATCATTGTCTCTGCCGTCTACGGGATCAAAAGGATTCACCCACATATTTGCTTTCAGATCGGGATGTTCCACCTGAACCCCTTCGTCGATAATCCCGACAATGACCGTATTTGAACCGGTTCTACCTGCTGCCCAGGCTTCACCAGCCTGGCTGCCAAACTGATTGGCGGGGCTGGTAGCATCACCGTACATTCCCCACAGCGATCCGTTAGTGTAAGAAGGGTCGTTGGAAACCGCATCATAGGTATAAATGTAGTTGGGCTCGGCGTACTCAATTTCGGGTAGCCCCTTTAGCCTTGCCATGGCATCCAGTACTGCAGCCGGAGTCCTAACCACTACTATTCCCTCCCGGTCGCCGGTTCTTTCCATCATTCTGGTCAGGACACGCTCCGAAATAATACCACTAACCCTGGCCAGCGCCTCGGCCTTCCTTGAGTTGTCAAGTCCGGCCTTGAACTTCACAATCAGCTCGTTGGGCACGTACTCGTCCACGGCCACCCGGGCCGAAGTGGCAGGACTACCCTCCTGCGGGGTTTCGGTAAATTCTACCTCCTTCATACAACCCGTGACCAGCAAGGCCACCGATAAACAAGCCACTGCCGTGGTCATTTTCATACTTCTGTAATTTGTTTTCATACGATGTTATTTTAGGTGCATAAGACCGAAATTTAGCCATTTGCCCGAGCTTTAAGTTACCGTTCACGAAGTACCCGGCTACTAATCTTTTACCGGGTTTGCCCCTGTCTTTTCCGCTACTTTTTATTATTTGTAACCCCTCCTCTGTTTTTAGAAAAAGAATATTTTTTATATTAGATTATGTTTTGGAAACTAATTTGGCATTCTATTTAGGAATATGGTTGCAAAAGCGATTTGTATCATGGCCTCAGAAGATTCTACGGTTTTCTCATAATCCTTAGCCAGTCGGCGTCTGAAATTGAGCCATCCAAAT